>NZ_JMLS01000018.1 GCF_000686845.1 Paenibacillus sp. UNC451MF | reverse complement strand
GATCGTATAACAGAGCTTGTCTTAAGCTCAAAATTCAATGCTAGCGAGAATTTTCATTCTCTTTAAAACATTCACTCGTTGTTCAGTTTTCAAAGGACAATTTTGGAACCGATCATTTTCATCATCCTCAACGACCGGAATTTAAATATATCACATTTCTCTATATGAATGCAATTTTTTTTTCGAAATCACTTGAATTTTTTCTTGGCATTCATTAAAGACAGATTCACAATATAGCACGGATTGATGAGTTTAGCAAACTTTTTTCACCTCGTTTCTCATAATCAACACAAGAGTATGCTTTATAAGTCTGAAATATGGACACAATATAATAAAAAACGGAGGTGTCTTTCTTTCAATGAACTCACAATTTTCTGTAGCTCGTTTGACCCCGGAAGTGCTGACTCAAATCCAACACCTTGAAGATCAACTTCGCTTGGATTCCAACCAAAACATCGTGCTCATTGCATACTCCGACAATAGTTCAGAAAGCCATAAGTCTCGCCCTTCCAGCAATCAATAAATAAAACTAACATCGTTGTTAAAATAACTATTGATTATTCCCTCTAAAACATAATAAAAAGGTTGTCTTGTGGTCAGCATTAATTTGACCCTTCAGACAACCTTTTCTTTTTAATAAAGCTCATAACTCCTCACCAGTTGGTTTGGCTTGCTCTCCACCATTCATTTTCGCTAAAGAGCTATTCTTATCTGTTACTAACTGGCGAAACTGCTTCACACGTGATTCAGCCTCAATAGTCTCGTTCGTACCAACTTGAAATACTGACGATGCAACTATCCCTAATACAGTAACCTTGCCCACCTTAATAGTATCGCACACATGGTCAATCTTCATATCGACTGTTTCCGTAACGTCGGGCAATGGAATTTCGCGTGAAAAAAGCGGGAGTTGCTCAAAATTCCCTTCATCCCCTTTAAAATCGGCAACTTCTCTTTGGACAGCGATGACTCTGGAGGAAGGACGATTATTTTTATTATCACCTATTTGGATAATGGAAGCTTCCGACACATTGAATACTTTTATATATTTAACAATAGACCATCGATTCATAATTCATTCTTCCGATGCCAATGGCACAAGAGGACCGGTTGTAACTGATTCAGGCGGTGTGTCCGAAATGGATGAGAGCACAATCTGTTCCGTATCCCCGATTAAAAGTACTGATGATACTGAAACCCCTATTACTCTTATCTCTCCAACACATAGCCCTTTATTAACCACTTGAAAATTCATTACTCACTCACGTCCTTTTGAGTCATTTTAGAGATGTAATGATCAAAGGCTTGCTTAATATCTGCCTTCGTTCTAAAAAGAACTGAATCCTTTATAGTACCCAATTGATCAGCTGTCGCGCCGTTGTGAAAATAATATAACATTCTTTCTTTCATTTGTTTGCTTAAGTCTTCCACTATCATCTTACGGTGCCATGGATCTAGATTGAACCCGGCTTTTTCCTGAATATATTCAAACTGCTCCGGCACCTGCTTATCGAGATATTGTTGAAGCTCGCTCTGTACGGACACCTGTAGCTCAGATGTCTGATTCACAGGTTCACCATTTTGCTTAGTTACTTCTTCACCTACTGCCATATCTTCAAGAGATTGAGGTGTGATTCCAATGTTTAGCGTGCCATCCAGCTTCTCAACTTTCAATTGATCAAATTTATACTCAATTTTGTCAATACGAATCCCTCTTTGTTCCCTCAAGGCGTTTAGTTCCTGCTTAACCGAATCGAGTGTTTTTTCCAGTTCAGCCACTTTCTCGGATTGAGCCCGGATATAATGATGCAAATTTTGAAAGTATAAGTTCCACTGCTGCCAGGCATTCATTATGTTCAACACCTCCTCCCACAGAGTATGCAGATAGAAGGATATGGGTGTTAGCCCAATTATTTCGGACTAGGTAAAGGAATAATCGATGGGGCAGCCCCGCCCCCTTCTTGCTTCGGTGTTGGCCCTGCAAATCCGCCTGTATTGTATTGATTGGACAACGGCTTGATCATCCCAGCACTTCCTATCTGCAGAATGGATGAGTTTGTCACGTTATCTACTCGCAATTGGTGGATGACGATATTTTGATTGACAATAAGATTCATTAAACGACCCCCTTGTTTCCGACCGTACTTTGAGTGGAATCGGCCACGTCATTGTCATTAGTATTCGTATTACTAATTGCATTATTGGTAACGGGGAAATCACCAGTATTGAATGACCCTCCTCCGGCAAATGTTTTAGATGTGCTCTCTGGTGCTAACTGAACGGCATCCCCTATTTGCACAATGGAGCCGTGATCAATGGATAAAATTTTAATATTACCAACAATGGAAGGCATAGGCGTAGCTCCTTTGTTCTTCTTGCTCCATTGTATGTAGTTATGCGCCTAGTGGTACATCTGATGAGAAAGGAATCTTGGGAGTGTATCATTATGGATGTTCATTTCATATAATGTTTTGTATTTATAGGCGGAAGGAGGATGTTCCGGATGAACCGCAGCAACAACAATCAATCTCGGTGGGAAGCCATTGAATCGATATTAGGGACGAAGCTGCCCAATTTGCCGTCCGATCAGCACTTGGAGCTATGGAAGGATACCTCGTGGGTTGAAGACTATGTCAAGCATATGTTGGAAAAAAGCCTCCCCAAGCGGGGCATGCTTAAAGGAGTCAAGGATTCCGAAATATTCGAAACCCACCATTTTGTTATTGTGAAAATGAATATGGCGAATAACGCCAATCCAATCGTTAAGATTCGAACTGATCAAGTAAAGGTGGAAGGCATCTCGGGTTCTAATGCCCAGGTTGTGCGCCTCCCCTGCCATATCGATACCCGTTACTCCAGAGCTTCTTATAAAGACGGGATATTACAAATAAAAATGCGTAAGAAAAAAATAAATAAAGCCTATCATGAGATTTCCATAAGATATCTGTAACTGTAGTACGCCTCATTCAGATAGCAGAAGGAGAAGCTCTATGTATCAGATCATTATTGATTTATCAGACCGTAAGCTTCATTTGCTAGATGGCAACCGCGTTATCCATAGTTATCCTATTGGAATAGGAAAAGTACTGACAAAAACACCCGAGGGCATTTACACTATTGTAAATAAAGCACCAAATCCAGGCGGTCCTTTCGGCGCCTTTTGGATGGGCTTGTCTCGCCCTCACTATGGCATCCATGGAACTAACGATCCGTCTTCCATCGGACATGAAGTATCACACGGCTGTGTGCGTATGTACAACCAAGATGTTCTAGCTCTTGCAGCCATCGTACCTATTGGTACTAGAGTCACCATTCGAAAATAATCGTTGTCACAATGCCGATACATACCCAACTCGGCACATGGAAGTTTAAAAATCCCCTGAATATAAAAAACCACCTTGCAATGAATAATTACAAGGTGGTTCTTTGTCATAACTTATTTACCGGATTCAACAGTAATTTTGTCAGAAACGGTATCTCTAATCACTGACATGACTAATTGTAGCAAATAATTAATGTCTTCCTGTGACTGACGGAATTCATTAACAATTGGAATGTTATCTAGTTGATCTTGAAGCTCTTCAATTTCTTTTTCAATTTTGTCAACCATCTTTTTATTTTCAAACGATTCAAAAGCTACTATTTCTTTTTGTTTTTTCTTAATAGCGCTTATTAATGTTTGGATTTGATCGTTGGAAGAAATTTGATTTTCTGCTTTTTGAAAAAACTGCACTTCATTCGAAGTAGATATCAGGTCTGCCAGTTCTTTGGCTTTCACTAAAATATCCTCGCGAACGATCATTTCTGTATTTGTGTAACACTCCATTTGACTGCACTGCATATGTTCGTGATCGTGATCATGATCATGATTATGTTGTCCCGACATAGCCGGTCACGCCCCTCAACATGTATATTTGCTTTTTTATAATGCTACCGCAGTAGGTACCCATTCCCCTTTAATATACCAGGTTTGAGCATCCGTAATTTGGACCGGCACAATTTTACCGATCAATTCTTTTGGCCCTACTAAATGAACCAGCTTGTTTGTACGAGTACGTCCGGCAAGCACGTCTGCATTATTTTTACTTTCGCCTTCAACGAGGACATCCAGCAGCTTACCTTTCATGCTTTCGTTGCTCTCTTTACTGAACTCCGCCAAAACCGCGTTCAAACGATACAAACGTTCTTTCTTCACCTGCATAGGTACATCGTCTGCCATATCAGCAGCAGGAGTACCTTCACGCGGCGAATAAATAAATGTATACGCACTGTCATACTTCACTTGTTTGACCAGCTCCAATGTTTCCTCGAACTGTTCATCGGTTTCCCCTGGAAACCCAACGATGATATCTGTAGTCAAGCTTGCGTCCGGGATCGCTGCCTTGATTTTGTCCACAAGATTCAAATAATGCTCACGAGTATACTTACGGCTCATGCGCTTCAAAATCTCGTTACTGCCCGATTGAACCGGTAGATGGATTTGCTCAACCAGATTTCCTCTTTTGGCAAGAACTTCGATCAAGTGATCATCAAAGTCACGAGGATGTGAAGTCGTAAATCGAACACGTGGAATATCAATCTTGGAAATATCGTTCATCAAATCACCGAAACGGTATTCGATATCTTCAAAATCTTTACCATACGCATTGACGTTCTGTCCAAGCAGCATAATCTCCTGAAAGCCTTGTCTCGCTAAGTCACGAACCTCTGCCAACACATCTTCAGGTCTGCGACTCCGTTCCTTCCCACGAGTATAAGGAACAATGCAATAGGTACAGAATTTATCGCAACCATACATGATGTTGACCCAAGCTTTGATTCCTTCGCGTTTTTTTGGAAGATTCTCGACGATATCGCCTTCCTTGGACCAAACCTCGATAACCATTTCCTTACTAAAGAAAGCTTCCTTCAACAAATGCGGTAAGCGATGAATGTTGTGTGTCCCGAATATTAAATCTACAAAACCATGCTTTTGCAAAATCCGGTTAACAACAGCCTCTTCCTGCGACATACAGCCGCACACGCCAAGGACAAGTGATGGCTTCTCTGCTTTTAGATGCTTAAGATGGCCAAGCTCACCGAACACTTTATCTTCTGCATTTTCACGTACAGCACAGGTGTTTAATAAAATGACATCGGCTAATTTGCGATCCTCCGTAGCTTTGTATCCCATCTGCTCGAGCAAGCCCATAATCGTTTCTGTATCGTGCTCGTTCATCTGACAGCCGTAGGTTTGAATTAAATAATATTTATCTTGACCAAACTTTTGCATGTCTTCAGGGATCTCAAAGTTATAGTGAACCTTGATATCTTCCTTCCCTCTCTTTTTCGCGTCAGTTAAAGAAGGAGGTTGAAAATATATAGAATAATCTTTATCAGATTTGTTCTTTGTTGTCATTACGCGTTCCTCCTGAAATAAGCTGCAAATATCATACCTTTTATTATATCATTATTTTAGCAGCAATTTCAAAGAAAAATCGCATTCCACTAGGACAGTATTGTAGCCATATCTCCTGTTTTGACGCCTGCAGCGTTCGCTTCATCCGTATCGATGTGCATATCAAGTGCATATTGATCGGAAACACGAGCCAACACTCTCTCAAAAATAAGTGAACGTTCTCCTTCAACTCTTACTGTTAACAGTTGCTTGTCCGCAATCCCCCAGCGCGCTGCGTCATCTGTATGAAAGTGTATGTGTCGGCCAGCAACGATGACACCTTCTGTAATATCAATTTGACCTGCAGGTCCAATGATCGTAATTCCAGGAGTTCCGGCAATATTACCTGATTCACGTACTGGCGGATTCATGCCGAGCACGAAAGCGTCGGAGCGCGAAACCTCAAGCTGTGTTTTCCCCCTAGCAGGACCTAGAATTCTTACTTTGTCGAACCTGCCTTTTGGACCAACAACCGCTACCGTCTCAGCCGCTGCATATTGACCTGGTTGAGACAAATCTTTCAATACACTTAATTGATAACCACTCCCGAACAATTGTTCGATATGTTCAACCGACAAGTGAATATGTCTTGCCGAAACGCCTATAGGTACTTGTTTCATAGGAATAACCCCCCATTGTTTTGTCTTATGTACGTATTTCATTATGTGCATACTCTCCATGATTATAACGTACGGTAGTAAAAAAAGCATACGGCAGCGCCGCATGCTTTTGTAAAGTTCATAAAATTATTTAAATTCTGCCATTAATTTCTCGAATTCTTGTTCCGTGATTTTAATGTTTTGTTTAGCCAAAGCCTCTTCTTTAAATCCAGGAACATGGCTTTCATAGCTATCTTTGTTAGTATTTTGATAGATCAATCCAGTAAGCAAGCCGTTTGTTTCCATGATTTTAGTCATAGCCATAACGCGGTTGCTTGGGTCGTAATCCGGTGTTTCTTCCAGATCAACGATATTTTCTTTAAACCAGTCATACGTATTTACTTTGTTAAAAGTAACACATGGGCTGAATACGTTGATAAAGGAGAAGCCTTTATGTTTCATACCCGCTTCAATCAAAGCTGTCAGCTGTTTCAAGTTACTGGAGAACGACTGAGCGACGAATGTTGCACCAGCAGCCAAAGCTACTTCCAATGGAGACAATGCAGATTCGATGGAGCCTGACGGTGTACTTTTCGTTTTGAAGCCTTCAGCGCTTCGCGGCGAAGTTTGACCTTTAGTCAAGCCGTAGATTTGGTTATCCATAACGATGTAAGTAATGTCGATGTTACGACGAATTGCGTGAACCGTATGACCCATACCGATCGCAAAACCGTCACCGTCACCGCCTGCAGCAAGAACAGTCAACTCGCGGTTAGCCATTTTCAAGCCTTGAGCGATAGGAAGGGAACGACCATGAACACCATGGAAGCCATATGCATTAATGTAACCGGAAATACGTCCGGAACAACCGATACCAGAGACTACACCCAATTGCTCAGGCTCCAATCCTACATTGGCAGCAGCTCTTTGAATAGCCGCTTGGATGGAGAAGTCTCCACACCCTGGACACCAGTTAGGTTTAATATTGTTACGAAAATCTTTTAACGTTGCCATACTGGACTCAACTCCTGACAAAATGTAGTGATTTCTGCTGGCAAGAATGGGTTACCGTTATATTTCAACAAGCTCTTAATTTTTTCTGGAGAACCAACGTTCAATTTGATTAAGGAAGCCAATTGAGCCGTTGCGTTGTTTTCAATAACAACAACTGTTTTTGCTTTTGCCATTTGAGCTTTCAGCTCTTCAGCAGGGAAAGGATGCAGCAAACGAACCGTTACGTGATTTGTTTTGATGCCTTGTTTCTCCAAACGTGCTCTAGCTTCATCGATGGTACCACCAGTGGAGCCCATACCGATAAGAAGCAGATCCGCTTCTTCGTGAGGAGCGTCTACAAGGATCGGGTTCGTTACTTTTACGTGATTCAATTTCTCCATACGTTTATCCATCATTTTTTTACGGTTTTCCGTGCTTTCAGATGGACGTCCTTCTTGGTCGTGCTCTACGCCTGTAACATGGTGCAAACCATATTTTTGACCAGGAATCGATCTTGGAGAAACACCGTCTTGTGCAAACTCGTAACGTTTGAACAATTTGTTTTCTTCCGTCGGAGGCAATTCACCTTGAACCAATCGACCACGGTCGATAACAATTTTATTGTAATCCAACAATTCACTGGATTGTTTACCCAGGGAAAGCTGAAGGTCTGTCAACAAGATAACTGGCACTTGATATTTCTCTGCCAAGTTGAACGCTTCAACTGTATCGTAAAAGCACTCTTCAATTGTGGATGGGGACAGAACGATTTTTGGAATTTCACCATGCGTTCCGTAGATCATCGCATACAAGTCAGATTGCTCTTGTTTTGTAGGAAGACCTGTACTTGGACCACCACGTTGTGTATCCACAATAACGATTGGAGTTTCAGTCATACCGGCAAGACCGATAGCTTCCATCATCAAGGAAAGACCAGGACCTGCAGATGCAGTCATCGTACGAACGCCACCGTAGTTACCGCCGATAGCCATTGTTACCGCTGCGATCTCGTCCTCTGTTTGAATAACTGTACCGCCGAATTTAGGCAATGCTTTGATTAAGTATTCCATGATCTCCGAAGCAGGTGTGATCGGATATGCAGGCATGAAACGACAGCCGGCAGCTACAGCACCCAAGCCGATAGCATCGTTACCGATGATGAACAGCTTTTGCTTGCCGTCAGCAGGCTCAAGTTGGAACTCAGGCAATGGACCGCCGTTCATTTCCAAGATGAACTCAGCCGCTTTACGAACTGCTTCAATGTTCTTTTCAACTACAGCAGGACCTTTACGTCCGAACTCTTCCTCAACTGCTTTATTAAATACTTCCAGAGGCAAACCAAGCAATGCCCAAGATGCGCCGGAAGCAGCCATGTTCTTAAATAGGGATGTTCCGAGCTCTTCAGCAATCGCTGTGATAGGCACAGGGAACAAACGAGCTTTAACGCCTTCAGGCACAACAGGATTAAATTTGGCGTCTGCTACAACTACGCCATTCTCACGAAGCTCATGCGCATTCAAATCGATGGTTTCTTGGTCAAATGCAACAAGGATATCCAAGTCGTCGGAAATAGCACGAATTGGTTTCGTACTGATTCTTATCTTGTTGTTGGTGTGTCCCCCCTTAATACGAGAGGAGAAATGACGGTACCCATACAAATAATATCCCAGACGATTCAATGCCGTCGAGAAGATTTTGTCGGTACTTTCTACACCTTCCCCTTGTTGTCCTCCGATCTTCCAAGATAATTGGCTAATCACCGTTGTCCACTCCTTTTAATGTCACTGACACTGCAATAGATCAACTTAAGCTTAAAAGAAATTTCACATATGGATAAAAAATTTCTTTCAGTTGTCATCCAAATAATATGACTTTACCAGATAAAAAGCAAGTGGTTTGGTCCAAATTGAAAGATAGTATTTTTAGATGATATCCATACCGAAAAGAGATCAGTCTGTACAGCATATATCTACAATACAGATATAACGTTTAACGAGCAGGTAAATGCCGCTGTAAAAACCGATACCAATTCCGAAAAAAGAAGTCATTAATCCATTCATCTTTGTAGTATTTACTTAAACATTCAGCCAAATGATTATACTGACCTGCATGCTCAAGATCAGGAATCCATTTGCTGATTCCGTCAAAATCCGAGCCAAGAACCAAGTGTTTCTCCCCGCCTAAAGCGCATATATGGTCTATATGCTTCGTAAGGTCGCTGATCGAGGCTGATCCCTGATCATTGACAAACCAGGGGACAAACGTGATGCCAATTCTTCCTTGCTTTTGAATTAGCACACGGATTTGATTGTCATCCAAATTTCGTGGATGTCCGCAAATCGCCTTAGCGTTGGAATGAGTGGCCACGAACGGCTTCTCTGACAATACAGCCACATCCCAGAATGATTTTTCAGAAAGATGGGATACATCAATCATTATACCCAAATCATTGCATTCTTTAATAAATCTTTTTCCTTTTCTCGAAAAACCTCCTTTTCTTGGTTCCAAAACACCGTCAGCAGCCCAATTCCCATAATTCCATGTAGCTCCAATTAATCGAATTCCGAGATGAAACAAGGTTTGGGTGTACAAGGGATTATCTTGAATTGCATCGGCACCTTCCAATGTTAGAACGGCTCCCTTTTGATTTCCGCTCATGACTTCGAGCAAGTCCGTTTGGTTTTTTATTAGTTTGATTCGGGGATCAGAAATGATTTTCTGATAAAAAATATTTATGTACTCTAAATAATGTTCAAAATAAGGTTGTCGGATCTTATCGGGTAAAAAAATAGCGAAAAACTGAATCTTAACTCCTGATTGCACCATTCTAGAATAGGTTACATCAAGCGCGGTCGTTTGAGGATTATAAAAGTCCAATTCCCGATTTTCATACATTTTGTACAATACATCGCAGTGTCCATCAATGATTGTCATGCTTCTTCACGCTCCTCGATATGAATAATTACATGTAAATTCCTTTTTTCGAAGGAAATCGCTGTAATCCTATTCACTTCCGTTCCAATGGGCAACGTGATACGAAAACAATAAAAAACCTGTCTACATAGTAAACAGGTGTGTTTGCTGCATAAATATAATGAAATACTATTGCCTATCTAGGTTCCACAATGAGCTTAATAGCCGTGCGATCTTCACCGTCAATGACTATATCCGTAAACGCTGGTATGCAAATCAGATCAACCCCGCTGGGAGCCACAAATCCTCGTGCAATCGCTACTGCTTTTATCGCTTGGTTGAGAGCTCCAGCCCCGATTGCCTGCAGCTCAGCTGCTCCGCGTTCACGCAATACCCCTGCTAACGCGCCGGCTACGGAGTTAGGATTGGACTTTGCTGAAACTTTTAATACTTCCATGAAAAGTACCTCCTCGGGAATGATGGATTGCTTCCAGTACTAATCATATTCTAGGAAATTGACAATAATTCCTTCTTCCCGAAGATAGTATTAACTAATAATTTTGAATTGTCAGACAATTATTCAATAATGAATTGATCTTCTTCCATACGGATCAATTGTACTTTTTTTCCTAGGCCTGTCACAGGATCTACATCAATACAAACTGCATGAAAATGCCATTTCCCTTCATCTACAACGAACCGGACAGGAAGCTGTGTTTTGAACTTTTGAAGCACTGCGCCTCTTTCCATGCCTAAGATTCCATCTCTAGGCCCTACCATCCCTACATCGGTCACATAAGCGGTTCCTTGCGGTAAAATGCGCTCGTCATGAGTCTGTACATGGGTATGGGTTCCCACAACTGCAGAGACCTTGCCGTCCAAGTGCCAGCCCATAGCCAGCTTCTCAGAAGTAGCTTCAGCGTGAAAATCAACCAGTACATATTTGTTGCGCTTTTTGATGCCTTCCAGTATAGAGTCTACTTTCTCGAAAGGGCAATCGAGCGGCGGTAAAAACGTACGCCCTTGTACATTAATAATGACAAGTTCTTGGTCCTTTACTTTAATCGTAGTGAAGCCTCTGCCTGGGGTACCTTTAGGGAAGTTCGCCGGACGAACCATACGCTCTTCATCATCAATGAAATCAAATATTTCCTTTTGATCCCAAGTATGATTCCCCATAGTGATTCCATGAACGCCTAGTTCGAACAATTCTTTCGCTATTGTGGAAGTAATCCCTCTCCCTGCAGCTGCATTTTCCCCGTTTGCTATAATAAAAGTCGGATTAAATTTTGATTTAAGTCCCGGCAAGCAAGCTTTAACCGCTTTTCTTCCAACTGAACCGACAATATCACCGATAAATAGAATTCTCATTTCTTGTGCTCCTTTTCATCCGTTGACCCTTCTAAGCGGAAAAGAAAAGTGGCTTATTCAGCCACTTTTCTTCTTAGTGTATGCAATTTGTTATTTTGCGTATTCTACTGCACGAGTTTCGCGAATTACCGTTACCTTAATGTGACCCGGATAATCCAGCTCTCCCTCGATTTTCTTCGTTATATCGCGTGCCAGACGGAACGCTTCTGTATCATCAACCTTCTCTGGCTGTACCATAACCCTAACTTCACGACCCGCTTGAATTGCGTACGATTTCTCGACACCTTCGAACGATTCGGAAATTTCTTCAAGCTTCTCTAGACGCTTGATATAGGTTTCCAGCGTTTCACGACGAGCTCCAGGGCGTGCAGCCGATAAAGCATCTGCCGCGCCAACCAGCATCGCTATAACCGATGTGGCTTCACAATCACCGTGGTGAGAAGCAATACTGTTAATGACTACAGGATGCTCCTTGTACTTCTTGGCAATTTCTACGCCGATTTCAACGTGAGAACCTTCAACTTCGTGGTCCAAAGCTTTACCGATGTCATGTAGGAGACCGGCACGTTTCGCCAATGTCACGTCTTCCCCGAGTTCTCCAGCCATTAATCCTGTCAAGTAGGCCACTTCCATTGAATGCTTCAACACATTTTGCCCATAGCTTGTTCTAAATTTCAAACGGCCCAAAATTTTGATCAAATCAGGATGCAGTCCGTGTACTCCGGTTTCGAATGTTGCCTGTTCACCGTATTCACGAATACGCTCATCCACTTCCTTACGGGACTTCTCGACCATTTCTTCAATGCGAGCGGGATGAATACGTCCGTCTGCAACCAATTTCTCAAGAGAAGTACGGGCAATCTCCCGTCGAATAGGATCGAAACCGGACAGGATCACTGCCTCAGGAGTATCGTCAATAATAAGATCGATTCCCGTCAATGTCTCCAGAGCACGGATATTTCTTCCTTCGCGACCGATAATGCGCCCTTTCATTTCTTCATTAGGCAGGGAAACGACTGAAACCGTTGTTTCTGCCACATGATCAGCTGCACATCTTTGGATTGCCAGCGTAATAATTTCGCGAGCTTTCTTGTCGCCTTCTTCTTTAGCCTGTTGCTCGATTTCTTTAATTAATTGAGCTGTTTCATGACGAACTTCTTGCTCCACATTCGTGAGGATAATGTTCTTGGCATCCTCCATCGTGAGGGCGGATATTCGCTCCAGCTCCGCAACTTGATTCTTATAAATGTCATCAATTTGCGATTGGGTTTCTTCGATTCTTTTCTCTTTGTTGGCGACCTGCTCTTCTTTCTTTTCCAGAGATTCTAATTTTTTATCCAGCGACTCCTCTTTTTGCAACAATCGTCTCTCTAATCGTTGTGTTTCGTTTCGACGATCACGAATGTCCTTTTCAGCTTCGGTTCTGAGCTTGTGAATCTCATCCTTAGCTTCCAGAACCGTCTCTTTCTTAAGTGCCTCCGCTTCTTTCTTAGCATTTTCTTTAATTTGCTCTGCGGCTTGCTCGGCACTAGAAATCTTCGCTTCTGCAATGGACTTGCGGATAATATAACCAATCCCTAAGCAAATCACACCAACAAAGAGGATGATTAAGATCCAGATGGCCGGATTCAGCATCCAGTTCACCTCCTCGTTGTTTCTCCAAGGGGTAAGCTTGGGACAGTATGGTTTTTAATCCGTTTAACAAACGTAAGATAAAGTAAAAATTGGCGATTTTACTTTGCGAATCTCCCTATTCAAGTGGCAGGAAGATTCTGTGTATAAAATTATACATGATTATTTTATCTTTTGTCGAAGAAGCTTGTCAAGGTGTCCGCTGCATAAATGATTTATCCAGCAGATCTATTCACCCAAACAATGCGCATATATCAAGGAAACCTGCGGTTTATACCCCTGTTAATATTCTTCAAATTCACCTTCATTATTATCGAGTTCATCTTCGTTCGCAGCCCCATAAGCCTGCACTAAATCTCTCATTACACGCGAAACCAGGCTCGATGAATAGCCTCTCCGCATAAGAAAGCCCATAGCTTTACGTCTTGCTTTCACGGAGTCTTCCGCAAATTCAGTACGATACCGTTTAAAAACAAGATCGAACGCATGACGATACTCTGTCTCTTCATCCACCTTTTCCAGTGCGTGAACAATATGCTGCGACTGAAGCCCCTTATGCTGCAGCTCTTGCTTTACCCAATGGCGCCCTTTTTTTTGAGAGCGTATCCGCTGCATGGTAAGCTGTTCTGCAAACAGCATGTCATCTACATACTTCTCTTGCCTTAATCGCTCAATCGTGATAGCACTAATATTAGGTTCATAGCCTTTTTGCTTTAACCGCACTTTAAGCTCATGCTCGGAACGAAGTCGCACAGCTAAAAGCCGTATGGCATCCAGATACGCTTGTTGCTTTTCTTGAGCATGGATGATCACTTTAAAATCATCGATACTAATTACAGTACCTTTGACAAGCCTATGCTTTATCAATATATCCTCATGTACAGAGAAGGCGAACTGCTCGTCAATAAAAAGGTTATACCTGTCCTTTATTCGTTTTTGCCGCTCTATTTTAGTAATCGTTCCACTGTGCATCGTTTCGGTATCATTGTCCAATCCAAACACCCCAAACATGTAGGAAAGGCACCTTATACCTAAGTACAGGTGCCCCAATTCCGTATTATTCAATTATCCTTATTCTTCGAATGCCAGAAGATCGTCTTCATCCTCATCTTTTTCGTGGAGATCGGAGCCGTTCGCAACAATCAAGTTGCTGTTCTCACGAATTTTCTTCTCGATTACATCTGCCACATGTGGATTTTCCTTCAGAAATTGCTTAGCATTTTCACGGCCTTGACCGAGACGATCATTATTAAAGGAATACCATGCGCCGCTCTTCTGAACGATATCCATCTCGCTTCCGATGTCGATGATACTGCCTTCTCTGGAAATGCCTTCCCCGTACATGATGTCAATGTCCGCTTGCTTAAATGGAGGTGCCACTTTGTTCTTAACGACTTTAATTCTTGTACGGTTACCAACCATATCATTTCCTTGCTTGATAGTCTCTACGCGACGAACATCCAGTCGAACCGTCGAGTAAAACTTCAGTGCGCGTCCACCAGGCGTTGTTTCTGGATTCCCGAACATGACGCCAACTTTCTCACGAAGCTGGTTGATGAAAATGGCGATAACTTTAGACTTGTTAATAGCCCCAGACAATTTACGCAAAGCTTGAGACATCAGACGCGCTTGCAAACCGACGTGGGAATCCCCCATCTCGCCCTCAATTTCAGCTTTTGGGACGAGAGCTGCAACGGAATCAATAACAATAATGTCAACAGCGCCGCTTCGAACGAGTGCCTCAGCGATTTCCAGTGCTTGTTCTCCTGTATCCGGCTGAGATAAGAGCAAGTCGTCAATGTTAATACCCAGCTTGCTTGCATACAACGGATCAAGGGCATGCTCTGCGTCGATAAAAGCAGCTTGTCCACCGGCCTTTTGCACTTCGGCAATCGCATGAAGAGCTACCGTCGTTTTACCTGAGGATTCCGGTCCGTATACTTCTATAATTCTACCACGCGGGAAGCCGCCGATACCTAATGCGATATCAAGAGCCAAAGATCCGCTTGGAATGGTTTCTACTTGCATATGAGTGGATTCACCCAATTTCATAATGGAGCCTTTACCAAATTGCTTCTCGATTTGACGGAGTGCATTCTCCAATGCTGCGCGACGATCTGACACAACAGTCACTTCCTTTTCTCTCGTATAATTAATTCCATGATAACTTGTTTTTGCTCTATTGCCAAGCATTTTTTGCGAACATACATTCGATTGTTAGTCAAAATAAAAACCGCAACAAGGTATATGCATTGTTACGGTTCTTCCGTTAAAACTATTATATTACATCTAACGAATAAATTACAAGCACTATTTTATAAGTCTCCTGAACGATTTAAAGAAGCTGCCACAGCTGATATAAAGCACTTTTTGCAGCACGAAGCTTAATCATTTCACGGTTACCAGTGAGTTGGAGCTGCTTTAGAGCCGTAGCCCCTCCCTTTTGAGCAACAGCTACATAAACAAGCCCTACCGGCTTTCCTTCCGACTCACCAGGACCTGCTACCCCAGTAATAGCAACAGCATAATCGGTTCCTGATTGCTCCAGTAGATTCTCCGCCAGCATACGCGCCGTTACATCGCTAATTGCTCCAGGGGCATCGTTCCCTTCTAGAACGTCCATAGGGATACCTAAAAGCCTGTGTTTCCATTCGTTAGTATAAACTACTATCCCGCCTTGAAACACCGAGGAGCTGCCTGATACAGCGGTCAGAAGGTCACTGACAAGTCCACCTGTGCAGCTTTCCGCTACAGCCAATTGAAGCCCTCTCACCTTCATTAGGCGTATAATTTCCTCTTCTAGGGTAACGTCTTCATTCGCATAAATATGCTGCCCTAGTCTTTGGCGTATCTCCGTCTCCACAGGGGATAACTTCTGTTCCGCTTCTTCCCTCGTAGCTGAACGCGTCGTCAAACGAACAGCTACTTCTCCCTCCTTGGCATACGTAGCGATTGTCGGGTCTGATTGAACCTGGACCAGATCAATAAGCTCATGCTCTAGCAGCGATTCCCCAATGCCTGCAAATTTCAGCATACGCGAATATAGCGGGTGTACGCCTGTCATTTTACTGGAAATCCAAGCTGCGGCATAACGCTCAAACATGGGCTTCATTTCCTTAGGAGGACCTGGTAAAAGAACATAGTGCGTCTGTTCATTGGTTAGCGCAACTCCGACTGCCATTCCGGTATCATTCGGCAGAGGATCGCTATCTTCAAGCATCAACGCTTGCCTTCTGTTGCTTTCAACCATATGCGCGCCACGATGACGGAAAAAGGCTTCGATTTTGTCCATTGACGGTTGATGAATATGTAGTTTACGACCCAAATATACAGCTAAAGCATCTTTAGTCAAATCATCCTGGGTTGGGCCAAGACCTCCCGTGAAGATGACGAGATCAGCGCGGCCAGCTGCTATCCGTATAGCATCTATAAGGCGGCTTTCATTGTCCCCCACCACGGTTTGAAAGTATACGCTGACCCCAAGATCCGCACAAGCGCGCGACAAAAACTGGGCGTTCGTATTGACGATTTGACCGAGAAGCAGTTCAGTCCCTACCGCAATAATTTCTGCTTTCATATCAACATCTCCTTGTAATAAAACAAAAAACAATAGGAAAGTCCTACTGTCTCTTATTCGTTAAAGTTAATAACGTGTTTATTTTTAATGAAATAGTCAAAACCAGAATACAGAGTGATTATTGCAGCAATCCAGCTGGCAATGATGTCAAAACGGAAATTGATAAAAGCAAATGGGAAATTATTAATTAACAGAGCGATTATCGCAGTAATTTGCGTCGCAGTTTTCCATTTCCCCCACTTGCTTGCCGCTATAACATGCCCTTCCAGCAAGGCAATCTGACGCAATCCAGTAACCGCAAATTCACGGCTAATAATGACAATAGCAATCCAAGCCCCCACTTTACCCATCTCTACAAGAGAGATGAGCACAGCAGATACCAATAATTTATCCGCAAGCGGATCAAGCAGTTTCCCCAGATTAGTCACCAATTTACGTTTGCGCGCAATATAACCGTCCAAACTATCGGTACTGGCCGCAATAATAAAAATTAGCGCAGCAATAATCTGGTTGTACGTGATGACGAATTGTTCAATTCGGATATGAGGAAACTTCACATTCACCAATAAAAAAAACATGATGATAGGAACTAAAAAGATCCTCGCCAAAGTGATTTTATTGGCCAGGTTCATGCCACAACCTCCCCGGATAAATCAAACTCGAACGAGTGGGTAATGCGAACTTTAGCTACCTCGCCAATCTTTAATTGTGTGCCGGTGACGAAAACTTCACCGTCGATTTCAGGAGCATCATACTGAGAACGGCCCACATAGACGTCTCCTCTGCCATCGTACTTCTCAATTAATACGTCAACGACTTGGCCAATCCGGTTACCGTTACGAAGATTGGAAATTTCACGTTGAATTTCCATCAGTGTATTGGCACGGAATTCTTTCACTTCATCAGTGACTTGATCAGGCAAGCGAGAAGCTGGCGTATCCTGTTCTTGCGAATAAGCGAACACGCCTAGACGGTCAAACTCTACATCCTTAATAAAGTCCTTAAGATTCTCAAAGTCCTGCTCGGTTTCTCCCGGGAATCCTACTATTAATGAGGTTCTCAAGGAAACGTTTGGAATACGCTCACGGATCTTGGCAATCAAGGCTCTAGCGTCCTGCTGTCTACCTGGTCTTCTCATCCGTTTGAGAATACTATCTTCACTATGCTGAAGCGGCATATCGACATACTTGCAAACTTTAGGATTGCTAGCAATTGTGTCAATCAATTCATCCGTGAAGAATCCCGGGTAAGCATAATGCAGACGAACCCACTCAATTCCGTTAACCTCACTTACTTTATTCAGAAGTGTAGGCAACATAAAACCATCGTACAAGTCTGTACCATAGTTCGTAGAATCCTGTGCAATCAAGCTAATCTCTTTCACGCCCTGCGAAGCCAATTGTTCAACTTCAGAGATGACTGATTCTATGCTGCGGCTGCGGAATTTACCGCGCATAATAGGGATACTACAGAAGGTACAGGCATTGTCACAGCCCTCGGCAATTTTCACATACGCTGTGTAACGAGGTGTGGTAACTCTTCTTGGTAAAGATGCCTCGTAGTTAAACACGGGATTTCCAACAAGAATTGGTTTTTTACCTGCCAGCGCTTCATCCACGATTTCATTAATTTTGTGAAAGTCTCCTGTACCGACAATACCGTCGATTTCAGGCATTTCTTTCATCAGCTCTTCTTTATAGCGCTGAGTCAAGCATCCCGATACGATAAGGGCCTTCAATTGTCCTGTTTGTTTCAGGTCAGCCATATCTAAAATCGTATTTACCGATTCTTCCTTAGCTGCATCGATAAATCCGCATGTATTTACAATGATAACTGTTGCGTCTTCTTTTTCGCTCACGAGCTCATAGCCACGACCATGAATTAATCCTGACATGATCTCAGAATCAACGAGATTCTTCTCGCACCCGAGCGTAACTACCTTCACTTTCTCTGTCATGTAATATCCTCCAATGTTCAAGCCTTACTATATTAGTTTCAAGTATAATACATGGGAATGAAGCGTGTCAAAAGAGAACCCTTGCCACTACAGGCTCTCAACAACACCAGAACCACTTCTTAAGGTTCCTAGTATTTATCGGAAATTCAAAAATTGAAGCTCCAACGGTAAATCCTCTTTGCGAAGCAATTGAATGATTTGCTGAAGATCATCTTTACTTTTACCGGTAACACGAATTTGATCTCCTTGAATTTGGCTTTTCACCTTAAGCTTCGAATCGCGAATCAAAATATTAATTTTTTTAGCGTTGTCTTGGTCGATACCTTGTTTGAGCTTAATCTTTTGACGTACAGTTGCAGACGAAGCGCCTTCGACTTTACCGTATTCCAAGTTTTTCAAGGAGATTCCTCTCTTCGCCATTTTGGAATGCAGTATATCCAACACATTTTGCAGTTTGAATTCATCGTCAGATAGGACGACCAGTTCTTCTTTTTCCAATGAAATTTTGCTTTTACTGTTTTTAAAATCAAAGCGGTTAGCAATTTCTTTTTCCGCTTGGTTAATGGCATTGTTTAGCTCCTGCATATCCATTTTGGATACAATATCAAATGAGCTCTCACTACTCATGTACGACACACCCTTCTTTATCCTTAATTTTCCCTATACCGAAGAATAACATAAAAAGACACCTTCGGCTATCGCTTCCGTGGTGTCTTGATTAGCCGTACTTAACTTTGCTCTACATGATCTGGCGAAAAACGAAACATATCCACTATTCCAAGTACAATATGCGCTAAGCCGAATCCAAGTATACCGTATCCCCATGCGTTAGGCGTTAAGTACCAGCCAAGTGAACATACAATGATCCCTAATACTACTACAACCCAACTGGCGGTCATGACATATACCATCCCTTAAACCTAGTTGGTATTAGCATGCCCCAAATCGCAACAAGGTAAACTTTAATTAGGTTTTGATTAATTCAACCTGGATTCGTTTAGCATTAGGCGCATCCCCAAGAGCAACTGAGGTTCCGTTCACCATCAGTTCCACTGCATTAGCCCGTCCGAAAACCAAAAATGCAGAGTTCGTTAACTCCCATATCTGATTGTTTCCGTTCTTGTACGTGCCTTCATCTATCGTCTCACGTTTTTGTCCCAATGAGTCTACCTGTACCCAACAAGCATCACCGGTTACTTTCATATCGATATTAAGCTTCTCCGCGTTGGAGACCGAATAATAATCAATACCACCCTGACTTTTCACCAACTTTACCTCAACACTTGGAGCAGGTGGAGGTGTTGGCGTAGGTGTCACCACTGCCGTAGTTTTTTTATCATTCAATGTAATGCCATAAGTATCTCCGCTCACAGTGGGAGCAGGCTCGGCTTTGTCCGTAACCCGCTTCGGCTCATTATTCGGATTGGCTTCGTTCTGTTTGCCGCTGTAATTCATGTTGAGATAGTAATAGATAATCCCTAGAATCAACACGACGAATGAAACCATCATTATGGTAGACGCATACTTGCCGATTTTCTCCGTATTTCGGGTGGTTCTCTTCGATCGGATTGGTTCTACATGCTCTGGCTCAGAAGTTGGGATAACATTCTGATACATACGAAGAACTTCATTCGGATCCATACCAACAGCTTCTGCATAGCTCTTTATAAAAGCTCTGACATAAAAATTGCCAGGCAGCACTTTGTAGTTACCATCTTCAATAGCTTCCAAATACCGTTTACGAATTTTAGTAGTTTCTTCTAGCTGCTCAAGAGAAATTTTCTTCTCCATTCTTGCTTTACGCAGCATTTGGCCAAGATCAGTCACGTTCTCACCCCTTTTCGGTTATGTCTTAGTTGTGAAATTTTCAAATTAATACTCGTCAAAACCAGTCGTAAAGCTCTCGTACGATATTTCTTCATCCGGTGTGTTGCGAAGCTCTACAATATAATTAAAATCGTCATAGGTGTATTCCGATTCACGAATGAAAATATCCGGATGTTCGATGACCTTGGTCGACGGCATGCTCATAATATCCTGCAAAAGCATATGGTGCTTTTCGTTAGAACGAATGGTCGAAACAATTCCATCGATAATAAACACATTGTTGGCGTTCATTTCATCTTCGGACAATTGACTGCGCACCGTCTGCCGTAAGAGGGTGGATGATACAAAAGTCCAACGCTTGTTAGAGCATACGCTGCCCGCAATGATCGACTCGGTTTTTCCGACGCGCGGCATTCCTCTTAATCCAACGACTTGATTCCCCTCTTGCTTGAAGATTTCCCCAAGAAAATCGACCAACAGCCCCAATTCATCGCGGGTAAACCGGAATGTTTTGCGGTCATCCGAGTCTCTTTCGATATAGCGACCGTGTCTTACGGCCAATATATCTACAAGCTTAGGCTCCCGCAAAGCAGTTATAGTTATATTATCTACTTTTTTCAACATTTTACCCATTAAGTCAATTTTTTCATCATCATTTGTTTGAAGAAGCATTCCACGTGTACGGTCTTCCACACCATTAATCGTAACAATATTTATATCCAGCATCCCCATCAAGGAAGCTACATCTCCCAACAGACCGGGGCGATTTTTAAAAATTCGATATTCCATATACCATTGTTTCATTTCCATTTTTATACACCTCTTACTGATGTCAAGAGACCATCTATTCATATTTTGTAACATCTTACGAAAATATTCTACAAATTTCGCATAATTCCTGCTGCTTTTTGCAAAAAGTTATTGAGGCTTGTTTACTTGCACCTCTTGTGTGGAGTAAGCCTGGATTCCAGCTTTCCATTGCTTGTTTTGCATTTGGGCTAACAACGCAGGAAGTACGATATCCCACTTCACATCGATAGTGGTGGACGCCATATTGATGATGGGAACCTGTAAGTTTTTCATGCGCTGTAGAACACTAGACTCTTGCGGGGAATAAACTACAAGCCAATCAGGAGCATGCTGCTTCACCTGCAGCTGAAATTGTGGATACCAGCCTTCTGCATCCGAGATCGATATCCGCTCCGCTTCTTCCGATGGAGCCCAGGCTGATGGGATTGGATTCGAGGACACAGTCACCCATTCCATGGATTTACCAATAACCTGCTGCTGCTTAACCCACTCCCCCCACTGATTTTCCATGAAACCAGGACCTGTCTGCTTCCACTCTATATTCGCAGCAGACACTTCTGAAGTATTCTGACTGATCGTATCATCCATGAATATCCATTTTTTATCAGAAAGCGTTGAAGCAAAAGGCAGTAGTTGCTGATTAAGCTCGTTTCCAACTACTAGTATGTAATCATATGTTACAGATCGTATTTTATTAGCTTGCTCTTCCGAAATTGCCGTGACATCAGGAATCCATTCAAAAGCTATATGTTGGGTATCCCGCCAGGATAGCAATGTATTCGTAAATGTGGATTTTGTCGTATCTTTTAAATTCGGTTTAGTTAGCACTAACACCGATACTTTGTTTTGAAGAACAGCCGGATCAATTGCGGGGATATTTTTGCCGCAGCCACTAACAATTAGCAATAAACTAACAATAACAGATAAATAACTTGCCCATCTCACAGTACTCAAACTTCACCTTGCCGCCTTTCTAAAACATACTTTATCTAAGTATATCATGAATAGCAAGGAAAAGCCTCCTATGAAGGAGGCCGATAAGGAATTCGTTTATTTATTTACAAGTTTCACCATTAGACGTGCCATCGTTTTACGTTCCTGTTCGTCGGCGACATCCCAGAGATCCTTCAAGATGCGCTCTTCATTGTTTTCAGGGTCAACCTTGTCGGAGAGAAATTCACCGATCTGGAATGCAAGCTTACTGATCGTTTCATCGCTCATCCCGGATTTTTGCGCTTGTTCTACACGTTCACCCAAAAATTCCTTCCAACGCTCGAATACCTTCAATGCTGTTGCCATCAGTGTTAGCCTCCCTTAAGTATATAGTATCACTACAAATACTAATCTTCGCAAAAGGAGGCCTAAATATTCAGGAAAATCAGGTAAGCCAGCCCCCATTAGGACTGATGATTTGTCCGGTGATATACCCTGATTCCGGTAAAGCCAGGAAATAGACCAGTGAGGCAATTTCATTTGGCTGCGCAAATCGTCCAACTGGAATCTCATTCTCCAGTGCGGCTTTTTCCTCTGTATCGAAATTAGCCATCATTAATGTATCCACAGCACCTGGAGCTACAGCATTTACGGTTACGCCCGATGGAGCCAACTCCTTGGCCAACGCTTTCGTGAAGGCATTCATACCGCCTTTCGCTGTAGAATAAACTACTTCACATGATGCGCCCGAAATCCCCCAAATGGAAGAAACATTGATGATTCTTCCATACTTTTGGCTGATCATCGGCTTCATAAATTGCTGCGTTGTCAAAAAGGTACCTTTAAGATTGATGTCCATCACTTCGTCCCACATGTCCTCAGTCACATCCGATAGCAAACCATAGTGAGAAATGCCGGCATTGTTTACTAAAATGTCCGGCATCATACCATGATGATCCAATTTTTCCTGTAATCGCAGTATTTGTTCTCTGCTCCGCAAATCGGCAGCAGCCGTCAGCACCTTGGCGCCGTGCTTCATACAGCTGCGAGCCGTTTCGTTGGCAGCCTCGTGAGATTGTAAGTAATGAATTACTACATTCATCCCAACGGAGGAAAATCGTTCAGCAATAGCCGCTCCAATCCCTCTGCTAGCCCCTGTGATAAGCACCGTTTGATCGGTGAAGGGCCGCTGGATAATACTCACTGTTGTTCGCTTCTTACAATGGAAACCGCCAATTGATTCCAGTTAAAGTGCTGACGAAGACGTTCATTTACTTGTTCAAGTGTCATTTGTTCATAAGCCGGCAAAATATCAAAGAGATCAATCCCTTTAAAGCGATATTTTGTAAATTCATTGGCAATGGCTTCAGGAGAATTGAGCAATCTCATAAATCCGCCTATTTTTTTCTTACGGCTTCTCTCGAAGCTTGCTGCAGGAACTCCCTGTTCCTTGACTTTGTCGATTTCTTCTTGGATTCTTGCGATCAGTCGATCAGGATCCTTCGTATCGCCGCCGATAACCGTGAAAGCATAATTCTCTCCGATATTATACTCACTGCCGAAGTTATCCGAAATCAGCTGTTCGTCATACAATTTCTGATAAATGTCGGAGCTAGGGCTTAGCAAAATATCCAGAAGCACCTTCATGGAAAGCTCTCGTTCAAGCAGCTCTTTTCCAGACGCTTTTTGGTCAGGTTCCTTACACCCGAACAAGCATTTGGGTAGAGAAACAGGTAGTACGGTAACCTTCTCTTTTTGTTTGACTGTTGAAGGCTCATTGTCAAAGAAACGTTCGATATCCCCTTGCGTCTTGTAATTTTTCTCTGCCTGATTGTTTCGAATTAGCTCCATGATTTCCTCAGGATTTATACCACCTACGACAAACAAGCTCATGTTGCTCGGGTGGTAAAACGTGTGGTAACAATCGTACAGAAGCTCTTTCGTAATATGAGAAATCGATTCGACTGTCCCTGCTATATCAATGTGAACGGGATGTTTATGATACATCGTTTCGATCAGACCGAAATAAGAGCGCCAATCGGCATTGTCCTCATACATTTTAATCTCTTGCCCGATAATCCCTTTTTCTTTTTCAACATTTTCGTCCGTAAAATACGGGTTTTGCACAAAATTGATAAGTGTCTTCAAGTTCTCATGGATATGCTCTGTTGCCGAGAATAAATAAGTCGTTTTATCAAAGCTTGTAAATGCGTTCGCTGAAGCACCATTGGAAGCAAATACGGCAAAAATATCACCTGTAGGCTCCTCAAACATTTTGTGCTCCAAAAAGTGAGCGATGCCGTCAGGAACCCGCTTCTCTTGTCCGCCCAGTACCTTAAAATGATTATCAATTGAGCCGTACTTGGTGGAAAAGGTAGCGTACGTTTTTTGAAAGCCTTCCTTTGGCAAAAGAAATACCGATAATCCATTGGGAAGCTGCTCCACATATAAGGTTTCATTCACATTAGGATACGGAATTGCCTTCATGCTCTATTCTCCTCCCTTCCGGTCGCGCAAAAAGTAGATCGTGTCTAGTTTGACCTGATTGGCTACCTCTTGGATATCTTTTTTATCCACGTTAAGTACATCTTGAATGAGGGATGGAACGGAACGCTCAACACCCGACAATATATTGTTAAAATCAAAGGAGACAAGCTCAAAGGCAGAATCCTGCATTTCACGCAAATGTCCAGTTATCATGGCTCTTGTCTGCTGAAGCTCCGTCTCGCTAATTTCGCCTTTCGTCATAGCTTCCAACTGTTGACGAATGATGGCTACCGCCTTTTCAAAGTTTTGAATCTCGATGCCTGATTGTATCGTTAAAATCCCTTTATGCCCATCCAATCGAGAAGAAGCATAATAGGCGAGACTGGCTTTTTCCCGCACGTTAGTAAACAGCTTGGAATGAGGATAGCCTCCAAGTATGCCGTTGTACATCAGCATCGTTGGATATGTAGGATCCGCATAGGTTGAATAGGCTCGTAAGCCCATATTCAGCTTGCCTTGGTTGACATCAAGCCGCTCCACCACTTCCTTCACCTGCTCGACTTGACGATGTCCAGGCTTATTCAGATATTTTCCGGCTTGTGATCTTTCCACTACAAAGCTTCTTTCAATTAGCGGCATAACTTCCTCAAGATTGGTTTTACCTACGACATATATATCAATTACCGAGTTCTGAAGCCACTGCTGATAATAAGAATACAATGTTTCAGGTGTCAGCCGCTGCAATTGGTCGATGCTGCCTAATGGATGCAGTCTGTAAGGTTCTTGGCTGCACATTTCGGCAATACAACGTTCGGCTGCATATCTGATTTTATCGTTAATGATGGATTCGATCCTTTTTTGCAGCGTGACTTTCTCTGACTCAACATACTTACCGACAAATCGATTATTTTCAAGGGCGGGTCTGGTGATGACTTCGCCAAGAAACTCGATGCCATTTTGCAGAAGTGATTCAGGACTATTCACAAAATGATCTTGAATCAAATCCATGCGAAACTGAACCATTTGATAGTCGCCACGCTTGTAAATATCAAAACCGAAGCCTGCTCCATAAAGATCATCCAACCGTTCCCGAAATTGTTTGGTTTCCGGGTACTTCTGTGTGCCGCGGCGCAGCACGAAAGGAGTGAAAGCCGTTGGAGTAACAGACTGCTCCTCCAAGGGAGTACCGATGTATACCGATAATGCATAAGTCTTAAATTGTTCTGTAGGCAGCACATGTACTCGGATGTTTCTTATGGTGCCACGCTCAAATTGAATGTTTTTCAACGGGACATTGCTCCTTTCATTGGCTTTATTCCATTATATTCCTTCATAAACAGAAGAAGCAACCACAAGGGTTACTTCTCGCAGAACATTACTTGCAGAAAATATGCTTACCGATCTGCTTGATCTGAGGACGGGTCCAAATCCATTTGGAGGTTGCAGTCTCTGGGTTAAAGTAATATATGCAACCGCCGCTCGGATCATTTCCGTTTAAAGCGTCTCTCACGGCTTTTTTAGCATTTTCATTAGGAGTCAGCCAAATTTGTCCGTCAGCTACTGCTGTGAATGCTCCTGGTTGAAAAATAACACCGGAGACGGTATTAGGGAAGCTAGCCGATTTAACACGATTGAGTATTACCGCCGCTACAGCAACCTGCCCTATGTAAGGCTCACCTCTTGATTCACCATACACCGCGTTCGCCATTAAGTTTAAGTCTTGCTCAGACAAGCCGAGATGATTGGTAGCAGGCAAATTCGTCGTTTGACCACCACCTCCACCCCCACCTTGACCTGCACCTGCATTTCCGGTTTGTGCCGATTGGGGCAGTTCATCTGCTGTCGGACGATAGTGCTTAGTCGCTTCCCAAAGCTTTAATTTCGTTTTGGACCCTGCAATCCCGTCCACCTTCAAACCAAACTCCGATTGGAACCATTTCAATGACCGAAGCGTGTTGTAGCCAAAGTCTCCATCTACTGAGCCACTATAGAAGCCCAAGAGCTTAAGTCTTCCTTGCAGTTCATATACATCTTTTCCTGTGGCTCCATAGTGAACATCCGTTTTACTAAAGGTTTGCTGTACTTCCAGCCGGTGTTTGACTTGATAGCCTGCAAATAAAACAAAAACCAAACAGAACGTAATAAAAACAAGACGTTTGTTCATCAACTGTCCTCACCTTTCCCACATTCATATTGGCAACCTTTTTAAGGTTATTATGAGAAAGGAAGTAAGCTTCTATTCAGCTAAATAAGGAAAGTACTGGGACTGGAAAATGGACAAAAGAAAAAGCACACCTATTCGGTATGCTCTTCTATAATTATGACGAAAGCCTTCCTTGATATTGCTCAAGGGAGACAAGCACTTCCCTAGGCTTGCTTCCTTCATATGGGCCGACGATTCCCTTAGCTTCCATAGAATCGATCAACCGGGCCGCACGGGTATAGCCAACGCGCATACGGCGCTGTAATAACGATACGGATGCCTGTTTCGCTTCTAAAATGATTTGTACGGCTTGATCATAGAGCTCGTCTTCCATTTGATCGGGTGCTTCGGTCTGCTCTTCGATTTGTGGTACCATGTCTTCCACATAGTTGGCCTGACCTTGTGTCCTTACAAAGTTAACAACGGACTCCACTTCATTATCTGATAAAAAAGCTCCTTGAACGCGCACAGGCTTCGATGCACCCATTGGGAGATAAAGCATGTCCCCACGTCCAAGCAATTTTTCCGCGCCCGCCATATCCAGAATCGTTCTAGAATCGACCTGTGACGATACCCCGAAGGCGATCCGGGAAGGAATATTGGCTTTGATAACACCCGTAATGACGTCTACAGAAGGCCGCTGAGTCGCTATAATCAAGTGAATCCCTGCGGCCCGTGCCATTTGAGCCAAGCGGCATATCGCATCCTCTACATCATTGGCAGCCACCATCATGAGGTCGGCTAACTCATCGACAATGACTACGATGTAAGGCAGCGGCGCACCCGTCTGGGTTTCCACCAGCATATTATTGTAGCCTTCAATATTCCGCGTACCGCTCTTTGAGAAGAGCTCGTAGCGTTTTTCCATCTCAACTACAACTTTTTTCAAGGCCAGAGACGCACGGCGAGGATCCGTAACGACCGGTGCTAGCAAATGAGGAATACCGTTATATACGTTTAACTCAACCATTTTCGGGTCAATCATCAAAAACTTCACTTCATCCGGTTTAGCCTTATACAAAATACTCGTAATAATCCCGTTAATACAAACGGATTTACCTGATCCTGTTGCACCTGCAACCAGCATATGTGGCATGCGCGCCAAATTACCGACGATAGGTTGTCCGGATATGTCTCTACCAAACGTGATAGAGAGCCTAGAGCTTGACTCCTGAAAAGCTGTAGTCTCCATAACTTCACGCATAGTGACAATAGAAACTTCCGTATTCGGAACCTCAATCCCGATTGCGGATTTTCCAGGAATAGGAGCTTCCATCCGAATATCTTTAGCCGCTAAGGCCAGTGCAATATCATCTGTTAATCCTACTATTCGGCTTACCTTTACCCCAACATCCGGCTGAATTTCATATCGTGTAACAG
The DNA here is from genome assembly GCF_000686845.1 of Paenibacillus sp. UNC451MF. GTDB lineage: Bacteria > Bacillota > Bacilli > Paenibacillales > NBRC-103111 > Paenibacillus_S. Next base: position 167,291 of record NZ_JMLS01000018.1, on the reverse strand, counting down.
AAGGTCCTCTTACAACTTCCAATACTTTCGCCCTTACACCAAAGCTTTCAAGTGTTGCTTCCAGCTTGCGAGCAACCGCTTTGTAATCCAATGATTCAGCCCCTTTTGCAAGGTTAGGCTTGGACAACAACTGAAAAGATGGAAGCTCATAAGGTGCTGCGAGAGGCTGATTCAGAATATCAAAATCTTCAGGTGCTCCACCTTCATCTTCTGTAGCAGCTGCACCCGTTGATTTCGCCTTAGCTGTCACTGGAGCTGCTTGTACCGCTTGGTCATCTTGTGGGTTGAATGACTCCTGCTTAACATGCTCCTGAAAATCGCGAATGACAGGAATAACCGGCTCATGTTCGATTTCTTCCGCTTCATCAGCAGCATGATATACGGTTTGTTCCTTCGTTGGTTTGACTTGGTCTGTTGTATGCTCGAACTCTTCAGATACCTCATCCTGACCAAAAGCTTGTTGAGCTGACGGCTCTGTTTTAGCTTTAGGCTGTATAAGATCAAAAAATAAGGAACGTTTCTTCCCATTTTTCTTCTCTTTTCGTTCCGGCTTCAATGTTTCCTCATCAAACTCATTATCCTCAGGAATATACGGTATAGCCGCAGGCTTTTTCTTTACTGCTACAGGTATCGGCTTATGTTTGCGGGCAAGCATTTTCCTCTGTATGTATTGTCCAAGCAGCGTATCCGCGAATTTTCGGCGACCTTTTACTTTCTGAACGATATCGCCGATGGACAATCTCGTCACTAACAGAATGCCAATGAGAATCAGCATGTATTGTATCAGCTTTGCTCCTAGATTCGCGAACAAAAAGTACAGCATGCTGTACAGAGATGCTCCGATAATGCCCCCGCCCACTTCACGGTCAAGCGCAGCCCTACCTCTCTCTGAGGCTTCCATCGCTGTCATCAAGCTGGACCATGATTGTGACATAATCATTCCTGCCGTGATCTTCCCTTTTGGGTACAAATCATCGAACAACGTGATGTGACTCATGAGGATGAACGCGAGAATAATTAGCAAAATCCCTGCCTTACGAGTCGTCCTCCACACAGGCCATGATCTTTTCACCAAAACATAAAGTCCTATGTAGATGAAAACAAGCGGAATAATAAATTCCATCGACCCGATCAAAAAACGGAACAAGTACTTAAAGGATCTGGAGACAGGGCCTTCTTGGGATATAGCTATGACAGACAATGTCAAGATGACAATGCCATACAGCTCATACTTCAAATTCGTTTTCATAACCTTACTTCTCTTCTTTGGCCTTGCCAACGCGGCTCACCCCCAAGTACAAATTATACCATACTTTGGATAGAACCTTAATATGATGGCAAAACATCAGACCTTAGAACTAGATCCTCGGCTGAAACTCAATTACACGTCCAGGAGTGAATTGCGGATTCAAAAAATCTTGCGGGTTTCCGCTTATCAATCGAACTATGGTTGCTTGAGTCGAATTCAATGGCTGAACCTGCATTGTGATCCCATTCATTACAATCTCCATCTGGTTGGACTCCATTTCTTCAATGCCTTCCATTACAACCTCAAGAGGCATTACTGTATACTGAATCATTGCACCATGCCCCCAGTCTGGGTGTTACGTTTCTCCTCGATACGACGGTTCAATTCACGAATGGCATCACCTACGCCACCAATGGCATTAATTAAACCGTATTTAACTGCATCCGGTCCGATAACGGTCGTTCCAATGTCTCTCGTTAATTCTCCGGTTTTAAACATCAGTTCCTTCAATTTCTCCTCTGTTACCCTGGAATGACGTGTAATAAATCGATTGACCCTCTCCTGCATTTTATCCAAATACTCAAAGGTCTGAGGCACTCCAATAACCAATCCATTCAAACGAATTGGATGTATTGTCATCGTCGCTGTTTCTGCAATGATGGAGTAATTCGAGGATACCGCTATCGGAACCCCTATGGAATGTCCTCCTCCTAATACGAGTGTGACCGTAGGCTTGGAGAGAGTTGCTATCATTTCGGCTATAGCCAAGCCTGCTTCAACGTCACCACCGACGGTATTCAAAATGATCAGAACACCTTCAATTTTGGAGTTTTGTTCTGCAGCAACAAGCTGTGGGATCAAATGTTCGTATTTGGTTGTTTTATTTTGAGGTGGCAGTACTAAATGTCCCTCTACTTGTCCAATAATGGTCATGCAAAAAATATTCGATTCCGCTTGCGGCGTAACCGTTTGACCTAACTGTTGAATATTCTCGACAGTTGGATTTTTCTTGGCTTCGTCCGGGTTTGGCTGTTGTGGCTGCGTATCTTGAGTGAAATTGTTCATATAAGGAAAATCCTCCCTATTCTATGGTTACATCATCCCCCATAGTATGGATCGAGAGGTTAAAAATATGCAGACGTTATACGATCTTAAATGGAACATGCCATCAAAAATAAAAAAAGATCACATAGAGAAATTCTCTAAGTGATCTCTTTATAGTGATCGATGCAAACACCTGTATTATAAAAGGTTTCAAGCTATTGACTGGTGGTTTTTGATCATACTTCCATAATAATTGGAAGGATCATAGGTCTTCTTCTGGTTTGTTCGTACAAAAATCGTCCAAGTGCATCTTTTACATGAGTCTTCAAGGAAGCCCATTCATTTACATTCTCATTCATTAAACGATTCAATGTGCTTGTCACGATCCGGTTTGCTTCATCCAGCAAGCCTTCCGATTCTCTAACATACACGAAACCTCGGGATATAATATCAGGCCCGGATAAAATGGCACCGTCTTGTTTGCTAAGTGTAACAACTACGACTAGAATACCATCTTGCGAGAGCAGCTTCCGATCGCGAAGAACAATATTCCCAACATCTCCGACTCCTAGACCGTCGATTAAAATATTACCCGCCGTTACTTTGGATCCTTTGCGAGCAACACCGTCTTGAATCTCAACCGTTTCACCATTGTCTACAATAAATATGTCTTCCTTGGCGATACCAACGGATTCGGCGAGTGTGCCGTGTTGACGAAGCATACGGTATTCACCGTGGATCGGAATAAAGTATTTAGGCTTCATGATATTTAACATCAGCTTGAGCTCTTCTTGGCTTCCGTGTCCGGAAACGTGGACTCCCGTAACGGAACCGGGACCATATATGACATGAGCGCCAATACGCATCAATTCATCGACAGTTCTACCCACATAACGCTCGTTTCCAGGAATTGGCGTTGCCGCGATAATAACCGTATCTCCCGGTAAAATATCCACTTTACGATGAGTGGATCTCGCCATACGAGTGAGCGCTGACATCGGCTCTCCCTGACTTCCTGTAGACAGGATAACAACACGATCCGCAGCAAGCTTGTTAACTTCCTCCGGCTCGATCAGCATTCCATCAGGAATACGCAAATATCCGAGTTCATGAGCAATGCCCACGACATTGACCATACTGCGGCCAATTACTGTTAGTTTTCTCCGAGTAACCTCACAAGCGTCAATAACTTGCTGAATCCGATGAATATTCGAAGCAAAGGTGGCAATAATAACCCGCTGCTTTGCTCTGCGGAATATTTCCTCAATTTGAATACCTACGCTTCTTTCAGATCCAGTGTAGCCTGGACGCTCTGCATTGGTACTGTCCGAGAGGAGTGCCAATACACCCTTCTTCCCGATAGCTGCCATACTATGCAAATCAGCGTATTGCTCGTTAACAGGAGTTTGGTCGAATTTAAAGTCTCCCGTATGAACGACATTACCTTCCGGAGTCTCCAGGCATACACCTACAGAATCAGGAATACTGTGATTAGTCTTAAAGAATGTAGCAGCAATGGTTCCAAGCTTTAATTCGCTTTCAGAGTTAATGAGAATTCGTTTCGTTTCACCTAACAAATTCGCTTCCTTCAGCTTTGTTTCAATTAACCCTAGCGTAAGTTTGGTACCGTATACAGGAACATTCAAATGTTTAAGAACATAAGGCAATCCACCAATATGGTCCTCGTGTCCGTGCGTTATGATAATTCCTCTGACTTTATCCCGGTTCTCCGATAAATATGTGATATCAGGAATGACGATATCAATACCGAGCATGTCCTCCTCAGGGAACTTCAAACCACAATCGACGACCACAATATCATTGGCATACTGTATAACATACATATTTTTTCCGATTTCGCCCACGCCGCCCAGAGCAAAGATCGAAAGTTTATCAATATTTTTCTTTGACAAAGAAATACCTCCTAATTCAAATTGACGACGAATTTTTGTATGAGCCAAAAACCAAAAACCGCACCAGTCACTTGCCACCATTATACATGAAGAAAAACTGCAATTACAAGTTTATGCTTTTTTAGACCGTAATGTAGCCTTAAAAAATAAAATCGATGCTAAAAAACGCACCGATTTTCTTAGACATATCACTCAAATAACGAAGCAATGAATCGTCCTTCTTCTTCGGTTACATTTATTAACGGTAAACGAACTCCTCCCACTTCAATCCCCTTGTGGTTCAATGCAAACTTCACAGGAGCAGGGCTTGGAACACGGTGAGGACATTCGAACAAACCTTTGAAAATAGGGTGAAGTCTGGAATTGATTTGTGCTGCTTCACGAACATCTCCCTGTAAATAACAGTTTATCATATTCTTCATATCTTTTCCAATCACATGACTCGCCACACTGATAATGCCGTGAGCACCAATAGCAAGAGCAGGCAATGTCATGCTATCTTCCCCGCTGTATACAAGAAAACCTGGAGCAGCTCCATGAGCAATTTGTGTAAGCTGATCGAGGTCAGCGCAATCTTTCGTAGCAACAATATTCGAGATATGCGATAAACGAATCGTTGTATCTACATTAATATTGACTCCGGTTCGACTAGGTACATTATATATGATACAAGGCACTGATACTGCCTCAGCGATTGCTTTGAAGTGTTGGAACAATCCTTCCTGGGACGGACGATTGTAGTAGGGCGCTACTAACAACAAGGCATCTACGCCTAATTTCTCAGCTTCTTTAGAAAGATGGATCGAATGCGCCGTATCATTGCTTCCTGTACCGGCGATGATTTTAACGCGTCCATTAGCATGCTTCACTGCAAAGTGAAATAGCTGCAGCTTCTCTTCTTCAGTCAGTGTTGGCGACTCCCCGGTTGTACCGTTAATTACTAAGCTGTCGCTTGTCTGTTCTTCAATCAAATAATCCATTAGTTTTGCAACTTGATCCCAATCAATTTGTAAATTGGCATCAAATGGCGTAACCATTGCCGTAATGAGTCTTCCGAAATCCACGACAAACTCCTCCTACTTTTCTCTTATCGATGTAATTCAAATTTTCTGTGTAATGCACGGACCGCTCTCACCATATCGATACCTTGAACAAGCACCCATATGGTCGTATTGGAATCCGCTGATTGCAAAATGCTTATATCTTCTTCCGTCAACGCTTCGACAATTTGCGCCATTATCCCCGGCACACCATTCATTCCTCCGCCGATTATAGAGACTTTGGCACAATTGGAAGTACATTGCGGCTTATATCCAAGCTCATTTAAAATATGGACTGCTCTGTCCAGTTCATGGTCATAAACTGTATAAACGACTCCGGATGGATTCACATTGATGAAGTCAACACTAATATGCTGTTGAGCCATTGCTTTAAAAACTTGCAGCTGTAAATCGTAAACCCCATCGCCCGCAGCCACTTGTATTTGCGAAGTGCTCGAAAAGCTCGCTATTCCCGTTACGAAACGGTCTTGAATAGCATCTCTACTGTGCTCAATCGCATCAGAGTGGGTAACTAAAGTTCCCAAGTCTTTACTGAATGTAGAACGAACCCGAATCGGGATACTGGCATTCATGGCCACTTCAACCGCTCTTGGATGAATCACCTTGGCTCCATGATGAGCCATATTGCATATTTCCGAGTAGGAAACAATAGAAAGACGTCTGGCATCTTCTACAATGCGGGGATCTGCCGTTAATATTCCATCTACATCGGTAAATATATCAACAATTTCCGCTTTTAATGCCGCGCCTAGCGCTGTTGCGGTCGTGTCACTGCCGCCTCTGCCCAAGGTTGTATAATCATGCGTCTTGGTTTGGCCTTGAAATCCTGTTACTATGACAACTTGCCCGCCTTCTAACAACTCTAAAATACGCGTAGGCTGAATGGATAAGATCTGGGCATTGCCAAAATCGTTATTCGTTGTTATTCCTGCTTGTGCTCCCGTAAGTGCGCTGGCGGGGATTCCTTTTGCACGAAGCAAGCTGCATAGGGTTGCCGCTGATATAATTTCTCCGCAGCAAAGGAGCATATCTTTTTCGCGTGGCGGCAAATGGTTGCCATTCTGATTAATAAAATCAATCAAAGTATCTGTAGCATAAGGCTCGCCTTTTCTCCCCATTGCCGATACGACGACTACTAGCTTGTATTCTTGTGCTAAGGCTTCTTCAATATGTTCTAGGACGAGTGCTCTTGCTTCGACGTTGGAAAGGGACGTGCCTCCGAATTTCTGAACCAGAATTTTCATGAGGTCCCTCCTAAGAGCTTTCGATAGAAAGCTATCTTCGTAAGCATATACTGAGCTTTCGATAGAAAGCCATCTTCGTTAGCATAATGCAAGCTTTCATTCCACTCCCAAAGGGAAGTCAACAGCCTTCTCTCGTAAGCTGTCTTCCTCCCCGAAAGCGGTTCATTATAAAAGAAAAGCTAGGCTTCCGTTTGGAAGCCTGCTTTATTACTTCTGCTCGATAGCGATATATTCTGCGATTTGCACAGCATTCCATGCAGCGCCTTTTAGCAGATTGTCGGAAACGATCCACATATTCAAGGCACGTGGATTGCTTAAATCGCGGCGTACACGACCAACGAATGTTTCTAGCTTTCCTGCAGCATCCGCAGCAAGAGGATATTGTTGTTCTGCTGGGTTATCCTGAAGAACGATTCCTGGAGCATCAGCGATCAGCTGTTTTGCTTCCTCAATGTCGAAATCTTCTTTCAATTCGACATAAACCGATTCAGAATGTCCATAAACTACAGGAATGCGTACGCAAGTAGCCGTAACTTCCAGCGACTCATCGCCCATAATTTTTTTCGTTTCGTTGATCATTTTCATTTCTTCATAAGTGAATCCATTTTCTGTAAACTTATCAATTTGCGGAATCGCATTAAATGCGATTTGATGTTTAACCGGCAATGCACCCACCGGCAAAATTTGCGGTTCAACTGGGTTTCCAGCCAAAACCTCTTTGGATTGACGCAGCATTTCATCAATAGCTCGCGCTCCAGCACCAGAAACCGCTTGATAAGTGGAAACTATGATACGGGAAATGCCATAACGATCGTACAACGGTTTAAGAGCTGCAACCATTTGAATCGTGGAGCAGTTAGGGTTAGCAATAACCCCTTTGTGTTCGTTGATTTTATCAATATTAACTTCTGGTACGACCAGAGGAGTTTCCGAATCCATACGGTACGCGCTTGTATTATCGATACAAACCACTCCATGTTTAATAGCTTCCGGAATCAATTCAAGACTCACACTTCCCCCAGCACTGAACAGGGCGATATCAATTCCTTTAAAGCTATCTGGAGTTGCTTCTTGAACAGTAACCTCTTGACCCTTAAAGTTCAATTTTGTTCCAGCGGAACGAGACGAAGATAATAGCTTGAGTTCTTGAATAGGGAAATTTCGTTCTTCTAACAAACGAATGATCTGTTCTCCTACTGCTCCTGTTGCTCCAACTACCGCAACGTTGAATAATTTTTGACTCGACATCTAGTTTGTCTCTCCCCTATGCAAAAATCATTATTAGTAATTGAACCGTTCAATAACCATAGGCTGAAGCTGTTTTCCCTCTAATGCGACTTCGCAAGTTTCCATAATTAGATCCATACGAGCGACGAGAGAATTAGGTTTAGCTGTCGGAGCATCTTGACCGAACGGAACAAAGTAAATGTTTTTGGTTATCAGCAGCTTGCTGATATTCATAGCATTCAGACCAAGACCATCATTGGTGGATATAGCCAAAACGAGAGGCCGATGATTGCGCATTTGCGCTTTCGCGGCCATCAAGACAGGACTTTCTGTCATTGCATTAGCTAACTTGCTAGTCGTATTCCCTGTGCAGGGGGCAATGACAAGTACATCCAGCAATTTAGACGGACCTAGCGGTTCTGCATCCACAATTGAAGCAATAATTTCGTTCCCAGTTATCTCTTTCAATTGTTTCTGCCAGTTCTCAGACGTACCGAAGCGCGTATCTGTAGTAAGTATCGTAAACGAAACGATCGGAACCACCTTGGCTCCGGCATCAACAAATCGTTGGATTTGCGGCATTACTTCAGCAAACGTACAGTGTGATCCTGTTAAGGCAAAACCTACGGTCTTTCCCTGCCAATTCATTCCACATTCCTCCTCTGTCCTGCATCCTCAAGAATAATTCGGCTCAAGGTGTCGGCAATGATGCGACCGGCTGTTTTCGGCGCAACAATTCCAGGGAGTCCTGGCGCAAGCAAAGCCTTGATCCCCCGCTTCTCAGCAAAACGAAAATCTGTTCCGCCGGGCTTTGAGGCCAAGTCAATGATCACTGCACGATGTGGAATATTGGCAATAATCTGTGCTGTGATTATCATAGACGGAATTGTGTTAAAAAGCAAGTCAATATTCGCCACCTGAGAATACAAATCCTGTGTGTAGAAAGGGATGAAGCCCATTTCCCAAGCCCTTGCATAGTACTCCGGCTTGTTAACTCCCACTCTTACTTTTGCCCCTAAACCTTGCAAGGTTCTCGCTACCGTGATCCCGGTTCTGCCAAACCCAAGTACCATGGAATTAGAGCCATGAATAGTAAAATCGGTGTTCTGAATAGCCATCATTATGGCGCCCTCAGCTGTTGGAATCGAGTTGTAAATAGCAACATCATCCCTATCGAACAATTCGACCAATCTAATGGAGAACTGCGAGCACAGCTTGCGCAGATATGGCTTTGCCATCCCTGTAAAGACCCTAGCATGCTTCGGTAAAGCTTTGAAATGCTCTTCGGTAAGCCGCAATTCAGACGTAGAAAAAATGCTTTCTACATTTCCGTGATCATCGGTACCTACAGCTGGTAGTATGATTGCATCTACTGCCTCAAGAGCTTCGGGGCTCAGCTCCGTTTTGGTGATCCCGCTAAATTGATTTTGCAGGTTATCAAAACCGATCAACACAATGGAAGCATCAAGCTCAGAGCATTTATGAATAACTTCAAGCTGGCGTGCATCGCCACCGATGAGAGCCACTTGAATTCCTGTAAGCATTCAATCTCACCTCTTTCTAAGTCGCTTTCGATAACTCATCTTATGCGGTCGCCCATGGATGGGTTACAGACATGAGGTTGATGCCTAGCAATAAAAAAACACCTCCCTAAACAGGAAGGTGTTTTGCTTTATTTGGTTCCAGTATGGCCGAAGCCTCCGGCACCTCGTACCGTCTCGGACAGTTCGTCTACCTCATTCAGTTGGACTGAAGGCACGACTTGGAATACCATCTGAGCAATCCGTTCGTTTCTTTCTATCGTAAAAGGCTCCCTACCATGATTAATCAGAAGAACTTTGACTTCTCCTCGATAGTCGGCATCTATGGTCCCCGGTGAATTTAATGTTGTAATTCCATTCTTGTATGCAAGCCCGCTTCGTGGGCGAATTTGTGCTTCTAGCTCATCCGGCATAGCAAGTGCAAATCCGGTAGGTATCAGCATCCGATCTCCGGGCTGCAAAGTAACGGGTTCATTTACAGCAGCATGCAGATCGAAACCGCTCGCCAAAGATGACATCTTCTGTGGAAGCTGAATATCCTCGGTCCCCGGAAGGCGCTTGATTTGAACGTTATACAAGTTGATCCCTCCTGAAGCCGTCGATAACATCGTCTTTTTGCCCGACCATAGCAAGAGCAAATGGTACTGACATCATATGACGAGCCATATCCTGAATATCGGAAAGCTGTACGCTTTCGATTCGTTCGATGATTTCATCCATCGTATTATGTTTACCGAGCATCAGCTCGTTTTTGCCCAAACGATTCATCCGGCTGCTTGTGCTTTCAAGGCTGAGAATCAAGCTGCCTTTCATTTGTTCTTTACCTTTTTTCAACTCGGCAGCAGTCAGGCCTTTATCTTTGATCTCGTTTAAAATTTCCATCGTCACTTTTAAAACATCTGCTGTCTGCTTTGGAGCCGTGCCGGTGTACACCGTAAACATACCGCCATCTTGGTATGAAGTATGATAAGAATAAACAGAGTAGGCCATGCCTCTTTTTTCGCGAATTTCTTGGAACAGCCTAGAGCTCATTCCCCCACCGATCGCATTATTCAATAATACCATGGCGTATAGCCGGTCATCTTTTGCAGACAAGCCTGGCATAGAGAGACAAATGTGATTCTGCTCGGACTTTTTCTCGTGAAACATAAGATTTCCGGCAAAAGAAGGAGCAACTAAGGTTTGTTCTACCCCATTGTTGTGAAATTCCCCGAAATGCTTCTCTATTAAAGTCATTAAGCTATCATCTACATTACCCGCGATAGCAATAACCGTACGATCTATAGAGTATTGTTCCTTCATATATTGACGAAGTGTATTCGAATCCATGGCTGTAAGGTTTTCTTCCGTACCAATAATGGTATAACCCAAGGAATGATCGTCGAAGGTAGCTTTTGCAATCAAATCATGAACCATATCATCCGGTGTATCCTCGTACATGGATATTTCTTCGAAAATGACATTTTTCTCTTTTTCCAGCTCAGCTGGGTCGAACGAAGAACGGAAAAACATATCAGCCAGAACTTCAACCGAAATAGGTAAATGCTCGTCAAGCACCTTTGCGTAATAGCATGTATATTCTTTGGAAGTAAACGCATTTACATTACCGCCTATGCCATCAAAAATTTCGGCAATATCTTTGGCGGAATATTGATCTGTCCCTTTGAACAGCATATGCTCGATAAAATGGGAGATTCCGTTGTTCTGCACTTGCTCATTGCGCGAACCTGTCTTCACCCAAATCCCGAAAGATACGGAGCGGCACGTAGGAATTGGTTCCACGATGACCCGCAGCCCATTGTTCAATACGTATTTATTCAATGAAAGGAGCCTCCTCGGAAATTCTCTGAATGTATCTTAATGATATTACCATTATTGTTGAGCAGACTCAACTTCAGGAACACGATTCGAAGAAATTAACTCGCTAACCGTCCCCAAAACAAGCCCCTTGCTTTTGATCACTTCAATCATTTGTTGAAGCGCGTTGCTCGAGGATGCGGTAGGATGCATCAGTATTAAAGACCCCGGCTCCACTCTCGTAGCTATTTTACGAACGATTGTCATAGGCTCGGGCTTCTGCCAATCTACAGTATCTAAGGTCCAAAGAATCGTTTGCAATTTTAAGCTATGAGCAATATTCACAGTTTCCTGGTTAAAATCACCGGATGGAGGAGCAAACAGCTTGTTTTGAACACCCAATTCTTTTTCAAGCAGCACCTGTGTCTTTGTTATCTCCTCGACTGCCTTTGCATTGGATATCTCGCTCATGTTTTTGTGGGAATACGCATGATTGGACATTTCGTGCCCTTTTTCTTTAATGCGCTGTGCTGTAGGGATATTATTTTTTAACCAGCTCCCATCAAAAAAGAACGTTGCGTGGACCTTCTCCTTCTCCAGCACATCCAGCATTTTGTCCAGATACTCATTTCCCCAAGCAACATTGATCATTAACGATACCATAGGCTTGTTCGGATTTCCTTTATAGATGGGCTGTGCCCCAAGCTGTTCGAGTCCAATAGCTGGTTTGATCTCTTTTGTAACTATTTTCAGATTGTCCGTATTTGTCTGCTGTTCTGTTAATGCAAGTGATTGCTCAATATCGACCTCGAGACCGTTATAACCAGGAATGGCTTTCCAGACGCGGTCTACCTTAGCGTTAATAGGCGCAATATATCGTTTCTGTGCTTCCTGGCGTAATCTCTGCTCCAGCAGTTCACGCTTGTCCTCCTGCTGCTGTCTTGTTCCACCCCAAACAGACGCTGCGACTGATGAAATATCCCAATGATGAGGGATAGCTTCGGCACTCAATTCACCGTTAAGCTTGGCATTCTGGACAAACAGCTGTATGTTCTCCGATTGCTGTATACCTAAGAAAACAGCTGCAAATAGTCCGGACAATACTAACACCTGAACTCGTTTCATAACCTTGCTCCTGTCGTTAGATCGTTTGTCCCATTCATATGCGTCAGCGGACAAGATTATGACAGAATCAGTAGGTTTTCAGACAAAACAAAAAGAGACAGACGACTCTGACTCTTTATCGTTCTTGCTATATGAGCTGTACATTACGATTGGGCAGGCACTTGTGCTGTCAATACAGCTTTACGAGACAGATTCACGCGGCCCTGCTGGTCGATTTCGGTCACTTTCACAGTAATGGTATCCCCAACTGCTACAACGTCCTCAACCTTAGCCACTCGCTCAGTAGAAAGCTGGGAAATGTGTACCAAACCTTCTTTACCAGGCAAAATTTCTACGAAGGCACCGAATTTCTCAACGCGCTTAACTGTACCCAGGTACGTTTCTCCTACTACAACTTCTTTCACGATACCTTCGATGATTTGACGTGCTTTATCATTCATCTGCTCATTGGAGGATGCGATAAATACGCGGCCATCTTGTTCGATATCGATTTTCACGCCGGTTTCTTCAATAATTTTGTTAATGATTTTACCACCAGCGCCGATAACATCACGGATTTTATCCGGGTTGATTTGCATAGTGAGAATTTTTGGTGCATACTGCGACAATTGCGGCTTAGGCTGTTGAATACGTTCTAGCATTTTGCCCAAGATGTGCATGCGACCTTTTTTGGCTTGTTCCAATGCTTGCGTAAGAATCGCACGATCAATACCGTCAATCTTAATATCCATTTGAAGCGCTGTTACCCCACTTGCAGTTCCTGCAACTTTAAAGTCCATATCACCGAGGTGGTCTTCCATACCTTGGATATCCGTTAAGATTGAGAAATGCTCCCCGTCCTTAATCAGACCCATAGCAACACCTGCAACAGGCGCTTTAATAGGTACCCCTGCATCCATCATTGCCAATGTGCTTGCACAAATACTTGCTTGCGAAGTTGAACCGTTAGATTCCAAAACTTCGGATACAAGGCGAATGGTATACGGGAAATCGGTTTCTGATGGAATAATCGGCTCAAGAGCACGCTCACCCAAAGCACCATGGCCAATCTCGCGACGACCTGGAGGACGAAGCGGTCTTGCTTCCCCTACGCTGAACGGAGGAAAATTGTAATGGTGCATGAAGCGTTTGGTTTCTTCCAAATCCAAACCGTCTAGAATTTGTACGTCGCCAAGAGCGCCTAAAGTACAAATACTTAACGCTTGAGTCTGGCCGCGTGTAAACAATCCTGAACCGTGAGTACGCGGCAGCAGGTTAATATCGCACTCAATCGGACGAATTTCATCTAATCCACGTCCGTCCGGTCTTACTTTATCATGAGTAATCAGGCGACGAACTTCTTCCTTAACGATGTCGTACAAGGTCTCCTTGACATCCTTCAGCTTCTCAGGAGTTTCCTCGTATTGCACGTTAAAATGTTCCACGGTTTCTGCATTGATCGCATCAATCGCTTCTTGTCTTGCGTGCTTCTCTGCAATTTTAACCGCTTCAACGAGTCGTTCTTGAGCGAAAGCGCGCACTTCACGGCTAACACTCTCTTCCACACTATGTAACTTGACTTCCATCTTCGGCTTGCCGGCAACTTGCACTAATTCTTCTTGGATAGCTACAATTTTGCGGATTTCATCATGACCAAACATGATCGCTTCCAGCATCACTTCTTCTGGTACTTCATCGGCTCCTGCTTCAACCATCATAATAGCGTCTTTGGTTCCAGCTACAACGAGATGAATGTCGCTTTTCTCCGCTTGTTCCAGAGTCGGATTGATAACGAATTGTCCGTTAACACGACCTACAATAACTCCACCTACCGGTCCGTTGAACGGTACGTCAGAGATGCTCAGCGCTGCGGAAACCCCAATCATCGCTGCAATCTCTGGTGAGCATTCTTGATCCACGCTCATAACAATAGCGACTACTTGGACATCGTTACGAAATCCTTCAGGGAATAACGGTCGAATCGGACGGTCTGTCAAACGGCTTGCAAGAATCGCCTTTTCACTAGGACGTCCCTCCCGTTTAATGAACCCTCCTGGAATTTTACCAACCGAATACAGGCGTTCCTCATAATTCACGGTCAAAGGAAAGAAATCAAGATCCTTTGGTTCGGCAGAAGCCGTTACCGTACAAAGCACCACTGTATCCCCATAACGTGCGGTTACGGCAGCATTCGCTTGCTTGGCTAAACGTCCGGTTTCAAGAATGAACGGACGTCCGCCCAAATCCATTTGTACTCTTTTTTCCATAAAATCCTCCTAAGAGTTTCTGCTAAGAAACTTTCTACGTAAGCGATAGCTTCTGTTTAACCAAGAAACTTTCTTCCTACACGCTGCTGAATGGTTCTACTAACACTTCTTCATAATGCCTAGTATTTCCTTCTTTTTCGAAATAAATCTCGCTTCACCTAAAAGAAACATACGAAAAAGCAACCGCGCTGCGGCTGTCCAAGCCCAATCTGGACCCGAACAGCAGACAACCGAGGTTGCTCCTTTGAAGTCAATCCTATTATCGACGAAGACCAAGCTTTTCGATAAGGGCGCTGTAACGTTTAACGTCTTTGTTTTTCAAATAAGTTAAAAGTTTACGGCGTTGACCTACCATTTTCAAAAGACCGCGACGAGAATGGTGATCCTTCTTGTGCGTTTTCAAATGGCCAGTCAAGTTCACAATATTTTCAGTCAGAATCGCGATTTGCACTTCAGGAGATCCTGTATCGGACTCATGAGTTTTGTGCGTTTGGATCAATTCTTGCTTACGTTCTTGTGTCAATGCCATTGTTCGTTCACCTCCATCAATTGTATATCCCCTATGGCCCAGAGAGCGCCGGAGTAGTCGATTCTCCATGCCATGGTTCATGCCGGACCCATATTGGTTCGACAACGTTTTATAGTATAGCACAGGTGTACTATAAATGTAAAATAGAGAAAAGATTTATTAAACGTTATCAGATAAAAGCGAGCGCGCTTTGTCCGCATCCGTACGAATTTGGGTTATCAGCTCATCTACGGAACCGAATTTTCGTTCAGGACGAAGGAATGAAATAAACTCTACAGAGAGTGCGCTCCCGTAAATCATACGAGAGAAATCAAAGAGATGCGCCTCCAACGTAGGCTTTTCCAAATCTTCAACAAAGGTAGGCTTCTTACCAACATTCATTACTGCATTGTAAACTTCGCCATCCAATGTCACCCTCACGGCATAGACACCAAGTGTGGGAATAACGAACGGCTCTGACATTTCAATGTTAGCCGTTGGAAACCCGATCGTACGTCCTCTACCATCTCCAGTTACAACAGTACCTGTAATGGTGTAAGGGCGCCCCAGTAGGCGGTTAGCTTCCTCTAGCTGAGCATTTTGTAAATACTCCCGAACAAGTGTACTGCTTACCTTGCAACCGTTCAGTTGAAACGGCCTTATCACCTCTACAGCAAAGCGGCCTGCAGCAAGCTCGCATAACGTATCCGGTGTTCCTGCACCTCGAAAGCCGAAGGTGAAATCAAAACCTACGATCACCGTATTGACATTCATAGGGATCAGCATGTTTTCAACGAACTCTTCAGGTGTCACCTTCATAAAGTTAGGGTCAAAAGCTACAAGATAGCTATTATCTAACCCCATCTTGGAGAGCACCTGCTCCTTTTGTGCAGTAGGGGTGAGCAGTTGAGTATACTTTTGCTGGCCCAGCACCTCTTTGGGATGTGGGTGGAAGGTCATGATCGATGCGGGAATGCGCATACGTTCTGCCGTCTGCAGAGCTCGTCTGATCACTTCCTGATGGCCGAGATGAATACCGTCAAATTCCCCAATTGCTAGTACTTGCGGCGTCATAGCCAACGTATCCTTGCCTTCGACTATAGGGTAGTTTAAATGTATCGATTGCATCCAATATGTCACCTGCATTCTTTTCAGACGAAGCTTACTACGAAAATACTTTAACAGGCTGCAGTTCCCGTTTATCGCGATCCCACTGAAAAATCCCTACAAAGCGGGAGCTTTCACTATACACCGCATAATTAAGCTCGGCAGCATCCATCAAAGCCGTCTGCTCCGAAGGAGTCAAGGTCAGTTTTTGCCCAAGCAGTGCCTTGCGAGTCTGTCCTTCACTCAAACGCACCGTCGGCATATGAGCTAAAGCAGTCTCGGCCGGAATTAGCTTGTCCGATAACCCGCCTTGCTGTTGAAGCAGCTCCAGCTGCTCCAAGGTAAGACATTGCTCCTGACCAATGCTGCCGGTGGAGGTGCGAACGAGCTGCGACATGACAGCCGGATAGCCGAGCGCTTTCCCTACATCCACACATAAAGTACGGATATAGGTTCCTTTGGAGCATCGGACACGGAAGCGAATTTCCGGGTGATTCATTTCAAGATTCGTTTCTAAAATCTCTATACTGTAAATGGTTACTTTACGGGATTTGCGCTCTACTTCGACACCTTGGCGTGCTAATTCGTACAAACGCTTACCATCTACTTTAACCGCAGAATACATCGGAGGCACCTGTTCAATTTCACCTACAAAAGAATGCAGCGTCTTACGTACCTGTTCTTCCGTCAAATGAACCTGATCTACTTGCTCGATCACTTGACCACTTGCGTCCTCCGTATCGGTTGCCAATCCGATCTTTAGAGTGGCTTCATACTCTTTGGGAAGCTCTTGGATATATTCCACAAGCCGGGTAGCACGCCCAATACATAAAGGCAGCACCCCCGTTACCTGAGGATCCAAAGTACCTGTATGGCCAATCCTTTTTATTCTAAGAATACGCCTAGCTTTAGCCACTACATCGTGGGATGTGAATCCAACTGGCTTCCAAATTGGGAGTATTCCTTCCAATGCTTCATTTGTCATTCCAGTGCCAAACCTACTTCCCTAACAACACGTTCAATAGCTTCATTCAATGTTCCTTTGACAGCACATCCTGCAGCACGTACATGTCCTCCGCCGCCAAACAATTTGGCGACCTGTGCCACATCAACTTTCCCATTGGAACGCAGGCTCACCTTAACGATGTCTTCCCGTTCTTTGAACAAAATGCCTACTTCAACACCTTCCACATTTCTCGGGTAGTTGACCAATCCATCCAGATCCTCATTGCTCGCACCGCTTAGCTCAAGCTCCGATAAGGTGACTGAAAGCCAAGCTACTTGGTTATGATGAGCGAAAGATAAGGTGGACAGACTGCTCTTAATAAGTGAGATTTGTGGATAAGAGAGCTTCTCCAACAAATGCTCTGCGAGCTCATGGCCTTTAACCCCACGCTGAAGCATATCAGCCGCAATGCGCATTACTTTTGGAGTAGTATTGGCGTACCGAAAACCGCCCGTATCTGTCAAAAGCCCTGAGTAAATGCACACATTCAGTTCATGTGAAAACGGAATATTCATTGTTTCGCACAGATCATATAGCACTTCAACTGTCGCCGCGGCATCATTTACGACTAGATTGCAGCTGCCAAAGCGATCGTTAGTTGCATGATGATCTATATTTAGCAATTGGATATCATCGGCAAATAGCTTGCTTACGCTGCCCATACGGGAAAAGTCAGCACAATCCACGGATATGACATGTGTGAACTTGCCACTTATCGTACCTTCAGAAGCTTCGTAATTGATAATCTTTTGCGTTTGGGCTGCCATAAACATGTATTTCTCTGGCGTACTCCCTTCATTAATCAGGGTGAAACGTTTGCCTAGAGATGTCAATATCCAAGCTACCGCGAAGGTTGATCCGGCGGCATCCCCATCCGGGTGAATATGGGACACCACCAGAAAATCATTGTTCGCGCGAATGAATTGCGCTGCAGCTTCTAGATGCGCAGCGTAATCATTCTGCTGAGATAATGCCGTCATGGTTGTGCATTCTCCCCATTGATCTGGCTCAACAGCTTTTCAATGTGGCTACCGTAATCAATAGATGCATCAAAGCGGAAGATCAGATCAGGAATTTTGCGCAATCGAATCCGTTTGCCCAGTTCCGAACGGATAAACCCGCTCCCGCGACCAAGTGCTTTTAAAGTTTCTTCCTTTTGCTCGTCGGTACCGAGAACGCTCAGGAAAATTTTAGCTTGAGACAAATCATTCGTTACTTCGACACCTGTAACCGTAATGAATCCGATTCTAGGATCTTTAAGCTCCGACTGAATGATTTGACTTAGTTCTTTTTTAATTTGTTCACCGACTCTACCTACGCGAATACGCGCCATTCAGATCACCTCTCAACAGTTTCCATCACGAAGGCTTCGATAATATCCCCTTCTTTAATATCGTTGAATTTATCCAGAGATATACCACACTCGTAACCTTGAGCCACTTCTTTGGCATCGTCTTTGAAACGTTTGAGGGAATCGATATTGCCTTCAAATACAACGATTCCGTTGCGAATCAAGCGCATTTGTGCATTACGGGAAATTTTACCCGAAATGACCATACAACCAGCTATAACGCCAATTTTGGAAACTTTGAAGATGTTACGAACTTCTGCTTGACCGATAACACTTTCTTTAAAGATCGGATCCAGCATCCCTTTCATAGCCTGTTCAATTTCTTCCATCACTTTGTAAATAATGCTGTGCAGACGAATGTCCACTTTCTCTTGATCCGCCGTATTTTTTGCTTGCGGTTCAGGACGGACGTTGAATCCGATAACGATCGCATTGGATGCGGAAGCCAAGATTACGTCAGACTCAGTAATAGCACCTACGCCGTTATGCAAAATTTTGACACGTACGCCTTCAATATCGATCTTCTCAAGAGAACCACGCAGTGCTTCAACAGAACCTTGTACGTCCCCTTTGATGATAACGTTCAAGTCTTTGATTTCGCCGTCTTTAATATGTTTGTACAAATCATCCAAAGTAACACGAACGTTCGCGCCCATTTCAGACTGTCTCAAAGTAACGGCACGTTTCTCGGCAATGGCTCTGGCTTTACGCTCATCCTCGAAACAAATAAACGGATCGCCCGCTTGAGGTACTTCAGTCAAACCAGTAATTTCGACTGGTGTTGAAGGTCCTGCTTCCTTCAGCTTCTTACCTTTGTCATTAACCATGGCGCGAACGCGACCAAAGCATACGCCGGCAACGAAGCTGTCTCCGACTTTAAGCGTACCGTGTTGGATCAGAACGCGTGCAACTGGGCCTTTACCTTTATCCAGCTCAGCCTCAATCACTGTACCTCTAGCACGTTTGTTCGGATTGGCTTTCAGCTCTTGAACTTCAGCCACAAGCAGAATCATGTCAAGCAAGTTTTCAAGTCCAATGCGCTGTTTAGCGGAAATGTTGCAGAAGATGGTATCTCCGCCCCATTCTTCCGGTACCAATTCATACTCTGTAAGCTCCTGCTTGATTTTGTCAGGGTTGGAGTCCGGCTTATCCACTTTGTTAACTGCAACAATAATCGGAACTTTAGCAGCTTTTGCGTGATTGATGGCTTCTACAGTCTGAGGCATAACACCGTCGTCAGCTGCAACTACGATAATCGTGATATCAGTAACTTGTGCACCACGAGCACGCATGGATGTAAACGCTTCGTGACCCGGAGTGTCCAGGAATGTAATCTTCTTATTGTGAACTTCCACTTGATAAGCACCGATGTGCTGAGTAATTCCGCCTGCTTCGCCTTCTGTTACGCTCGTTTTACGAATCGCATCCAGCAAAGTCGTTTTACCATGGTCAACATGACCCATAATGGTTACAACAGGAGGCCGCTCAAGCAAATCTGCTTCATCATCTTTTTCTTCGAACTGTTCGAACTTATCTTCCTCAACCGGAATTTTCAGTTCAACTTCTACGTTGTAGTCGCCAGCAAGCAATTGGATCGCATCGAGATCAAGTTCTTGGTTAATTGTAGCCATAATACCCAGGAACAATAGCTTTTTAATAACTTCCGAAGCATCCTTATGCAGAGCTTTAGCCAATTCGCCGACCGTCATTGTGCCGCGGACAATAATTTTTTTAGGCGTATTGTCGATCTTCTCTTTTTTCACAGGCTCTTGTTGGTATCTGCCTTTTTGATTACGGTTGTTACCTCTATTTTGAGGACCTCTGGAAGAGCTCACTCTGTTATCGTCAAAACGCTTTTGATTCGGTTTTGTCTTCTTGGTTGTCTTGCCTTTTGAAGCGTCATCCATATCCACATCTACAGGTGCACCAGTTCTTGCTGGACCCGCACCAACGGATTTATTGTATGAATTAGGAGCCCCTTGACCCATTCCACGCTGCTCGAACGGCTTACGTTGCTCAAACCCGCCTTGTGGACGGCTGGAACGTTGGTCACCAGGGCGGTTACTATTGTTGCTTCCGCTTGGTGCTCCACTCCGGTTACCTTGACCTTGGTTATAACCACCGCTTGGACGGTTCTGACCTTGGCCACCTTGGCCTCCGCCTTGTTGACCGCCACGGTTTTGATTGTAGCCTCCACCTTGTTGACTGCCGCCACGGTTTTGGTTGTAGCCTCCGCCTTGTTGATTGCCGCTGCGTTGCTGGTTGTTGTAGCCTCCGCCTTGGGACCCTTGTCCTTGCGGTCTGCGATCACCATATTGTCCGCGATTGCCGCTACCTTGACCTTGTTGGTCAGGTCTACGGTCGCCTGAACGTTGTCCGCTATGTTCGCGGTTGGATTGGCCCGAGCCTTGACCTTGTTGGCTGGAGCCTGTTCTTTGCTGATTACTCGATTGGCCTTGTGGATTACTCGACTGGCCTTGCGGAGCTTGAGGCTTAGTTTCCGTCTTAGGCTGTTGTCCAGCTTGTGTTTGTGCTTGTGCGTTTGCGTCTTTGTTCACTGTATTTGTACTCGTATTCGTACTGATAGAAGCATTCCCCGTTTCATTAGTTCCTCGTTTGGCTGCTGCGTTTGCTTTTACGTCTTTAAAAAATTTTTCCACACTCTCCACTGTATCGTTCTCCATTACGCTCATATGATTGTTAACCGGAATACTTAATCTTTTAAGGATTGTAATGATCTCTTTACTGCTCATATTTAAAGACTTGGCATATTCATATACTCTGAGTTTATTATCCTTATTATTCTCTTGTTTACTCAATACTGTCCACCTCCGTACGATTTTCCAGACTTTTCTTCAGCATTTTCGCAAATCCAGCATCGATTACGGCTATGACAACCCGCGTTTCTTTTCCGATACTTGCTCCTAATTGCTCACGGCTGCCGTACTGATGTATGGGAACCCGATACGTACTGCATTTATCGCTCACTTTTTTCAAAGTGTTGGGGGAGGCATCTTCTGCTACAATGACCATCTTGGCTTCGCCCTTACGAACAGAATCAATGACGGTGTCTTCACCCGTAATGACTTTGCCTGCTCTCATGGCCAATCCTAGGTGGTTAAACCATTTATTATTCATCGTCCACCGCCGCTTCTTTGCCGGCAATGAATTCATCTTCTACTTTAATGAAATCCTGTTCCAAAGCATCGTAAATCTCTGCGCTGACTGAATGCTTCAACGCGCGGTCCAATGCTCTGCTCTTTTTGGCCAATCTGAAGCAAGACAGCTTTCCACACAAATAAGCTCCACGTCCCGCTTTTTTACCCGTTAAATCAATGATGATTTCGTCATTTGGTGTTTTCACGACACGAATCAGCTCTTTTTTGGGCATCATTTGCTGGCATGCTACACATTTGCGAAGAGGGATTTTCTTTTGCTTCATCTAGATCACCTTCTACTTGTCAGCTGCTTATACTAATCAATACTGACCGAATCCTGGTGCATTTCCTCGGTGTATGTTTTAGGACGGCCGTATTCTTGTTCTGCTTGAGTTTCGCTCTTGATATCAATTTTCCAACCAGTCAGCTTGGCAGCTAATCTAGCGTTTTGCCCTTTAATGCCGATGGCAAGCGATAGCTGATAATCAGGAACGATAACACGAGCCATCTTCTCGTTCTCAAATACATTCACTTCAAGCACCTTAGAAGGGCTGAGAGCGTTAGCAACGTACTCATCCACATTCTCGACCCAACGCACAATATCGATTTTCTCGCCTTTCAGCTCATTGACGATAGTTTGTACGCGCATCCCTTTTGGGCCTACGCAAGAACCGACAGGATCCACTTCCGCGTTGCGTGAAAATACAGCAATTTTGGAACGGAAGCCTGCTTCGCGGGCAACGGAACGAATTTCAACGACACCGTCGAAAATTTCCGGCACTTCAAGCTCAAATAAACGTTTTAAAAGACCCGGGTGTGTACGCGATAAAATGATTTGCGGGCCTTTAGTCGTATTTTCAACTTTAGTAATATAAGCTTTAACACGATCGCCTTGTTTAAACTTATCTGTCGGCATAAGCTCAGTTAAGGGAAGTGCTGCCTCAATTTTGCCTAAATCGATATAAATATTGCGCAAATCCTGTCTTTGCACAATACCGGTCACGATATCCTCTTCTTTATCGACAAATGCGTTATAAATCAGTCCGCGCTCCGCTTCGCGAATGCGTTGAGTAACGACCTGCTTGGCAGTCTGTGCCGCGATACGTCCAAAATCTCTAGGTGTAACCTCGATTTCAACAATATCGTTCAATTGATAATTTTGATTCATTTCACGTGCCGCATACAAAGATATTTCCAAGCGAGGGTCCAAAACATCCTCTACCACCGTTTTACGAGCGTACACTTTAATTAAGCCGGTGTGGCGGTTAATATCTACACGAACGTTTTGAGCTGTATTAAAATTACGTTTATAGCTGGAGATCAGTGCCGCTTCAATAGCATCAATCAGCACTTCCTTAGCTATTCCCTTTTCCCTTTCGATTTCCAACAATGCTTCAATAAAATCCATATTCATTTGAACGGAGCTCCCCCTCTCATAAAATCCACCACAGTTTTAGAACACGATCGCCAATCTAGCGCTAGCTACTTTGTTATATGGAATCTCGTGTTTTTTCTTTCCGATTTCAACGACCACGGTTTGCTCGTCAAACGACAGCAGCATTCCTTCGAATTCTTTAAGCCCGTCTACCGGCTCATAGGTAGTAACAAACACATGTTGTCCTACTGCTTTATGATAATCCTGCACCTTTTTCAACGGACGCTCTGCCCCAGGAGAGGATACTTCCAAGAAGTAAGCGGTAGGAATCGGATCCTTTTCATCCAATTTTTCACTAAGGAATTCACTAATACGGCCGCAATCGTCGATATCGATGCCGCCTTCTTTGTCTACATAAACTCGCAGAAACCAATTGCTGCCTTCTTTCACATACTCAACATCCACTAATTCAAAGCTGTTTTCGTCTAAAAAAGGCTGAAGAAGTGATTCAACTATAGGTTTAATTTGCGAAATCAACCTGCAACCTCCTATCATCAAATGGAAAGCCTAATGCTTTCATCTCTGTAACAAAATGTAAAGAGTGGGTTTCCCCACTCTCTAAGATCCGAACTTATAACGGTTGTTACCAAAGAAGATTATACCATAAGCCTTATAGGTATGCAATATGAGGACGGCTTGCTTCATTTAAAGATACAATGCCTAGAAAAGCGAAAGCTGGTTGGATTCCGGCAAACCGCGGAAGCAGCCCATGGAGCCCAACAACTCAACAATCGTTTTCGATGCTTTACTACGTGTTTGGAAATCTTCTATTGAGAGAAAGGGTCCGTCATCTTTAGCAGCGGCAATATTTTTAGCGGCATTCACCCCTATCCCCCCTATAGCGGAGAATGGAGGAATCAATGAGTCGCCATCGACCAAAAATTTAGTTGCATCTGATTTATACAGATCGATACTTTTGAAAGAGAAGCCTCTGGCCGTCATTTCAAGAGCCATCTCAAGGATTGAGATCATGGCCTTCTCTTTTGGCGTCGCCTGGAATGCTTTCTCCTCAATTTCGATCAACCTGCGGAGTATCGCATCATAACCTTGGCAGAGCAAATCAAGCTCGAAGTCCTCCGCACGAACCGTGTAATAGGTCGCATAGTAAGCAATCGGATGGTACAGTTTAAAGTAAGCGGTGCGAACCGCAGATATAACATATGCGGCGGCATGCGCCTTCGGAAACATGTACTCGATCCTCTCGCAAGACTCGATGTACCACGCAGGAACTTTATGCTTCTTCATATCCTCTTTCCACTCCGGGGTCAAACCTTTACCTTTACGAACGCTCTCCGTAATTTTAAAAGCAAGTCCGGCATCCATACCCGCCTTATAGATCAAGTAGAGCATGATCTCATCACGACAACCAATTACGGTTTTGATCGTACATGTGCCTTTCTTAATTAGCTCCTGCGCGTTGCCTAGCCAAACACCTGTTCCGTGGGACAAACCGGATATTTGGAGCAAGTCGGCAAAAGACGAAGGCTGCGTCTCATCAAGCATTTGACGAACGAATTTCGTCCCCATCTCGGGAACTCCGTAAGTCGCTACCGTGCTGCGTATTTGCTGTGGAGAGACACCCAGCGCTTTAGTCGAGTTGAACATGCTCATAACCTTCGGATCATTCATAGGAATCGTCGTAGGATCGACACCAGTTAAATCCTGCAGCATCCGCATCATGGTCGGATCATCATGACCGAGTATATCGAGCTTCAACAAGTTCGCATCAAAAGCATGGTAGTCAAAGTGTGTTGTCTTCCATTCGGCATTCACATCATCCGCTGGGAATTGAACAGGAGTTATGTCATCCACGTCAATATAGTCCGGCACAACGACGATACCGCCGGGATGCTGACCTGTACTTCTTTTTACCCCGGTACAGCCTGAGGCAAGTCTACTAACCTCTGCACCACGCCACTTTTTCCCTTGCTCCTCTTCAAACTTCTTCACATAACCAAAAGCGGTTTTTTCGGCGATCGTACCGATGGTTCCTGCTCGGAATACATTTTTAGGCCCGAACAATTCCTTCGTATAGTTATGAGCAACAGGCTGATATTCACCGGAAAAGTTCAAGTCGATATCGGGAACTTTATCCCCTTTAAAGCCAAGGAACGTTTCAAACGGGATATCCTGGCCTTCACCCTTAAGCTTTTCTCCACAGTTAGGGCAGTCCTTGTCGGGAAGATCAAATCCGCTTGGGATGCTTCCGTCGAGGAACCATTCATTATACTGGCAGGATCGACAAACATAATGCGGAGGCAGCGGATTTACTTCGGAAATGCCAAGGAACGTTGCAACGACAGACGAGCCTACTGAACCACGGGAACCTACCAAATAACCGTCTTGGTTGGATTTCTTAACTAAACGCTCTGATACCAAATAGTTCGCCGAGAACTCATATTTGATAATAGGTACTAGTTCCTTTTCCAATCTAGCCGTAACTACTTCCGGTATCGGTTCACCGTAAATGCGTTTGGCCGTGTCGTAGCATTTGGATCGGATCTCATCGTCCGCCCCTTCAATAATCGGAGCAAACAGTTTATCCGGGAACAACTCCAAATCCTCGAACTGATCCGCCAGATCGCTCGTATTTTTGACTACGACATCGAACGCGGTTTCTTCACCTAGAAACTGAAATTCTGCAAGCATTTCCTTCGTTGTTCTAAAGTGAACATCCGGCTTTTTCATATCCTTCAATGGACTGAAGCCGGTAATTCCGTTAATCGTAATATCGCGGCAAATTTTATCCCGAGGCTGCAAATAGTGAACATTGCCGGTGGCAATAACCGGTTTATTCAGCTTGCGTCCGATATCCAACACTCTTCGTGTGGCATCCTCTAATTGTTCCTTACTCCCTACAAGGCCTTTATCCACTAAATGCATATTAACACCTGTAGGTTGAATTTCCAGCACGTCGTAGAATTGCGCAACTTCCTCTGCCTCTTCCACGGACTTATTCAATACCGCTTCAAAGAATTCACCTTTCTCACAGCCTGAAGTGATAATTAATCCTTCCCTCATGCTAGCAAGCAAACTTTTAGGAATACATGCCACTCTATGAAAGTATTCGGTATGAGACAAGGAAACCAAAGTATATAAATTTTTCTTCCCGATCATATTCGTAGCATAAATGCAGCAATGGAACGGCCGGGTGTTTTTCAAATTTTTGCCGACATTATCATTCAAACGTTCCAAATCGGTAATACCGCGTTCATTTGCCTCTTTGATAAGATGAAATAATATATAGCCCAGTGCAATAGAGTCGTCAATCGCACGGTGATGATTATCAAGACCGACTTTGAATTTATCAGCAAGAGTATTCAGTCGGTGATTTTTCATTGTAGGGAACAAAAGTCTTGCCAGCTCTAATGTATCGAGAGAAGGGTTGGTAACAACCGGTAGCCCTAGCTGCTTGCAATTAGCCTGAATAAAGCCCATATCGAATCTCGCGTTGTGCGCTACAAGTACGCAGTCACCGACAAAATCGATGAATTTGGGAAGCATCTCTGCCAGTTCAGGCGCATCCTTCACCATATCGTCCGTAATGTTTGTCAACTGTTGAATGTTGTAGGGTATACGCTCATGTGGATTGATGAATGTAGCAAAACGGTCAATCTCTTTGCCATCCTTCATTTTCACACCGGCAATTTCAATAATCCTGTTGTTGACGATAGACAATCCCGTCGTCTCGATGTCAAAAATAACGTATTCGATATCTTTCAACTCCATCGAACGTGCGTTCTCAACTACAGGCACTCCATCGTTAACTACATTGGCTTCAAGACCATAAATCATTTTAATACCATGCTTCTTCGCAGCCTTGTTTGCATCGGGGTAGCATTGGATACCACTATGATCGGTAACGGCAATGGCTTTATGTCCCCATTTGGCCGCCATTTTGACATATTGATCAATCGGCGTAATTGCATCCATGGTACTCATTGTCGTATGCAGATGGAATTCAACCCGCTTTTCCGCCGCGTCATCTTTGCGATCTGGAGGTGCCATCACTTCATTGACATCATTCGGAATCAAGACCAGCTCAGGAATTTGCATAAAACGGTCATATTCCACTTTCCCGCGCACTTTAACCCATGTTCCATTTTGAATCAAACTAAAAATTTTAACATCCTCTTTTGTTTTCGCGAAGGCTTTGATCATCATCGAGTCGGTAAAATCCGTTATATTAAACGTAAACAAGGTGCTGCCGTTTCTTAGCTCCTTCATTTCCAATCCGAATACGGCGCCTTGCAGCGTAACTTTCTTTTCTTCGTCTTGAACCATTTGAATCGGTACTGGAGGATCTTTAATCTCATAACCCACCATAAGCTTAAGATCTGCTTCAGGAAGAGATTCTGCTTCCTCCACTTCGATTGAAGTCATGATTTCCTGTGTAACTACTTTCTCTTCTTCTTCAATCTTCTTGGCGAATTTCTCGAACTCGGCTTCCCTGTTCTCATCCACTGCATATCGCACCTGGAACTCCACTCCAAAAAAATCGGAGAAATAGGTTTGAATCCACTGTCCGATATTTTTCTTCTTAGCAAGCTCCAGACCTATGGAATCCAGCAGCATAAGGGTTAGTTGGTGCCCCTGCACATCAATTTTGGCTCTGCTCATCCAGCCGTTGACGGATGTCGCTTCCCGCTGTACCCATTCGATAAACATTCCCCAATATTCTCGAGCTACTATTTCCGGTTCAACCTCGTCCGTATATTTCAACATAAACTTAGTCGCTGCAATATGAGCAAACTTGTCCCGGATCATTTTGCAAAAAGAACGATATACCTCATGAGGAACGATCGTGCTTTTAACGATATAAAAAGTCCATTCCCTATTCTTCCTGGTTGTTTCTACTCTATCGATATATCCATCCTGAAAAAAAGAGTTCACTACATCCGCAGGCACGTGGGCCTGCTGCATCAGCATCTCAAACCGTTCTCTTTTCACTGCCGTACTGCTCATGAACTTCCTCCCCCGTAAAACATACAAAGGGCAAACAGGAGATGTTGCTTTCCGATTTGCCCTTAATATCCTTGCAATTAATACGCTCTACCAAATACTACGGTATGTTTAGCCGCTTCTCCACAAGCTATACACGTTGTCTTATGCTCACCCGGCTCAAACGGGATATTGCGGCTTGTAGCGCCTGTTTCTTCCTTAACCTGAGCTTCACATGCATCCGACCCGCACCATCCTGCAAGGGCAAAGCCGCGTTTTTGCTCTAGGAACGATTGGAATTCATCCAGACTATCAACCGAAGTGAAATTCTCGTCACGGAACTGCTTAGCTCTATCATACATTTGTTGATGAATTTCTGCCAGCATATTTTGCACTTCTTCGACAAAATGATCCTGCTGAACCACGCGTTTTTCCCCGGAAATTCGCGAAACAAGAACGACTTGTCCGTTTTCCATATCACGAGGTCCCAGTTCTACACGAATGGGTACGCCGCGCATTTCATATTCATTGAACTTCCAGCCTGGGCTTTGATCCGGACGATCATCCACTTTTACGCGAACGCCAGCTTGCTTCAGTTGAGCATATAATTCGTCCACACGTCCAACGACTTGCTCTCTCGTTTTAGGAGGGCCGATTGGAATCATAATAACCTGTGTAGGAGCAACTTTAGGAGGTAAAGCCAATCCTCTGTCGTCACCGTGCACCATAATCAAGGCTCCGATAAGACGTGTACTTACGCCCCACGAAGTCGTATGGCAAAATGTATGCTGATTTTCACGATCCAAGTATTTAATATCGAACGCCACTGCAAAGTTGG
This sequence comes from Paenibacillus sp. UNC451MF, assembly GCF_000686845.1. GTDB lineage: Bacteria > Bacillota > Bacilli > Paenibacillales > NBRC-103111 > Paenibacillus_S. The sequence goes on along the minus strand of NZ_JMLS01000018.1, from coordinate 138,500 downwards.
TACCCAAGTAGTGAGAGGTTCCGGCTTGAACTGCTTTGCCGTCCTTCATCATCGCTTCGATAGAATAGGTGTCCACAGCACCAGCAAACTTCTCCGACGGGGTCTTCTGCCCAACGATAACCGGAATAGCAAGGAAGTTCTCGGCAAAATCACGATACGTTTCAAGCATTTGCATCGTTTCGCGACGTGCATCCGCTTCGTCTTCATGTGCCGTGTGGCCTTCCTGCCACAAAAACTCACTTGTCCGTAGGAATGGCTGCGTCCGTTTCTCCCAACGAACAACGTTAGCCCATTGATTGATCAGCAGCGGAAGATCACGATAAGAGTTAATCCACTCCGAGTACATGTGACCAATCATAGTCTCCGATGTAGGACGGATGGCAAGACGCTCTTCGAGCTTTTCTCCGCCTGCCTCAGTTACCCACGGGAGTTCAGGATTAAAGCCCTCGACATGCTCTTTCTCTTTTTGAAAAAAGCTCTCTGGGATGAAAATAGGAAAATACGCATTGCGGTGACCTGTTTCTTTGAATCTGGCATCCAATTCGCGTTGGATATTCTCCCAGATTTCATAGCTATCCGGTTTAAATACAATACATCCACGAACAGGAGAGTAGCTCATTAAATCCGCTTTCTTGATGACATCGATGTACCATCTGGAGAAATCCTCGCTTTGAGGCGTGATCTCCTTTACAAACTGTTTATCTTTGGACATGTAGTGCTTCTCCTCCTAAAAACTTTCGATAGAAAGTTTGCATGCTGTGTAAACATAAACATAGCCCTGCATCAGCAAGGCTATGACTTGAGCATGAACTAGCCTTTTATTAGTCTTAAAATGTCGTTGTAGGTGACTGCAATCATGAGCAGCATCAGCATGGCAAACCCGACAAAATGCACAATGCTTTCTCTACTCGGGTCAACCGGCTTCCCACGCAGCGCTTCAAAGCCCAAGAATACCAATCGGCTTCCATCCAAAGCAGGGAAAGGCAGCAAGTTAAACATCCCGAGATATAGGCTCATAATGGCGGCCCAGAATGTATATTGAGGCAAACCTGCGCTTGCTTGTTCACTCGTGAATTCTACAATGCGGACCGGTCCGCCCAAATCATCCATTTTAACCTGCAAAGTAACAAGCTTGCCAAAGCTATCGAGTATAGAGACCGTTGCGGACGAGAGACTGCTCCACCCGTTACTAACTGCATCTGTAAACGAAGCTTCGCGGTTCTCAGAGATAAGGCTGACACCAACCAAGCCGCCGCCTTTATCTTCTGGAGTCACTTCTTTGCGGATCTGTTCCTTATTCCGCTCTACAATCCAAATCATCTGCTTGTTCACAGACTGCTTGATTAAAGAAGTTAATTTATTGCGATCTGATCCGATCGGCTCATTATTGACGGAAATAATAATATCATTCGCCATTAGTCCCGCTTTTTCCGCAGGTGAACCTGCAACGGTACTTTGAATTTTCACTTTGTCAGGCACCCCTGCCATAAAAGCAACAGTAACAAACAAAATGAACGCTAGAATGAAATTCATCATAGGACCAGCAAAAATTGACATTGCACGCTGTCCCACCGTTTTGCTTCCGAATTGGCGATCCCACGGAGCGATCTGTGTCTCTTTGTCTTTACTCACCATCATTGCTTGAGGATGCACGGAAAACTGTTTCATTTCTCCATCCAAATCCAGCTTAATAAACAGACGGCGTTCCAAGTCAATATCTTCGACGACACCGACAACGGAGTCAGAACGATCTTCAAAATCATTTAAATAAATGTGGGTCACTTGGTTACCGTTCAATGCCAAAGCGAGGCGTTGACCAGGATTAATCTGTACGATCTCAGGATCTTCCCCCGCCATTCGCACAAAACCGCCGATAGGCAGCAAACGCAGCGTATAGCGAGTCTCATCTTTTTTAAACGAAAGCAGCTTTGGTCCGAAACCGATGGCAAATTCCCTTACCAGGATGCCTGCCCTTTTGGCAAAATAAAAGTGTCCCCACTCATGTATCGTCACCAGAACAAAAAATAACAGAACAATTTGAAACGCAATTTGCAATGTAGCCAAATCGAACGTCCTCCCTTTAAGCATCGCGATTAGTCAAAGACCAGTTCCATGGTTAGGCTCATTCTTTTCATTAAGATTAACATTATTTGCGATATGAATACAAGCCGAGCCATGTTATGAACATATTATCTTGTCAATGAAATGATGCTAGGGAATTCACATTTCATTCATATTACCTTCCTATTCGTGCTGTCTGTCTAGCCCATGTGTCAGCGGCTGTGATTTGCTCCAGATTTGGAAGTGAGACGGTTTCGTGCTTTTCCAACACGTCTGCAATAATATCTTCAATTTGTAAAAATCCGATTTCACCTTTTAAAAACCGAGCAACGGCAACCTCGTTGGCTGCATTAAATACTGTAGTCGTCGTCCCTCCTGCTTTGCCGCTGTCAAACGCCATTTTAAGGCAAGGAAAACGTACGTAATCCATTTCGCGGAACGTTAACTTCCCTATAGCCGCCAAATCCAAAGGTTGTGTCGGTGTTTGCATCCGGGACGGATAGGTAAGGGCATATTGAATTGGAACCCGCATGTCTGGATTGCCTAATTGGGCAATAATGCTGTAATCGGCGAACTCGACATAGGAGTGAATGATGCTTTCCGGATGTACAAGAACTTCAATTTGCTCATACGGGAGCTCAAACAACCAATGTGCTTCAATAACTTCCAAGCCTTTATTGACCATTGTTGCAGAATCAATAGTGATTTTTGCGCCCATAGACCAGTTAGGGTGCTTTAACGCCTGTTCCACCGTTACATTCTTTAACTGATCGCGCGTAAAATCACGAAAGGAACCTCCTGAAGCCGTCAGCATAATTTTCCGAATGTCTTTCTTGGATTCACCGTTTAAGCATTGGAAAATAGCAGAATGCTCGCTATCAATCGGAATCAATTTAACATCATAACGTTTGGCTTCAGCCGTAACAAGATGTCCTGCGCTAACCAAGGTTTCTTTATTTGCTAGCCCGATATTTTTGCCAGCTTGGATAGCTGCAAGCGTAGGTTGAAGACCTTGGCTACCTACAACAGCAGTTACCACATCGGACGCATCGGTACCTGCAGCAATTTCCAAAAGTCCTTGATCCCCATAAAACACTTGGGTACCAGTCGGTATCCATAACTTTAATTCTTCGGCTAGCTCTTTGGTCGCTACCGATACCTTAGAGGGACGGAATTTGTTCGCTTGTTCCAATAACAGCTTCACGTTATGTCCGCCTGCCAAACCTACGACTTTAAACTGATCCGGGTAATGAGAGATAACGTCCAGCGTCTGTGTTCCAACCGAACCAGTGGAGCCAAGTATGGAAATGTGCTTCATGTTTCACCTCAAGCCATCGATTTATACAGGGGGAATTAATGACAGCAAATGAACAATCGGGAATACGATTAACCAACTGTCTACCCGATCCAGCACACCGCCATGTCCGGGCAATATAGCCCCCGTATCTTTAATACCTTTTACTCGTTTATATGCAGATTGAATTAAATCTCCCATCTGTCCGACTACCGCAATAATGATCCCAAGCAGCAGTGCTTGCTGCCATGACAGCAGTTCAGGCGATACCAATGAAAAACAAATGGCCACGATGATGGAAATAATGACGCCACCTATAGCCCCTTCAATGGATTTCTTAGGACTAATCGTCGGCCACAATGGATGCTTCCCAATAGCCGATCCAGTGAAATACGCTCCTGAATCCGTTCCCCAAATACAAAAAAAGACAAGAAGTGTCCAGAACATCCCATGATCCAAAGCACGAGTCTCAATCATATAATGGAAACCGATACCGACGTATACCATCCCTAGAAACATCATGACAACATGATCTATGGTTACTTTATTTTTCGAAACAACTGTAGCGCACAATAAAATAAACATAAATAACCATATCCAACGGTCCATGGAACCTACTGAAGAGAGTTCAAACGAATTCCAAGGTATCGTTAAGCAAGCTGTACCTATGTACCCGAAAAGAGCGGTTATTTTATACTTTGTGAGCCCGTTCATTCGCAAAAACTCATTAAAGCCGATCAGAGACAGAATGACAATCAATCCGGCAAACCAATATGTGCCTAGATACAACAGAATCATAAACCCTAATCCGGCGATGACTCCTGTAATGATTCGCTGTTTCAAATCCATTCCTCCAATAACTGCTACAATCCACCATATCGACGAGCCCGTCGTTGATACTCCTGAATCGCCTCATAAAAATGCTTCTCCGAAAATTCTGGCCAACACAAGTCCGTAAACCATAATTCCGAATAGGCTAACTGCCACATCATAAAATTACTGATACGAAGCTCACCACTCGTACGAATCAGCAGATCGGGATCTGGTAGAGGGTGGGTTAATAAATATTGACTAAAGACCGATTCATCCACTTCATTCAATGATATTTTCCCGGCTGCAACATCCTCAGTGAGCTTCTTGACGCCAGATAGCATTTCCTTTCGGCTACCATAATTCAATGCAAAATTTAGAATAAGGCCCGTATTATTTTTCGTTTGCTCAATCGCATTTTGAATGGACTCCAACGTATAGCTTGGCAGTCCCTCCTGCCATCCCGTCATCCGAATTTGCACGTTATTCGCGATCAGCTCATCAATTTCTTTTGGGAAAAATTCAAGAGGAAGCTTCATTAAATACTCGACTTCTTCTTTGGGTCTTTTCCAATTTTCCGTTGAAAAAGCATACAATGTTAGCACACTCACGCCGATTGAATTCGCTGCCATTGTAATTTTCTTTACATTTTTCATTCCTGAATGGTGCCCTGCTACGCGCGGCAAGCCCCGCTTCTGAGCCCATCGTCCATTGCCATCCATGATAACCGCAACATGGTTCGGAATATTATCGGCGTCGATACGTTCTGTCCACTCGTCATTCTGAGCCTTGCTTCCAAACCATTTTTTGAAAGGCATCATTTCTTTTTCCTCCAATAAGGAAAGTGTAAAAGCCCCCTCGAAAGGGGGTCTTCTATCATTATACTTCCATGATTTCTTTTTCTTTAGCAGCTAGTACTTTTTCGACTTCACCGATAAATTTATCCGTGAACTTCTGGATATCTTCTTGATGCTTACGCGACTCATCCTCGGAGATGCCTGCTTTCTCCAGCTTTTTAATATCGTCATTCGCATCACGGCGCACGTTACGAATAGCAACTTTTGCTTCTTCTCCGAATTTACGTGTCATTTTCACCAACTCGGAACGACGCTCTTCAGTTAGTGCAGGAATAACGATACGAATCATTGAACCGTCGTTAGAAGGAGTCAAGCCCAAGTCCGATTTCATGATTGCTTTCTCAATAGCGCTAACGGAGCTTTTATCCCATGGTTGAATCATAAGAGTACGGGAATCCGGTGTATTGATATTAGCTAATTGATTAACTGGCGTCATAGCCCCGTAGTATTCAACTTGAACACGATCCAGCAATGCGGGAGTTGCTCTGCCTGCTCTAAGGCTGGACAATTCTTTTTTTAATGAACCGATTGCTTTTTCCATGCGGTCTTCCGCACTCTTTTTAATGGATTGTGGCATAATCGTTAAACACTCCCTTTTACAATCGTACCTATTTTTTCTCCGAGAACAACCTTTTTAATGTTGCCGCTCTCGGTAATGGAAAACACGATTAACGGAATATTATTGTCCATGCAAAGTGATGAAGCCGTGGAATCCATTACACCCAAGTTATTGCTTAACACTTCCATATAGGTCAGTGTTTCGAATTTCTGTGCTGTTGCATCTTTAAATGGATCAGCAGAGTATACTCCGTCCACTTTATTTTTCGCCATTAAAATGACTTCCGCTTCAATCTCAGCCGCTCTTAAAGCTGCAGTCGTATCTGTAGAGAAATAAGGATTCCCTGTGCCGGCAGCAAATATAACAACACGGCCTTTTTCCAAATGACGAATCGCTCTTCTGCGAATATAAGGTTCTGCAACCTGCTGCATGGTAATGGATGTTTGCACGCGTGTCGGTACGTCGATCGTTTCCAATGCATCTTGTAAAGCCAAGGAATTCATAACCGTTGCCAGCATGCCCATGTAGTCCGCCGTAGCACGGTCAATCCCTTTGGCACTACCTGCGATTCCTCTCCAAATGTTTCCGCCACCTACAACAATAGCGACCTCCACATTTAGATCAACAACCTCTTTAACTTGCGCTGCGATCGAGGAAATCATATCGGAATCGATTCCGTATCCTTGCTGACCTGCCAGTGCTTCTCCGCTCAGTTTCAATATGACTCTCTTAAAGATTGGCTGTACCAAGCTTTACTACCCCCGTTCGTAAATCAGCTATCTTGCCTGTTTATGTTTAAAAAAGAAGGAACACTAAGTGTTCCCACGTTTTTCTTTTCCGTATTTATGTACGGTAAATGATAAATTTCCATTTTGGTGAAACCTTATCATTTACCGTAGATGAAATCCCAAAGCTATAAGCTAAGATACGTCGAATGAAGTATCTCGATTATTTTTTCACTTGAGCCATTACTTCTTCAGCAAAGTTCTCTTGTTTTTTCTCCAAGCCTTCGCCCAGTTCAAAACGAGCGAAACGACGGATCGTGATGTTCTCACCGATTGTTGATACTTTTTCGTTAACCAATTGGCTGATGGTTTTGTCTGGATCTTTAACGAAAGGCTGCTCCATCAAGCAGTACTCTTCGTAGTATTTGCCAAGACGGCCTTCTACCATTTTTTGAACGATGTTAGCTGGTTTGCCTTCGTTCAAAGCTTGTGCAGTCAAAATTTCACGCTCTTTATCCAAAGCATCTTGAGGAACTTCTTCACGACGAACATACAGCGGGCTCGAAGCTGCAATATGCATAGCAACGTCTCTAACAAATTCACGGAATTGATCTGTTTTACCAACGAAGTCTGTTTCACAGTTAACTTCTACCAATACGCCGATACGGCCGCCAGCGTGGATGTAGGATTCTACAGTGCCTTCAGTAGCGATACGACCTGCTTTGTTAGCCGCTGCGGACAAGCCTTTCTCACGAAGGATATCAGCTGCTTTGGACAAATCACCATTAGCCTCTTCCAACGCTTTTTTACAATCGAGCATTCCTGCTCCTGTTCTTTCACGCAATTCTTTTACCGATGCTGCATTAACCGCCATGATTTGGCCTCCTTATAATTTGTCTATGACCCTAAAAAAAGGGCGGTGAAAGGATTTTGCACCTTTGAACCACCCTTTCCTATTCAGCAATTAAGCTGTTGTTTGTTCACCTTGATGTGCTTCGATAACTGCATCAGCAATTTTAGCTGTCAACAATTTCACCGCACGGATTGCATCGTCGTTACCAGGGATAACATAATCGATTTCGTCCGGATCACAGTTAGTATCAACGATACCAACGATTGGGATACCCAATTTGCGAGCTTCTGCAACTGCAATGCGCTCTTTACGAGGGTCAATTACGAACAATGCGCTCGGAAGACCTTTCATATTCTTAATTCCACCAAGGAATTTTTCCAAACGGTCTTTTTCCTTGCGAAGAATAATAACTTCTTTCTTAGGCAGCACTTCGAATGTGCCATCTTCTTCCCACTTCTCAAGCTGTTTCAAGCGATCAATACGCTTTTGGATAGTTTGGAAGTTAGTCAGTGTACCACCCAACCAACGCTGGTTGATGTAGTACATACCGCAACGCTCAGCTTCTTCCGCAACGGAATCTTGAGCTTGCTTTTTGGTACCTACGAACAAAATCGTGCCGTTTTCGTCAGCAACGGATTTTACGAAGTTGTAAGCTTCTTCCACTTTCTTGACCGTTTTTTGCAGGTCGATAATATAAATTCCGTTTCTTTCAGTGAAGATGTAACGATCCATTTTTGGATTCCAACGACGGGTTTGATGACCGAAGTGTACCCCAGCTTCCAAAAGCTGCTTCATGGAGATTACTGCCATCTTCACACACCTCCTCTAAATTGGTTTTTTGGGTCTCCTCCGCAAGGTCGCATTTTCGACATAAAACTACCGGAATCGGCAGCACCATTACGCGAATTGACCTGCGTGCGTTTTAACACCGTCAATAAATATACCACAACTGATTATCGTATGCAACATCTTCTATTATTAGAACAAAAGCCTAACCTCAAACAAGGTTAGACTCTTATTGTGAAGTTAAATTTGTAAGCACTTGTGTCAGGTCTTGGGGGCCTTTAAATACATGAACTCCAGCTACAATCTTATCATTGAGCTGCTGTTTATACATAGCATCCTCAAACGTTTTACGATCCGCAATAACTCCGCTCTGCTGCAGTAAATCGGCTACATTGCCCGCTGTAAGGCCCTTAGATATAAAAATGTAGGTTTCCTTCATCGTTTCTTTAGATGTCTGCGCTGGAGCCGCCGTTGCTTGCTTATCCTGCTCTTCCTTCAACTTCTGCTGAACAAGAGCATCCGCTTGCGTCTGATTGTATAATTTTTGATCCAATTCGTTCACTTGATAGTACTTAGCCGCGGCTTCCTTCAGCTTCTGCTTATCCATCTCCTGCAGTTCCATGCCTTTAGCCATCTGCTCAGGTGATGCTGCAATATTCATTACTTGAAGCAATAGAGCGCCGGCTATCAATCCTGTACCCAGCCCAAGAAGCAATGATCTATTTTTGAGCATTCAACTGTTCCTCCTGCTTGGCTAATTGAAGGATCAGGTTGACCTCACCTTTGTTCATGTTCATTTTTTTGGCAATACTGTCAGTAGATTTACCTTGCTCGTAAAGCTCGAACAATTCAGCATATCTACTCCGGATATTCATTCCCGTTGCTTCTGGCTGTACTTCGTCATCAGTTGCTAGAGCATCCAATTCATCTGGTTGCACCATTACAACTTCGTTTCTACTGCTAACTCTCGAATCTATTTGTTGATCCAGCTTTTTTTGAAGCTCATCATAAGCCAGACCAAGCTTCATAAGCTCTTGATTAGAATGTGCGAATTGACTTTCCAACGTCTCCATTTTTGAGGACAGCTTGGCTTGATGAACTTCGTTATCCTTCTTAATGTCTGCCAGTTGCCGGATTAATGCCTCATTTTGTTCCTCTAACTCTCCTGCAAAATGCTCCATGGTTTGTTCAATTTCGTCTATGCCTGGAGCTGCCTTGGCTTTGGATGAGCTTGACTTTGGTACAAGCGTGGCATATACAATAAGAACTAGGCCCACCAGAACAATATATACCCAAGGTTGATACATACCAATCACCTTTTTCTGCTAGTCACGTTACATCTGAGCTGTTTATAGTGAATAATCGATGTGCTTTCCTTTAAAAGGGTGCTCGCTCTTCTCTGGATGAGTAGACGATGAACTAGCACTCTCTTTTTTTCTAGGAGACTTTTTATTTTGATGCTCTGATTTTTCCTTGTCTTTCTCAAAAAGGGTTGCTTTGTGGGGATTTTCGCTTTTCCCTGTTAAATGACGTTCTTTTTCCGTATGTTTCAACGCATCATCGGCAAGTAACGCTTGATCTTGGACTGGCTTTTGATTCAACTGGTTTTGTTTCAAACCGGCTTCATCATTCTTATGTAACACAAACTGCAGCTCTACGGGCCTCAAGCTCATCGCAATCCCTCCCTAGGCTTGTTCATTCATTATGTAATAGGAATCATGGCAATGTCTCCATTGGCTAATTGAAACTTCACATGGGACACATGATCTTTTATAAATTTGGTGTACCTGCCTATAACAATCTTAACTCCACTATATATAGTAGAAACAACTTCTACTTTAGCTTTATCGGAATCTTCAAGCGAGCGTTCTATTTCGAAAATACGTTCCTTGCAGCCTGCCTGTTCTTCCCCAATTTGCTTCTTTGTGTGGTTAAGTTTGATTCGCATAGCCACTTTATCCGGACTAAGCTGCCCCACTGCCGCTAATTGATCGAGCAATGCTAGCGCTTTCTCCGTTTTGTCAAAGTTCTCATTAACGGCCCTAAGCTGAACACGCAGCTGGACTAGCTCGTTACGCAGCTCAGGGAGTACTCCCACTTCAATTACGGTTGCAGTGGACATAGAATTACCAATCGTTCTGGCTACTACGTTCTCTCCCGATTGAATAATTCCGCCTACAATTAATCCTTTAGTTCCTTTTACAACTACATTTTTGGACGCTCGGATGTTAGAATGCATAATGCTTTGCGTAACAAAGATTTCCTCGGCTATTACTGTAGCATCTTGGATGAAAGAACTCTTAACCCTTTTTCCTGCACGAATTATAGCTTTATTATGACCGAGAATCCCCGCACTGATCTCAATAGATCCTTCCGCTTCAAGATCTGCGCCATCCACGCTGCCGGTAATCCGGATATCCCCTGATGCTTTAATTTTAAATCCACTGAGTACGTTACCACGAATGACGACGGAACCGACAAAGTCGATATTACCAACGTTGTAATCGACATCCCCATTGACTTCAAAAATAGGAAATACGTTAATTTTATCCCGCTCGGTTTTGACAATCATGCCATCGATTGCTGCGTATAATGCTTTTTGTTCAGGATCTGCTACAACGTTTTTACCAATTTTCAGACGGGCTTCCTTGCCTTCTTTTGCAGGAAGTACTTCACCGGTAACCGCTTTTCCTGGAGTTCCAGCGGTTGCCGGCATTTTCTGGGCAAGCAATTGCCCTTTACGGACATTGCTGATCGTTGTAATTTCTCTAAAATCAACTTTTCCGCTTTCTAGCTCAACCGGTTTTTTCGTTTCATTCGCAACTTCGTATGTAAGTTTGATATAACCGTCTTTCCCAGCAACAGGCGACGTTCCGCTCGCGACTAAAGTTTTGGCCTGAAAGTAAGCTTTTGGATTGCGGGCAATCGCGCTGAGCATATCTAAATCAATGCCGTGAACAATTTTATAGGAATTGAGCAACTCTTCCAACTGAGTTAATGACACATTGATACCTTCTTCATTGTGCTTAAATTGCAAATAAGCCTGCGCCTTATCATCCGACAATGAAATCTCGGCATAATAACTTAGCGGAATTGAAGATTCACTCATTATTCTCCCCCACTTTCTTTCCGATCAAGTTTCTTGAAATAACTGTGTCTTAAACCGGCCTAAAGAGCCGCGTAGACGAAGAATCGCTTTGGAATGAAGTTGTGAGATTCTTGATGGCGATAGACTCATGACCTCCGCTATTTCACTTAAAGATAGCTCCTCGTAATAAAATAGAGAGACGACTGTTCGTTCCTTATCCGTCAGACGCTCAATCGCTTTTGCCAATGTTTCTTTTAAGTAAAACTCATTGACCTTATACTCAGGGTTCTTGGCCTTCTCGTCAATCAATAGAGACAGCCGGGTCTCAGAATCTTCTTCACGTATGGGATCATCAATCGAGCAAACCGTTGTAATCGCAATTTCCTGAACCATTTGGTGAAATTCATTCTCGCTTACTTGCAGATAAGAGCTTATTTCTGCATCCGTAACTGAACGCAAATATTGCTGTTCTAGCATCTGATATGCTTCTTCAATTTTTTTGGACTTTTCTCTGATCGAACGAGGCACCCAGTCCCCTTGACGTAATCCATCAATGATAGCACCACGAATCCGCCAAGATGCATAGGTCTCAAACTGCAGTCCGCGTTCATAATCAAACTTCTCAATAGCATCGATAAGACCCATGACTCCGTAGCTAGCCAAATCGTCTTTCGATACATTTTTGGGCAGGCCGATAGACAGACGGTTCGATACATATTCGACCAGTGGCAAATAATTTTCAATCAGTGACTGTTTTGCTTCAATTACACCGAATTCCTTCCACTGTTTCCATACATCGATATTTTGTAAATGCGATTTTTGTTGAATCATAACCGGTTGTCACCACCCTTATTCTTCCGTCATACGACGTACCGCTTGTGCCATCTCTCCTGGTTCCATGCTGTTAGTCTTGCTGGACAGCTTCGGTGGATTCAACGGTGCAAAACCGGAATCCATCGCGGGTGCTTTAGGATCAAGCGAATCCTTTAACATTTGATGAATGGATGCCTCGTCATCTGGTGTCTGCACATCGAAAGCGGTACCTTTGCTTTCATCCTCTAAAGCAGTATTCTTCGGCTCAGTTTGTAACTGGTTTAGCCCTGCAATCGTGCCAAGAATCCACCGAAACAGAAAGACGAGAAAAAAAACAATGAAAAAACTGTATACACTCCTAAGCAAGCTCGTCATCCAAACATTTGTTGAGATAGAGCTTAGGAACGTTATAACTAATGAAATAAGACCAAGCATAACGTTCCATCGAATAGTTCCAATCATAAGCTAAAGCTCCTTTACTCCCTGTTGAACGCTTCTAATAAATAGAGTGCCTGTCTCACAGTCAAATTCAATCGTTCTGCCGTAGTTGCCACCCGTATCTTCAGCCTTCAAAGGTATTAAATACCGCTTTAACATTTCTTTGCAGGACTCCACGTTTCTCGGTCCGATCCTCATGGTGTCAGAGTTCCCACCAAATGCAAACATTTGGGAGCCTCCAGCCATTTTGGCTTCCATTCTTTTAATAGAAGCGCCTAAGCCCTCCATTCTCTGAATCATCTCAGGAACGGCCGTATCGGCATATTTCGCAATATTGAGCTTTCCTTCCCTCGCTATTTCCGAGGTCGGCAGCATCACATGCGCCATTCCGGCTACTTTTGCTTTAGCATCATATAGAGTAAGTCCTACGCAAGATCCTAAACCCGTCGTCTTCAACACTCCGGTCAAGTGAGTAACATTCAGGTCAGCCATGCCCACCTTGATGTAATTGTCCTGGATCATGGCGATTCTACTCCCAAAGCTTTAAAAATTTTATCGAATGATTCCGGATCAGGAATTAAAAAGAAATGACCCTTCACTTCCTCATTACCATCCAAAAACTTCGTATCAATTAATAATGCATGATCACCCATTTGACCGAATTGAAGGAGACCAAAGCTTAGGATTGCTCCTGCCATATCAATAGCTATAGAAGGAACCGTAGGTGACATAGCCAATTGCGTGAAATCTGCAAGTGAGGACAAATAGGACCCTGCTAAAATATTGCCAATCTCGCATAGAGCAGAAAGTTCCATCTCTGTATAATTTTCGTCATGAGTCGCCATAATTCCTACTAAACTGCGAAGTAATTTTTTTGCGGACTCCATCGTCATAATAAAAAACAGATTACCAGGTGTCTCCCCTTCTACACGAAGGAAAATAGCGATAACGACCTCTTCCGCACCGCCAACGCTGTCAGCGATTTCTTCGAATGCAACTACTCGCACTTTAGGTACAAGCATATCAACGGGCTTATCCAAAAGTTTGGATAAAGCCGTTGCCGCATGCCCCGCACCTATGTTGCCGACTTCTTTCAGAACATCCATTTGAAAATCTGCTAGTCGGTTGAATAATTCCACGTGATTACTCCTCTAGGCTTTCTAGTTGGATAATTTCACTCTTATTCAATACTTCTTGTAAATTTAATAGGATTAGCAACCTGTTATCACTCACCTTAGCAATTCCGTGTAAATATTTTGCTTTAATGCCGCCAACAATTTCTGGCGGATCATCAATATTATCTGTATCCACATCGATAACATCATTAGCCGAATCTACAATTAATCCGACTTCGATATCATTCACAGCGACAATGATAATCCGTGAGCTATCCGTAAATTCGCTTTCCTTGAATCCAAATCGTCCACGTAGATCGATAACTGGAGTCACAACACCTCGCAAGTTAATGACCCCTCTGACAAACTCAGGTGTCTTAGGCACCCTTGTCATTGGCTGCATCCGTTCAATCGTGCGTACCTTCTCTACTTCTACGCCATATTCCTCATGTGCCAGAGCAAAAACAATGACTTTGATTTCTTCTCCCATATTCCTTGCCTCCCTTAGAATGTGTATCGATTAGGAAACGCTATGACTAATTACTTAATTAATGCATTGGTATCGATGATAAGAGCTACTTGGCCGTCTCCTAATATCGTAGCGCCAGAAATAGCGAACAAGTTCGTTAAATATTTCCCAAGAGATTTCAAAACAATCTCCTGTTGTCCAATAAACTCGTCGACTACAAGAGCAGCAAGCTTCTCCCCTTTGCGGATGACAACGATTTGCGTCTCACCCTCAGTCGCTTCAACTGTATTCGGTACGTCGAATAGCTTACCAAGAGAAACTAATGGAATAACACTGTTGCGGTAATTAACCATTTTGTTGCCGTGCACGAAACGAATTTGATCCTGCTTAATAGCAGCCGTCTCAACAATTGAAGATAGCGGAATCGCATACTTCTCATTGCTCAGCCGGATTAGCATCGCCGAAATGATGGATAGAGTAAGCGGAAGCTGTACAGAGAACTTCGAGCCTTTTCCCCATTTCGATTCAACCTGTACTGTTCCTCCCAAGCTCTCAATCTTCGTTTTTACAACGTCCAATCCAACTCCACGACCAGAAATATCCGAAATTTTATCTGCAGTACTAAACCCGGATGCGAATAAAAGCATGTACACTTCTTCATCCGACATTTTAGCTGCTTGATCTTGTGGAATAACACCGTTTTTAACAGCAATGCTTAGCACTTTTTCACGATTAATTCCTCGACCATCATCCTCAATCTCTATAAAGACATGGTTTCCGCTATGGAAAGCTCGCAAATGGATCGTTCCTGTTTCCGACTTCCCAGCACTGGTACGATCACTTATTGGCTCAACGCCGTGGTCTACAGAGTTTCTAAGCAAATGCACCAGTGGGTCACCGATTTCATCAATAACGGTACGATCCAATTCGGTGTCTGCTCCCGTAATGATCAGATCCACCTTTTTATTCAGCGTTTTGGCTACGTCACGAATCATACGTGGGAATCGGTTAAATACCGTATCAATAGGAACCATTCGAAGCTTCAATACAATATTTTGCAAGTCGCTGCTAACACGACTCATGTGCTCAACGGTTTCAGTTAAGTCGCTTCTTTTCACTTCACTGGCCAACTGCTCCAAACGAACGCGATCGATCAGCAATTCACTGAATAAATTCATCAATGCATCCAAACGCTCAATATCAACCCGAATCGTCCGATTCGCAACAGGTGCGTTGGCAGCTGCTGCTGGCTTTTTGGCTTCCGTATTCGCTGATGCAGGTGGATGTGCCACCGGTTCAGCTACCGCAGCCGCAACTTCCAACTGTGCTTGCTGCACAGGCGGCTTCATTAGTTCATCCAGCTTAGCTTGATCCAACAAAGTGACGGTTGCCTTCTCAATTTCTGAAACACTGGCCACTTGCTTTTCCAAACTATCCTTATCGATGTGAGAAATGAAGAATACAGAGAAATGATTATCAAACCGTTCCTGCTCGATGTCTTCAACCGAAGGAGAACATTTGATGACCTCTCCGTTTTGCTCTAAAATGTTAAAAACCATATAAGCTCTCGCTGCTTTAAGGACGCAGTCTTCACGAACCCCTACTTCAACGAGGCAGACCGACAAACCGGCTTCTATCGATTGTTGAATAATGGATAGTTGGAATTCATCCAATGCCGCTTCTTGCGATGACTCCTGCTTAACTGCTCCAGTAGTTGAAGCTGCTCCGGCTTTTAAATAATCACCACTAACGATAGATTTCAGTGAAGCTACAATCTCTTGAACATCCAGCTTACCGGTTCCGCCTTGAATAATATCCTCTACCATGGCCTCCAATGCATCCAAGCTCTTGAAGGTACAATCGAAAATAAACGAGTCCATTTTCAACTTATGATTACGAACCAAGTCTAGTACGTTTTCCATTTCATGAGTCAAGGACGCTAAATCCTCAAATCCCATGGTTGCCGACATACCCTTAAGCGTATGCGCCGAGCGAAAGATATGATGTACTATGCTTACATCCTCGGGGCTGTTTTCCAAGCTTAGCAAATTGTCGTTCATCGCCTGCAGATGTTCTCTGGATTCATCAATAAACATCGATAAGTATTGATTTAATTCCATAACCACACACCTCCGTCAATTTAATCCAACCCTATATGTACACCCAAAGAACAAGGACTAATGAATCACAGCCTGTGTTAACTGTTGGGCTATTTCCTGTTGAGGTAATATATGTGTAACGCATTGAAGCTCTACCGCAGCCCTAGGCATACCATAGACAATGCAAGTGTCTTCTGACTCAGCAATCGTGGTTACGGCTCCTGCCTGTTTTAATGAAAGCATTCCTTTGGCACCGTCAGAACCCATTCCTGTCATCAAAACAATGTGACGCTTTAATTCCTTCAACGGTAAAAGAGATTCAAATAATACATCAACCGAAGGTCGATGTCCGTTTCTCGGATCTTCCTTGCTCAAATAAATTTTGTACATCCCTGGACCATTCCGGGCAACCATCATATGAAAACCACCCGGTGCGATGTAAGCACATCCGTTATTTAAAACCATGCCATTCTCTGCTTCCACTACATGCAGCTCGGATACCGAATCCAGCCTTTGAGCCAACGATTTCGTAAAATTAGGAGGCATATGCTGAACAATAACAATAGGAGCGGGAAAGTCAGCCGGGATATTGGAGATGACCTGATGAAGAGCACGAGGCCCTCCGGTTGAAGTCCCAATTGCAACTAACTGCTGTACTTGTGTAGCTGAAGCCGAGTTCGTTTTGGATGGATTCGAAATCTCGGAAGCCGCAGCCAACTCCTTCTTCGTTATGATCTCTTTAGCCATCTTAAGTCTATCGAAAATTGTGTTTCTTAATGGATTAGCTGTAAACTTGGCAGCGTTTGTTTTCACAGCAATATGAAGTTTTTCAAGTAACGAAACTTTAACCTTATGAAGGTCTAACGAAATGGAACCTGAAGGCTTTCCTACAAAATCGACTGCACCTCTCTCTAGTGCAATGATCGTTTCTCTAGCACCTTCTTGAGTTAGGCTGCTTAGCATGATTACTGGAGTCGGATGCTCCGTCATAATTTTCTTCAATGCGTCTAGCCCGTTCATCACTGGCATTTCAATATCCATAGTGACGGCATCGGGTTTTAACGTTTTGACCATTTCTACAGCTTCCATGCCGTTCTTGGCTGTTGCTACGACCCGGAACTGAGGATCCTCAGAGATCAGATCAGTGATGATCTTCCTCATAAAAATCGAATCATCGACAACTAGTACGTTATAGGTTCTCATACGAAGTCTCTCCCCCCACAGGTTGTCTGATTTGTTAGTAAGAGGCTGCTAATGTCTCAAATATTTCATCATTTTAGACATGAAATTTTTCACTGCACCCTCAGGCTGCTCCGACTGTGACTGTCTAGAAATAAAATCGTCAGCCAATCTGCTTATCGATTGTGAGGCAGGACAGGAAGGATATTGAACTGTAAAAGGAACTTGCTTTTTGACTGCTTTGGATACATTGCTGTCGTCATAAACAAAGCCTAAGGTTGGTATATCCAGCTTCAGAAATTGTTTTGCAACCATGCTGATTTTATCCGCCGTTTGTCTTCCTTCCTTCCAATCGGTCACACGGTTCACAACCAATTTAAAACGAATCGACTCTTCCATTGAACTTATCATTTTAATAATTGCATAAGCATCCGTAATGGATGTGGGTTCAGGAGTCGTTACAACAATCGTCTCTTCCGCTGATAAAATGAACTTCAATGTTTCCTTAGATAAGCCGGCGCCCGTATCGAAAATAATGAAATCAACTGTTCCGTTTAATTGCTGCACCTGATCAGCAAAATAGTCGAGCTGCTCCTCCGTTAACCGGATCAAATCTTGGAAACCAGAGCCTCCAGCAATAAATTGCAATCCATTAGGACCTTGCTGGATGATCTCCCAAATCGTTTTTTCTTTTTTCAAGAGATGATAAAGGCTGTATTTGGCTGTGACCCCCATCAGAACATCTATATTGGCTAACCCGATGTCAGCGTCAAAAACAAGAACCTTGAATCCTTTTTTCTGTAAAGTTAATGCAAAATTCAGTGTAAAGTTGGATTTGCCTACCCCACCCTTACCGCTAGTCACTGTAAGGATTCGTGTCCTGGTTGACTCACGCTGCCTCTGCTGATGTTGATTCAGGATTAGATTTCGCAGCCCTTGAGCCTGATCATTCATCCTGCTCAACCCCCAGTATCAGGTCAATGATCTGCTGTTCACCTAATTCCGTTATGTCTTCGGGAACGCTTTGGCCATGTGTGACATATGACGTCTGCAGCTGAAAATCATTCGCCAAATTAATAATGGAACCATAAGTATCCGTCTCGTCCATTTTCGTAAACAATACTTTATCTAACTTGAACTTCGTAAAGTTCTCGGCGATAGCTTTCATGTCTTTATACTTGGTCGTCAAGCTCAGCACTAGAAATGTTTCATTCTTCCCTTCCGATTGAAGTAGGGCGTTCAGCTCGGAAACATACATTTCATTGCGAAAATTGCGTCCCGCAGTATCCATGAAAATAATGTCGCGATCTTTCATTTGTTCAAAAGCTCTCGGTAAATCCTGTGGTGAAAAGACAACCTCTAATGGAACATTGAGAATCGTCCCATAAGTTTTCAATTGCTCTACAGCAGCTATTCGATACGTGTCGGAAGTAATAAATCCAACTTTCCGATGATATTTCAGCACTTGCTCTGCAGCCAGCTTAGCAATGGTCGTTGTCTTGCCTACACCCGTAGGACCTACAAAATGAGCTACTTTCGTATCATGATCCAAGCGTTTGTTCGTTCCCGTTACAAACAACTCATTCAGTTGTCTTTCCAAAGAAAGCCGTGCGTGTTTTTCCGTAAGGGGAATGCCTCCCGCTTCAGCCTCTTCCGCTGCTTTTGCTATAAGACGATCTACAATTTCTGGATCCACTTCCTGATCCAGCAGGCGCTGCTGCAGTCGTTCTAAGATAGGATCCATAGGTACGGCAGGATGACCTTGTACGGATAACTGATGCATGAACTGCTTCATCTGCTTTATTTCCTGAAGCAGCAAGTCATCTCTGGACTGCGAACTAGCCGCTTGAACTGGCTTTATTACCGAAGGCTGAGGTACTTGTTTAGGCTCTGGAGCAGCCTCAGGATCAAGAACATCAGGTACATCCGGAAAAGCTAAGTTTGATTTATCCTCTGATAAGTTACTCTTTTTCATTGAGGTCGGTCTGGTATACGTTATAACCTCTGAAACTTTATTTGCTACCGGCTTTGAGAGTGGTACGATTGTGTCACCGGAATCTTTGTTAATCGTCGGCGATGCCGCAGCTGCCGCCGAATCTGTGGCAGCTATCACTTCAATTTTTTTCTTTGCGAACATGCCTAGAAATCCGCCGGAGCGAATTTCTTTGGTGTTCAATATGACAGCATCCTTACCAAGGTCAGATCGAATTTTTTGCAAAGCATCCGGCATGGAATCAACGACATAACGCTTCACTCTCATAGATTAACGACCCCCATGCTTTGAATTTCTACGTTGGGTTCTAGCTCACTGTATGACAAAACAGGGATATCTTGCATGGTTCTTTCAAGCAGCTGTCTCAGATACATCCGAATCGTTGGTGAAGTCAGGACGATAGGCTGTTGACCGGATTGAATGAGTCTCGTCACTTGGTCCGTAATGCGTTGGTAAATCATTTGTGTTGAAGAAGGATCTAACGCCAAGTAACTGCCTTGATCAGATTGCTGGACGGACTCGGCAATTTTCTTCTCTAATGAAGGCCCAACAGTGATTACCTTCAATGAATCACTACCTGTTGCGAACTGCTGAGTAATTTGCCGTGACAACGATTGTCTAACATATTCGGTCAAGATTTCCGGATCTTTCGTGTATGTACCATAGTCAGCCAATGTTTCCATGATAGTGACCAGATCACGGATGGAAATCTTCTCACGCAGCAGCTTGACCAGCACCTTCTGCACATCGCCAATCGACAAAACGCTCGGAATCAAGTCGTCCACGAGAGCCGGATAGCTTTCTCTGACATTTTCGATAAGCGATTTCGTCTCTTGACGACCCAACAGCTCGTGAGCATGTTTCTTAATCACTTCCGTCAGATGGGTCGCAACAACCGAAGGAGGATCAACAACTGTGTAACCCGAAAGCTCTGCGCGCTCCTTCATCACTTCATCAATCCATAACGCCGGTAAACCGAAAGCCGGTTCCAACGTATCGATACCTGTGATGGAGTCATCATCAATTCCTGGACTCATAGCCAAGTAATGATTTAACAGCAGCTCACCTCGAGCAACCGTGTTCCCTTTAATTTTGATTACGTATTCGTTAGGCTTTAATTGGATGTTATCCCGTATACGAATGACTGGAACGACAAGTCCCAATTCAAGAGCACACTGACGACGGATCAGGATGATACGGTCAAGCAGGTCCCCACCTTGCTGTGTATCTGCTAAAGGAATTAATCCATAACCAAACTCAAATTCGATAGGATCAACCTGGAGCAGACTGATAACACTTTCGGGACTGCGAACTTCTTCGATCTGCTGTTCCTCTTCTAATTGATCCTCCTGAGCTTGCTTAAGCACAAGATTACGCTGCATTTTGGTAGCTGCATAGGCTAGAAGCGCCGCGATTGGTAATGTTGTCCATAAGTGAATCGGTGTAAAGATACCAAGTAAAGTAATGGTTCCTGCAACAATATAGAGCAGTTTAGGGTACGATAAAATTTGAGATGTCAGATCATGAGCAAGGTTCCCCTCCGAGGAAGCCCTGGTTACTATCAAGCCTGCCGCGGTAGAAATTAACAATGCAGGGATTTGACTGACCAAACCGTCACCGATTGTTAGAATCGAATAAATGGACCCTGCTTCCTTAATGTCCATTCCTTTCATAGTCATCCCAATGATGAGGCCACCCAAAATGTTAATGATCAGGATGATAATCCCTGCGATAGCATCCCCCTTAACGAATTTACTGGCACCATCCATAGCTCCGTAAAAATCCGCTTCTCGGGAGATCTTCTCACGACGTTCTTTTGCTTGCTGTTCGTTAATTAAGCCGGCATTCAAGTCGGCATCAATACTCATTTGCTTACCAGGCATAGCATCCAAGGTAAATCGAGCAGCTACCTCGGCAACGCGCTCAGAACCTTTGGTAATAACGATAAATTGAACGAGCACAAGGATAATAAATACAACGAAGCCTACAACTATGTTCCCTTGGGCAACGAAAGAACCAAAGGTTTTGACCACATTACCGGCCTCGGCGTTTGCAAGAATATTGCGGGTTGTCGAGACGTTGAGCGCTAATCGGAACAGCGTGGTAATGAGTAATAAAGAGGGAAAAATGGAAAACTGCAGCGCATCCTGCGTATTCATTCCTACGAGGATAATCATTAGCGCAATCGAAATGTTAATGATTAGCAGGACATCTAACAACCATATGGGTACAGGTACAACCATCATTAGTATGATACCGATGATGCCAATCAACACGACTAAGTCTTTCATTTTCATTGCAGATGTCCTCCTTTCCTCCATTAATTAGCCTTACCTCTAACCTTGTATACATATGCTAATACTTCGGCCACAGCCTGGAATAGATCCGCTGGAATGCTTTCTCCAATTTCTACCTGAGCATACAGCGCCCGGGCCAAAGGCTTATTTTCCATCGTTATAATCTGGTGTTCCTTTGCAACTTGTTTTATTTTCAAAGCGATATAATCCGTTCCTTTCGCTATTACGGTAGGTGCTTGCATGTTCTTGGCATCGTAGCGCAGTGCTACGGCAAAGTGTGTCGGGTTCGTAATAATAACATCAGCTTTGGGTACATCCTGCATCATCCGCTGTAAAGCCATTCTTCTTTGTTTTTCACGAATCTTCCCTTTAATTAAAGGGTCGCCCTCTGTCTTCTTATATTCATCTTTGATGTCCTGCTTGGACATGCGAATGCTCTTTTCAAATTCATACTTTTGATACATGTAGTCGAGCAGCGCCAGAACGATGAGCACAAGCCCAATTTTAATTCCCAATTTCAATGTGATGGACGAAGTAAACAATACTACATTTTCCAAAGGCAATCTTGCCAAATCCATCAGTTGGCTTTTCTCAGACCATAACGATGAATATACGATGTAACCGATGATCGACATCTTCAAGATCGATTTAACAAAGTCAACCAAAGCTCGAATCGCAAATAATCTCTTTGCTCCTTCAATGGGATTGATTTTATTAAATTTCATCATCAAAGGCTCGCCTGTTAATAGAAAACCGATTTGTAGGTAGTTACTAAAAATCGCAGTGACCACAGTGACCAACATGATTGGGGTTATGATCAGCATGCTCTGCATAAACAATTGCTTGAACAGCACCCAAATATTTTCCATCGTAATGTCCCATGTCAAGTAATCATAGAAGATGGATCGAAATACATGTACAAGCTGTTCTTTCATATAACCGCCGAATATGTAAAACGAAAGAAAGGCAAAAAACAAGATAAATGCAGCAGGTAATTCCATGCTCTTGGCTACTTGCCCTTTTTGCTTGGATTCCTGCCGCTTCTTCGGGGTGGCCGGTTCCGTTTTTTCTTGGGAAAACAATTGTAAATCCAGCTTCAAACGAAAGGTTTCCAAGTCGTTCCAGTCCTCCCATTTATCCTGTAAGCAAGCCTATAAATTTTTGCATGGAGTCCAGCATCGACGTAAACATATCTGTGTAGACGTATCGGTAGCCAGAGAACAGCAAGGTGAACAAGATAAAACCAATGATGATTTTTATTGGCATCCCCACTACAAAGATATTGAACTGAGGAGCTACTCTGGCAAGAAATCCGAGCCCCACATCCGTAAGAAAAAGAGCGACGACCAATGGCGCTGCCATTTGAAAGCTAATTCTGAACACGCTGGTAAACGTTCTGACCATAAATTCGGCAATGTCTCCACTGTACATCTTGGCGAACAGAGAATTCGATAAGGGAATCCAATCATAGCTCTCCATTATAGCTTTTAATAACAAGTGATGACCGTTAAAGGATAAGAACAGCAGAATCGATATCATATACTTCAGGTTGCCCATGATCGGACTTTGCGCGCCTGTCATCGGATCGATAACGTTAGCAATACCAAATCCCATCTGGATATCGATGAATGCCCCCGCAATAAGAACAATCTGAAAGAACATGTAAGCGATAAAACCAAGCATAAGACCGACTAATATTTCCCTTATGACCGACAGCAAGTAAAGCGAATCGAAGGTCGCTGGATTATTCATCCCAAACAAGGTAAATGCCATCAGCGATACAAAAAAAGCTATACCGATCTTAAAATGCTGTGGTACGTTTCTGGCCGAAAATATAGGTACCACGACAAAAAACGAGGCAATACGACAAAAAAATAGCATAAAACCAGGTAAATATTGTGTCACCCATTCCATTTACTCACAGCCTAGCCGATAAATTTATATAAGTTATTCAACAGGTTATAAGTATAATCAACCAGTGTTGTAAGAATCCAAGGTCCAAAAATCAAGAATGATAACAACACGGCAACAATTTTCGGTACGAAAGCCAGCGTCTGTTCTTGAATTTGAGTAGTTGCTTGAAAAATACTGATGATCAAACCTACGACTAAACCGATTAACAGCATGGGGGCGCTGGCTTTCAAGACCGTATATACAGCCTCACCGGCCAATCGAATGACAAACTCGGAACTCACGATTTCTCTCCTCCTGCACGGCCAAATGTAGTGATCATGTATTGTAGCTAAGCAGCAAGGATCTCACAACAAGATACCAGCCATCTACCAATATGAAGAGTAAAATTTTAAATGGCAGCGAGATCATGACCGGTGGCAGCATCATCATCCCCATAGCCATCAATGTACTGGAAACGACCATGTCGATAACTAAAAATGGAATGAAGAGCATAAAACCCATCTGGAATGCCGTCTTCAGCTCGCTAATGGCATAAGCAGGAACCAATGCAGTCAACGGAGTATCTTCCACGCCGCTTGGCGGAGCCGCCTTGGAATAATCTAAGAATAATTTCAGATCCTTTTGTCTCGTATACTGAAACATAAATTTCTTCATCGAGACAGAAGCTTTGTCCAATGCAGCTGTTTGTGAAATTTCTCCCTTTATGTAAGGCTGTAAAGCATTCTGATTCACATCCCCTAAAGTAGGGGCCATGATAAAAAAGGTTAGGAATAATGCTAAACCTATTAAAACTTGGTTAGGAGGCATTTGCTGCGTTCCTAATGACGTACGAACGAAACCAAGTACAATAATGATCCTTGTGAAGCTCGTCATAAGAATAAGAATAGCCGGGGCTATACTCAAGACCGTTAGCAATAAAATAATATTAATGGTATTGGAAGCTCCCGAGGTGCTGTTGGAGCCGCCAATATCAATGTTGATTCCTGGAATCGGATCAGCCGCATAAGCTTGGGTGGTCCATAAAACGCTAATTGCGAACAAGGACATGATAGTAAATGCCAATGCCTTTAATTTCATGGTTTATCATTCAACCGATCTTTGTTATTATCATCCATCAGCAGTTCATCGACCCTCTTTTTCCGATCGGACAAATGCTGCATTTTGTCATGGAACACTTGCTGGAAAGAAGCCGTAATATCTTCGTCTTCAGGCTGCTCCTGCTTGTTCCTCAGCTTATTCCACCAACCGCTTAACGATTCGAAATTAGGAGTTCCGATGGAGTTATTCGTCAGCATGCTCGTTATGTACGCAACTTCTTCCTCATCATTAATCTTTTCAATTAGCTGAACGTTATCGCCGACACCCACGATATAGAGTGAACGACCTATTTCAACAACCTGTATAGATTTATTTGGTCCTAGCGGTACTCCTCCAAGTGAACGAAGGGACCGCCCGAACAGAGATTTATTTTTTTGAGAAAGAAACTTAACAATTACAAAAAAGATTCCGATAATAACAATAAGGAAGAAAACAACTTTAACGACCATCCACAGCGTGCTAGCTGTATCTGCTCCCGGATAAGCAAAATCAGGCGTGTCTTTCAACGGTTGCTCTGAAGGGGTGCCGGGTTCCCCGTAACAAACGATCGAGAAACCGGCTAGTTGAATTATCCCCATAATGATGAACAAATTTAATCTGGTTACGAGTCTGTTCAAGTTTCACATTCCTTTCGGCTTATGTAAGACTCTCCCCTATGTAACATTATCCCAGCGTCTTTTTGATAGCTTCGATAACGCGGTCCGCTTGGAAAGGTTTTACGATAAAATCTTTTGCTCCGGCTTGAATGGCGTCGATAACCATGGCCTGTTGGCCCATAGCGGAACACATAATGACTTTAGCATTAGCGTCAATTTTTTTAATTTCTTTCAAGGCTGCAATTCCGTCCATTTCTGGCATAGTGATGTCCATTGTAATGAGGTCTGGACGCAGTTCCTTGAATTTTTCAATGGCTTGAGCTCCATCGTTAGCTTCTCCTACAACCTCATATCCGTTCTTGGATAAAATGTCTCGAATCATCATTCTCATAAAAGCTGCATCGTCTACAATCAAAATTCGGTTTGCCATGGGTGAACAGTCCTCCTAGAGTATGTTTGTTATTGTAATTTTTGAATGCGATCCCATTGATTCACAATGTCTGTAACTCGAACCCCGAAGTTTTCATCTATGACGACAACTTCACCTTTAGCAATTAGTTTGTTGTTTACTAAAATATCTACAGGTTCACCGGCCAGCTTATCCAACTCAATAATGGATCCTTGAGAAAGCTCGAGAATGTCTTTAATCACTTTGTTGGTTCTTCCTAGCTCTACTGTAACCTTGAGCGGTATATCCAACAGCAAATTCAGGTTTGCATCCTCAGCAGGCGATAGACTCATTGGTGTAAAGTTGGAGAATTGAGCCGGTTGTACATTCACATTGCGAGTTGGTGCCGTTCCGTATGCAGCAGGCGGTTGTTGGTACATCGGCTGCTGTGGCGGTACCATGGGCTGTTGATACATTGGCTGCTGTGGCTGCATTGCCGGTTGCTGGTACATTGGTTGCGCATATGGATCCTGAACTGGCGGAGCCGCTTGCTGCTGAGGAGCAGGCGCAGGTTCCGGTGCTGCAGGAATAGGCGTTGGAGCTGCAGCAGATGCGGCTGCTGATTCTTCTTGGCTGTCTCCCCCTCCCATCAAAATAGAAACCATGTCCCTCGCGAAGTTCACCGGGAGTAATTGCATAATTGTAGAGTCAATTAAGTCGCCGATTGTCAAACGGAAGGAGATTTTGATAAATACATCTTCGGGAGGAAGCGACGAAGTTCCTCCTTCTTCCGCTAAATTTAGTATATCAATACCTGGAGGTGAAATGTTCACGAAACGGTTAAATATTGTTGACATTGATGTCGCAGATGATCCCATCATTTGATTCATCGCTTCTTGAACCGCACTGATATGGATTTCGGTCAAATCCCCCTCAGGCGCAGTGCCTTCTCCACCCATCATCAGGTCAGCGATGACTTGCGCGTCACGGGTTTTAATAACCAACAAATTGATTCCATGAAATCCATCAACATAGTTAACATGGACAGCTACATGTGGTTTTGGAAACTCATCAATCAATGCTTCTTTCGCAACAATCGACACTTGCGGTGTTGTAATGTCGACTTTTTTCCCTAACAGCGTCGACAAAGCTGTCGCAGCACTACCGAAAGTAATGTTCCCAATCTCGCCAAGAGCATCCTGCTCTAAAGAAGATAAGTAATCTTCTACAAACACCTCGGTGCTCGGACTTGCCGAACCGCTGTCACCGGATGATTGTCTTAATAATGCATCAATCTCCTCTTGAGACAAATAATCTTTGCTATTCGTCATTTTCTTCCGCTCCTTCATCAACAATATCGGTAATTTGCAATGCTAATTTCCCACGAGTCGTTCCCGGCGTTCCGTAAAACTTCAGTTTTTCGCCTATACGAATCTTCAGTAATTCATCCACCGGTTTTTGTAATGAAATCACATCACCGACATTTAAATTCAGGAATTCTCCAACGGAAATTTGTGACTCGCCAAGCTCTGCAATAATTGGAAGCTTAGCTTTATGAAGTCTGGATTGCAGCGCAATTACTTCTTCAGGTGCGCTTGTCTTCTTCTGGGACACGAACCAGTGATGAACCGAAAGTCTTGGCATGATAGGCTCGATAACCACATGCGGAATACAAAGGTTAATCATCCCTGTTGTATCGCCTATTTTGGTACTTAGTGAAATTAATGCGATTGTTTCGTTCGGTGAAACAATTTGCATAAACTGCGGATTCGTTTCCAATGCTTCCATTCTAGGCGAAAGGTCAATTACCGTTTTCCAGGCTTCCTGCAAGCTCTCGAACGCTCTGCTAAATATACGCTCCATCACTATCGTTTCTATTTCCGTAAGGGCGTTAATCTTTGTTGGTGTCGTTCCTGTTCCCCCCAAGAGACGATCCAACATTGCATAGGCTACATTCGGATGTACTTCTAGAACCATTCTACCTTCCAATGGCTCGGCCTCAAAAATATTGAGGATGGTCATTTTAGGGATGGAACGAATAAACTCATCGTATGGCAGCTGTTCCACCTGTACTACATTGATTTGTACAAAAGTCCTTAGCTGTGCTGAAAAGTAAGTCGTTAAATACCGGGCAAAGTTCTCATGAATTCTTGTTAAGCTGCGAATGTGATCCTTAGAAAATCGTACGGCTCTCTTAAAATCATAAGCTCGAACTTTCTTCTGAGTCTCTTCCTTCTTAAGTTCTTCCGCATCCATCTCACCCGAGGATAACGCAGCCAATAAGGCGTCAATTTCATTTTGTGAAAGCACATCAACCATAAGCGTCACCTCCTGTACGAGTGTCTATTGCCTCCTAATTATTGAAGCACATTATCCGTGATCCAAATTTGCTTGATTTTTCCGGAGGATAGTAGTGGATTCATTTTATTCATAAGGACCGCAGTCAGATTATCGAAGCCTTTGCTGCCCTGAACCTGCTCAGGTGTCATGTCGGCTAGCGTTTGTACGATGATGGCTTTCATTTTGAAATCCAGCTTCTCAAATTCTTCTTTGGCCTTCTTATTTTCCATCTCAAAGGCAAAGCTCGCTTTAATGAATCGATTATTCGCTGCGAGGTTTGTCAGAATATCTTTCATGATCACTGTGTTTTCTTTTGTTTCATCTGGAGATACCTTTTTACTTTGTTTTACTTGATTAGCAGAACTTATTGCTTGATCTTGAGTGTTTTGATTTGATTTATCCATATAATTCCACAAAATGAAAGCAGCCGTTAAAATTAAGGTTATAGCTATGAGTATGGCAACGACCAACAGGAAAATTCGACTTTTTAACAACTACAACCCCTCCGAATCCAAACTCTTGATGGTTCCAACGATCGTCCCTATGGACTGCATATACTGCGTCACAAGTTGGACGACATCGGTAACTGGCTCCAATACGGTTATTTTTTTGCCGGTTGTTAAGGTAATCATCGTGTCCGGCGTGTCTTCTATACTTTCAATCAAGATGGCATTAACAATAATGTGCTTGCCATTAAGACGCGTAAGTTGAATCATAAAACAGCCTCCGATAGAAGAGTTAGGGGGAGGGACTTAAAGCTCTCCCCCATTAATTAGTTTATCGTTTGAGATTAACAACCTCTTGCAGTATCTCATCGGATGTTGTAATGATTCTAGAGTTCGATTGGAATCCGCGTTGAGCTACGATCATCTCAGTAAACTCCGAAGTTAAGTCAACGTTGGACATTTCCAATTGTCCCGCGACGATGGCGCCAGTTCCGGTAGCCGGATCATTAGGAATCGATGTACCCAGATCGATATCGTCGATGTTGGAGTTGGCAGTTGTGCGATATAAGTTACCGCCAACTTTCTCCAAACCGCCTGGATTTGTCACTTTGGCAACCGCAATCACGTTCGCTGCTCCCGTAGTACCGTCAGCTTTAGTTGTGATCACTTCACCGTTTTGAGAAATGGAGAATGCTGTGTCATCGTCTTCCAGAGCAATGATTCCGCCTTGAGTATTCAAAACGAACATTCCATCTGATGTAACCAATTGACGGTTTGCGTCAACGGTAAAATTACCTGCACGTGTTAAGAACATATTATCCGTTGTTCCGTCTGGAGATACTGCGAAAAATCCATCTCCGTCAATACGCAGGTCCGTAGGCACATTAGTAGTCATTGCGCTGCCTGGTGTATGTACAGTATCGATTGCGCTGATGGCAACACCTAACCCGATTTGCTTCGCGTTAACTCCACCCTTAGCTCCATCTTCCGGAGCTGTAACGCCTGCAACAGATTGGCTAAGAATGTCTTTAAACATCACTCGTCCTGCTTTAAAACCGATCGTGTTAACATTTGCAATATTGTTACCAATTACGTCCAGCTTCGTTTGAAAGCCTCTCATACCGGAAACGCCTGAGTACAGAGATCTTAACATGCACCATTGCCTCCCAAATTGTTGTTGGTTAATTTGTACGGTTGCTTCGATCGTTCCACAACCGAGGGCCCCCTCTCGGTCCAGCCCGTTACTTATGAAATAATGACTGCACTATCGATTTGAGTAAATAAATTATCCTTCATCGATGCACCATCGATGGCAGTGACTACCGTTCTGTTTTTAATATTGACAATCAGAGCAGTATCATTGATCAGCATAAGCGAATCTTTGGCACCTTTAGCAGCTGCCTTGTCAATTGCAGTCTGGATTTTTGCCAACTGTTCAGGTTTGAACTCTATCCCTCTCTGCTGCAATCTCTCCTCCGCATGATGACTGAATCGAACTAACTGGTTCTGCAGCACGGATTGGAACGAGTTGGCAGTCTGAGGCGACTGCACCTCTGATCTTTGAAGCCTTGTTGTTCTTAGGCTACCGGGATATAGTTGTCCGACAGATATTCGATCGGTCATTGTTTCTCCTCCGGATTGGCAATTTGCGTCACTTGATCCAGAGCAATTTTCTCTTTATCTACAACTGCAAACTGTGATCCGTCTTTAACAACTATAGATTCAACGGTACCGGTTTTCGAAACAGTCTCACCTTTCTCATTAGTTGTGTTCCAAGTAATTGATTTACCGATCAACCCTGAAGCAAATCCTAACGATTGGCGGAGCAATTTCATTTCGTTACTCATATTGGTCAGTTGTTCAACGGAAGTAAACTGCGCCATCTGAGCAATAAATTCCTTATCCTGCAAAGGTTGCGATGGATCCTGGTTTTTTAATTGAGCGATCAATATTTTCAAGAACTCATCTTTACCCAGATCATTGCTTTTCGTTTCTTTTGCTACGTTGCTTATATTGGTTTTGGCATAATAGGGCCAAATATTATTGGTGCTTACGGATGAATCCGACACGGTTTCACCTCCCGGGCATTCACATTGCTTTCTTTAAGCCGTTACATCGATTGAAGTTCGTCCCATTCCTGAAAGGATTTGGGCTGCCTTCGTTTCTTGCTCTAACTCTTCTTCAAGAGAAACAGCTTTATTCGTGTTATTGTTTTTTTGCTGTTTAGCAAACTGCTGCTGCTGCTGTCTTTGTTCCTGGAATAATCCAGACTGCAAAGAAGGGCTTTGTGTAACCTCCAGCTTGTCTACTTGAATGCCTTGATTCTGTAACGTCGCTCTCAGCTGTGACATTTGGCTTTCCAGCATTTCTTTTCCGATCATATTCTCTGCAACAAATTGAGCAATCAATTGTCCGTTATGCATTGTAAGCTTAACATCAACATGCCCAAGATGCTGTGGATAAAGTGATAGCTTCGCTTCCGTAATTCCTTCGGCAATCGCATTTACAGTAAATGACTTCATTACAAATTGACTCATATCTTCTGTAAATGTAGGCGCCTGCATCAGCAGAACAGGAGTTTTGGCAACGTGAGTACCATTAGATACTTGCTTAAGGAATTCATGCATCGGAACAGCTGGGCTATCCGAAGCTGCTTCTGTAAGGTCTACTAATGGTTCAAACAGCGGGCCATCATTGCTCACTAGAGGTACTTCAACCTTTAGTGGACCAGCCTTTGCTGCTAAATATTCCAAGTTTGCGTTAACCGCCGGTGCAGCCGTTGTTTGTTGCAGTTGGTTGTCCTGGGTAGGCTGTACAAGCACGTTTTGGCTATTTACGATGTTTTTTAATCCTGTAATGATATGCTCCAGCGATTGAGCGCTTGACTTGGTTTGAAGCGAAGCATGATCCTTCCCAGATTCAAGCAGCTGCTTAAGATCTTTTAATATATCTTTGGCTTCTTGCTTGGAAACAGGCTTAAGCACTTGCTCTATCGCAACTACAGGCTGCTGCTCTAGGACTACTTCTGTGTCAAGCGGTACAAACAAAGTTTGTGCGGCAGCTGCATTTTTACTTGCATCAGTACTCTCTGTCGAAGGCTCAAGAAGAAGGGATGCAGCAGAATCATCACTACCATCCGACACTTGATTTGCAACAGCCTGAGGTTGTGTTTGCTGCGACAGCAGCATCGCTTGGATTTGAGCAAGCCACGCTTGCACATCAGGATTTTGCAATAAGGCTGCTGCATCCTCCGAGTTTGAATCCAAAAGCTCCATTAATGCATCCAATTGCTTGAGCGCATCTTCCGGAACTGCCGTTTGTTGTTGTGCACCATCAGTGGTCGTGTTCCCAAGCTGTTGAATTAATGCATTCAATCCTGGCAATAATGCTTGAGCTGTAGTGCCTTCACCAGAAGGAGTTCCTGTAAGCATTCCAACTAGTGCAGCCGAGAAACCTCCTGAAGCTTGGCCTGATGTTGAATTCGATAGTCCTGCACCCGCCGTATTGGCACCTGCACTAGAAGAACTAGATGACGTAACATTTGCTGGCATTTGAGCTTGAATCTCCATTATTTTTTCACCTCCTTCCCCTTATTTATTGTACGAGTCGCGCCGAGATGAGCGCTGCTGTCTCTTTTGACTGTTCGGATATTGCCGTCAGTACCTTCGAACGTCCAGCACTATCCATCGAGCTTAAGATAGAGATAACTTTGTCCGGATTAGAAGTTTGCATTTCTAACAACACCGTTGCCGCACTCTTAGGAGTCATATTAGAGAATGTAGCACCAAGATCGTCTTTGCTAATTTTCTGAGACGCTTTCGGATCTGGAACAGCTACTTGCTTCAGTCTTTCTTGTAATGCTGCAATTTCACGATCCTTTACGGTAGTCTGATCCTTTAACAATATGGATGCATCTGCCGCTTTTTTCGGATCCATTTTCTCCAATACTTTTACCCGATCATCCGTTTTCATCATGCTCAGCACCAGCACGAGCTCGGAGGTAGACAACTCCTCCATTATCGGTGCCGACTTAGACGGAGTCATTTTGGCATACATGGATGCTAGCTGCTGAATTTGAGTTGCATACTCCTCATCGGTAAGTGTCTTGCTTTTTACTTGTTCCTCTAATGTACTGTTTTTAAGCTGCAGTTCTTTTATCGTTTGATCTCGTTGAGTGATCAGACTGTTTGTCTTACTGATTTCTTCATCCTTTTCATTAAGCTTTGCGTTTAAAGCCTGGATCGTTTCTTCTTGAGATTGACTGGCTGCCGACTCCTGACCCGCAGAACCTGAAGCCGGTTTATCGGTGGCCTTGGTCTTTGGTTCTGGAACAATACTGCTGATTACCGGAATTTTGTTTGCTGTTCGCAGTACATTATTCATGACATCGTAATCAAAAATGGTCAATAATACGCCAAGCAGTACAGCTGTAAAAACAAACGGGATTAAAAACCAGATGAGAAACCGTTCCATTGCCCCATACGAAGAGGTATTTTCCACATCCATATCTGACATTATCCTCACCTCCATGTCCTTGGGTTATGACAATCTCCGGAATCGGTTCGTTGCCATTTCGTCCAGTTGATCCTGCTCTTTTTTAAGCACATTTACAGTAAAACGTTGATAAGCCTTTTCCTTCGCTTTGCTCCAAACTTTTTCTTCCAGTACTCTCCCCGCCAATATATCCTGCTTTGCGTGAACAGCTTCCTTGGCCTGCATAAGATCATGATTTTTCAATACGATTTGTTGATCAATGTGCTCTACATATTGCTGAAGCAGCATCATCTGAGATATAGTTGCCTTCTTTGTAGAGACCTGATAAAGCTCTTCGTAAATTCCGTCCTTGGCCTCATGCAACTCGGATAAGCTCGACTCTTCCTCGCGCATCTTGCCAATGGCTTGTGACAATAACCACTCCGCTTGCGTCTTTTCATTTGTTTTCAGATCCACAATTTTTTGAAATGCATAACGGAAACGCATAGATTATGTTCACCCTTTGTTAAATTCTAATATTAATCTTTCTTGTGCTTCACTAAATGTCAGCTTCTCATCGACTCTTTGCTTGGTATAGTCCCATATCGATTGTATGTATTGTAAGGAAGTATCAATTTCCGGATTCGAACCTTTTTGGTACGCCCCTATATTGATCAAATCCTCCGAATCTTTATAAATAGATAAGAGACGTTTCAAATTTTCTGCTGCCAGCTGATGCTCTTTAGGAACGATTTCCTTCATTACACGGCTGACACTTGACAAGACATCGATTGCTGGATAATGTCCCCGGTTGGCAATGTTACGATCAAGGACAATGTGACCATCCAATATACCGCGAACCGCATCGGCAATCGGCTCATTCATATCGTCTCCGTCTACGAGCACTGTATAAAAGGCTGTGATAGAACCTTTAGGACCAGTACCTGATCGCTCAAGCAGCTTAGGCAATGTTGCAAAAACCGATGGTGTGTATCCACGAGTTGCAGGTGGTTCCCCTACGGCTAGACCGACTTCACGCTGCGCCATAGCATAGCGAGTAACCGAATCCATCATCAGCATGACATTTAAACCACGGTCTCTGAAATACTCAGCAATGCTTGTTGCAATCAATGCACCCTTGATCCGGATTAAAGCAGGTTGATCCGAAGTAGCCACTATGACCACCGAACGGGCAAGCCCTTCAGGTCCAAGATCGCGTTCAATGAAGTCCAATACTTCACGTCCCCGCTCTCCTATGAGCGCAATTACGTTAACATCGGCGGAGGTATTTCTAGCGATCATACCCATGAGTGTACTTTTCCCAACACCGGATCCTGCGAATATACCGACTCGCTGTCCTTTACCAATAGTAAGAAGTCCATCGATACAGCGTACGCCTACACTGATTGGATCAAGCACACGAGGGCGCTTCAATGGATTGCTTGGTGCATTGTGAGTCGAATATTGTGTCATACGTGACGACAAGAACGTACCATCTAACGGTTGGCCTAGTCCATCCAGCACTTTACCCAATAATTCGTGCCCAACTTGCACAGTTAAAGGCTTCCCGGTTCCTACAACATCGCAACCAGGTCCGATGGAATGCAGCTCACCAAGAGGCATAAGCAATACCTTGTTATTTTTAAATCCAACGACTTCAGCCTTCAAGGGCTCATTAGATTTTAGTGGGTAAATGTAACATACATCGCCGATACTAGCATCGGGACCTTCCGATTCAACCGTAAGTCCAATGACCTGAGTAACTTTTCCGTTAACTCGAACGGGATCTATTTGCCTCAGATGTTCGATATACTTGAATACGTCTGGCACCTGATTCATCTATGCTCCCTCATTTCTGACGGCAAGATGCTGAAGTGCATTTTTAATTTCTTTTAACTGCGTATCGATTTTCGCATCGATGCTGCCAAAATTAGAACGAACTACACAGCCATGATCATGTACCGAAGGATCCGGAATAATTTGCAGTTCCGCTTGAGAATCGATGTGCAGCAGCAATTCTTCACGTGCATCCTGAATATAGGAGAAGTGAGCCGGCGCAACACAAAGCGTAATGATCCCTTTTTCTCTTCTGCGAGATAATATGTTTTGAATCAACTCAATGATCCATTCAGGTTCAACCGTCAGCTGTCTAGCGATGATTTTTTCTGCGATTCCGCAGCTCAGTTGAATTAGAAAAGGTTCCGCTTCTTGAATGATCTGTTGTTTCAAAAGATAAGCTTGATCCAAAATTTGTGACGCTTCCTGGAGCATATCGTTGTACTGCGCTCGAAGATGTTCTTCCGATTCTTTCAAACCATTTTCATAGCCTTGTCGGAAGCCTTCATCCTTTAATTGAACTTGTAATTGCTCATCGTTCACGCGCTGTTCATTCCACCATTGTTCGATTTCCGATTGTGCTTGTTCACGAGCTAAGGCGGCTTCTTCCATTGCCAGACGTACTTGCTCTTCAGCAAACACCTGTGCGTCAAGCAAGATTTGCTCCTTCATTTCTTGAAGCTCGTTCAATTCAAGCTGCTGTTCCTCGGTTAATCCTCCGGTAGAATCTGGATCTTCCGTGAATTTATATTTTTGCGCAACTTCGACGACCTTCTTATCGTCTAACGATATGTATTGTGCATGCTTGATGACATTAGACAATAATATCATCTCCTCCACCGCGGGCTATGATGATTTCACCAGCTTCTTCTAGACGGCGAATAGTTGCAACGATACGTGTTTGAGCTTCTTCCACGTCACGCAAACGAACAGGTCCCATAAATTCCATTTCTTCTTTGAACGTTTCGGCCATTCGTTTGGACATATTTTTGAATATGGCATCGCGAACTTCTTCGCTGGCCACTTTAAGCGCCAATTGCAAATCAGCATTCTCAATATCCCGGATAATTCTTTGAATAGAGCGGTTGTCGATATTGACGATATCTTCGAACACGAACATTCTTTTCTTGATCTCTTCAGCCAGCTCCGGATCTTGAATTTCCAAGGAATCCAGAATTGTTCTTTCCGTACCTCGGTCGACACCATTCAATATTTGTACGATAGCAGCAATACCGCCCGCATTGGTATAGTCTTGAGTCACCGTCGCGGAAAGCTTCTGCTCCAACACACGTTCAACTTGACTAATAACTTCCGGAGAAGTGCTGTCCATTAAAGCAATACGTTTTGCAACATCCGCTTGCTTGTCCTGTGGCAATGAAGACAAAATAATGGATGATTGCTCGGGCTGTAAGTAAGCTAGAACTAAAGCAATCGTTTGAGAATTTTCATTTTGGATAAAATTCAATATTTGTGCCGGATCTGCTTTTCTCGCGAAATCAAACGGTCTGACTTGCAGCGTCGCAGTTAACCGGTTAATAATATCCAAAGCTTTTTGAGAACCAAGGGCTTTCTCTAAAATATCTTTGGCATAAGCAATACCGCCCTGAGAGATGAATTCCTGCGCCAAGCATATTTGGTGAAACTCGGCTAAAATCGATTCTTTCTCAACACTGTCGACCTTTCTAACATTCGCGATCTCTAAAGTCAGCTGCTCGATTTCTTCATCACGTAGATGTTTAAAGATTTGAGCTGAAACTTCTGGGCCAAGACTGATCAACAGAATGGCAGCTTTTTGACGACCCGATAATACTTGCTGCTGCACTTTAGCCAACAATCACACCTCTATTCATCTACTAACCATGTACGAAGCAGGTTGACAAATTCCTCCGGTTTTCTTTTCGCCAAGGTTTCCAACTGCTTGCGAACTTGATTATCATTAGTCACATTATCAATATCAATGGTCGGGAATTCCAGCTTCGCTGGTTCAGCTTCGAGTTCCTCAAGTGCTTCTTCCTTAGCTTTACGGCGTTTCATCCAGATGAATGCCCCTGCCGCTAGAAGTGCTAATGCAAGTCCGCCTAATCCACCATATAACAACAAAGAATTATTCGTGCTTAATTGATTTTGTGTAGTCCGTGCAAACGAATGCGGGAACACCGATACTTTTTGTAATAGATCAGCTTCCGTCAAGGTTTGCTTGTTATCAGCTAATGCCGCTCTAACCACGTTGACCAAAATACGCTGAACCGCATCTCTCGTTTCTTGTGTCAAAGAGTTCGGATCATTCGGATTAGGTGGTTCAATTCCTACATTTATGGTTAAATCTTTAACAACGTATGGTGTGGAAATAATATCATTCGTAATTCGGTTTACTTCTGAATTTACCGTCTTCTGAAGTTCTTCGGATTTGGACTTCCCGTTATTATTGCTTCCAGGATATCCCGGTACATCAGTTTGCCCTGTTCCTGGTACCCCACCCGTAGAAGCCGATCCATCACTGCTATAATTTTTCTGAATCTCTTGAACGGAAATTTCCAATCCCTTTTGATCGACTGTGTTTGGTGCAGTAACCAACTGCTGATGACTGTTCGTCTGATCAAAGTTCATAGTCGAGAATACTTGAACAATGACTTTGTCCTTGCCAAGAATGGCAGCCAGCATTTGCTGCACGTTTTTCTGAATGTCGTTTTTGAATTGGTTGTTAATTTCAAAGTTTTGTAATGCTGCATTAGCATTTGTGATTTTTCCGTTGCCTTTGGAATATTCCAACGGTTCACCATTTTGATCCGAGATTGTAATATTCTCAACTGGCAAGCCTTTCACACTGTGAGAAACCAAATTGTACATAGTATCAACTTTAGCCTGATCCAATTGGTAACCCGGCTTTACATTAACGACGACAGATGCAGATGCTTTTTCTTTATCCGCGCCTTTTGGCAAGAATACACTTTCTTCCGGAATATTGATCAATACTTTGGAGCTGCTTACTGCATTGTTAGAATTAATCAACTGCTGGAGCTCACCTTGGACTGCGTTAATATATTTAACGTTGAATTCTTTATCCGTCGTTCCGAAGGTACTGCTTTTCCCGAACTCGCCATATCCAATGCTACCGTTTTTATTTAGCCCCTGCGATTCAACACCCAGCTTGACATTAGCAACTTCACTGCGAGGAACTCCGATATTTTTTCCGTCTTCACTCAGTTGATACGGAATTTTGGCACTATCGAGATATCCTTTGATCGCTGCCGCATCGCTTGGTTGAAGATTTGTGTAAGCCAATGCGTATTCAGTCTTCGAAAAATTATAGCTGATGATCCCGAGTGTTAATATGACAAGGATCACTGTCGCTGAAAAAGTTATCTTTTGTGCTTTACTGAATTGATTCCAGTATTGCTTTACTCGATTCCAATACTGGGTAATATTCTCGTTCACTATTTCACCCCATCTGAATGACCGTCGCTAGTGATCCTCATAGTACATTCTATACTTGCGTTCTCATGATCTCTTGATAAGCTTCGATCACTTTATTTCGCACTTGAACTGTTAGCTCTAAGCCCAAGGACGCTTTTTCCGACGCGATCATAACTTGATGTACATCTGAAGTTTCACCTTTGGCAAACTGATTATTCAACTTGTCGACTTCCACCTGCTGTGCCTTAAGTTTGTTCATCGCATCGTTTAGGAACTGCCCGAACTGTTCCGATACTTCTGCAGCGCTTGTACTTTTAGGAGCTGTTGGAGTAGAAGCTTGCAACGGCTGTAGACCCAATTTTTCAATCATGATGGAATCTCCTTTTATAAATTAATAATTCTTTATTTACCAATTTCTAAAGCTTTAGTAATAAATGATTTCGATGCGTTTAATGCAGTAACGTTCGCTTCATAGGATCGAGTTGCAGATATCATATCTACCATTTCTTTAAGCACGTCAACATTCGGCATCATCACAAATCCATTCTCGTCTGCATCTGGGTGAGTCGGATTGTAAACCTGCTTAAAGGGAGAAGTATCTTCAATGATTTTTGTTACTTTAACGCCTTCTCCAACTGAATCCGATTGCGCGTTTTGAAGTGCTTGTTCAAATGATGGCTGCTTAGGTTCTATAGTAACCAGCTTTCTTTGATAAGGCATCCATTTGCCGTTAACCATCTTCGCCCTAGTGGAATCGGCATTGGCAATGTTGGAAGATATCACATCCATCCGAAAGCGTTGTGCCGTTAGTGCAGAAGAACTGATGTCAAAACCATTCGTTAGTTTCATCTATTAAACTCGCCCTCCAATTGCCGTTCTCGCTTTTTTAATTTCACTGCTAACCTCTTGAATCATAACGTTATATCTTAATTGATTTTTTGCTAACAGAGACATTTCGAAGTCTACATCGACATTGTTTAAGTTGTTGTTAATCGCCGACGAATTATCTCGAACAATCTGAGCCTCTGGCATTGCAGGACGTCCAATATTGAAATGTCGTGGATCCGTTCTATAGCCCTGAAGTGAATTAGTACCATTCATTTCATTTTGCAGCAATTCCTCAAAACGCACATCTGACCTTTTGAAGAGCGGTGTATCCACATTGGCTACATTGTCCGCAATAACACGTTGACGCACTGAAGCAGCATCCAGGGAACGTTCTAGCTGATTAAATGACGGCTTATTTAGAATATTCATGCACGATCCTACCTTCACGGTGATGTTTAGTTTGTACTATTCAACAAATTAACTCCATTATCCTCCTTTCTTCGACATATTAATCGAAAAATAATGTGGATAATTGGAATAAAATGTAGTCGCCCAGAACTATTTCTATAATGAAGATATTAGCAATCTATTACAATATGAAAAAAGCCCTATATTTGAGCTATAGGGCTTAGAACCTGCTTGTTTACTATATTTTCAAACTTTGAATACCCTGAATTAACTGATCATTTAATACCCGAATATACGTCCCTTTCATTCCCAATGAGCGGGTTTCGATAACTCCGGCACTTTCCAATTTTCTTAATGCATTGACAATAACCGACCTCGTAATTCCGACACGATCCGCTATTTTACTTGCAACCAATAATCCTTCAGAACCTTCCAGCTGTTCAAAAATATGTTCAACAGCCTCCAGCTCACTAAACGATAAGGAGCCTACCGCCACTTGAACGACAGCTTTACTTCTTGCTTCAACCTCAACCTGCTCTGCTTTTTCTCGCAATATTTCCATGGCTACAACCGTCGATCCATATTCCGCTACGATCAGGTCGTCATCAATAAACCCGCCTGCTTGCCTTGTTAAGATCAGAGTCCCTAATCGGTCTCCGCCGCCTATCACGGGTACAATGGTTATGTAAATGCCATCCTCAGGTACCCTATCTCCGAAAACATTATAATCGCTTAACGCACTCATATTGGAAGAGGTTTCCTCGACCTTCAATAATAGCTGGTTATATTCGTGCGGGAATCGATTCTCTAACAATACCGTTTCATTCAAATTGTCAGCGGATTCCGAAACCGTTAATGCTTTTCCTAATACTTTCCCTTTACGGCTCACTACAAAAATATCCGCCTGCAGTATATCCCCAAGCACTTCTGCCATATTCATAAAGCTGACCGGATTCCCAGCTTCCTTTTGGAGCAACTTGTTTAATCTTCTCGTCTTCGTCAACAATGTCATGATACTGCCTCCCAGAGCGACTAGCTTTAAAGTGCCGCACACTCCTCATTATTCATTATAAAATATATTGGCTTAAGTCGCGGTTCTGCACAATGTCAGTGAGCTTCTCACGAACATACTCCGGTGTAATCACAATCTGCTCTAGTGTGATTTCCGGTGCTTCGAATGATAAATCCTCCAAAAGCTTTTCCAATATTGTGTGCAATCTTCTTGCTCCGATATTATCCGTATTCTGATTAACCTCTGCTGCTATTTTGGCTATTTCTTCTATAGCTTGATCGGAGAACTGCACCTGAATTCCTTCTGTTTCCAATAATGCTGTATATTGTTTGGTTAATGCATGTTTTGGCTCTTTCAAAATGAGCACAAAGTCCTGTTGCGTTAAGCTACTTAGTTCTACACGGATAGGAAAACGTCCTTGAAGCTCCGGAATTAGGTCTGAAGGCTTAGATACATGGAACGCCCCTGCTGCGATGAACAATATATAATCGGTTTGTATTGGACCGTACTTAGTCATTATAGTAGATCCTTCAACTATAGGAAGTATATCTCGTTGTACTCCCTCTCTTGATACGTCAGGTCCGCCGCTGCGACCATTACTGCATATTTTATCAATTTCATCGATAAAAATAATACCATGCTGTTCAGCACGCGTAACGGCATCTTGAATGACTTCGTCCATATCCAAGAGTTTTTGTGCTTCCTCTTGGATCAACAGTTTACGAGCTTCTTTAATTGGAAGCTTGCGTTTTTTCGTTTTTTTGGGCATGAAATTGCCGAATAGTTCCTGCATGTTCATACCAGCTTGCTCATTGCCTTGGCCAGACAGCATATCTAACATAGACGGAGAATTATCTTCGATTTCAATCTCAATCATTTGCTGTTCCAATTCTCCCTTTGCCAAACGTTCTTTGGTCTCCTGTCTGCG
The DNA here is from genome assembly GCF_000686845.1 of Paenibacillus sp. UNC451MF. Lineage (GTDB taxonomy): Bacteria > Bacillota > Bacilli > Paenibacillales > NBRC-103111 > Paenibacillus_S. The sequence goes on along the minus strand of NZ_JMLS01000018.1, from coordinate 97,383 downwards.
TGCATGCACATTATGGTCCACTTCTGGTTCATGCGTCTCATTGGAAGATTGATTGCCGAATAGCATTTCAAGAGGATTTCGCTGTGTCTTTGATTTAGATGATCCGGGCACTAGGATTGACACGATTCTCTCATTAGCCATTTGCTCCGCTTTGTCTTTCAGTTTATCTGTACGATCAGCCTTTACCATTCGAATGGAGGTTTCAACTAAATCCCTGACCATAGCTTCCACATCTCGCCCTACATACCCCACTTCCGTAAATTTCGTAGCTTCTACTTTAATAAAGGGGGCATTGACCAGCTTAGCGAGTCTACGTGCAATTTCCGTTTTCCCTACGCCTGTCGGTCCGATCATGAGTATATTCTTAGGGACAATTTCATTGCGAATCGTTTCATCCAGGAGGCTGCGACGATAACGGTTACGAAGCGCAACAGCCACTGATTTCTTAGCTTTCTTCTGCCCGATAATATATTTGTCCAGTTGGGCGACAATCTCTTTTGGTGTCAATGCGGTATGCTTCAAGGGATTCCCTCCTTATTATCGTCTACTCAATTTCTTCTACAATAATATTGTGATTGGTAAAAACACATATTTCCGCAGCCATCGTTAATGCAGCGTGAGCAATTTCTTTAGCGCTCATTTGCGGCGCGTACCGCTGAAGCGCTCTTCCTGCTGCCAAGGCAAAGCTGCCCCCAGATCCTATTGCTAAAATCCCATCGTCAGGTTCGATGATTTCACCATTCCCTGATATAAGAAGCACACTGCTTGCATCCATAACGATCATCATCGCTTCAAGTCTTCTCAGCACACGATCTGAACGCCATTCTTTGGCGAGTTCTACTGCAGAACGCTGCAAATTACCGTGATGCTCCTCCAGCTTAGCTTCAAACTTTTCAAACAAAGTAATGGCGTCGGCGACCGAGCCAGCAAAGCCGGAAATAACTTTGCCACGGTAAAGTCTACGTACCTTCTTGGCTGAATTTTTCATTACCATACTATTGCCGAACGTTACCTGTCCATCTCCGGCAATAGCACATTTCCCGTCATGACGTATGGCAAATATTGTAGTAGCGTGAAAGGTTTGTTCCATACAAAATATACCTCCATTAGAAAACCGTCTATAGACGAATTTTCAAAGATGAGCGACCTCAATACTTTTATATTCAGGTATTCAATAGAAAAACCTCGTTCGAGGACGCACTAACAGAGCAGCCGCGATGCAGAGGTTCGATAATTCAAATATCCAATTCAAAGAGTTCAATAAAATTGACATTCAAAAGCAATTTTATATTATCATAGTAAAGCTTTTACTTACAAGTGGAATTGTATTCGTTTTGGGAAAAATTCTGAATTTTCTCAATTGCACGTAAAGCAATTTTTTCATAACGAATTTTTTTCACTTTGACCTTCTCATCTAGCGGAGGAAGCAGTCCAAAGTTTGCGTTCATCGGCTGAAAATGTTTGAAGTCAGCTGTTGTAATATAATGAGCCATACTTCCAAGTGTCGTATCGGCAGGAAGTACAAGACAATCCAGGCATTTAGCATAACGAGCAGCGTTCATTCCTGCTATCAATCCCGAGGCGGCCGATTCAACATAACCTTCCACACCAGTCATTTGTCCAGCAAAGAATAAGTTGTCGCGTTTCGTAAATTGATAGGTAGGCTTGAGAAGCTTCGGAGAATTAATAAATGTATTTCTATGCATAACTCCATAGCGCACAAACTCTGCATTTTCAAGTCCTGGTATTAACGAGAACACCCGCTTCTGTTCCCCCCACTTAAGGTGAGTTTGGAAGCCAACAAGATTGTATAATGTGCCTGCTGCGTTATCTTGACGGAGCTGAACAACGGCATATGGAAGCTCGTTGGTATGCGGATTGATCAAGCCTACTGGCTTCATCGGGCCGTACAATGCAGTTTGCTTACCACGTTTGGCCATAACTTCAATAGGCATACAGCCCTCAAAATATATTTCTTTCTCAAATTCTTTAATAGGTGCAACCTCAGCTGAAATAAGAGCATCATAGAATGCATTGAACTCTTCTTCCGTCATCGGACAGTTAAGATAGGCCGCCTCACCTTTATCATAGCGTGAAGCAAGATACACTTTGCTCATATCGATGGAATCTTTCTCTACAATCGGAGCAGCTGCGTCATAGAAATATAAATACTCTTCACCCATCAAAGATTGCAGATGAGCAGATAGCGAAGGTGAAGTCAATGGGCCTGTAGCCACGACAGTAATTCCTTCCGGCAGCTCCTGCAGTTCTTCATTACGCACTTCGATGAGTGGATGATTGCGCAGCATCGAAGTAACCTCAGCCGAGAAGCCTTCCCTATCTACAGCAAGAGCTCCACCGGCAGGCACTGCATGCTTGTCTGCACAGCGCAAAATGAGGGAGTTCAGAATACGCATTTCTTCTTTCAACACGCCAACAGCATTTGTTAAGCCATTGGCGCGAAGCGAATTGCTGCAGACCAGCTCAGCGAATTGATCCGAGATGTGCGCCGGAGTCTTTTTCACCGGACGCATTTCATATAAGATAACGGGCACTCCCTGGCTGGCAATTTGCCAAGCGGCTTCACTGCCAGCCAGACCGGCTCCGATTACAGTTACTTTTTGTGTATCTGACAAGATGCTGACCTCCTGAAAATCGTAAACTTAGTTATTCTTTTTCTTGCACTTCTTCCTTAAAATCACACTGAATGCATTGGTGGAACACACCGTTTTTATTGCGCTTCTCGATCACTAATGAACCGCACTTAGGACAAGGCTTATCGACTGGCTTATCCCAGGAGACAAATTCACATTCAGGATAACGATCACAGCCATAGAACACACGTCCTTTTTTACTCCGCCGTTCAATGATATGCCCTTCTTTACAGCTCGGACAAGTCACTCCAATATCTTTCACGATCGGCTTGGTGTTGCGGCAGTCAGGAAATCCCGAACAGGCAAGGAATTTACCAAAACGGCCCATTTTATATACCAGATGGCGACCGCATTTCTCACAAATTTCATCCGAAACTTCGTCTTGAATTTCGATCTTTTCCATCTCTTCTTCAGCCACTTCAAGACGTTTTTCAAATGATTGATAGAAAGAGCTTAACACTTTTACCCAATCTTCTTTCCCCTCTTCCACATGGTCAAGTTCCTCTTCCATATGGGCTGTGAACTCAACATCCAAAATTTCAGGGAAAAATTCAATCATCTGTTGGATAACCAGCTCGCCTAGCTCAGTAGGTACGAACTTCTTCTCCTCAATCGCTACATAGCCGCGTCGTTGGATTGTCTCCAGTGTTGGTGCGTACGTACTCGGACGTCCGATCCCCATCTCCTCGAGAGCACGAACCAACCTTGCTTCCGTATAGCGCGGCGGCGGTTGCGTAAAGTGCTGCTTCGGATCGATCTGTTTCTTCTTGACTTTATCGCCTTGCTTCAGAGGAGGCAGCAGCTTATCCTCTTCCGTTGTGCCATCGTCGTTACCTTCAACATACACCTTCATAAACCCAGGAAACTTCATTTTAGAGCCTACAGCTCTAAATACGTTATCCCCAGCGGCAATATCGACTGTCATTGTATCCAGAACTGCAGATGACATCTGGCTTGCTACAAACCGTTCCCATACAAGTTTGTACAAACGGAACTGGTCACGGCTCAAATGGTCTTTAATTTGATCTGGCTCGCGCAGCACGGAGCTTGGACGAATAGCTTCATGCGCATCTTGAGCGTTGGCTGCTTTTTTAATATAAACACGAGGCGTCTCCGGATAGTAGCTCTCTCCGAATTTTCCGACAATAAATTCCTTCGCCTCTTCTTGAGCAACTGGAGATATCCTGGTAGAATCCGTACGCATGTACGTGATTAAACCCACAGTCCCTTCGCTGCCCAAATCAATACCTTCATAAAGCTGCTGTGCAACAGACATTGTTTTGGATGCTCGGAAGTTCAATTTCCGTGCAGCTTCCTGCTGCAAAGAACTCGTAATGAATGGCGGAGAAGGATTACGCAAGCGTTCCTTTTCTTTTACTTCATTAATAGTAAAATCCGCTTTATTGACGGAAGCCAATATTTCGTTAACTTCCTGTTCATTTTTCAGCTCTTTTTTCTCGCCGTTGACACTATGGAATTTGGCTTCGAATTCAGATGTTCCAGCTAGGAGCTTGGCAGTAATGGACCAATATTCTTCAGGAACAAATGATTTGATTTCATTTTCCCGATCGTATATCAGCTTCACAGCAACCGATTGTACGCGTCCTGCGGATAATCCTTTCTTAACCTTTTTCCAGAGCAAAGGACTAATCTTATACCCTACCAACCGATCTAGAATTCTTCGAGCTTGCTGGGCATTCACCAAGTCAATATTGATCTTTCTAGGTGTTTTGAAAGCGTCCTTAACCGCTTGTTTCGTTATTTCATTAAATACAACCCGGCATGCTTCCGTCTCTTCAAGCTCCAGATAATGAGCCAAGTGCCAAGCAATAGCTTCCCCCTCACGATCCGGGTCAGCCGCCAGATATACTTTTTTCACTTTTTTGCGGGCATCCTTCAATTCCTTCAATACGGAACCTTTGCCGCGGATCGTAATATATTTGGGCTCAAAGTTTTTCTGTATTTCAACACCAATTTGGCTCTTTGGAAGATCGCGAATGTGGCCCATGGATGCCTTGACAATAAACTTGCTGCCTAAATATTTGCCGATGGTTTTTGCTTTTGCGGGTGACTCCACAATGACTAAGGAATCTGCCATAGGCGCCTGCCCCCTTCATTTATAAAATAGACTCCATTATCGTTAGCATATAGCGTATACAGAACCTGGTAATTGTTCCACTCGTTTAGTCATTAGTAAATTTAACAGAACTGAGTGCAAATGTCCAAAGTTAAATTGACTATGTGTGAGCAGCTCATCAATGGTCATGGATTGTTTATGCAATAGCTCAATGATCGTTTGTTCATCCTTGGAAAGAGCCGGCTGAGTGGGAGGATTAGCATTAATGTGTCTCAATGTGTCCAAAGATATCCAATGAGGGTATTCCTCTAATATATCTTCGGCACAAGTGACCAGCTTAGCTCCTTGCTTAATCAAAGCTAATGCTCCTTGACTTTTCGGAGACGTAATAGGTCCTGGAAGAGCGAACACATCTCTGGATTCCTCCAAAGCCTGATCTGCTGTAATAAGAGAACCGCTTTTCAACGCCGCTTCTATAACAAGAACACCGGCGCTTAATCCGGCAATAATCCGATTCCTCTGAGGAAACAATCCGGGGTGAGACTTCATATGAAGCGGATACTCACTTACAATCAAGCCTTGATCGGCGATTCTTTGATATAACCCCTTATTTTCCGGTGGGTATACTTGATCAATACTGCAGCCTAGCACGGCTACCGTACTCCCCATTCCTCTTAGGGCTCCTTCATGAGCTGCACTGTCGATACCTCTTGCCAGTCCACTGACTATGCATACCTGAGTGGATGATAAAGCTTCAGAAAGTTGTTCTGCCGCTCTTCGCCCGTAAGTCGTAGGAGTTCGTGTACCTACTACTCCAATGCACAGTCTGTTCAATATATCAGTTGTCCCCTTGTAATATAAAACCCAAGGAGGCTGGGCAGTTTGCTTTAATATCGAAGGATATTCCTCATCAAAAATCGTTATGATACCGATACCCTTAGAACTGTATGTATCCAGCATCATCCCAATTCGTTCAGAATCAAGAGCTGTAAATGCTCTTGCAAGTACATCCGCACGGGAGCCTGCAATGCCATGTTCTTGCCAATCGTTACTGTCCAATTGAGCGGCTTCATGTAACTGTGGAAAGCACCTCATTATGCGCGAAATGGTTTTCCACCCTATCCCTTCTAATTGATGAAGCGCAATTAATATGGTTCTATTGTCCATCTAGTATATATCACTCCTTCGTCAAGAACAACTTTTGCAAAATAAGTCCGAAAAAAAGAAAAAGCCTTCCACTCCCTTAAGGGAATGGAAGGCTGCTTGCCTGTCCGTTTCTTACTTCTTAGTGATGCATTTATCAAGCAATCCTTTTTCTTCCAAAACGCTAACCAATGTGGAGCCCATTTCGGAAGGTGTAGGAGCTACTTTAATACCGCAACGTTCCATTGTAGCAACTTTCTCAGCAGCCGTTCCTTTACCGCCGGAAATGATGGCGCCCGCATGGCCCATACGTTTTCCTGGAGGCGCTGTTTGTCCGCCGATGAAGCCTACAACCGGTTTGGTCATATTAGCTGCGATCCATTCAGCAGCTTCTTCTTCTGCTGTTCCGCCAATTTCACCGATCATGATAACCGCGTAAGTCTCAGGATCTTCATTGAACAATTTCAAAATATCGATAAACTCGGAACCTTTAACAGGGTCTCCACCGATACCTACAGCGGAAGATTGTCCAATGTTACGAGTAGTCAATTGATGAACCGCTTCATATGTCAAGGTTCCACTACGAGAAACTACGCCTACGTGACCAGGAGTATGGATATATCCAGGCATGATACCGATTTTGCATTCGCCCGGAGTAATAACACCTGGGCAGTTTGGTCCGATCAAGCGAGTTTTTTTGCCTTCCATGTAACGGGCAACTTTAACCATGTCCAATACAGGGATACCTTCAGTGATACAAATGGTCAAATCTAATTCTGCATCTACTGCTTCCATGATCGCATCTGCTGCGAATGCAGGTGGAACGTAGATTACGGAAACCGTAGCTCCAGTAGCTGCTTTAGCTTCTGCAACTGTGTTAAACACAGGAAGAGATTTAGTAGAGCCGTTTTCCAACGTAATGTCGATGTTCGTTCCGCCTTTACCAGGAGTTACGCCACCTACCATTTGTGTACCGTAGTCAAGACCGCCTTTTGTGTGGAACATACCTACGGAACCTGTAATACCTTGTGTGATTACTTTCGTATCTTTATTCACTAAAATACTCATTTGTATAGTTCACATCCCTTGAATTATTTGAAGATGAATTCGCACGGTTGGCTCCGAACGGACATTACTTAACAAGAGCAACGATTTTTTGTGCTCCGTCAGCCATGGAGTCTGCAGCCACAATGTTCAAGCCGGATTCGTTCAAGATTTTCTTACCAAGCTCTACGTTCGTACCTTCCAAACGTACAACCAATGGACGAGTCAGACCCAATTCTTTTGCTGCTGCCACAACGCCATCAGCGATAACATCACATTTCATGATTCCGCCAAAGATGTTTACAAAAATACCTTTTACCGCTTCATCGGAAAGGATGATTTTGAAAGCTTCAGTAACTTTCTCTTTAGTAGCACCGCCCCCTACATCTAGGAAGTTTGCAGGGTCCCCGCCGTAGTATTTAATAATATCCATGGTCGCCATAGCAAGACCTGCGCCGTTAACCATGCAGCCGATGTTGCCATCAAGCGCTATGTAGCTCAAATCGAATTTGGACGCTTGGATCTCTTTTTCATCTTCTTCTTCAAGGTCGCGAAGAGCTTGAATGTCTTTATGACGGTACAAAGCGTTGGAATCGAAGTTCAATTTCGCATCCAATGCCATTACGTCTCCGCCGCCTGTAACAACCAAAGGATTGATTTCCGCGATGGAGCAATCTTTGTCTACGAACGCAGTATAAAGAGCAATCATGAATTTAACTGCTTTATTAACCAATTCAGTAGGAATGTTGATAGCGTAAGCCAATTTGCGTGCTTGGAATGCTTGCAGACCTACAGCAGGATCGACAACTTCTTTGAAGATTTTTTCAGGCGTGTGAGCTGCCACTTCTTCAATTTCAGTTCCGCCTTCTTCGGACGCCATCATAACTACACGGCCAGTAGCACGGTCAACGACTACACCCACATAGTATTCTTTTTTAATATCGCAGCCTTGCTCAATGAGAAGACGCTTTACTTCTTTACCTTCAGGACCGGTTTGGTGAGTAACCAATACCTTACCCAAAATTTGCTCAGCGTACGTGCGAACTTCGTCCAAGTTTTTAGCAACTTTTACGCCGCCTGCTTTACCGCGACCGCCGGCATGAATTTGCGCTTTAACTACAACGACAGAAGTTCCAAGCTGCTTTGCAGCTTCAACTGCTTCGTCAACCGTAAAAGCGACTTTTCCTTCAGGTACGGCAACACCATACTGTTTCAGCACTTCTTTGCCTTGGTACTCATGAATATTCATTTAGCAAAATCCTCCTATCAGTGATAGCTTTCTATATGAGCCAGAGTCCGACGGTTTCATCCATCTACCCCCGCATCAAACGAAAAAAGAGTTCGATATGATGCATTATATTTCCTGCTTGCTGGGCTAATCGCAACAAACACTCACTATTGTACCACTTTTTTTCGACACTTTCCTTATTTTTTCTGTTAATGCCTCCTTTTTTCAATCAAACTTTTTTATGCCTCTGAAAAATTTCCCGTATTATATCATTCCCATGGGAATGGAAAGCAAACAAAAAGACGCACCTTTTCCTAAAATTCCAAGAAAAGATACGTCATTTTTGTTATAATGTTCCACGCTTTACATATAGGTTGGATTGGTCGGGGTCATCGTACGCGGCTCCCGCTCCGCCTGTTTGATGAATCTTAATTCATTTCCTGTAAAGTTACAGACTAGACATTGAATCATCGGCTCAGAATCTTGAATTTGCTGTGGATCATTCACTTCTTGAACCGTACCGGAGATAGCATCCTTCAGAAATCGTTGGGAAAAGCTTGAGATCATGCTGAATTTGATTCGGTTGGAACGGCAGTTTGGACAAAAGTAAGGTTTTTCCTGCATCGCTTTCACCCCCTTACCTTGTATATCCATTTAACGCTGTGTTTATCCATTTCCAATCCTTGATTGCCATTACTCTACATTACTTGTACAATATATTAAATAAGGGTCAATAAGGAAGCACCTTTGCCCAATGGACTAATGATCCTAAGGGGGAAGGTGTATTTTGTTATGTATGGAAAAGTAATGAGTGCTTGTTTACATGGAGTTGAAGGAAAGCTTGTCGAAGTGGAGGTTGACTTAAGCAATGGCTTACCTCAGATGAATATCGTGGGTCTCCCCGACAGCGCTATAAAGGAGTCCATGGAGAGGGTACGGGCTGCCATCAAAAATTGCGGATTCACGTTTCCGCTGCAGCGGATCACTATCAATCTGGCTCCAGCAGATATTCGTAAGGAAGGTGCCGCTTTCGATTTGGCCATAGCTATGGGCATTCTTGTAACGAGCGGACAGTTGAAGCTACAACAGCCTGAAGCCACGCTAATTCTTGGAGAATTGGCCTTGGACGGTTCGATTCGTCCTGTTCCCGGAGTACTTTCTATGCTTGCAACCGCCAAAGAAAACGGGATTGCTCGTGCGATCGTACCGATTCATAACGAAAGTGAAGCAGACTTGATCGGAGAAATGGAGATCGGTTCGTTAGCTCATATCAGCCATCTTCAAGCTGCATCCGAAACCTTACTCCATCCTAACCTGAAGCCCTCCGATCGACCTAGAAGCCTCGGAGGCAATTCTATGTTGTCCCCAAGCCTCACCGAAAACTTCAGTGATGTTCACGGGCAGCTGCATGCCAAACGAGCTCTGATGATTTGTGCGGCAGGAATGCACAATATACTTCTGCTTGGTCCTCCAGGTACCGGTAAAACCATGCTCGCAAAGCGGCTTCCCACCATCCTCCCCAACATGTCGGAAAAAGAGGCTCTGGACGTTACCAAGGTTTACAGTGCTTCGGGAAAATTCGCAGATCGCAACAGTCTTATTAGTGAGAGACCGTTTCGTATGCCGCATCATTCTATTTCGGCAGCAGGTCTTGTGGGCGGTGGCACCATTCCGAAACCAGGGGAAATCAGCTTAGCTCACCGAGGCGTTTTATTCCTGGACGAGCTGCCGGAATTCTCCCGTGCCGTATTGGAGGTTCTTAGACAGCCTTTGGAGGATCGCTTTGTGACCATTGGCCGCGCTAGAGCGGTCTATCGTTTTCCATCCCATTTCATTCTTGCCGCATCAATGAACCCTTGTCCTTGTGGTTATTATGGTGCGGACTCCTCTTCTCAACCTTGCACCTGCAGTCCCCTAAAAATTGAACATTACCGCTCCAAAATTTCGGGCCCACTCCTTGATCGAATTGATCTGCAGGTGGAAGTCCCACGTATCGATTACGGTCAGATCATGGACTCAATGCCTCAGCTATCTTCCGAGGAGATGAAAGAGCAGGTAGATCGAGCAAGGCAAATTCAGCTGTCACGCTATGATGAATCTGGCATTATGTTTAACAGTGAGCTTCACGGCAAGCTTCTCCGGTCTCACTGCAAGCTACAGTCCGACGCCGAGTACATGCTGAGAAAATCGTTTGAAGTATTGGGGCTTAGCGTTAGAGCCTATGATCGGATTCTGAAAATCTCGCGAACGATTGCCGATCTGGAAGGGAGCTTACGAATAGAAACACCGCATCTAGCAGAGGCACTCCAATACCGAAGCTTGGATAAAAAGACGTTGATTTCAGGTTAAAACCTTACCTACCCAGCCTCTATTGATCAGCAAAAGATCTGGAGGCTTTTTAATACGAACAAAAAAACGCACCGACAGGGATGTCCCATCAAAATGCGTTTGGTATTTGATCTAGCGATACCAGGTTCCCTGCTTTATCCGTTACAATGGAAATGACATCAAAACGAATTTGATAGTTTTGCAGCCGGTGAGTATGAACATAAAATTGCGCTGTTTCGATTACTTGAGCACACTTCTTGTAATCAACGGACTCTACGGGTGTCCCGAAGCGAAGCGTGCTGCTGCGCGTGCGTACTTCTACGATGACTAACACTTCATTGTCCCATGCGATCAGATCAAGCTCACCGGTACGGCAGCGCCAGTTTTGCCCAGCAATACGAAACCCCTGCCGTTGTAAATGTTCAAGTGCATACTGTTCACCTAATGCTCCCAGTTGTTTACGGCTAATTACTTGCTCATTCATACGAACTCTCCTTAATTTGTTTCGCACGTTGATCCGATCGGTATATAAAACTCAATATTTCGGCTACAAGCTTGTACAGTTCAGGTGGAATTTCCTGATCCAGATCAAGTTTGGACAGAACCTCAACTAACGAAGAATCCTCCTGAACAGGTACACCGTTGTCTATAGCTTTTTTCAAAATTGCTTCTGCAATATGCCCTTTTCCTTTTGCAATAAGTACGGGAGCCTTTGACTGGTCCGGGGCATATTTGAGTGCTACTGCTTTTTTAATGGAAGATTGAAAAGGACTTTTTTCCGCCTGCCTATTCCCCTCATGATTCATACCTTGACGTCCATTCCCTTGTATTGTTTATTACCGTATAAATCAAGAAGCCTCGCAGGCAATGAAGTATCCTGCAGCCTAGAACTTGTTGTTGTATCTTCCGAGGCAAGCCCTTTCTCCGGATAAGAGCTGCATTTTAACGAAATAAATTGGTAACCGATTCCTGAGAGACTTGAAGATATTTCCTCCCGGTAGGAATCCAGTAAATCGTGTAAGAAGGGCTGGTCATTCATAACCTGCAGACTTACAATCCGGTCGACAACCTTCACATCTACCATGGTATCACCCAAAGCTTTCATCCGCAGATCGAATACGAGTCGGCAATTCTGGGCATCGATTTCTCCACGTTTACCTTTGCGAGACTGGATATGGATGGCAGCTGTCTGCTCCCCATTTGCATTCAGCAATGGAACAAACATCGTAATGTGAGTGAACATGGAGCTTCGGTCCGAATTTAACATAAGCTGCTGTCCTGTAATTTGTTGTACGGCCTGTTGAACCGTTTCTTTCATAGCAGGCGGGATGTCCTGAGACTGACTTAACTGCATGAGAACACTTTTAAGTGAATCTGCCATTTTCAGTTGTTCGTGGGTTATTGCAGGAGATGCAGCACCAGGCTGAAGCACTCCTCCATCCATACGAACTGCACCCTCATTCGCCTTCATTTCCGGCAGCTTGAAAAGCTGATTCTCATGATCTACACCAAGAGCCTTCATTAACTTCGGTATCCAATGCTCGGAGGCTGGGTCTCCTTTATGAGTAGTAAGGACTGCCTCATCTGCGGCAGCTGTTGCTCGTAATACGGATTTTGCAGCTTGATCTTTAGATTCCGAAGCAGATACAGTATTACCCCCAGCAAGCTCAGCAGATGTGTTAGCTCTAACTGTCTCGTTCTTGACCTGTTCATTTGTAGAAGAGATCCTATTGTCATTTTTGCCGTCAGAGAACATTTGTTCTCCTTCATTTTGAACAGAAGCAGTCTGTCCACTGTTAAGTGTAGTGAATGGTCTTCCAGTCGTTTTCTGAGACATAGGTTCTGAACTATCAAGCAACGCAGCATTAGCCACTGTTGCCTTCGGATCTGTAGTAGGCTGCAATTGCTGTTCCAACATAGGACTTGCCGTTTTTGATGTCCCAAGCGCTATAGTGTTTGCAGTTTTTACAGCCGTTTGTGGCATTGATTCCAAGTTACTTATATCCCCTGCCGATTGTGCATTAACATTTCCCGCAGAGCTGGCTTGTTGACCTGCAGCAGATGCTGCTGACGTTAACGTTCCAGTTTGGTTATTGCTGTTGCTAACTACTTGCGCTGTAATCTGTTTGCCTTCTTGAAGAACTTGCCCTTTCAACCCATTCATGGACGCATCTTCAGTAGTCGTTGACTGGGGAAGGAGCTGCGCTGACATCTCTTTCACCGAAGTCATCACTTGTTTAAACGTATCGAGAGCCGCCTTAGTTGAAGCGGATAGACTTGGATTATCATTCAGTAGCTTGGTCATTTGAGATTCCAGCTGTTGCAGCGTTTCATGAAAACCAGGTCCCGAAACAGCGGCTCGGACGGCATTTACGCTTTCCGGAGTTAGCGGTATACCTTTTTGTTGAGCAATAATAGCCGAAGGTAGCCATTCCTCTTGAGCCATAGATGCGGGTAGCTGGCTTTGTAGTTGAGCAAAGGCCTGCACCGTTTCCTTATTCAAGGAAATACCAGCCTGATGAAGTGTTTGAATCAGTTGTCGATTGCTTGCTGTGTCTGCCAAGCCTACATTTTTTAATATCTCAGCAAGGGATCCGTCGGCAATTTGCACCACAGAAGCATCCAAAGGTTTGAGAACGACTTGTCCTGAAGCTGATTCCGGCTGCACTTGCAGAAGCGTCACTTCACCTTGCTTTAACGGAGTCTCCAGTTTCGCTCTAACCTGAACCCCACCAATATTCAGAATGGCATCCTGCTCCGAAAGCACCTGAATGACCATGCCTTTCACAACTTCTCCCGATTTGAGCTCCAGTGTTTTAGGCTCGGACGGTTGTGCGTCTCCGAGAAAATTTTTAATTAGTCCGCTTATGTTCACCGGTTTCCACCTCTCCGGGCTGAATGAGTTAATTTCACCTAGCATGTTATTATTTATATCGGCAATTTAGCGGAACCTTTATAGTATGAAATCTCACCTGATGCAAGAGCCTTTATTTAAAATAGCTCCTGCTGCTGCACCAAAATATTTTTCAAAAACGTTTTTCGATGTAACGGAGTCGGTCCATACTCAATGATCCGTTCCCGATGAAACTTAGTTGCATAGCCTTTATGAAGTGCAATGCCGTACTCCGGATACTCCACATCCCAATGAAGACACATACGGTCTCTTGTGACCTTGGCGATAATAGAAGCTGCAGCTATGGACTGACTTAGTGCATCCCCATGTATGAGGGCCATCTGAGATAGCGGGAGATCGACTTTTTCCGCATCAACAAGCAAATATTCTGCACCAGGATTCAATTGTTCAACCGCTTGTTTCATCGCAAGCCTTGCTGCTTGCTTTATATTGATCGATTCTATCGTTTGGACGTCTACAATTCCTACTCCAATAGAGATTGCTTCCTTCTGGATAACATCGAATAATTCCTCGCGTTTCTTGTGGCTTAATTTCTTTGAATCATTCACTTCCTCCAACACGAGACCCGGTGGCAGAATGACCGCAGCCGCCACAACGTCACCGAACAGGCAGCCTCTACCTACCTCGTCAACTCCAGCTATATATTGGACGCCCTCTTCCCAGAGCGCTCGTTCATTTTCTAACAGCATATGTATGAATTCCTTTCTAGTCTAGTACTACTATGCTTTCATTATACTAGAAACAACCCGTTGCGGAAACGAATCGAATAAAATAAACAATAGCTCCTGCTCAAAAAGAAAAAGCCACCCTTCAATTAGAGTGGCTGCTGTTCATTATAGTCATCCGGCGTTTCTAAGCTGATTCTACCCATCTTCCCTGCGCGAAGTTCCCTCAATATCGTTAAAGAAGCCTTTTCCAGGTCGACACGACCACCGCTCATTAGAGCGCCTCTTTTGCGTCCTATTGCTTCCATAACCTCTACAATAGCATCCGTATCATCGGGATCTTCAGGAAGCTTCTCAATACCAAAACGTTCCTTGAGCGACGTTCCGTACTGAACGGTAAGGTACTTCATCGTATAGAATGCTATATCCACCGTGTTCAGTAATTCTTCCTTGATCGCTCCGGTTGCAGCAAGCCGCATACCAACCTGCTGATCCTCGAATTTCGGCCACAAAATACCTGGTGTATCGAGGAGCTCCATCTCGGAACCGACCTTGATCCATTGCTGTCCTTTGGTTACACCCGGCTTATCTCCCGTGGCTGCAATCTTGCGACCAGCCAAACGATTAATCAGCGTCGATTTACCGACATTGGGAATACCTACGATCAAAGCACGGATAGCTCTAGGCTTAATGCCCTTACGAAGCTGCGCTTCGATTTTCTCAGACATAAGCTGCTTGCAGCGAGCCATGATCTCTTTCATCTGATTCCCGTTAGCTGCATCCACTGGAAGGGCTTGAAGTCCCTTCTCTGCGAAATAAGCAACCCATTTCTCTGTCGCTGCCGGGTCAGCCAAATCGTTTTTGTTCAACAGCACCAATCTTGGCTTGTTTTGTAAAATCTCATCAATCATCGGGTTTCTGCTGGATAATGGAATTCGTGCATCCAACAGCTCAATCACAACGTCAATCAGTTTCAGCTTGTCCTGAATTTGACGACGGGCTCTTGTCATGTGACCTGGAAACCATTGAATCGTCATACGGTCACCTCAATTTCTTTTCCACAGCTATTTTCTTAAAAATGTACCAAGCTTATTTTATCAAACGGCCAAAAAATTAAGTCGGCACGCCCTACGATTTGCTCATACTTGACGGGTCCGATATCGCGACTGTCCGAGCTGTTCGAGCGATTGTCTCCCATTACAAAAACAGTTCCTTCCGGAATCGATTTTTCAGGGAAATTTCTTGAATTATAGGGTATCCCTTTTTTTGCAGCGTCATCCAGTGCCTTCTGCAAATAAGGTTCGTCCAATACTTTATTGTTGACGTACACCTTATCGCCTTCCACCTTTACGGTTTCTCCAGGCAGTGCAATGACTCTTTTTATGTAATCCTTCTCTTTGGTGGCATGAAATACGACCACCTCGCCTCTCTCGGGCTTGCGTATATCGTAAATGATCTTGTTTACAATCAAGCGTTCACCGGTATAAAAGTTAGGCTCCATGGACGGCCCTTCCACAATAAACGGGGCAAAAATCAACCAGCGGATAAAAAAGACGAGAGCTGCGGCGATGAGCAGCGCTTTAACCCATTCCCAAACTTCGTTCTTAACTGGATTCGGTTTGTCTACGGTTTGTTCTTGCTCCATAAAGACCTGCCCTTTCTTCCATAAATTTCAGTCCTCGATAAAAAACGAAAAGGAGCTTGGTAAACAAGCCCCCGTTTGTTTTCGTCTTAACGAATTTCTTGAATTCTTGCCGCTTTACCGCGAAGACCACGCAAGTAGTATAGCTTCGCGCGACGAACTTTACCACGGCGAGCCACCTCAAGCTTATCAATCTTCGGTGAATGTACCGGGAACGTTCTTTCAACGCCAACACCGTAAGAAATTTTTCTAACGGTAAAAGTTTCGCTAATTCCGCCGCCGCGGCGTTTGATTACAACACCTTCGAACAGCTGAATACGTTCGCGGGAACCCTCGATAACTTTAACGTGAACTTTCACTGTATCGCCTGGGCGAAAGCTTGGCAAATCTTGGCGTAGTTGTTCCTTAGTAATCTCCTGGATTAGACTCATGTATGACTCCCTCCTTCCACACAGGTGTTCATTCCGCCTCTGATGTCGAATCTCATGTTGTTATGCGTAGAGGACCACCGTAATCGGGCAAAATGCCACAACGTTGTATATAATACCATAACTATGAGGCAAACACAACTTGAAATTCTCAATATCCATAGGGCGATAGATATAAGTCTATTTACTCTGATTTGCGCTCAAATTCTTGCTGAATCTCCTTAAGCCACTGCTGTTCTTCCTTTGTGAGTGGATACGATTCCAATAGATCAGGCCTTTTTTGCCACGTACGTAAAATCGCCTGGCGCTTCCGCCATTTCTCAATATTTGCGTGATGGCCGGACAATAAAATTTCCGGAACCTCCCACTCTCGAAACTGAACAGGCCGGGTATAGTGAGGATACTCCAATAATCCCGTACTGAACGAGTCCGTTACAGCCGACGTTTCGTTACCAAGCACTCCCGGAAGCAATCTTGCGACGCTATCAATGACAACCATGGCTGGAAGCTCCCCACCCGTCAGCACATAATCGCCGATGGATAGCTCGTCTGTCACTAAATGTTCGCGAATACGTTCGTCGTAGCCCTCGTAATGACCGCAAACAAAGATCAAATGCTCTTCCTTGGCCAACTCCTCCGCTTTACGCTGCGTAAAGGGCTCTCCTTGCGGACACATAAGAACGATCCTAGGACGACTCGACAATGGCTCTGTCAGCGCCTCTACGGCCATAAATATAGGCTCCGGCTTCAACACCATGCCGCCCCCACCGCCGTACGGATAATCATCAACGGTATTATGCTTATTATTGGAATAATCACGAAAATTAACCGTGTTGAGCTCGACGATTCCTTTTTCACGGGCTTTCCCTAAAATGCTGGAGGAAAACACGCCGTCGAACATAGCAGGAAATAAAGTGAGTACATCGATTCTCATCAATCCAGCAGGCCTTCCATCAGGGATACTTTCACCCGTTTTTCGTTTACATCCACTTCAAGCACAACATCATCGATATATGGAATCAATACCGGTTTGCCGGATTCACGCTCGACCACCCATACATCGTTAGCCCCAGGAGACAAAATTTCGTTAATCGTCCCAAGCTTTTCTCCTTCATCTGTAAACACGGTACATCCGATAATTTCATGATAGTAGAATTCATCGTCAGAAAGCTCGCTCAAATACTTCTCTTCCACTTTTAAAAGCCAGCCCTTATACTTCTCCACATCATTAATATTATCGAAACCTTTAAACTTGACCATGAACATTTTTTTATGTTCACGTGCCGATTCAACTGTCACTGACAGCGTGGTTTGCTTTTGCGGGTCAAAAAATATTAGAGCGCTGCCCTTTGCGAAACGCTCATCAGGAAAATCTGTCTCAGGAACGATTTTCAGTTCCCCTCGTATCCCGTGCGTGTTGACTATTTTGCCGACCGTATACAATTTCTCGCTCATTTCGCCCTCCAACATCGTACATCTAATCAATATGTATAAGTAAACTCTCTAACTCCGACTTCCCAATTAAAATGAGATTCAAGGTTTTAAAGAGGGTTATAGGATTTATGGAAGTCGCAGTATGTTTTCAGAAGAAAAGAAAGAGCTAGGATTTCTCCTAACTCTCATGGTGTCCATTATGACACGATTTCAACCGAAACACGCTTGCTTTCTTTTACTGCAGCCGAAGTGACTACGGTACGAAGTGCTTTGGCAATGCGTCCTTGCTTCCCGATCACTTTACCGACATCGTCGGGATGTACGGAAAGCTCGAACGTAATGCTGCGGTCATCTTCGACCGTATTCACTTTTACTTCTTCGGGATGATCAACCAACGCCTTAGCGATAACGGTTATTAGATCTTTCATAACACCCTCCGAATCGGCAGATTACTTCTGCAGTTTGGACTCATGGAACTTCTTCATGATGCCAGCTTGACTGAACAGGTTGCGAACAGTATCAGAAGCTTGCGCACCAGTTTGAAGCCATCTCAGCGCTTTTTCCTCGTCGATATTAACAACGGCTGGTTGTGCAACCGGGTTGTAAGTACCAATCTCTTCGATGAAACGACCGTCACGTGGGGAACGGGAATCCGAAACTACCACACGGTAAAAAGGAGCTTTGTGAGCACCCATACGTTTAAGACGAATACGAGTTGCCATTAGAAAATCACCTCCAACATAGAATAAACATTGATTATATCTCATTCCACGTCCGGATCAACCGAACGGGAACTTCATTCCTTTACCAAGCTTGCCCTTCAGGTTTTTCAAAGCTTTTGGTCCTTTAGGTCCCATCATGCTTGAAAACTGCTTCATCATTTTGCGCATATCGTCAAACTGCTTAATGAATCGGTTCACATCCTGCACAGAGTTTCCGCTTCCCGCAGCAAGTCGTTTGCGTCTGCTTGGGCTCAGCATGTCCGGATTTTGCCGCTCTTCCTTCGTCATGGATTTCACGATGGCAGCGATCCGAGCCATTTGCTTATCATCTACCTTAAGATCCTTCATGCCCTTCATCTTATTAGCTCCGGGCAGCATATCCAAGATTTGATCCAAAGGACCGAGCTTTTTAACCTGCTCCATCTGGTCTAGGAAATCATCAAAGGTAAACTCCGCGGTGCGCATTTTGCGCTCCATTTCCTTGGCCTTCTCAGCATCAATTCCCGCCTGAGCTTTCTCGATCAGTGTGAGCATGTCGCCCATACCAAGAATTCGAGAAGCCATCCGATCAGGATGGAAAGGCTCAAGAGCATCTAGCTTCTCGCCAATCCCCGCGAATTTAATCGGGCATCCAGTTACTGCTTTAACTGAGATAGCCGCACCACCGCGTGTATCTCCATCCAGCTTAGTAAGTACTACACCCGTTAGTTCTAGCTGCTTGTGGAAGCTCTCCGCAACATTAACCGCATCCTGCCCTGTCATGGCATCTACGACGAGGAGAATCTCATCAGGACTAATAGCCGCGACGATTTGCTTCAATTCATCCATTAAAGCTTCGTCGATATGAAGTCGTCCTGCAGTATCGACGATTAAATAATCGTTACCGTTATCCTTGGCATGCTGCAAAGCATTTTTCGCAATTTCTACGGGGCTTACTTGATCCCCCATAGTGAATACGGGAACCTTCAATTGCTCGCCTAGAACCTGCAGCTGCTTAATGGCTGCCGGACGGTAAATATCGCCTGCGGCTAGCAGTGGACGATGGTTTTGCTGAAGAAGCATCTTAGCCAGCTTACCCGTTGCCGTTGTTTTACCCGCGCCCTGCAATCCGACCATCAACACCACTGTCGGAGGTCGATTCGATCGAGCCAGCTTGCTTTGAGAACCGCCCATAAGCTCCGTGAGCTCTTTATTTACGATATCTACAACAACCATTGCCGGTGTAAAGCTCTCGAGTACTTCCTGTCCGATAGCGCGCTCCTTCACCTTAGCGATGAATTCCTTCACTACCTTAAAGTTCACATCCGCCTCAAGGAGCGCGAGACGAACTTCACGAAGCGCCTCGTTAACATCGTCTTCCGTTAGCTTTCCTTTGCCTCTCAGCTTGCTGAACACATTCTGCAGTCGGGTCGCTAATCCTTCGAATGCCATGCGAATTCACCTCTTGAGCGTTACTTATCTATCTTAGAAACTTATTCAGTGTTTTAATTGATTCAGTCGCCCGATTACCGATCAATCGAGATTACTCAGTCGATGCAGCAGCGTCTGTGCCTGCTCCCGCTCTTCACCGGATAATCCGGTCAAAAGAGGTTCGAATTTCTGAGTTAGCTGCTGTCTTTCCTCATGCTTAGCAAGAAGCTTCAGCTTAAGCTCGTAATCCTCCAATACGGACTCTGAACGTTTTATATGCTCATATACCGCTTGACGGCTAATTTTGAATTCAGCAGCAATTTCACCAAGCGAATAATCATCGTGAAAATATAGTTTGCAGAACAACTGCTGTTTCTCAGTCAACAGCTTCTCGTAGAAGTCAAACAGCAAATTAATGCGGTTTGTCTTCATCAGTGCATTTTCTTCCGTCACAGTGCCCCGCCTCCGTTAAGGTAAAACACTTTACAGGACCAACAGAACCTATAATACCCAAAACGGAGAATGATGTCAAGCTCTTTTCCTTGTCACTAGATAATAAGAGGAAAACACTAGGATTTTGCTGTCTCGTCCTCTTGCTTTTCACTTTCAGGAATCCAGCGGCTGAATAACGCATGTACAAATTGATCGGAGTCAAACGGCTGTAAATCATCCATTTTTTCACCAAGTCCAACGAACTTCACAGGAAGATTCAGCTCCTGACGGATCGCAACGACGATACCGCCTTTTGCCGTACTATCGAGCTTAGTCAACACCAACCCGGTAAGGCCTGTCTTCTCATCAAAGAGCTTGGCTTGACTCAATGCATTTTGACCAGTGGTTGCATCGAGCACGAGGAGCACCTCATGCGGAGCTTCAGGAACCTCACGACGGATAACGCGGTAAATTTTGTTAAGTTCGTCCATCAGGTTAACCTTGTTCTGCAAACGTCCTGCTGTATCGCACAACAGAACATCAACTCCGCGGTTTTTAGCCGCATGCAGTGCGTCGAACATGACTGCTGCCGGATCCGATCCCGCCTGCTGCTTGATAACGTCAACGCCAACGCGCTGTCCCCATACTTCCAACTGCTCGATAGCTCCTGCGCGGAAGGTGTCCCCAGCAGCAAGAAGCACTTTCTTACCCTGCGACTTCATATGGTGAGCCAGCTTGCCGATGGTTGTCGTCTTGCCCACACCGTTCACACCTACGAACAAAATGACAGTAAGGCCTGAATCCGCCATTTTTAGAGATGCGTTCTCTTCGCCCTTCAGCAGTTGAATAATCATTTCAGTCAAAATAGGCTGAAGCTCGCTTGGCTCCTCGATTTTTCGTTTGCGAACTTCCGCGCGCAGATCTTCTACCAACTTCATCACCGTATTGACCCCTACATCTGCACCAATCAGAATTTCTTCGAGCTCCTCGTAGAAATCTTCGTCGATTTTTTTGCGTCTGCTGAACAAATCTTCTACACGTTCTACCAGCACATCACGGGTTTTTGATAAGCCTTCTTTAAACTTATTCGTTACGGCTTCGGCTTTGGAAGAAATACTTTCTTTTAATCGTTTAAAAAAACTCATCGGGCAATAGCCCCTTTCTCTATACTTTTCTCTTTAACAGCTTCAGAACATGTGTAATCAAGAACAGATCAGCTTGCTATAATCGCTTCATCCTCTTCAAGTCGGACGGAGACTAGCTTGGACACGCCGCCCTCTTCCATCGTCACACCATACAGTACATCCGCTTCTTCCATAGTACCTTTACGGTGAGTAACAACGATAAATTGGGTTTGCTCGGAAAATTCGCGTAAATATTCTGCGAACCGCGAAACGTTAGCCTCATCCAAGGCCGCCTCAACCTCATCGAGCACACAGAATGGCACTGGCTTCACGCGAATGATCGAGAATAAAAGAGCTATGGCAGTGAGGGCCCTTTCGCCTCCGGACAGCAGCTGCAGATTTTGCAGTTTCTTCCCTGGCGGCTGGGCAACAATTTCTATACCGGTGTCTAGAAGATTGTCCGGCTCGGATAAAATCAGATCAGCTCGACCTCCGCCAAACAACTTGGCAAACACGACAACAAAATGAGAGCGGATGGCATCGAAGGTGATCCGGAATCGTTTGGACATCTCTTCATCCATTTCCCGGATGACTTGATACAATGTCGTTTTGGCTTCCACCAAATCATTCTTCTGCTCACTTAAAAACTGGAATCGCTCATTGACTCTCGCAAATTCCTCAACCGCCCCCAGATTGACTTCGCCCAGCACTGCGATATCGCGTTTAAGCTCCCGCACCTGGTTTTGGGCGCCCAGTACATCCTCAGGAACCGGAAAACGCTCTTTGGCCAGTTCATAGCTAAGCTCGTAATCATCGGCAAGTTTCTTCAGCAAGTTTTCAAGCTCGACATCCAGGCGATTCACACGCACCTCTGTTTGGTGCAAGTGTTCTTCAGTCTGACGCAGCTGATTGCGCTCTTCCCTTGTCTTGTTCTCTTCTTGCTCCAGCTTGGCCTGCCATTGTGCCCGTTCAGCACGCTTTAGTTCCAGCTGCACGGTGCACTGCTGCTTCTTCAGCTTGAGGCTGTTTAACAGCTCGATCTGAGTAACCGATTCTTGATCATGATTAGCCATATCCTGTTCCAATTGCACAACCAGTCTTCGATTTAAATCCAGCTCATTATGTAATTGTGTCAACTCCGACAAACTGCGACGTTCCTGATCTAACAACGATTGCTTCTCCTGAGATTGAGAGGCAACTTTAATCTTCAAATCAGTCAGTTGAGTTTGAAGCTCTTCCTTGGCAAGCTCACCTGCTTTGCGTGCAAGCTCCGCTTCACGAATGGCTTGCTGAATGACGGCTTCTTCTTTCGTTAGTCTCTCCAAGGTTTTCAAAGCATTCGCTTGTCGCTCCGATAGCTCTTTACGCTCTGTATCCAGAGCATCACCGTCTTCGCTGTAAAGCGTCAGCTGCTCAGCAACCTGCTTAGCCTCTTGCTCCATAGGCTGAAGTCCTGCACGGATTTGCTGCTCTTCAATCCTCAGGGTTTCCCCCTCTTGACGCAGCTCTTCCAGAAGTACAGACTCTGCTGCAATCTCTTTACGCACCTGTTCAGCCTTCATTCGAAGCTGCTTGAGCTGTTCTTCAGAAACATTAATTTCTTTATCCATTTCTTCAATTTGGCGCTGACGGCTCAGCAGGCTAGTCGTCTTCTTCTGCTGGCTTCCTCCCGACATTGAACCACCAGGGTTCACAACGTCACCTTCCAGCGTAACAACACGATAACGGTATTGCACTTTCGCTGCAATCCGGTTGGCGATTTCCAATTGACTCGCAATAATCACATTGCCGAGTAAACTACCGACAATTTGACGGTAGGTGTCTTCAAATTGAACTAGATCGACACCAATGCCGACAAATCCTTCCATCCCTTCAATCGCTCTTCTTTCGGAATCCGGAATTGAACGCCCGCGGATAACATCCAGAGGGAGGAATGTAGCTCTACCAAGCTGACGACGCTTCAAAAATGCGATTGCCTCACGACCGTTCGCTTCACTGTCGACAACTACATGCTGCAGAGCTCCTCCCAATGCCGTTTCTACAGCGATTTCAACATGAGCAGGAACTTTGACCAATTCCGCCACAGCACCGCGTATTCCTCGTAAATCATTGCGGTCCTTTGCCTTAAGCACTTCCTTAACGCCATGCATAAAACCGTCATAATCATTCGCCATTTCGCGCATCGTATCCCGACGGGAAATCATTGAATCCAGTTTTTGTTCCCATTTGCGAACCGTTGACTGCGATTCCTCGGAAAGAAGCTGCTTCGATTTTAAACCTTGACTCAATTCGATATATCGATTTCGGGCTTCCGCTATTTTCTCAATGACGTTAGTCAGCCGCTCTTCTAAGCCCCGTTTGCGCTCAGATATGCTATCCTGCTGATCTTTCCATTTACGATGCTCATCACCAAGCCTGTCCAGCCTTTTAGACAATCCCTCAAGCTGCTGCTCCGCGTATCGGACCTCGTTGCGGGCATTGGCCATCTGATTCAACGTTTCGAGCAATTCACCCTTCAAGCGATCTTCCTCAGCGCTGCTGATTCCCCCTGCTACGCCAAGCAAACGATCCTCCTCAGCCTTGAGCTTTGCTTGAAATTGAAGCACCTCTGCCGAGATAGCTGCAAGCTTCTCCCTTACTTCGGAAAGCTCAACTTCCTTCTCAGCTGAACGAGCCTCTTGAAGCGTAACATTTTGAGTGAGCTGGGCTTGATTGGAAGCGTAATTCTTTTTACGCTCCTTGAGAACCTCTCCTTGTCCTTCGCACTTCTCAAAGTCTTCGCTCAGTTGAAGAAGCTGGGCTTGCAGCCGTTCTATGTCCTCCTCCAGTCTGCGAGTTTCCCAACGATGCTTCTCCAAGTGGGCATCATGCTGGCCGACAATAGCCGCCAGCTCCAGCTGTTCACGCTTAAGCTTGTCCAGCTTTGTATTCGTTTCTGTCCAAGAGCTGTATATTTGTTCAATCTGATAAACATACATCGCGATTTCGTTCTTCTTCAGCAGCTCTCTGAGCTCTTTGAAGCGCACCGCTTTTTCCGATTGGATTCGCAGTGGCTCAATCTGATCCTCGAGCTCAACAACTAAATCATGAATACGAAGCAGATTTTGTTCTGTTTCCTGAAGCTTCTTTTCGGTTTCGCGTTTTCGCGATTTATATTTTACGATCCCTGAGGCTTCTTCAAATATGCCACGGCGATCCTCCGATTTCGTACTTAAAATTTCTTCGATTCGTCCCTGTCCGATAATGGAATAGGCTTCTTTTCCGATCCCGGTATCCATAAACAGCTCTGTAATGTCCTTCAACCGGCACGCCTGTTTATTAATAAGATACTCGCTGTCCCCACTACGATGTACACGTCGGGTCACAGTCACTTCATTAAAATCCAGCGATAGCGCTTGATCCGTATTATCCAGGGTGAGCGATACTTCACCATAATTGACCGCTTTACGCGCATCACTTCCGGCAAATATAATATCCTCCATCTTACCGCCACGCAAGCTGCGGGCGCTTTGCTCTCCCAACACCCAGCGGATGCCGTCGGAGATGTTGCTTTTGCCACTGCCGTTTGGACCTACCACGGCTGTAATTCCTTGAACGAATTCAAGCTCGGTTCGATCGGCAAACGATTTAAAACCGGACAGCTCAATACGCTTTAAAAACATCGTCTCACCTCAACGCTATTGTACCACAGATTCCCTATCCGTAGAATAAACTCCCATTGTCAATCTAATTCCGCCCATTAAATGAACCGAGGCTTAAAGTATTTACCAAAAAAAAGAAAAATGCACCGCCGGCAACCCTTAAGCTGCCACCGCTGCATCCTTCTTGCTTTGTTATGCTATTGGATATTGACTTTCAACGCTTCCAACGCCTGCGCTGCGGCATGCTGTTCGGCCTCTTTCTTGGAACGGCCGGAGCCTTGCCCCAAAAGCGTTTCATTCACAAGAACCTGCGCTACAAATTCACGCTCATGGGCTGGTCCGCGCTCATCAACGATTCGGTATTCCAGTAAGCCCATGTTGTGCTGCTGCGTGTATTCCTGCAAATGGGTTTTGAAATCAACCGTAAGCAGTTTGCCTTGATGCGGCAAATTCGGAAACACATGCTTCCTAAGGAAGGTCGTCACCACTTGAAGTCCTTGATCCAAATACAAAGCACCGATAAACGACTCGAACACATCGGCAAGCAACGCTGGCCTCGTTCTACCACCGGTCAGCTCTTCGCCTTTGCCTAACAGTACATAAGAACCGAACTCGAGTTCTTCGGCAAATCCAACTAAAGAAGGCTCACAAACAATTGAAGCTCTTAATTTAGTCAGTTCTCCTTCGGAACGTTCCGGGTACGCATCGAATAAATATTCGGATACGGTAAGCTCTAGGACTGCATCGCCCAAAAATTCCAACCGCTCATTATCCTTGTAATTTCCGACTCGATGTTCATTTACATAGGATGAGTGGGTAAACGCCTGCCTTAATAGCTCGGGTTTGCGAAACGTAATATTTAACGCCGCCTGAAGCTGCTTCAGGTTTCGATGCATGCCTTCACCACCTAATCGGACATTCCCGTTCATTAGTTATCACGCGTCTCGTGGCGGAGTGATTTTATTGCTCAAACTTTTTCAAAATAATGGTGGCATTATGGCCGCCAAAACCGAACGAGTTCGACATTGCAACCTTCACATTCGCTTGACGCGCTGTATTTGGTACATAGTCCAGATCACACTCAGGATCTTGGTTGTCCAAATTAATTGTCGGAGGAATAAACCCGTTCTTCAAGGTCAATCCGCAGATCAGTGCTTCGACACCGCCTGCGGCACCAAGCAAGTGTCCTGTCATCGACTTGGTAGAGCTGACGGCCACTTTATACGCATGATCACCAAGCGCCTTCTTAATAGCCGTCGTTTCAGAACGGTCACCAACAGGCGTAGATGTTCCATGAGCATTAATGTAATCAATCTCTTCCGGTGCAATACCAGCATCCTTGATGGCTTTTGCCATACAGCGGGCAGCTCCATCAGGATCTGGATCGGTCATATGATAAGCATCTCCGCTCATTCCATACCCGATAACCTCACCATAAATTTTGGCCCCGCGTTTTTGCGCGTGTTCCAAGGACTCGAGGATCAAAATGCCGGATCCTTCGCCCATCACGAAACCGTCTCGATCCGTATCGAATGGACGACTCGCTTTTGCAGGCTCTTCATTGCGGGTCGACATAGCACGCAGTGCACAGAAGCCTGCTACGCCCGTAGGACTGATTGTCGCTTCGGCACCACCGCAGATCATAACATCCGCATCGCCGCGCTGAATCATTTTGTATGAGTCTCCAATGGAATGAGTACCTGTCGCACATGCAGTTACTGCCGTGCTATTAGGACCCTTTGCACCCGTCATCATTGAGATTTGGCCGGATGCCATATTTGCAATCATCATCGGGATGAAAAATGGACTTACTCGCTTCGGTCCTTTTTCCAACAATATTTTGTGCTGCTCTTCCCATGTCGACAAACCGCCGATACCGGAACCTACATATACACCGACACGCTCGGGGTCTGTATCTTCCTTGACGTTAAGACCGGCATCTTGCAGCGCGGACAAACTTGCCGCTACCGCAAATTGTACGAATCGGTCCATACGACGAGCTTCCTTCTTATCGAAATACTGCTCAGGATTAAAGTCTTTGATCTCAGCAGCAATGCGCGTTGGATATTCACTCACATCGAACAACTCAATCATACCTACCCCGGATTTACCTTCCATTAGGTTTGCCCAGAATGTTTCAAGATCATGTCCCATGGAGGTCATGACGCCCATACCTGTTATGACAACTCTTTGCATCCTTTAATCCACCTCTATCTAAAATAACAATGTTATGTAATTATTCGTTATTGTTGCTAGAATTGTATCCATCTTGCGGAGACTGAATGGAGATAAGTCCCGTTGAAATAACCTAACGGGACTTATACCAATTAAGTATGAGATTTTATGTACTCAACTACTTGACCTACTGTAGTTATTCTCTCTGCATCTTCATCAGAGATTTCCATATCAAACTCATCTTCCAGTTCCATGACAAGCTCTACAACATCTAGAGAATCAGCGCCTAAATCATCTTTAAAAGATGCTTCGAGGGACACTTCTGCCTCATCAACACCAAGACGATCGATGACGATACGTTTCACGCGATCTAAAACATCGGACATCCGGTTCACCTCCTCCTTTGGTATTATACTTAACTTATGGACAAATTGCCAGAGCAAGCGCAAGTTCCGCAGAAAAAAACAATTTTTGCGAATATTCTTACAATGACTCTAAAACAATTTTTACCCTTACATATACATGCCGCCATCCACATGAATCGTTTGGCCGGTCATGTAAGAAGCATCATCGGATGCAAGGAAGCGTACCGCTTTAGCGATATCCCCTGGTTGTCCAAGACGAGCCAATGGGATTTGCTGAAGCAGCTGTGAACGGGTATCTTCAGACAATTTATCTGTCATATCCGTCTCTATGAAGCCTGGCGCAACAGCGTTGACAGTAATGCCTCTAGAGGATAATTCCTTCGCAGCAGCCTTTGTCATACCGATAACGCCCGCTTTGGCAGCAACGTAGTTAACTTGACCTGGATTACCCAGTGCACCGACAACGGAGGAAATGTTGATAATGCGGCCATAACGCTGCTTCATCATCGGACGCGTTGCCGCTTTAACGCAGTTGAACACACCCTTCAGATTCGTAGCTATGACCTCGTCAAATTCCTCTTCCTTCATACGCATAATCAAATTATCTCTCGTGATGCCAGCATTATTCACTAAAATATCCAGCTTGCCGAATGTTTCCAGCACCTGCTTGAACATGTCATCAACTTCTTGAGAAGAAGCAACATTCGCCTTAATCTTTACGGCTTTACGGCCCATGCCTTCAATCAAACTAACAACTTCAGCAGCTGCAGCCTCGCTTCCAGCATAGTTCACAGCCACATCGGCACCCGCTTCAGCCAGCGTAAGAGCGATAGCTCGGCCAATGCCTCGTGATGCTCCAGTTACTAACGCTACTTTTCCTGTTAACATCGTACCTCTCCTTTTCAGCTTTCTTGTTCGCTACCCATAGCCAAAGTACAGCTTAGTTGGTAGTTTCCAACTGGAACTGATCCAGCGCTTCTTTGCTGTTAATCGAATACAATTTGACGGATTTATCGATTTTTTTAATCAAACCGTTCAGTACAGTTCCAGATCCGATCTCGACAAAAGTATCCACACCTTGTTCAATCAGCCAGGCAACGCTATCTTCCCATAATACGGAGGAATGCACCTGCTCTACGAGCAGCTCGCGGATGGATTCAGGATCTTGAACGGGACGTGCAGTCACATTAGCAACCACAGGCACCAACGCTGTCTGCATTGGGACATTAGACAGCACATCCGATAACCGCTCGGAGGCGGGTTTCATTAATGAAGAGTGAAACGGACCGCTGACTTCCAAAGGAATTACGCGTTTAGCGCCAATCTCTTTGCCGCGCTCCACCAAACCTTGTACCCCTTCCTTGCTCCCGGATACTACAATTTGTCCTGGGCAATTCAGATTGGCCAGTTCAACCACTCCAACCTCGCTTGTCAAAGCAGCACAAAGCTGTAGAAGAGACTCTCTTTCGCCTCCAAGCACGGCAGCCATAGCGCCTTGTCCACTAGGTACAGCTTGCTCCATAAATTCTCCACGAGCACGAACCGTACGGACAGCGTCCTCAAAGCTAAGCACACCGGCAGCAACTAAAGCACTATACTCGCCCAAGCTGTGCCCGGCCAAAAAGTCCGGCTTCAAGCCTTTTGCTTTGAACAGCTCTAGGTAGGCAATGCTTGTCGTAAGTAGTGCAGGCTGAGTATGATATGTAATTTTCAATTCCGCATCTGGACCTTCAAAGATAAGGGTAGACAAAGAATAACCAAGTGCCTTATCAGCTCTATCGAAAACATCTTTCGCTGCTGTATCAGATTCAAAAATATCTCGGCCCATGCCTACGCTTTGAGCGCCCTGTCCTGGAAATACAAAAGCCACTTTTCCCATATAACAAACTCCTTTCGTTGCGCTTCGCCCGGTTGATCTCACACACTCATCGCCCAGGCAAAACGCTATCTAACTACCAAACAATAACGGACGCTCCCCAAGTCAGACCGCCGCCAAAGCCTACCAACACAATGCAGTCGCCTTCGTTGACTCTTCCAAGCTCCACTGCTTCTGCCAGAGCAATCGGAATGGACGCCGCAGACACATTGCCATATTTGTCCAAGTTAATCATACACTTGTCTTCGCTCAAATCCAAGCGGTTTAAAGCCGATTGAATAATTCGGATATTCGCTTGGTGAGGCACTAATAAATCAATGTCTTTTTTCTCCATACCTGCTTTACGCAAGGCTTCTTCAGCTGCGTTGCCCATTATCCGTACTGCAAACTTGAAGACCTCACTGCCCGCCATATATATAAAATGCTGCTTATTTTCAATAGATTGAGGCGATACAGGACAACGTGATCCACCACCGCTAATTCGAAGCAACTCGCCACCCGAACCATCTGCACCTAATTCGAAGGATTTGAACCCGCGACCTTCTGGTACAGCTCCCAATACAACTGCTCCCGCTCCATCACCGAATAGGATACAAGTATTGCGATCGGTATAGTCCGTAATTTTGGATAAACATTCAGCACCGACAACTAAAGCATATTTATAAGTCCCTAAAGCAATAAAATTGGATGCATTAGCCAAGCCATAAATAAATCCAGAACAAGCAGCCGATAAATCGAATGCAGCAGCCTTTTTGGCTCCCAGCTTTTCTTGTAAAATACATGCCGTAGAAGGAAAAGCCATATCAGGAGTAATGGTGGCTACAATAATCAAGTCGATCTGTTCAGCACTTATACCGGCCGCATTCAATGCTTTCAGGGAAGCCTCATACGCCAAGTCTGATGAAGCTTGCTCGGCATTAACCAACCTGCGTTCACGAATCCCTGTACGTGTAACAATCCATTCATCGTTGGTCTCAACCATTTGTTCCAATTCGTGATTCGTCAGTACCCGTTCAGGTACATATTTTCCTGTACCGATAATGCCCACCGGTATTGAGCTCATAGGTCACATCTCGCTTCCATTACTAATTTCCTTTGAAATACTTGGTACCAGATCATTCTGAATAGCAATACGCGCTTGTCTAACGGCATTTTTGATAGCCATAGCATTGGAAGAACCATGGCTCTTTAACACAAGTCCGTCTATTCCCAATAAAGGCGCGGCGCCATGCTCGGCATAATCAAATGAACTGCGGAATTTCATCAAGCCTGGCTTAAGAATGACTGCAGCGAGCTTAGTCAAGAAGCTTCTTTTCAATTCCGTTTTTAAAGCTGAAAAAATAGTGGAGGCAGCTCCTTCTATGGACTTCAGCATGATGTTGCCTGCAAATCCATCGCAAACCATAACATCGCATGGACCATTTAGCACTTCTCTGGATTCCACATTCCCTACAAAATGAATAGGAGCTTGTTCGAGCAAAGCATACGCTGCCTTGGTCAATTCATTTCCTTTCATTGCTTCCGTGCCAACATTAAGCAGTCCGACCCGTGGCTTAGCGATCCCTTCCACCTTTTTACGGTATATACTGCCCATAATGGCATATTGCATCAATTCTTCAGCGCTTGAGTCCATGTTGGCACCCAAATCGAGAGCAAGCATGCCTTTTCCGTCCAAGGTAGGAATCATTGGCGCCAGCGCCGGTCTGCTAATGCCCTTCATACGACCGACAACGAGAACCCCCATTGTCATCAAAGCTCCCGTATTGCCTGCAGAAATCATCGCATCGGCTTCTTTTTCCCGGACCATACGACCTGCTACAACCATAGAGGCATCTTTTTTACGTCTTACTGCTTTCACTGGTTCATCATCGGATTCAATCTTTTCACTTGCATGACGAACCTCTAGATTAGCAGGCTTTGCATTTCCCAGAATAGCTTCTATCCGGGCTGAATCTCCAACCAATATTACGGTTGTGTCGCTCCATTCACGTGCTGCTTCAATAGCTCCAGCTACAACGACATCGGGGGCATGGTCTCCGCCCATTGCATCAATCGCAATCCGCATCAGGCTCTCCTCCCTCCGAACGATCTCTTGTTGAGTGATATATAATAAAATTCCCCTGGAAAACAACTTCTTCCCCGATGTAAGTAAACACTTCCACCTTGGCCTTGCCTTTAGAAATTGAACGAACGTAAGCTTTAGCAATGCACTTTTCGCCCAGCTTTACAGAGCGGACAAAACGAATATCAGCTGCTGCAGTTAAGGCAATTTGATCATTAATTAGTGCAACTGCCAAGGAGTTCGCTTGGGAGAAAATATGGTGTCCGCGTGCGATCTTCGTTCTTGAAAAAACGTGTTCTTCTTTAATTTCGAACATGGAAATACCGCTCTTGTCCAACTGCAGATCGATTACATCCCCAATGACCTCATGCAGCGGCAAAGAACGAACCTGATCGTACGATTGCTCGGCCATCAACTTGATCCGCTCACGCAGCTCTGGAATACCGAGCTCCAAGCGATCCAACCGAATCGTCTGAATGCTGACTTGGAAGGTTCGCATCAATTCTTCATCCGTAATAAAAGGGTTTTCCTCAATGGCTCCGGCCAACTGCTGCTGGCGTTGTCGTTTAGGAAGGCGTTCGATGTCCGACACCACCTTTACCTTAGTATACATCTCATGATCATTTATATATCTTGAACAGGAACGCTCAAATAATCCCTGTATAAGTATCTTGCTCTTGACTCCACGCGCTTTGCCGTGTACTGTCCTTGCAGGCTTTCTCGCGAAAACCTGTACGTTCCCTATTCCGAAAAAGCGGATGTTACAACCGATCAACGGACCTTGGTACTCTGAGCTGGATATCACTATATCTTATGACCAAGTAATAAGAGATAGTATAATGGATTGTATGCCAAAAGGGAAGCACAAAAATAGCACTTCACCCTAAAAGATGAAGTGCTACCATTTTGCTGATATCATCCATTATTGCTTGATGATCTCTCTTTTTTTGTAAGATCCACACACTTTGCAAACGCGGTGAGCCAATTTCAATTCACCACAGTTGTCACACTTTACCATGCCTGGAACTACTAATTTAAAGTGAGTACGGCGCTTGTCGCGACGTGTTTTGGATGTTCTCCTTTGAGGTACTGCCATATTCCCACCTCCTTCAACGAATTCAACAAACATTAAACCGTTATTGCTTAAAAAAATCCGCCAGACCGGCTAGCCTCGGATCCGTCGTGTCCTGCTTGCAACCGCAAGCCCGCTGGTTCCGGTTCTCACCGCAAACAGGGCATAATCCTAAGCACCCTTCCTCGCACAGCGGTACGTACGGCAAAGCTACCAGTACATTTTCAATCAAGTAGGGCATCAACTCTATCTTCTCATCCGTAACGAAGATAATATCTTCATCCTCGTCGTCCGGTTCTGAATCATCTGCAGCGAGAGCAAACGTTTCATGAAAAGGAATTTCTAGCCTTTGCTTTACCGGTTCCAAGCAGCGGGAACAAGGTTGTTCCACATCAATCCCCAGATCTCCGGTTACCTCAGCCGCTTCGCCGTTATGACGAGCTTGCAGATGTATCTGCAATGGACCGAAGCTGAGCAAATCAGTGCGATTCTTCAAAACATCGGTCAAATCGATGGTTTCATCAATATGTACCGTTTCTGCTTTCTTCGCCAACTCTTTTAAACGAATGAACATGAGTATCACCCCAAACAAACAAAGATTATTATAGCGATAATCCTTCTATTTTGTCAACATTTTCAGATCATGCTATAGTGAAACATAATGAAATCATTACCAAAGTGTGTACAAGGAGCTAATATGAAAACGGTCGGACTTGTTGTAGAATACAACCCCTTGCATAACGGTCACTATTATCATTTCCAACAATCGAAAAACGTATCTGGCGCCGATGCCGTAGTTGCCATCATGAGCGGGCACTTCCTGCAGCGTGGCGAACCGGCTATGGTGAACAAATGGGCACGTGCTGAAATGGCTTTGCGTATGGGTGTAGATCTCGTGCTGGAGCTCCCTGTAGCCTATTCAACACAGCCGGCTGAATGGTTTGCTTTTGGCGCAATATCCGCTCTAGACGCTACCGGCGTTGTGGACTTCCTGTGCTTTGGGAGCGAAAGCGGGGACATTGACTGGCTTCACCAGGTCGCCAATGCCCAACACGAAGAATCTCCCGTGTTCCACGAGCTTCTACAGCAGGAGTTAAAGGCCGGGATCCCTTATCCCGCTGCCTATGGTAGAGCGATAAGCCGGTATATACCGGGCACAGATGCTACCGAGCTTGCAAAGCCTAACAATACGCTCGGCCTTCATTATCTCATAGCTCTTAAACGTTTGCATAGTCGTATTGAGCCTCTAACCATTACACGCCAAAAAGCCAGCTATCATCAGACTGACATAACCGATCAACAAATCGCTAGTGCTACAGCTCTTCGGCACATGTTATTCGAACAGCAAAAGCTTGAAGATATTGCACCTTATGTTCCTACAAGCACGATGGAAGTGCTAACACGCGAGTGGAGCAAGAGCCGCGCCCCTTTAGGATGGGAGCATTATGCTAAGCCTCTGCTGCTGCAGTTGATGAATCATAGTGCCGCTGAGCTCGCTGAATATCATGAGGTTACCGAAGGGCTCGAACACCGTATTAAACAATCCTTGCCTTCCCTTTCAACAAGCTCTAATCATGTTGTAGAAGACTTGTTAGGATTGCTTAAGACAAAACGCTACACAAGAACCAAGCTTCAGCGTATGCTGTTAAGAATTTTACTTAACCATTCAAAGCCTAAGCTGTCAACAGCCCTGATTGGTCAAGGCGTTCCCTATTTGAGGGTGCTCGGCTTTAGCGAACAAGGCCGCGAACTGCTCCATTGTATGAAAAAAACGGCGAAGGTTCC
This sequence comes from Paenibacillus sp. UNC451MF, assembly GCF_000686845.1. GTDB lineage: Bacteria > Bacillota > Bacilli > Paenibacillales > NBRC-103111 > Paenibacillus_S. The sequence goes on along the minus strand of NZ_JMLS01000018.1, from coordinate 63,162 downwards.
GGTAGTCACTAAAGTAACTTCATTACCTAAACCTTCTCCGTTGTTGGAACTGGATATCCAAGCCACTTCGGTATATGCACTCGGCTACCCTGCGGCTACCGAACGCGATCTGTTCCGAGATTATTTTGAACCTCCAATTAGAATCTAACTGGTCTTTGTTTCCTTGGGCGGGAGATTGTCCATATACTTCAGCGCATCCTCCAAAGTGCCTACAGGCACGATCTTCATCGAGGTATGAATATCCTCCGCCCTTTTCACTGCATCCGTGTAATTATTAATCCGTTGTTTCCCATCTGGGGTGACATAATCCTTCGGTGCAAAAAAGATTTCTGCCCCCGCCTTATCAGCAGCTATTATTTTATGTTGAATGCCGCCAATGACACCAACGGTGCCCTTTTCATCAATTGTCCCCGTACCGGCGACCCTATAGCCTTTTGTAATATCTTCCGGAGTCAGTTTATTAATGATTTCCATCGTGAACATCAACCCTGCTGAAGGCCCGCCGATGTCGCCTGCCTTAATCGAGACCTGCTTTGTTTCATCGTCTGACTTAACGCTTTGGACATTGGCCGGAACGACACCTAGTCCTACTCTACGAACGTCTTGGCTGGCTCCCTCATCAGGCGGAAGTAAAGCCAATTGAATCGACTGGGTCTTCGTTATTTTTTTCCGCTTGTAGGTGATGGATACTGAATCTCCTTCTTTTTTGCTCTTCAGTATATTTTGCAGTTCCTCTTTAGCGTGAATTGGCGTATCGTCCACATTGACTATATAGTCTCCGGGTTGTAGCACCTCGTGCGCCGGAAAATCTTTAAATACCTGCACGATAACTACACCGTCCGTGCTAATTTTATAAGGAATACCCAAATTATGATAGGCTGCCTGAATGGCACTAGATTGGGAGGATAGCATATTAACTTCCTGACGCTGTGAATACTCTTCCTCCGATTCGTCTTTTTGCAGCAGCTCCTTTTTCAGGTGCAGCTCTTCATAAGGACGAATGAACGAGAGCAGGTAGCTAAATACGGTAGCGTCGCTTACTCTCACGGTCGTTAACATAAAAGCGCCTCGTTCCTCATAATTGCTTTGCTTCACATGAACCATTGGCTGAATGACTTCAGCGGTACCTGCAGAATAAATAAATAGCGGAAGCGGCATGAAATAGACGCCATAAACTAATGCGATAGCAATAAAAACGGAAACGACGACTCGTGAGGCGCGTTTCAAATGTCTGGTATCTTCCATCCTTCTCCCCCTCAAGCCCATATGAGCGAAGGCCTCTTAACAGCAGGCGTTCTTTGTAGGGTTGGCCTGCTTGGTCTAAACCATACGGACAAAGCGTAAACATGTACCATCCTACAAATCCGGAGTTGGTATCTATGGCTAGTGTAAAACCATTATCCTCTCCGCGTCTGACGACCCTAATATTAGGCTGTTTGGCGCTGCTCTTGGTTATCAGTATTATTTTATTCCCCGATCAAGCGTTCAAATCTTCGCTGCAAGGCTTAAAGATCTGGTGGGAGCTTGTATTTCCTGCGCTGCTCCCTTTTTTCATCGTCACTGAAATTGCTCGTGGTATGGGTGTTCTGCATGCTTTAGGCGCCTTACTCGAGCCTCTTATTCGTCTTCTGTTCCGCTTGCCGGGCATTGCAGGATGGGCAATTGCCATTGGCTTCACAGCCGGTACGCCATCCGGTGCCGTTGCTGTAGGAAGCATGAGAAGAGACAAGCTACTCAGTCGGGAAGAAGCCGAAAGATTGCTCACTCTAAGTCATGTATCAAGCCCTGTATTCCTGATTTCGGTTGTTGGCGTCGGCTTTCTCCATAATGCTCAAAGCGGTCTTGTGCTAGCTATACTTCATTATGGATCCGCACTTCTGCTAGCATTGTGGCAGCGTTTTACGTTAACTCAGCAGCAGACAACATTAAGTACTGACAACATACGGGCAGCGTTACCTAAATCAACAAATGCCGGAGGACTCTTTATGCGCAGCGCGGCGGCTTGGCAGACAGCACAAGCTAATGACGGCCGGTCCTTCGGTAAGCTTCTAGGAGATTCGGTCATTCACTCGGTGCAGCAGCTAATGGCTATTGGCGGATTAATGATGATGTTCTCCGTTATCATCCATGGCGTTTCATTAAGTCAAGTTCTCTCGGTTGCCGGTCATGCTTTATCTGTAACTGGAATTACAACCCCCGAACAAGCTGGGGTCCTGTTAAATTCATTACTTCCCGGTTTGTTTGAATCACACCTGGGTGCCTATTCGCTAGGACAAAATCAAATTCTCTCGGATTCTTGGCAATATGCACTGTTAAGCGCCCTATTCGCTTGGGGAGGACTGTCTACCCATGCGCAGGTAAAAAGCTTCACACTGGGTACAGACATTCGCTACTCCGCCTTTTTGCGGTCACGCTTGCTTCATGCCGCCATCTCCTTCGTAGCCACAAGCGCACTATGGAAGCCGCTAAATGAGCTATTCAGCACAACAGTACCTACTTGGCTTCCGTCCTCTGTTCAGGCAAGCGGCAGTATGGATTGGACAATGCATTATGTAAATATGTGGCCTTTGTTAAGTAAATCTATGCTGTGGTTTAGCGGGCTTTTACTGCTCATGCTGTTGCTATCCATATTCATAGCTTTCGCATTCCATCATTCCCGACGCGATTCCAAAGGCTAGCTGCGTGGATATTTGATATGCAGCGCCTTTTCAACATCCTCCGGCACCAAATCGCCGACAGGCCCATGGAAACGGGCAATTTCTTTTACGATACTGGAACTTAAGTAAGAATACTGAGGCGTTGAGGTCATGAAAAAAGTTTCAAAGCTTTCATCAAGCTTCCGATTCGTTGAAGCCATCTGGAGTTCATACTCAAAATCAGATACTGCACGAAGACCGCGCACTATGAGATGCGCGTTTTTTTGCTTCATATAGTTAATAAGCAGATCTCGAAAATTGTCGATTTCCACATTAGGCAAATCCTTAGTTACCTTTTTAAGCAGCTCCGTGCGCTCCTCTAAAGTGAACAGCGGATTTTTACTGGAATTGTTCAAAACGGCTACAATCAACTTATCGAACACTTTTGCAGCACGGTGAATAATGTCCAAATGTCCGTTAGTAACCGGGTCAAAGCTTCCCGGATAAACAGCAATTTTCATTTCAAAGCGTTCATTACTCATAATTCAGTCAACCCCTCCAAGCAAGTGCATGCAACAATTAACTTACTCTTGCGATATATTTTTATAAATAGTCACCGCTGTATCGCCGTATTCGGCTCTTCGAACCCATTGCAAACGGCCGATCGGATCCTGGTAGGTATCCTCGGCGTCGTGTTCCACAACAATCGTTGCATGTGGATTCAGCATATTGGCTTGATCAAGCTGCTCGATCAATTCTTGTACTAATTTTAAACGATACGGAGGGTCCAAGAATACAAGATCGAATTTAGCTTCCCGCTTCATGAGCACTTTTAATGCTCGCTGCGCATCGTTGCGGTAAATTTCCGCCTGCTCAATCAGACCGGTTGTCTGCAAATTTTGCCGTATTGTGTCGATGCTCTTCTTATCGATGTCAGTCAATACAGCCCGATCCATCCCTCTGCTAAGGGCTTCGATACTTAATCCACCCGTCCCTGCAAAAAGATCCAGCACAAATCCGCCATCAAAATATGGACCGATCATGCTGAAAATAGCCTCCTTCACCTTATCGGTGGTAGGCCGTGTCCCCATGCCTGGTACAGCCTTAAGCGACCTTCCCTTGGCACTCCCTGATATGACTCTCATTTGTTTCCACCTTCTACTGGATAGTAATGCTATCGTACCACAAACGGAAACTTTTGCACAAAATTTTCTGTATTGCGTATAGATTGTTCGAATTGTGTCTATCCTTATATCATCGACATCCGAAAATGTCGTAGACAACCGCGGAGAAGACTTACGTTCCCCATAAGCTCTTCGTCCGGTTTCTCCTCTCCCATGAATGAGCCTCGTCGTGAGACGGGGCTCAGTTTATTTATTGCTCCATTTCTTCTCCTTGAAGTATGAAAGTTACTAATATTCACTCACCTATAACAGCTCATCTAAACCCATGTATCTCAGGGTTTATTTTTTATTACGGGAACCAGCCGCATTCGTTTTTTTCATACGTTCACTATCACAGTCTTTACCCAAATCTTTCTAGAGCAGCTGATTTATGAGATAATTGATTAGTTGGCTATGTCAACCTCATTTGACATCAAGGAGAGAATCACTAATGAAGCCTCGCGTATTTGCCTTCATCGGAATCATACTGCTCGTTTTCTTTTCCCTGAATTATTATATCGGTTGGAACGGTGCCGTGTTCTTTGCCGCATTGTTCAATCATCCTGCGAATGCTTTGTATTGGAGTATTTTTTTGCTATTCACGTTATCATTCATTATCTCGCGTTTTGGCTCGCGGTTTATGCCGAAATGGCTAACGACTCCACTGAAGATCATCGGTTCGTACTGGCTTGCTGTTATTTTGTACGGAATTATTCTGCTCCCCTTCGCGGATCTTGCAGCTTGGCTGCTCCGTCTTGTCTCAGTACCGGAGGAAGACTCTGTGCTGGTTACCGGCATGGTTGTCATTATCATTTTACTAACCCTGCTGCTTCGTGGACGCTGGAATGCGACAAGTCCAATTGTTCGAAAATATGAAGTCTCCATAGCCAAATCGGCTGGCGATATAAAACAGCTGCGCATTGCCGCAGCATCCGATCTGCATTTGGGTACCCTTGTCGGAAAAAAGCATCTTCAACAGCTAGTAGACCAGCTCGAAATGATGAAGCCTGATCTTATTTTGCTACCTGGGGATATAATCGACGATGAAATTGAGCCGTTTATTCGACTTCGAATGGGTGAAATAATGAAGCAGCTTCATGCTCCTTATGGGGTATTTGCCGTACTAGGAAATCATGAGTATATCGGCGGGGATATCGAGGAGTTTGTAAAAGAAATGAAAGCTTGCGGCATCGAGGTTTTAATGGATAGCGCGGTTAAAGTTCGCGACAGCTTCTATGTGATTGGAAGAAAAGATAAAGCCGTCGAGCGTTTCGGGAATGGCTCCCGTATGGATTTGGACACGCTGCTCATGGACGTCGATAAATCGCTTCCGCTTCTGCTTATGGACCATCAGCCGTATTACTTGGGTAAAGCTGCGGAAGCAGGCATCGATGTCATGCTCTCAGGTCATACCCACAGAGGTCAGATGGCACCTAGTCACTGGATTACCCGAAAACTGTTTGAGCTCGATTGGGGGTATTTGCAAAAAGATTCCATGCACGCGATTGTATCGTCGGGCTACGGTTCTTGGGGGCCTCCTATACGCATCGGAAGCCGCGCTGAAATCATCGAACTGACCATCCATTTCGACCCTGTACCGAAGAACCTGTCGTAACACATAAAGATTTTTATAACTTCGAAAAACCAAAAAAAATCCCTGTATCGTCGATGGCAGCCGACAACAGGGATAAACGTGATATATGTTGAATGTGGGATCAACACTATTAATTCTAAGGGAAATATGTTAATGCAAAATGAACCTAACCTTAAAAAAAGCTGAAAATGACCTGAAAGTTTTTCCAGTTAGCACATCATTCTCTCTTTGCTTATTCCTATTCCGCATGATTACGGACCAAAATGCAAACACTGGTAACAAAAGCAAAAGGAGAACCTCATCATGTGCGACCAATATACACTAACTGCGGATTTGTCCGAGTTAAACGACCGTTATAACATTACTAGAACGATGTTCTACTATGCAAACCAACGCAGTATGCTTCCCAAGCAGCCTATTGCAGCAATTACAGTAAAAAATCAAGAACGTACTCTTGATGAGTTCCGATGGGGATTAATGCCCTTCTGGGCTCAAGATTCCATTCATGCCGATTATCAAACCATTTTTGAAAAGCGGGCATTTGACCATCTGCTCAAGCGGCAGCGGTGCATTATTCCCGGCAGCAGCTTCGACAAGATTACCCCGCTAGACCAAAAGCAGCAAAAAATAAATCGGTACATTGTTCAGGATGGCCGAACGTTCGCCATGGCCGGTGTTTATGATGTATGGTGCGGTTCCTTTGGTGAAGAGCTGAGAACTTGCTCCATTCTCACTAGGAAGATACGAAACGAATCAACAGGCTTGGAGGAAGTCGTTCCACTTATTTTGGATGTAGAACAGACAGATACTTGGCTGGACACCGACCTCTTTGATAAACATGCACTTTATCAATGGATGAGGACATTGGATGCTCCTAAGCTGCGCGAGCTTCCCGCTGCCTGGTGGGATCGGGCGGATAGCTGGGATCCTGAGGAAGAAGGAATAGCCAGTCCTAGTATTGTATAAAGAAAGACCCGCCGAAGCGGGTCCTTTTATTTATAACGGATATTCCCTAATTTATCGGGATTAGCTATGAGATAAATCTCTTCTAAGAAACCGGCTCTAGAAGCAGTGCCAAAACAGATAGCAAATCTAGGCGATCCTTCTTGGATAAGCAGCAGCCCCCGGTCTCCATTGATTCGAACCTCCAGAAGCTCTCCTGAAAAAGATCCTTTGCCCTGAATCCCTACCAGGAAAGCTTGTACGCGATCCTTACCGAAGATCGGCAAAACTGCTGCTCGTACTTTTCCTCCACCATCGCTAATAAGCGTTGCTTGCTCCGTCAACATCTGGATGAATCCCTCAAAGTTTCCGGTTCTAACGCCTTTCATGAACGCTTGAACGAAAGGGCCACTGCTGGGTTGATCCAACGTTACCGCTGAATGCTCATCCTGATTCATTTTTTGCTTTGCACGGCTAAAGATCTTTCGGCAATTTGTCTCCGATTTATCAAGAATTTCGGCTATTTGCGAATAATCGTAGTCCAGCACCTCTCTCAGCAGAAAAATGGCCCGTTCCATCGGCGACAATTGCTGGAGCATAACGAGAAAAGCATAAGACACGCTTTCCTCTCGCACTACTTGTTCTTCCGGACTTAGGTTCGCATCATACATCTCTATTTCAGGTTCAGGCAACCATGGACCTGTGTAAATTTCTCTTTGCTTTCTGGCTGATTTCAAATGGTTCAAGCAGCGATGAGTTACTGCCTTGACTAAGTAAGCCTTCATGCTGCGTATATCCTCGCTGTGCACCCTCTGCAAAGCAACAAATGTATCTTGCACGATATCCTCTGCATCCGTATAAGATCCTAACATGCGGTAAGCGATCGACAGGAGCAGCTGCCGATGTTCTGTATAAGCCAGTTCCAGTTCAGTCAAACGGCCTGCCTCCTATTCTTAGATCCCTAATTTAATAACTAATTAACGAAGCCAGAAGTAAACCTGTCGCCAAGCTGAGACAAAATGAAAAGAGGCCCACAGAAATGTTGCCCTTTGGAATTTCAGCAACTACTTTGAATGGTGTCAAAAGCTCGAATAAATAGAATACAATCACTTGAAACGCAATACCGATAAGTCCCCATACAATTAAATCGATTAATCCGAGTGAATGATAAACAGCGGAAGCCAGAACCAGGGTTTGACCAATAATTTTACCGCCAAGATCATATGCTGATGCCCTTGCCGCAGCCGCTTTGGAAGGATCGGATAGATCGCCGCCCTCACGAATTATTTTGAATTCACTATAAGGCGTCGTAAAGGTGAATAATAATATTCCAATCCCTAGTAAAGGAACTGTCACTCCTAGATAAATCAAAAAATTAAGTATTGAATCCCACTGAGTCACTTTGACTCCTCCTTATTTAATAATCCTGAAGGCAAGTAATAAGAAATATTGTTCGTAATATGTCCGCCTACCCGTGCAATGACGGCTGAAGCTTTGCCTCCAATAAGAAAGCATCCCCACAAAAGACGACCTTCTGAAGCCCCCTTCAATGTTTCAATTTGAATTGAAGGAAGTTCTATGTATTGCTGATACACCATGGGTTGATCGAGATATTCCTCTTCGCCGCTTTCTGCCAGAACGTGGCCATCGGAGCCTACAATTGTCACTCCGCTTCCTTCCCGTCCGTAAATCGGCTTAATCACGTAAGGGATGGATGAATCTGCAAACCGGTTTTCCAAATAGGTCGGCAGCATATACGCTTCAATAACTTCATGCTCCTCCGCAGTGTAAAACTGTCCAGATTCATGTAAATTCCAAATGAGAGCTTGCAGCGCTTTCGTCTGGGCTGTAAAACCGGAAGGAGGATTCACCACCGCTACCTTTCTTTCCGCAATGAGGCGCAGCACATGCTCCCCGGTAGGGTAGCCATCTTCATCCCTATCCTCTGCAAGCTTCTCCAATGCATGAAGTCGATATAAGACATCAACAGGAGTCATCTGCCCTGAATCGTGTATCACCCACAACCGATCGTCGGTCACGCGCAGATCCGAGAGGGGAACAAAGGAAGCAGAGAGTCCCGATTGTGTAAGTAAATATCGGGTTGTTCCAGCATCCTCCTCATGCCAGTCAAGCGCACTAAAGAAGATATGCTCCACAGGATATTGCGATTCGTTATATGCATCTATCGCCTTTTGAAACGCTTCTGTCAGCATTGCAGCACAGCCGGCGTTTGGGTTCTCTGCGCCATATGCACTGCAGATAGCGCCATTGACATGAAAGGCTTCGACTATACCAGTCGGCGTATCGCTGTTGAATTCAAGCATTTTGATTTGTCCGTTATTAACGGCAAAATCAAATCTGCCGATTACGGTAGGAGAAGGCATTGCATCGTCGACCTGAAGACGTATAGCATCGAATGCCGCATGCGGTACACCAAGCTCCAGAAGCAATGCATCATCTGCCTGCTGGACTATGTTGACCGTTTTGGCAAAAACACGGCCCAAGCTTTCCGCAGCTTCTCTCATACGCTGAAGAGCTTCGTGCTCCAATTCATAAAGACCCGCTAATGCATACTCCTCGTCATACATGCAATCCCATACAAAGACTCCTTCTGACTTGAGCGGTCCATAGAGAGCCTCCCTACGCTCAACGTAAGGTAAGCAAGCTATTAGATGTTTACTGTGCACGACTTGCCACCTGCCTTAACTTGAGCTGGAGCTTCCACTGCTCCCGATTCCACCATGTGAAGAAGATCCTTGCGAAATACTGGATCCGTCGGAGGTTACCGATTTTCCTGATGATCCGCCATAATAGCCTCGGCTCGTTGAACCGCTGCCGCTTCCATTATCACAATAACCATCGTTATTCTGATCCACACAATTAGAGTTTGCCGACGTATTCGAACAACCGGTCGCCGCGATGAGAGAAGCAGCAACAAATAAAGTGACAAGCTTATGTGTTCTTCCATTCTTCTTATATTCCAATTGAACTCCTCCTAAACGTTATTCGCAACAGCAAACCTAACGGCTTTGCCCATAAATAACGGGTTCGTTAGTCTGCACAGTTAATTCGAGTTCACTGAAGCAGACTGGAGTTTATTTATTGCGAAAGTCTTCATTTAAAAACCTTATGCATTAGGATCCGATTTTACTGCATAATAAACGAAGGTTTCACGGTCTTCATCAATTTCAGCCGAAGTCCGGTACCATTCTTGACCGTCTATGTATAAATAGTTAGCCGCTAAATACAGCATAACATCCAGGCTGTCCGTGATTGGGTAGGTATGCACCAATTGATAATCGGTCGCAAACTCCTGAAACTCCCGAAGCTCCATTGTAAAGCCCTGCCGGCTTCCAGACGCAGGCTTCTCCCAAGACATAACTTTCTCATCCTCTGAAGGCTTAACATAGATAACATAGCATGATTCCTCAATAGCACAGGATGTTTTTTCGTATACATTGCCTTCCTTGACTAAATAATCGCAAGCAAAACGTAATGCTACTTCATCTCTTTCAATTTGCTCATAATAGTATAGCAGCGGAAAGTCCCCGCCTTCCTCATATAAACGATACTCCAAACGTGCCATAATGATATTCCCCTCTCAATCAATTGATCCTTATGCTAATAAACTGTTATGTAATACGCACTTCAAAGAAAAAGGGTTTCGCAAGCCATTTCCCTTAAGGAACGCGCGTTCTATTATGATAGCATTGATTGTAACATTTTTACAAACCATTTTAGCGCTTTAACAAAAAGAACTCTTTCCGAAAGGAAAGAGTCCCACATCTGATATCACGTTAGGTAGACGTCAATTTTGGCCCATGCTAATATACATTAGAGGTGATTCCAATGCTATTGCATAAAGGTGAGATTCTATTTAGGCAAGGCGAGACAGGACCTTTATTTCATGTTCGAAGCGGCCTGTTCAAAATTATGCGTGTACACGAAGACGGAAGTCCCTTCTTGGTGAACATTGTCGTACCGGGTGAAACAATCCCTCATCACTCTTTAATCAGTCCAAAAGATTATCACGGAACAGCCATCGCTCTCATTACCAGTGAGGTAGACACCATAGTTCCAGGTGAATGGTACGATGAGTTAGAAATGAATCCAGCTAAATGCCGTGACATTGCCCTGCAACTCCAAAGTAAACTGAGAATGATGCAGCAAAGAATAGATCATCTGACCCTCGTAACCCCTGCGGAAAAGCTGGAAAATCTCGAGCAATGGTTTGCAGAGTACATTTCCCCCTTATCCATCAAGGATATTTTGACTCAAGAGGAGATTGCCCAGTTACTGGGACTGCGACGTGAAACCGTTAATCGCTTATTTCGAAGCAAGCAAAGCTAGTATCACATCATTTATTACACAGACGTCGTTGCTTCACTCGGTTGGTCTTGTTCTTCCAGATTTCCTGCCGGCCCAAAGAACTCGTAATGCAAATTGGCGTCCTCTACACCCCACTCCTTTAAAATGCGATGTACAGACTTCAAGAACGGTACAGGTCCGCAATAATAAAAGCTGGCATCCGGCCCGGAAATGAATGATTTTAGCCAAAACAAATCGATATAGCCTTCTTTATCATAAGCCCCATCCTTCCGATCTAACTCTGTAGGAGCAGAGTAACAAACGTAAGAACGGACATGATCGTGCCTTCGTGCCAGATCGGCGACATGAGCTTTCATTGCATGAACTTGACCGTTTTGCGCAGCGTGAACGAATGTCACTGAACGATTAGACTCTTGTTCTGCCAACGTGTTCAGCATACTAATCATCGGTGTCAAACCAACACCTCCGCTGATCAATACGACCGGCTTTTCGTTTTTCTCCAAAGTAAATTCTCCCGCTGGAGCAGAGAGCTCCAACACGTCTCCTGCCTTCACATTATGGTGCAAATAATTTGATACAATTCCGGCTGGCTTTCCATCAAGCGCTCCTTCTCTCTTCACAGAGATCCGATAATGCGGTCTTCCTGGTGCATCAGATAAGCTATATTGACGAATGTGGGTATACGATTGCCCTGGGATCGTTAACTTGACACTAACGTATTGTCCAGGTTCAAAATCTGCAATCCCTTGGTGATCCTCAGGAACCAGATAAAACGATGTAATAACCTCACTCTCTTCCACCTTACGCTCTACAATAAATCGTCTAAAGCCTTGCCACCCCCCTGTTTGGCCTTCGGCTAGATCATACATTTCTTTCTCTGTTTGAACAAAGGCGTTGGCAATGACACCATAAGCTTCCGCCCAGGCAGCAATAATTTCATCAGTTGCAGCATCTCCAAGAACATCCTTGATTGCTTCTAGTAAATTTTGACCGACGATTGGATAATGCTCAGGTTTTACACCTAAACTGCGATGTTTATGCCCTATTTGTTTAACGACCGGAAGGATGGACGCAAGATTATCGATATGAACCGCCGCGGCGTATACCGTATTGGCTAATGCCGTTTGTTGACGTCCTTGCTTTTGATTAGCGTGATTAAAAATATTCAGCAGCTCAGGGTGGCGCGTGAACAACAACTCATAAAAACGCCTCGTAATGGCCGTACCGTGTACTTCCAGAACAGGTATAGTAGATTTAATTGTTCGTATCGTTTGTTCACTCAGCATAGGATCGCCCTCTCTTCAATTCATTATCTTACTGCTTTAAGTATATAAGAGAGGACGCGGACGCCTTGTGATTGGAGTCACATAGAAATGCACGGAATTGTGAAGTGCCTATTCAATAAAAAAATTCGCCCTCCTCACGGAGGACGAAACTTAGAATCCGGCTGTAGCTGTATTCGTTCCGCTATCTTTTAGCCCTTCAGCATTATCGTGCCCGGCATTACCGAAAACAATATTTGCTTCGCAGCTAGCAGAACCTACACGAACGGCTGCCGCTGAACTTTGATAGATTGAATTACTCGTAACAATATTACGCTTTGTCGATGAGCTTGATCCTTCACCAACGGTGTCTAACAAGATCCCATACTCCGTACGGCGTACATCGTTGTTTTTAACCGAGTTAGCATCCGCATTCAAGATCGCAATTCCGCGAACCGATCCATATATGGAGTTGCCAGCTATCGAATTGCCATAGGGTCTATCATCTCCTGCATTCTCACCGGCTTCCAATTGAATTCCTGCTGAAGCTGCACGTGAAATAACATTATTTACAACCGTGTTATAGCTGCATGCATCCTTCAAGCGTATCCCGTATGTAGAACTGTGCTCTTGATCAGTAACTGCATAAGGCGCAACAATATTGCCTTCTATCAAGTGATTAGAGCAAGCTGTCACTTTGGAGGATACCATAATAGCCGCGTCCTCCGAGTATTCCATGACATTGCCGGTAACATGGGAGTAAACACTGCCCATAGTTAAATGAACGCAATGTTTACTAACGTTTTTGAAATGATTTCCTTGTATCGTATGGTTTGCACCACCTTCCACTACGATACCATACCCTTCGGCTTGGCTTTGTGAACCGAATACTTTTATAAACGTACAATTCGAAATAATAACATGCTGTGCTCTTACAAGACGAATCCCGTTAGCAACGCCAGTAAACATACAGTTTCTGAGTGTAATATTAGCACCTTCAACTGCATAAATACCTCGTTCAACAATATCTCCCGTCGCTCCGCTAGGGCCCACCCCTTCGAGAGTAATTCCTTCAACGGAATAGTTATTGATGCCTGAACCGCTATACAGCATAAACATATCAGCATTTCCGGCTTTAATGAACGTGTTCTCTGCTCCGGCTCCAATCAGGCTAACCTTGTTTCGCATGAGTAAACCACGATTAATATAGTACTTGCCAGAAGGAAAAAAGACAGCTCCTCCTTTATCAGCAGCAGCAGCATCAATAGCCGATTGTATAAACGGGGCATCGTCATCATACCCGTTGCCCAAGGCACCGAAATCTTTGACATTAAGCCATGATTTGTTATCGGCGGCTGGAACGGTAACTTTTGCTGCATGAGCTTCAAAAGGCAGCCCTGCCCCCGCAGCAATTAAAGCGCCTGCCGCTCCCATAGAAGCAAGTAGTTGTCTGCGAGTCACCGGCTTATCTTTTGGTTCGTTTGACTTCAATGAATGCTCCTCCCCCTATTTGGTTCTCTATGAAAATTATAGCTTTCATAGTTTCCCATGGCAACCCTAGTCCTTTTCTGGAAGCTTAAGTTAAGAATTAACAAAAAAACAGACCCGCAGGTCTGCCCGTTGACTATATTGAAGCTATCCTGTGAGATTAACGGAACATACCCCACAGCTTGATCAAGTGGAACGTATTGTTTGGATCAATTCTTTGGGCTATAACGAAATTGATCATATGCTCTCTCTGCATATCGGTTATTCTCTCACCCAGAACCTTTGCCAGCATATCGACAAATCTTCTTACCTTCGTCCTATCCTGCAAGTCCGTCTTCGTCACACCTTGCAAAATCATTTTAATCCGCTCTTTTGTATCCGGATTTTTCATTTTCAACTTTACCCGCTCCACAAACACGGGATCGAAACCATATTTTTGATAGCTCATGTCACGAACTCCTCCCACAACAAGAATATGGTAGTCTGATGTGCCAACCTCTCTGTAAGTCTATGACGGAGGGCTCGGACATGTGTCTTATATTATGGCTTCGCAAGCAACATTAGGTGTTAATCTAATAAATCACTCTCAAATATATGTTCTCGACGCAAAAATTCGTGGAGCATGGAATAAGCAGCCGATGTCCAAAAATCGGGTCGTCGTACCATCGCCGCTGCATCGTCACGCGCTTGCTCCATCGTTTCAAAATCCGTAACCATATCGGCAATTCGAAAATCGGGCAGCCCGCTTTGCTTCGTTCCGAAGAAGTCCCCTGGACCTCTAAGCTCCAAATCACGCCGCGCGATTTCAAAGCCATCGTTTGTATCGGTCATCGCCTTCATCCGCTGCTTACCTACTTCATTTTTCGGATCAGCAATGAGTACGCAAAACGATTGATGCTCTCCTCTACCTACCCGTCCGCGAAGCTGATGCAGCTGAGATAGACCGAAACGATGCGCATCATAAACAACCATTAGCGTTGAATTCGGAACGTCTACCCCAACCTCGATAACGGTTGTTGATACCAGAACTTGTACGCGGTTTTCGCTGAATTCGCGCATGACCTCATCCTTCTCGGCAGGAGCCATGCGACCATGCAGCAAGCCAATACGAAATTCCGGAAAGGCGAATTGGATTTGCGCGTGCACATCTATTGCATTTTGTACGTCCAGTTTCTCCGATTCTTCGATTAACGGACAAATCACATAAGCTTGACGGCCAGCTTGAACTTCACGCCGAATAAAACCAAGTACTCGCTCCAACATATCGTGAGTTACCGCATACGTCTTAATTGGTTTTCTCCCCTTGGGAAGCTCACTCAAAGTCGAAACATCCATATCTCCAAATGCCGTTATCGCTAGTGTCCTCGGAATCGGCGTCGCCGTCATAGTCAATACATCCGGGTTCATTCCTTTTCGTCGAAGAACACTTCTCTGATTGACACCAAATCGGTGCTGCTCATCCGTAACAACCAAACCAAGCTTGCGAAAAAATACATCATCCTGAATAAGCGCATGGGTTCCTACTATAACATCGATTAATCCAAGCTGAAGCGATCCGAGCACTTCCCTACGCTGCCTTGCCGTCAGGCTGCCTGTTAGCAGCGCGACCTGAATGCCGTAAGGTTCAAACAAGCGTTCAAGGGAACGCTTATGCTGTTCGGCTAATATTTCCGTCGGAACCATCAGTGCGCCCTGATAACCAGCTTTGACTACGGCAAACAAAGCTGCCGCGGCCACAACAGTTTTCCCCGCACCCACATCGCCTTGAAGCAGGCGATTCATGCAAAAGGGCTGCTGTAAATCGTGCAGTATTTCAGCAAGTACATTTTTTTGCGACTCGGTTAAGGTAAACGGCAGCGCTCGCACAAAGGCGCGGACTCCCGGCAGATCAACCGGATGAGCGACTCCATCCGCCCTATCATGATTGATTGCACGATAGGCTTGCATCTTTAGCTGAAACAAGAATAACTCCTCAAATACCATCCGTTTACGAGCTCTCTGCCCTATCTCCATCGATTCTGGAAGGTGCAGCAAGGCTACCGCTTGTTTGCGCGCCATTAAGTCGTACTGATCGAGCAGCTCCTGAGGCAGCACCTCAAGGATTAAACCTCCATACTGCGTCAACGCTTGCTTCATCGTTTGACGCATCCACTTTTGTGTAATGGAACCTGCCACCGAATAAACAGGCTGCAGTGTACCTATCTGCGATGTCCCTTTTCCCGGAAATTCAGACTCCGATACGGTCAAATGCAGCCTTTTTTGATCCCATTTTCCAGTCAAGATAATGTCCGTCCCTGTTTGAAACTGATCCTTTAAGTAGTGTCGATTAAACCACACTGCGGTGATAAACAGCTTGTCCACGATGATCTTGCACGTCAGACGCGATTTAATTCGTCCGTACATCTGTACCTGAGGCAGACCCACGATAGTTCCTTGAACGGTAATTTTATCTCCGTCCTTGGCTTCGGTCAGATCGCGCAGTGTATAGTCCTCATACCGAAAAGGATAATAATCGAGCAGCTCACCAACAGTAGAAATGCCAAGGACAAGCAGCTCTTCCGGCTTCTTGCCCTTAACTCCGTACACCTCTTTGACCGGAACTTTGTATAAATCTATCGACATGCTACGCCGGTCTTACAAACGCAGCTACGGCTCCGGGACCGGCATGCGTCCCGATAACAGGACCTATTTTCGCATAGTCTAAGCTTTGTATTGTAAAGTGCTCCCTTAACAACGCACTCATCTCCTCCGCATAAGGATTGTTATTGGCGTGAGCGACCGTAACATGAAGCGGCTTATCGCCATAGTCTGCTTTCAACAGCTCCATGATGCGCGCCATAGCTTTTTTCTGTCCTCTCACTTTATCGACTGAGAAGACCTCCCCTTCGTCGGATATGGACAAGATCGGCTTAATATTCAATAGCGATCCAAGAAGCGCTGCAGCCTTTCCGATTCGACCGCCCTTTTGCAAATATTCTAGCGTATCGACCAAAAAGTAAATTTTTTGTTCACTCCGAATGGTCTTCAGCATGCTCACGATTTCATCCTTGCTTTTTCCTTCTCTTGCAGCTTCCGCCGCCGTAACGGCCAACATGCCAATTCCATAAGAAGCGGTCAAAGAATCGATAATGGTAAGATCGACTTGTTCCTCTAGCATGGATTGAGCAAGCAGCGCAGACTGGTACGTACCACTCATATGAGAGGATAAATGAATAGAAATAATCGGACCCTTCGATTCGTCAGCCAATCGCTTGTAAGTTTCCATAAACTCTACCGGTGAAGGCTGTGAAGTGGTAGGAAGCGAAGAGTGAGCTGCTAATTTTTCAAAAAAAGCCTCCGGCCCCATATCGACAGAATCTCTATAAGTTTCAGTCCCAAAATGAACCTTTAAGGGAACCAATTCTATGTTTAATGCTTTGCGCACATCCGCAGGAATATCAGCCGTGCTGTCCGTGACAACTCGAATCTGACTCAATCGATTCACCTCAAACTCTCAATTTATCAGTCGAATTATTCAGCAGAAATAATATAATAATACAGCGGTTGACCGCCATGATGAACTTCGACTTCCACATCATTATAATGCTGCTCTACATACTCTACCAAGTTCGCGGTCTGCTCTTTCACTGCCTCTTCACCTGTATAAAGCGTCACAATCTCCGCACCGTCCGCGAGGAGGCTATCTATCAGCTTTTGGCTGGAAACAAGCAAATCAGAATCGGACACTACAATTTTATGGTTATGAATGCCGATGAAATCACCCTGTTTAATGGTCATATCATCGATTTGTGTATCACGAACCGCATAGGTCACTAGGCCGGATTGAACGTGTTGAATTGCCTGCTGCATCACATCCGAGTTCTCATCGGGCGCCATGCTGTCCTGATAAGCGATGACCGCTGCGATGCCTTGAGGAATAGTTTTCGTTGGGATTACAACCAGTTGTTTGTCTTCAACAAGTTCAACCGCCTGCTGGGCCGCCAAAATAATATTTGAATTATTCGGAAGAACAAATACCGTCTGGGCTTTTACTTCAAGTACCGCTTTGACAATATCCTCTGTACTCGGATTCATCGTTTGGCCCCCTAAGAGCACCTGATCCACACCGAGGCTGGAAAAGATATTGGATATTCCTTGACCTGCGGATACGGCGACAAAACCATAGCGTTTGAGCTTGGAAGTATCCGCACTTTGCGCTGTTGATACGGCTTGAGCAGCGGTTGTATCCGAATGGATAATATGCGAATGCTGATCACGCATGTTTTCGATCTTTATGCGGCTTAAATCACCGTACTTCATAGCGTAATTCATTACACTGCCCGGAAATTCGGCATGAATATGGACCTTAACCAAATCGTCGTCTGCAACAACAAGCAGAGAATCCCCTAAGGTTGAAAGCTGCTCGCGAAACTTAAGCTCATCAAACACGTTACCCGATAGCTTATCACTATTCAGCTTGACAATAAATTCGGTGCAGTACCCGAATTCTATATCTTCTGTTGCCAATTGAGATTGAGGTCGGCTTGAAGCCGCATGCACCGTTGAAACGGGCGATTCGTTTAATCTAACAATGGAAGGCCCGACTTGATGTTGTGCCGCTGTGTCCTCATCCGTTTGGGAGGACAGCAATTGGAGCGCTTGTAAGAAACCTTCGTATATGAACAGCAGTCCTTGCCCGCCAGCGTCAACGACGCCTACCTGCTTTAACACGGGCAGCATCTCCGGTGTTCGTGAGAGTGCTTCACTGCCTTTTTTCCATACTTCTTTCATCAGCTCGGTCACATCGGCAGTACGTTTAGCAGAGCTTAAAGCCTGCTTGGCTGCCTCCTTAGATACAGTGAGGATTGTACCTTCAACTGGCTTTACCACAGCCTTGTAGGCCATATCTACCCCGTTCTGTAACGCAGCTGCGAACCGTTGAGCATCAATGGATTCCAAATCTGAAACCGACTTCGAGAAACCGCGGAACAACTGGGACAAAATAACGCCAGAGTTTCCCCGAGCCCCCATCAATAGCCCCTTGGCTAAAGCATCCGCCGCTTTACCGATATGGCTTGAAGGACGTCGACGAAGCTCCTCTACACCAGAGGTCAGAGTCAAGTTCATATTGGTTCCTGTGTCTCCATCTGGAACAGGAAAAACGTTGAGCGCGTTGACGTTGTCCTCATTTTCTCTAAGCTGCTGGGCGCCTCTCTCCACCATTCGGATAAAGTCATTCCCGTCAATTACATTTAAGCGCTTACTCAAAAAAACATTCCCCTCCCTGCGAAGTCGAACCGCGGCTTACTTCCACTAGTACCGCAGTCCTCTTAGCGTTACTGAGCCACACGAACGCCTTGAACATATATGTTCACCGACTCCACTTGAAGGCCCACAACTTCGTTTAATACGTACTTTACCTTAGTCTGAACATTGTGGGCCACAACCGATATTTTTGTACCGTAGCTTACTACAATATAGAGATCTATTGCAAGTGCTCCCTGCGTATCTTTCCGGACCTCGACACCTCTACTTAAGTTATCGCGGCGAAGCAGTTCCGCAATGCCATCCTTCAGCTGATTACGCGATGCCATTCCTACGAGTCCATAACAATCCAAAGCAGCCGATCCCGCCAACACAGCAATGACGTCTTCGGTAATCCATACTTTTCCATATTCCGTAGCCAGTTCGATAGCCATTTATACAGCTCCTTTGATATAGATTAGAATGGACTACAACTCATTTTACTATATCAAACGAAAGAAATAAATAAAATTTGGTCAATCTCCCTTAAAAACATCCTTGCAACATTGACGGCTTTCATACCGTTATGATATGATATTTGAGTGTGTTTTTTAACAGGTTTTTCTTACGGAGAATGCTTTTGAAGACAAGTAGTTAGGTCATCGAGGCTGTTAAGGAGGTGTAATACAATGTCCCGCAAATGTTTCATTACTGGCAAAGGACCAGGTACTGGTAACCACGTGTCCCACGCTAACAACAAATCAAAGCGCACTTGGGGTGTTAACGTTCAGAAAGTTCGCATTCTGGTGGACGGTAAGCCGAAGCGCGTTTATGTAAGCACGAAAGCTTTGAAATCCGGAAAAGTTACTCGTGTCTAGTTCTTACCATCAGATAGACAAAAAGCACCTGGCCGCAGGTGCTTTTTTTAGTTTGATTGTCGCTGGCCCAAGCACCATCCATCCTCTTTGGCCGCCATAAGTATACATTCATGATACGATCAGTTTTTACTGAAAGTATTAAGTACTGCTTTAACAAATCCGCCTATAATTCTCGGTAGCTTGATTGTGTAAAACTTCATTTCTACCCCTCCTCCGGTTTTCACTAGCAAAGCTTCTGCTCGAAGTCCATCTCGATGATTTCACCTGCGTTCTCACCTTCACCGTTTGGGTACAAGGCAGTCAACGGAACAAAGTCAAGTCATTATACTTCATTGTATTCCGCAGCTTTGCAAAACGTGCCTATCCCATGCCGATCCACAAAAACAAAAAAGGCTACAAAAGCCTAAACTTTTGTAACCATGTTATGCGGCGATAAGCCGGAATATGACTGCGGAGGAGTTCATCCACTATGTATAAGGGCTGATTAAGGAGCTGCAGGCAGCTGTCCTGTCTTTACAGCTACATAAAAAGCATAGATAACAGCAAATATAAAATATAATACGATAGTCGAAGCAACAAATGCGATTCTCATCCCGCGACCATCATGTCTCTTAAAAAATTGAACGCCTGTAATCAACGCACCAAGTGAGAAGATGTATTTCAGCAAATCGTCTATTTGAGAAAATAAACAGAGTAATAGTGCGCAAAGTATACTATAACCTAACACCGTCAAAAATCTCACCCGATTTTTACACCCCGCTTCGAATCTGCCGAATAGCTTCCGCACGATCATTGCGGTTAAATACGGCGCTCCCTGCTACCAGGACATTAGCTCCTGCGGCTATAACCTGCTGTGCAGTTTCCGCATTAATCCCTCCGTCAACCTCTATATCAACATGACCTAATCCTCTGTCGTTCAGCATCTCACGCAGCTTGGCGATTTTCGGCAGCATGGCAGGGATGAACTTCTGTCCCCCGAAGCCAGGATTTACCGTCATAATGAGTACTAGATCCAAATTCTCATCCATTACATGTTCTATCGTAGAGAGCGGGGTTGCCGGATTGAGCACAACTCCCGCTTTAACATTATTTTCTTTAATAAAATGCAATGTACGATGAAGGTGACGGCAGGCCTCCACATGGACGGAAATCAGATCTGCACCCGCCTTGGCAAAAGCCGGGATGTAGGCGTCCGGATTTTCGATCATTAGATGGACGTCCAACGGCAGGGCCGTATGTGGGCGGATCGATTCAACGACCAGAGGTCCAATTGTAATGTTGGGCACGAAATGACCATCCATTACATCCACATGAATCCAATCTGCTCCGCCTTTTTCCACATCGGCAATTTCCTCACCTAATTTGGAAAAATCAGCAGATAAAATAGATGGCGCAATGTTCAGCATGTTACTCAGTACCTCCTTCTTCTCTCTTTGATATCGGTTAAAAATTGCAAATAGTGTTCGTACCGGGATGAAGAGATTTCTCCTTTTTCCTTTGCCTCGATCACCTTGCAGTCTGGTTCATGAAGATGTAAACAGCCGCGGAATTTACAGCCGGAAGCATGGGACTTAAACTCCTTAAAACAAGAGCTCAGCTGCTCCGCTTCTTCAATTTGTAAAAAGTCCAGCTGGCTGAACCCTGGAGTATCAGCTACCAGCCCCCCGTTGGCAAGACGAATCAACTCTACATGACGGGTAGTGTGCTTCCCTCTTCCGAGCTTCATGCTAATTTGATTCGTTTCCAGCTGAAGACCTGGTACCATTGCATTCAGCAGAGAGGATTTACCAACACCAGACTGCCCTGCAAAGACACTTATGCGTCCAGCCAACTGCTGTAATACAGGATCAATTCCGATACCGCATTTGGCACTTGTAACAACTGTACGATATCCAATGGATTCGTACAATTGTACAATATCATTCACCCCGGTGAGCAGCATTTCTCCTTTGGCAGGAGCTGCTGCTTCCGCTGCATTATCTTCCACAACCAAATCCTGCTTCGTTAAGCAAATAATCGTCTCCAGTCCTGCACTTTCCGTATGAACCAAAAACTTGTCCAACAGCTGCAAATTAAGCGCAGGCTCCGTAACCGCAAACACAAGCACAACGATTTCTACGTTAGCTACGGGAGGCCTTACAAGCTCTGAGGATCGCGGCAATATTTCATCCACTGTACCCTCACCGTTTTCCGTTAACTCATAAAGCACCCTGTCCCCAACCAATGGAGAGACGCCGCGTTTTTTGAAAATCCCGCGCGCTCTGCATTGAATAGAGGTCATAAGCTCATCTTCTTCTGAAAGCACATAATAATAACCGCTGAGTGCCTTTACGATTAGACCGGCTGGCATTAATTTCTGCCTCCTGTATTGTTAGGATTACTTGTTTGAGAACCTGGCGGAGTAGCCGAACCTGATCCAGACGCCCCATTCGTATTAGTTCCTGATGCTGGCACAGCACTACCGCTGCCATTAGCTGCTCCACCCGTTCCCGAGTTTTTGACAGGAGGTGTTGGTGTCGGGGTTGCTCCTGGGCTCGGCGTAGGCGTTGGGGTCGGCGTATTGCTCGGCGCTGTACCGCTGCCTTGACCACCGGAAGGGATCGGATTAAATGGTTTTCCGCTTTTCCAAGCCAGAAAATCTTGATAGGTCACTGTGATCATATCAGAAACTACATTGTCCTGCTTGATAGTGATCGTAGCACTTTTATCCGGTGACAGTACCAGGTTCACATCCGCTGTCGTCGCTTTCGTGACGTTAGTGAGCGTCTTGTAATCAAAATTATCGTACGCCGCATCGCTAAGAATAATTTTGACTGTCGAAGCCTTGCCTTCCTTCGCCGGCTTGATCGGTACCGTTACCGTCATCGGCCCTGCTTCCTCCGGATAGCCTGAACTAATAATAAGCTTGATTTCGGTGCCGGGCGGCACTTCTTCTTTATACTTGTACGGGAACTGAGTAATGACCTTCCCTTTAGGCTGCTTATAGCTTGTCTCGTACGTGATGCCGTCGGCAGCAAGCTTCAGGCTATTGACAGTAATCTTAGACTTGGCTTCCGCTTCCGTCAGACCAACCAAATCAGGCATAGCTATACTCTCTCTGCCCTTACTTACAACAAGCTTTACCGTTGCGGTAACAGGATCAACCTCTTCATCCTGTCCCGGCGTTTGCTGCAAGACTGTTCCTGGTTCTGCATCAATGAACTTTTGCTCAGTTGTAATCTTATCTTCTTTAATCCCTAACGCCATAATAGCCGTCTTGGCATCCGCCAGCTTGGCCCCTACGACATTCGGCATTTTCAGCTTATCGATGCCTTTACTTACTGTGAGCGTTACCTTGCTGTGTACTTTCAGCTTTTGGTTCGATGGGCTTTGTCGGATAACGGTATCCTTGGCAACCTCTCGTGAGCTTTCCTGTACAACCTCTGCATCCAATTGTGCTGCGCTCAACTTTGCTTTAGCTTCGGCAACTGGCAGGTTGACAACATAAGGCACGTCCACTTCCTGCACCGTAAATTTAGCCTTAACCACTCCGACCAAGTACCACATCGCACCCAGCACCAGCAAAAGAACGATAATCCATATCAGCGGCTTGACCCAGCCTCTTTTCTTCTTTCCACCACTTACAGCAGGCTCAACCGCTTTTTCTACTTTGTCATCATCGTCGTCATCCGACTCAGCCATATACTGACCCGGGCGAATTGCAGGTATGATCCGCGTTTTCTCTTCGTCCAGCTCGTCCTCATCTAAGAAATTAATCTTCGCTTCATTACGTCGATGAGGCAAAAGGCAGCTGTCCAAATCATCCAGCATTTGCTTAGCGGAGCGATAACGCTCTGCTGGATTTTTACGCATAGCCTTTAATATTATATTTTCTACACTTTGCGGAATCAGCGGATTAGCCTTACGCGGGTCCTCCACTTCCTCCTGCAAATGCTTTAGTGCTACGCTAATCGGGCTTTCCCCCAAGAAGGGGAGCCGACCCGTCAGCATCTGATACATAACGATACCGAGCGAATATAAGTCGGATTGCTCCCCCGTAAAGGTACCTTTGGCATGCTCAGGCGAGAAGTAATGGACAGAACCGACAACAGAACCGGTTTGAGTGATCGTGGAAGAGGTCACAGCGCGGGCAATACCGAAATCAGTCACTTTGACCCTGCCGTTTTTCCCTAACAAAATATTATGAGGCTTAATATCGCGATGAATGATTTGATTGTGATGGGCGTGATCGAGAGCGTCGCATATTTGGCTGGCGATGTGAACCGCTTCTTCCACCTGTAATGGCGCTTTTTCCTTGATCAGCTCATTTAGGGTCGTACCTTCGATGTATTCCATCACAATATAATGAATGTCTTCCTCTTGACCTACATCGTAGATACTGACCACATTCGAGTGAGATAGTGATGCCGCTGCCTGTGCTTCCCTACGGAAGCGCTGAATGAATTCCTCGTCATGTACATACTGCTGACGCAGCACTTTTACGGCGACGTGTCGATGTAATAAAATATCAAGTCCTTTATACACTATAGCCATGCCGCCGCCGCCGACACGTTCGAGAATTTCGTAACGGCCACCCAGCTGCTTACCTATCATTCACCATCACCCCGTTTCACCGTCAAAATGTTCTGCATCTCCCGCTATCGGATCAGCAGCATTACTGACCAACACCACGGTAATGTTGTCATCGCCACCCGCTTCCAGCGCTTCGTTAACAAGTTTTTGTGCCGTCTCTTCCAACGGCTCTGCACCATTCACTAAAGTCAGCAGTTGTTCCCTGCTAACCAAGGAGCTTAGTCCATCGCTGCAAATCAGCAGCACGTCTCCGTTATTCCATGTAAAATCCTGAATATCCACTTCAATTGTAGCTTCTGTTCCAAGAGCTCTAGTCAAAACATTGCGGCGAGGATGATGAGTGGCTTCTTCCCGAGTAATCTGTCCGTTCTTAACCAACTCGTTAACCAAGGAATGATCTTCCGTCACTTGCTCAATAGCACCGCCGCTGAATCTGTAAGCACGGCTATCACCGATATGTCCGATAACGACCGATTGTTCGTCAGCCAACACGGTAACTACAGTGGTACCCATGCCATAATAATTTTCGCGCTGTGAGGCAAATTCAAAAATTTTCTCATTTGCCAGCTCAACCGCTTGCTTCACTTGTATCCGCCGTTGTTCGACGGATGCGTCGCTTGCAATACTTTGCAATTCATTCTGAATAATATCTACGGCCATTTGACTAGCGACGTCACCTGCTTGGTGACCGCCCATTCCATCAGCAACAATAGCTAATACAAAACCATTTAAATTCTCCTGAACAATCGCGCGGTCTTCATTGACCATTCGGACGCGCCCAACATCCGTTTGATTGGCCGTTTTTACCATGGTTCTCCTCACCTCGCACCTGACTCCATATGCTTCGCACGCAGCTGTCCGCATGCCGCAGCAATATCGCTCCCTTGCTCCCGGCGTATGGTAGCGTTAATTTTGTTACGTTCTAGTATACGCTGGAATGTAAAGATATCGTCCCTAGGTGTTCGCACATAATCTCGTTCCGATACGAAATTGACGGGAATCAGATTGACATGAGCCATCGGAAACTGCTTCAATACTTGACCAAGCTCCTCCGCATGCTCCGGTCGGTCGTTAACGCCGCCCATTAGCGCATATTCAAACGTGATACGTCGGCCAGTCTTGGCAACATAGTATTGACAAGCTTCTATAAGATCGGCAAAAGGAAATCTGCGGTTCACCGGCATCAATTTGGATCGCAATGTATCGTTAGGTGCATGGATTGAGATCGCAAGATTGATTTGCGTCTGTTCGTCAGCAAAACGATAGATATTCGGAACAATTCCGCTAGTGGATACCGTAATATGCCGCTGTCCGATATTTAATCCCTTCGGATGAATCATGACATTCAAAAACTTCATCATCGCGTCATAGTTCTCAAATGGTTCTCCGATCCCCATGATAACTATGCTGCTTACTCGTTCCTCCGTCGCATCCAGCAGCTGCTGTGCTTTAACCACTTGAGCAATAATTTCACCCGGAGCCAGATTGCGCTTAAGTCCCGTCAACGTCGAGGCACAGAAGGTACAGCCGACCCGACAGCCAACTTGCGTTGTTACACATACGCTGTTGCCGTAGCTATGCTTCATGATGACTGTCTCGATGGCGTTTTTGTCCGAAAGCTCAAACAAAAATTTAACGGTACCATCCTTCGATTCGTATTTAGCAACCTCGGTTAAGGTAACAAAATCGAATTGTTGGGACAGCTTGTCTCGAAGTGATTTGGACAAATTCGTCATCTCTTCGAAGCTTGATATTCTTTTCACATAAAGCCAATCAAATATTTGACCGGCTCGAAAAGCCGCTTCACCGTTAGCTTTCACCCATTCCTGCCATTCTTCCAATGACAAATCGTAAACATAGGGTTTGCTGGGCAATTGTTGTACTTGTTTATTTGTCGATTCCAAAGTTTATCACAACCTGTTTGTCTATTAATCAATGCATACGTTTGATTTTACCATATATCTCATCTTTACGCTCGTTTCCGCAGCTTAGCAATGAAGAAACCGTCGGATTGGTGCTCATATGGATAAATTTGCAGTGCTTGGCCGTTTTCTAATTCGAATTCGGGATGTTCTTGTAAAAATCGTTTGATCATACCCTCGTTCTCATTGTGTTCAATAGTACAAGTACTGTACACTAGCACTCCACCTGGTCGAAGAAGTTGATGTACCTGTGATAGCAGTTCCTGTTGAATAACGCAAATATCATCCAACTCCCTCTCCTGCTTGCTCCACTTCATATCTGGCTTCCGTCGAATAACTCCAAGACCAGAGCATGGAGCATCAAGAAGAATACGATCAAAGCTGCCTGGAGCAAAACGTTCCGACAGCTTACGTGCATCGGATGTCACCGTTCGGACCGAATGAAGACCAAGCCGAACCGCTTGCTCGCGAATCAGCTTTTCTTTATGCTCATGAATATCGCAAGCCCATACTTCTCCTCGATCCTCCATTTTTTCCGCCATATGCATCGTCTTTCCGCCAGGCGCAGCACAGCAATCTAGCACTTTTTCTCCTGCCTTAGGATCGACGGCTTCAGCAACTAGCATGGAGCTTTCATCCTGTATTGAGAATAGTCCATCCGCGAACCAAGGCGTCAAAGCCATATTCCCTCCGCCTTTAACCAATACTCCCGCTGGCGCCAAATCAGAAGGCTCCGCTTGAAGTCCTGCTTCCTTAAGCAAGTCGACCAACTCATCACGACTGATTTTCACTGTATTGGTCCTTAGGCTTACTCGAGGAGGTACGTTGTTAGCTTCACAAATTCGCTCTGTCCGTTCTTCCCCCAATTGACGAAGCCAACGCTTCACCATCCATTCGGGATGGGAGTGCGTGAGTGCTATTCGTTCAATTACCGGTAAGTTATCAGGAATCTTTAGCGTTTCCTTTTGCCTAATGACATTACGAAGGACACCGTTAACCATGCCGGAAATACCTTGATGGCCTCTCTTTTTGGCAAGGTTGACCGCTTCATTCACTACAGCGTGATCAGGTATTCTATCCAGATACATCATTTGATAAAAGCTCAGTCTAAGCAAGCTTCGCACCCAAGGCTGCAGCTTGGCCATCCCTTTGGCAACAAAGCGTTCTAGAAAATAATCGATCGTGTTCATGCGTTGAATGGTCCCATAGACAATCTCTGTTGCCAAGCCAGCATCCGCTTTGTCCAAACCATACTTTTGAAGTGTCTGGTGAAGCAGCAGGTTGCTGTACGAACGGTCCTGCTCCGTACGGACAAGTACATCAAGCGCCGTTTCTCTGGCTGTTCCCGGCTTCGAAGCCGTTCTGCTCTCATTGTGTCTGCCGCTCTTGCCGTTCACCTTACCGGTAGTCACGTTGCCTTTGTTCACTATTAGTAGTCCTCCTGCATCTATTGCTCTGCGCTTCCTAGCACCGTTCCAATGGATAATTGCCCGCCTCGCGTCCATTGCGCTGCGTCCATTGCTTTTTTGCCGGCAGGCTGCAGTTCAGTAATCGTGATCGTTCCACTGCCAGTTGCAACTACGATCCCGTTTTCCCCCATGCCTAATACAGTTCCCGGTTGGCTTGTGTTAGCACTTGATGGATTAAGGGCTGCATCAGGCTTCAAGCAGCTCCAAATTTTAAGCACTTCACCGTTCCACAGCGTATAAGCGCCTGGACGAGGGCTCAGTCCTCTGACCTGATTCCATATCGCGAGAGCCGATCTATTCCAATCAATCAGCTCCTGCTCCCTTGTAATGTTCGGCGAGTATATCGCTTCTGCATCATTTTGCGGTACCGCTTGAATTCGTCCTGCAATCAGATCGGGAAGTGTTTCAGTCAGCAAACGTGCACCCGCAATACTTAGCTTCTCGAACATAGTACCCTGAGTGTCCGTATCCTCAATGCTCACTTCCACCTTGCTGATCATATCTCCGGTATCCAAGCCTTCAGCCATGTACATGATGGTTACACCTGTTACGGCGTCCCCATTCATAACAGCATGGTGAATCGGCGCACCACCGCGATATTTTGGCAGCAGAGAAGCATGAATGTTAATACATCCGTGTTTTGGCAGCTCTAACACCGATTTAGGCAGGATTTGTCCATAAGCCGCCGTAACAATCAAGTCAGGCTGCAGTTCCTTCAGTTCCTCAACAGACTCCGGACGTCTCAGTCTTTCTGGCTGCAGCACGGGAATTCCATGCTTCTCAGCTTCTACTTTCACTGGTGTAGGTGTCAAAATACGCTTGCGCCCAACCGGACGATCCGGTTGGGTCACAACGCCAACTACTTGTACTCCGTTGTCGAGCAAAGCTTGTAGAGAAGGCACGGCAAATTCCGGCGTGCCCATAAATACTACTCTCATGACTCACCGCCATGCTGTTCGCCACGGTACATTTTTTCCGCGAGATCGGTATAAAGCACTCCGTTCAAATGATCGACTTCATGCAAGATGCAGCGGGCAAGAAGGTCCGTTCCTTCGATGACGATTTCGTTTCCATCGCGGTCAAGGCCTTTGACTTTTACACGCTGTGCGCGGCGTACATCACCGGTCTTGCCAGGAATACTTAAGCAGCCTTCCGGTCCGAACTGTTCGCCCTCCTTTTCGATCACTTCAGGATTAATAAGCTCGATCAGACCGTGATCATCCCCAACATCCATCACGATAACGCGCTTCAATATTCCGATTTGAGGTGCTGCCAAGCCTACGCCTTCGGCATCATACATCGTATCGGCCATATCGTTAAGCAGTTTGTGAATATTGGAATTGATTTTAGTTACTGGTTTGCACATTTCACGCAGGACCGGATCCGGGTCTTTCACGATAATTTTAATTGCCATAATAAACACACCTTTCTTGAGTAGGGCTGATGAATGTAAAGCCTCTGCTGTTACTGCAATCTATTTTTCAAAAAAGTATAAGGACGTATGTTACATCAACACTTGGGGATCTACATCTACACTAATCGTAAGCTTGTGCTGTTTTTCCATATCCTCAAAAGCAGCCACTGCACGCCGTACAAGGCCTGATATTGTAGCTTCTCCCCGATATTTTATCATGCATTGAAATCGATATCTATCTTTGATTCGGGCTATTGGAGAGGCGACCGGGCCCAAAATTTCTATAGGAAGCGGATGCAGCTCCTTGGCAAGCTCTTTCAAACGGGACGCTAGTGATTCTGCCGTTCTCATCAGAAGAGGGATCTGTTCATGACTAAGTGTAATAAGTATCAGCCTATGAAATGGCGGATACTCATGGAGCTTACGCAGTGTCATTTCTTTATCCATAAAGCTTAAGTAGTCATGCTTGCTTGCGCTGATAATGCTGTAATGCTCGGGAGCATAAGTTTGAACAAAAACTTCTCCCGGAAGCTCATGCCTCCCGGCTCTGCCGGCTACCTGCGTCAAAAGCTGGAAGGTACGCTCCGCCGCCCTGAAATCGGGCAAATTCAAAACGGTGTCCGCAGCCAAAGCTCCAACCAAAGTTACATGAGGAAAATCAAGCCCTTTAGCTACCATCTGAGTCCCTAGCAGCACATCAGCCTGCCGGTTGCGAAACATCGTCAGCCATTTTTCATGGGAGCCCTTTTCCGTCGTCGTATCGACATCCATTCGGATGACACGAATCCCGGGAAACAGCTTGCTTAATTCCTCCTCAACCCTTTGCGTTCCTGTGCCGAAATGGCGGATATGCTCACTATTACAGGATGGGCAAACCGTCAATTCCCTTTCAGCATAGCCGCAATAATGACACCGTATCACGTGCGAGCTTTGATGAAACGTCAAAGAAATATCACAATGAGGACATTGCGCTACATAACCGCACGTTCGGCACATGACAAAGGTCGAGTAGCCGCGGCGGTTCAGCAATAAAACGATCTGTTCTTTCTTGTGTAACCGTTCTTCTATCGCTTTATACAATCCACGGCTAAACATCGACCTGTTGCCGGTTCTCAGCTCTTCACGCATGTCAATAATCTGCACTCTAGGAAGCGGACGGCCTTCCACCCTGTTATGCATGGTCAGCAGCTCGAAGCGCACTTTTTCAGCGTTCACGTGGCGAACCACAGATGAGTTTAATCCCAGTTCTTCCTCCCCGAACAATGTAGTGCTATAAATCTCTTTACTTACGTTTTGTATGTTAGAAGAGGGAGTCGAGGCAGATAAAGTTCCGTACATGCTTTCAAGGGACGGCGTGGCCGACCCGAGAACAACCACTGCATCATGCTGAGAAGCACGAGCAACAGCCACATCGCGTGCATGATATTTGGGACTTTCCTCTTGCTTATAGGATGACTCGTGTTCTTCATCAATAATAATCAGTCCTAATTGCGTAAATGGGGCAAAAATCGCCGAGCGAGCGCCAATAACGACGCGTACCTGCTTTAGCATAATTTTACGCCATTCATCATAACGCTCCCCGTGGGATAAGCGGCTGTGAAGAACAGCTACTAGATCGCCAAAGCGTCCTTTGAAGCGTTCTACCATTTGAGGAGTCAACGAAATCTCAGGTACGAGAACAATCGCTTCCCTTCCTTGATCCAGGCAGGTTTGAATCGACTGCAAGTATACCTCAGTTTTCCCGCTGCCCGTAACCCCATGAAGCAGAAACACTCTATGCTCACGATGATTTACCGCATCTGCGATACGTCCAAACACCTGCTGTTGTTCAGGCATTAACGGCAGAGGCTGCGTCTTGTTAAACTTTCTTTGAGCATATGGATCCCGAAACACTTCAACTTCTTTAATTGTCAGCCAACCCTTATCGGCCAAGCTTTTCACTGTACCGGCACTGATCCCCAGCTCATGCAACAATTCTGTAAGCTTAATAGGAATCGGCTGCTCTGCCAAGTAAAGCAGTACTTCCTTTTGCTTGCCGGCCCTTGCAGGCAGCTGCAGCTCCCATTCCCGCAGCAGCTCCGGATCATCAGGCGGGAACACGGTTAACACCTTTTTGGCAGCCATCCGGTCTTTGATCATCTGCATTTCAACCAGAAGTCCTTCTGTTATCAATTGCTTAATCAAAGTACCTTCCGAACTGAATTTTTGCAAGAGAGCTTCGATTTCGACCGAACCTTTCTCTCTAACATAACGGATGATTTCTTGCTGCTCAGGAAGCAGCAAAGAATATTGACCATTAGAAGGCAGAGCTGCTGTATCTGCAGCACATACGTGGCGTTCATACTTCGCTTTTAGGGCGCCTGGTATCATCGCTTGCAAAGCAGTGATTTCGTTACATAGATACGTTTGGCTTATCCAATGTGCTAATGTGACCAAATCAGGAGTTAAAGGAGGATACAGATCCATAACCTCTGCAATAGGTTTGACTTTGCTTGGATCAAAATCCGAACGTTGATGCAGTTCGACAACGAACCCTTGCAGCTTGCGCGGGCCAAACGGGACACCTACCCGGCTGCCGACCATCACCCATTCCCTCATTGCTTCAGGAATAAAATAATCAAAGGCGCGGTTTGTCTGCTTCGCGGGGACATCCACTATGACTTTTGCGTACATCAGTTCGCACTGTCTCCCTTCTTCATCCGTTCGGCCACATAAAGCAGCAAGCTCCTAGCTACATCCAGCTTACTCATAACAGGAAGCGCCTCGACAAGCCCGTTGTGATCGTAGATACGGACGACATTCGTGTCGGTACCGAATCCGGCTCCTTCTTGAGTCACATCATTGGCAACCAGCAAATCGCAGTTTTTGCGTTTTAGCTTATCTATCGCATGCTCGTCAATACGTTCCGTCTCAGCAGCAAAACCAACCACAAATTGATGCGATTTAATATTGCCGATCGTTTGTAAAATATCTGCATTCTTGACGAGTTTCAGCGTCATTTCCTCGTCTTTTTTCTTAATCTTCTGCTGTGCCTGCTCTGCAGGCCGATAATCAGCTACTGCTGCCGCCTTGATGACAATGTCCATTTCCGGCATCCTTGCAACCACCGCGTCCAGCATATCCTGAGCTGACTCGATTCGTATCGTCCTAATCCCTTCAGGGATAGGAGCTGATGCTTTACCCACAACTAAAGTAACATCCGCACCCATATTCCTGGCCGCTTCCGCGATGGCAAAACCCATTTTACCTGAAGAATCATTGGTCAAGTAACGCACCGGATCGATCCTCTCGACCGTGCCTCCTGCCGTAACAAGCAGTTTCTTCCCTTTTAACAATTGACTGTCAGCGAAAAAACGCTCGATAGCAGCAACGATGTGCTCCGGTTCCTCCAGCCTTCCTTTACCTACATAGCCGCAGGCAAGCTGACCTGTACCCGGTTCAATAAACAACACACCGCGCTCGGCCAAGGTTCGCATATTTGATTGTACAGCAGGATGCGCATACATATGTACATTCATAGCCGGAGCGACGAGAATAGGCGCTGTGGTAGCGAGCAGAGTTGTGCTAAGCATATCGTCCGCCAATCCATGAGCCATTTTGGCAATGACATTGGCAGTAGCAGGCGCAACGATAACTAGATCGGCATGATCCGCCAAATCGATGTGCGAGACAACCGAGGCATCTTTTTCATCGAACGTATCCACGATCACATCATGCCGTGATAATGTTTGAAATGTTAACGGCGCAATGAAGCGGGTCGCCGACTCCGTCATAATGACTCGAACCTCTGCACCAGCCTGCTTCAGCTTGCTGCATAACGCGGCTGCTTTATAAGCGGCAATACCGCCACTAACACCTAAAAGTATCGTTTT
The DNA here is from genome assembly GCF_000686845.1 of Paenibacillus sp. UNC451MF. Taxonomy (GTDB): domain Bacteria; phylum Bacillota; class Bacilli; order Paenibacillales; family NBRC-103111; genus Paenibacillus_S. The sequence goes on along the minus strand of NZ_JMLS01000018.1, from coordinate 30,398 downwards.
ACCGTTCAGCATCCGATCCACCCCCGATATTCGAGAAAAAAATAACAACCACGAGGGTTGTTGTAAAGGTTACTTCACTAATTCTTTAGTTTGCAGCTTCTCGTAAGAAATATGATCTTCGTAAATTTCTTCTAGTGCAAGTCCTACGAACTTATGGGATCTTTTATTGCGCACCTCGGTTTTCGAACCGTCACGCAGCATTCTTGCCCGTTTTGCAGCCGCTACGACCAAAGAATATTTGCTGTCTACTTTGTCCAACAATTTATCGATTGAAGGATATAACATGCTTAGTTCACCTCTGCCATCCATTGTTTGATTTTGTTTACAACTTTCTCTTTACGGCAATGCTCCGCTACTATGATAGATTGAATCCGCGAACAGGCATTCTCGACATGATCATTTACGATAGCATAATCATAATGCTCCATCAGACGGATTTCATCCATAGCGACCGACATCCGGTTGCGGATAGATTCTTCTGATTCTGTTCCTCGACCTACAATGCGATTTTCAAGCTCATCCATCGAAGGAGGCAGCAGGAAAATAAATACGCCTTCCGGGAACTTTTGCTTTACTTTCAAAGCACCCTGCACTTCAATTTCAAGAATGATATCGTTGCCGGCAAGTAATGTTTCTTCTACGAATTTTCTAGGAGTCCCGTAATAATTACCTACGTATTCAGCCCACTCCAGCATTTGATCCTCTTCAATCAGCTGCTGAAATTGTTCTCTTGATTTAAAAAAGTAATTTACACCGTCCACTTCACCCTGCCTTGGCTCACGGGTTGTAGCGGATACAGAATAGATAAGATCAGGTGCGCATTGTCTAAGCGCTTTGCAGACCGTTCCTTTACCTACTCCGGACGGACCAGATAGTACGATTAATATTCCTTTTTCCTTACTCGTCATGATCATCGTCCTTATTAGAAAGTCGGTGTGCTACCGTTTCAGGCTGCACTGCAGACAAGATGACATGATCGCTGTCCGTAATAATCACTGCACGCGTACGGCGGCCGTAGGTTGCATCAATCAGCATGTGACGGTCGCGCGCTTCTTGAATGATTCTTTTGATTGGCGCCGATTCCGGACTCACGATGGAAATGATTCGGTTAGCGGATACGATGTTACCGAATCCGATATTAATAAGTTTGATTGCCATCTTGTTTCCTCCTAAGAGCTTTCCCCGATGGGAAAGCTTTACATCGTAAGCATCTACAGAGCCTTCCCGAATGGGAAAACTTACATCGTAAGCGTCAGCAGAGCTTTCCGTAGCGAAAGTCTACATCGTAAAGCATAACCCAAGCTTGCTCTCGCAAAACGTGGCTTTTACTCAATATTTTGAATCTGCTCCCTCATTTTCTCCAGTTCAGCCTTCATTTCGACTACAATTGCGGTAAGCCCGGAATGATTAGCCTTGGATCCGATGGTGTTCACTTCTCTATTCATTTCCTGAACCAGGAAATCCAGCTTCCTACCAATCGGTTCGGGCGAGCTTAACAGCTGCCTGCACTGCTGAAAATGACTTAGCAGTCTTGTTATTTCCTCATCAACATTCGCACGGTCTGCAAATATAGCTACTTCCGTTGCCAACCGTACCTCATCGATAACAGGCTGCTGCATTAGCTCTTGGATTCGTAGACGCAGCTTACCTGCATAATCCTGCACAGCTTGAGGAGCTAATTGACGCGCTTGCTCAAGAAACGACTCCAAGGCTTGGACGCGCTGTAACGTGTCTTCCCCTAAATGAGAGCCCTCCGAAGTGCGCATCAGGACCAGATGTTGAACCGCTTCTTGAACACAATGTGTCCATTCTCGTTCCAAATCCTCTTCTGCCGCCTCCACTGCTTCACGGTAACTAATGAGATCGGGAATACGAAGATAATCTTGAATGGTTACGGTACCTTCAACTCCGAATTTAGCCTTCAGCTGCTCGGCTGCTGAACGGTATGCTTCTGCTGCTGCCCAATTGATCTCCATTGTGCCGCTTGCATCCGCAGCGCGCTCGACCGTGACAAACACATCGAGACGTCCGCGCTTTATCTCCTGCTGAACGGTGCGCTTTAGAAGATCTTCGTATTTCAACCATTCCCGCGGTATCCGTACCTGCACTTCGCAATAACGGTGATTGACAGACTTCACGTCCATTTGTACGGTATACCCCGCAAAGGAACGATTTGCTTGTCCGAATCCAGTCATACTGCGAACCATGACATTCACATCCATTATTCTATATTAATTCATTTTGTCAATGGGTACAAGTGGAAACTGCCCGGCCGGATTTCTCCCACACATAGTTCGTCAGCTGTACCGTCATTTCATAGGAAAGGAACGGTGTCATTAAATAAATACCGTTAAAATATTTCATTGCCGTATCCAATAATTCTTTGGCGATCTGGACACCCATCGCTCTACCTTCTTCGCCTTTGAGCTCACCCATCCGCTGACGTACCTCATCAGAAAGCTGAATCCCTGGAACCTCGTTATGGAGGTAGGTCGCATTTCCGCCACTCGCAAGCGGCATGATTCCAATGAAAATAGGAACGGATAAGTGTTTGGTCGCTTCATATATTTTCTCTATTAATTCTGCATTATAAACGGGCTGCGTCATAATATAATCGGCGCCAGCTTCAATCTTGCGCTCCAGCCTTTGAACAGCTTTGTCCAAATATTTTACGTTAGGGTTAAATGCTGCCCCAATAATAAAATTTGCTGTCTTCTTGAGTGCTTTGCCTGAGAAAGCAACGCCTTCATTCAACTGCTTGATCATACGGATGATTTCAAATGAAGTCAAGTCGTACACCGAGCTTGAGCCTGGCAAATCACCAAAGCGCGCCGGATCTCCAGTTACCGCGAGTACATGATCGATCCCCAATGCATGCAAGCCCATCATATGTGACTGTGTCCCTATCATATTGCGGTCACGACAAGCGATGTGAATCAAGGGGCGCAAGCCTGTCTGTTCTTTAACCAGATAGCCTAATGCTAAATTGCTCATCCGGGTTACAGCAAGTGAATTATCCGCCATGGTTAGCGCATCGACATTCGCTTCTTTGAGGGCTTGAGCACCTTGCATGAACTTTGTAATATCCAAGTCCCTTGGAGGGTCCAACTCAACAATAACGGTATGCCGTTGTTTCACCAGCTCAACAATATTAGGCTCTTGATAATCCGCACCTTGAGCCGTCGTCTGTTCCGTCCTCAATTCATCTACTTGAATTGTCCCGCGCTCAGCCGTTGTCGTCCCCCCCGCAGTCAATGGGGTCTGCAGCCGAACGACTCTCGTGGAATCCGGAGTGTAATCATGAAGCGATTGGGCCATTGCAGCCACGTGCTCCGGAGTAGTTCCGCAGCAGCCGCCTATAATTCGAGCGCCTAAGTCAGCAAACTTCAGCGCAGTCTCAGCAAAATACTGCGGTGTTGCAGCATAAGTGAACCGTCCATCCACATAGTCAGGGATACCAGCATTAGGGAATACCGAGAACGGCAGCGGATCATTCATTCCCGCCACCTTTTCAAGTGAACGGAGTAGTCCGTTAGGGCCGCTTCGGCAGTTAAAGCCTACAACGTCCGCTCCATTCTGCTTCAACTTATTGAAAGCTTCCTGCAGCGTTGCTCCATCATGGGTCGTTCCTGTTCCTTCAGTAGCAAACTGACAGATGACAGGAATATCACTCAATTTACGAATGATTTTCAACGCAAGCAGCATCTCATCCAAGTCATAAAAAGATTCCAGTAGCAAACCGTCAACCGGTGTATCCAGCAGCACTTCAATTTGCTGTCGCAAATCCTCTTTTACTTTGGTCGTACGTACATTTTTTCTTTTTCCTGCTCGAATAGATCCGATGGCTCCAACGACATAAGCGTCATTACCGACCGCTTTACGGGCCAGCTCCACGCCTGCACGGTTAATAGCTTCCACATCCTGCTCAAGGCCGTATTTGGAAAGCTTTTCGCGATTTGCAGAAAATGTATTCGTTTCAATGATCCGTGCGCCCGCTTCATAATATCGGCGGTGTACGTCCATAATGACATCCGGTTTTAATAAATTTAATTCCTCGTAAGAGATTCCTACGGGAAACCCCATTTGATACAAGTATGTCCCCATGGCTCCATCGCCGACTAATATATGCTGACGGAGCGCTTCTCTCAACTCAAGCTTCATCTTCTTCCGCCTCGCCTTTCCCATGTAAATACTTACAGTGTAACGCTGCCTTCGAACACCTGCTCAGCAGGTCCGGTCATATAAACGTGGTTGTTTGACTCATCCCACTCAATAAATAAGTCCCCGCCTTTTAGTGATACAGTAGCCGCACGCTCCGCTTTACCGTTCAACACGGACGCAACCAAAGTCGCACATGCTCCAGTCCCACATGCAAGTGTAGGGCCTGCACCCCGCTCCCATACGCGCATATCCATGGCGACAGGAGATTTTACCGTGGCGAACTCCACGTTAACCCGTCGAGGAAACATCGGATGCACCTCAAGCTTAGGCCCCCAAACAGCCAAATCAAAGCTTACTGCATCATCTACGTAAATAACACAGTGAGGGTTCCCCATGGAAACGGCCGTAAAACGAAATTGACGTCCATCTACCTCGATAGGATGATTCGTTACCCGATCAAGATCAACCAAAGTCGGGACTTCCGTTCCTTTTAAGATCGGTGCACCCATGTCAACTCGAACAGCCGTTACTTTGCCTTCCTCTACCGTTAACTGCACTTTTTGAGCGCCAGCACCGAGCGTTTCCACAGTGAGCTCCCGTTTTGCAGCATCGACCAAGCCATGCTCATAAATATATTTGGCGACACAGCGAATGGCGTTGCCGCACTGTTCGGATTCAGAACCATCGGAATTGATAATTCTCATCTTGTAATCCGCTATTTTCGAAGGAAGTATATATACTAAACCATCTGCACCGATTCCAAAAAAACGGCTGCACAGTCGGACGGCAAGCTCGCTTGCGTTTGCAGGCAGCTCCTTCTCTCCTCCGACAACGATAAAATCATTCCCAAGTCCATGCATTTTTGTGAATTTCATTATGGTTCTCCCCTGCTTTCCATCCTGCTCCCGTATTCTCTTGGTTTAGCCATTATCATAACGCAAAAACAAGGTAATGCATAGTTTTTCCGCAAAATTTTAACCTATTTCGGGCTAAAAAGCAAAAAACCGGCTCATGGGCTTTTTTCCCTTTCACCGGTCTTTCCAATTATGTTTATCTTGCCGCCGGCTTTGCGCTGCCGTAACGGATCGTTTTGCGTTTGGAAGGCTTACTCATCACACTGCCGATGCCCATAAAGAAGGTCGGGATGCCGGCAAAAATAAGTACAATGATCCAATCTTTCCAACCGAGCGGTACCGTTTTGAAAATGGGCTGCAGCTGCTCCACATATAATACAGCAAGCATAAGCAGGAGCGATGAGATAACTGCTAGAACAAGATAACGGTTCTGCAATGGATTACGGTGAAAGATCGAACGTGAGCTGCGGCAATCAAAGACATGTATCAGTTGCGCCATGACCAATGTTGCGAAAGCAACGGTCTGAGCCTTCACGAGCACCCCGGCTTCGTCTTTGCCTCCCTGATGCAGCATGATCATAAAGGCAGCCAAGGTGCACACACCGATCAATATGCCGCGGCTAATAATTTTCCAACCGAGACGTCTAGCAAAAATATTTTCCCGCGCAGAACGCGGCTTTTGCTGCATGAGATCCTTCTCCGCCTGATCCACACCAAGAGCCATAGCTGGCAGGCCATCGGTAACCAGATTGACCCACAAAATCTGAATAGGAATTAACGGCAAAGGAAGACCAGCCATCATCGCCAGGAACATCGTCATGATCTCACCCACATTGGATGCTAGCAAATAACGGATAAATTTGCGAATGTTCTCATATATACCGCGTCCCTCTTCAATTGCAGCAACAATCGTTGCGAAGTTGTCATCACTCAGAACAAGTGCTGATGCTTCCTTGGAAACGTCTGTACCGCTGATGCCCATGGCGATACCGATATCTGCAGCTTTAATCGCAGGAGCGTCATTAACTCCGTCACCCGTCATGGCAACAACGTGTCCTTTACGCTGAAGGGATTTAACAATCCGCAGCTTGTGCTCGGGAGATACCCGTGCGTAAACGTACGTATCATCGACACGCGCATCCAGGTCGTCATCCGACAGCTGTGAAATCTGTTGTCCGTTAAGCGCTAAGCCACCATTTGGAGGAAGAATGCCTAGCTGCTTAGCAATAGCCTCAGCAGTAGATTGATGGTCACCTGTAATCATGACCGTCTTGATGCCGGCTTTACGGCACTTGGAGATCGCTTCTCTCACCTCTTTGCGAGGCGGATCAATCATTCCTGTCAGACCGATAAAGACTAGACCGTTTTCAACCTCTTCTTCCACATCGCATCGTTCCGCGGGCTTCACTTCTCGATAAGCTACCCCGAGGACGCGCAGCGCATTGTTTGCCATTCCCTCGTTGGCTGCGAGCACCTTTTGCTTAAGTGTAGGGGTAAAAGGGATCACTCTATCGTCCCAGAGCACATAGCTGCATTGATGCAGAAGTACGTCTGGAGCCCCTTTCGTACATACCATCCGCCCGCCTTGATGCTCAACCAAAACCGACATCCGCTTGCGCTCCGAGTCAAATGGATATTCTCCTACTCTTCTGTACAATCCTTCGATGGATTGATGAGTCATTCCAGCTTTGGCTCCGAGCACAACAAGCGCTCCTTCGGTTGGATCCCCTTTGATATTCCATGAGGAGACTGTTGCTTCCTCATCCGCTTGTTTTTTGCGTTTGGTTTCCGACTTTTCCTCTACGAGAACGGCATTGTTGCACAGCACCGATACTTGCAGCAGCCTCCGCAGCATCTGATTTTTTTTCAGATCAACATGGGTTCCCTTATGAAGAATATCTCCATGGGGAGCGTATCCGTCGCCGGTTACCTCCAAAATATTTCCACCCAACCAAAGATGGGTTACTGTCATTTTATTTTGCGTCAGTGTCCCTGTTTTGTCAGAGCAAATGACCGATGCACATCCCAGCGTTTCGACAGAGGGCAGCTTGCGCACAATCGCTTTTCGCTGAATCATCCGCTGAACGCCAAGGGCCAGGGCAATCGTAACGATGGCCGGTAGCCCTTCCGGAATGGCGGCAACCGCCAAGCTGACACCAGCCAAGAACATACCGTAAGGTTCTTGTCCATGAACGATACCTGCCACAACGACTAGAACAGTCAAAGCCAAAGCTACAATAATTAAAATTTTGCCTAACTGCTCCAGGCGGTGCTGAAGCGGAGTATCCATGGACTCTGTGCTTTGAATCAAATCAGCGATTTTCCCCATCTCCGTACTCATACCCGTACGCACTACAATCCCTTTGGCCGTTCCCCGCGTAATCATGGTTCCCATAAAGCCAAGATTCCGCTGATCGCCTAACGGTACTTCCTCTGCTTGAAGCGCTGAAGTATGTTTGCTTACAGGCACCGACTCTCCAGTTAAAGCCGATTCTTCCACGTACAAGCCATTTGCATCAAGAAACCGAAGATCGGCAGGTATCCGGTCCCCGCTTTCCATTACAACTACATCTCCGGGAACGAGCTCCTTAGCAGGAACCAGCTCGATTATGCCTCCCCGCAGCACCTTCGCATGTGGCGCTGACAGCTCCTTCAAGGCTCGAAGTGACCGCTCGGCACGGAACTCCTGAATGAAGCCCAAGATACCGTTCATGATAATAATGGCGATGATGGTGATAGCGTCCAGATATTCTCCCAGGAGTCCGGAAATTAACGTCGCTCCCATCAGTACCAGCACCATAAAGTCTTTAAACTGGTTTAGAAAAAGGGATATCGGCGATATTTTTTTCCCTTCGGATAGTTCGTTGTGGCCGTTCTCCTTTAATCGCCTCTCGGCCTCTTCTGAAGAGAGCCCTTGTGACGGTTCGATCTGCTGCAATTGCAAAATGTCCTCTGCCGTCATTTGATACCACTGCTTATGACCCATCTGCTCATTCCCTCCCAAAAGGTTGTACCCGATGCTGCGATGCCTCTACTGCATGGAACATCACAACATGGACAGCTTCTTTTAGTAAATGTATTCAGACAAGCTGCAAAATAGCACAAAGGAAAACACACTTAAGTTTTTAGTGAAAATATGGCATGATAGAGAATGGTGCATAACCAAAGTTATTCTTATTCTTGATTCATTGAATGGAGTTGTCCCCAACATGTCTTTAGACGGACTGGTCGTTCACAGCCTGGTGCAAGAGCTTCAGCGTTGTGTAGGCGGCAGAATTAATAAAGTTCATATGCCATCCGAGCATGATATCGTCATGCAAATGAGAGCTCAAGGGAGCAACTTGAAGCTCCTGCTGTCGGCAAACCCTACCTATCCACGGGTTCATTTCACAGAGCAAAGTTTCCTCAATCCGTTGGAAGCACCTATGTTCTGTATGCTGCTTCGCAAACATTGCGAGAGCGGTATTATCGAGAGCATTACTCAGCCGGGTCTTGAACGGGTCATTCATATGCAAATACGGCAGCGCGACGAATTAGGCGATCTAAGCAGCAAAACGCTTATCATCGAAATAATGGGGCGTCATAGCAACATTATTTTGGTTGAACCGACAACCGGAACCATTATCGATGGAATCCATCATGTTACTCCTGCTATAAGCAGCTATCGAATCATCATGCCGGGCAGCAAATATGTGTCCCCGCCTGAGCAGCACAAGGAACACCCTTTTCATGTAGATAAGGAGCGGTTTATTACAAGCCTTACAACCCCTCTGGCTGTTCAAGAACACGATGAGTTTGAAAAGCCTCCAGCTCCACCTGTTGACGAAACCTGGGAGCAGCGAATCGTGAACAGGTTCAGCGGCTTTAGTCCACTTGTGGCCAAGGAGGTAGTATACCGCTGCAGCTCGCAGCTAACGGCAGATAACCCGCTAGAGGCTAATGCAGCCCTGTTGTGGGAGCCGTTTCATACACTGATTGAGCAGCTGCGCGAAGAACGACAGCAGCCGAACATATGCGAGCGGGAAGCTAATGGCAAAGCTTACTTCTCTATTACCGAGTTGTCTCATATTCAAGGTATTGTTACTCAATATGAATCCATCAGCGAATGTCTTGAAGCGTTCTATGGGGATAAAGCGGAGCGGGATACCGTCAAGCAGCGGGTATCAGACTTACTTAGGTTTCTCCAAAACGAACGAAGCAAAAATGTTAAGAAGATCGATAAGCTGCAGGAAACGTTGGAGGAAGGGCAAGATGCGGATAAATTCCGAATTTTAGGAGAGCTGCTGACGGCTTCGATTCATCTAATCCAAAAAGGCGATACAGAAGTCGAAGTGATCAACTATTACGATGAAGAACAGCGTCCTATAAAGATTGCATTGGATCCCTTGCTGACAGCCTCCGAAAATGCACAACGCTATTTCAAGAAGTACACAAAAAGCAAAAACAGCCTCATTGCCGTCAACGAACAATTGCAGCAGACACATGAAGAAATCCGATATCTGGAAGGATTGCTACAGCAGCTTGGTACTGCCTCGCTTAGCGATATCGAGGAAATCCGCGAAGAGCTGGTGGAGCAAGGATATATTCGCGACCGAAACAAGAAATCGCGCAAAAAGAAGGCCAACCAAAAGCCTTCGTTATCCTGCTTCACGTCCAGTGAAGGAATCCCAATCTATGTGGGCAAAAACAATACACAAAATGAATATTTGACGAATCGTTTGGCTCAATCCGCCGATACTTGGCTGCATACGAAGGATATCCCCGGCTCTCACGTCGTTATTAGAAGCCCGCAGTTCGGTGAACAGACTTTGCGCGAAGCCGCTCAGCTGGCCGCTTATTTCAGCCAAGCCAAGGAATCAAGCCAAGTGCCCGTTGACTTCACCTTCATCAAGCACGTACGCAAGCCAAGTGGAGCTAAGCCCGGCTTTGTTATTTATGATCATCAAAAAACATTGTTCGTCACACCTGACTCCGATGCAATTAAACGAATGCCTGTCCAAGTAAAATAGCATTATCTCAACTTCTCAAAGCACAACAAAAAAAGACCGGTTCCCCGGTCTTTTTTGTTGATTACTAGTTAACCATTGTCTCTCCATGGTTCCGTTAACTGTCTCAAGTAGGACTTTAACGCTCCTTGAAGTTCTTTTCTTTGTAATGCAAATTCAATTGTTGCTTCAATATAGCCTAACTTGTCACCGACGTCATATCGTTTGCCTTGAATAGGGTATACCACCATCTGCCGCTCCTGATTTAATATGCGCAGAGCATCCGTCAGTTGGATTTCCCCTCCCCGTCCAGGCTCACATCTCTCTAATATGCCGAAAATTTCAGGAGTAATGATATATCTGCCGATGACCGCCATATTGGATGGCGCGTGCTCACGATCCGGTTTTTCTACGAGATCATCGATATACGCGAAGGGGCCAGACCGCTGAGAAGGCGATACGATCCCGTACTTGTTAACATCCTCCCATGGCACTTCCTGCGTCGCAATAACAGTGGTCGAGGTTTGATCAAACAGATCGATCATTTGCTTCAAGCAAGGCGGCTCCGATTGGATAATATCGTCGCCAAGCAGCACCGCAAAAGGCTCGTTCCCAATAAACTTACGCGCGCATAAAACCGCATGACCAAGACCGAGAGGCTGTTTTTGACGAATATAGTGAACATCGGCCAAATTAGATACTTTGCGTACGATATCCAGAAGCTCTTGATTGTCTTTCTCCTCCAGCATCATTTCCAGCTCAACGGATTTATCAAAGTGATCCTCAATTGCCCGTTTATTCCTTCCAGTAACAATCATTATGTCCTCGATGCCTGATGCAATCGCTTCTTCAACGATATACTGGATTGCCGGCTTATCGACAATCGGAAGCATTTCTTTAGGCTGAGCTTTGGTTGCTGGCAAGAACCGGGTACCAAGCCCGGCTGCGGGAATGATAGCTTTACGAACGTTCATGTGCTTTCCTCCTTGCTTGATTTAGCTGATCGACAACATCCACGGACACTTTTCGAGAACCGATAGGAGCGTGAAATACCACTCCATTCCTCTCACCGTGAAAATCGGAGCCAGCTGTAATAATCAAAGCATGGCGCTCAGCAATCTGTTTATAATGTTGTTCCTGCTCTGGCGAATGATCGGAGTGATATACTTCCAAGCCTGCCAAGCCATTCGCGGCTAGTTCCTCTATTAATTCGTCTTGGTCATACAATCCGGGATGAGCCAGTACAGGAACGCCCCCAGCCTCCAAGATCCATTGAATTGCAGTAGTAGGCCCTATGCGCGGCGGATTGACATATGCGGCACCATCTTTACCCAAGTACCGGTCAAACGCTTCGGTCATGGATGCGACATATCCTTTTCTTACCAAGGCATCGGCAATGTGCGGCCTTCCTATGGTCTCATCTGCTTTTTTGGATTGAATGAGCGATGCCTTCACATCGTCCATAGTCATTGACAAGCCCAGCTCATTCAAACGTTCGAGCATCATTTCATTGCGTCGATCACGCACATTCCTCATTTCGCCTAACCGTTCCAAAAACAAAGCATTGTGATGATCGATATAGTACCCCAGCACATGAATATCCTGCCCCTTCGATAAAGTACTAACCTCCACACCAGGGACTACGGTAATTCCTAATTGTTTTCCGGCTTCCAGAGCCTCGTCAACCCCTGCTACAGTGTCATGATCGGTTATCGCAATTGCCCCTAATCCCGTTTCAAAAGCGATTCTCACATTGTCTGATGCGGGTTGTGTCCCGTCGGATGCTAGCGTATGGCTATGTAAATCAGCATATAGCATTGGTTTCAACCCCCTATTTTTATAATACTAACCTAAATTATTGATTGAGCAATTCTAAATCCATTGGCTTAAATCACGCTCACGTAAAAACGAAACGAAAGTAACGGCAGCAATCGGTAAGATCGTGGAATTTAAATAAATGGCATAAAAGCTTCGCTTAAACTGAATACCTTCTATCCTTTTGACCTCAAGCACATTTAGAGCCAGCTCGTGTTTAACGGAGGACTGCGATAAGATAGAGATCCCAAGCCCCGCTTCTACCGCTGATTTGACCGCACCTGTGCTTCCAAGCTCCATAACGATCTTCATATCTCCGGGATCGAAGCCCGCTCTGGACAGCTCTTCTTCCATAACCCTTCTCGTACCCGATCCCTGCTCGCGCAAAACAAAAGGGTACTGTAAAACCTCTTCCAGACTGACCGTACCTTTCCCAGCTAAAGGGTGGTCACGAGGAACAATAAGCATGAGCTCGTCATTCATAACCGCTTCCGTATGGACATCGGGATGATGAACCTCCGCTTCAACCAACCCGAAATTCAATTGATGGTTCAGTACCTCATCTAATATTTGCCTAGTGTTAATGACTTTCATACTTACCGAAATATTCGGATACTCTTTGCCAAAAGGTCCGAGAAGCCGCGGCAATATGTACTCTCCTACGGTCATGCTGGCACCCAAATACAGCCTGTCCTCGAGCATATGAGTAAATTTGGACATATTTACATCCGTTTCTTTCATCAAATCGATACTACGCCTGGCAAAAGGCAGAAGCGTCCTTCCGGCTTCTGACAATTCTATTTTTTTCGTAGAACGATTAAATAGCTTGGTACCGAAATAATCCTCAAGCGACTGAACCTGCATCGTCACTGCGGGCTGAGTCATATGAAGCGCATGAGCAGCGTGAGAAAAGCTCCCTTTTTCCGCAACCGTATAAAAAATATGAAGCTGGTGAAAATTAAGTGCCATCTCTCCAACTACCTCCAACTTGCATGGTAGCCCTATTATAGCAAAGAAAAGAGCCCCTCAAAAGAGAAGCTGTCCAAACCTTGTCAAATAGAGCGGACGTGCTCTATTTCCATATAAAAGAGCCCTCCGCATCCAACAGTCGGAAAGCTCTCATATCCATATAATGAAGGCGCTTACCTTCTTTTGCGGCTGTTTTTTATCAGTGTCATTCGGCGCGAATGCCGTAACCAGGAATAATAGGACTTCAAATCTCTCAATTCAATCGTCTCGGACATTCGGCCTAAGAATGTAACAATAATCATACGCTGCAGCCGATGCCCAGTGAACGGCTCCGAATCATCGGGAGTAAATTCAGCAACCATGACAAGGTCATCATCAACGAGGTAGACATCCTCACCATTCTTATAATAAGACTTAATCTTACCTTCTTTCAGCTTGCTCCATAAAAAATCGCAGATGTCGTCGTACCCGGTTTTCTGGTTTTCTACCCTATCAGTCCAACGGATCCGAGCATGATTTGTGATTACGATATCCGTAATTTTTTTATCACCAAGGGCAACATAGTACGGTTCGCAGTTGTTTGAACGGTGTGCTGCTTTATCTCTCATAAATCACAACCCCTCACCCAGTAAAATAGTCCCTTTTACCTATGTACAAATTTTATATAATTTCATTTTACTTGATTTAATAGGTGATTCCAAATAAAAAAATCTTTAGAAAAGAAAACAAAAAAAGCTTCCGTTTGAAAGAAGCTTTTGCTCTAGTTGTATGGACTTTTCTTATAGGGTGTAAAATCTGGTTTTGTCAGGCATATTACTTGTATATTCGGTTTTGATTTCGTTTCGGTACGAACGCTCTACCTTTTTAACGAATGGCAGCTTTTGCAGCTGTTTGGTCGTTTCATCTAATTTACTGCTGTGGACGTACATTGCGGCGTAATGCATTCTCTTGGAAATGAAATGAACGCTTCCATATCGTTCGAGCTGCTTTGCCGCGGCTTTGATATCGCTAAACCATACTATAAGACCACTTCGATCCGTGAACATAGGGTCATACCTTCTTTCTATAGATAAGGATAAAGTAAAGAATGCCAAACCGGAATTGCCGGTCCGCATCTAATAATTTCTGTATAATGTGTGCTTGGAAGCGCTGGCATATTCGGGTGCCCGATGATGCTGTGGCAGCAATTCCGTATGTAGTCTTGCATGAAGGTTCATTCAGAGAAAGCAGATAATGCAAAGGGGAATCAAAGAAGAGCAAGTGGAGGACACTGCGGCCCTCCAACCAGCCGTTTAAATACTATCCGCAGCTGCCAGAGCAGGATCCTCCAGTGGAACAGCTTCCTGAAGAACAACTGCCTCCTGCCGCAAGCGGGTCGTTGCTAGGTACCTTGATCGTCTCAGAAACACTGCGGGCTATCAATTCAGAAACCGTGAACAGCAAATCATCCAGACGCTGTTCCGCTTCCTTAAATCGGCTAACCGCCTCCAAATTATCTAACTGACTCTGAATCGACTGAGCCTGCTCCAGTGCGCTATGATAATCCGGATGAAAATGACCGAAACGCTGGCATTCATCAAACAGTTCTTTCTTTTTCTGAAACTGCTTCAACAGCTCCTGCACCTTAGGGTCCTCTTCTTTTTTCTGCTTCCAATATAAATAATCCGCTGTCTCTGCGGAATCTTTAATTAAATCTCCCAAGTCGTAAGCCTGCATCAAAATGGCAGACATGTCCAATGCTTGAGCTTCAATAACTGCCATAGTAGCACCTGCCTCATCACGAAATATTTATTGGGTCGGACAAGTCTATCATACCATACATTGAGCTCATTTGTTGCATCAATATTTATCATTTATCCCAGGCAAAATAATCTTCATTTCTTGCCAATCATCGGCTAGCCAACATATTTCCTGCAATTCTGAAGGCTCTAACCCGGTCATACTCCACGTTCCGCGAGTTTCCTGAAGCTTCCTCGGAGCGATTAATCGATCCTTGCCGTTATGCCGAACCTGTACGGCCGCTTTCCATTCCATCGCCTTCTCAACGATCTCCCTTCGTGTAGAAGCATGATAGGTCCGATAATCCTTCATCCATCCCGTTGGAATTCCGTTCAGGTCGGGGTACAGCTCGGCAATATTAGGAAGCCTCTGCTCCATCTCAAAATAGGCAATGTTATGTCGGGAATATATAAATCCCTTGGCAGCCATTTCCGGTTCACGCTCAAGAAATGCTATATCCCCGTTTTCCGTATTCTCCATGACCTTCATGATATGACCGCCACTGCTGCCCGTACTGTCCACTTCCGAGACCGTACCATCCAGCAACGCCATTTTTCCCGGTATCCAGCCCGCCTTATCTAGCATCGCCCTTAGAGAACCCAATTGATCGGACTTTACAATCCATGCCAGTTCACCAACCGCTTCAAGGAAAAAGTCTGACGATACCGTAAGTTTCCTCACCCTATCCGCGACATCCGTGTTTTCACAGCGCAGCAAAATTACTTGGGAGAACTGCAATTGACCGAACGGCTTCGCCCATTGCTCCAGAGTCAGTTTCACATTATCCGGTATGTCATACAACGCGTGCCGCTCTAGAAAATGTATAATCCCCTCGAATGAACGACCATTTTCAAGACCTCTTTGCATACATTCCTTATTCAGTTTATATACAGAAACCGCGTCGGATTTGTACTGCTCCGAGAATACAGCCAGCTCCCATCTTACCGAGAAAGATACGCCGGGAGGGACCAGCACTTCAAAATCCGGCTGTACATAAAAACGAACGTCCTCATCCTCCGTTAATTCCGGATTCAACGGATGGTTACGCCATCGATAGCACGCATCCCCAGCAGTATCCCATCCCTTTTCCATCCATCCAAAGGCGATAAGCGGCAGAAGCCACTGCTGCTCCAACATTTCAAAGCCATTCCCTTGGTTCTCAATATCCGATTCGATAGGCATCAACTGGTGAGCGCTCAGCCAATGCTTCAGACTCTGTGAAGAAATCCACACACCGGTTGGCTGCCACTCCAGCCAGAAAACGGCATGCTGCATCCAAGCCTCCCCAGGAAACAAGACAGACTTCCAGAGCTGATATAAAGCTTTGGTCTGCTCAGATTCTTTTAGCGATAGCCAATAGCTGGAATGAACCTCATTCAACCCAAGCTGTTCATGATCTAGATCCATCAACTGCAATCGAGTCAAGCATTCCATAATGACAGCAATTTTTAATGAATATATATCTGCATAGACATATTTTATGCCGGTTCCTTGGAACCATTCATCGCGAAGCGAGAGCTGTTCTCCAAGTTTTTGAAGCTGTCTTTTTGGGAGTGTGCCTCCCTTGGTTAGCTTCAGCTGTTGTTGTCCTATGTAAACCATGCTCTGGAATATGTCTTCAGCCAGTCCTTTTCCACCTGTTTCGGACAGCTCGACATAAGCAGGCTTTAATGCTTCACAGCTCTCTTCTACTGCATCCATAAATAGAATCCTATGCCATAAAGCAAGACCATCTAGTGCCATCCTATAAACATGCTCTCCCCAGGATTTGCGAAAGGCAAAACATATTCCTTTCTTCAGCAGCATCAGAAGACCAACTCTTGTATCAGCGCCTGACATAACCGGAGCCGCAAGCTTTTCGAGCTTCCCACTGTCAAAAGGCTCACAGCCGATTGTCGTTACAATCAGCCGGAGCACCTGCTGTTCCTGCAATGTCATTTGGTTATATACCGTTTCCATGATGACCTGATTCAATGACATACTCTCCAACGTATGCCCTTGCTTCAACCAAGGAGCATAAGCAGCCTCAGCTTCTATCTGCTTGCGCAAGGTCTGCGGCATTATGGCAATATAATCAACTTGATTCATGACAGTGCAGCCTCCTGTCCGTCCGCTGAGTAAACAGCCTTCAACTGATTGACTGAATCGGCCTCTGGCACACGTTCTTCAATACGGTATGTGTACCCCTGTTCGATCAAAAACAACTGACGATTGAGAGCAAAATCCTGTTCTTTCGTATCCGAGCTTACAATGGAATAAAAGCTCGCTTTATTCACTCCCTCTTTGGGACGCAAGATACGTCCCAATCTTTGTGCCTCCTCCTGCCGCGATCCGAAGCTCCCCGAGAGCTGTATAGCCACGGATGCATCAGGAAGGTCAACGGCAAAATTGGCAACCTTGGAGACGACGATTACGGAAAGCTCTCCCGAACGAAATTTACAATACCACTTTTCCCGCTCCTCATGTGGCATTTGACCATAGATCAACGGTGCTCCGGTAAAAGAGGAAATGTCTTTCAGCTGATCAATATACTGTCCTATAATAATAACTTGATCTCCTTTATGACGCTCAAGGAGCTCGTCAACTATGGCGAATTTGGCAGGATTCTCACTTGCAATCCTCATTTGGGCTCGAGACTCGGCTGTCATATATTGATCCCGTGCTCCGTCTGGTAATGGCACACGAATCTCCGTGCAAGTAACGGAAGCGATCCACCCTTTTCCTTCCAGTTCTTTCCACGGCATATCATACCGTTTCGGACCTACCAAAGAAAATACATCTTCTTCCCTTCCATCCTCCCGCACGAGAGTAGCGGTAAGGCCTAACCGTCTTGTTGCTTGAATATCCGCCGTTACCCGAAAGACCGGAGCCGGCAGCAAATGCACTTCATCGTATACGATCAAGCCCCAATCTCTTTTATTAAATAAATCCATATGTTTGAACAAATCGTCCTTCGATTTGCGATAGGTCAATATCTGATAGGTCGCAATGGTAATAGGACGTACATCCTTCATTTTGCCTGTATATTCTCCCACCATTTCTTCGGTCGCATCCGTTTTATCCAATATTTCGTGCTTCCACTGCCGAACGGAAGTGCTATTAGTTGTCAGTATCAATGTAGCACAGTTTAATTTGCCCATAGCCGCGATTCCAATAATGGTTTTGCCCGCTCCGCAAGGTAATACAAGAACACCACTTCCACCTTGCAAGCTGCCTTCACGATAAAACGAATCTACCGCGGAGCTTTGGTAATCCCTTAGTTGAAACTCCTTGCCTGCCATACTCTCCGGCTTTAAACGAATCGGCAGCTCCTCACCGCGACTGTAGCCGGCCAAATCTTCGACTGGATAACCGAGCTTAATCAATTCCTGTTTTAAAGCACCACGGTAGGTTGCGGAAAAACGAAGTGTTTTGTTATCTACTTGGCACAGACCATAGGAGCGAAGCGATTTGAATGATACCATTTCTTTTATCGCTTCCACATCATCGGAAATAAGCAGTAGATCTTCGCCCAAGCTTTCGATCCGAATGAGCCCGTACCGCTCTACAAACCGTCTAATATCATGTTTAATCGTATGGGGAACGCCGAACTTGGCATTATCTTCTAGAAACGTGGTAATTTCTTGTGTCGTCATTCCAGCCGCGGCTGCATTCCATAGTGACAATGCCGACATCCGGTATGTGTGAATATGCTCCGGTGTTTTGACTAAATCCGCAAACCGGGCTAATCCGGCACGTACGGCATCAAATTGAGGGTGGCGCACTTCCAGCAATATTGTAAAATCACTTTGCACAATGAGCGGCCTTTTCGAATCGATCTGCATCTCGTCTCGTAACCTCCCCGAACTTTGTCGTATTTACTCGAATACTTTATTCATTCTAGTATGAGGGGAAACAGGAATATTTAAACATTGTTCACTTTACAAGAAGATTCAGTAGGCACTACAATTAGAAATTAGCGAAGATTATCATCGGATTGAGGGGACAAAATGAAAAAATTCGGGATCATTGCAGCCGTCATGCTGCTATTATGCTTGTCAGCTCTGCTGACAGGTTGTAAGGAAAAAGCCGCTTCGTCCAAAGCAGGGCGGGAATCGGTTACGATTGAGCGCGTAGTCGACGGAGATACGTTCGAAATCAAAAAAGATGGCAAAAAAGAAAAAGTGCGGCTCATTGGCGTCGATACACCAGAGACCAAAAAAGCAAATACCCCTGTCATGTTCTATGGCAAGGAAGCATCGGACTATACTCAAAAGCGTCTTGAAAACAAAACCGTCGAGTTGGAGTGGGACGTGGAAAAACGTGATCAATACGACCGTTATCTTGCGTATG
This sequence comes from Paenibacillus sp. UNC451MF, assembly GCF_000686845.1. Taxonomy (GTDB): domain Bacteria; phylum Bacillota; class Bacilli; order Paenibacillales; family NBRC-103111; genus Paenibacillus_S. Next base: position 11,503 of record NZ_JMLS01000018.1, on the reverse strand, counting down.
TATGGATTGGCGATGAGCTATATAATCGTACCCTAGTACAAGAAGGCTACGCACGGATGGCGACATTCCCTCCAAATGTGAAATATGTGGATCAGTTCAAAAAAGATCAAGAAGCGGCACGCAAGCAGCAAAAAGGCCTTTGGAAAAACTATGACGCCGCCTTTGATAAAAAGAAATAAGATACAACCATTGTAAAAAAAAGCGGAAGACGCCTGCGCGCTTCCGCTTTTTTCTTATTATTTGATTAATAAACCTACTTTACGATCCCCCGCAGTCACGTACTCCATTCCGTCCTGCCGGTCAAATTCGAAGACATTCAGCAGCACATTCTCCTTAAGCACAAGCTCGAATCGTTCAACCGCTTCTCTCATTTGTGGATCCAGGTCCAATACCAGATCAATCCGTTTATCGACAGGAAGATCAAGCTGTTTTCTGTAATCTTGTACTGCACGTACCAATTCCCGCACAAGTCCTTCCTGTTCAAGCTCAGGCGTCAGCTCTGTGTTGAGCGCTACCGTCAAACCGTAACCAGAAGCGGAGGCAAATCCTGGTTTGGCAACCTTCTCTACCAAGAGCTCCTCAAGCGATACATCAATCACTTCACCGCTGCTTAGAACATGTTGATAGCTGCCTGAATGAACAATGTTTGCAGCCTCCTTGGCAGATTTTGCGCGCAATGCTTGCTGCAGCTCCGCCACCTGCTTTCCGTATTTAGGCCCTGCCGTTTTTAAATTCAGCTTCAAAGCAAAATCGACTAATCCATCCGCGCTGGTTTCCACTCTTATTGATTTAACATTGATCTCTTCTTTGATAATAGCTTCATAGCCGGATAAATCCATAGATCGGTCGAGAGCGGCTATAAGCTCGGATAACGGCTGTCGAGTCTTCACTCCGCTTTCGTTACGAACGTTACGAGCAAGCTCCACTACATTTCGCACCGTTTCCATATCCTGCTCCAGCAGCATATCTACTTGCCCTGCATCCGCCTGAGGATAGTCAGCTAAGTGCACACTTTCCATTTCTCCGCCTAAATTAAGATACAGGTCATCGGATAAGAAAGGAGTGTAAGGCGCCATGAGCTTCGCCAGCGTTATGAGGACCGAGCGAAGCGTCTGGTAAGCACCAAGCTTATCTTCTGTTAGACCATTGCCCCAGAATCGATCTCTGGAACGGCGAATGTACCAGTTACTCATTTCATCTACAAAGGTTTCAATCGCCTTGGCCGGGTTCAAGAAGTCGTTTGCTTCCAGCCCTTTTCCTACATTTACAACCAATTGATTTAAGCGGGAAAGCACCCAGCGATCTAAAATATTGTCGCTTTGCACGTTATCATGCTCCTGCGGCTTGTAGCCGTCAATGGAAGCGTACAACGTGTAAAAAGCATGCGCATTAACAATTGTATCGATAACCTTCGATTTGGCTTCTGCAACGATCTGCTTGGAAAACCGCTTGCTATTCCATGGTGCACTATCAGACAGAAGCGCCCAACGGAAAGCGTCCGTTCCATAATCGTTAATGATTTCCCATGGATCGATAACATTCCCTTTGCTTTTGGACATCTTTTGGCCGTTCTCATCAAGGATATGTCCTGTTGAAAGAACCGCTTTATAAGGTGCTTTTCCGTTAAACAGCGTTGAAACGGCCAATAAGCTAAAGAACCATCCCCTCGTCTGGTCAATCCCTTCACAAATCATATCCGCAGGATATTGACGCTCAAACAATTCCTTATTTTCAAATGGCACATGATACTGAGCAAAAGGCATCGATCCACTATCGAACCATACGTCGATGACCTCAGGTGTACGTTCCATCGTTCCTTCGTCACAATGAGGACATTTCAACTTGATTTCATCCACAAAAGGTTTATGCAGCTCCAGATCAGCAGGTACTTCATGAATAGATTTCTCCCTCAAATCAGCAGCACTAGACGGTACATACTCTCCCTTACAGCACGAACAAACCCAGACGTTTAAAGGAGTGCCCCAATAACGGTTCCGGCTAATGTTCCAATCGACCAGTTCTTCCAAGAAGTTCCCGAATCGACCGTCACGCAAGTGTTCTGGATACCATTTTACTTCGCGGTTATTGGCGATTAGCTGATCTTTGACAGCCGTCGTGCGAATAAACCAGCTTTCTGTAGCGTAGTACAGCAGAGGTGATTTGCAGCGCCAGCAGAACGGGTAGCTGTGTTCGTATTTTTCCTTGGAGTAAAGCAGTCCACGTTCGGAGAGCAGCTTCACGATATCGACATCGCAATCTTTGACGAATCGGCCAGCAAGATCAGTCACATCATCCACATAGCGTCCTGCCGCATTTACCACACTTAACATGCTGATTCCGTTTTTCATAGCAACCTTGTAGTCATCTTCACCATGAGCAGGAGCAATATGAACGATCCCTGTACCGCTTGCATCGGTTACGAACTCACCATCGATGATAAAATAACCGTTCTGAGCCTTCACATAGGCTAAAGGAGGAGAATAATGAAGCCCAATCAGCTCCTCACCTTTTAATGTATCTACGATCTCGTAGTCGCTTTTCATGACCTTGTCAACCAGATTTTCAGCAACGATGAACAATTCGCCATTCTGCCTAACCTTGGCATAAGTTAATTGCTTGTTCACGGCAAGTGCTACATTCGCAGGCAATGTCCAAGGTGTTGTCGTCCATGCAAGGATGAATTCTTCACGGCCCGCAAGCCTAAACTTCACCGTTGCGGACAAGTCCTTCACATCCTCATAGCCTTGAGCCACTTCGTGAGAGCTTAACGTCGTTTGACAGCACGGGCAGTACGGACTTACACGATGACCTTTATATAAAAGTCCTTTTTTGTGAATTTCAGAAAGCAGATACCATACGCTCTCGATGTAATTGTTGTCCAATGTAACATACGGATGCTCCATATCGGTCCAATATCCAATTGCCTCGGTTAGCTCCCGCCATTGCCTTTCGTATTCAAAGACACTTGCCTTACATTTCTCCACGAAATTAGTAACACCATATCGTTCGATTTCTTGCTTGCCCGAAATACCCAGCTGCTTTTCTACACCCAGCTCTACTGGCAAGCCATGAGTATCCCAGCCTGCCTTACGCAGTACCTGATGCCCAGTCATTGTTTTGTACCGGCAAATAAAATCCTTGATAACCCGGCCAAGAACATGACCGATATGAGGCGCACCGTTTGCGGTTGGCGGCCCTTCATAGAATACGAAATTCGTCTTGCCTTTCCTGTTTTCGATCGATTTCTTGAATGTTTCTTGCTTCTGCCATTGTTCGAGAACCCGAAGCTCCCGGTTTCTTGCTTTCTCCTTAGGGTCTACATTCCTCATCATCTTCACCTCGTAAACGTAATTATGAAAACAAAAAAGACCCGTCCCCAGAAGGGACGAGTCATCGCTCGCGTTACCACCCTTGTTCCACGCAAATCCGAAAAAAGCTAATGCGCGGCACTCATCAACGTACCAACATACGTGTTCCTTGTAACGGCGGACACCCGGTTAAGCTTACTCGATTGCACTTTCAGCTTCACTTCTCCGAGATGATTTTCAACTAAGACATGAACACCGGCTTTCAGCAATCACCGGCTCTCTGGGGATCAAAATCATAGTTTACTCTTTCTCGTCATCGAATTTATTCAATATGCTTATAACACGTTATATACTAAAATTATAGTTCTGTCAAGTCATAAATCAAAAAAGGATAAGATCCCTTTACATACAAAAAAAAAGTGCCCTTTTGAAAAGAGCACCCTCTTAATGCTATATTTTATGCACTAAAAATTAGTGAGTTCCTTTAACGTCCATTTGAAGCTCTCTAGTTTCCTTTTTATACGTGGAGCTATTAATACGCTCTTGCAGCTTCTCGTAGTACAAATCTTCATTGATTGGAAGATCAACCCAGTTATCCGTCCAAGAAGACAAATGCATTGCATTGGAAAGCGTCAAGCCTTTGATTCCCTCTTCACCCGGGGCCAACAATGGCGTGCCGTTCAAGATATGGTTAACAAAGTTTTGTGTGATGCCTTTATGGCCTGGTCCTGGCACACCTTTAATAGGCACTTCGCACTTCCAGCATTCAGGGGATCCGAATCCGCCTTTAAATTCTTTGTTAAACTGGGGCTCAGGTGTACGCAAACGCCAGAAGGTCAGCTTCTCGTCTTCGATAACGATTTTACCTTGGTCTCCCGTCACTTCAAAACGGTTAGTCCCTGGTGCTTCACCGGTTGTTGTAACAAACAAGCCTGTAGCGCCATTTTCGTACTCTACATAAGCCGTTACATCATCTTCAACCTCGATATTGCGATATTTACCAAAGCCGCAGAACGCTCTTACACGTTTAGGCATCATATCGATAGTCCACTGCCACAGGTCAAGCTGATGCGGGTCTTGGTTAATTAGAACGCCGCCGCCTTCGCCAGCCCATGTTGCGCGCCAGCCGCCGGAATCATAGTAGCTTTGGGAACGGTACCAGTTCGTAATAATCCAGTTAGTGCGACGAACTTCTCCAAGTTCACCAGATGTAATAATATCTCTTAGTTTTTGGTAGAGAGGATTTGTGCGTTGGTTATACATAATACCGAAGGCTTTACCGGATTTCGCAGCTGCTTCGTTCATTTCGCGAACTTGCTTCGTATATACTCCGGCAGGTTTTTCAACCAGTACATGATATCCATGAGAAAACGCTTTAATTGCTGAAGTAGGGTGATCATAGTGAGGCGTTGCGACGATTACCGCATCAAACGCTTTCGATGCAAAAAATGCATCCAAATTATCAAACAATTGAATGTTTTTGCTGCCATGATTCGTTCTTACCCATTCCAGACGAGAAGCATCCGTATCCACAATGGCTGTCAGTTCTGCACCCTTGACTTGGTTGTTAACCAAATATTCCGTATGGCCTTTACCCATGTTGCCCACACCGATCAAACCGATACGTACTTTATCCATTCGTGTCTCTCACCTTCCATTTCTTATTTTCATAAGAATTATTAACAATCTATTTACACTCATTATTATATATTGCACACGTGAACATTACAATATAAAAATAGCATTTATTTCTCTTCTTTTCCTTAATAAAAGCAAAAATCGCTCTCCTAACTTGGAAGAACGATTTGCTTTACGATCATTTTATATTATGAAGACCTTACACAGTGACTTTATTGTTGGAAGAAATTTGACTCAATGCTTCTCCTGCTTCATCCTCAAATTTATCCCGTACAGCCAAGTCACCTATGGAGACAATGCCTACCAAATTGCCGTTCTCACATACTGGCAAACGACGAATTTGCTGCTTTGCCATCATTTTAGCCGCTTCATCTACGGTCGTTTCAGGTGAAGCGCAAGTGATTTGATTGCTGCTCATGACTTCTTTCACTGCAGTAGAGCCTTCCTTCTTCTCGGCAAAGCCGCGGATAACCAAGTCACGGTCTGTGATAACGCCAATCAGCTTTTGGCCGTCCACTACTGGTATGAACCCGGTATCCTCTTTCTTCATCTTAACAGCAACTTCATAAACATTATCCAATAAAGTAACCGTCGCGCAGTCTTTCGTCATAATTTCCTTCAAGGTTCTACTCAAGGAAAATCCCTCCCAAAGAAGTTAGTTGGTTTAGGAAAACAATCACCGCAAAGCCTGTGTCTGTCTTCCTGCGCAAACATAGAATTTCCCGAAACCTCAAGTGACATGCGCTGTGTCGGTTAGCACTTATCGGCATTCCATTCGTTCTGGCAATCTTCAATCATGCTGATAAACAATTTGGCCGCCGCAGCCATAGACGATTCGTCGATGTCGAATTTTGGATGGTGATGCGGATGTACAATGCCTAACTCCGGGTTTCCCGCTCCAACGAACATAAAACAACCTTTACGGTGATGAAGATAATACGCGAAATCTTCCCCAGCCATAATAAGAGGTGACGTTTCGAAGGCTCCGACTTTGGCCGCGGCGCGATAAAATCTCTCCGCTTCTCCAGCATCATTAACAACGGGAGGATATCCTAATTTGTAATCAATCGTAAAGTCGGCACCATACATGCGACAGGTTTGCTCCACGATCGTTTCGAACCTCTGCTTGACTTCCAGCCTTAACTCAGGATCGAACGTTCTTACCGTTCCATTAAGATGAGCTCTTTCTGCAATGACATTAAAACTGGTGCCGCTGTGAAAAGAACCTACAGTCACAACGCACGGCTGAGTTGGATCTACAGTTCGGCTCACAATAGTTTGCAGATTAACAACCAAATGCGATGCTATGGCAATACTATCAATCGTTTCATGAGGAAGTCCCCCATGTCCGCCCTTCCCTTTTACAACAATTTCAAACTCATCTGCCGCAGCCATCATCGGGCCTGGTTTACAATAAGCGGTCCCAGCAGGAAGCGGGGTCCATAAATGAATTCCGTATACGTAATCGACACCCTCTAGCGCTCCATCCTCAATCATACTGAAGGCTCCGCCTGGAGTTATTTCCTCTGCATGCTGAAACAAAAATACGATGCTTCCCCGCAGCTGATCGCGATGCTCTGCCATAAGCTTGGCAACTCCAAGGAGTGTCGACGTATGAGCGTCATGACCGCAAGCATGCATTACGCCTTTTACTTTAGAAGCAAATTCACAATCTTTCTCGTCTTGTATCGGCAATGCGTCCATATCGGCACGAAGAGCTACGGTCGGACCATCGAGACTACCTTTTAAACGACCGATAACTCCGTTGCCCCCGACGCCGGTTTCCACTTCAATTCCCCATTCCAGCAAGTGCCTGGCTACGAAGTCAGCTGTCTCTTTCTCTTGAAACGATAATTCCGGATGCTGATGCAAATACCTGCGCCAGCCCACCATTTCCGGATATAACAGGTCCACTTTTTTCAATAAGGATTCCATGGCTATTACCTCCGGTTTTTGATTTCTTTTTATTTTACCAAATGCCGTGCATTCTTTCATCCATGTGTCACAAGAATTTCAAATTTTTCTTGCGACTTCGCTTGTACATTTAGCAATAGGCTTGCACAACTTTGGGAAACATACTATCATGAAAAAAGAAATGAGAATAAATGGACTTGACTTTCTAGGAGGGCTTTAACAAGTGATTATTGAAAACAGCGGCTTAAAAGGGCTAAAAAGCGATCTTGCCCATTTAGATGAAAGCAGTGCAAAATTGGGCTTTGTTCGTTGGCAATGGGAATACTACCGTGCCACTTACGATTTGAAAATCATTGACAATGCGACTCGCAAAGAGTACTTTTTGCGCATAAATACTCGTGTCGAATCCGGGAAGCTGGAATCGCCTTACGCTATTCTTTACATAGAAGACATCTATATTGGAGTAGCTACATTCCCGCATGGCTTGGATTATCAATCTCCAATCCCTGATTCTGTAATGAAAGTTGCACAACAAAAGCTGTCGCAGCTTAAAACCGAACTGTCTGAATAAGCGGAGGTCGTCATGACTTCCCCGCGCAGAGGAACTCCGGATTTTTTGCTGCTGTTTTTAACTTTTTTACTGGTTTGCTTCGGTTTGGCTATGGTATTCAGCGCAAGCATGGCGTATGTGCGTACTGTACAAATTGACGATGCGAAGATTGCGGTCAACGATCCCTCTTACCTCGTTATTCGTCAGGCGATCTTCATTGCTTTGGGTACCATAGCCATGTTTTTTTGTATGAATATCGATTTCAACAAGCTGAAAAACTGGGTCAGGCCCGCCTTCATTTTTGTTGTTATCATGCTGCTTCTAGTCCCCGTTATTGGTAGAGAAGTTAATGGAGCCAAGAGCTGGTTTTATATCGGAGGGTTTGGGATACAACCCGCTGAATTCGCCAAACTAGCCGTCATATTATACTTGGCAAATTTGATTACCAAAAAAGAGGACAAGTTTAATGACTTCCAAAAAGGACTACTGCCTGCACTGGTCATTGTCGGATTCATATCCGCTCTTATCATGCTGCAGCCGGATTTCGGGTCAACGATGATATTGGTCATGTGCTCTGCCATTGTTATCATTGCTGGCGGTGCCAACATGAAGCATTTGTTCGTCTTAGGGGTATCAGGCGCTGGCGTATTGGCCGTTGCAGTCGCAATTCATTTAATTCAATCTGGCGGTAAAAGCTACAAGATTGACAGGTTCACGTCATTTATGAACCCTTGGGCGGATCCTCTGGACTCCGGTTATCATTTAATCCAGTCTTTATACGCCTTCGGGCATGGGGGATTCTCCGGAGCTGGCTTCGGACAAGGGATACAAAAGCTGCACTATTTGCCTGAAGCGCATAATGACTTCATATTTTCCATTATTGGCGAAGAACTCGGCTTTATAGGTGCGGCACTCTTTATTTTCGTATATCTCGCCTTCTTATGGAGAGGTTTGACCGTAGCGGTTCGCTGCAAAGACTCTTTCGGTACACTGGCAGGTGTAGGCATTGTCGGAATGATCGCGATTCAAGCCTTGATCAACCTAGGCGGGGTCACAGGAAGTATTCCTCTTACAGGGGTTACGCTGCCATTGATCAGCTACGGTGGATCCTCTATGCTGGTTACACTGGTCAGTGTTGGCATTTTGTTAAGCTTGTCCAGAGAGTATAATAAACCCGAAAAAGAAGCAACCAAGAAAAAGAGAGCCTGACCGGCTCTCTTTTTTTATTCTCCTGTCGTCCGCTTTCTTACAAAAAAGCAGCGCTAGAGATGTCTTATTTGCGCAGGGCAAGAGGTGCGGAATCTTTATTTCACTCTATGTAGATCTTCCACGACAACGGCCTCTTCTTCGCGGAACGCAACGCCTTCCACTTTAACATTCACTTCAACCACGGTTAACCCCGTCATATTCTCAACAGCCTCACGTACGTTAAGCTGCAAATCATGACAAACTTCTTGGATTTTACTACCGTAATTGACAATGACTCGCAAATCAATAGCTGCTTCTACCTGACCTACTTCGACAGAAACGCCTTTTTGTACATTTTTGCCGCTCAGCCTTTTGGCTAATCCTTCGGATATGCCTCCCGACATTGCGGCGATCCCAGGAGTCTCCAACGCAGCTAAGCCTGCGATTGTCGAAACGACATCATCTGAAATGCGAATGAGACCTGATTGAATTTCTTCGGACATACGGATCACTCCTTAATGGGTTATAGTACCATTGTAATGACTTCTATCCGGGAAATCAACTTGTGCAAACTAACGTTTAACCAACGTTTACAACGATTTCACAGCTCCGCCATCAACATAAAAAACAGACCCTGTCATATAGCTGTTAAGAGGCGAAAGCAGGTAAGCAGCAATCGTTGCCAGCTCGTGCGGTTCGCCGTAGCGACCGAGCGGAATGTCCTGACTGAGAGCCTGTCTGACGGTTTCGACGGATTGATTGTCGCGATCGGCCTTTAATGAATCCAGCTCCATAATGCGATCGGTCATAATTCGGCCAGGACATACCGTATTCAGTAAGATGTCGTCTTTTGCAAATTCTATCGACAATGTTTTCATCAGCCCGACAACACCAGTCCGGAAAGTGTTCGATAAGACAAGACCAGGTATAGGCATCTTCACGGATGTAGAAGCGATCGTAACAATTCTTCCCCCTTGCTTTGCGAGTAAAGGGTGAAATCCTCTAATCAGTCGAACGACACTCATCATATTTCCAAAAAAGGCCTTCTCCCAAGCCGCGTCATCGAATGAAAGGAAGCTGCCGCTTGGTGGGCCGCCAGCATTGCATACAAGTGCATCTATGGATGTGAAATGATTCGAAGCGTGATCGATCAACTTCGTAATATCTTCGATTTGACTTACGTCAACAGCTAAGGCTTCCACCTTAACACCATACTGATTCACGATCTCTTGAGCGGTTTGATCAATGGCCTCCTTATTCCTGCTGCAAAGGATCAAGTTAGCGCCTTCAGCAGCCAGCTGCTCTGCAACAGCCCGTCCAAGACCTTTGCTGGATGCGGTTACTACAGCTGTTTTTCCTTCTAGTTTTAGATCCATTTTTACCTATCGCTCCTTCTGGAATCATGTTTACTTTATCCTAATTTATGGGTATATTAGAATAGGTTTTATTCAATAAGGTTACTTTACCATACGAGGTGAACGTTTTGAAACGTCATATGTTTAAAATCGGGTTGATCGGAAGCTTTGTCATCAGCGCCGTCGCCCACTACTCCGGCTGGGCTTCCCCAACAGTTCAATTCATCATCTCTTGTATCGCCATCTTGTTTGTGGCGGGCTTTTTAGGTAAAGCCACCGAGAGCGTAGCCCACTATGCCGGAGAACGTCTGGGGGGGTTTTTAAACGCCACCTTTGGTAATGCGGCTGAATTGATCATTGCCATCTTTTTAGTCAAAGACGGGTTATTCGATATCGTGAAAGCTAGTATCACTGGTTCAATTATCGGGAATCTGCTTCTCGTACTTGGATTAAGCTTGTTCGTAGGCGGCCTGAAATATAAGGAGCAGCACTTTAATGTCAAACTAGCCAGTCACAATGGCTCCTTGATGATTCTCGCTGTCATTGCTTTGTTCGTTCCAGCTGCATTTGCCAAAAGCTTGACCAGCTTTGAAACATCTAACATGAGCATTCTTGTCGCCGTTATTTTGATTGTGGCTTACCTGCTCTGGCTGCTTTTCTCAATGGTTACTCACAAAAATGAACTGTCCGATGAAGTTGTTGAACACGGAGAGCCGGCATGGTCCAAAGGAACCTCCATAATGTTCCTCGTCCTTGCTACCGCCATGGTTGCATTTGAAAGTGAATGGCTGGTCGGTACGCTTGAAAGTATAACGCACAAGTTTGGTTTATCCGAATTGTTCGTCGGAGCATTCCTCATAGCCATCATTGGCAATGCTGCTGAACATAGCGCGGCAGTCATGATGGCACGCAAAAACAAAATCGGAGCTGCCGTAGAAATTGCCGTTGGAAGCAGTCTCCAAATTTCTCTATTCGTTGCACCGGTACTTGTACTTGTCTCGATGTTCTTCGGCAAAACGATGAACATCGTATTTAGTACCTTTGAGCTCGTCGCTATCGGAGTGGCGGTCATCATTGCCAAATCCATCTCCCAGGATGGAACGACCAACTGGTTCGAAGGCGTTCTGCTTCTGGTTGTTTACTGCATTCTAGGTATCGCCTTTTTCTTGGTATAAGAAGCCGCTAACAAAAAAGAGTAGCCTTCAATTAGAAGGCTACTCAGATTGTAGAGAAACCCATGTTTTTTTAAAACGTTGGGTTTCTTTCTGTATTTAGAGGCTATTTTGAGAAGGCCGGATGGGAGGCTAGGCCTCTTTCGCCTTCCGCTCCAGATGGAATGCAATCTTTTTCATGTTTTGTACGGCTGCTGTCATAAGCGCTTGCTCCGTGACATTTCGAAGCCCCCGCAAACGGCAATAGCGAAACCCATGGAGCTGTTTAGCGTCCGCGAAGCTTCGCTCAATCGTTTCTTTTCGTTTTTGGTAAAGCCGCTTACCGGATCTACTCAACCGGTTTAATCGCACTTGCTCCTTGCTATCTTCCCAAATATG
>NZ_JMLS01000017.1 GCF_000686845.1 Paenibacillus sp. UNC451MF | reverse complement strand
CCTGTTGCACCAGTACCTCCCGTAGCCCCAGTACCTCCGGTTGCTCCAGTTTCACCTGTCGAGCCTGTTGCTCCTGCTGGCCCTCCCGCTGGTCCCGTTGCTCCTGTTGCCCCTGCCGGTCCCATCGCTCCTGCTGTTCCCGTTGCCCCAGTCGCTCCTTGCTGTCCAACTGGACCTTGGTTGCCTCGCGGTCCTTCTGGTCCAATTGGCCCTTGGTTACCTCGCGGTCCTTCTGGTCCAACTGGACCTTGGTTACCTTGCGGTCCAGCAGGTCCAGCTGGACCTTGGTTACCTCGTGGCCCAGCAGGTCCTTCTTTCCCGGCAGGTCCTTCTTTTCCAATAGGTCCTTCTGGCCCTGCTGGGCCTTGTAGCCCTTGCGGTCCTTCTGGTCCTTCAGGTCCTGGAGGTCCTGGAGGACAATTGTATCTTCCCATAGTCTCATCTCCCTGTTATCAAACGTATTTCATCATATTAAAAGCCCTATAAGACAAACACTGTGGATGCCTACTAAAAACAAAAAAAAAGGTAATTAAACCATTATTTTTTGGATTTTTAGTATAGCTAAGCGATTGTCCCATACCATTTTGTCAACGACAGCATTAAATGATAATAGGCATCGATGGCTAAGGAGTGATGAAATTGGACAATCACCCAATAATAGGTATTATGGTTACAAAAAGGAAATTTAGAAAAAGAATTTTGAAGATTTATCAGCGTTATCATAATCTAAAATTAAAACTTTACGCTTTTACTCCGTCAGATATTCATTGGAAAGAACAACGTATTATTGGACTTAGTTTGAAAAAAGGCAAATGGAAACAAAGTTCATTTTCTTTTCCTCATGCCGTCTATAACCGTTGTTTTAACAAAAAATTAATCACCATTCAACGCCTAGAGAAGGTAATTGGTAGGAACAAATGCTTCAACAATATCAATTTTTTCAATAAATGGGATCTCTATAACCTATTAAAACAATCAAATCTTAAGCCGTATGTCCCAGACACATTTTTATATAATGAAGTGAAAATATCAGAGTTATTAGAGAAATATAGACTTGTCTACATTAAGCCAATTTATGGATTTAAAGGGACGTCAGTGTATAGAGTTGAACTTACGGATAATGAAGATATTCACATCTCTTTGCATAGTTTGGCTCCAAGATACATTTGCAGAAAAAATGAAAGCATTCAGGAAAAATTGGATGAACTTCTCGGGCAAAAGAATTACATGGTTCAACAGGGGATTCATATGAATCTACTTGATCATCAGCATTTTGATATCCGGGTGCTTGTTCAAAAGGATATCCTTGGAAAATGGATGATTTCCACCATAACATGTAGAGTGGCTTATGAACATTACTTTAACACGAGTATGTGTGAAAGCATTTGTGATGTTGCAGAAATTCTTCCGCGATTATTTTCACCTGAAAAAATAAATGAAATCCTTCAATCTCTGTTCGAAGTAAGTGTAAAGGCCGCACAAGAAGCAGAAATTCAAATGGGTTTATTGGGAGAATTAAGTGTGGATTTTGTATTAGACAAACAAAGTGATTTATGGATTATTGAACTTAATGGAAAACCCCAAAAAAATATTTACAAGGACATCAAGAGTTTTAAACACAAAAAACTGATTTATGGTAGACCAGTAGAATATGCTTATTATCTCTCTCAATCATAAAATGTAAATAAGGTAACAATGCTTAAATTATTGAATGAACAAATACCTTTTATCTCCAAGCACCTCGCCCCTCTTTCGGTAGATAATAACCCGTAACCCATTCATAAGAAAAAAATGTCTTGCAGTCTGATCTGCAAGACATTTTTATGATTCGATCTGGGGATCCTATACAAGCTTCACACTATTCTAATAAAAATGCATTCATCCATAATCTCAAAGTGTCATAGCATGTCCATACATGGCCAAAAACTGTTCCTTTTCTTTATAATCCGGCATAATAGTTCCAACACGTCTCCAAAATGATCGATCATGATTCATATGTGTAAGATGACATAGTTCATGGATGACTACATAATCAATAACATCCATTGGAGCCATGGCTAAACGATAATTAAAGGTGAGTTTTTTATCCGAGCTGCAGCTTCCCCACTTGGTCTTGGACTCATCGATCTCAATTGTTTTGGGTTTTACTTTCAGTTGTGTCTGATACATTTTGACTCTTTCCCCTATAACTCTCTTGCAGCTAGCGAAATAGAACTTCTTTAAATTTAGCTTCAACTCTTCTTCATTTAAACCATTAGTCTCGATTAACTCATGAAGAAAATAATATTTTCCAAGATGAAGAAACTTTCCTTTTTCTTGATAGTCTCTTGTCTTTGGAATTTCACGAGCTTCAGCAATGCTATGTAATTTTTCTAGGATCCTTTGACCATGCTGTTTCACAGCTCTCATAATCAATTCTTTACTGGTATCATTAGGTGCTTTAACCGTTATGAAACCCATAGAATCAATATGAATCGTAATCTTTTTCCTAATTCCATATAGAACATTAAATTCTATCGTATTATTTTCAAATTCAATTTTCATAATTATCATCGTTCCTAAAAGATTATTTCTAATTCTCATCAAAGTAGTGAACCAAGTCAGGGGCAAGGTAACTCTGAGCCAATAGTGTTGATTGGGTCGAGAGCCCTCACCCTTTGCTCGGTCAAATCAGGATAGTTTATTAAGTAGTTATATCAATCACCAAATAACTTTAAAGTTCAATGATCTTGGTTGCAACATTGCTGCAAAATTCCCTGTCATGCTCCACGAAAAGGATGGTCGGTGAGTGTTCCAGCAGTAATTCTTCAATTTGCATCCGAGAAATAACATCGATAAAATTAAGCGGTTCATCCCAAATATGCAAATGCACTTTCTCGCAAAGGCTTTTTGCAATCAGCACCTTCTTCTTTTGGCCGCCGCTAAAAGCTGAAATATCCTTTTCAAATTGAACCCTGGAAAAATCTAGCTTTCTTAAAATCGATTTAAAAAGACTTTCATCAATCCCATTGTTTGCAGCGTAGTCCGTTAAATTACCCTGTAATTGTGAGGTGTCCTGTGAAACGTAGGATACTTTAAGCTGGCTTCCCCTTCTGAACGTACCAGTATAATTTATATCCTCACCACAAATAAGTTTGATGATGCTTGATTTTCCGGAGCCATTTTTACCTGATAGTGCAATTCGCTCGCCTTGTTCAATAGTAAAACTAACATCTTTGCAAACCATCTTATCTCCGTAATAAATCGAAACATGTTCAAGTTCAGCGAGCTGGTTTTTATGAAAAGCAAGCTGAGAAATCTTTAAGCTATCAGAGCTTTCAATATTTTTAAGGAGCTGAGACCTTTCATCAATAGCAGCTTGCTGTCTATGCTCGGTGGCTTTAGAGCGCTTCATCATTTTAGCTGCCTTATGACCAATATACCCTTTATCTACTTTGGAACCGGAATTTCTTGTACCGTTTTTCGTTTTTTCCACTTCGTGTGACCAGTTGCTCGTTTGTTTAGCAGAATCAGACAAGCGTTTAATGTCTTTTCTTAGCTTCTCGTTCTCTGCGAGCTCAAAGTTATCTTGTCTCGTTTTATTTTCCCACCAGTCGGAGAAATTACCTTTTTGAATTTCTATGCTGCTCATATTAATTGAAAGTATATGATCAACGCAGTTATCAAGAAAGGATCTGTCGTGAGACACCAGAATAAAACCGCTTTTGGTATTCAGATAATCACTGACAAGTTTTCTTGCATTCATGTCAAGATGATTGGTTGGTTCATCAATTAACAGAAAACTATTTTCCTTAAGAAATAATGCAGCCAATAGCACTTTCGTTTGCTCTCCGTTAGACAATGAATCAAAGGGCCGGTACAAAACATCCTCAGAAACCTTAAGCAATGAGAGCTCGCGCATTAATTGCCAATGAAGATAGTCTGGATAAATGTCACTGATTACATCAAGGGTATTATTATCTTTGTTGTCGACATGGAAAGGAAAATATTCAAAACTGACATGAGCAGAAATATTACCGCTGTATTCATATTTACCAAGCAGCAAATTGAGAAATGTTGTCTTCCCTCTGCCGTTTCTTCCTGTGAATCCTAATTTCCAATCTGTATCTATTTGAAAACTTACATTTTCAAATATGTTATCGTAACTGCCGTCATAGCCAAACGTTAAATTTGTAACATTAATTAATGACATGAAATGATCCTCCTGTATGAAAAAAAATAAAAGCTACAAGAAAGTTACTTTCTTGTAGCTCAAATAAATACAGCTAATCCAACTCTCTATAGAGTTAGATAAGGATATATTGTTTGAGTTGAAAAGATGTAGTAACTTTCTTGCATATAAAGAATAAAACATGCGAAAAATATCGCTTTTATTGTTTTATTGTTTTATATAATTAGCAAGAAATATTACATTATACTTTTCAACTCCAGTCATTAAATTAAATGTATCTTAACATACCCATTTATTAATTTCAACAATGGATTTACTTTATTGAGCCACGAATCAATTCGAATTCATTGCCTGCATGCGTATTAAAGACCAAGAGAGAGCCTGTCAGCGTCACGGTTTGATTACCTGCTTGAATCAAATTAACTTCGGCTTCACCCCAAGGATTTCTTACACGGCATGTGCCTCCAATTGTAGAACAGATTTTTACAATGGATACAACCCCTTCTCGAATCGAAGATGTCACCTTAAAGCCTCCATGGCACCATAAAGAGAACTCCGCATCCCAATCTGCGGGACATGCAGGGAAGATTCGAATCACTGACTCTTTACCCGGACCTGGGGGTTGGCTTTGGCAAAGAGCCGATTGGAGGGCCGCCGCCGCATTGCCTAACCGCTGTATACTTATGCAGTTCACTCCTTCTCGAACCGTCAGTCGGTTGTCGAAAAACTTCACTCTACCCGTATCATCAAAGTAACAGTATTCCCGTTCTGCGTTGACGCACTCCAACTGCGCCAATACTACTTGTTTGAATGGTTCGGCGAGTCCCATGTGGGCCAGCACCCGTCCCGTACCCGACATTTCGTAAGCCGCCCGGCTCCAATCATAATCAATTAACGTCTCATAGTACTTGATAGTTGCTACGGTAGTTTCGAACAGCTCCGGTTGATCATAGGCTGTCTCCAGTGAAGATAAATCACCAAACCGCCCAGGCTTCAAATCTACATTGCTCTTGTTATCCAGTACCGGACCGATGGCACCAACCCAGACAGCGGATTCACCTTCTGCAGTTCTCAGAACGGCATCCGGATGGTCACTTCTAGGCAGCGGAGCAAGATTATCGTACAGCTCCTGCCAAACCGGTCTCAGTTCTTCATCCATGTCCAGTATCTCTGCAGCTTTCAGGAGAACAGGAAAAATGGTATGCATTGCTGCCATCGAGTCCATCGTGTTTTTGCCGTCATAATATTTTTCGTCACTGGTTGTGTGATATATGTTATAAGTTCCGTCTGCATCCTTCTTCAAGTTGGGGAAATGGCGAAAAAACTCGGCAGCTCCTTTAATGATGGGATATGCCCTCTCTCGAAGCCATGCTTCGTCTTTCGTATATTCGTAATACAGCCAGTAATGATAGGCGATTCCGACTTGGGTGCCGAACATGTGAGTCGTAAATCCGAATGGCCCGAACCCACGTTCTACATACTGAAATTGGCCATCCACGTATTTCTCCAGATACTTCCAATTCCAACGGCTTTCATGAGGCCTCTTGGCGTTAGCGAATACACGGAATCGATCAGACATTTGATCCCATGGCTTCCGCAACAGGTACAAGTCCCTCATCTCCTCCGCGATATCCTCAGGCAGCACTTCCATTCCGTTAAACGTCACAACCTCAGGAATGTAGATTCCCTTGCTTCCCCACTGCTGCTCTGCCGCCTTTACGCAAGAATCATACATGCCCGAATACATGTTGAAATACGGCTGAAAAAGCTCATTGTGGCCAGATGGGAGCACTGCGTTGTAATATAAATTCATGTTGTTCCACCAATGCATGGCTCCCCAGTGTCTCAGATCTCCCCGAGGACTAAGCAGCATGCCTCCAAAATTCGGTGGGTACTGTGCTCCCCTGGAGTTGGATGCCATCAAATACAAGTAGTAGGTATAGTGAAGCTCCACATATTCAGCTGTGCCATCTTCACTGTGCAAGCGGATATAGGATTTTTCCCAGAACTGGTTCCACCAAGCTTTATGCTCCAGTAACATGCGATCGAGCCCTGTGTTTAAAGCATGTTGTACTTGCCTTATGGCTTCAGCAACTACATCCTCGTCTTCGTCAAAGCTGGCTGCGCTGCCGATAAAAATATCGAACATGCCTTGACCAGGCTTCACACACAAGCGCATCTCGGTTTCATTTGGCTGGCCGATAACCTGGCTCTTCCGGTATTGCCCTACAGGCTCCCGACCCCCGAACTCATCGTTCATTCTAGCTCTCGCTTCCCGCCCACAGATTCCAATAACAACGGCGGAGCTGCAGTAATGGCTTCCCTCCCGGAATACCTGCTTAAGCACAACCATGTCATCCGCCATACTCAGAGTGGATACAGCCGAGTGATTCTTGGTCACGACTTCCGCAGGCCTAAGCATTTTTAGTTTGAGATTGATTCCCTGAGGATCTTCTCTCTCATCCAATACTCTAATCCCAAAAGCATCCTGATAGGCGGAAGCAAAGGCCTCCACTGTAACCCCATCCCCACGGATAGATGCTATTCCATCATAAAGGCTTAAATGCTGTCTGATGCTTTCATCCAGAAACACATCTTCCCCAAAATCAACGAAATCAATATCCACAAATGCACTCGCATATGCATAATCCATATGCCTCTGATTGAAGCTGTTAGTATTGCAGTCATTAGCGTATACGTCTGCCCGATTAATCTGAAATTTCAACGCAGAAGGCGATGTCCATAGTAAGCTTCCCATCCTCCCGTTTCCTAGAGGCAGACCGCCTTCACTACGTTTCACTGTATGCTCATAATGCAGATCCGCACGAGAAACGAGATCACGATAATTTATCTTGCCTACTTCGACCATCTTTGTCACTTATGAACACACTCCTCAAGGATTAATGATGGGGTACAGCTATCGAATAGGTTGCCCCCCGATAAGTCTCAAATTCGATCAAGCTCCCCAGCAGCGTTATCTCTTTTTGGTCTTCATGAACAATCGCTATTTTCTTGTCACCCCATGGGTTGCGCAGCCTGCAGATTCCGCCAAGTGTGGACTCAATGGAGATGGAGTCGATGACACCTTTAAGAATCGCAGAAGTCACCTTAAAGCCGCCATGGCACCAAAGAGAGAATTCAGCATCCCAATCCTTCGGACAGGCAGGGAACACATGAATGACCGATGCTTTGCCTGGACCACCAGGTTGACTTTGACATAATGCATATTGCAGTCCGTTCGCCACATTGCCCAGTCGCTGCGCACTGATCGCGTTGACTCCTTCTCTAACCGTTAGCCGGTTATCATAGAACTTGATTCGGCCGGTGTCCTGATAATAGCAATACTCTCGTTCTGCATTAATACATTCCAGCTGGGCCATTACAGCTTGCTTGAAGCCCACCGCATGCCCCATACCTGCAAGCACAGAAGTAATGGAGGACATCTCCGTCGCTGCCTTGCCCCAGTCTCCACCCAGTTGAGCTTCCTGGAAGGCAAGGGTAGCCATGCCAATCTCAAACCATTCTGGATTGTCAAAGGCGGTTTCCAGAGTACACAGATTAAAGTAACGCATCGGATCTGTAGCTATGTCTCTTCTCTCGTCTAGCACTTTTCCGATGGCTCCTACCCATACTGCAGGCTCATTTTCTTTGGTTTTGAACACCGCTTCAGGATGATCACTCGTCGGAATGGGAGCCAGATTGTGGTAAAACTCTTTCCATACAGGGATCATTTCTGAGTCCACGGCCAAAATGTCCGCCGCCTTGATTAGCACAGGCATAATCCCATACAGTGAAGACATCACCTGTATCGTATCTTTGCCGCCGATATATTTTTCCCCGCTAATGGTATTGTACATATGATATTTGCCGTCTTCGTCTTTGCGCATATGAGGGTAGTTACGCAAAAACTCGGCAGCCCCTTTTATCATCGGGTAAGCCCGGTCTCTTAGCCATTCCGAGTCATTGGTGAACTCATAATAGTTCCAATAATGATAAGCAATCCCAGCGATGTTGACGAACATATGCGATGTGGAACCAAAGGGACCCCAGCTCTTATCGGTATAGGTTAAATTTCCATCCACCCATCGTTCATGTCCTTTCCAATTCCAACGGCTTTCGTGCGGATGCTTGTTGTGGGCATATTGTTTAAACCGCTCCGAGCGCTCCTCCCATGGCTTTTGCAGCAAGTACAGTTCTCTCATCTCCACAGCGACATCCTCTGGCAGCTCATCCACACCATTAAACCATACGGTTTCCGGAATGTAGATTCCTTTACTCCCCCACTGCTGCTCCGCTGCTTTGGCGCAGGAATCATACATTCCTGAGTACATGCTGAAGTAAGGCAGCATGAGCTCATGATGGCCTGTAGCGAGAACGGCATTGTAATAAAGTCTTAGGTTGCTCCACCACTGCATGGCGCCCCAATGTCGGAAATCGCCCCGTGGACTCAACAGCATGCCGCCGAAATTCGGAGCGTATTTTCCTCCACGGGAATTCGCTGCCATAAGGTACAAGTAATAGGTATAGTGCGTTTCTACACGTTCGGCGCTGCCATCTGCACTGCTTAATCGGATGTAGGACTTACTCCAGAACTCATTCCACCATGCTTTATGTTCTTGCAGCATACGCTCATAGCCCGCATTCTGGGCGGATACCAGTTGATTAACAGCCGCAGTCGTAATATCTTCGTTCTCATCGAAGGTAGCGGCACTCGCAATTAAGATTTCAAAGCTGCCCGCTTCCGGTTTGACGCATAAGCGCATTTCCGTTTCATTTGGTTGTCCAAGCACCTTGCTTTCCCTGAAGTCACATACAGGCTCACGACCACCCATCTCATCGTTCATCCGAATGACGCCTTCCCGGCCTGAGATGCCAATAGCAACTACCGACGAGCAATAATAATTACCCTCTCTGAATTCCTGCTTTAGGAGCATGATGCCTTTCTGCATGCTTAATGTGGAAACGGCCAAGTGACTTTTAGTTATAACCTCGGCTGGACGCAGCATTTTCAGCTTAATATTGATACCCTGAGGTAGGTCCCTTTCGTCATCCACCTTAATGGCAAACAAATCGCTGTGATCATATGCAAAAGCCTCAAGCTTCACACCATTGCCCCGTATGGATGCAAGCGCATCGTATAAATCTAAGTGCTGGTGGACCGTGCCGTCTTGGAAAACATCCTCTCCGTAGTCGACCAAATCGATGTCCACAAAGCCGCATGCATAGCCGTAATCCGTATGTCTCTGATTGAAGCTGTTCGTGGAACGGTCATTGGCATACACATCGACTCGGTTGACCTGGAATTTGACGGCAGAGGGTGAGGTCCAAAGCAGACTGCCCATTTTACCATTGCCAATAGGCAGCCCGCCCTCGCTTCTTTTGACCGTATGGTTATAATGTAAGTCTCCATGCGAAACAAGCTCCCTATAATCCATTATGAATTCACGCTCCCAGATATGATAGATAACTTCGCTTCCGTAGGAAATGGACCAGAGCTTTTGCCCTGATCCAGCAAAGCCACGACTTGTCTTCACTTCTTATTTTTGTTATACAGATCGGTGTATTCTTTAATGACGTCGTTACCGCCCAACTGCTTCCATCGATCGATCTCCTTAGCGTAGCCTGCCTCATCAATCACACCCATAATGAATTTGATTTTGGCGTCATCGATAATTTTCTTATTAGTCGATAGTTTTTTCTTCCCGTCGTCACTTAGGATAAGTCCGAAGGTTGCATCGGTAACACCGTACTGCTTAATTTCCTTCAAGGCATCCGCTGCTTCCTTGGCAAGTGGTGTACCGTTATTTATGAGATCTAATCGCATCGCCATATGGACTACTGGCACCACTTCTTTGTTGTATTTCGTATCATCCAAAATTTTTGTTACACCGTTCTCTTCTTTATAATGAACTCCGTCAATTCCGAGCATAACGGTTTTGATCATTTTGTCGTCAGCCATTTTGTCAAAGAAGCCAAGAATTTTCTTGAGCTCAGCCTCGGTCTTCACACTTGATTTCGGGAACATATACATGCCGTTATAGCCGCTGCTTGTTTGGACCCGTTTCTGTCCCGTAGTCGAGATTAACGCCGGAATAATGTGAACATCCGCACCAGGTAGTGTTCTGCCGAGGTAAGAGAAGGAATCTCCGCGATAGTTTTCAGCAATATTGCCTCGGATGCCGATTTTCCCTTTACTCCAGTCATCCGACACATTAGCATTTGGCACCGTAGCAAAGTCTTGGTTTAAAATTTTCTCGTCATATAGCTTTCTCATGAATTTAAGGTAATCCATATATTCTTTAGTCATGAAATCGGGAATCGCTTGGTTGTTTGCGTAGCCCCAACCGTTCGGAGCGCCGAACAGGAGCGGGAATGTGTAGGTTCCAAGATCTTTGTTCTCGGTGATTCCCCACGTATTCTGCTTCCCATCCTTGTCCGGGTCGTTATACGTAAACGCTTTGAGCACCTGATAGTATTCATCCACCGTCTTAGGCGCCTCCTTGATACCTACATTGTCGAGCCAATCCTTACGGAAATAAAGCACGATTCTTTCCGGATAGCGGCCGCGATAAAGCCCGTATATTTTTCCGTTAATCCGAGTATTATTGAGCGTGTTCTTATCAAGCTTGCTCAGATTGGGGTAGTCTTTCAAATAAGGCTCCACATCCCAGAAAAAGCCGTTTTGTGCTGCACTGACAATCACGGTATCCTGCGGATTGACAACAAGCATCGCCTGAGGCAGATCCCCAGATGCCATCGTCACATTCAATTTATCCGTATAATTGGAGTTCAGTACCCACGTGATATTCAATTTCGTATTGGTTTCCTTTTCGATATACTTGATAACGGGGTTATCCGCAGTAGGCGGCTCCGCACTCTCATACTGACTCATCATTTTAATGGTCATCGGGCCGGTACCCGAAGCGTCTGGGGCTGGGGCTGCCGTTTCCGTATTGGTATTGCAAGCAGTTAAGGCTGAAATGAAAACCGTGAACAATACAGTTGAAGTAACAGACTTGCTCAGCCGACCTCTTTTCATAAAAATCAACCCTCCATTTTATTGGTATGATGCATTGATAACCTTCACAGAGCAATCGACCCTACTCTTTAACCGACCCAAGCAGCACGCCTTTGGCAAAATGCTTTTGCAGGAATGGGTAAACAACCAATATAGGAAGCGTGGATACGACGATGACGCTCATTTGAATCGTTTTGCCCGGAGGAATAGCTCCTTCGAACGAATTCGCAGAATCCCCTATCCCTGTTTGTGACAAGATGACGATGGTGCGCAGCCACACTTGAATTGGAAATTTTGCAGAGTCATTAATATACAGCAAGGCGTTAAAAAACGTATTCCAATGTCCAACCGCATAAAAGAGCGTTAGTGTCGCAATAGCCGGCATGGATAAAGGAATCACGATTCGAAATAATGTCTGAAGGTCATTGCAGCCATCGATTCGGGCAGAATCCTCAAGCTCATCCGGGAGCTGCATGAAAAAGTTCTTCAAGATAATCAAATAAAATGCACTTATGGCACTCGGAAGCAGCAACGCCCCATATGTATTTAAGAGCCCTAGACTTTTAATCACCAAATAAGTAGGAATCATCCCCCCGCTGAACAGCATGGAGAAGATAACCATCAGCATGATTGGCCGACGAAGACGCAAACGCTTCGTTGCCAATGGGAAGGCCATTAATGAGGTAAGTACGATATTAATCACTGTACCTGCAATCGTAATAAAGATGGTGACGAGCAGCGAGCGGGGGATGATGTTCGTGCTGAATATATAACGGTATGCTTCTAACGAAAAATGTTCCGGAATGAGAATAAAGTTTTTGTGCAATGCCTCTTCCGGAGAAGCGAATGAACCAGTCACGTTAAGCAGGAATGGGATGACCGTAACGGAGGCTATGAGAAACATAAGAACATAGTTGAGAGTGTCAAATAGCCGGCTGCCCCAAGAACGATATAAATGCATTCCCCTCTCTCCTTTCCACGTTTCTTACTAGTAAATGCCTTCCTCACCAAACTTCTTAGCTAACCGATTGGTGATTAATACGAGCAGGAGTCCGATCACCGATTTAAACATACCGACTGCTGCGCTAAAGCTAAATTGACCGCCTTGAATTCCCACTGTGTATACATAGGTATCGAACACTTCACCGACCTCACGATTGAGTGCATTGAGCATTAGGAAAATTTGCTCGAAGCCAGTATCTAAGAACGAACCTAACCGTAAAATTAATAGGATAATGATAGTGCTTCGAATCGAAGGCAATGTGATGTGGTAAAGCTGCTGAAGACGGTTCGCTCCATCCATCCTTGCCGCTTCATATAATTGGGGGTTTACACCTGCCAATGCAGCCATAAAGATGATTGTTCCCCAACCGGTTTCTTTCCAAATTACTTCCAGTGTCACCACGGTTCGGAACCAGGCTGCACTATCGAGAAAATGGATCTTAGCAAAGCCGAGTGACTGAATCAGCTCATTTATGATGCCGTCTTTAATCGTAAAAAAGATATAAAAGAAAGAGACCACAATAACCCAAGAAAGAAAATGCGGCACATAGATAAGCGAAACAACCATTTTTTTAAACCATTCATGTCTAAGCTCGTTAAGAAGGAGTGCAATGATAATCGGCAGCGGAAAAAAGAAAAATATATTGTAGACGGCCAAAATGACGGTATTGCGCAGCAGCATCCAGAAATCAGGGCTTGTAAACAAATACTCGAAATGAGCAAAGCCTACCCACTCGCTTTTCATGATCCCCAGAAACGGCATATAATTTTGAAATGCGATGACTAGCCCCCACATAGGTAAGTAGCGAAACACAACAAAAAACAGTACGCCTGGTAGCAGCATAAGGTAAAGCCAACGGTCTCTAATCAATTCTTTTACGAATCGATCCATTTTACCGCTCGTCCTTACGCTCGCCGTAGAAGGCGTTTCCTGAGCCCCTTTTGCAAGCGTATTCATTTCATTCCCTCCCTCTGACCGGTTTCTAACCGTAACATACCAAGCCGGGCTGTAAGTCGTAAATAATCCGTCCCGCAGTTGTTTGGTGATCACCGTTGTTCACAAGAGTTATCTATAATCCACAGTGTAGTGGTTTAGGGATTATCGGGACAAAGATCCGCGTTTTGCTTCATAATCCCTATACTGTTTCGGCGTCATCCCTTCCATTTTGCGAAAATAACGAATAAAATTCTGTGAATTGCTAAAGCGGAGCTTCTCCGCAATTTCTTGTACTTGATCATTGGTTTCAACGAGCAACTTCTTTGAAAGGATCAGCCGGTATTGAGACAGGTAATCACTGAAGGTGCTCCCTGTTTCTCTTTTGAAGATTTGCCCCAAATAATTGGGATTGTAGTGAAGACGGGATGCGCAGCCTTCTAGAGTCAATTCCGTATCATACTCGTCCTGTATGTACTGTATCAGCATTTTCGTTATATTCCTTTGTTGGGTCTCGTTCCTTGCAAGAATTTCTTCGATAATCGGCTCTACAACCTGACTATGAATCCACTCTTCCGTTTCCTGAGCAGACGTTTGCAGCAATAAATCCAGTTGGTCAAAGATCGGCTTTTCCCTGAATAATTTGAGAAATCTTTCATCTGAGTGATTAGAAATTTTAATCAAATCCATAAGCAATAGGAAGACAAACATGGAGCAATTCCGATAATCGTACTGACCAGAAAATATTTCCTTGGTAAAGGAATTTAGAGAACGCTTGGACTGGTCGGTATCACCAAATTTGACGGCATCGGTTAATTCTTTCACAATATGTGTCGGATACTTCACCTTCACCGCATCGGCTACATCGACTTCAGAGGCAAATAATATCGCCTCACGGCCATGGGTAATCCGCGATTTGAGCGCATCGGCTGCTTCGTGGAAAGCTACTCCGGCCTGTACTAATTTGGTGAATGGTGCACTGATCCCGATGCTGATTTGCAGCCGCAAATATTGCTTAATAGCTTGCTGAATAGAGCGCGATAGCAAATATATTTCTTCCTTGAATGCCCCAGCGCTGCGATGATTTACACCCATTAAAACGACGGCTATATTATGCATAATGACGGGATTCAGCACAAGTAATTCCCCTGCGATTTCAGTCCCCATATTTTTGACCGCAAATAGCAAAAGATCTTTATCGGAATCCTTGTATACGGTCCCCTCTATGGTATCGATTTGTACAGTAAGCACTCCAAATTGGCACCAATGAACTTGATTGCTCCAATTCTTATCAATCTCTCGCTGCTTGACTTCCCCTTGGAACAGCTTAAAGGCAAAAAAATCGTTCAGCTGCTGCGTCTGAATTTCCAGCTGCCCTTGAAGCTTCTTACTATCCTGAAAAAATAGAAGCAGCTTGTTATTCATAAAGTCCAGTTCATTGCTCTGCAATGGAGACTTCTCGTTGGAGTACAACGAAACCAGCTGGTATAACCGTTTGATCGGTGAATACAGCCTTCTCGTACCGAATAAAGAAAGAACAAAAAACACGCTTACCACGAAAATGCCCGTAATGAAAATAAATAAGCCGATAAATCGCGAGTCTCGTCTGGCCTCTAAGGTAGAAACGACAGATACATACGTCCACTTATATTTGGCGGACTGCATGTAAATTATCGAATAGTCGGCGTCGCCGAGCTTGGCGAGGAACGTTCCTTGTGGAGCCTGACTAGTTCTTGAGTGAATTTGGTCAACGATTTCGTTAACATTGTCGTCTCTCAGCTTATATTGCGTAAAGCTTCGAATCATCTGGCCATTAGCGTCGATCAACGTGATTTCGCCCAGCTCTTTATTTGCCATCAGCTCTTGATTAATTTCGTGACTGGACAGCTTCGTTCGAATAATACCTTGAAACTGTTGAAAGCTTGCAAAAGGAACCTTTAACGTATATTGAAAGTAGTCGGCATTCAACTTGCTCCATGATGACCCGGTGCCGGACTGCCTAAACTTCTCGATTTCTTCGTCATTATATACCTCGGTAATAGCAAGGACTCCGCCATTGCGTAAAACCCAGCCTTTTTCCAAATTAATGATTTCGATATTATTAATAATGGAGTCATGTAAGTACAAGGAGCTGATTTCAAGCACCATGTTTCTGACCTTTAAATAATTATCATAGCTTATGATATTTAAATCATCTTCCAAAATTTTTGTGAAGATCGGCGATAATGACAATTGTACGATGGCGGATTCTATGGATTGAAGCGAGTTTTCTAATTGAAGCTGTGTTTGGATCAACATCTCTGTATTAACAGTGTGGATCCTCTCATTTAATACCCCGGATGTTTTCCAATATGCTATGTAACCGAGAAAAGATACAGAAATGATGACGAGGGCAATATTGAAAGCCAGCAATTTTAAAAAGTAACTTTTCTTTGTCATGATCATTCTCCTATCCGGTGAAAGTAATGTATCCGGAAACGAGCTACTGAAACAGATCAAGCCTTAGTCAAACCATGGAGGTTAGGCTAAGGCTTGATGTTATTATAGCTGTTACTTTGTGAACAGGCCGACAAATCCGCCGCCGCTGTTCAGTTCAATTGTCAACGTTTCGGTTCGCTCTGAAGTGCTATTCTCAACGACAACGGCTCCATCATTTTCCATATTGTCATGCACGAAGACTGCCTTATATGCCCCCTCACCAAGGAAGGATAAAGGCACTTGGATTTTTGGGGCAGGACTGGCACTCATGACCGCTAATATCCATTTCTCGCCGCTCCGCCTTGCGAAGATCGTCAGCTCCCCAATCCTCGACTCCGGCAGCACTATAGTCTCATCCCATACAGCCTGAATGCTTTTGATAACTTCCACAGCTGGATTATCCAGAACACTCTGCGGATGCGCAGCGATCGTCAGCATCGGACTGTGGAATGTCGCAAGGCATGCGATCTGGTGCGCCCAAGTTGAATCCCTTCTCCGTTCCGTGAAGATCATCGTTGTGTAATCCGCTGGTCCAGCCAAATAGCGAGTGAAAGGCAGAATCGTCTCGTGACGTGCCCGCTTCATCAACCCGCTTGATTCCATACCTCGGATTCCTTCATAGATCATGGCATTCGGCCAAGTTCGGATGCGGCCTGTTGGCTTGTTGGAGCCATGGAAGTTGAGCACAAGCTCGTACTCCGCAGCCAATCTGAGCAGCTCCTCGTAAAGATCAATATTTTCCTTGGCCTCATGGTCAAAGAAGTCGATCTTGGCACCGCTCACACCCAGTCGATGCAGCCGTGAGAAAAACTGTTCTCGGCTCTCCTCAGTCCGTAACTGATTGCTGTGCCTCCAGAACATGACTCTTACGCCTAGAGCATTCGAGTAATCCACAAACTCCCGGATTTCTTCGTCAGACCAGCGGTAGGCGAAGCCCTCCAGAATGTGATATTTGGCACCAATCTCATTAGCCATTAGGGAGAAGCGTTTCATCAGATCCAAAGGACTGATACCCTCCCTTGGCTCGTAATTCCTGTCCAGGTAATCCCATACGGCGAGGCCTGGCTCCACCCAAGGCGTTTTCACCTGTTGAGGGAACAGTCGCGTGTCCGCCTGAGGACATAGATTGTGCACAATATCGCAGTTCACAAGCATGTTTAAGTCACGAGCCACCAACACCACGCGCCAAGGCGTGGTCACAGTGCCGTTAACCGAAGCTGGCGTAGCCAGACGTTTCGCCTCTTCACGTCCATATCGAAGCTCATACGGATAATTTATCGGATGACGATGAGCAAGACCAATAACCCAACCACGCCTTCCGTCACTTTCCAAGGCCATTCCGCTATAATTCACCAGATTGGCTTCAGTTATTGCACCATACCCCTTATTATCCGGCAGCTGGAAGGTCAATGGAGGGCCGCTCCACTGACCCGATAGGGTATTGGACACTTCCTCCTTGGCATATTCAGCTTCGTAGTGTCCTTCTAGCCCGTGGAACCAGACCGTAGAACCCGCTGGAAGGATGAACTCGGAAGCTTCGTCCGGTACGCGAACATCCTCTTCCTCACCTGCAACGACATGACGATAGGCTACGCCATCATTAAATACCCGGATTTCCAAAATATAAGAAGTCATGCTTAGATCATGGGTAAGCTGCATCTTCACGCCATTGCATTGATTGGTTGCTGTGCTATGGGCGCCGTGCCACGCATAGGTTTCGTCTATGTTGTACGTTTCGAGTCCACCCAAAATGACACCCGAAGATAGATGGTAACCGTCTACTATCATGTGTAATGCGGATGGTTCAATGACGATGGTGTCATCTAGTGTCACTTTGAAGCTTATCCGCTCCGGATTGGAGCCCACGATGAACTTCACTCTGCCGTCTGGACTGACTACCTCAACCTCGTTCAACGGTAGTACCCGTTGTGTTCTTCTTGATGGCTTCTCTTCCTCATTCAATTCAATCGTCGATTTCGGTCCAGTTTGCATGTAGTTTGCCTCCTAAAAGTAGAATAAAGATTTCCTCAAAATTAAATCTACTCACATACATCCCTTACTTTTGCAAGCGTCTTCATTTTAGTATACTATCACCGAGCACTTGAAAGGACGAACTAAATGCCAATAAGTAAGCTGGACATGCAAAGTTCCACCAAGGTAGTAGGTTCCACACTAAATTGTGCCTGTCCCCATTGCCGATCCTATTTTTATTTTATAACACTCACTCAAAAAGGGAATGTCTTTTTCCAAGGTATTTTTGTATATAACTCACTTTTTCCACACAATCAGCTTGTGCAGTTAACTGAAGAGTTCGATCAAATAGCAAATGTTCAATATAAAAATACCTGCCGATCCTTAGAAACAAGATGGCAGGTACACTATGATTTAAATGGAATACTATCTAGTTCGAGTTTACTTTAATTACCTGATTCAATTTGATTCGTATACCTCTATCTCGTTAACGGTCGGCTCCTGACTGGCAGAGTTGATGTAAAGCCGCAAATATCGGGCGCTAATATTACTAAAATCTATCGACTTGCCTGCACCGATCGTTGTTCCCGACGTACCAGCAATATCCGTAAATGTCGTTCCGTCATTAGAGTATTGCAGCTTGTAGGACGTAATCCTATTGTAGGTGATTTCCTTAACGAACACCTGATTAAAATTTTTCGCGGTGCCTAAATCAACACGGATCCATTGGTTACTCACAGAGCCGCTTGACGCCGACCAACGGCTTGCAGCGTCACCGTCGAACGCTTTATTAGCGTCGTACGACGAGCTCCAAGTCGAGGAGGCACTGTAGGTCTTACCCGAGGCAAGGTTCCCGCCATTTTGGTACCTCTTGTTTTTTGCCCACATCAATCGGGAGAATATATCCATGCTTGTGCCAGCTCTCGACGAATCCGCGTTGGTTAACGCGTTGTATACATCCGGACGAAGCGCCGTCAAGAATAAGTATCCGCTCCGGGCATACGTCGTAGGTGCACTGTTCCCTGAGCCATCCGTTCCGTCAACTTTACCCGCAAAATCGTTTGGCCCCCTCATCATAATGTCTGCATACATGTTGGCAAGAGGCTTCAGCTGCGCAGCCGTTATGCCGTAACGGCCGCTTAAAAATTGGCGATAGAAACCTGCTACGTCCAGACTCCCGTGACTGTTATCCTCCCCGCTCAGAAGCGTAGGGTTATAACCCCAATTGTAAGTGGTATTACCGGCACTGTTCGTATAAACCTGTTTGGCAGAATTGTTGGCAAAAAACCAATTCACATTCGCCTGTACAATGCTGTCATATTGGGATACAAGCGTCGGATTATCTCCCAGAAGTTCATGAGCAACGGCAAGATTTTGCAAGCCGAACGAAATCATCATTTGCTGGTTCCAAGGCATTGCCCCATTGGTCATGTAAGGGGATTGCGATGAAAAGTAGTACTTATTGCCGTTCGATAAATTAAGCAGCTTTGGAAAAATGAACTGGCTGACTACAAAATCGGCTTCAGTTAAAAATTTGGTTGCACGTTGTTTATAGGTCACACCGTGACCATAAGGGTTGCCGTCCGGAACCGTCGTATTCCAAATCGATGGAGTTGAAAGGATTAACCTGGCGCAGTTGGCAAGATGACCGACCGGGTCGCCGTTGGCTGAATCTGCGGACGCGGTTCCAGTACTGTTGCCCGGCCATACGGGAGCAATAGTATTAGTCCATACGGTCCGTTGGCCGTATGGAGCCGGCAATATATCGTTACGCTGGGAGAGAAGGACCCCGCAGAAGTAGATCATACGATCAAGAATAGCCGTATCACCTGTCATTTCATACATAAGCCCCATAGCTTTAATGCTTTCGCCACTTTTCCCTTGGGCATATTCGTTTTGCATGGATTCGGTATTGGGCCAAACGACAGGCTGAAGGCTTAAGATGTAGGATTTAAACGAATTTATTTCATTCTGAGTAACAGGACCACTGAAACTGTCAACCACCATAGGATCGGCGGCTTGAACCTGACCGACTGTAAACGGTGAGAGGCTGGTTAAGAGCAATCCGGTTAATGCGAGACACTTCATTTGTACCTTAAGAATAGCAAAGAACCTAGACATAAGATAATTTCCTCCTTTTCAGTGCCAATTGGCTTGAATAGAATGCGGTGCAGTATTCCTCCGGAATCTTCTGCTTCTAATCAGTCTAAAGCCTACTCCCCCTTTCATACTAGGGTCTATAACCTTTTACTTGCACAGCTGAATCTTGTGCTTTTTTATTATAAAGCGCTTTCATTTTGACTGAAATGAATAATATTAACTACTGCTTATATCTAACTAACTTTGTAAAAGTTCTGTTCCCAAACTCCTTTCCTACGCACTTAGCTAGGGGTACATCTACTTGTTCCTATACGCCGACGGCGAAATACCCGTATATTTTTTAAAGGCTGTGGAGAAATGGGATGCTTCATAGAACCCTGTGGAATCAGCTATTTCACTGATCTTCAAGTCCGTGCTCACCAGCAGCTCCTTGGCTTTCTCAAGTCTCCGTTCGTAAATATAGCGCATCGGTGGAACACCCAAATGCATTTTAAAGAAACGTATAAAATAGTTTGGATGAAAATGCGCGATTTCCGACAGCTCGTCGATTGTAAATTCATTGGACAGATTTTGATCGATGTATTGAATCGTGTCAAGTAGCTTGCTATCAGATAAAACAGGCACACTGACGGCCCCTTCGGACAATGCTGTATCAATAAACAAAGACAGAATTTCAAATAGAGCTGATTGGATTTTCAAAGAAGACGTAGGCAACGGACTTTCTCGATTTGTACTCATTTGACGAAAATGCTCCAGCAATCGGCTAGGCTCCCTCACAGTAACAATATTCGGGAGACCGAACGTTTGGAATAATTGTCCTAATCCTATATTGGAAATAAAATGACTCCAATACATCCGGTAAGGCTGTCCATTAGTCACTGCAAAGGATTGCAAAATATCTGCTGGGGCAAAGAACAACTGCCCCGGCTCTGGTTCAAAGATATGGTTGCCAACCTTTATGGAACCGTAACCTTCGGTAATATAGTAGAACTTATTATATTCGGGTATGAAATTGTGCCTTATCCAGTTCGAAGGACATTCCGAATACTTTGCATGTATCAAATTCAGCCTCAAGCCGGAAAGCCGGTGGCGCAATAAGCGGTTCAGGCTATCAGGCATGCTATTTCCCTTCATCATTTGTCCCCCACAATCTGCCAAAGGCTTGTATGTAGTTTATTTTATAACTTTTTCAGAAAAATAGGAATTCTGGTATTTATAGCTTTTGCATAACCCCATGCTTTTCCCGAAATCGCTTCGGGCTCATCCCAAATTGATTCTTGAACATTTTGCAAAATTGAGGGCTGTTGGAGAAGCCGCATTCAATTGAGATCGTTGTAATCGGTTCTCTGCCCTCCGTAAGCATCTGTCTGGAGCGTTCAAGACGCTGTTGAACGGCATATTGCATAGGCGAATAACCTGTATAGTCTTTAAATAAATGACGAAAGTAGTCATAGCTGTAACCTAGCGTTTTGGCAAGACCTTGCAGATCCATTTTCTCACCGTGATATTGCTCGATGTAGTTTTTAGCATAGATCAGGTTATCGTCTGCCTCTTCTACCGTCTCAACATTCGTGATCCGGCCGATCTCTACAATAACTTCCATTAGGAGGCAGCGAAGAAGGATATCATAGTATTTCGACTTGCAAGAGAGTTCTGCAGCCATCCGCTGCAGCAGCTTACAGATGGTTCCGTCGGGATCGCGGTATAGACCATTCCGAAGTGGGATCGTTGAGATATTGCAGTTAAAAACGAGATAGATTACATCCGTGGTAGTACGACGGTATTCATCATGTCGGCAACCCGGCTGACTGACAGAGAAACAACTGGCATCATAATCAAATTTCTCTTTGTCAATCTGCGTCGTACCACTTCCGTTGACGTAATATACGATTTCAAAACCGTTGTGAGTGTGAAAATGAATATAACTGTCCGCAGCGCGAGTTACCGTATGAAACAAATTGAGAATAACGTTCATGTTTACTCCCTCCTGGGTGTTGAAAACCCCAAATATTTGCTTAGCACTTCCCACTGCTTTCCCAAATGCAGTCCTATGCAAAGACTACAACAAAAGACGACTCCTGGATACCCAGGAACCGTCTTTACGCATCATAGCGAAGCTACTAGCACCGATGTTACGTTCTCTTATTTCTTATCCGCTTCGATAACCTTATTGATTTCCTCATCCGCTCTTAAGAGCACTGTGTTCAAATCTGTTTTGCCATCAAGATATTCATGCATATATTTCGTTACGATGCTTAAAGCGGTTGTATCATATTTAGTTCTGAAAACTGGCTTTGGTTCTTTCGTGTTATAAATGGCGGTCAATATGTCTTTAGGGATTTGATTCACAACCGGATTGCCTTCATAGATGTGGCTGCGGAGCTCCGGCTTTGTCACACTCGGTGTCATGCCATTCTTCGCCAGATCGATCTGCCCTTCATCCGACATCAAGGTCATCATGACTTGAAAAGCAAATTCTGGATACTTATTCGATTTGCTAATCATAAATCCTCCGGAAAAGCTCCCAAAACCAACCCCCGGAGCATCTTTAAAGGTTGGCCAAGTCGTTACTCCCCAATTAAACCCACTGCTCGCAGCATCCTGAAATGCCTTCTCTTGCAGCAAAAAGAGATAGAACGGATACATGGCCAGGTTCTTATCCTTCAGGAAATAATTCGTTCCAGCGGTGAATCTTGTACCCGTTGGGTAATTGCCCGGGATACTGTAGATATCCTTCCACTTCTCAAACATTCTTTTCCATCCTTCGTTCGAGACTAAGCCGGATCTACCATTTTGGGGGTCAATATAAGACAGAGACATCTGTTTAACCATATAGTTGGCGTTATTGCTTGTAGACAACCCCATGTAGTTAATACCACCATCGGAACGTGACAGCTTTTTGGCTGAATCCATCAGTTCATCCCACGTACTTCCGACCTTCGGGTACGGTACACCATAACGGTCAAATAAATCTTTGTTGTAAAAAAGTGCCATTGGCGGCGTCAAGTTCGTCGGTATCATCATCTGCTTCCCATTATAAGCACGAATGTCTTTTAGCGCTTCCTGATCGATATGGCTGAGGTTTACATTATACTTTTGGATTATCGGCTCGAGATCAAGAGGAAAGTCTAAGTCTAGGATAATTGGAATATGGGTTGTAGCAACGTCGAAAATATCTGGCACATCCCCCGATGCGATCATCTCTCTAAGCGTCTTCTCTTCAAGCTTGTAATTGGTCATGAATTCCAATTTAACGTTCGGATATTTCGCACGAATAGACTTGGTTACCTCCTCGAAGCTATCCTTAGTCCTGCTCGAAGCGACTTTGAAGGTCACCGGGCCTTGCGGAACTTCGATCTTCGGCTGCTGTGAGGTCTCTGGTTTCTTCTCTTCTACCGAAGGTGGTGTACATCCGGCCATGATTGTCAAGAGGCTTGCTGCTGTTACTGTCAACACGACGCTTTTTGTGAACATTACTGCTTCCTCCCTTTCTAATTGTTATAATGGTTCGGTCCCAACTCACACACCGTTGGAAACCTATCCCCCGTTTTCAAAGCCTCAAGTCACATATTATCCTCGTATAAAGCGCTTTCATTAAAGACACTCAAATTAAGTTGGCAAAAAATGATCTGCTGCAATCGCCCTCCTTATCATTGACTTGTTCATTCAAACGATTTATATGAATCATGACAAAATTATACTGGCGCTTAGGGATGAATAATATAATTATTCGGAGAATTCATTTATATCTTTCGGCTTTTTTTAACATATCTTGATGATCATTCGGAGCATGCCTCAAAAAATTATCATGATTTAACGTCGTCTCTCCTTATCTGCATCATCGTTCACGAATCTTATCATTTTTCGGATACTCAATTATACTTTTTGGCTATTTATAAGCATCTGAATAGATTCGCGTTGAAAAGAGACCATCCCAACTAAGCCAGATCGTCTTCCGTTGTTTATAAAGCCGATATATATAAAAGAACCTCCGAATAAATATATAATTCACATACCTTCTTCGTTATAATTCATCATGAAATAACCAAAAGATATAGAAAACTTATCTCAATCACAAAAAGAAAGGTGAATTCCTATGCCGGTCAAATTCCCGAGAATCCATGAAGAACAGCTTATTCGGCGCTTGCAGCCGCCGTTAGGCATGGTAAATGTCGTGCTTGATACGGACACGTTTAATGAAATCGACGATCAATTCGCTATTGTCTACACGTTGTTATCCAAAGAAAAAATCAATCTGCATGCGATTTATGCTGCACCGTTTTTTAACCACTTGTCCGAAGGTCCCAAGGACGGGATGAAAAAAAGTTATGACGAAATTATTCGTATTTTGCAAAGAATGAATGTTCATGCGGAGGACTTCGTCTTTCGAGGTTCTGAGAGGTTCTTGCGAGCGGCTGAAGAGCCGGTAGATAGTCCGGCTGCCCGTGATCTTATTGCACGTGCCATGGCTGCTCCGGATAATGAACCATTATATGTAGTTGGCATAGGTGCAATCACCAACGTTGCTTCAGCAATCCTGCTTGAACCCAAGATTATAGAAAGAATCGTTGTCGTTTGGTTGGGAGGTCACCATCTCGATTGGGCTGATACGAATGAATTCAATCTGAAGCAGGACGTTCTCTCAGCCCAAATCCTGTTTGATTGTGGCGTGCCGCTTGTACTCATCCCATGTGTCGGCGTAGCATCCCACTTATTAACGACGCTTCCCGAAGTGGAGCGATATGTTAAGGGCAAAGGATCTATCGGAGATTTCCTCGCGGAACGTTATGAAGCATGCAGTAAGGACCATTTTGCATACTCCCGTGTCATCTGGGACATTTCCGTAATCGCGTGGTTAGTTAACCCTGCTACCGTTCCAACCGCACTTGTCCATAGTCCCCTATTGACGAATCAGATCACCTGGAGTCAAGATAACTCGCGCCATTTCATCCGTTATGCTAATTTTGTGCATAGAGACCCGATCTTCAAGGATTTCTTTTTCAAGCTTGAACAATATTCGGTTTTTGGTACAAAATGACGCTAAAACCGGCTACTGAATTCATCAGTAGCCGGTATTTCTTTTATTTAACCCAATTTAAAATAGAATGACCAAAGTATTTACCGATTTTCTCAACTTCAGTCATTATACGACTTACCCCAACTTCAGATAAAAACCAGTTTTCCTTGGTTATTCCTGCTCTGTCGATTACAGGCGAGATGAAGAATTCAGTTTCTTTTGGAAACACGGTTTGATAAGTTAATAATGCTCGACGAGAGTGTCCTGCTTTACAAACCAATATAACTTTTTTAGGGGAAACTCCTTTATTTTTTAGAACCTCCAGCGAAAAACGAGCATTTTGAAAAGTATTTTGTGCTTTATCTTCCTTTAAAATGGCTTCTTCAGGCACTCCATTCGCAATGGCAATATTCCGTAAAAAATCCCATTCAGTGGTTTCTACATATTGGTTAGCTCCGCCAGATGGAAGTATATACGGCGCTAGTCCCTGTAGATACAAGGAAGCCGCTTTTTCCATTAATTGTGGATGACTTGCACCAGGAACTAAAATCACATCTGCTGGAGCAATTTCGGTTTCAACGAAAATAAAGTTGGTAATGCAATCGAATGGATAAGACATGGTTTATTCCTCCACATTATCGAACTACTTGCCTATGACTTGCTTATCATCACATAATCCTGTCCGTTAACTATGAGATGTCCCTACAGGCGATGTTCCTTACGGTATTGTTTGGGAGTCATCGAGCAATTGTGTTTAAATACACGGCTTAAGTAAAACCCGTTCTGATAGCCACAGCATTCCGATATTTGATCCAGCGTCAAATTCGTTTCGGTAAGCAGCTTCTTGGCTTTCTCGATACGAAGGGCGGTGAGATATTTGATTGGAGTCGTCCCTAGTTCCTCTTGGAACTTTTGGCATAACTGCACCCTGCTAATTCCAAGGGTTGAGGCGATCGAATTCAAGCTTAACTGCTCAAATGCTTGCGTCTGAATAAGCTTAGTCGCCTTCTGAACGAGTGGATCTGAGGTACGGGGAACCACTACGGTCGGCAAGTCTTCCGCTTCTTCGCAATGCAGAAGCCAGATATGGTGCAGATAATGGCTTTTAATAACCATGTTCCATCGCTCGTCAAGGTAATTGTTCTGTTTTAATGCAGTGTAATCGGCAAGAAGCTTTTCCATATTGCGCAAGCTGACTTTACCAATCGGAAGACTATCGAGCTGCATAGGATTGAGTTCATTCCCCTGATCGTCCCTCCACCCCATCCGGAGTACAAAGAGCGTGACGGGAGAGATGACAACCCGACGAAACACGACGCCAGGTGGACAGAAGACGAGATCGCCGAAAGAGGCGGTTGCGTGATGGTGTTCGATTTCAAAATAAAACGATCCGTCCTCTACAGCAAATAAGAGCCATTCCTTCTGAATACTCTCATATTCAAAAAATTGTTCTCGTCGAACCACGTGCCGAAAATACGTCAATTGCGGGATAAGTCCGATTAACGGAATATTCAATAGATTTCCCCTCTTCTGTAAGATCATCCGTGAACGACTTGTTCTTTAGCTAGGATCATTTGTATATCATTTAGCTTACAAAAGTGTATGGAGAAAGTAAATCCATTCACCTACAATAAATGAGGATAGCAGGCCTGCTATATCCCATAAAACAAAGGGGTTGTACGTACCATGAGAAAGACCAATTGTAAGGCATTCGCAACGTGTCTGCTAATGGCTTTCGTTTTGGTGGCATGCAGCGAAACGTTGAACCTATCGGAACAACCGATACCCGATGCTGAATCAAAAACGTATACCGATGAGCCAGCTGAACTCGTTGTTTTTGGTGCGGTCGGCAATTCGGAAGAAGTATGGAATGAACGGTTTGGGACAGCACTTAAACAAAAGTTTCCGAAGTACAAATTCACCTACATTCAGGGAAACGCTCAAAACTCGCTTCAAAATGTAATCACTTCCGGTCAAACAATCGACCTGATTCATGATTCAATAGGGGGCATGCGCACCAATATAATTGATAACGGTTTCAACTATGATCTGACTCCGCTTATTAAGACACATAAAATTGATATGGAACGGTTCGAACCTGCTGTATTCCAATCGCTAAGCGATCAAGGGAAATTGTACGGTTTTCCGCTTCATGATGGAGGGCTGGTGCTTTATTACAACAAGGACATTTTCGATAAATTCGGCGTCCCTTATCCTAAAAATGGAATGACTTGGGATGAGGCTATTGCGTTGGGAAATAGGTTAACCCGTTTCGAAGATCGACAGTACATTGGTCTTGGCGTTTCCATCAATCACATGTTGACGATGAATCCGTACTCTTTGCCTTTTATCAATGAGGCGACGGGAAAAGCGGCAATCAATACTAGTGATTATTACAAGCTGATCAGCAAAACCATTCTGGAGCCGACCTTTGCGGACGGTTATCGCGGATATTTAACCTCATTAAATAAAACATTCAATAACGACAACTTTATGAAAGACAAAAATATGGCTATGTTTGTTATGAATTTTTACCTGCAAATGCAGCCTGACTTTAACACATTCAACTGGGGGATTGTCAGCTTGCCTGTGTTCAGCGATTTGCCGGGAGTAGGCTCCCAGCCTTATCCGAATGGCCTCTTTATTACGAGTACGAGCAAGTATAAGGATCAGGGGATGGAAGTTTTGAAATTTCTAGTTTCGGACGAATTCCAGACGACTCTATCGAAGAAGGGCTTTATACCTGTCGTAAAAAGCCAGGCTGTCCGAGATGCATTCGGTCAGGATACAACCTATAAAGATAAACAAATCATTGAGGCGCTATCGACGAATAAGCCTGCTGCTCCAATCATCCGTTCCGCAAATGATGGCTTGATATCAACGCCGCTTAGCGTGAATCTGGCAAAGGTCATTGTGGGCAATATGGATCTGAATACTGCACTGAGAGAGACTGAGGAGCAGGCCAATAAAGCTTTGGAAGCGGTGAGAAAATGAATATGGAGCAAAACGCCGGATTGTTGGCAGACAACCCTATACATGCAAGTATTACGGTACAAGAAGAATATGACATCATAGTTTTCGGTGGCGGATCAGCTGGATGTGTGGCGGCAATTCAAGCAGCTCGTGCTGGAAAACGGACAGCGCTAGTAGAAAAAAACGGTGTCCTCGGCGGAACGACAACCGTAGCATCGGTCAATTTTCCTGGCCTCTTTCATGCTTGGGGTAAGCAGGTGATACGGGGTATCGGGTGGGAAATTATTGAACGTACTGCGTCGTTGGGTGGAGCGGAACTTCCTGACTTCTCCATTATCCCGCAAAAGCATTGGATGCAACAAATAGGGGTGAACCGGTTTATTTATTGTTCGGTGCTGGATCAGATGTGTCTTGAAGCAGGCGTGTGTCTAAGATTTCATGAAATGCCGGCTGCCGTTGTAAAACGAGATGATGGAAACTATGTAGCGCTGGTCGGCAAGGAGGGCTTAAAGTGGTTTAAGGCCAGCAAGCTTATTGATGCGACCGGTGATGCTAATGTAACGGGAATAATGGGA
Organism: Paenibacillus sp. UNC451MF; assembly: GCF_000686845.1. Lineage (GTDB taxonomy): Bacteria > Bacillota > Bacilli > Paenibacillales > NBRC-103111 > Paenibacillus_S. The sequence goes on along the minus strand of NZ_JMLS01000017.1, from coordinate 167,931 downwards.
TACTCGCGCATGAAAGGAGAGCAGCTTCAACCGGGAACGCTGATCAATGATATTGATGGTTACGATCTCACGGCTGTGAACGAAAAAGAGCTGAATCGGATATATGAGGATGCCTATCGAAACGGAGTCATCGGCCGCAGCCGAAACAATTTGTACCATGATCTGAAGTCGGGGCGTATTCATATGCATATTCAGGGGATTGATGGTTCAGATTCGGAGACGAAGACGCTTGCGGAGATCCAAGCAAGACAATATTTGCTAGATACTGTAACAATGCTGCGAAGTGTTCCTGGCTGCGAAAAGCTGGAGGTCCGATATTTTGCGAACGAATGCGGAATTCGTGAAACTTGGCGCATCGATGGAGAAGCGGTCGTGGACGAATTAGCATATGTGTCCGGATATGTATGGCCGGATGCGGTCTGCAACAGCTTTTATCCGATCGATTTGCACCATCATAGCGACTTTCATATCGAGCAAAAAATGATTGCGCCGGGAGTTGTACCCACACTGCCTTACCGGGCATTAATTCCGAAAGGAAGCGATGACCTACTCGTTGCCGGCCGCTGCGTTTCCGGCGACAGGATGGCGAATTCGGCATTTCGCGTTCAAGCCAGCTGTATGGCCACCGGACAGGTAGCAGGAATGGCTGCAGCGATTGCAGTTGAAGAGCGAAGTTCGGTACGAGACGTTCCTATTGACCGTCTGCGTCGTGAATTGGAACGATTCGGGGCTATTGTCCCGTAGAGTAGTATTTACATTTCCCTGTAGACTCATCTGGAAAAAGGCTAAGTTCTCGATCGTATCCCCAAAAAACCGCTATTGTCCTTTCGCTTCTCTAAGTGCTGGATAGATAGCGGTTACAACTCCTCTTCTAACATCACCTGTCCTATTCAAAACAGCAAACAATGATTATATTAACTGACATTATTAAATTCCGTATTGTTTATTTACTATCTTCTCCATACGAATTTCACTATCGTACATAATCCACCCAAGCTTTTCATTAATCCTTGCCATGGATCTATTCGAATCTCGATTTGCTGTATAGATAATGTCAAAGCTATTCATCTTGGCGAAAGAGATCCCTCTCAATTTCAGTAATGTAGCAATTCCGAGATTTCTTAAATCCCTGCAAATAGCTGTATTACCTTGAATCAATGAGTTATTTGGACCCTTAAATAGACATGAATAACCGACATAACATCCTTCTTGAATTGCGATAAAAAATGCCTCTGGAATTAGTTCTGATTTGTTCAACCATGATGTATCCTTATTTGGTTGCATTAAATGTGATGGGAGCTCGTTTGGAAAATCGGGATTGGTGTCAAGTATAAGTCTTTTTAAATCATTCAAGGACTCTGAGCGATAGACTTTCTCTTCAGCCAACGTGCTGATAATGATTCCTTTATTCTGCAGATCATTCTCAAGACCAGTAATAGAATCTATGTTAGCTGACTGAATATGAAGAATCTGTTTTACCATACGATGATTTTCTTTAAACCCTTTTCCTGTAAAAAAATTGATTTCTTTCGAATTTGGAGTGAACATTCTTGTTTCGACTGTGTAGGGGGCCACCTTTTTTATGACATTTTCTATTTTGTTGTAAAGTTCATGAATTACCTCCATCAGCGTGAAGTCGTTTTTTACGACAAACTCTAATCTTAACTTGATTTTTTGCATAATCTGTTCTGCTAGTAGTGCATATCCATAAATGAGTCCAGTTTCCAAATCACTTATCACATACTTCGCAATCATTCGATTTCCCATTATATTGTCAACCAACGAAAATGAACCCTGAATTCCAGCATAAAAAGCATGTGATAATTTCAGTACCTGCTCCAAATCATGACTTTCATATTCACGTATACAGAGTTGCAAAGTGTACCCCTTTCTCAACACCTAAAGATTGCTGTAAGTTGAACTCATTTAGTTCTCTTATCGTAATTATCCTCTCCCATTATTCAGTCTCAACCGCAGCTGTTCTGATCTGCATTCCTATTTTACATGATCCTTCCAGTCTCTTCCATAACAGTTTTTACCTAAACGTATTGGCATCGATTATTTCATTATACCGCTTTAACAGTTCTAAGTTGCTGTTTAGTGTTTTGTATCAAATATAAAGTGAAAAATGAACACAAACAACCCCCTACTCCGGTTCTCGGAATAGGAGGTTGGCTTTATTATAAGGAGCAACCTTTTTGAATAGTATTATTTATTCCAGAAATGGTCGACCCAAGACGCATATGTCTCGCACAACCGACGGGATACGGCTACGGGGTCCCCTGCCGGTTCTGTGGCAAACGCATCGCTTCCCTTCATCCAGTCTAGCTCCCATTTGCGAATATCAAGGTCAAAGGCTTCCTGGTCGAATGCATCCGGTTCGTCGATAGCAGCTTCCAAACAGACGGCGAATCTTCTCCACCTTTCCAGATAAAAGCTTGACATAATACCGGACCACTGTTTGTGTGCATAGTCGTCGAAAGTGACTTCAGGCCACCAGGTGGAGATGATCGTGCGGGCATTGAACTCGTGAAGCGCCTTCTCTTCGGTATTGCCCCCCCACTTCTTCGCACTGTTTACCCAAGGTCCTGTAAGAAAATGAACATTCGTTGCAAGCAACTCATCCAGATCACTGATCAGTGTCTCCAATGCGCTCCAATTGTGATTGAACAGCGTGCGGTCTTTTTGCCGAAACGACTCGATCATTTTCAAGTGCAGAGGCCTGGCGATATCAGACAGCACTTGACGGCCTACATTGACAAGATCGTACTGGTAATTGGCAGATGACCGCAATTCATCCCCAGAACCCAACAAACACTCCCATGCACGTAGCAGCATTCGTACATCGTAAAAGGGGACTACAGTTCCATTGCATGTTCGTCTGATCTCCAGCTTGGGTCTGGCACAAACGACGGTTTCATAATTCGAATTTTTGGAATATACCGACCGTCGTAGCCAATGCCACGCTTCCACTGCTGTTTCATTGTGGCTCCCATAACGGCGTTGCAAATAAGTTGGCACCCACTTATCCAGCTCGGGAGCTTCCTTCCGCCAAACCATTTCACTCAGCAGCTCGTAAAATACAGGGTTTTCTTCTATGGCTTCGGGAGCGAATCCGATTCCTGCCATATCGCCCTTCCCCGGATCGTGAAGCGCCTGCGCCGGACCTTGCGCCACAGCCTCCAAATCGCCGAACATTCCGTTGCGCCCTCCGAAATTATGCAGCATGCACCAAACCCACGGTTTGCCGTAGAAGGCATGGGTTTGCTTCCACTTGGCGTTATTCTCCGCATACAGATCCAGCATCAGAAGATGCCGCTCTGGGAGCGCTCGCACAATCGGCTCTGACATCGACCAGCTTTGCATGACCCAAACTCCCTCTGTGTCGTGGTTCAACATGCTTTGACAAACAGCCTTTGCTGACGCCGTCACATATTCTGGCGAGTTGTCAGGAGATTTGCCTTCATGGAACAGATCCATAGCATACAAATGGTTCGTGCCATAGAGCCTTTCCTGTTCCTCGTAAAAAATAGCAGCTGCCTCGTCAAACAACGGGTCGCGAGGATCGAGGAAGTGAATGCCGGGCATACCGAACCATGACTTAAGCTGCGTGATATTCGCGCCGGGACGCTTCTCTCTCAATACAGCTGGTACATGACCGTAGAATCCCGCAAGTACCGGTGTCATACCGAATTGCCGCTCGCGCTCAAGTATTTGCTGCTGCAGCTCCTGCTGCCCGTCGATCCAGCTTTGCGGAAGTGGTCCTCCCATACCGTCTACATTTCCCATATAGTGCCATGCCAAATATGCCGGTCCTGTCAAATGCTGCAGCATATCTTCGTCTGACAGCCCGAGTCTGCGCCCGGTCGCCATCCAAACCGCTTCCTGTCCGGTTACGGAGAGCGGCATATTGATCCCGTGCAGAGCCATCCAATCGATTTCGCGCTCCCAACGCTCCCAATCCCACCAAGTCATCGAATAATTGAAGGTGCAGAAGTTGTACATATAGCGGTGGCGGTATGGCGTCGTATTACGAATCTCTACTGCCTGAGGAAGCTGCTCCGGCAATGAAAGCTGATTTCCCGACCAGGATATATGAGCATGGCAACTATATTTCAAATACCAGTGGAGAGCGGAAGCAAGACTGATGCCGTTAGAGCCCCGGAGCACGACGCGTTTACCTCTGTTTTCAATTTCAAACACATCAAGTCCATTCTCCTGTGCAATCTCTTCCAGATCAAATTGTTCTCGATTCGCTGAACCCAGTAGCCTGTTCAATAAGCCGTTTACAACCTCTTTATTAAAAAAATTCTTCTTCATATCTCCTATCATGAGCGTTACTCCTCCTGTTGTCTCTTATTTGATCGCAATACAATAAGTAAACCTTGCTGAGGCTGCAGCGGTATCCTGTCTAATGATTCCAGTGTCAATCGTTCTTGAACATCCGGAATCGCCGGCACTTCGATGGATATCAATTCGCGATTCCAACCAAGCTTCTCCCAATCGATTTGCAGCCCACACTCGATCGGCTCCTCCGCCCAGCTCGCAAGAACAATGAGTAATTGCTCAGGCATACTGTAGACAGTGGCTTGCACATCGGATCGCTCGGGATGCACCGGATTATCAGGATGCCAATAACCGAGCATTTGTGCTTCCTGAATACCGAAGTGATCCCACAGCTTCCAGAGATGTTCGGGACTTTGGCCGAACCAACCAAGCCGATTCGGCATGCCGTATACCATCCCGCGCCACGGATTGCCATGACCGAGCATTTCTCCCATTAATCCGAATGGGATACCGCTTATTTCTACAAGCCAATATTCAGGGCTTACCTCGTTATAGCGAAAGCCTTCTCCAATCCATAAGCTGTCCAGATAAGGAAACAGCTCCATATACAAAATGGCATTGTTGATAAAGCCTGCCCGCTCGTTCATATGATTCCATGTATGAAAATCGATGAGGGAGCCGGGTTTCGCCCGATCCAGAACTTTGCGGGCACGACGCATTGCGATACGGTCATATGCGGTATCATCAATATAAATACCATCAATACCGACCTGCTCCGCGAGCCATTTCAGCCCCTCCAGATAGTAGTTGACCATCCTCGAAGTGCCGTCTGTAAGAATAGCCGCATCAATTTCCCCGGCATGTTTTCCTACTTTAAATTCATGTTTCCATGCCGGTATGACGTCATCTCCCAGATGCTCGCGCACCCAAGCGGCGGCATCCCCCTGCCACAATGAAGTGGTTACTGCTGGGTTCGGATGTGGAAATATTTCATCACCCAAGCTTCGGAGTGCTTTCAGTTCCACCATATGATCGGACATTTCCCGAACGGTGTAATACAGCTTAACCTTCAAGTCCTTGTCGTGAGCTTCCTCAACGAATTGCTTCAAGTTCTCCACTTCAAGGAACGGATAGTTAATATAAGGATGGGCTTCGGCACCATGATGAACATTGATGATATTGGCGCCGCTTGCCTCCGCTGCTGCCTGCCACGTATTCATTAACGCCTTTCCTTCCAGACGATGATAATACCGGTTGTTCCAATGACCGAGCATATCGATAGTCTTCAGCGGTGTGATCATCAGATCGAACTGGAAATGGAGCTCCTCTCCCCTATCGACAATACGTTCTCCGCTATAAGCGCGGAATAGTACGTTGCGTTCTTGCCTTAAGAGTGTAACGCCTCCTTTACCTTGATTATGCCAACTGTCCGGGACCGTTATCGGACGGTGCTTGTAGTAGATATTAACGAACGGTCTCTGTCCATCCGGGTCGAGAAGCCGGCACCGAAGACCGGCATTGACGTCTCCGATCCATATCGCATTTTGATGCTTGGATGGGTCCCATTTCCAATCAAGCTGGTCGGGGAGGAATCCTCCCTTATGGCCCATTCCCATCGCATAGCGCGCCACTTCTGGTACAAAAGGAATATCCAGCCGTATATCGTTGATGCATACCGACTCTTTCGCCCTTAAGGTCACGTCGAATTGAACGAATCCATCGAACTCCAACTTAGCCTGACAACTCATCTCCCATGTTCTACTGTCGCTTTCCGCAATCCAACCGATGCAGCTGTCTGTCTGCTGTTCGATTTGGAATCCCTTACTCTTCCACTCGACTTCTCCGTGTTGGCTCTCCACAACAAGTCGTATCCGTTCCTCGAGAATAGGCCGTCCTTTTTCCAGCATTCCGTCCACCGCGTAATTAAACCGACTGATAATCGATTCGGGAAATCCATGCTCGTCTAACGTCATTTCCCTGCCAAGGCATCCTACCGTCATGCCTTTTAAGGTAACCGGAGTATAGGGCAATGTAACATCGTCATCCAGGGCCACATCCGAGTTCAGCCACCTTAAACGGGAATGTCTCCATAGTTCGCTATCCCCGGCATCGTCCAATGGTTCCCCCGCTACGGTAAGCCTAACGGTTAACTGCTTACGTTTGCTGCCAGCCATAATGGTCCATTCACCGATATAATGGTCCGCTGATGCATCTGTCGGAACAGAGATTCCAATCCATAATGACTGAACCCCACCCTGATTGACAGTAACGTCCTTCTTGAACAATTGACCTGAGGCATCTTGTCCTTCCAAGGCAAAGCATTCGATCCCTGAAGAAGGAATTCGCTGTCCATGCCCGGATACCAAATCCTTGAAGTCTGCTTGTACCTGCTGCAACGAACAGCTACTAGCGAATAACACGATTTGTAGAGCAAAAAACTCGCCCGGTCTTGTGACAGCTGTAAACTCTCTCCGCTCGGAACGTTCAAGCCAATCTTCAGGCATATCCTGAAGTGTAACAATGGGCCGTTCCCTCTCCACTGCAAGTAAGTAGAAGTCTGATTGTTCTTGAACTCCTTTATCAACAAGCCGCTGTTTCCTTACTTCACTCTCTTTTTGCGTCACTTGGTTATTACACTCCTTCTCTAGCAGTCATTCGCATCATCCCGCTACTTCGCTGTTGCAGCCGTTTCAATGTTTTTATTGGCTTCCTCCTCAGCTTTCCTCAATGCGGTGTTGATATCCTCGCTACCGGATAAGACTCGGGACAGCGCATCATTCACTGGCTTACTGGCCAATCCTTCATATGCAGAAGGTGCGGGTCTTGGCGCGAATCCAGTCTTAAAGATGGCTTCAAGATTCTTTCCTTTCACGCTAGCGAAATTTTCTCCGAAGTGTTGAAATACTTTATCGCTGCGTAACACAGGAGCTCTTCCAATTTTGGCGAACTCGGATTGAACTTCCTCTGAAGAGGCAATATAGGACATGATTTGATACACCAGATCTTTGTGCTCGCTCATCTCAGACATGAGCATGACATGTACATCCGTCATCGAGTGAATTCCAGGTTTATCTGCGAACATTGGCGAAGTAACCAAATCCCAGTTCAACGGATTTCCCGTTTTATGAGCTTCCTCTAGTGGAATCAAACCGTCCGTCGTCCAATAATCGTACATCGCAAGCGTGCGGTTTTTGAAAAAAGCATCCGAGTTGGCCTTGCCCAAATCCATACCTGGAATCGTTTGGATCTGCTTCAAAAATTGAAACAGCCGTTGGTAATCGTCGGAATTAACCGCAGCTTTATTCGTTTTCGGATCGACTTGCAGAAGAGATAATTGTCCTGCAAGATGCGACAGCCCTCCCGGCTGAAGTCCCATGTAAGGAATGCCTTCATCAGTAACTGTCAATTTGCGGGCAAGCTCTACTGCTTGCTCCCAGGTCATATTATCCGTAGGGTAAGGAACGCCAAACCTATCGAAAATATCTTTGTTGTAAAACATTACCTTAGGGTTTTTATACATTGGTAAACCGGCAAATTGGAATGAAGGGAAGCTTTTGAACATGTCCATAACAGGCTTATCAAAATTGGTACCATCGAACTTATATTTTTGCATCATGGGTCCGATATCGCCGGCAACCTTCAGTTCGATCAAATCTGGAATAGAAGCATAAGAAGTAATGAGCAGGTCTGGAACATACCCCGATGTTAGTCTTTCCCTGTAATTTTTTTCGTTCAATCTCTCCAATGTCACGTTAGGAAATTTCTTTTGGATCGGCTTGACGAAGATGTTGTCCCACTGCTCGTCGGAGAATGTAATAATGCCGAGTACCTTTAAATTGACGGGTTTGAGGGAGCTTTCTTGTTCCATTCCCCGCTCCTTACTGTTACTTCCTTCTGTTGGAGTGCAACCTGCAGTCGTTAATACAATCCATACCGCAATTAATAACAAACCGAATGATCGAACCATATCCCTTCCTCCCTTTCAGCTTATAAACCTCTCCTTTCACTCCCATTCTAAAGATTCTGTTGTATAATATCTTTGCATAAACCACTTAAAGTTCCTAAAAATTTACCATAATATGGAGGAAATTATGATTCTGATCCATCACAATCGACTTTTGAAGCATTATTTGTCCAATATGCAAACGACGGTTACGTCTGCCAGTATGGTAAGAGTTCCGCGCAGTTGGGGAAATATGAGTTTTGTTCCCGAGCTTCATAAATTTTATTTTATTTTGGATGGAGAAGGATGGCTTAGCATCAACGATCAAGAATTCAGTCCCCGAGCTGGGCAATTATATTTGATTCCTTCGGGAATTCGGGAAGGGCATGGGACCATCAGCGATCATACGTATTTAAAATATTTTTGCCATTTTACGGCGTCCATCGGAGATTTGAGTTTACTGGATGTATTACAAACACCGTTTTATATAGAAGTTAGCGATATGGAGCGAGTAAAAAGGCTATTTCAGGAGCTTGTCCATTATTTCAGGAGTCCTGATCTTATTGCCGTCTGGAAAGTGAAGGCGCTTCTGTTCGAGCTGCTGCATTACTTTTTCGAACAATCAGGAATTGAGAAGGTACATCTTGCTGGAGCGTTGTCTCACGAGAAGATGGAGCTCGTCGTACAATATATAGAGGATCATCTGTCAGAGCCGATTACAATGAACGAACTCGTATCGTTGGTTCACATGAATCCTCAGTATTTCAGCCAATTATTCAAATCGATGCTAGGGTTGTCGCCCGTTCAATACATTCATGAATTAAGGATGGAGAAGGCAAAAAAACTGCTGACCTCCACCTCCTTGTCGGTTACGGACATCGCTTCAACGGTAGGAATCCAGCTTCATTACTTCAGCCGTCAGTTTAAAAATCAGTTTGGCTTTTCACCCTTGCAGTATCGAATGATGTTCGGTGTTATGTCAAAAGAAGGCTGAAAAAGATCGCTCTCCTCATTTCCCTGTTTTACCAGGTGGAGAGCGATCTTTATTAGAATATAATGATTCTTGCAACTGTAAATCATGTTAACTCTAAGTGAGGATCGGTTACACAGCTCCTATCTTAGGCCAAGCCAATTCGATCCCATTCGCCGTAAGTAAAGCTTGAAGTTCTTTGAGCTTCTCTGCGTTTGCGCGAACCTCACTGGGGTTCATGCTCTGGTTCAAACAAAATGCTGCTGTATAGCCTGCGGACTCCCCTATATTCCATTCAACCGGATGAAGTCTGTAGCAACCATTCGTAATATGGGTCGTCCCAATATTTTTGCATGCAGCTAGTAGGTTCGTAACCCGTTTGGGAATCAGACTACCCAGTGGAATCTGAAAAGGTACCGAAGAAATGTCCAGGAAATTGTGTCCCCGCATAGTTGGATGCAAATCAATTCTGTAACATCCGATTCCTACGCTGTCTGGGAACTCTTCTGCCCCCTGCTCGTCTCGTATTGCAGCACTTACATGCTGTTCTAATACCGTGAATTCCGCCTTTATCCTGCGCGATTCCCGAATATACGGCCCCTGAGCCATTCCATCAGTAGTCCCGACAACATCTGGACGCAGCCTCAGTCCCGGGTAACCCACTCCCCCGTCAGGCCGAGGAGCTTCCGTCTGCAGCCAGTATAACAAAGAAAAGCTCAACTGTTTCGCTTGGTGCAGATGCTTTTCGACCAGTGATTCAGGCACATCGTAGATGTTTCCAAGAAAGTAATCATTCTGAGCCCAGTTGACTAACGAAATATCTGACGGATACGTTCCGGATGTAAAATTCGCTTGATCCACAATACGACGATAAACATACAAAGGATATTTATCTGTACCGGGAAAAAGAGTTTCTTCCGTCGGTTCCAGCGTTTTGGGATCTGGTGATACCCAATTCAGCTGCGGGTTTGGCCAGAATGGCGCTTGAAAAGTACGCCAGAACTCATAATCTTTGGGTTTATCAATCACGTGATTTTCACCTTCGAAATAGTCCATGGCGAAGCAGTAAGTAAATGCTTGGATATCATAAGGATCAGCAGGACCCTCCAATGCATGTGGTTCGCTTGTTTCTTGTCTCGATTCTGCCCCGGTTACGTATTCAACCTCCGCAAGAGGCAGCACGTCCCCGCATTCCGTTGCATCAAGAAAATAAGCTGCGTGGACAGTCAGTGTCTCCCCATTTTCGTGTTTTACGGAAACGGCTTGGATCTTGTTACCTTGTGTATGTGCTTTTGTTATTTTACAACGTGTATGAACGGTGAGTTTCCCGCTGTTGATGAATGGTGCGAGCATCTGCTGCAGCACGGCATGCATGACGCGCGGTTCAGCGCATAGCCGGCTTACTCCGCCGTTACCGGGATTCAAATAGTATGCCGAACGCCCATATTCCGATAACAGATAGTTATGATGGTAATAGCTCCTGACCTGGTCGCGAAATTTTCGATAGCTTCGCGTACAGCCGAATTGCTCAATCCACTTATGCTCATCAGGTGGAACAGCCTGACTCGTCAACTGACCGCCAATCCAATCGTATTCTTCGGTCATGTACACTTTCTTTCCCAAACTGCATGCGGCTAGCGCTGCGGAACAACCTCCTACCCCTCCGCCTATAATGGCAATATCTGCTTGGATATTTTTTTCCATGTTCATCATTCACCATTTCCCTCCTTTAGGCATATTTGTTTAATTAACCCTATTCTTCTAGACGTAAACTAGTTTTTTATGTTGCAATGTATCTGCAGAACCACAAAAAGACTTCCACATTGTGATCTAATGTCTCCGGCATTTTTATAATAAAACCACTTGACCCTCACATTAATGTCAGGGTTTATAATGAATGTGTATCGTCCGAAAAGGAGGTGCTTTGTATGAAAATCGGGGAGCTGTCAGCCCGTACAGGGGTTAGCATTAGATCGTTGCGCTATTACGAGCAGCAGGGTCTACTTACTCCAGCCCGCCATGGTAACGGATATCGGGAATATTCGCCACTCACAGAAGAACAGGTGCGGACAATTCAGTTATATCTGGCCCTCGGGCTGTCAACAGAGCAGATTGCTGGCTTTCTGCAATGTGTCTTGAAGAACAAGGAAGCATTCTGTCAGGAAGTGCTCCCCATTTACCGTCAGAAGCTTGCGGAGATTGATGATCAGATTCATCTGCTGCAAAATATCAAGTTGAATTTAGAGGATCGCATCCGCTCCATCTTAGATGAGCGACAAATTGACGATAAGGAGGAATGAGCTATGAGCATGAAAGTTAACAATGATACATCTTTTCGAAGAATGATACGCGAACAAGGGGTGACGCTCGTCGAATTTGGCGCTTCTTGGTGTCCTCCGTGCAAAGTGCTGCTGCCAATTCTCGAAGAGCTAGACCGCGAGTATGGGGAAAGGTTATCGTTATTGAAAGTGGATTGTGATGCATCGCCTGAGGTAGCTGCCGAGTACGGAATTATGTCGATGCCAACCGTCATTGTGTTCCACAACGGAGAACCCGTTGAAAAGCTGGTAGGGCTTCGGCCGAAAAGTGTGTACGAAACGCTGCTCTCACGTTACTTATGACTGAATTCTTCGTCACATGGATTAAACAGCATCATTAAATGCAAAAGCCGCCTTCACGGGCGGCTTTTTGCGATTTATTCTCCAGAACAAGAAGAAATCTCGTGAATTGCATATCGTTTTTCATCGGCTTTGTTTAGCCACTCATTGCCAAGAGCTTATAGTGAAACTTGACTGCGGAATTTGGGCAAATAAGGTACGACTCGGTTCATAGCTTCTTGTTTTTGCTTATCACCAACGTGCGTATAAATTTGAGTAGTTTGAATACTTGAATGCCCAAGTAGTTCTTGTAAAGTCCGTATATCCGTCCCTGCGATTACCTGCTGAGTAGCAAACGTATGCCTTAGCTTGTGACTACTTAGCGCTTTTCCCTGAAGCTCGCTATACTTCTTTTTGAGCACTGAGAAGTTGGCTTCAGCAATTTTTTGAATCATTCGAATGGTTATCCGCCGACCAAACTGAGAAATAAAAAAAGCTTGCTCCGTATCCTTTTTAGGTTGAATACGTTCTTCGAGCGCTAAATTGAGAATATAAACCAACTGCTCCGGAAGTGGGATTGTCCTCCATTTTCTCCCCTTACCATTAACTTCTAAAACGTTGGTCGATTTTTTGAAATCTGAAATATTCATTTTACTCAATTCACTAACGCGCAGTCCAGCATAACTCATTAGAAGGAACATAGCTACGTTTCTAATTTGATATTTGCCTTCGATGGATTCTATAAAAAGGGATAACAGATTTTCCTCAAGGTAGGAAGGCATCTTTTCTTTTTCAATCCTTGACTTTTTTATATGCAATGCGGGATTATTCGAAACATACCTGTGCTCTACTAAGGCGTTGTAAAATGTGCGCACAGATGATAAATATCGGTTCCTTGTTGAGTCGCCTGCTCCACGCTGCCGTACTTTAGTAAGGAATCGCATAATATCGATGGATTCAATTTCTGTTATTGCCTTTGGCGCAATCGATTCTAAAAACTGTCGCGTATCGCCAAGATAAGCTTTTTGCGTTTGGGAAGTAAAGCCTTGGTCTTTCATCCATATATCAAAAAAATCCAGTAGATCATCATCGAAATAGGCATGGCCCATTCTAAATTTCCTCCTCTCTTCGCTCTCTAACATCAATGTAGAAGAAATTTATACTATAATTATAGTGATATCTAGTTTTATTTGCACTAAAAAAATCGTTCAAAACCTAAATTACAAGATCTTACAATGTTGTCCATGGGGACAATAAATCTGCTTCTTCTATTCGAAGTGGCTAACCCTGGTATATTCCAAGCCGCGGAGCTATTGCTAAATTCGAGCTGTACAGCTTTCAATTACTTCTAATCCATTATCCTATTAACGACTTGTTTTGCAAACGCAGCAAAGGGTTCGACCAGGTCAGGTCTTCGATCAATAGCCCACCTGAGTTTATCGAAAGCTCTTAACAGCAGCAAATGTTTCAGGGCAGTAAGCTCTTTTTCACTTATCCCGTAACCGTCTAAAAATGTTTTGAGTTCGTCAACATTCGGCCTTTCATTTAGGATTTGGCACTGTATCATTTGGATAATATCACCATGTGGTACCACACTTACTTCTGCACTGCCCCAATCCAGTAATATAACTTGGCCTGCCTGACTGACAATCGTATTCTTCAAAGAGATATCTCCATGATTTAAACCGAAGCGGAATGTTTCTTTCTTCAAATTCTCGAACAGTTTTCGCACTCTCTGCGATTCCTTCTGAGTGATTACTCCAAGCTCAATCAATCGATCATACTCTGTCAAACTATGGATATTATACTGCACATACCCCTCCCAACTGCCGTCTGATCCCGGATGAGAAGGTGACTGAAACACACCACGGACTGGATCAATCAGATTTTCTCCGTATCCTTTCACTTGAATCGAGTGAATAAGTTTGGCGTATTCGCCAAGTTGCTTCCAAACATAGGACTTGCGAATCGTACTATCTAACCCGTTATCACCATCAATAAAAGATTGAATCATATAAGCTGTTTCATTAACTAATCCAATGGACAACACCCTAGGTCCAGGAATGCCAACTGCAGCTGCCTGCTCGATACACCATTTTTCTTTAATAAAGCTTGGAAATGTACTTGAATCGTTCATACGGACAACTACTTTACGACTCTCCGTCTCAACAACGCAAACCTTATTTACGGTGCCTTTACCTACGATCTGGTATGATGTTTTCACTTGTTCTAGCAGAAAATAGCCCGCAATCCGTTCTGCTTGTATTACTACAGAGTCCTCCATTCGTTGTATCCTCCTTCAACAAGCTCAGAAACTTATGTTTGATAAAAGAAAAAAGTGCGGCCAAGTAGAACATGACCGCACTAATTCTGGCAGGATCTAATTCTTTCTAATGATTAAAGACCCAACATATTCCCTTTCTCTAACCGCAGAATCTGCTTCTCGCCAGCATCCGCCAATGTTCGGAATTGATCGATCGTTTCACGCATCTTAGGAAGTGCTTCTTGCTTATACATGCTAATAGAATCGAAAGCAGACAATACGTCAGTAAAGGCCTGTTTCAATGTCTCTACCGAAACACTAGTTTGCATAGCTTGTTTTTGTATTGCAACCCCTTGCTCCTTCAACATCCTTGACGTACCTGCGATAATATCATTCGTCGTTTGGTTCAAGAGGTCGATCTTTTTCAGAACGATTCCTTGATTGTAAAGCGCGCTTGCTACAGTTACAGCAATTCGCAAAGCAGAAATAGTAACCGTATTAGCCCTATCTACTCCACGAATGAGCTCTTTATTGTTACGAATTATAACCTCGAAAGCCATAATGCCCTGTTGATTCACAGCCAACATTTGCTGCATATCCATTAAGCGCTGACGCAAAGGAAATAACACTTCTTCTGTGATGAAACGGATTTTATCTGGATCCTCGTTACGCAGTTTCGCTGCTTCGATTTGCGCTTCAATGGACTCATCCATTAACATCCCCAGTTGAATTTCTTTTCTAAGTTTTTTAGTCAATTCCCTGACTTCCTGTTGTTCGATTTCAAGGGTTGTGTTGTCATTTTTGAGGGTCGATTTCCCCTTCTCCAAAGAAACAACAATATCCGCTATCACCACGTCCGCTTTTTCATATTTAAGGAAGTACGCACGCAACGGATTGAACAATTTTCCAAGGAGACCTCTCTTTGCAAAGTCAACTACGCTCGGGTCCAAATCTTTTAACTGAGTATGCAACTCGGCAAGACCCTTTGCTATCGGTCCCCCCTCGTCGCCAATTTTTGAAAGATTTCCTACAGAAACCTGCAGCATTGTATTTTTTTTCGAGGACATTCTCATTGTATTCAAGCCATAGGTGTCAATAGACTGCAATATTTCTTTCTTCTTATCAAGCGAATCAAGATCTAATGCCATAATGATCGCAACATTCGCATCCGCTGCCTCCTTCAGCTTTGCTATCTCCTCAGGTACAGGCTTTACCTCTTGCTCTATCACTTCTTTAATTACTTCCGTACTTACAACTTCCATAGAAAATGACATGCCAATCCTCCTTTGGTTACACTACATTTGGACATTAAATAAATTGCCTAGCTTGTAGACCACATCATCTGTATCTGCATTAATACTTGCTGCTTCATTGATGCTTGAAATACTTTGAAGTGCCTTTATGTTTGCGTTGTAGCCAACAGTGTAAATAGGGATCTTGAAAGCCTCGACTAACCCTTTAATGTCATTTAATGAATGGCCCTCATTTGTTTCTCCATCACTAAGGACGAAGATGATAGGCTTAACATCGGGGTTGGCAGCTACCTCATCTTGAAGCATCTTCAACGCTACAATAATGGCATCAAAGGTGGCCGTGCCGCCACTAGCCTGGAGACTATTCACAGCCCCGACAAACATAGACTGCTGGGAAGTATCGTATTTACCGATAGGCAGCTTTATGGTTACGCCACTTGAATAAGAGACAAGACCGATGCTATTGCTTTTACCTAAATATTTTTGACCTTTTATCAATGATTCCTTCAATCGGTTGATAGGCGTTCCCGCCATGCTGCCCGAAACATCCGTTACAAAAACCGCTGCAAGGGGCTTGCTACCGTCTTTCTTTTCTTTCCAAACCTTTTGCGCAGATGACAGAAGGTTACCATCGACGGGTGCGAGTTCGGATTTGTACTCCTCTAGACTGTTAAAGCCTTTTTGTTGTGCCGCCTTTTGATATTTATCCTGCGTTACGAATTCCGAGAATTTAGAGAGAATTTCTGATTTGTTTTGCGAAAGATCGCCCAATGCATATAATGGACTGTCATGCCTTACACCAAATGGGGTAAAGACAAAGCCAGATTTCAAGTCGGCTGTATTGACATACGTCTGGTATTCCAAAACAAATCCATCAAGTGCACCAGACTTAGCCGCGTCCCTCATCTGTATGGTTGTAGATGCAATAAATGGTACGTTAGATTGAAATTTTTCAAATCCTTGAACCGCTTTATCACTCAAAATATTCGAACTGTCGAACGTGCTGAGCGCGGTTACAAGAAAATTCAACCCAGTGGAACTGGCAAAGGGATCGGTATAACCCATGGCAAGTTCGTTATTCGCAATAGCATCCGTAACGGTTTTTACATTCACCGAACCATATTTGCCCACTATAGCATCATATTTAGACTTAGTTATAACAATTCCAGGAACGTTACCTGTGAGACGCTTGGATACGAGCTGCGTCTTGACCCCGCTGGCCTTGACCATTTCTCCCCACAATTCATTTGAAGGGGTAAAAGCGTCTGGAACATATTTACCGGATTTAATATAATCAGCAGCAGTGCCGGAAGCAATATTGCGAATTTTTACGGAAGCAGATTTGCCGTTTACCATGATATTGGCTTTGTTAAACTCCGTTGCTACCTCAGTCAACCAACCGTCAACGCCAGTCCCTGACTTCTCAGTAGACGAGAAAATTTCAACAAAATTATCCGTCGTGTTGTTTACGGTTATAGGGAACTTGGAAATATCAGGCAAGGATGCCGCGACATCTATCGGGTTAAGGTCTATTTGCCCCTTCACGGGTGTCTCGGTTGCAACGGAAACATCAGAGTAAAGCTTTCTTAATTTCTTTGCTGCATCTTCAGAAGTAATTTGTGCTTTTGATTTTCCAAAATTTGAAGTTAGACTTACTCCTGCATATACCATGATAAATACGAATACAACCATAATTCCTGAAACCAGAAAAAATTTACTTCTTTTTTGCATTCTTAGCACCTCTTACTGTTTGTAATGTTTTGTTTGTTTAATTAAGGAGTCTATCTCCTGCATACAAGGCATCGCTTCAATATCCCCAGGCTCCAAGCTATCTAGCCGAGATATTTCCAATATCAGCTTATCTAGCTTTAATAAGATTTCTTCGTTCGTAGAAAGAGAATTTTTGATGAAATTCATATACTCGTTATAAACTATAGTTCTCTCTTGAAGAATCTTTGGGGATAATTGTGTTGATTTCTGAACGATGACACTTTCATACTCTGCCTCATCAAAAACATGAAGCCTGTTCAGAACACTTCTTAAATTAAGATAAAATAGCTTTTCTACCTCTTGAGTCACGGAAGTAAACTTTATGTAACTTAACTCCGTGGATTCAAATCTCTGATTTAGGATTTCTAATAAGGTGTCTTTCTTTTTTCTAATTCGTTCCAGCTGCCTTAACGCAAGAGTGATGTCTGACTCCAACACTTTTACTTTTCTGTAGTGAGTCAAAGCCTCTACATAGTCCTCATATGTTTTGATCTGTTTTACGGGTAACGCTGCGGGCGTTTTAAATAGCAATGCATAACTCCCGTAGAGCAGCACAAGCACACTTGCAAATAATACAGTTACTCCAACTGCAGTTTCGAGAGGGCTGCCACCTATCTTTACTCCAATAAATCCAGGAGAAAGGACTAAGATATTCACAACGACCACACTGATAATTAGTCCCATTAGCTTTATGTATTTTGTAATATTCAAATGTATTCACCTCCTATGGGTACTACGCAGCTAATCATTCCAGGATCCTCTTGAATTAGACAAATTCTGCTAAAAGCACCTACCCTGTCTATTTTACCAAAAAAAGTTATCATATTGTTGTTTTTTGACTATATTGGGTAATTATAAATATATTCCACCATGTACTACGCACCATCATAAGAATTGTATTCAAATTGTAAAAAAAATAGGCAAAAACATCACCCTGGACAATCCATTCCTGGATGATACATGAACTGCATGAACCTTCTCCCCTACATTCTTGAACGGAAAGAAAAAAAACACGACCACAAGGCCGTGTCACATAATATAATGTAAAGGATCTACAGCTTTTTTGACCGAACAATCTCTTGTTTATTATCGTTAATGACCAATTGAAATATATCCGGGCGACTGTAATGCCCAACAACATCAAAATCGAAACGGCTTTGGATGATCTCACTAAGATCTAATGTTGCGATTAAAATCCCTTCCTCATTATAGAGCGGCTCAACGATGTAGTCGCCAAGCGGGCCGACAATGGCGCTTCCCCCTCTGCTGAGGATGTCGGCATCTTCCTTAATGTCTTCATAACATGCCAAGTCCGTGGGATAAGACGCCTTGGTTACATACTGATTGCAGGAAATGACAAAGCAGCGGCCTTCACAAGCAATATGCCGTATGGTAGCTTGCCAAGTATCGCGAGCGTCCGCTGTAGGCGCAATATAAATATCGATTCCTTGTGCGTACATGGCCGTTCTCGCTAGTGGCATATAATTTTCCCAGCAAATCAATCCGCCAATTTTACCGAAAGGCGTATTGAAGACACTCAGCGTACTACCATCCCCTTGTCCCCATAGAAGTCGTTCGGAGCCTGTAGGAACTAGCTTTCGATGCTTGCCCAGAAGCTCCCCATCCGGGCCGATGTAAACAATCGAATTAAATAACGTGCCGGTACTAAATTCTTGATCCCGCTCTACAACGCCAATAACCAGATAAACCCCAAGCTCCTTTGCCAGTTCACCAAGAGTCCGGGTTTCGGCTCCCGGTATTTCGATAGCGCTTGCCCAATAACGTTCCCAATCTTTTCTCCCGTCTGCGGTGCGGCTTCCGACTCGTGTTCCAAAACTCAGTCCTCGTGGATAGCCTGGCAAAAAGACTTCAGGAAATACGATCAGTTCTGCCCCTTGATGGGTAGCTTCCTTCGTCATGGAAGCAATCTTGTCCAAAGCAGATTGTTTATTGAACAATATGGGAGCGGATTGAACAACAGCTACTTTTAAATGATTTTTTCTCATCTCAATACACCTCACCGTATAAAATTTGGCAATGAACCCAAAATAAATCCTATTTGATTACTATGATAAATGAAATGAGCAGCAATTAAACCATCCAAAAGGAGAAGAAATCGGACCAGCCAATTGATTCATTCTTGAACCATCCAAGTTCAAAAAATAGATAAACAATTGTCAACGTTACGATGAAAACCATGTTCATACCTATTAAAGATGAATGGTATGATAAACATCACAGCTACGTTTTATTTACGAACAAAGGGTGATGAAATCATGTGGAAACCCGATCGACAAAGCAGCAAACCTCTTTATGAACAAATTGCAGACCACCTGGAACAAAAAATTTCCTACGGTGAATTCCCCCCGGGCAGCTTGCTTCCCTCCGAACGAAAACTTGCGGAACAACTGGGTGTCAACCGAAGCACCGTCATTTTGGCATTTGGCGAGCTTCGATCAATGGGGATCATTGAAAGCCGGGCAGGCAGCGGAACGCGTGTAAGCAGAACCAAATGGGGAGCTATGCCGAAGCATACGCCTAACTGGAGTCGATACGCCGAGGGTGGCAGCTTTCTGCCCAATCTGCCCTTTTTGCGCAGGATTCGAGAAGCGCTGACTCAGCAGCCTTCTTTGATAGATTTTGCCAGCGGCGAACTATCACCGGATTTAGCTCCCGTCAACGAAATTGCTGCACTGATGAGTGAACATCGTTACACATCTTATTTGGGCTATGACAACCCACAAGGCTATGTTCCGCTAAGAGAAGCACTGGTATCCTATTTGGATACATATCGGGGTATACAAGCATCCGAATCATCCATTTTGATAACATCCGGCTCCCAGCAGTCTTTGTATTTAATTACGCAATGTTTATTGTCTCCAGGAGATGCCGTTGCAATAGAAGATCCTTCTTACTGCTACTCATTGCCCATGTTTCAATCCGCTGGTCTGCGTCTGTTCCGGCTGCCTGTTGACGAGCACGGAGTGTGTCCGGACGACATTCGCTCTTTATACAAAAAGCATCGTATCAAGATGGTGTTCTTGAACCCGAATTTTCAAAACCCGACTGGTACCGTAATCAGTTTGGAACGGCGAAAACAATTGTTTGACGTCGCAAGCGAATTAGGACTTCCAATTGTGGAGGATGATCCTTTTAGCTTAACGGCTTACGAGGGTAAAGTACCCATGCCGCTCAAATCGATGGATTCGAACGGTTCCATTCTTTATATCGGTTCATTTTCCAAAATTGCCGCTTCCGGTCTACGGATCGGCTGGATGGTAGCACCGCGATCAATTGTGGAGAGACTCGCTGATGCCAGACAGCAAATGGACTTTGGTCTAAGCGTCATTCCGCAGCAGGTAGCCGCCCAATTCATCAAATCGTCTTACTTTAGACCTCATTTGGATCGTCTGCAAATCCAATTGCAGTTCAAACGGGATCTACTGATCGAATCTCTGCGGAAGGAGCTGCCGGATTTGGTTACCTTCACTGCGCCTCAGGGCGGGTTGCATTTGTGGTGCAAGCTGTTGCACGTAGTTCCCGATGCTAAACTGCTGGAAGAAGCGATCAAAAAGGGCGTCGTTTTTGTACCTGGCAGCGTGTATGGTTCAGACCCGGGTTTCGTTCGGTTCACGTATGCAAGAGCAAATGCCGAAGAAATAAAATCTGGTATCTCCAAATTTGCTGAAGCGCTAAGGGAATTGATGACCTAGCCTTCCGGTACCATATAATGAAAAGGTTGGCATTCTCGATGCCAACCTTTTTTTCCCATTCCTACCCTTTCGTTCAATTCAAAAAAGGGCGTCCTGGCGTATCCAGAATCATAACGACAAACACGATCATCAAGTAATTGACAGATAAAAGAAAATTGGTTTTTGCCCAAGCATCGTTGTTGACAGTCACAATCCCGCACAGCGTGTGCCAACACCAGGCCACACATGCTAGCAAGGATACGATCAGGAAGACGAGCCCGGAATAGCCAAACAAATAGAGTAAAATGATTGTCGGGAGCAGCAGAACGACATAAGGAATCATCTGCTGTTTGGTTCGTCTAATTCCTTTCTGGACTGGTAACAGCGGATATCCCGCTGCTCTGTATTCTTCAACGCGTCGAATTGCAAGCGACCAGAAATGAGCTGGCTGCCATAGAAACAATAACGCAAACAGAAGAAGTGCTCCTGTATCGATCTCATTGGAAAAAGCACAATAACCAATAACCGGTGGTATGGCTCCTGATATTCCTCCAATCGATGTGCTCCAGGTGGAGGCTCGTTTCAACCATATAGTGTAGACCACTATGTAAACAAACATGCCGACAAGGCTGAGCCAACCGCAAAGTTCGTTTACTTTCCAGAATAACACGATTTCTCCCGCAATCCCAAGTATCAATCCATATGCCAACGCACTCTTGCGTTTAATTCTCTCCGTGGCAAGCGGCCGATCCTTGGTCCGGTTCATTCTTTGGTCAAGCTTATAATCCCACACATTATTCATGACACAAGAAGATGCCATCGTAAGCGTGATTCCTATCAGCACCCATAACAGAAGCTCCCAATCCACTGACCATTTGGAAGCTAACCAGTAGCCCCCAAATGCAGCAATGAGATTTAGTTGAAGAATGCGTGGTTTGGTCAATTCGATCCAGTCTCGGAATGAAGATGTTAGGCTCATGCTGCCACCATGTTGTATAGCATGATCCACATCGACCCAGCAACGATGACCAACAGAATCACCAGCCCAAGAAGGAGTGAAATCAAATTGTAACGCGGCTTCTTCTCTTCCCTCAGATGCATAAAGAAAAACAGCTGCACGACCAATTGAAGTACTCCCGCCGCCATCAATACAATAGCTTTAGTGCTCCCCGTAAGCCACCCCCCCATGACGATGGCGACAGGAATGGCAGTCAAGATGAGGGAACATAAGAAACCTATTGTATACGATCGAAAGGATCCATGCGTTTCTTCCTGTGAATGTGCCGAAATCATGTGCGCCATCTTAGTTCACCCCCATTAGATAGACAACGGTAAATACAAAAATCCAAACCACGTCCAGAAAGTGCCAAAACAGGCTGATTACATGGACTTTTCGTTTCGTTACGGGGGTAATCCCCTTTTTGGTCAGCTGCATCATCAACGCGATCATCCAAACCAATCCAATTGTGACATGCAATCCATGAGTACCTACCAGCGTGTAAAATGCCGATAAAAATGCGCTGGTACCCATCGTTGCGCCCTCGTTCACGAATTCGGCAAACTCCTTGACCTCCAGTCCGATAAACAGGGCACCGAGCAAAGCCGTGAGGCCGAGCCACCCTACCAGAGCCTTCTGTTTTCCTTTGTGCATGGCAAGTACGGCCAACCCACATGTATAACTGCTTGTAAGCAATATCAATGTGCTTGCAATAACTCCATTCAGTTCGAACAAATCGGCTGGACCGGGTCCTCCATTGGTACTGTTTTTCAGAACGATATAAGTGGCAAAGAACGTGCCGAAGATCATAATATCCGTCATGAGGTAAATCCAGAAGCCGAACGTGCGCATCTCTTCCAAATCTGGATGTTCGTGATGCCCTGTAACTGACGGTTCAGTCAGATGGGTGCCATTCATGAGTTGTTCACCTTCCTTAAAGCTGCCTCCGTACGCTGAACTTCGTCGACCGGAATATAATAGTCGGTATCATAGTTAAAAGAGTGAGCTAGCATGCAAGCTGCAACGCCCGCTAATCCAGGTATGATTAACCACAGCCAATGGAACACGAATCCGAAGCCAGCTACAAACCAGAACCCCGCCATTACTATCGGAATACCGGAGTTTTTGGGCATATGAATCGGCTCTAATGATTTTGCAGCATTCGGAACATACGGTCCCTCTCCCCTTCGGTGCTTCTCCTCCCACCATTCATCCTGCTCCGATACTTGCGGAATCACTGCAAAATTGTAGTGAGGCGCTGGAGAAGGAATGGACCATTCCAAAGTGCGTCCGTTCCATGGATCCCCTGTCGTATCGAGATTTTTCCGAAAATGCTTGACGCCATGGGCAATTTGCCACACCTGGAACAGAAACGCAATTCCCATGAGCCCGGCGCCGATAGTAGATACCAGATTGAGCTCCCACCAGCCTTTATCCCAGCTATAGGTGACGACACGCCGTGTCATGCCCATTAACCCGAGTACATATTGCGGCATAAAGCATACATAGAAACCGATATTCCAGAACCAGAACGCCCACTTGCCGATGCGCTCGTTCAGCTTGAAACCGAACAATTTAGGCCACCAGTAATACAAGCCTGCAAAGTACCCGAACACGACACCGCCTATAATCACTTGATGAAAATGTGCGATCAGAAAGTAACTGTTATGATATTGAAAATCCGCTGGAGCAACCGATAGCAGCACTCCTGTCATACCGCCAATCACAAAACAAGGAATAAACCCAACCGTCCAAAGCATAGGCGATTCGAAAGTTATCTTGCCCCGAAACATGGTAAACAGCCAGTTGAACACTTTGACCCCGGTCGGGATGGCTATCAGCATTGTGGACAAAGCGAAGAAGGCATTGACGTCCGCCCCCGAACCCATCGTAAAGAAATGGTGCGCCCACACAAGAAACGATAAAACGCTGATGATCATCATCGCATACACCATTGATTTATAGCCAAATAGCTTTTTCTTGGAAAAGGTCGCCACTACTTCGGAGAAAATACCGAACGCCGGCAGAACAATAATATAGACTTCGGGATGTCCCCACATCCAGATCAGGTTAATGTACATCATGGGATTCCCGCCGCCATCTAATGTGAAAAAGTGTGCTCCGGCATATCGGTCCAAAAACAACAACGCCAATGTCGCGGTCAGGATGGGAAACGAGAAAATAATTGCAATACAGCTCGAGAGTACAGACCAAACGAACATCGGCATTTTCATCAGCTTCATGCCTGGTGCACGCATCTTTAGAATGGTAACGATAAAATTAATACCGGTCATCAAGCTGCCGATCCCGGATATTTGGATGCCCCATATATAGAAGTCTTGTCCGACACCAGGGTTATACATCAGCTCAGAATAAGGCGGGTAAGCAAGCCAGCCTGCATCTGGCGAACCGCCGATAACAAAGCTCAGATTGAACAGCATGGCTCCAGCGAAGAACAGCCAGAAGCTGAGTGCATTCAGGAACGGATACGCTACGTCCCGCGCTCCGAGCTGAAGCGGCACCACCACATTAAATAGACCGAACATAAAGGGCATAGCCATAAACAATATCATAATGACGCCATGCGTGGTGAATATCGAGTTGTAATGTTCAGGCTGCAGAAATCCCAGCTCCGGCATCGCGAGCTGCGTTCGCATTAGTAGAGCGTCCACCCCGCCGCGAAACAACATAAGAAAAGCGGAAAGAATATACAAAATACCGATTTTCTTGTGATCGACCGTTGTCAGCCATTCTCGCCACAGCCACCCCCATCTTTTGAAATAAGTCAGTGCAAATAAAATAGCCAACAGAGTCAGTACGATACTTACATCGGCACCATAAATCAACGGATCGCCGGTTACGAAAAATTGGGAGGCGAAGCTTTTGGCATGATCCAGCATGAAGTTATTTCTCCTTTCCTACAGCTTACTTATGCTCGTGCATAGTGTTATCTTCCTGTACAGACATTTCATGATGATGAGATGCTGCATATTTGGTCACGATTTTTTGAAACAATCCTTCAGGGAAGGAAGAGTACGTCAGAACCTTAGAAGCGGAAGGCTCAGCCAACTGCCTGTAGCCATCGAGCGTAAGCGCTGGCGAATCCGCTTTAACCCCTCTTACCCATTGATCAAATTGGTCCTGTGTTATGGAGTCTACGTCAAAATACATTTTCGCAAAGTCTTTACCAGTAAAGTTGGCGCCTGATCCCCAAAATGTACCTAATTCATCCGCTTGCAAATAAAGCGTCATGGCCATGCCGGACATAGCATAGATTTGTCCTCCAAGCTGAGGAATCCAAAAAGAATTCATAGGAGAATCAGCCGTTATCTCGAACCGGATAGGAACGCCTTTAGGAATTTTTAACTCATTCACGGTGGCTATCCCTTGTTCAGGATATTGAAACAGCCACTTCCAGTTTAAAGAGGTCACCTGAACGGTCATTGGTTTGACATCGGACTTTATCGGTTTGGAAGGCTCTAACGCATAAGTGAATTGGACGGTAATCACCGCTATCGCCAGAATGACGATAATCGGAATCCCCCACCAGATAACCTCCAGCTTGGTGCTGTGTGCCCAATTCGGCGAATAGTCTGCTTTTCTGCCCTTTCTATCCCTATAACGCCATAAGATGATGGCCGTTAGAATGAGTACCGGGATAATGACTATGGAGCATAACGCTGTTGAAATGAGCATCAAATCCCTCTGCTGCTCCGCAATAGGTCCCTTCGGATTAAGTACGCTGATATCGGAACATCCAGTGAAGAGGAACAGCAAAACCATCATCATGGATAATAATGCGAACCATCTCAGCGTTTGGGAAAAATTCATGTTGTGTCTCAACTCCTTGTTTCAGTATGGCTTGCATTAAGCTTCACTCTAAAAGAGAGCGGCAAAAGTGTCACCAACCGCTTGAGGACACAATTCCACCCTCCAAGTTCAACATTTTGAGATCATTTGATCATGATTTGGTCATATTTCCAAAAAAAATAGCCCACCACAGGAGAGCCAATTTTCTGACAGTTGAACTTTCTTAGCACTATTCATTTCTCAGCTTCCTTGGGGTAGGCTGCTGCTAAATGGTTTGCGTAATGTGAATTATCGCCATACAATTCTATAAAGGATTTGCCGTCTTTGAAATGGATGCTGCTTAGGCTAGCTGGGGCAATATCTGGCATTTCCCTCATCTCACTTAGCGTGTTCCCAAAGTAATAGTTCATAATGACTTTCAAAGTGATACGGTGAGTTACAATAAGAATCTTTCCCCCTTTAAAAGCGGTTAAAATATCTTCCAAAGCGGATACGCCCCGTACCAACAACTCAAAGTAAGTCTCTCCTCCTTCAGTCGGGCAATATAGGTGTGGCTCTTCAAAAAACCGTCCGTACTCCCTTGTGTAAAGCCCATGTATTTCAGTTAAGAGCTGGCCCTCCCACAGGCCCATATTGATTTCTTTGAATGCATCCAATTGTCTGACATGCTCACGGTTCATTCCGGAAATTATCTCGGCTGTTTGGACAGCTCTCGGACTTGAACTTGAGAATATGGCGTCCCACTTCATCTCCTTTAATCGGTCTCGCAGTTGAGCGGCTTGCTTTTGGCCCTCTCGAGTTAAGGGTGAATCCAAGTGCCCTTGCATTCTCTGTTCCACATTCCATTCCGTCTGTCCATGTCTAACGAGGTAGACTGATGTGCTATCCATAACGCATCCCCTTTCCCAATTACTTGAAGTATACCTTCGTAATGCATAAAATAATAATATAGGTTTTATATTATATATTAATAGAATGTATAGAAGGTGCTCGAATGTCCATTAATCTGCATGCCTTGATGTTGTTTTATCATGTTGCAATAGCCGGAAGTGTTACAGAGGCATCCAAAAGGCTGAACATCAGTCAACCCGCTATTTCAGCCCAAATCCGAAATTTCGAAAAGCAATATGGTATCATTTTATTCGAGAAAAAGGGTCGAAACTTGGTTCTAACCCCATTTGGGCAAAAGCTGTTTAAACCTACGGAAAAGCTATTTATTTTGGAAGAGCAAATTCAAGGCATGATCGAAGATTACCAAAGTCATCCCAAAGGAAAGCTGAGAATCTCCGGTAATTATCTTGCAACAAGTGTTCTTATCCCGAGGTGGGCTTCTCTTTTTAAACAAAAATATTCTCAGGTAGAAGTCGAAATCTCGACTGTTAATTCACAAAACGCATTTGAGAGCTTGAATAATTACGAAGTAGATATCGCAATTTTTGGGAACAGTAATATCACGACACAGACCAACCACTCTCTGCAGTGCTTGGAATTATACAGTGATGAATTTGTTTTCGTGGTTGCTCCCAACCATAAATATGCCAACCAGCATATTTCAATTGAGGAAATGATCAAGGAACCGTTTATCATGAGGGAGGAAGGTAGCACCACAAGAAAAAGGCTAGTTGAAGTATGCACAGCCCAGAACGTGAGTCCTCCAAGTATAGAATTGCAATTTAATGGACTTAATGAAACGATTCAAGCTGTTGTAGCGGGATACGGGGTCAGTTATGTTTCTCTTCTTGTAGCAAGTCAATTCATTAGGCGTGGAGAGCTGGCAAAGGTTGAGGTTGACGGAATCCGGCTTACGAATAAGATCGTACTTTGTTCACATGAACCGGCTTATTTGGAAGGATATATTCGCGATTTTATTTCTATAGTTCTTAAAAATAAAGCTTAAATGAAACCCGACCTATGTAAAAGAACTCTTGGAAATGGTGATTCCATAGAGTTCCTGAGCTATCTAATTTATAGTTAAACGATGATTCAAGACTTTATTTGACTCTCGGAAGGAAGTACATCTTTAACGAACAATTCCTGTTCGGTAGTTGTAACATCCCCTCTTTGATCCTTGACGTGCGCTCGCATATAATAGGTTCCACTTTCCGAAAATAACGTTTTAGTACGGTAAGTGCCGTCAAGCCAATGAGTTGCAGTAATCATTTTATGGTTGTCACTATCTTTTTTCCAAATTTCTATTTTGACATCATCCGCATCCTTTACCTTATTATTCCCTTGGGCTACGTCAGCGTCTATAAGAATTGCTCGTCCAGGTAGCAGCACTTCCTGAACCGTTTTTACATCAACGTCAACCGCTTGTGCAGAGCTGCTTTTTGCATCAATGGCTCCAGAACAAGCAGTAGACATAAACAGAAAAGCTAAACTGACCAGCGATAATATGCTTTTTCTCATATACTTTGTGTAGTTGATCATGTTTCAACCTCCTTTGTAGCTCAAGTATACACAGACCAAGCATCCATTAATAATATATAATTTGTTCTATGTATAAATAAAAGTTATGAATACCAAAAAAGACATAAATCATCCTTCCCATTGAAGAATGGTTTATGTCTTTTTTCAGTATTAATGATGGCCTCTAGAGAATAATGAGCTTCTTCGATCCGACGACTATCCTTCGGCAATATACTGGAAACGACAATTAAGATTGTAATCGTAACTTAATCAAAGAAAACACTTGGATACTCAACAACTCCTGAAGCATTATCAAGAGTTCCTTGACGCAGCTCAAGCGCCATAAATGCTTCATCTGGCACTTCAAATGGTGCCGTTATCCCCCATAAAGATGCTTTTTTGAAGCCAAACTTCGGGTAATATTGTGGATGTCCGAGTACAACGACAGAATGGTATCCAAATTCTTTTGCTTTTTGTAATGCTTCAAGAATCAACTGCTCTCCTATGCCTTTATTTTGGTAATTTGGCAAGACCGAAACAGGAGCAAGAGCAAGTGATTCAACACTTTGATTATCATTAATAATTTTTATTTTAGATAAAAGTATATGTCCAACGATCTCATTATTATCTTTGTCCGTGGCCACTAATGATAGTTCAGGAATGAAAACATCTGATTTTCTAATTCGAGCCACCAATTCATGTTCTTTTTTATCGCTGAACTCTAAATTAGCAAATGCATTCTTTATGATTCTTTCAGTCAATTTATAATCATCTAATAGTTCTTTTCTGATAGTTATGCTCACATTTAATTCTCCTAATTCAAAATAGTTTGATTTCCCCTTTATTTTATCACATTTACGCTTCTCTAATTCTACCCGCTACCTCAAATAGGATTAAACACATCTCCCTATACGAAACGGTTCAATAAACTGTGAAATTGACTCCATAAAAGGACAATGCTGATTTTCTAGCTACACTTTGGGATGCAAGATTGTCCCACGAGGTACTGTATAACGGTAAACCTCCTACCTTCCGAACCTCCATTGCCCATCCGGCTACAACTGAAGCAGCATATCCTATACCACGAAACTCTTCCAAGGTCTCAAGACCAGCTTCATGTGCCATGGATGTGATGCGAACACTTCGGCAAATCGAGACAGCCTGGTTTTCCCTTATTAGCGCTACGCAAGGCTGCGCGTAGTCTATTTCTGAAGTCATCCATTCGAAATTTCCGCCCAACAATTCCTTCATATTTTCCCGGTTGACGTTGACTACCTTCATTGTAGATGCGGCCTCTCTAGGAACAAGATAACATGGTCCCATCGTGAACCTTTTCCCTTGGAGGAGGTTCATATACGCTTCAAAATGTTTTGGCTTCGTCTGGAAATCTGTCACAATTGGTTCGTCAGCGCAAAGTCCTTCTAATTGCCTGACAAGCTTCTCCTGTACATCATACCGGAATCGACTGAGAGTCGTTCCCTCAATAGATCGACCCAAGAAAAACCGTGGAGCATCGGCAGCTCCGGGCCAGGGTTCATTTATCGTGCGTAGCCGCAAGTTATGGTCATGTGTAAACAAAGCCTCTGCATGGTATTCCACCAACTTATAGGGTTTGATCCAGTCCTGATTACTCAAATTCCACCCCTCCAGTCCATTAAAGTGATTTTCTCACGAATCACTATCCATAGTATCAACATACCCAAAGATGACCAGAGAATATTTAATAATAACCGAACTATCCTGCCGTTTTTAAACGCAACGAAGCTGCCGTTCTTCTCAACGGCAGCTTCGTATTGTTGATTACTCTATACAATAAAGTAAATAACCAAGGAATTAGTTCCCCATAATGTATTTATTCAAGTAGTCATTGCGGAATTTCCCTTCGGGATCACATCGAAGGAGCAGCTGTTGAAAGTCGGGCAGCTTCTCATAGAGGGAATGCAGTTGCTCCGGCTGCATGGCAAAGAGCTTACTCCAGTGTGGACGAGCATGGAAAGGCGCGAGCTTTTCCTCGATGATAGGCAATACTTTTTGAACCGCCTCCCAATTAGGCTTCCACGTAAAGTGGATAGCTACAGATTCCTGCTTATAGCAAGGGCTCATCCACAGCTCGTCTTTTGCAATCGTACGAACCTCGGAAACATAGAGCAGTGGCGATATGTATTCCCGTATCTGGTCAATCGCACACAATGCTTGATATGCATCATGGCGCGATACGAAATACTCGCTTTGCAGCTCCTCTCCGGCGCTTGGGGTGAAATCCATGCGAAAATGCGGCATCCGTTCGTACCATGGTCCTGGAATGCCCATCTGTTCGGTACAATTCTCTGATGTCTGACCTGGCACTGGGTGTCGTCGTGCAGTTGCCCGTGCCGCTCCGAAAAACTCAGGCTCCATCGGATCGGAGGATTGATTTGTTGTTTTCTGTTTTATCCACACTTGATTGAATGTCGCATTCTTCCAATCAGTAAATAGACTGACGCTGTAAGCACTGGAAAATATATCATCGAAATGGTCTTTAAGCTGTACCAGAGGCAAATTGTCATATACTTGCTGACTCATCTGAAATTCCGGTAATATATCCAAAGTCATTTTGGTGACTACACCCAGGCCCCCTAGTCCTACAACGGTTCCATCGAAGACCCCGTCTTGTTGATCCCGTGAGAAGACAATCGTCTCCCCATTCGCTTTGATGACCTCCAGGGAATGAACTGCTGTCGCTAGGTTGCCGTTCAGATCACCGGAACCATGCGTTGCCGTAGCACATGCACCTACGACAGTAATATGAGGAAGTGAAGCCAGATTGTGCAGCGCATAGCCATTGCTGTGAAGATATTGGCATAGCTCACCATATCGGACACCGGCCTCGATCGTCACTCTACTGCTAGTGCGATCTAATGCAATCACTCGATTAAGCTTCTGCAAAGAGAGCAGATTTTCAGTAGAATCGGAGATTCCATTAAATGAGTGGCGCGTACCAAGCACCTTGATTCGGCCGCAGCGTGCCACTAATTCTTGTACTTGTTCCGTATTTTCGGGAACATGAAGGTGCGAGGTGCTGTACTTATAGTTACCTGCCCAGTTTCGAAATACTTCCATAATCCACACACTCCTTGCTGGACTAATTCAGATAAGTCTCTCAAGTAAAATATTTCGTCGAGAAATACCTAATTCCTTTAGGAGAGTTCATTTTTCAGGAACATTTGTGTCATGAATAAGGGACACATTACATTGTTATTCAAAATCTTCTTCCGTCAAATCCATATTAACCCCCATAGCAGTTCTGCTGCCGTCTGCCGCGGCAAAAATTAATTGGGAAGGCATGAAGTACGAAGCATCTCCTGCAGAATATAAACCAGGTATTGAGGTTCTTCCCGAATGATCGGTCTTGATCCCGCCTAACTCCGTCCTTTCACAGCCCAAACGTTCGCCGAACGGTGCGCTTTGCACAAATTTGGGAGCCACGAAGCCACCAGCCCTTGGGATTTGAGTCCCATCGGCAAAACGAACATGTTCTAACTGGCCATCTTTACCTATGAAAGCCGCTATAGGTTTTTCTATCACATCAATCCCTTTTGATAGAAGCCGCTTTTTTTGCTCATCCGACAAAGACACCTGGCCATTCGTGCAGACGATTAAATCCTTGCTCCAGTTGTGGAGCATTTTGGCCGTATGAAAAACTGACGAATGTTCTGAAACAATGACAAGCGGTTGATCGCGTAGCTCCCAACCATCACAATAGGGACAATTAAACAAACTTTTCCCATACAACGGATGTAAACCTTCAATTTCGGGAAATATCTCCTTAACTCCTGTCGCCAAAATCAGCTTTCGAGCTCGAGTTACAACGCCTGATGAATCAATCATCTCAAATCCGGAATCGATTTTACTAACCGTAACAACCTCGGTTTGCAGATGATCGACAGAAGGATATCGCAGTACCTCCTCATAGGCAACGCGGCGGAACTCTGCCGGTGTTACGCCGTCTCTCGTAATAAAGCCGTGAGATGCATGTGTAACGGCATTTCTGGGGCGATTATTGTCGAACAAAGCCACGCTTCTTCTTGCTCTACCGAGTACAAGAGCAGCATTTAACCCGGCAGGGCCTCCACCAATTATCGCGCAATCGTAAATCATAATGATCATCTCCTATAATAGATATTACAGATTCTTTATATCTATAATAAAACCAAAAAATACTTAACACACTTAGAGAATCTTAATCTTTCATTCAACCTAACATGGTTCTCCTTAAACTTGCGTTTGCTTTTTGGCCAGATCCATCAATTTTGTATTCTTGAGATGCCCCTCCATCTTCTCTTCCGCTTCCTTCATAACAGCTTGAATCAAGCATTCGTCGCCATGGACAAAATCACATTCAAACAAGGAGGCATTCCCCTCAATGGCATGGATAATATCCAAAAAATTAATGTCGTCTTTTTTGCGGGATAATCGATAGCCTCCGTTGGCCCCGGAAATCGATTCGATCATTCCAGCTTTCACGAGCCTCGTTAAAATTTTGGAAAGATAGGTGGGTGAAACACCTTGAGATTCCGCCAACTGCTGAACGCCAACTGGCTTCGCTGAAGAAGCATCAACAAGCAAGAGCATAGTATGCAGAGCATAATTGGTCGCTTTTGTAAATCTCATAATAACACCTCAATACAAAGACTTATTGTATCTATAATATCCTTGAAACAACAAGTATGTCAACTGCCTGGATTCATTTTCTGCATTGTAGGACTTTTGTATATAAAAACACCCCCTCTTGGGGGGGCAATTATCGTTTAAGAAAGTGAGTCTTGGCTGTCAGAAACTTTAGCCTGCATATGTTCCAATTGGGCTTTTTGCAGCTGCTCTTTTGCAGCCTGAACGTCTTGTTCTCGATTGACATTACTATGAGTTGCTTCGTTAAGCGCGTGGAGTGCGTGATTCAACTCATTTTGAGCTTTGGTTCTTGCACTTTGCTCATGTTGATTCGATTGTTGGTCTGTCATTGAATATTCCTCCTTAATAATTCACACCACAGTTAATATGGACAGAATATTCATTTGTGATTCATTCTTTGTTATCGGGGGGACACTATTATTTACGACGATACGCCTTTTCATGAAACCGTGTAATACTGCGAAATAACATTATCCCATCCTCAGGCAACCGATCCATCTCATCGAAGTTCAAATACATTGCCTGATAAGGCTCAGGTACCCAAATGTATTGATGAACATAAGCAGTAAGATGGAACCCGTTCATTTCCCAAAAATGGACTCGCCGGCTATTCTCCTCCGTCGGTTCGGATTCCACTTCAACAATAATTCCTTTGCAGCCCGCAGCCGTACGCGTCCATTGCTTGATTCGGTCCAGCAGTAATCGTCCGTAACCTCTGCCGCGAACATCAGTACGAACCGCTAAATAATCGATTAGCAAAGCGTCTGCTTGTTTATCGATTCCAGTTAGCGCCATCCCAACGATTTCTGATCCTTGAGCGATTGTGTGCAGCTGACACATACGTTTTTCAAACATGCGACGAATGATGTCTCGACTTTTCTTGCCGTCAAGCGGAAACGCTTGTTCGTAGATTTGCTCCACGGTGATCCAACGGGTTTCGTCCCACTCGTCTGTGATCTGGTACTCCAATGTATCCAATCCTATTCACCACTTTCGATAATCCATGTCCAAGAAAAGTTAATCTTCTATGATTATAACATTACTGGTGGAGTAAGATTAGCAAATCATTGGTTGGATGATAAGCGTTTCTGACTAACTGTGCAGGCTGCCTTCCAAAAGAGCACGATAACGATAGTGACCGATCGGAATTTGGATCAGGGTAGTCTTTCCTTGATCAGTCAATTGGTAAAGTTCGTCACAAAGAGCAGGATCAAATCCGAGCAATGGCCGCCCACCCAATCCGATGGAAGACGCCGCTAATAACAAGCTTTGTACAAGCATACCCGCTTCCATCTGCTGTATTCGATATCCCCTATACCCTAATACCGATTTGTGGTAGTCCTTGTCACCAACTACATGCAAGCACATTGGTACCTGAAACAAATTCACGTTATCCAACGACATTCCCTTCTGTAACCGTAGCCGTTGATCTCCTGGCCGTACTCGGCGTAACAAATGAGCCTCACTATCATAACAATAAGCTCCGTTTGGAATGCCATCAACGTTATACAAGCAACAGTATAAGGAAATACGTGAAATAGGATTTTCATTATTACCATTCAAATCATTATTATAGGACAAAGAAGCCGTCGCTTCTTGCAGGAGAGTCGCCACTTCTGACTGTGTCACCTTACTCAATACGAAATTCGACTCTGGCGAAGCTCGCTTCCGGCAGACGGATGCTAAATCATACGTTAACCGATCCACACGGGGCATGAATACGGTCTGAAGCCCGCTTTCAACATGCTTCACCGCCTTAACATATCCAAAAGAACTGGTTGAATCTAACATTGAAGCTTCGTTCATCTTGGTCAGCATCGGGTACTCCTTGATTTCTAGCGACCGTACGTAGTGCTCGTGCCGAATGACTGGAAGTTCCCTGCACAATTCAACGGCAGAGCTTCCCGCCAATTCGACGATCCCCTGATTAAGTCTTGTTGCTGTTGGTTTGGCCGAAAGCGGAATGACAGCATATACACTTTCCTCCTGATCGGTTATCCCAAGCAGATGATTGACTGCTCGATCAAGAAATTGAAAATATACACTTGATTCATAACCGAACCGTCTCGTCACCTCGAGTAATTGACCCGTCAATACACCAGTGTCTAGTCCTTGTAGGCGATAAGCAAAGTTATTGTATTTATAATAGTTTTTCCAAAACATGACTGAAGTAAAGACCGTTCCAAAACAACCCGATATGTCGCATCGATTACCTAGTGCCCGGGTCAGATAGGAATCAAAATCGCCCTCGCGGAGCAAAACCAACCGATGATGCGCCGCGTCATAATGATATACTCCTACAGGAGCATCCGCTGTCTTCAAATATACGTATAGCTCGTTCGGGTACAAACCGCCGCCCGAAGGGACAAACCGCCGGTACATCTGTACAGGGCTGCCCGTATAGCCCATGGAAGAATATGTAGGTAACTGGTTTATTCGGGTTAGACCATAAACATGCCAGAGAATGTGACCGATGGTTGTCAGATCAGGATTGGCGGGCGATTTATATCTATAGAGAGACAATGGCAGCTCAGGGGAAAGTGGAATAACAGGTAAGTTGCGGTATAGCTTATATGTTAGCGGCGCATCATCCCAATCGACTTCCCAATCCGAAGGCTTGAAATCATCGCTATCCGAATGAAGGCTGCCCAGGAATTTTTCCAGACTCATCTTCCTTCCTCCTAGGTCGTTTTATGGGAACGGATGCGGATGCGGATTAAGCTGTTCTAAGAGCAGCGGTTGCTTTACATACCCGAGTAGTGCCGGTACCTTTAATACTCTATCCAACCCCGTCACCCTCATGAGATGGTGACCGAAAGTCATTGGAAGCATTCCTGGAATTAGCACCTTAACACAATATAGATTGTTTCGTTTTAATTCTGGAGTCGTCTGATCGACTACGATCACATCGAGCTTCAACCGGTGGAACGATTGGAGCGCAGCCTTCAGGTCATCGGTCAGATCTGTGTGTTCAGGCGCTTGTTTGAATTCCTCCTGGAATGTCCTTAAAGGTCGGTTATCTTCCAGTAGAAATTGAAGACGATCCTCTGCTTCCCGCAGGCTGTACAGCATAGAATGATCCTCCATACTGCGAACCAACCACGGATCGTGGAACATCTGCACGTTCCTCTCTCGGTTTTCTTCGAACTTTCCATCGAGCGTCAGCATCATCCCAGATAATTCGTGAACCGCACTTTTCGCAGCACGAACCGGATCCGGATGTGCTCCTGCAGCGCAAATGAGATTTACCCCTTTGGGTTTCATGTTTTTGGCCAACGCCCAAACGCTCGGAATTCCATTTTCCATAGTCGCGTTATACAAATACACATCGAATCCTGCCACCGTTCGCAAGCGGTTGATCATAAGCTCCAATTCGGAATCACCGGTAGAATGTACATCAAGCCGAGGGAGCGGAAGCTGCGCATACCAAGTCATCAGGAAAGAATCTCGTTCCACCACTTCCATGATGCCGTAAAATATTGCCTCCTCCATGCTTCCACCCAACGCGCAGCCGTTGGACGTTTCATAGATAAACCCATGTCCGCAGGGAGAACTGTAATAGGCTAGCTGTTGCGGTACTAATATCGGACTTTGTCTCTCGAATGAATAACCCCACACCCAGTCGATAGGCTCTTCAGAGTGAAAGGGCTTGAATGGAAAATGTGGCTGCTCATATTGTTCCTTCGCATACAAGCCTACTGCTGAAGGATCAAGGGCATGATTCGCCAGATTACGATAACTATCATGGATCACCGGCATTTTGCCACGGGGCGCCATTCCACAATATCTCTCCAATCCCTCCATAATAGCTGTCAGCTCGCTCTCCGCGTAGGAATGGGTACGGCCAGCCGTTGGCTCATCCTGATCAAACATCGGAAGATTTACGCTCACATCGGCAAAAGGAGAAACAAGATCAACCATTTTTCCATTCAAGAACCCGGTCTTATAATCCAAATAATCTTTAACTAAAAATCCCGCCAGATCCTCTAATGATCGACTTCGGTAGCTTTTTCTGTTGATTTTAGGACTTGGTTGAAGCAAAATGGACGCCCTCTCCGGCGTATCTTCTATCAAATAGCTGCATGTCGGACATAGCGGGTCGGGCAAAAAGAAATGAGTTTTACCCGTCAATGTTTTCAGATCAAGGAAAAACATCAGTTCCTCCAATTGAGACCGTTTGCCCTGAATTACCTTCTGTGACTCTTTAACAAGCAGATGTGTCATCTGTAAAAGTCCAGTACGCGATGCCCAAGCATCGTGAGGAATTCCCCCTGCCTCAGTCAGACGCTGCTCCAGCATCCACATTTCCTTGCGGTCACGTCCCGCCATGAGATGGCGTGTGTCAGCACAATGCGAGCAACCGGAGACCCCTGGCCGAACCAGTGGTCCGATTACACCTTCACCGAAGGTAACAAAGCCTCGCAGCCATGGAATGCCTGCTGCCCGGAACATCTCTTCCGCCTCCCGATGAACAGAAGGATGCCATGCATCGTGCAGTACCAAGGCAAAATCGACCGATTCAGGAACTTCTTCCTTAAAATCGTTCAGACGCACAACCTGGCATAGGGAGGACATCTCTTTACTTACGAGCCCCGCCAATCCTCCCTCGCCAATAATAGCTACCCCTACGTTCACCGGGATTCCCCCTCTCGAAGCAGCACACCATATACACCACTAAGCCCTTCTTTCAAAAACGGCTCCACGGCTAGATCCACAACAAAGAGCTGCTTGCCGTTCTTCGTCAGAATCTCCAAAGCTTCCTGTAATGCTGTCTGTGATTGTGCAGTTCCTTCACTCGAAGGAATCATGAGATCAGACATCGTTTCGTTTCCAATTCGCACCGATGCGGTTTCCAGCACGTGATGCGCTGGGTATACGGATTGATTTTGTACCTTCTGCAGCGCCGCTTTAAGTGCTCTCTGCAAAGCCATTGTTTTATTTAATCCGGTACTGGCATACCAATAGTCAGTTGTACCGACCCAAACTGTAGGGAATCCCAAAACTTCCTCGCCCAAGCCAATCACCGGTTCTTTCCCCATAGCAGTCAAAGCTTGCATATAATACCGACATCGTTCATCTTCCACTCTGCTCAACTGCACCCGTGTGACATATGGCTTCCGAACTTCCTGCTGTGCAGCCAACCGTTCGGTTAAATTTGCTTGTAACCCACGTAACATCGCTTCTGCCGTAGTTCCTCCTACACCGATTCCCATAACTTCTTTAGTAGGCACGAGCATTTCCGCCAAGCGGGCTACATACGCTTCAATCCCAATCAACCCTGCTTCCCACCGCGCTTCTTCGTGTGTAAGACCTGTTCCAAGCATCTCCGGCAGCATTTCGACCGGTCCTTCCGAAAGCGGATTAACCGCCTGGACACGGCACTGGGAAAGTGGGAGTTGCTTTAGATCCCCCTCTTCCCAAATATGGAGGATTCCCGATTGCGGTGAAGTCAATTGATTCAAATAAGTAAACAAACGGTTGGATGCATCTGGGTCCGAACTCTCCTCTTTCCCGTCAAATTGCAGCTTCGATGCTCGATCCGCCTGTGGCTTCGCAAACCCGTGTACCAAAGGATGCGGTATGAATGGATGCCAGCCCCCTTCCAATGTTTCCAGATTCAGCAGAAAAAACGAGTTTCTTAGCTCAGTTTCTCCAGTAACTTTTTTAAAAAGCTCGAACACAATCACATTAGCAAGCATCGACCCGGCAGTGGTTGAGAAAGAATGCTGCTCAGGATTCTTGTGAACAGCCGTTTGGTGGACTCGGCGCCATGCCGATTCCCAGCACCCTTCATACTCTGGATGCACGACGGGACCTGCCATTCCTGTCTGATGAAGGCACATGGCCGGAAGCAAAACTTTCTTCTCTGCTTTGCAAACTGCATGGAGGAGTCGGAACTCCTCTAAATCTCCAACTTGAGATACATACAAAATCGCTTGATATGGTTGTACAGCGTCCCTCCAACCGTCTGCTCCTTCTTTTCGTTTATTAATCTCCTTAAGCACCACATCAGGATCACTAAGACGGGCTTGATCCGCCAATTCTGCCAGCCGCTCTCGGTTCGTTGGCTCGGATTCCGTTATCAACATATTGATCTTTGGAAGTCCTGACTCTAATAATGCAGAAACCAACCCGACAAAAAACGGACCAGAGCCTACTGCTAGTACGCCAGTCTGCCGATAACTCTGAAACCGATATGCCCCTGAATCGCCAAAGCTTTCTAAAAATACGATTTGAGCAGCGAACTTTTGGATAATCTCGTTCGATAATTGATGCGGCCTGTCTTTACTAACATCCCGGACAAAGCCCTTCTGGTTCAACACGTTCGCGATTTCGTAAACCCGTTCCCGATGCGGGTGCGATAATCCGTTCGTTAAATCCGCTAATGTATGCTCCCCATTAAACATAGGAACTAATTTTTCAATCCAACGCTCGATCATCCCGCCTTCCATCCGAAATGTGCCTACATTATTCCGGAAATACACCGCATCGTTCGGAACAGGGAGAAAAAACGTGTCCTCCTTTACTTTCAGACGTGCAGCAGGGGTTAAATTTGTCATTTCACTCCTCCTAAATGGTACATAGTGCCAATTTGTAGAATCGCTCTCCTAGTAATATATGTACATCAATTCGTCCCACATGCCATTGCCCATAATGAATAAATGCCCCTGACAACTTGTCGTTGCAGGGGCAGGGTTTTCAGCGAGACGAAACGATTAGCGACAACGATGGTGGCAGCCGCCGCAACGGAATCCACCACAACGAAAACCTCCGCAGCGGAATCCACCGCAACCTCCGCAGCCTCCGCAGCCGCCGCAACCTCCACAGAAGCCAGTGCAAAAACCACCGCAAAAGCCGACACAAAAACCGACACCAAAACCAATACATAACCGTGCTGGATCCACCGGATTCACTCCATAGGGATACTGACCTTCTGGATATTGGCTTTGTTGGCTCCAAGGCGTCATCTCACTGGATTGAAATTGGGAAGAAACGCTTAATTGTTGAAGATCATTTTGGAATTCATTCATTTTAAAAACCTCCAATAATTTTTTCTAGTTGGTATGAGCATAATGGAAGGCTCAACTGCTCTTGATGAACATAATTCCAATTTATGGAGTATCTCCGCATTTGTTACTGAATCAAACGCCCATTTTATAGGCGTTTGTACCAAATGCCAATTAAACGCTTCTCTTTGCTCAAAAAAATAACCAAATTCTTGTCTTAATTTAGACAAGGATTTGGTCCCTTAAAATAAAAAAAGCCGTCTAGGCACGGTTTTTAAGAATTCGATTCTTGGAATGTAAGAAGTTAGTAAAAAAAGATGCAGGATTTCACCTGCACCTTTTTTTCTCACATCATGTTAATCTTTCTGATTATTATCATTTGCAGCTTCATTATCTCCAACGTTCTCGCCGGCCTTGTTACCAACAGCTGCGCCTACTATACCACCTACAACGGTACCAACAGGCCCCAAGGCAGAGCCTACGATTGCTCCTAGAGCACCGCCACCTGCTGTTCCTACAGCTTCGCCTACGTCAGCACCAGCCATCTCAGTCGTTTCTTGGGCAGAATCATCATTACGATTACGCTCATTGTTCTTTACCATTCATCTCACTCCCTCACACTGTATTAGGAAATGCTTCTTCTCGCAGTTGCAGTTCCCCAAAGTATCTTGCCCTAACCAGTGTGAAAGAATTCTTACTTTGGAAAATTTCTTCAGTCATTACCCAAAAAAGCTGATTTTGGTCATTCACCGGATGGAGGAGTATCCAATCGTCTTCCCCATTCATATTATGGATAGGCAAATATCATAGAAAGCGTGGGTGTGTATTATGGAGATACCTATTACAGGCTTTATCTTTCACTCAAATGATTCTGAGTCAGACCATTCACACAAATTGTATATCACTTCTTGGGATGGGAGGCCTGTTCATTCACATCCATTTTCAGGGATTACCTCATTTGATGCAGGACATGATCATCATTATGCTGGAATGACCGAGCCTGCTGCTAGTGGTGTTCAACATACACATGATTATTACGCTGTTACCTCGCTTGATGACGGGCATACACATAACCTTCGTGGAGTTACTGGCCCTGCTATTGACTTCCCTACTGGTGGACATTACCACTATTTTCAAGGGTTTACAACAGTAAACGGACGTTTTCCACATTCTCATAGGTACCAAGGTACAACAGGGCGTGAAGTAGGCTAAAGAAATGGATAAATAAAAGCTTGTGTGTATATGGCACACAAGCTTTTTGAGTTACTTGGAATTTCGGTAATACATAGAGAAGAAAATTTTTTTGTTAAGTGAAACTGCTGTAATATTCGCTCGTATTAATTATTGATATCTAAGCCCAAGAGTTTAAAGCAGATGTGGATTAGGTAATATTCAAAAGGATTTCCAAATTTTAAGGAGGAAGAAATGGACCCGGACCCGGAACGAGAAAATTTATTGAGCTTGATTAAGAAAGGAAATAAATCATCCGCTATTGCGATGATCGGTAATGCCTTTATTGCCATTGCCAAAGGTGTAGGTGCTTCAATGAGTGGTAGCGGTGCAATGTTTGCCTCTGCAATGCATTCATTGGCGGACAGTATTAACCAAGGTTTTGTGTTTGTAGGTAGCATCCTTGCAGAGAAAAAACCTACTCGTCAATTTCCAACTGGATTTGGTCGAGTTATTAACATCTTTTGTATGATTGCGGTTATTGTCGTATCCATCATGGCTTACGAAACGGTTCGAGAAGGATGGCATTTGATTCATCATCCAGTTCAAGCTGGTCAAGGAATTTGGTTAAATATTGTAGCATTACTGTTTAACCTTGTTGTTGACGGTCTAATCTTATTAAAAGCTATGAAGGAAATTATGAAAGAAGCAAGAGTTGAAACTAGAGGGTTAGGTTTTATTGTTGCATCCTTTAAACATGTAGGTCGCTCAGCCCCCCCTACTCGTTTGGTATTTTACGAGGATCTTGTTGCTGTCACGGGTGCGGCATTAGCTATGATGGCGGTATTAATAACTTCTCTAACCACATTTGAAGCTCTTGATGGTGTCGTAACTATCCTCATCGGTTTATTGATGGTCGGCGTTGCATTTCGAGTTGGATATGACAATATGATTGGTTTGATCGGTGTGGCTGCCCCTCGCGATGTAGCTGAAAAAGTAGCGATGCTAATCCTTTCCGATAAGGATGTAATAGACATTAACGAGATTCGTATTACACAAGAAGGACGTTATTATCACGTCGATGCGATGATTGAATTACGCAAAGGCCTCACATTAGCCGATGCTGACGATATAAAA
Source organism: Paenibacillus sp. UNC451MF (assembly GCF_000686845.1). Lineage (GTDB taxonomy): Bacteria > Bacillota > Bacilli > Paenibacillales > NBRC-103111 > Paenibacillus_S. The sequence continues at coordinate 125,958 of NZ_JMLS01000017.1, read as the reverse complement.
TTCCGAGTTCAAGATAAATTGATTGCTGACCCAGATATTACAGACGTTGTATTAGGTATTTTAGAAGATAATGGTGTAAAAGACTGGACACCAGATGTTTTAAATAAGTTCGCATAATGTTAGTTTGATTCAGACGATATGCAAAAAACCGATCCTTCTTTACGGGTCGGTTTTTTATTCTTTCACGCCATGGAGACTGTTTCCGTAATATGCCGTTTCCTCCACAAAGGCTAACAACATCGTTGGATCTGATACACACATCGGCTGCCGCTTGTTAGCATATGCTCTTTTCTCTCCACTATAACCTCATTGCCCAGGACGAGCTGAAGCATTTCCAACTCTTTACTGCAAAGTCCCGAACAGACTTGTGCCGCTTCACAAATAGGGCAATGCTTTTCAACAAAATAATACGTACCGTCCGCATTCTCAATGATTTCAGCCATATAGCCTTCAGCCGTACGTTGTTCGGCAAGTGCCTGTAATTGTTCATTTAGGGGTAAGTGGACTGGCGCTTTTTTCTTGTATTCGACCACTTGCTTGCGGTTTCGAATTTCAAGCAGCTTCTCCAACCCTTCTTCTCCAAACGCCTCCCTCATCGAATCAATTAAGTTGACGGTAAGATCGGCATACCCGTCAGGGAAAAGTCGATTAGCCTCTTGGGTCAGTCTCCACATTTTTGCAGGGCGCCCCATAGCTCTAGCTTCTTCCTCGAACGTTACCAACTGCTGTTCATGCAGATCGTATAAGTGCTGCCTCACGGCCATTCTTGATATGCCAAGCTCAGTCGACAGCTGAAGTGCATCCGAAGGACCTTGCTGTTTTAACAGCTTCACAATGGTACGCCTTGTTTTTTCAGCGTTGGCCTCTCTCCCATGACTGTTATTTTTCATTTAATAACACCCTCTTTGTACACGAAAATGAGAAATAAGAAGTATACAGACATTATAAAGATAAATATTGACAAAGTAAACTTTCACCTGTATTTTGTAAAGTAATATGTTTACAAAGTATCCGGATACGAAGTATACATAATAAAAAACTGAGCAAATGGAGGTTGATCGTTTTGCCTGACACAGAAAATAGTATTTTTGGACCGAAATACATAGCCTTATCTATTGGAATCATTTTGGCGGTAATGGCCGTAGGTTTCGAAGGATTAGCTGTCATTACGGTGGCACCTGCCATTGCGGGCGATTTAAATGGAATCCATCTTTATGGGTGGATTTTCAGCGCTTACTTGCTTGCGCAAATTATTGGGACTTTGGTAGTTGGGCGTCAAATTGACAAGAAAGGACCTGCTCTGCCTTTCACTCTCGCCATGATTCTATTTGCATTGGGGCTTATTGCTGCTGCCATGGCGAATCATATGCTGATTCTGATCATTTCCCGAGCGTTGCAGGGTTTCGGCGCCGGTGCCATGATGACTTGCGTCTATACAGCGATCTCTTTAAGCTATCCCGATAAGCTCCGCACGAAAATATTGGGTGCTTTTGGTACCGCCTATGTGCTGCCATCTATGATAGGTCCTTACGTTGCAGGTGTCATTGCACAACAACTGTCTTGGCGCTTCGTTTTTTGGGGAGTACTTCCCTTTCTGCTTCTAGCCGCCCTTCTCAGCTTGCCTGTCTTCCGTAAACTGCAGGTTCCGGCTGTTCAAGAAAGAAGCACCTCAGGCTCCACTTGGCTATCCATCTTGCTTGCCATCGGTACCGGAATTTTCTTGAGCGGTCTCGGTATGCTTCCAAAGGCAATTGGCCTCATGCTGATTGTAGGATTGGTTTTTATGATACAGCCGCTTCGTAAGTTGCTGCCCTCAGGGACATTGAGACTTCGCCAGGGGCTGCCTTCTCTTATTGCGTCCCGGGGATTATTTTTCGCTGCTTATGCGAGCACACAAAACTTCCTAGTGCTGTCGTTAACAGATACTAAGGGAGTAACAGCCGATGTAGCCGGGCTAGTCGTAGCAAGCGCCGCGCTTAGCTGGTGCGCCATTTCCTTCATGCAATCCTATTGGGATACTGCAGATCAAGGCCGTGGCCGACATAAACGGATCATAATCGGAGTACTTTTTATGATTGTTGGAATTGGCATTGTCTTCTGGATCCCAACATCTACAATTGCTGTATCCGTTATTGGTCAAATGATCACGGGGATAGGGATAGGATTGGCTCATCCGACTAGCGGCGCCGTCGCATTCGCCAATTCCAAAGAAGGTGAATCCGGGGAAGTATCGGCTAACCTCCAATTTGCCGATTCCTTCACGCCGGGGATTGTCATCGGAATCGGCGGTGCCCTTATTGCCATCACTCAATCGACAGGCTTGGACATGGAAACAAGTATAACCATCGCTATGACGCTTAATCTTGTATTAATTCTCACAAGCTTATTCGCAGGATCGCGAATGAAGAAAGCAGTCCAAGCGGGATGATGGATTGCTGCTAATATCAGAAAAACCCGCCTAATCGTACTGGCGGGTTTTTCTGATATTATCCATTGAGATTATGATTCTCGAAGATCTCCTTGTCCTCAGCGTTATCGCGAGTCACTTTTTGTACCCCGATAGAACTATAAGAGATCAAAAGCATAACGGCAATATAGTAGCCCTTTTCGTTTAATTCAAATGTTGCATTGTATAATCCAATGAAAAACATGCAGAAACCGATTATTAACCCCACTATCGCCATTCCTGTGAATGCGGGAGTGTTACGTAAACGATGTTTTGGATTTTCGTTTTTTAGTTCTTTATCCTCAGCATTATCCCGTATCACCTTTTGGGTTACTATGCTTGTAATAATGATTAAGAACATACATAACAAGTAGTAACCTTTTACATTTAATTGCCAGTCAGCATTGTAAATACCAAGGCAATATAAAAATATTCCAGCAGCAAGGGCGAAGTAAGATGCTGCTGTGAAAGCAAGTGTGTTACGTCTTTGATACTTTGGGTACATAGGGGTACCTCCTCTTAAGGTTACAAGCGACTAATATGCAGATGGTTAGTTCGTCAACATCATTGGTTCTCTTTTACAAATATGTTAACTTGCCGTGTACTATGTGAAAAGGCTTAATTTAAACTAGTACCAAACTGATATTCGTCTGTAGCGATTCGCACCTTAGTGGATATGTCCCCTTTGAATAACTTAAGATTATGATTTGCCTCAGTATCTTTCCATTTTGTTTACTAAATCACCCTTCTGCCACGTCCGCCCTCAAATCGCTCGCAACCTCAAGCATCTTGGGGATTACTGCTTCGTTAGTGCCGGATACATAAATATCTCCCTCATAATATCGGAATGGGATCTTTACCTCACCGTAACTCCACATGAAAAAGTCTCCCTCAATGGACATGCTGGTTGAACCTGTCACAGTAAATACTGGTGTATAAGCGAAATCTGGTTTAGACGTAAAATATTCTTTACATTCTTCCAATGTTATTGTTTGTTCTGAATTTCCATTTTCCTGAAATGCTCTTGTAATTCGATAGCGTTGACTCATTGAGATGCCTCCAATAGGTTCCATTTTCTTTAGTTTAACAACAACTGGCTTCGCTTACAAAAAATCTCCCATTACTTCCGTCACGCATCAAATTTCGCACTATTCATAGTTGGACATGATCTCTTTGAATAGTCGTTTTATATAATCAATCAGTTCCGTAGGATGCTTGACTGTCGCCTCATTGCCCAAACCTATGAAAAATCTGGCATAAAATGCGAGATCGCTCTGTGGAATTGGACCTTCCAGCCAGCCTGTGCCATCCTCGCGGATATTCAGGTGGGAACCCAGCCATAATACAGCCTCACACATCTGTACCCCTTTTCGGCTCAGTTCTGCATAAAGCTGGGTAGACTCCTTCTCCTTCTGAAATACCAACTCCTTATTTTCAAGATGTACGTGCCGTAGATCCATAGGCTCCGTACCGTCAACATCGTATGCCGCAGATTGAATTCGATCGCAGCGAAATATGCGAAAATCTTTACGCAGAAAGCAATAAGCCGGACAAAACCACAAGCCGTTATTGGCATAAATTCCGATCGGTTGTATTTTCCGCCCCGCCTCTTCTCCCCGCGGCTCGTACTGGATGAGCAGTACCTTTTGTTGGACGGCTGCCTCGAGCAAAATCGATAAGTATGGGGATTCCTGCTGTCTTGTCGGCGTCACAAAGTCTACACGGTTTTTCATTTCATCAATACGATCTCGAACGTCCCCCGACATGTGTAAATAAAATTTGTCCAGTGCGGAGGCAGATTCCGCTTCAAAAGGCAAAGAAGAATAATGACGAAGTGCATATACCGCAAAAAACAAGGCGGCAGCCTCTTCTTCTGAAAATGCGATGGGTGGCAAAATTCTTTCCTTCAACACCTGATAGCCACCGTGCGGACCTACCTCCGAATAAAGCGGAACCCCTAGCTCACTTAATTCCTGCAGATCCCTTAACATTGTTCTAGTGGATACGCCAAACTCCATAGCAAGCTCTTTAACCGTAAATTTCCGTTTTCGATTGACCGTCATCATCAGTTCCAATAAACGCTTCGATTTAGACATGAGCTAGCTCCAATTATTTTATATTTCGTGACAACTCTTGTCACTATTATCCTCTAGAATAGGGGTCAAGATCAAATAAAAAAGAAAATGGTGAATAGAATGAGTAAAATTCTCGTGTTATTTTTTCTTATCATGTTCGTTATCGGTACGGATACGTTTCTGATCTCTCCCTTGCTTCCGACACTGCAAGATAGGTTCGGTGTACCTACAGAAATGGCAGGATGGATGATGGGAGCCTACACCTTGGGTTCAGCGGTGTTTGCGCTGATCGCCGGACCTTTATCCGATGGATGGGATCGAAAAAAAGTAATGTTGTCAGGCCTTACATGCTTCGCCGTTTCAACATGCTTGTGCGGGTTTGCCGTTGATTTTTGGACTATGTGCTTGTTCCGGTTTTTGGCGGGAGTCAGCGCAGCGTTTACTGCGCCGCAAGTGTGGGCATCCATTCCAACTCTGTTTCCCCCGGCTAAAATCAGTAAAGTACTGGGCGTTGCCTACGCAGGGCTCGCAGTCTCTCAAGCGCTTGGTGTGCCGATCGGAAGCCTGCTGGCAGCAAGCAATTGGTCTCTTCCATTCTGGACCATCGGGTTATTTTCACTGCTGCTGGCGGTTGCAGTCTTTTTTGCAGTGCCTAGTATGAAACCGCACCACCACCAAGGAACTAAACCGTCTATATTAAAAAGATACGTTCCCCTTCTAGAGAGCGGCAAAGCAAGAGGCACCTTCCTCGCCTACTTTTTTGTTCATCTAGGGAGCAGCGCCGCCTTTGCTTTTCTCGGGAAATGGATGACGGACCGCTTTTACCTTTCTATTGATGAGGCTGGTTATGTGATCATCTTCTTGGGGCTTGGAAATTTTCTCGGCAGCCTATGCTCTCCTTATGTGATAAAAGCATTAAATCAGTTTCAGACTATGGCGGTGGGGATGCTCATTATTATCTCAGCTTATATCATATTGCCTCATGTGTCGTCGGTTAATATAGTGAAAGGTGTTTACTTTTTCATATTCGCTATCCTTGGTATTTTATTCCCGCTTATGGTGGGACTGCTGAATAGTTTAAATCCTACTATCCGTGGTACTATTTCAAGTCTTGCCACATCAACCATGAATGGAGCGACCACGTTCGGAGCTTGGATGGCCGGATTGCTGTATGCGGGATTTAACGGTTATTCTGCTGTCGGTATTTTTACGGGGATCTGTTTGGCGTGCTCGCTGCTTGTTTTTATTACAAGCGGTGTCCTGTCGACACAAGCGGCAAAAGCTGAAGCCAAATCTAATGCGTAGCTTAAGTGCGTTTGAAGAGATACAAATGGAAAGTTGATAAAACTATACCGACAATCTGCTCGCAAACAGTGGAAAAAGGCCTTGAGAAAGGCCTTTTTATGAGGTCTTTACTGTATTGCCAGTTCACATTAATTTTGATTTTATCTTAAATCAGGTGCGCTTTACGAAGCACTTTGTCAACCACTGAATAATCCATTCCAAGACCGGGGCCTGTAGGTGCTCGAAAGACGCCATCTTTCACTTCCATTTGCGGAGTGAATAGGTAGTCGGTCACTTTCACACCCGCTTTGTCCTCCTGAAATTTCCCAATATTCGGAATGTACGATGCAAAATGAAGCATATAGATATATCCAAACCCGCCGGAAATGTGCGGTGTGACAGGTATGCCTTTTAAAGCAGCCATTCTGGCAACACGGGTATTCCTTATAAATCCTCCGTTGTATTGTAGGTCAGGCTGCACTACTTGAGCGGCATCATTATGGATAATCCACCGGAACCGCCTTAAGCTGGTTTCTTGCTCCCCGAAGGCCAGTGGGATTTGAAGCGCATCCGCGACCTCCTTGGTATCCTCAAGATGCTCGAATGGACAAGGCTCTTCATAGAAGAAGGCACCAATTTCCTCCAAAATCTTACCGTACTTAATAGCTACCGGAGGATCATAGGAACCATTTCCATCAGCATGTATGGTGAAATCATCACCAAAAGTTTTGCGCGTCAAATAAATGAGCGTTTCGGATCGCCCTTCTATGGAATCGGCATTTTTGCTCATTCTGCCGCCTACTTTAAATTTAACAGCCCTGGCTCCCGTCTCGGCGACCTTCTTCTGCAACACTTCAATCTCCTCTTCAGGCGTTGTCCCTCTGTTGCCACTTGCCACATAAATAGGAATCTCGTTGCGAATGACACCTCCTAGAAGATCGCCGATCGGCTTGCCACTCATTCTACCTAACATATCCAGCAAGCTGGCCTCCACCCATGATATGCAGCACCAAAGAGCAAGCCCGGACAGTTTATAATTGCTTTGGTACACATAAACACCATCTAATAGCTTTTCCAAATCTCTGGCATCCTTGCCTATAAAGTAAGGGATGATCAGCTGCTGGAGCAAAGGATACAAATAACCTGCACGCTCGCTTGTCACAGCGACCCCTTCAGAACCGTCTTTCGATCGGGTCCTCAAGAAGTATAATCCGTTATTGAACAACAGCTCAATGGACTGTATGATCACCGGTGAAGTAATCCCTTCCACATTTAAAACAGCAGAATTCGCCGCTTCTTCTAAATCAGCGATGCTAACATTACTTTTCGCATGGGTGAGAGCGCTTTCTAAATGTAAATAGGACAAATCGTTATAAGTATTTACCATACGTTTTCCTCCTAAAACTATAGTGTCTTCAGAAGCATGCACCCTCTATTTAATAGCAGGTTGTTACAAACATCATTTCTCTTTTGACTAAAAGAATCTTCCTTTTTCCATGTATTCATGATTATGATACCATTTATTACCTCAGCAATGCATCAGATTCTCTAATTATCATGCCTTACTAGATCCTTATACTAAAAAAAACAGCAATCCCCTAAATCATAGGATGCTTGCTGTTTTTTTAGGATAAATCACAATGCGTATTTGTTTATTTTGCTTGGATGTAACCTTCCGCTTTAAGCAGCTCTGCAATCAGAACTGCACCGCCTGCTGCTCCACGTAATGTATTATGTGATAGACCTACGAATTTATAATCGTAAATGGAATCCTCGCGCAATCTGCCTGTAGAAACGCCCATACCATGCTCGATGTCGCGATCCAATTTAGTCTGTGGTCTGTTTTCTTCTTCAAAGTACGTGATGAACTGCTTTGGCGCGCTTGGCAAACCAAGCTCCTGCGGACGTCCCTTGAATTGCTGCCAGCGGCTGAGAATTTCTTCCTTCGAAGGTTTGTTCTCGAACGATACAAATACTGTAGCCAAATGTCCATCGGTTACTGGAACGCGAATGCACTGTGTTGTAATCAATGGTGCACTTGCTTTTACAATCTCATCATTTACAATGCTGCCCCAAATGCGCAGTGGCTCCTGCTCACTCTTTTCTTCCTCGCCGCCAATATACGGAATAACATTATCTAACATATCCGGCCAATCGGTAAAGTTTTTGCCTGCTCCGGAAATCGCTTGATACGTCGATGCAACCACTTTTGTTGGTTTATAATCCAGCAGAGCATGAAGTGCAGGTACATAGCTTTGAATAGAACAGTTAGGCTTAACGGCAATAAATCCTCTCGAGGTTCCCAGACGCTTTCTCTGTGCAGCAATAACTTCGATATGCTCTGGATTAATTTCAGGAATGACCATCGGGATATCAGGTGTCCAGCGATGAGCCGAGTTATTGGAAATAACAGGCGTTTCCGTTTTCGCGTAGGCTTCTTCTAATGCTTGAATTTCATTCTTGTTCATCTCAACTGCACAAAAGATAAAGTCGACATGACTGGCTACCTCTTCTACTTTCGAAGCATCCTGAACGATGATGTTTTTCACATCTTCTGGAATAGGGTCAGACAGTTTCCAGCGGGCTTTCACTGCTTCTTCATAAGTCTTCCCGGCAGAGCTGGCACTGGCTGCAATTGCCGTCACCTTAAACCAAGGATGCTGATCCAGCAATTGAACTAAGCGCTGGCCAACCATGCCTGTACCTCCAACAATACCGACTCTTAGTTTTTCTGACATAGATATTCAAATCCTTTCAAATGATATAATTAAGCGTTCATTTTGTAACATCTGTTTTTTCGATATTCTAACATTCTGATTTGACGTACATTATATAACATGTTTTGCGGCTAACTTTGCTACAATAAAAAAAATCCCACCCCCAAGACTATTTGTCTTGGGGACGAGATTCTATATGCTCGTGGTACCACCCCAGATTCGCTAATATGTCGCCATATTTGCCTCTTCAAGTACGGCATTACGATGTAATGCTTATACTCTAGCTCTGTAACAGGAGCTCCTGGCGCACCATCCTCTTTAATTAAGGTTCCGATGTGCTGCTCTGAGTCTTTTTTCAATAAAGAAATCTTTGCTCCTTTTCAGCTAAGGGAGCTCTCTGTGAAAGAATCCATTTATTTACTCGTCTCTTCATCGCATTTGAATGTGTTGCGATTATAATATCAAAAAACTGCGGTGCGGTAAACATTTTTTTAAAAAATCCACACCATTGTTAATTTTGATCATGCCTCTGAACACACCCTAAGGTGCGTTCTCCATGAATTTGTCAATGATTCTTGATACGGCATTCATACTAATAGGCTTACTAACATATTCATCCATACCCTCGGCTAAATATTTTTCTCGGTCGCCTTTTATTGCATGAGCGGTTACTGCCACAATGTAAGGAGTCTTCTGACTCGTTGAATTGGCTTTTATCGTCTTGGTTGCTTCTAACCCATCCATCACAGGCATTTGAACATCCATGAAAATAAGGTCATACGGGAAGCTCTGAGCCGCTACTACCACATCTTTTCCATTTTCCACTATCGTTGAACGGTAGCCAAGCTTTTCCAACATTTTCTTTAAGACGATCTGATTAACAGGATTATCCTCAGCAATCAAAATATTAATGGAATTCGAAGCTTCACTTTCCTGCTCAAGGGAAAGATCTATAGATTGGGATTCCGTTTGGAGTTCGACTTGAAATTGGGCTGTGAAGATAAAAAGCGAACCTGAAGGATCTGCAGAGGCTTCGTACCATATTTCTCCCCCCATTAATTGAACAAGCTTTTTACAAATGGCTAAGCCTAAACCAGTTCCCTCCGTCTTCCTCGTCATAAAATTATCGACCTGGTAGAAAGGATCAAATAAGCGATTCACCTTATCTCTTGGAACTCCTAAACCTGTATCCTGAATTTTGAATTGAAGAAACACCGTACTCTGTTCATGAGTGACACAATCCACCGAGATTGAAATCGTTCCTTCTGATGTAAATTTAACGGCATTGCTAAGCAAATTGATAAGGACTTGTCTTAATTTGGTATCATCGCCACCTACAATGTTAGGAACTTTTGGGCAGACGGCAGTAGAAATCTCCAAGTTTTTCTCAAGTGCCCTTGGCATAATGATATTTAATGTCTCTAACACAATCGCTCTGACATTGAATGGCTCTACAACAACTTCTGAAATCCCTGATTCAATCTTGGAAAAATCCAAAATATCGTTAATGATCGTCAGAAGCGTGTTCCCGCTTTTCTTAATTATTTGAACATACTCTTGCTGTTCTTGATCTAATTTTGTTTCCAAGAGCAAATCCGTCATTCCGATAACCCCATTCATAGGAGTCCGTATCTCATGACTCATCATTGCCAAAAATTCGCTTTTGGCTTTATTCGTCTTTTCTGCGGCTTCTTTCTCAATAAGCAGCCGCTTTTGCTCAGTCATGTCTTTAGCAATAATATAAAAACCTGCATTTTTATTATGTATAAAAATGGGAGCTAACGTTGCTAGCACTTCTATCGCGTGACCTTCTTTGTGTTGGATATAATTAATATTTTTTTCAATGGAAGAGTAATCCTGGTTTGCTGAAAAGATTCCAGCAAGATTTTTTTGTCCCAACAGTTTGGAAATGCTTACACCGAAAAGCTCTTCAATTTTATATCCAGTCAGTTGCTCCGCCATTTGATTGCCGTTGATAATATTGCCATCCAGTCCGAATGAAATGATAGCGTCGTGGTTGTACTTTTTTAATGAAGTATAACGCTCAATACTTTCCTGCAGCTTCTGTTCAGCAAGCTTATTCTTCGTATTGTCGATAATTTGCAAAATGAAATACAGCGGCTTCCCATCTATCTCATCTCGAACAAGCGAAACGTTCAAGAAAGACCAGATTATATTACCATTTTTATGAACGTACCGTTTCTCAACTTCAAAGGAATCCCTCACATCATCCAGCAGTTCTCTTATCAGTTCTTCATTAGTATTCATATCGTCTGCAAAGCTCAAGTCTGATATTGTAAGCTCTCTTAGCTCTTCTTCTGAACGCCCAAAAATTCTACACATAGCGGGATTAACATTGATCCACTTTCTCTCCATCGACACAAAGCCTATGCCAATGGGAGCACTCCGATATACATGTTCAAAAAGAACTTGGTGGTCAAAATCAGTTAAATGGTGCATACTCCTCCCCCCTCGTACCTCTATTATATATTAATCTCTTCATAGATCATATATTGATTACCCCAAATGAACTCTTATGATACAAAATGGCTGCCGATTCACACCGGCAGCCTGATCCCTAAATGATAACGATTAACTTACTTGTGATTTAACACAAAATGGGTGAGGTGTCTTCTTCAACTTAATTGCTTGCAAATTCCTTCTACTAGTTTTTTTAGCGAATTCTAATGCTGCCATTGAAGTCTTGGGCCCATAGCTCAGCAGCAGGCGGTCCTTCAGCAACATTTCCACGCCATATGACTAAGCTGATATCGGAAGAATGTCCATGTTGTACCCTCGATGTCTCCATCATCAGTCGAACGGTATACGTTCCTCCTTGTTCATCCACAGCACTTCCTTGTACATAGGTACTTGAGTCCATCGTTACTATCCAGTCTGCTCCGTTCATGGTTAGTCGAAGTCCTTGTGGTTCGACATGTATCCGAGCGTTTCCGGTTACTTTACCTGCACTATCTTCTCCCCACTCGCCTTCCAGGTGAATTTTTTTCGCTTTGGCACCAAAAATACCTGAAGGAACAGGGACGTTCGTATGACCGTTCACCTTTATTGAATTGGAATCATAAGTAGCCGTGCTCACAGTCATGATCACCGTCGCAGCATTCTCCGTGTAGTAAGGGTTAGCAGCAAGGGTTGTCTTCACTTCGTACAAACCGTCAGTAAGCGTCTCGGCAAGGTTCGCTTGGCCGTACACATTTGTCAGCACCGTTGCGGAGCGGACAGGCACATACGTCCCATCAACCAGTATTTTATTAAGATTAAAGTTAATCGGCAAATCATTCAGCGCCCCCAGATCTGAGTCTTCTTGCTGCCGGACAACCGCAGAAAGCGTACCGTTGGAATGATTCCACTTCAAGGGTCCGACATAAGCAATACTTGCCTGCTCCTTCTGTACGGTCAACTTTCCTATTGCCTCGCTCGGCTGCAACGTTTGATCGGAAGCACCTGCGAACTTCGCCTTCACGACATATTCCGCAGAAGTGCCGGAGGGTACACCTACGTTTACGCGGTAATTCAGCAATGCTTCTCCCGAAGGACCTGTCACTGCTTCCCCTATCTTAGCTTCGTTCAAGAAAAATCCAATTGTTTGCCCTGACAATGGAACCCCGTACACATTTGTCAGAACAGAACGAATTTGTGCAGTATCGCTATAACTGTAGACGGCACTGCTTACCGTCAGATCCAGCTTCGTGGCGACGGAGTGACCGGCAATAAACACCTCGTTGATATTGTTCCACGAATCCTTCGTGTTACCATGTCCGATATACTTCACGTAACGGGCTTTGGTCTTTTCGAATGAGAACAGCTCAAGACCTGCAGTCTTTCCGTTACTGCTTCCAGTGAATACTCGAGTCCAATCGGTACCGTTCTCGGAAACATCCAGATCGAACGAATACCTGTCCTTATCTCCATTCAAAAACGCGGAAATGAATGTATCGATCGTTTTACTCTCCCCAAGGTCAAAGGTGATCCAGTGCTCTCCTTTTGCTGCCCAACGAGTAGCGAGATTTCCGTCAATCGCATTCGGAGGAGGAAAGCCGGAATTGTACCCCGGACTTGCCGTCACTCCTTTTATTTGGAAAGGGACCAAACCTACCGGTACATCTCCATAAACCGGAATAGCCGTGAATTTCACACTATAACTGGTTTGCAGGCTAGGATCCTGACGATCCTTTACAGTAATAATAGCGCTTCCAAACGGTTCCTGCGCTTGGGTAACTTCAATCAGGTTGGAACCCGACGCACTAACGACAGGAATAATTGCCGCGCCTGCCGGCATGGAAGATTTATAGCTATAAACAGCAGGATCAAACCCTGGAATCGGTTTTCCGTTTACCTGAATACCTTCCAGCTTAGGGGACGAAAAGACAGGTGGCACCGAATCCGTTGTTGCACTGAAATCGATTCTTAGAGTCGGTTTCCCTTCAAATGTCCGTTGAGGCCTTAATTGCTCTATCGTATTATTACCGATGGAGAGCGCATGGTCCTCTGTTGTAATGATATAGCTAAGTCCATTCCGCTTCTCAATTCGCTCTACTTGGAACATTTCACTGAAGCCCTGCTGCTCAGTTGTCTCATTCGGATACGCTCCATTGCTGTCGGGAATTACCTTGTAGGTGCCGAATTGGAGGGACACCCATTTGCCTTTTAGCGCATCGCCTTCCGGCAAGTTGACATCTGTAATTAGAGCATCTACATCAGAGCCTTCGCTGACCCGCTGCGCTCCTGTAACGGTACCGGTATAGGAGGATTGGCTGATTTTAAGCGCATCGGACCCATATTGGAAATTACTACCTGATATCAAGTAAGGCTTCATAAAGCCGTTACGCTCATACAATAATCCGATTCTTCCATTCAACGAGTATTTACCGTCAGCAGTCGCTAACAGTTGGTCAGGAGTTGATCTTCCGGTAATATCCGGGTTATTCAAATTAATAAGGACGATGTCCTCCCGACCATTTTTGAATTTAACAGAAAACGCTACATGCTCAGGACTATTATCCTGCAGAGGGACTCTGCTGATACTTGCTATGGCGGATGCACCGTTTAAAGGCTCCATAACACTAATGAACAAGCTGTCCAGATTGTTTTGATTGGAAGCCTCCCGCTTTACTATCAGCGAAGGACGCCAAAATTGATAGATGTTATCATACTGTTTATCGCGGTAGGAATGAGGGCTTTTTCCCAAGTAAACCTGATTACTGCCATCGTCAACCATAAAAATACGCGTGCCTACACCTCCGTCCTCCGAATCACGGAAGGTGACATCCCAATTCCCTGGAGATTGTCCCGTGCTAACGTCCCGGAACATTCCGTACCAATTTCGTTTGTCCCCTTCTTTCAATGGATCTGTCCACGTTTCATTATCGGGAAGAAGTGGATATGGTTTATTTATTTTTTGCAGAGGGAAGCTCGCTTCAGCCGTTTCGTCAAACTGGGTCGACCCATGCAGGAAATATTCATGGGTGCTTCCGCCCGTTACCTTAAATAGGTCTATCAGGTAAGGATGCTCAGGATCGATGGTGTTCATCACATTCAAACGCTGATATCTCTGTGCGGTACCAGGATAAGCCCAATCACTGTACACCTCAGACGCTTCGATACCGTCCAGACCCGGCTCATATAGTGAGAGGTTACCATTAGTAAATAAATGACCTACGTTTCCTGCCCCTTGTTTGGTCCCTCGGAACTGATTATCTCTATCCACCACAACGGTATTCATTGACAGTGTATCACTTGTAAAATCACGCGCGGCAGTGCGGGAATAACGTATTCCCCCGATCAGCTCTTTACCGAATCCGAATAAAGTGGATGAGAGAACGTTCGGATGGACGTGATTCGCCATATCATTGAAATTGATATTGTATTGAGTCTGTAGTCGATCTGAGCCACCGCCAAGCATCAGATGACCGTAAGCAGGTAGCAGTTGGGACTCTGTAGCGTTTCTTTTGGAAGCCCCTCCTTTGGTCGTATCATGAAAAGGCGGCAAATCACCATCAGGAAACGCTACTTTCTTCTGGACTTCTTTGGCATTAGCAAGAAATGAGGACTGTCTCTCAATCTTCTCCTTAAGCTCCAGCTGCACATCCGTTTCCGGCATGTGAATTTGGAAGTAAGATTGGATTAATTGGGAAATGGTATAATTGGAATTGGCATACCCGGCATGATAAGAAAAGGATTCAGGGAACATCCCGTCCCGCTTGAAGTTATCTCCGACCGTAATGTCCATGTATCGGCTCAACCAATCCATTAGTTCTGGCTGGTGAAGAACCGTAGCTACTCTGGAAATGGCTTCCACAGCACCTGATAGATTGGTGGAAGTATGGACTTTCATGGACTGGTACGTTGTAAGCCAGTTCACCACATTGAGAAAAAAGTCTTTGCGAATATGTTCCCTAACATCATACCCCTTGCTTTGTGACAGCTGTTTCAGTGCAGCGCTTTCATAGATCCTGTCAAAAGCGAAGATTTCTCCTGAATGCATTTCGTGTGATATCCCATTATGGTCACTTACCCTTTGGATATCGGTATTGTAATAATTGGCGACATTGTCGGCGCTGATCAATGTAGCTACATTTTTGCTAGTCATGTAAAAATCCGGCACGACATCCGCCCACGCGTCCAAGGCAATCGCGACTCTGCGGGCATATTTCTCGTCCCCAGTTGCTTGGTAAGCGTTTGCCAAAATCGGAAGATTGCTGGACATGAAAGAGGTTTTCTCGTAATCAATTCGCGCTTGGATCAAGTACTTTTTCCCGCTGTATTCTACATAGGGAACATCTACCGTCTTTCCACTCATGACCTTTACCTGTGTATATTGATATGGATACTGGGTATTAGGAAAGACCAAACCCTTAGTCGTCTGAATCCGGTCCGGATTTGCAGAGCTCCATACCCAGCTGTCGCTGCCGTCAAAAGGGTCGTTCAAAACCGTGCGCGGAGATTGCTTAGGCACGAGATTCACCCATTGATCCTCTGTATACTGTGCAAGCAGCTTATCTGCCGTTGCAATGGAAGCCTGCAGATCGGAAGCGCTTGGCGGGTAATAAGGATGCTGGATAGCAGCGTTTGGTGAAGCATCTTCTGAATTCGTTACGGCAGCAGCAGAAGCATAAGATTCTGTTTCGCTTAATGCAAACAGTTGAAATAGCAAGATCAAGCTTGCCATCGTTGATCGACCCTTCATTATTAATATCAGCTCTCTTTCAAAGTGGGTTGAATGAAAAGTATGTTTTTCTTAGCTGCTCTACTCCTCTTTTCATGATACTTGGTGATCTCATGTCACTCTTCTCATCCAATTTTTACATAATGTTTATTTCTCGATACAGGTTGATAGTCTCTAAGTAAGCCTTTACTATTCGCAGTAAAAAGGAGTTTAATAAACCAATAGCCTTGTCGCTTACCTATGGACGACATTCCAGAGTAATGCCCTAGTCTCAGCTAGATCAATGGCCCTTTGTTTATAAACTAATATCGATTATGCCTCCCCTCAATCAATTGACATATTGTGTACTAAGGATGCTGATAACCCGTTTGCTCCGTATACAAGCTAACGGTACCAAACGTTCAAAAGCTGAGACGGACCGGAAACGTGTGATTTCCCTGTGCAGTCCCCCGTCTCACATCCTTTACCGAAAGTTCACGACTTGAGACACTCCGGTCTGAATTTCATTATAGTAATAAACATTTCGAATGAATATGGATGAACTTAACTTATTATTTGTAAAATATTAACTTTCTGCTGCACACCAACAAATATTAATTTGGTGCAAATCCAGAAAGACTTACTTATATATACCAGAGAAGTGCTCTTTTCTCCAGTTCTTTAACAAATGCATCTTTACCGTTCATATAAGCTTCAATGTCCTTCGGGAATTGCTTTGCAAGGCTTTCTTTTAAATTTCCATATTGCCGAGCTTCCTCCAAATGAGTTCGGAGGTAATCTCTCATAGCCAAATGGCGATGGACATCTTCCTTGTTATCCGCCTGAAAAATATGTACTTGATGTGTTCTGTTATCTCCGCCTTTTCTGAAATATCTTCTTCCTTTCATCCCGAACTCACCCATACATTCGTATCCAAGCTCTGCCATTTGCTCATTAAACCTATCTATGTTTTCAATATCTTTTACAACTGGCATGATATCAATGATTGGTTTAGCTTTTAATCCAGGAACAGATGTGCTTCCAATATGATGAATGTCAATTAACTCATCAACAAAAATATCTTTGATCTTATTAGATTCATCCAAGAACATTTGTTTCCATTTATCGTTATATTCTGTAACCACAACATTCATACAGCTAACCTCCGATTGTATATTTTAGACCGACCTTACTAGTCTTTTTAAGTTCCAAATGAAGTAAAGGAAAGGGGCGCCCTGTTCCGTCCAGCTCTGAGCGTCCTGTTTGCACAAAACCATAACGTTTGTAGAAGGCGGTCGCTCCCTTGTTTTGCTCGTTGACATCAACTAGAAGACAGCTGCCTTTTATTTGTTCAGCATGTTTAATGAGCCGAGTCCCTACACCCTGTCCGTGGTAATTAGGGTCGACGAATAACATCTCTATTTTAGTCCCATCAAGTCCAATAAACCCTGTCGGAACATTACTTTGATTAGTTTCCATCCATATCTCCACACCTTGTAAAGCTTCCGTTCGAACGATATGGTGGTAAAATTGGATGTCCTCCTCCGACAAAAAAGTATGAGTTAGACGCACAGCTTTATACCAAATATCCACCAATCTATCATGATCCTTTTCTTGATATGGAACAATTTCGTTTAACATTTCTTTCCTCCGGGTTACTATTTTTCAAATATTAATTTCTTTTTTTAAATGCAAGTAGCATTTCGATAGGAAATCTAATTATATCATTCGTACCCTTGGAATGGCTCTGTTAAGAATCATTAAAATTAAACATTACTGATCTTCTGTTCATCCTCTCTGTTTAGATTCACCACTACATAAATAAAAATAGGATCAGGTTGTTTCGTTAGCAGACTAACGACACAATCTTGATCCTATCTTTTCTCAGCAATCAGAGCCCCGCGGCCAGAATCCGTTTCAAGAACTTGCCCGTATACGAAGCTGGAACTTCTGCTAGCTGCTCAGGTGTACCTTCGGCTATTAGTTTACCACCGGCAGAGCCACCTTCCGGACCGATATCGATCACCCAGTCGGATTCCCGAATCAGTTCCAAACTATGCTCGACAACGACTACAGTGTTTCCCGTATCGACTAGCTTATCAAGCAATACTTGAAGCTGTTTAATATCAGATGGATGCAGACCCGTCGTCGGCTCATCCAACAGATAGAGTGTATGGTTTTTGGACGGCTTACTCAGCTCTTTTGCCAACCTTATCCGCTGTCCCTCACCGCCGGATAAAGTTTTGACCGATTGACCCCATTTCAGGTAGCCAAGCCCGACCTCGCACAGCATCGTGATTATGCCAGCAATTTTGGCTTCTGATTTGAGAATCGGCAAGCTTTCCTGTACTGACATATTAAGAAGATCCGAGATGGAGAAGCCTTCATACTGAACCTGCAGGACTTCATCTGTAAATCTTCTTCCTTTGCAATCGTGGCACTTCACCTCTAGATCGGGCAGAAAATTCATATCTACGGACAGAACACCCAGGCCTTGGCAAGTCTCGCAACGACCTCCTGGCGTATTAAATGAAAAATGCTTGGAGGTCAGCTTTCTTTCCTTAGCTCCTGGTAGTCCAGCAAATAGCTGACGCAGGTGTGTAAACACATCGGTATAGGTCGCGACATTCGAACGCTGGATTCTTCCCATTGGTGTCTGGTCAAAGATCACGATATTACCTACATGCTCCAAGCCCATTATTGCCTTGCATCCCGTTTTCTCCTGTCTTTTCATACTTCCTTGCGCAAGGATATCGAATACAAGCGTGGATTTGCCTGAACCCGAAACCCCAGTAACGGATACTAGGCTGCCAAGCGGAAAAGAAACGATCGGGATATCTATGTTGCGCACATGTGCTTCCTGGATCGTGATTTGCTTTCCGTTCCCCTTTCTGCGTATACGTGTCGGAGTCGATTGACTCTCTTCTCTCAAATAAGCACCAGTAACCGAAAGTTCACTTGCCATCAAATTTTCCAGGCTGCCTTCACCTACAACGGTCCCCCCATATAACCCGGCACCTGGACCAATATCGATAATATGATCAGCAGCGCGCATCATCTCGACATCGTGCTCGATAACGAGCACTGTATTGCCTAAATCCCGCAGTTCCTGGAGCACTCGAATAAGGCCAACTGTATCCCGCGGATGTAGACCCGTCGTCGGTTCGTCTAATATATACAGCACACCGGTCAGTCCCGAACCAAGCAACGATGCTAAGCGGAGCCGCTGTGCTTCGCCGCCGGATAGTGTCACTGTCTGCCTATTCAAGGAAAGATAACCAAGCCCGACATCCATAATCCGTTTTAACCGGGTAGGCATATCATGGAGGATCGGTTCAAGAAGATGAAGTCCTTCAGACGGAAGCACAGCTTCCAACCCTCTCGTCCATTCATATACCTCGCCAAGCGACCAATCCGAAACCTCGGAGATGGATGCTTCAGCTACCCGAACGAGACGAATTTCTTTCTTCAGACGAGAACCATGACATTCAGGGCATAGCTGTTCATGAAAAAAGCCTCCGTCTTTTTCTTGAGCGCCGGATTCCCCCTCCTTCTCCTTATAGCGCCGCCACAAACCGGGTATGACACCTTCAAATTTAGTGCCTTGGACCGGTTTCACATTAGGAAAATGCTTCTTGAAAGCATCACTCTCTATTCCGTAGTACAGCAAATCACGTTGAACTGTACCGTACTCTTTCAATGGTTGATCGGGGTCAAGATCAAACCCGTAATGTTTACCTGCCGCCACTAAAATACGGATTTGAATATCGCGATGGACGCCGTTCAGAGAAGCAACTCCCCCATCTCGTAAGCTTAGCTCCTGATTGAAGACAGCTGCTTCATTAATGCTTGCCACATGACCAAGCCCACTGCACGCTTCGCAAGCTCCTTCCGGCTTGTTGAAGGAAAAGTGTGACATCCCAAGCTTCTCAAGCTCTGTATTGCAATGCGGACAGCTCATCGTCTGTCGTTCCATGTCCTCGTCTTCCTCTGCCAATAGTCCCGCCGGTTCAAAAGAAGGCGGGATGATGCCGCTGCAGCTCGGGCATACTCTCTCCCCTAGTCTGGAAAAGATAAAACGTACATACGTGTAGATGTCTGTCACAGTCCCTACTGTTGAGCGCGGGTTGCGATTAGTGACATGTTGTCCGACGCTGATGGAAGGGGACAGTCCTTCAATAGAGTCGACCTTAGGCTTGCTAACCGAATCCGATGCTAAACCCATGGATTCCATATACTGTCTCTGACATTCCCGTTGAAGTGTATCCATCGCCAGCGTTGATTTGCCAGATCCCGACGGACCTGTTAGTACGACTAGCTTGTATTTGGGAATCGTAAGCGATACATTTTTCAGGTTATTCTCCCGAGCACCCTTAATAATGATTGCATCTCTCATAAAATAATCCTCCTTAATCTCCAATATCGTATCATTAAAAGGTTCAGCCCCTTGTATCCAGCGTTATACTGAACTACTTTACAAATTAGATAGGATTTCGTTAAAATAAATTTAATTTATATGCTGTTATCTAGTATCTTGATTATCTAATATCTCGATGATCGAGATATTTATATCTTAAAAGGAGGGTTGTCTTTTGTCAAGCGATCGACATGATCAACCAACAGAGCTTCAGGAAAATTTCACCTTACGCATGCGAGGACTAGGAACCCGAACGGTACTATACCAGCAAAATGTTGCAGCCTCATTAGGCCTATACAATAATGATTATATTTCCGTTGATATCCTCCACGAAAAAGGTCCCATTACTGCCGGGGAGCTGTCAAAACTGACCGGGCTTGCAACTGGCAGCATTACTGCACTAATTGACCGGCTTGAAAAAAACGGTTTTGTACGAAGGCAACATGACCCTAATGACCGTCGCAAAGTAATCATTGTCCCTTTGTATGAAAATATAGAAGAAGTCAGCAATACGTACCTCCCCCTTCACACTGCGATGGTGAATCTTGCTTCCTCTTATTCCGATAAAGAGCTAGAGTTCATTACTCAGTTTTTAGGCAAAGCAAGTGCGGTCCTGGATGAGCAAATTCAACTGCTTAGCTCAACATCTCGAAGCAAATCCTCCTCCTGAAATCTATAGCAATTAAAAAGACGATGTTCTGAAAGTCATTGACTTCAGGGTATCGTCTTTTTTCACAATTAAGCCACCCTCTGACCTATAATTTCAGCCTGTTTCGTTCTGCCTGGTACTATTAATAAGGCAACCGATTGCTACCGCGGATCCTCAATAAGAACAAACTCCGGATTGTAAGTCGTATTATCAATATCGGTAAATTATGGAACCACCCAGTTTTCCACTTATTCACTCATAAAATGGCTTCAATATACTACATAATAACGTTAACGATATGATGTGGAGGAGAAAGCGATGAGCCGGCAGAAGCTTCAAGACAGATTGAAGATGAGGAAGGTTGAGCCACGGCATGGAGAGCAATTCAATGATCTTCTTCGCTATGTATTCCAGGTGACGAATCATGATCTGCATACCTTCGGCTGGGAGAACCGCGAGATTGCTCAGGCAAAGCTTCCCGTACTGAAGCAGGCTGATGTACTAGGCTGGTTCGATGGGGATAAGCTCATTTCCCAGTTGGCGGTTTACCCTTTTCAGGTTAACATTTTCGGGGAGATCTATGACATGGGAGGCTTAACCGGTGTCGGAACCTACCCGGAATATGCCAATCTTGGCCTGATGAGCCAACTGATGCGACAGGCGCTCGCGAATATGCGTGAACGGCAGCAGTCGATATCCTATCTATATCCCTATTCGATCCCGTTCTACCGCCGTAAAGGATGGGAGATCATTTCCGACAAAATCTCATTTGAGGTGAAGGATACGCAGCTGCCGAAGCTGAAGACAGTGCCAGGCAATGTCGAAAGGCTATCGATCGATCACCCGGATATTCGCGATGTGTACCGCCGCTTCGCCCTGATTCATCATGGTTCGATGCTGCGCAGCGAGTTGGCATGGGAAGAGTATTTGCGTTGGGATCTGGATGATCTGACCGTAGCGGTCTATTATGACGAGAATCAGCAGCCGCAGGGCTACTTGCTCTATTGGATTGCTGAAGAAGTCTTTCATATGAAAGTTATGGTGTATATTGACGGAGAAGCGCGAGCGGGATTGTGGAATTTCATCAGTGCTCATTTCTCAATGATAACGCGTGTCAAAGGCCATGTTTATACGACAGAGCCTCTCGCCTTTCTACTGGAAGACAGCGATATCAAGGAGACGATCTCTCCTTACTATATGGCACGGATCGTCGATGTTCACCGCTTCGTGAAGCAGTATCCGTTCCTGCCCCAGACCACGGAATGCCAGATGACCTTCACGCTTCACGATCCAATGCTAGAGTGGAATCAAGGCAAATTCACTCTCAAGGTGGATGAGAAGGGTCGTGGGGAATTAACGGAGGGCGGAGGTAATCCGGAGGCAGCCTTCGATATACAGACACTGACGACGATGCTGATGGGCTATAAACGCCCGGCATATTTGGCGCGGGCAGGCCGCTTCCAGGCACAGCAGGCAACCATCGAGTTGTTGGAGAAGCTGATAGAGCGTCAGATCCCCTACTTCTCCGATTACTTCTGATGAACCCTGCCGCGGCAGGAGATAGGCTCGACCTCACGCAGTTCTCCGATTCCTCGGTATTTGGATAAAGGAATGATACGACGAACCGGTTCTTGGCCGCTTGACGATGCGACGTCAGAATGGACTTATCCTTCAATCCGCTTCCGTGCCACAGGTTTGTGTCAAATAGGAGGGTTTCACCTGTCTCTTCCAATTGCTTCTGTTCAGCCCTAACCACAAGTGTCTTGGTTTTGATACTTTCCATTCATAAAGAAGTCGAGAGTTTTTTGTTAAAACCTGGATGAGTTTCATATATAATAGAAAAAGGCCAAGTATCATGGCCTTTTTTTTCAATCCTTATTATGTGGTTTTGATCCTATGCTTCTATATCAGGTACCGCAATAGGTTTGATAAGGACGGCCAGATTGCGCAGGCAGTACGGAGTAATCAGCCTGTTCGGGCGAATGCGCATATGGATTTGATAGTACATCAAGAAGGCGCTCCATCACGCTATAGTCTGCTTGTTTCACTGCGGCTTCTAGTGCTTCCTCCACCCGATGATTGCGAGGAATTAATGCGGGATTGCTGCTTTGCATTAATTGATGCGATGAGGCTCTTGATTCATCCTGCCTGCCTAGTCTCGCCAACCACAGCTCATGCCACTGAGTAAATCCCGTCGTGCCATAAAAGACCATATCCTCCGGTTTATCAAAAGTTAAAGCGAGGAAGGTATTGGTATAGTCTGCATGATGCTTTTGCATCATACCGAGAAGGTCTTCAATTAGGGATTCATCCTGTGGCTCTTCATTAAAGATTCCCAGTTTTGCCCTCATTCCTCCAAGCCAATTTCGTTGAAACAACAAGGCAAACTCTGAAAGGGCATCTTCAGCCAGTTTAATAGCCTGCTCTTCGTTAACATGCAGCAGCGGCAGCAGGGTTTCAGCAAATCTCGCAAGATTCCACATGGCAATTTGCGGCTGATTACCATAGGCATAGCGGCCGTGAACATCAATAGAACTGAATACCGTAGCTGGATCATAGGCATCCATAAAGGCACAAGGACCATAATCTATGGTTTCTCCACTAATTGCCATGTTGTCGGTGTTCATTACACCGTGAATAAAGCCAACTAGCTGCCATTTGGCAATCAGCGCAGCCTGACGCTTGATCACAGCCTGAAGTAGGGATAGATATCGGTTCTCGTCAACCTCTACTTCTGGAAAATGTCTATGCAAGGTGTAGTCAGCCAAAGCACGGAGATCTTGTTCTGTACCTCTATTTGCTGCGTATTGAAAAGTACCTACGCGTATATGACTTGCAGCCACGCGGGTCAGAATTGCACCCGGTTGTTCGGTTTCGCGGATTATAGACTCACCGGTTGACACCACGGCTAGGCTGCGGGTGGTTGGAATACCTAGCCCATACATGGCTTCACTGATGATGTATTCACGCAGCATCGGTCCAATTGCCGCTCGTCCATCGCCTCCGCGAGAGTATGGCGTTCTACCTGATCCCTTGAATTGAATATCAACCCGCTCACCTGAGGGAGTGATATGTTCGCCAAGCAGCAGAGCCCTTCCGTCCCCTAATATGGTAAAATGCCCAAATTGATGACCTGCATAAGCTTGAGCAAGAGGCAACGCACCTTCAGGGATCTGGTTGCCTGCTAGCACTGCTAAGCCAGCATTGCTTTGCAGTGCTTGGACATTCAACCCCAGATAGGCTGCCAATGGGCCATTGAGAATGATTAAATTTGGTGAGCTTACAGGAGTTGGGTTGAGCTTAGTAAACATGGTTTCCGGCAGACGAGCGTAACTGTTGTCGAAATTCCATCCCGTTTCTACCATTGCTTTATTCTCTGACATCGTATCTCCTTCTTTCTATCTACTTACTATATCAACACCAAGGCAATCTTCTAGTGCTTACTTCTGCCAATTTATTATACTCTTTCCATACATAAATGGCGCCTTTTTTTGAATGTACCTGAAGAAGCTCGTAAACAACGTGTGAGAACCAATTTGGACTTATTTTCTAGATCGTCTGATTTTTATGGTCCAATTTCTTCTTTGTTAATCTGCTCCGTCTTCAGCTCCGAACGAAGCAAGCTAATTTTAGCCTCTACTTTAACGGGTGCTTTAGCAAATAGTTCATTCCATTCTGAAGCAACCTGTTGGTATTGCTTATAATGTCTTCTGTACAGGTTTTCACCGAATCCAAACACGTCCACTCCATACTTATACTGAACTTTTTGAATGGTCTTGGATATTTGTTGTTGAACGTAGTTGGAGGTCAAACCTTCCAAATGTTGATATCCTGCTACCTCATCCAAATTCTCTTTCTTATCAATACTGTAAATTATTCCTTGACCTTGTAAAGTCAATGCTATGTTGGGCTTGCCTTTAACCATTGTTACTTGGAACTTAGATTTGAGTCGAAGCAAGCGTATCCCAGCATACTTGCCCTTTTCTTCTAATGGAACTGATAGTGTGGTGCCATGCAACTCATCTCTTGCCATAATAATCATTCGGCCTTCCTCTGGAGTCAGAAATCCAATAAGTTTATCATCGTGAAATACGGCCATTCCTGACAATTCGACCAATGCCTTAGGTGCCAATGATTTAATACTTTCTGTATCGGAGCTTTTTTTTAAGTCTCCTTTTAATGTTACAGTTCCAATAAGGGGTTCCCTTCCATCAATCAGAAGAGCTTGAGTCATGTCAAATAATCGGCTATCGGCTATCCCCCCCCAGCCTTTTTCATAGCTCCTCACTTGTTCACGGATCTTCAAACTTGAATATTCACCACGAGGATAAAGAACCCTTAATATGTTCGCTGCTGGTGCATCGTGAGCAACTAAAATAATAACATCCTCTCTAATGTACCTGGAACGCTGGAGGGGATCCAAGTGTTTTCTTAGTCCCATTCGAGCCAATCTTTCATCGAAAACAATGATACCTATATGTGAAACAAGCATCGTTCGGTCTATAGATTGGTTTAATTGTGAAATAGCTTCTGCCGTTGTATTTCCTTCAATCGATTGTACGACGCTGGGACTCGTACCTTTCCCACCTTTCTGAGTCGCTTCACTGGCATTTAACGTTTCGACGGTTAATCGTATCTTTCCATTTTGACCAGGTTCAAGTGCGACTCCTGTAACAAGCGTCGTTTTATTAAGCTCAACAAGATCCCAACAGCCTGCTAAGATAGTAACTAAAGAGATAAGTAAAAACATAAGAAGAAGTCTGCAAGCGTTATTCATGTCCTTCCTCCCTTATCTTCTTTACTCCCTTGTCCGTCAGGAACGGATAAGGGCCACCGGAAAAGTGCGTCTTTATGTCCACTCTTGATAAATGGGGCGAACGGTGATAAATATGGATAACCGAAGGACTCCATTTTCACTAGATGAATTAGCAAGAAGCAAGCGAAGAGAATGACACCGTACAATCCAAACAACGATGCCAACATAATAACGCCAAATCTCAAAAGCCTAACATTTGCACCAAAAGTATACACTGGGGCTACGAAGCCCGAGATTGCAGTTAATGCGACGACAATAACCAAAATATTTGAAATAATCCCTGCTTCTACGGCAGCTTGTCCCAACACTAAAGCTCCGACAATCGATATAGCTTGCCCCACAACACGAGGCATTCGAGTGCCCGCTTCCCTTAAAATTTCAAAGGTTATTTCCATAATTACGATTTCAATAACCGCAGGAAATGGAATCCCCTCTCTTTGTGCAGCAATGCTTGTCAAAAGAACAGTCGGAATCAATTCTTGGTGAAAGGTGCTCACCGCTACGTAAAGAGAAGGAATAAACATAGAAAAGAGAAAAGAGATGTATCTCAGAAGACGTGAGAAAGTACCAAAAGCGAACCATTGATAGTGATCTTCCGGAGATTTGAAGAAATCGTTCATTACAGCCGGAACCGCCAGTACGAATGGACTGCCGTTCACAATAATAGCCATTCGGTTCTCTAAGATTAGTGCACAGATGGCATCTGGCCGCTCACTGCTGTAGGCAGTTGGAAATAGTGCCAAGGTTCTCGGTCTAAGGATTTCCTCCAAGCTTCCAGAATCAAACAGACTGGGCGTTTTGCTTTTATTCAAACGGGCTCTAACCTTTTGAAGTACCTCGAAGTCTATACCCCCTTCGATATAGGCAAGGTAGACGGAAGTCCCCGATTGAGTCCCCACTGTATGTTTTTCAAAGCGGAGCTTTTCGTTCAGAAGCCTTCTGCGGATTAAACTCATATTCGTTTGTGCAGATTCATTAAAGCCTTCCTTCGGACCTCTAACCACAGTCTGTGTGGTCGGTTCTTCCACCGATCTTTCATCCAATTTCTTGGCATCAAGAATTAAGATCTCCTGTATGTTATTAATAAAAACTGCGGCATATCCAGCAATAAGTTTATTGGGAAGATCATTCAAACAGATAATCTCGCTTGTTAGCCCGCCGAAATACTTATATCGTAATACTCCTAGTAACTCAGAAGGATTATCATCCCAATCCACATCAGAGACCGTTATGGGTTTTATGATGTTTTCCATCATAAAGTCGTTGCTTGTCATTGTGTTTAGATAACAAAGAAGCCCTTCTGATCGCCCTATCCAAATAGTGACGATGATAAGATCTTCAGTGTCACCAAATACTTGATGCAAATACGATTGAACTAGCTTTTTCGATTGTACATGCAGGGTATTGTCTTCAGTCTTTGTACTTTTATCGTTTCCCATAAAGGAGGCTCCCCTTCCGCTTAGCACGAACCCAAATAACAATTCCCGTCAATAAAGGAATGATAAATTGGAGAGGAATATGCAGCATAAAAATAACGTAAGTGAGCCCTTCTTTACCATGTTCAGCAAAGTTATGTGAAACCATCAATGATAGAGCCCCAATTAATAATCCAAAAGGATAAATGTAGTTAAGACTAACATTTCGAAATACATAAGAAACACCCTTGACACTCGCGTATAAAAAAACGGAGCATTTCATAAGTACACTCAAGATAGTGATCATAGATACAAGAGCATCCATTCGTGAGATGAAATCACCGACCTTAATAAGTCGGGCCGCATCCAACAAAGGGAACGCGGAAAACTTCTGAATTTCCATACCAAGTGACAAAACCTGAAATAAATCAGAAAGGGTTAGAATAGTCCCTGCCGTTACAATTGCAGCCAATCCCATCTTTTTAAATATGACTGGACTGCCCGTACCAGGGTTTAACATGAGGAATACTATCAGTTCTCCATAAGGAAACCACAGGGTGGCAATAAAGCATTCTTTTACTATGGGTCCAAAACCTTTGGATAAAAAAGGAAGCACGCGTTCTGGAACAAGTGACCCACTCATTGCCAAAAGTAAGCTTAGTATTATGAATAATAAAACTACTAATACTACGATAATTTCAGAAAGGCGCCCTAGTGTTTTTATACCACCATAAGCTGTATAAGCAATTAATATGACAAATAACAGAACAACGATTTGAGTAGGCGTTACTCGCAGCAGTGCTGTCATCACTAGTTCCACCATATCTCTAACGTTGCGGGCAGCAATGTAAAGGAAATAAACAGCGTAGCAAATCGCAAAAGCGTTACCAAGATACTTGCCCCAAGCCATTACTAAGAGACCTAAAAAACCGTTTTTTGCTTGGATTGAGAACAATATCGAATACATAAGAAACAAGGGGATCGCCGGTAGAATCGAGAGGAGTTCAACCAACCATACATCAGGAACTACTTTCGGAGTCCCGAAAATGATAGCTGTACCTAACAAACAAATAAGCATCAGCGAATACGTTTGCATTGAGGTTAATTTACTTGTCATATCAACTTCCCTTTGCCGTTTGCCGCCTTTTTCTTATGTTTTTGAGATTGTTTCCTGCCACGAAAATCCCATATTAGTGCTAGTAATAAAGCTCCTGCAATAAATAAATAATTTGCCGCGTTATCATTAGCTCCAAGACTCAGCCTTGTTAATGCAGAACCAAGAGACTCATGATATACCTTCATATCGAGAAATGTCAGGAGCATTAAAGTCAATATGGTAACACAAAGCAACCCGATACTTGTCAATTTTGGACAGCCTCTTCTCTGGTTTGTAGTATCCATATTTTGTACAAATCCATTGAATAATATGTAAACACATGAAAATGTTAGTTAACTCCTTTATATTTCAAACGCAAAAAGGCTAACCAGTACCATTAGGTTAGCCTTTTTATACATTATTCCCAATCTACATGTGGCATATCTTGCCTATTGCAGCCAATCACCTACCATACTTCTGATCTCCCAATGACCGTCTGCTCGACCGGATAGAACAATGGAACATCCTTGGAACGCGTTACCGATGACGGGCTTTGCCCCTATAGGTGTCCAGATGGATTGTCCTGCCTGTGTCGCCAGACTGAACCGATAGGCTGCCTCCACATAGAATGTATAGGTGATGGAAGCTTTAGCTGTCGGAAGCGCTAAAATCACTTCGTTAGTCGCACCACTATTGGTTATTTTGAAACCAACGGTATCCAACGTGAGCGTGTCTGATGTCGCGTACGCTTTCACTGGCAGTAGAAGCTTTTGGACATGCAGCTCCTCAGTTATCGGATCAATGGAATACAGGCTTTGGCTTCCTCCCTTGACTGCACAATTGACTATGGCTACGTTTCGTATAAGCTCCGTCTTATTTCTTTTAAGACTAAATCCTCGCTTGATGAGAGGCTGTGTACGTGAATCGACGGACTCACAATCCATGTAAACGGCATTCCCGATGACGCTTCTTGTTTGTGCCGGTACAGTAGTCATAATGAACGAGGAACCGTATCCATATGCGTCGTCCGGTTGATTCACCGTGTTACAATTGATCGCCTTGCATCGGATATACAAGCGTTTGGCACTGTCCGCAGAAAAGGACAAATCCGAAAATCCTGCATACTGCTCATTTTGGGCCAAGCAGTCGATTAATTTAATCTCTCCTTGAACGGCTTTCGCTCCATCTCCTCCATAGTTCATGGAAAATCCGAAAGAATTGCCATTCGTTTTACAGCCATTAAATACAATATCAATAGGCTCACTGGTAGCGGTAGGTTTCAGCAAAGTGACAAGGAAGCCTCGACCTGTATTTCCATCTGCCACGCAGTTGGTGAAACGAATATTTTTCAACAAATCGAGCTGTCCATTAGGTTCTATGTCCACGCCGCTCTGGGGAGCCGTCCCCTTCGTATTGGAGAAGCGGCAGTTTTCTACGATGAGACCATCCACGGATATAACCGATAGCCCCTGCCTTCGATTGTTATCCGCTCTGCAATTGCGAAGCACGATATTACGGCAAGAACCAACTGTCGATTCAAAATACCCGACATAAAATCCATCGCCGCCGCTGTCATTAGCATTAATATTCTCGATCACTACATTCTCCGAGCCGCTGATATCAAAGATATGGGCCTGTTCACCGGAAGTATACGCCGATTTGTTCATGCGCAAGGTGGATCCATTGCCATTTATGTATACATCTTTAACCGTCTTGATCCGGATCAGCCTCTCATATACAGGACTGACACGA
The DNA here is from genome assembly GCF_000686845.1 of Paenibacillus sp. UNC451MF. Taxonomy (GTDB): domain Bacteria; phylum Bacillota; class Bacilli; order Paenibacillales; family NBRC-103111; genus Paenibacillus_S. Next base: position 96,129 of record NZ_JMLS01000017.1, on the reverse strand, counting down.
CTTAACGTGTCTATTGCCTGAATGATTGTCCCTGGCTCCAATTCAATGGCTATTTGGCCGGGAATGAAGAGCTGCCCTGTCAGGTAGAATCCAGACCTATGCTTAGGAATGAACAGCTTATGGCCTGCAGCCGCATTCAAGGCTGCTTGCAATGCCTGTGTATCATTGGTCACCCCATCCCCCTTGGTTCCGAACCAGGTAGCAAGGATCGTATCCCCGAAAATACGTTTAAACCGCTTCCCATTGGTCGACGCGAGTACGGTTCCGGTGTTGTCAGGCGTAGATCCGTCATAAGGATCATAGCGAAAGAATCCTTCCTGAAGCTCATTGGTTACGTAATAAACCATTTGAGGGTCCGGCTCCGTTTCAGCCCTAAGATCCTCCAGCTTCACAGCTAGACAAAAATCCATATCCAGCAGTTCAAGCAATTCTTTCTTGCGGTTTTTTTGCTCCATACCGTATACGGACTGGGTAACGGACGTACTTTGAGCGGATACTGCATGCAGCCCCGCCCCTTTCCATAACCCTGTTGAAACCGCAGCAATACCTCCCAAACCTATCGCAGCCAACAGCTTTCTTCGGCTCATTAACGCTGGTCTCTCCAATACCTGTTCCCTAACTTCAGATGAGTCTGTCGTAGCCGATGCCTCTTTAAATTCATTAGAGTTTTTGGACGGTTGGGACATAGGTCATTTCTCCTTTTCCAACTATAGTTTGTGGGCGTGTTACAAGTGAGACATAAGCTAGCCTTTCAAACCTGTCGAAGCAATCCCTTGTACGAAATACTTTTGAGCGAACAGAAAAACAAAAAGAACGGGGATGATGGTTATGACTGCACCAGCCATAATAAGTGTCATCCGATTTTGCACTTCATTTTTCAGAAAGAGCAAACCGAGAGGAAGAGTAAACATGTGCTTATCCTGCAAGTAAATAAGAGGTTCTAACGTATTATTCCAGGCACTGATGAATGTAAACACCGCTAATGCCGACAAGGCTGGCTTAGCCAGAGGCAAGTAAATGGTGTAGAAAATTTTCCAAGGATTGGCCCCATCAACCCATGCGGCGTCATACAGCTCCTTAGGCAGTGTCTTGAAAAACTGATGAAGTAGGAAAATTCCGAAGGCTCCTCCCAGAAAGCTTCTCAGAATAAGCGGATAGTAAGTGTCCAGCGCACCGACGGATTTCCAAATAAAATAGGTTGGAATCATCGTAATCTGAGATGGCAGCATCATCGTACCGAGCATCGCTAGAAAGATTAAGTTCCGCCCTCGGAATTCAAAAAAAGCTAGTCCGTACGCAACAATGGCACAGGAAGCAACCGTTCCTATCAGATCCATTAAAGTAATAAAAATACTGTTCATGGTGTACTGCAGGAAGTTGACTTCGATCCATACCTGCCGGTAGTTGTTCCAAACAACCGGATCGGGCATTAGCTTGGGAGGCAGTGTCAATTCGGACCCGGGCGCTGTCAAGGAAGTCGAAAGCATATACAGAAATGGGATCAGCATGAGGATCGATCCAATGCCTAAGATGAGATAGGCAGCCAATTTTAGACCCGTATGGCTTTTACTCATAATGCACCCACCTTTTCTCAGTCACCTTCTGGAAAATGGTGATGATCAGAATGATTAAGAACAGCCCCCAAGCCATGGCCGATGCACTGCCCATCTTGAAGTTGAGGAAAGAATCCCTATAGATGAGGATATTCGGCACCATATTTCGGTCCGCGACGGAAATGACATCACCTAGCATGACTAGGAACACATCAAAAGCATGGAATGCGGAAATGGTAGACAAGATCATGACCATATACACCATGGGAGAAACGATTGGAACGGTAATTTTGGTAAACAGCGCCCAACCGTTGGCTCCATCCATACGTGCTGCTTCCAGCATTTCTTTGGATATATTTTGCATGCCCGCCAAAATCAGCACCATGGAATACCCGGCTCCCTTCCAGATGTTAACTATAGCGATGGAACCAATGACGAGCCACCAGTTTCCGCTGCGGATCCAATCGACCGGTTGGATTCCCATGGAGTACAAGATCCAATTCAACAATCCGTATTCGTTGTTATATATCCACAGCCAGATCATGCCTCCTGCTACCCAAGGGGTGATAACCGGCAGGAAAAAAACAAGCCGAAACAGCGATTTGCCCCTAAGCTGTTGATTAAGTAAGTACGCAAGGAATAGCGCGACGATGGTCTGAAGCGGTACAAACAGTACCGCAAAAAAGCCGACATTGCGAAGCGAGAGCCAGAACACTTTCTGATGCAGCAGCTGGTCCCAGTTTCGCAGGCCAACCCATTGCGGTGGATTGAATAAATCCCACTTCGTAAATGTCAGGTAAAGGGAAAATACGAAGGGGAACAGGAAGAATATTAGCAGCTGCAGGACAAAAGGTAACGTGAAGGCGAAGCCCCACAAGCCTTGTTTGCGCATCCGAGCACCCCTTTTCCATGTCCATTCTATTTATTTATTGTCATCAAGCACTTGCTGAACCTTTTGCTGAATTTCTTTGGCCCCATCTTCTGGCGTCCGCTTGCCGTCCATAATGTCATTTAGAATTGGACCGGCTGCGGCTCTCCATTCGTTCCAGGAGGGGTTCTCATCCAAGGTGCCGCCCGCTTCTTCAATGCCTTTGGTGTAAGCCTTCTTGTTCAGTGGCTTGGTCGTGGATTTCTCAAGTTCCGCAAGAGCCGTTTTCTTCACAGGCAAGCTAGTTCCACTTTCGGAGAGCAAATTCTGTCCCTCATCGCTTAAATAGTATTTGAGAAACGTCCATGCCGCCTCTTTCACTTCAGGCTTCGACTTTGAGTACATTACCCATTGATTCACCACCATCGGAACAAAACGCTTGCCGTCCATCCCTTTTGGTATTTTTACCGTATCCCAATCCAGGTCCGGCTTATTTTTATTTAGCGAAACCTGGGTTGCATATTGAAAGAAGGTCATCGCCGCTTTCCCGTTCTCAAAAAATTTGCCGGTGTTCGCGGCTTCCCGAGTAGGGCTGATCTTCAGCTTGTTGATCGTATCGGCCCATGCGGTCAATCCTTGGATCGATTTAGGATCGGTAAAATTCGATTTCGTCAATGTCGTATCAAGGGAAGAACCACCGTAAGCCCTCATCCAAGGCAGCCAGCCGAGTGTTATATTGTTGCCGGTCTGAAAGCCGAAGATATCGGGCTTTCCATCCCCATTTGTATCCTTCGTCAGCTTCTTGGCCGCCTCAATCATATCGTTGTAGGTCCAATCATCTGTTGGCAAAGGCACATTGTTATCTTTAAAAATCTGTTTATTAAAGGCAAGCGCACCGGGATTAATGCCGTGGGGAATGCCATAAATTTTGCCATCCAGCTTGGCAGAGGTCAGGGCACTTACATACTCGTCTGTCTTCAGATCCCGCTTAATAAAGGGCTCCAGATTTTCCGCAACGCCACGTTTGCCGTACCCGAGCACAACGGCATTTTCTTGCAGCCAGAGATCAGGAGCATTATTGCCCGCAATACGCGTCACGATTTTGGTAACAAAATCGCCCCACGGCGTTTCCTCGATGTCCAGCTTAATATGGGGATACTTAGCTTGAAAATTGGTGATGATTTTCTTGCTAGTGATATCGTATCCTCCTGGCAGACCAATTTTAACAGTGACTTCTTTGGGCGAAGCCGCCATCCCCTCTCCGACTGGTTTCCCACTCGTTGGGGCATCTGTAGACTTGTTGGATGAACAGGCAGTGACCATAAGAGATAGGGCTGCAATTAGTCCAATTGCCGTTGCCTTTGAGCTCATGAGCGTGACCTCCCTTTAAGTACAATTTGAAAATCAAAATACTTACATCTCAGCTTGCAGAATTTGACGATCCGCCAGCAGCTGGTTGCGCAGCAAGCCATAATCCAACTCTTGTAAAGTACATTGATGCTGTAATGCCAGCGCCGCCGCTGTGGCCGCAGATTGACCTAGAATCATGAACACAGGCTCCATCCGAATAGAGCCATAAGCAATATGGGAGGAAGACAGACATACCGGTACGACAAGGTTCGTACATTCCTCTCCTTTGGGAATGATCGCTCGATAGGAGATCGGATAAGGACCCTTCGGACTTATTTCCACGTTACCCTCATTGATGCAACGACCGTCTAGCACTAATCGTCTGCAATTGTGGGAGTCCATTGTATAGGCAGCTAACCCAACGGAATCCTCTACAGTGGAATAATGACGACAATGATGCTCTGTCATTACAACATCTGAGATCATGCGTCTTGCCTCGCGAATATAGAGCTGGTGAGGCCACCCGCCGGTAGCTTGAAATTCGTCGGCAGGCAAGCCCCATGCCCTAACCTCCGCTCTGATGGATGAGGGAATGCTGTCATCATTCGCCAGGAAATACAGCATGCCCATATTATAGTGAACATGTTCTTGGAAGAGCTTCTCACGAACCCGGTAACTCGCCTCGGGCCATGCATAATTTCGTCCGATATAATCTGTAGAAACTCCACCCCAGTTATTCAAATCGCTCTTGTGATTCGGCATGACCTTATTGAGCTTCAAGGCATCCCAGACGCCGCTATGAATGTATCTAGCCAGCAAGGCGAATTCATCGCTGTTATAGCTAGGAGGCTCAGGAAAAGGAAGCTGATTCTCCGGGTTGCTGCTCAAACAAATCCGGAAATTGTACGCCTGCACGCAATCGTCCCCCTGCCCTTGTACTCCCGGTGCGTCCTGTGTTATTCCAGGCAGCAGACCACTATCGATTTTGCCTTCGACGACGTAGGGATCCACCCAAGCCATGAAGTTATGCTTTGGATGGCCAAAATGGATACCGTTCAAGGTTTCTTTGTACACGGTATTGGATTCCCGGCCCACATGGTACGATACACCGGCCCTAGCCAGCAAATCCCCTTCATATGAGGCGTCGATAAACATGGGAGCGGAATAAGTAGTGCCATCTTCCATTGTTATCTGTTTAATGCGACCGGATTTCATCTCTACGGAGTCCAAGTGCTGCTCAAAGCGAACCTCCACCTTCGCTTGCTCCAGCCATTCCATCAAGATTCTCTCAGCTACTCCAGGCTCTAAAGCCCATGTTCGACCGTCCGGCTCGTCGCTGCCATAATGCCGGCCAAGTGCCTCATACAACTCGCTGGAAATGCCACCGATGGCGGTCATATCCCCAACATCCGTTCGTCCTAGGCCGCTTGAGGTCATACCTCCAATATGCTGTCCGAATTCAGCAATAACCGCTTTAAGACCCATGCGGGTTGCTTGGACAGCTGCTGCCACACCCGCTGGGGTACCGCCATAAATGCACAAGTCTGCATCAATACGTTGAGGTGGATCGGAGAGCTGCTGTTTGGGCTTGTAATAATATAAGTTGGATAAAGTGCTCATCTGGGATCTCCCCCTTGGTTATGTTTTGTATCATTTAATAGGATTCACACCGAAGACTTCCACAGGGGAATATCGGATGGATCGAAGCTGAGATGCGAGCAATTTTTTACCTGTATGAAGCGATTCCATACCCAGGTTGATCAAGGCTGATGTGACGAATGTACGTTCGGCAGGTACAGAAGAATGGCCGGTCAGGATCATCTGCTCAATCTGTTTCGTAAGCTTCTCGAAGTGGCTGTAAGGACGCTCCCATCCACTTTCACAGCGAGCTGCTGTGATCTCCCCATCAGCTCCCCGAAAGGCAAGAGCCCATTCCTTTACAAAGCGTTGCAGTTGAAGAACATATCCTCTCATACCATCGCAGTACTCGATGATGAATAATACGGGAACATCTACATGATCCCTCGGATGCCCCGGCAGCGATCCACTTACCGTACGTAATGCTTCAATCATCAGTTCCTTGGGGACCTCTCCCCGATCCATAGCAGCCCATACAGACCTTCCCTCCAGAGCCTGCACCGAATGAATGCCGGTCTCTCCTCCGTCTCTTTGTTCTGCCGCCGCTTGCATCACTTCCATTCCATGGAATCCGTAAGACTCAATGCCAAGCCAGCTTATGACGAAAATTTCCTTAGCCTTCTTCAATCGCTTGGATGGGTAGCTTGGTACCTGTGGTGTATGTGGAATAGACGAACCTCCGAGAAAGGGAAGACCTCTTCGCGTAATCTCCCTATAAATCCATTCCGTATCTTCAATCCGATAAGACAGATGTTTGTCATTGAATATCGGAACAGCAAGCCCTAAATGATCCAAGGCACGGAAGGTTTCCTCAAAAAAGCGACGGCGCGGATACAGCTTCTGCCGCTTCTCGTTCCATGGATAGTCACCATGCTCACCGATCAGAAGAACGCCATCCACAGGAAGCTCGACATGAGGTGCGGCAATCGCTTCTCCAATCGATGCATAGATAGGGATTCCGTTGATTCTGGCCGCCTCCCTACCCAGATCGTTAGGAGGCTCCTGGTCCAGGTACAGCGCAACGACATCAATCTGCGGCTCATATCCGAATTGACTCAACAGCCTTCCGAGGATGACATCCGCATGGGAATCAGGACGGTATTCCGTAACGATGGCAGCCAATTTTTTCCGTTCCGCTCGAATGTTCATGCGGTTGGCTTCGCCCCTTCATTCATCCATTGATCTACTTGCAAAAGCCAATGGACTGTTGCATCAATGATAACTTCCAAATAGGATGCTCCTTTGGCTCCGTCCATGGGTTGGATGGAATCCGTGTAACCATCCAACCCAGTCAATTCGCGGTGTTTACCGACATAAGAACCAGGTGGCCCTCCATGTATCCATGAACGTTGGAGATGCTTAGATCCAGCTATCGAGTCCTTCCCACCCTGGATTAATTGCGGGGCCAAGGAAGCAACCAACGAGGCTTCGAACCCCCCGGCATGACCCGGAACCATCCCCATCTCTTGAGCATTCAGCTCGTTGAGCGCTTCTCGAGACAAGCTCCAATACGAAGCAGAAGCAGTCCAGATGTTATGCTGAACGGCAAGATCTTGAGCTGCTTGGTGCATCAAAGCCTCATTGCCTCCATGCGCATTCAGAAAAATCATTTTACGGAAGCCTCCGGCTATGAGGCTTTCACCAAGTTCTTTTAATATAAGAAGATACGTTGAGGAGGAGAACGACAAAGTACCGCCAAAAGCCAAATGATGCTGCGAACAGCCTACCGGAAGGATGGGAGTCATGAGCAGCTTCATGGAGCTGGCAGCCTTCCTGCATGCCTCAAGGGCAATATGTTCGCCTATCATAGTGTCCGTGTACACAGGGAGATGCGGTCCATGCTGTTCGGTCGCCCCCAAGGGAATAATTACAGCATACCCTTCCTGGGCCTGCTCCTTTAACGACTCTCGTGTTCCATGATGAAATAGATAATCGTTCATAACGTAAATCCCCCATCAATGGTTATCAATGCACCGGTGATATAAGATGACGCATCAGATAGCAGAAAGGCAGCCAGCTCAGAAACTTCCTCAGGAGTACCTGAACGGCCCAACGGTGTTTGGGCAGCGACAGCTTGCTTGAAGGCTGGGGGGAGTTGACGCAGGGCCTCCTCTGTCTTGATGTCCCCAGGCAGCAAAACATTCGCTCGAATTCCACTATTAGCATAATCGGCAGCGAGGACTCGGGTCATCTGGTTGACCCCTGCTTTGGCGGCGCCATAAGCCAGACAAGCCGGTTTCACCTTTTGACTCAAGACCGATGAAGTATTTAAAATAACGCCTCCTCCAGATTCAATCATTAGTGGGAGTGCATATTTATTCACCAGAAACGTACTGGTTAAGGTACCTGACAGCACTGCATTCCACTCCACTGAGGTAAGCTCCATGGCTGGTTTGGAAATTTGTGTATAGGCGTTGTGGTAAAGACCGTCCAAGCGCCCCCAACGCTGCTTGATGCATTCGAGAACCGAGGTGACTTGCTCTTCATCGCGCGCATCCGATCTCACATACATCCATTCCGTCTTATACGCAGAGGCAGCAGTATGTTCAAGCTTCAGGCTCGCCTCTTCAGGAGAGGCCAGGTCTGTAGCTACCACCCGGGCACCTCTCTCTAAGAACAGGTTAAAGGCAGATAAACCTAGCTTCCCTAGAGCACCTGTCACCAGAATGACTTTCCCATTCAATTGAGCCATAGTCTCACCCCCTTCTCATTTATTCCGATGGATTTCAGACTAAAGGAAACCAGTTGCCGACGGCGCTAGCTACCTCCCACCGGTCATCTGCTCTTCCCAACAAGGTTACGGAGTCTCCAACGTTCGCAGACCTGACGATACCTGCTCCAGTTGGCGTCAAGATAGCATCGCCGGACGCTGCTATGATATTCACTTCGAGAGGAGCGTTCACGGAGAACGTATAGCTGCGGCCCGATTTCGCCTTGGGGAGTGTGTAGCTTACGGCAGCCGTTGCTCCGGAATTGTTAATTTTGAATCCAAGGTAGGACAGGCTTATTGCTCCAGCTGATGGTAGAGCAATCGTGAGCTGGGGTTGATTTCGTATGAGCACATCCTCAGAAATCGGTTCAACCTCAAACGCAGCTAGCGTGGCTCCATTAGCTTTACAGTTGACATAACTGACTTTTTTAATGGTTTCGTTCACTTTCTTCTTAGTTGTAAATCCTCGTAAGGTTTGTGATAGCTGACGATCATCGATGGCTTCACACTCATAATAATAAGCATTGCCAATGGAGAGTCGAGATTCGGTTGTGAGGCTTGTAATAATAAAGGAGGAGCCTAGAGCATATTCATAATTCAGATCATTATTGCTATTGCTGTTGTAGGCTATGCAGCGGATATAGGTAGTTTTTACACTTTCGGCAGAGCAGGATAGTTCCGCAAAGCCGCAATACAGGTCTTTTTCAGCTCGGCAATCGATGAATTTAATCTCACCTTGAGCCCCGCTATTAGCGGCATCATTGCCGTAGCTGACAACAAAGCCGTAAGTATTGCCACGAGAGATACAATTTTGAAAGAGTACATCTATTTTCTCGTTCGCAGCCTTTAATTTCTTCACCATGGATACAAATCCGCGGCCTTTGTTGTTCTCGGAAAGACAATTTATAAACCTGACATTCTTGAGCATTTCCAGATTGTTCGTGTTGTTGGGCTCAATATCTACACCTGCTTGAGGGGAAGTTCCGCTCGTATTGGAGAATGTACAATGTTCTACCAGGAGCCCGTCGACACTGATGACAGATAATCCTTGTCTACGATTATTGTTGGCTACACAATCGCGCAGCACAACATTTTTGCAATAAGGTAATGTGGCTTCGTAATTGCCAATATAGAATCCATCCCCACCACTGTCATTTGCATTAATTTGTTCAATCGTAATATTGGAGGAGCCGCTAATGTCAAAAATATGGGCTTGCTCACCTGATGGGTAAACGGCCTTGTTCATTCGAAATGTCGCCCCGTTGCCATGAAGGGTAATGTCCGTCACGTTTTTTATGCGAACCAATCTCTCATAGGGGGTAATTTTTAGCAAGGTATCGATAGCCTGAATGATAGTACCGTGTTCAAATTCGATAGTGATATGGCTTGGAAAAATAAGCTGCCCGGATAAATAATAATTGTTTTTGTGAAGCGGGATGTAGAGCTTCTTCCCTACAGATGCATTAAGAGCATTTTGGAGTGCTACCGTATCTTCCGTTACTCCATCCCCTTTGGTTCCGAACCAGGAAGACAACAGCATATCGTCGTACAATCGTTTGAAGCGTTGACCTCCGGTGGACACAAGAACGGTACCCGTATTGTCAAGAGAAGAAGTGTCAGTCGCATCATAGTGAAAAAATCCCCTTTGCCCCTCATCGGTAACATAATAGATGTCGTCAACAGAAGGTGCTGTCTCCAGCCGTAAAGCCTGCAATGAGATAGGAATGCAATAATTACTTGCAATGGTTTCCTCTAAAGGCAGCCCGGAATTGTTATAGACGGCGTTCGTCACGGAAGCATTACCATAGGCGGCGGACAGCCTCGAACCTGACAGCCAACCCCCTGTCGCCATTGCGACTCCTGCAAGACCTAGAGAAGCCAGAAGTTTGCGTCTGCTGATTGGAGCTTTGGATGCCTGTACAGGCTCGTTTGGCGAGTTCTCAAGCATAACGACATCTTCTGAAACGGAATGCTTATTCACTGGATTTGACATTGTTTATTCTCCTTCCCTCTTGTTAACGCATCGATTTGGGCTTACCGATAACGGGGAACGCTACAACTTCCTATGTCAGTTCAATTAACATACAGGCCGTCAAAGCAGCTGACCAATGAAAGTCCCGGACCACATCCATCTTTTTACGTATATCATATAAAGCGGATGGCGGCCCCTTGCGATCACAAGCAATAGGAGGAACACGATCCGAGGAGTCGAAATATTCGAAGATCACCCCGAATCGTTCATAATAAGTTTGAACCATATGAATCGTTTGCCGGGCTAGTTGATCCGCTTCCTCTTTCCTTCCCTGCCTCTTTAGTCCGATGTAGACGAGGTAGTTCGTATTAATCCATACCGGTCCTCTCCACATGTCTGTGCCGTACTCCGCTTCCGAGGCTGCTGTTGTGGGGATTGGAAACTTCGTCTGGAAATGGTCAGGATCCTGAAGCAAGGAGACTAGCCGTTGCGTATGCTCCACGGGCAATCCGTCCAGAAGCAAAGGCAAAAACCCGCTCACCGCCTTCACTCTGGAGAGACTCCCATCCATATCTCTATCAAAATAAAAGCCTTCTTTCTCATCCCACAGGCTGCTATGAATTTGGCTGCGTATATTGGCCGCCTTCTGCTTCCATTCGTTCGCTAATTCGATGTCCCCGACCTCATCTGCAATAAGTCCGATATAATGCGCATCCTGAGCGACGAATACTGAAAAATCAACCGCATCCAGCAAGGCCGCACGATCAAACCGTGGAGAATTATCCATCCCTGACTCACCGGAGCGGCATAACGGGTTGCCCTCAATCATCCACTCGAGCAGCCCATTACAGTTACTATCACGGTTCGCAATATCCCAGGACAGATAATGTACCAGCCGGGGAAGCGCATATCGCAAATCGGCTTTACGCTTCGTATGGAGATAATTTTCCCATACCCCCCATGCGAGGACAGGAGGCTGCGTCATATTCGAGCTTGACCCATCCACTTTGGTCGTATGTGGAATCATTCCGTCTTCTTGCTGCGTATCCAGCACCGATTTCAAAAAATTCCACGCGATCGCCGGGTCCACCCAATTCATCGCAAAGGTATGAAACACGGAGTCCCACAGCCACATCGCTTGATGGGGAACACGATCCGGTGTGGACCAGTGCTGATGAATAACTCCTTCGGCTGCAAGTGTATTTACTTTCATCACGCTTAAGCATTTGAGCAGGAGCCTTTCTTTCAGCGGATCTTCCAATCGGGGAGCATGGCGATAAAACTGCATCCGGTCTTCTGCTTCCTTCCAGACATCGGATGCCAGTCCTTTCACGGCCCGCTCGGCGGCTTCTTCCACTCCGCTTCCGTAAGCCAGCGCCCAACGTTCCTCGTGTCTAAGCAGTACAACAGCATCCTGACCATCCACTGATTCCGTAATCAGAAGCGCATCCTTCCACCGAACCTCACCGCCGTCTTCCTCTTCAAATCTCAGCTGCATGTCCACAGTCGCTGGAGCTGATCCAACTAGCGTGTGCCAACTCTGAAATACCGCGAGCAGCGGACCCGCTTCCAGGTCTGCTAATAAGACGTCACCCGTAGCAATTTGAACGTTTCCGGGAAGAGTTGCTTGAAATTCCAGCCATCTCCGTTTCGGAGTATGGAACAGCAAACTATAATCGTTAGCCCCTACTGTAGCTACAAATCGAGAGCTTGAATGTGTCGGTCCGTCATATCCGGAAAATGCAAACAATGCTCCCTCCATCCACAAATTAGGTACATTGTGTTGAACCTGCATCCATGTCTTGCTCTTCAAATAACTCTCTCCCTTATGAATTGCTTTATTGATGCCTTAATTATCGCGCAATTCAAACAACGTATTCTATAGAACAATCTGCGCTTTCCTTACAAGATTTTGCTCCTTTTTCCTCATTTCGGATGTTAATAAGCTATGTTATAATAACTATCATCTGGTTGACAAGGCGGTGATCCGAATTGGATGCTTTGAAGAAAATTGAACCCTTCGAAGGAAAGCGCTTTCCATTACGTATGACGGAAGTGAAGAGCTCCTATCATTTGGTAAGACCTCACTGGCACGATCACCTTGAATTTATTCATCTTTTGGACGGCACTGTTCAGGTCCATATTGACAACCGAACCTTCACCGTGGATGCGCCGGCTATTCTTTTCATTAACAGCTGCAAGATACATTCGATGCAAGCATTGCACGGCAAAAGCTGTACCATTCGCGGTATGATTTTTGATATGTCCCTATTAGCCGGCTCCTTGGAGCATTCCGAATCACAGCATGTGTACGCCCGATTTATTCAAACCGCTCCCATATTAGAGCCGATTGTCCCCTCTCATCCGATATGGAATGAATTGGTTGTCCATTTTGAATTGGCCTACCAAGAATACTCCATGCAAGCGATCGGTTGTGAGCTAATTATCAAGTCCTCCCTTTATCGCATGATCATCCCTATCTTACGGGGCTATCAACGAGAAACATGCCTTAACAAAGATTTGGGCAAAAGTCTCGCTCACTACAAGCGCCTCAAGCCCGCAATTGATTTTATCGAATCTTGCTACGATCAAAAAATTTATACCGACACACTTGGTGCTCTGGTGAATATGAGCCCGTTTCATTTTACCCGTTTCTTTAAAAAAGTGACCGGAATCACTCCCACGCTGTTCATAAATCGTTATCGGGTCGAGATGGCCAAACGGCTATTGATTCAGCAGGATTTGACGATTACGCAAATTGCAGAGCGCACAGGCTTTTGTAACGTCAATTATTTTGATAAGGTATTCAAGGAAATGAATGGGTTTACCCCGCTTGAGTTAAGAAAACAATTCACTGAGGGATAGACCCATTCTTACTACACCTGAAAATACAACAGCCAGCTAAGCTTTCTAGCTCCTTGCATGACCTGCTCCTCCATTTGATTCCAGGTCGTTTCATCCAATCGGCTTAATGGAATGGAAATACTCATGGCTGCTACAATTTCCTGCTTCGCATTCACGATGGGAGCGGCAACGCATTGAATCCCTTGCACTGCTTCTCCCTTGCTATAAGCAACCCCTGTCCTGCGAATCTCATGAAGCTGCTCCAACAGCTGATCCAAATCGGACAAGGTATGATCGGTAAGAAGACCCAGACTCTGGGTTTCGTACATTGTTACTATCTCCTGATCGGGCATTGCACTTAGAAAAAGCTTGCCCATAGCTGTCGTATGAAGCGGCAGCTGCATACCCAAATGCGATACAAAACGAACTGGATGTGTGCTTTGTTTTTCCGCTATATAGAGAATGTTCCTGTCACTTCGGATGGATAAATATACGGCTTCATTAACTTCAGAGACGATCTGCTGCGCGATGGATTGAAACTCTGCGGTCAGATTCGTGTGCTGCGCGTATTGGGCGCCGATTTGAAAGATTTTATAGCCAAGATGAAACAGCTTGCCATGCTCATCCTTCTCCAGGTACCCCCGGTGAACCAGATTTTGTACAATTTTGAAAACACTGCTCGCGGGTAGCTCCAGACGTCGTGCAATGTCCATTAGACTTAATTCACGTACCCCTTCTTCTGCGAACAATTCAAATATATCCAAGACGCGATCGGCCGATTTGACCGTTGGGTTTGATTTTTCCGATGTACTCATAGATGCATCCATCCTTTAGTCAAAAAGTAATATGCCGAATCGGGTGGCCAAGTGAAAGGAAGGATGATAGGTAGGTGACCATGCCCAATAGCGTCGAATTCCTGCGGCATCCTGGTCGATGCGATAAAAATTTATTTTCCAGCATTGGCCATCAAGAGGTACTCCATCCAAGCTGCTGAAAGGTATTGTAATCTGATATTCAAGATCCCCGTTCTGAAGCGGAATGACCGAAGTGACCATCCCCTCCATATCCCAGGAGGTATTCACCTTCAGCCCCTGTGCATTCTCAGGATAGTTATCATTAGTAATGGCGGCGTCAAAAATAACATTGCGCGGACTCACTTCAATCTCTTTGTACTGCGATCCGTCCCCACCTTCATCGATAAAGATTTCCACGACATCCTCTTTATACAGCGGATCGTCCCTCTCCGTGTAGGAAGAAACGATTACTCCGTCCTCCTCACAGTAAAAGCGGACGTGCAGCTCATGGGCACTCCGGCAGCATTGAACATAAGTACGCAGAGCGGGTTGAGCTCCAGTACGGCAATCCGATAGTTCTATCCTCGGAATGGCATCCCAGTCAATGAAGCCAAGCTCTTCCAATACTAATGGGCAGCGATACACATAAGGAAGATTGCTACTCGGAGTCTGCATGAGCTCCAGCCCCATCAAGCACTCTATCAGCAGCAGCCGTCGGGGCGAGTGCAATCACATCAATTTCTACCAGAATGTCAAAATTCAAATCACAGTAGATCGTAGTTCTGGCAGGAAACGGATACGAAAAAAAGCTCCCATAAATTTTGTTGAACTCCTCATAATGCGCCCTTTCCTTCAAATAAACGTTAACTTTGACCACATCGTCCAAGGTGGCGCGGGCTTCATGCAGGATGCTTTGGATATTGTGCAGCGTCTGGTTGGTTTGTCCTCTTAATTCAGAGCTGACGATTTGCCCGGTGTTTGGATCTAATCCCCCCTGGCCGGATACATATATAAACCCTCCCGCTTCAATGGCGGAGCTAAAAGGTTTCCCGTTGTTTTCTTGTCTCGACATTGTTTTTTTCATCTAAAATCGCTCCTTTTCTAAATTGTTGTGCAAAAGCGCCCAGCACCTTCCCGCGACCTCCGTCCGGAAGGTTTCGACTGCTCCCGTGTCTGCCATAGTGACATAGCAGGTACGACCATCCACACCACCAAAGGTTAAGTTCGTACATTGCTTACCGTGTAACATAATTTCTCTGATTTGCTTGCCCTGCGGGGAAAGTACGGCAATCGTACCCTTTCCGAAGCGTGTCACGTACACATTTCCTTCTACGTCACAGCGCATGCCGTCCAGTCCATAGTCAGCAAATTCGTAGAACAGCCGTTTATTACTGATCTGACCGTCCACCGTCAAATCGTATTGCCATATTCTTCTTTGAACGGTTTCGTTCACGTACAAGGTTCGCTCGTCATAGCCGACTTCAATCCCGTTTGTGGTACCCATTCCAAATTCCAGCAGCTCATCCTTGCCGTTCTCGTCAATACGCCAAAGGTTCCCATCTGATTGCTTCCAATTCGGGTCGCTTGTAAACCAAATGCCACTCCTTGTTACAGCGAGGTCATTAGGCTGGTTCATCGCAGGCTGCTCCATGAAAGTATCGATCTCCCGTGTTTGCATATCGACGCGTAATATACGGTGTCCGGTATAGTCGGCTATGAACATTGGACCCGATGGATGAAAGCGAATCGCGTTCCCAGTTGCTCCTGCTGGAAGCTCAAGAAACAGACGACTGTCTCCTTGAGGAGTAACCACTCCAATCGTATGCCTTCTGGCATAATTTACAGCATACAAATTACCGTCCCTGTCGCAAGCAGGTCCTTCAATGCCAGAAGTAAATTCATGCGGATTTGTCAAAAGGCGGCTTTTATACAGCATGATTCTCGCCTCTCTTCCTTGTCTCTACACCTGATTATTGTGGGCTATCTTCTGTGCAACCCGTTCTACCGCGGACAAGGTCTTATCTATTTCTTCCTGTCCATGAGCTGATGAGACATACCAGAGCCCATTGGGACGAACGAGTACCCCTTCGTGCAGCATCTCCTCAGCAAATCGTGTATATAGTTTCATATCCCGAAGATTAAACGTATCGAAATCGTTCACTTCGGTTCTATCAATAAACATGACATGGAATACCGGACCTAGTTGATTGACAACGACTTGATGACCGTTACGGGCAAGCAAAGATCGAATGCCATCCGACAGACGGATTGCGGTGTTCTCCATCTCCTTGAGCACTTGTCCGTTTTCCTTCGATAACTCTTCAATGACTGCTAATCCAGCTGCTGTTGACAGGCCGTTGCCATTAAGCGTACCAAGGTGCATGACAGTGCCTTCTTCGATGAGACACATAATCTCTCTCTTGCCTGCTACTGCGCTTAAAGCAATCCCCCCACCCAACGCTTTGCCGATGGTGACAAGATCCGGAAGGATGCCGAAGCGTTCATGCGCCCCACCAAGCCCCATGCGAAATCCGGTGATCACTTCATCCCAGATGAGTACGATATCTAACTTTGACGTCAACTCGCGCATGAATTCCATATAACCCGGTTTGGGTGCAATACAACCCGAATTGCACATAACGGGCTCTGTTATGACCGCTGCTATCTCATGATGATGTTTGGTTAGCGTCTCTTCCAAAGCTTCGGGATCGTTCCACGGCAAGAGGATAATATCCTGCAAACTGCTGCGGCTTTGTCCGTTTGTTCCCGGGATGATATCCGAGCTCCCTTCGGTTGAGCCTGCAGAAGAGAAGTCCGGGCTTGGGAAGGAAGTAAAAATGGTGTCCGACCACCCATGATAATGACCATAAAATCGGACGATTTTTCTTTTTGAGGTAAAGGCTCGAGCTAGCCGCAGTGCGAGCATCACCGCTTCGGTACCAGAGCCGCTGAATGCGACCTGCTCGGCGCAAGGCAGTATTTCCGTTAAACGCCGGCCCAATTGAATCTCTCCGTCGTGCTGCATGCCGTAGGTGCTCCCCTTTTGCAGGGCTTCGACGATTCGCTCGTTAAACCCGGGATGGGCATGACCAAAGATCAGAGGGCCATATGCCAACATATAATCAATGTATTTGTGGCCGTCCACATCTTGAATTATCGCTCCGTACGCTTTGTGTACGTACAAGGGCGTCGGCTTCATCGAAACTCGGAGACTGCTGGCTACCCCTCCCGCCACATAAGCTTTTGCTTCTTGAAATTTATCAATCGATTGCTGGTATCGGTTCATTCTGCATGCTCCTTTTCAAATGAATTCCATGGAAATACAGATGGAGGTACATGACGATATGGGAGACTATCCAGCGAAGAGGTACAGCATCCAGATGTGTCCACCTCGATAATCTTCTTGGCATAGGGTCCAAAGGCGCTAATCCAGGCTACGGCCGATTTCACTACAATGATATGGAAGAAAGAAGGATGCAGCCCTAATGATTCAACATGCCCTATATCCCAGGGAGGCACCCGCTCGGAAGTAAGAACAAGGGTCACTGGACCTGCTTCAACAACGGCAGTTGTTCCCATAAATGCTATGGTACCCTTCATGTATGGCCCCCGATGTGTATACATTCCGTCAAAAAGCAGCCGGATCTTCCCCTCAACTGGAACCGGCTTGCCGTGCAGGTTGTCACTTTTGCCTCCAACCGTATACGAGAAGAGCTTGCCTACACCTTGTTGACATGCGAATGTAACTGCCTCAGGGTCTCGGATAACAATCAGGCTTCTTACAGGGAGCCTTAGAAGCTCATGCAGCAGATGTGTAGCATCAGCCGGGGAACCGCCGCCTACATTATCGGACCCTTCCACCAGAATGACGGGTCCCTCATCGGCTTCCAGAACAGATCGCATTGCTGACGACACACTTACCACTTCAGCTTGAAACTGATCCCGCAGAGACCAGGCAAGGTGAGCCAGCTCATCCGCATAGCGATGTGCCAAGGCTTCCCGTCCATTGGTCGTCACAGCAAAGCACATGCCCGCAAAAGGTACGTCGCTGTACGGAAATCCACCGCAAACGGTTACATTTAGCACGTCAGGGTCACGCTCCACTGCAAACGCCTTCTCCATGATCTGCTTCATGACGCCTTGTGTCGTGATCATTTTTTGAGGAACTACAAGCATATTCGGTCTTGCCAATACCATCACAGGCTGAATCTCTCCACGAATTTGGCGAACCAGCAGCTGCAAAGCTTCCATCCCGCGTTCATAAGCATCGATATGAGGGTAAGTGTCATAACCGATGAGCAAATTACACAACCGGGACATGTTTGATCCCAGATTGGCATGCAGGTCCACAGTGACAGCAATGGGAATCTCTACACCAATGCGGCTTCTGATGGCCTCCAATATAGCTTCTTCCATATCGAGGCAGCTCTCAGATACCATCGCTCCATGAAGGATAACGACCCAACCATCAAGACCCGGTTGAATCGAATGTGTCAGCTCCTGCAAAATATGCCTCGCAGCCTCATCCGACACTATTCCTCCAGGCGTCGCCGAAACATACAAACCAGGTACAAGAGTTATTGAGTTTTGTAGCGCTGCATCGATCACTCCTCCCATCGTAGTTCGAGTATGCTGGAACAGCTCCATGAAGGCAGCTTCCCCCAGCGTGCAACAATGGCTGAAGTCACTCCAGTGCGTTAAACCAGGTGCAAACGTGTTCGTTTCATGGTAAACACCTACGACCCCAATTCGTAACGGTTCTGACATGCAAAGCTCACCTGCCTTCACGTCCTAATGAATTATAAATTTATTAAATTATGGAAGTTATTGTAGCACGACCATTCATTTCACATCAAGAAAATTATTTTATATTTAGAAAATTTTTCTTAACCATTTAAACCTCATAGTAACTAAAAAGAGCGTCCGTAACTAACACGACGCTCTTTTAATGATTTATTGCTTAATTTAATCAAAATAACAAAATTGCTCGTTATTTCTTGAGTAAACAATTCATCACCGCATGCAGGAATACTCCAATGATGAACGATCTCCACAAGATGGTGAAACGATATGCACATGCTTTTAAAATAACATGTGTATCCACTCCTATATCCTATTGATAATGACGTTTCATTATTTATATGTGGTTTCTAATAGCTTTACTAATAAGAAAGTTAGTTGTATATTTGTTATAAAAAAGAATACAAGGAGAACATCATCCTATGTCAAACGCCCAGAAAAGGGTTCCTATGTATATACAACTAAAAAACTACATTTATACTCAAATTCAAACCGACGTCTGGAAAGCAGGAGACAAGCTACCCTCGGAAAATGAACTGGCCGAACAGTTTGATGTTAGCCGGATTACCGTTAAAAATGCGATGGCTGATATGGTAGAGCAAGGCTTAATTTATAGAATTCAAGGCAGAGGCTCTTTCATTAAATTTTGAAGGAACTAACCCAGCTCGGTGTTAACGGTATTATTATTTATCCTGTAGACGGGGAATCGTTTAACGATGAAATCTTGAATCTGACGCTGGATCATTTCCCGCTAGCCATTATCGACCGATATTTGCGCGGGCTTGACACCAACTGTGTCAGCTCGGACAACTACGTCGGCGCTTATGATGCAACCAAGCATTTGACCGGATTGGGCCATACTCAAATTTGCATTATTTGCTCAGTTCTCACAGGTACTACAAGCATTGAAGATCGCTTACACGGTTACGAGCGGGCTTTAAGTGATTCCGGATTGTTTATCGATTACCGCCTACGACTAAGCTTGAACCAAAGCAGCGAGCCGCCTATCGATCAAATAAAGCAATATTTGCTGCAAAATCCGGATATTACCGCCATTGTTGCGACGAATTCAAGCATCGGCATGATGGTTAATAAAGCAGCACACTTACTTCAACTGGATGTCCCCAAGGCTTTGTCGATTGTCTGCTTTGACGATTATGAGCAATCGGATTTATCTGAGGTTCCGTTAACCTACATTGATCAAAACGAAAAGAATATGGGACGCGAAGCAGCCAATCTGGTAGTTTCCCTCATCAGAGAACCGCAGTTGGATCGCCGCAATGTGATTCTTCCTAATGAGCTCGTCATCCGCAGCTCAACAGGACCTGTTCGTCAAACAGATAACCCCTTCGCCCCTACTTCTACGGAATAAGTTCCATAGTTATTCATCTTCCAGCCATCGACAGCCAGCATCCGCTTCTGCCGGTTCGGAATTCCTCGTTACCAGTTCCTCACCCGCATTTCTAACAATATCGATTAGGGCACACTTCGAAATAATCGTCGATGACGATCATTTGTCCATCCAGCAAATTGTCTATCAAATCAACCAGTCGAAGACGAAATTGCTGAAAGGGTAAATCCACATGCTTGCCTTTGTATAAAGGATTGCCTGACATAAAAAGTTCTGAATAGACGCATCCTTTACTCCCTTTGACCATTAATAACACGAAGAAAAAGCCAGATTTCCTTCTTGGGAAGGAATTCTGGCTTTTCTGTTTAACGTTCAGCGAGGAACTGAGCAATTTTAGGAAATACGCGTAACGCATTATTATAAAAAACATTATCCTGATGCTTCTCTGGAATGAGATGTTTCACAAAGTCAATATATACATCAATGGGAGCAAGCGGCCAATCGGTTCCGAACAGCATTTTCTCATAGTTGTCGGCATAGACGAGCGCTCTGCGAAAATGATCCATAAACAGCGGCTCATTCATAAACCTGTCGAACTTGAGTCGATCGCCTACGACTAAACCGGATAAATCCGCGAAGACGTTCGGATTTTTGGCGACCACTTCTGCTGCGTCCATGACCCAAGGGTCCCCGAGGTGACACAGCATGAATCGAACGCCTCTCTGCTGGTAAGCAAGCTCATCGACGGTGAGCGGATGGGAATATTTCAGCAGACCATCGATGGAATAGGTGTCGCCCGTATGAATAACTACCGGGAGATCATACTGCTTAGCCAGCTCGTATACAGCCCCGTAGATGGGATCCGTAACATAATAATGGTAGTATCCAGCATAAAGCTTAATTCCGGCAACGTTACGCGAAGCCAGCCGTTTTTCTATCGCATCCAGCTGCTGCAAGCCATCGGAGCCCGCGAGTTGAACAGGGTTAATGCCGACGCATTCCATCAAAAACGGCGGCATCGGATCAGCCAAATCAAGCCTCATCGGATTCAATGCATCCTTGTCCGGAAAAGCTCCCTTCGTCTGTTCCTGAACGCCCATCCCGACTCCCAAGATGACATCGTTTCGTTCGAACTCGCTCTGAAGCCCGGCTACGCTATAATCAACCCCCGAAAGCTCTCTCGCCGTATGATGAAAGCTCTCAATGTCGGACAAATGAATGTGAATATCAATAATCGGCATTACGGCCTCCTTGGTTATGAGCTTCATCAAAACGGATGTCGACTAATCCCTGAAGCTGCTTGTAGGTAAACGGTGTATTTCCGAAGATTATAAATCCGGGAGAACCCCACACGGTATTACCATCAAGCAGCGGTACATTCTGCGACACCCTGTGCTCGATTAATAAATTATTGGTGTAAAGCGATGCATTCGAACCTGGATGACGGCTCACTGCATGCAATAAAGTTGAACGATCATCGGAGCCAAAGCGGATGACACCTTCGGATTGAATCGATAAACCTACCTTGCCGCAGCGGTAGCGGATGTCGTTATCTTTTTCCGCCCACCCTTTTGTAAGCTCCCGATCGGGGTGAAGAAACGTGTTCACCGTACTTCGGAATTGATTGTAGGACAAGCCTGACCGGTTCGTCAATCGGGTCACATAACAAAGCACCGGCGCAGAAGGTAGTAGCAGAGTAAATAGGCTTAGCTCCAATCCGCGGTTTTTTTCGTGCTTGCGGATCCATGTGCGCAGCTCAATGCCGCGCCACTCGTTGCCGAAGCTGTCCATTAGTGTAACGAATTCGGCACTGCGCGGCTCCTCCAGTTGAGTAAGCGATGACATACCTTGTATTGAAGCCGAAATACCACCTAGCCATGGATTCGACCAAGAACGCGGACCCGGTACAGGAAATGAGCTGTCAAGCCACTCCTCCCCTTGATACTTAAGAGAATGAAGTGCTGACCCAAAAGCTGGTGACGCTTCAATGCTTAGTATCCCGTTGTCGCAGCGATAGAGTTCCCCTGCTTCTCCTTGACCTATCTCCTGAACGGTCGGCGTGTTCGATATTGGTATAAAAGCGACGCTTCGTTCGAACGTGAGATCGGCTGCCTCGAATTCCATATGTACCGCTCCGATTTCGCCTGCTGATTGATCAGCTATAAGGAAAGAGGCTGCATACATCTCTTCTGTTTGCTCGTACGTTTGATTCACCTGTTCAAATCCTGCCGATGTCGATGATAAGCTCAGCTTGCCATCCAATGGCTGTCTTCGATGCTGCCTTAGCTCAATTATAGCATCAGAACGAGTAAACGGATTTCGGTTCTTCAAAAGCAGTTCACAATGGTCACGCAGCAGAGGACGGATAGCCTCTCTTCTTTTCAATGCATAGGAACGAAAATCCCACCAATCCGTATACGTGCCGATGGTAAGGAATGTTGAAGGCGTTCGGTAGGATTCACCCTCTGCCAGTCGCCCCACGTTATATTCAATACCAAAATGCCATTCTGTTTTTATCAGTTTTGCAGAAGAATCCCAGTAAAAGCCGAACGACAGCTTTTCAGCGCGGCTGAACATCCAATGCTCAGAGATACGATTAAGCTCCCAATCATCGCTATCAGAAGCGTGTTGATCGGCTAAGTCATAATAATGCCCGTCATAAGGAAGTACGAGCTTCTTCCATTCAAAGTAGAATGTATCGTTGAGGAAGAGGTCGTCAGACAATGATTCCGACGAACCGTTATAGACTTTAAAATATCGCTCCACAATTCCATTAGATTGCAATCGGCCGTACGCCGTCAAAGTGATGCCAGGAAAGTCGTCTGATACATAATCAGCTTCAATAACCACAGTATCTCCATCGGTAAATACTTTGACACTTTCTGCTGGTTTCTTCATAAATTCAAGCGAGTACGGTCTGCCCATTCTAGGGTAAAGCCAGGAATGTTGGTTGCCTCCATTAAAGTGGGATACCCAAAAGTCATTATTTTTCTTATTTAAGCCCAATGTGTAGGGACCATTCACTGCTACCCAATGATCTAGCGCATCGCCACCGTATTGCCCGGAATTTCCTTTAAAAATACTGTGTAGTTTGCTCCTATAGGACACTTCCGGGAGGTTATTCGGCTTAGTTTTGATCAAGACATCCTCGGAATAAAGTCCAAAATCGTTAAGCCTATAGGAAATCGGTACGGAAACTTTGCCCTTCGCTGGGATATCGACTTTTACCTGAGGTATATCATACGTAATAAAAGATGATGGCGGTAACGTAAATTCGAAAGTGGCTTGCACATTATAATTATTTTCAAACGTAACAAAGGCTTCCCCCTGCACATCCGTATATTGCTCTTGCCCTTGCACTTCCAATTTAACTTTAGCTGGAAACTTCGGTGCAATTCCTGTCCGAAATAGAGCTTTGCGTCCGTTAATGGTCCATTCCGTCGTTACAGCCGGATGGGTTTTCCAATCGCTCTGCTCTTCCTGCACCGGATCAAGCTCGAATTCTCCTTCAACAACCCACTTATCATGAACGGAGACCGTTTCATCCAGCTCGAAACGAATGTTTTTATCGCTAATTCCCCGAACCGTGCAGTCTAAATGTCTGCCTGTTTTATTTCGTATAACGTATCGTACGGGGTAACTCGAGCCGAATACCAAAGCATGCTCATCGATTTCCGTATGGATTGAATAATCATCTGTTTCAATAAGTCGCATTCCTCTGGCTGTTTTCTCAAATTCCACTCGCAGCGACACTCCGTTTTTTTCCCACACATACTCAAAATAGTCAAATCCGCTTTCCGTTCGTCCATCAGGAGCTATATCCAATGAGCGTACGCTGTCGGCATACCAATCTAGTTTATCCCAATACGGTTCCAATGCCTCGGTTTGCAGCACTGTAGGGATAAAATTCATCAAATGAACGGAGTTTTCTTTCTTTTCCCAGAAAAATCCGCATTTTTTATACATCGGAACTGCCTTCGTGTTGCCTGCCCATGTGAACAGATCGAGTCTGGGCCACCCCATCTCAATTGTCGTCTGTACTGCTTTAAGGATAAGGGACTTTCCGATCTTGCGTCCATGATAAGAGGGACTCACATTCAAAAGCGGAACATAAAGCGCTCCTTCGTCATTTTTATAATGTGAGAAGCTGCAGTATCCAACGACTTTGTTATGTATTATCGCTAGGAATAACTTCAGATAGCCTGCGTTTTCAATTTCTCGTACTACACTCTCCGCCGTTCGGACACGATTGCTTCCTCCCCAACTCTCATGACTCTCATTCCACATGGCTGCAATTTGCTGTGCATAGATAGGATCGTATTCAACGATTTGTACTTGCTCTAAATCTAAATTCGAGCTCACGTTCCCTTTCACCTCATCTCGGACTTTAACAACATTCATAGTGGCTAATCCATTTAATTGTAATTTAATACCATATATAGGTAAAGTGATTTAATAACTATAACAAAAATGGACGAGTGACTCACCCTCCTTCAAGTACTACGTAAAGCCATACTTTTTCCATTGTTACCCATTCTTGTTCCAAGTTGATCTCTCATTTTCGCCCATCCATATATTGTATATTCTCAACCACCCTCCTTTATTGTACATAAGCCAGACGATCTACATAGTAAATCAAGAGTAAGGGTATATTATGGGTTGGATATTTGGACCTCTATTCTCATTAGAAGGACAGGTGCATAAATGGAAGAAAGTAAAAAGTGGGATCTTATAGCAATCGCATCTATACCACTTATCATGACTTTGGGAAACTCGATGCTTATTCCTGTGTTGCCAGCAATACGCAGCAAATTAGGAATAACCTCTCTTCAAGTGAGTCTGTTAATCACTATTTATTCCGCCGTAGCCATTATATTTATACCTGTGGCAGGGTATTTATCAGATCGATTCGGCAGAAAAATGATTATAATTCCAAGCTTACTGATTACAGGTTTAGGAGGGTTAATTTCAGGCTTAGGTGCTTGGTGGGTTGATCAGTCCTATATCATTATCATGTTAGGTCGCTTACTACAGGGGATTGGCGCGGCAGGCGCTTTTCCAATCGTTCTTCCTCTGGTTGGAGATATGTTTAAAAAAGAAGACGATGTAAGCAGCAGTCTGGGAATTGTTGAGACTGCAAATACGTTCGGCAAAGTGCTTAGCCCTATTTTAGGATCAGCTTTGGCTTCCGTTGTATGGTTCTTGCCCTTCCTTACCATTCCTGTTTTCTGCCTCATATCTGCCTTACTCGTTATTTTTCTTGTAAAAGCCCCGAAAAAGGACTGCAATGAGAAAAAAACCTCGGTTACCCGCTTCCTTAAAGAAATAAAGCAAATATTTAAAAATAACGGTCGATGGTTATACGCTATATTTACAATTGGAGGTATTTGCATGCTGGTCATCTTTGGTGTCTTATTCTATTTATCCGATATATTGGAAGAGAATTACCATATAGAAGGAATAATTAAAGGATGTATTTTAGCTATTCCATTGGCTTTTCTATGCATAGCTTCCTTTGTTACAGGTAAGATAATTGGAAAAAACATGGTATTGATGAAGTGGATAACTTTTTCTGGAGTTACTGTATTAACCGCGAGTCTTCTATTGATTGGTTTTTTTCATTCTGTCTTAATTCTGATTATTTTTATATGTATTAGTGGAATTGGAATAGGTGTCGTCTTGCCCTGTTTAGATGCGCTAATAACTGAAAGTATTGAAAAATCCCAACGGGGAACGATTACTTCGATTTATAGCTCCATGAGATTTATCGGTGTTGCCGCAGGCCCTCCCTTAGCTTCCATACTTATAAAGAATTCTCCATCCATCCTGTTTTTCAGCATCGCTGCAGCGTGTGCAATAGCAGCTGTCCTTGCTTTATTGGCCATTAAGCCTGCAAGTAAATTAAGTTCTTCTCAATAAAAAAGAGAGCTGGATGCCGAAGCACCTGCTCTCTAAGTATCCAATCCGTTTCATGTTTTGCTGTTTAAACCCGAACCCAAGTCTTATTTCTTACTCTGCTGATGTGATTGAGCTCCCCCAATTAAGTTTGCTTCGAACATATCAATGATAAACAAGAACCTCTCGGCTTCACGAAACACATGGTCGGCAAGTAAAGGATGAATAATACTTTTTATGCGACATGCATCAATTAAATCTCTCGCCGTCTTTTTAAAGTCTCGAAGCGAGACGACAGAAACCCGATTTTCATCTAGGAATTGGCCCAGAAGAGGCTGGGTTTGTGATTGAGGGCGCATACCACTCAAATCAATAGCTTGAAACAGTAATTGGTCAAAGTCATGGCTAAAGTTTCTCGCTTGTTCAACTAATTGACGTTCTGACGGGTCAAGAAGATGTCCTATGAACTTGGCGTGATCCGCCATAATTCGCAAAAAGAATACATTTTCATCTATAATCGCATCCGGCAACGGTTCTAGCTTTCCTTCATTCAATTCCTTTAAGCGATTTCTAAAATAATTCGCCTCCCTGCTTACATGGTCAACGAGCAGAGGGAAATTATTACCGCCTGGAAGTTTACATTGTATAATCAGTCCCAGAACTTTTCTTTTAAAAGCCCAGATATGAGTCGCCGCTGTTTGTACTTCAGCATTAAATCGTTTAATTTGCTCGGGATCAGTTGACTCGGTAAACGAGTGGGAAGCACCTTCTATTTGCTCAAAAATACTATAAAATCGATTTGCTTCCTGTATTAATTCAGTATCATCGCAACGAAATCCAAGCTTGAGAAATAAGGAATGTTCTTTCATAATGCGTGACCAGAACCTAATTTCATCTAAGGAACGCCTGACAAATTCATTGGACAACTGGATCCCTCCCTGTACGGCAATTCTAATACACTATATATAGTAGCCTGGAGAGGGGGATATTCTGATTAGGATCAATTAGGACAGATCAATTATTCACTTTTTCTCCTTCGTACCATGGATTTAAGTGAATCAGTACTTCTTCTACATCATGATGCTGTTTCATTATCGTTTGTTTGATTTTTCGGGACACATCGTGCCCCTCCTGGACGTTTAATTGAGCCGGTATTCCAACGCGAACATCAATCATCACGTATTGACCAAAGGCTCTTGCGCGAAGTCTATCAATGCGTTTTACTTCCTGAACAGAAAAAACAAGCTCCTCATACTCCCTTAGCTTTTCTGGGGAGACCGTTTTCTCCATCAACACATCGACAGATTCTTTGCCCATGTGATAGGCAAGCTTTAATACAAAGTAAGCAACAACAATACCCGCTGCAGCGTCTCCATAGCTCAAGAAATTAATACTGTACTTGTCACCAATGATGGCTGCACCGATCCCAACGACTGCTGCAATGGAAGCATACACATCAGCCAAATGGTCAAGCGCTGTAGCTTCTAGACTTTTGCTGCTGGTCTCTTGGCTAAGCTTCATACAATAGATGTACAGCCACTGTTTCCAAATTAACGAGATGACCGCTGCAATTAAAGCAATAAAACTTGCTTCAACCGCTGTATGGAAAAATGATTCAATAGAGTGATACGCAATAAAGATGGCAGCTAATGCCATAATAATCGCTACCATCGCAGAACCAATAAGTTCACTTTTACCATGTCCATATGGATGGTCCTCATCAGGTGGTTTTTGAGCAACCTTTGCTGAACCTAAAGCAGCCATTGTTGCAATAACATCCCCTGCATTGTGAATACCATCTGCTATCAGCACCTGACTATTGAACAAAAAACCTACGATAAGTTTAATCCCCGTTAAAAGTAAATTGCTTATTAAGCTTATCCAAATTGCAATCACATTTGCAGCCACTTTCTGAGTGCTCACACAATCCTACCTCCAAATCACCAGCTCGTTACTTATGTAAAGATCTTGTCCACAGGATTAATCTTTTAAAAGACAACGATAGTAATCATACTTTATGAAATATGTGTGGGTCTAGAGAAACAGTTTTGTGATAATCCTTAAATCTGAGCAGAGGTAAACAATGTTGAGTGAGTCCAAAAATTTTAGCAGTCCCTATGTCGCAATATCTCATTTCAGTTAACCGGCACTCCTTAAACATAAAGAGGTAAGGGAATAAATCCCTTACCTCTACCCAGGCGTACGGCTTACAGTACCAAATGCTACCCTGAAATTTGTAAACTCTTGTACGGGTCCCTTATTATCTTTTCGCCTTGTCTCAATGTAACGATCATTTGTATATTCTTTTATGACTTTTCTCCAAAAGAATTGCGCTGGAATATTCCAATCAAATTGACTGACTCTCATTTTCTCAAACTGTGATTGAGATTACATATGAACGCCCCCTTCTCGTTAATGTTGGCTCCGTTTAGTTCTGATAAATCATAAGCACCAAATTCAATGAGACTCTTTAAAATATCTAACCCCTCTTCGGTAATGCTCTCCAAAACGACTGTCACTTGATTATCACTCCTAACATTAATCAATTGAAGGCACCACTAAGATGGAAGCAGTAATCGTTTTTTTGATTAAGAATAAGTTGAACGGTTTCTCCGTTGTACCAGTACAGTTCGATTGCCGGTGCGACACATTACACTCACAAAAACAGTAGTGATTCTAAAGCAGAGATTTTAAATCAGATTCTAAGTCAGATATTTCCTTCGTAGTTTCGTATCTACCATGTACATGGCCATTCCGATCGATTAAAAACTTAGTGAAATTCCACTTGATTCCGTCACCCGCATATAGGTCAGGGTACTTTTCAAGAAGAAAATCTCGCATCCACTGACCAGCTGATATCTGAGTATCGTAACCTTGGAAAGGTGCTTGCTGCGTTAGATACTGAAATAAAGGATGTGCAGACGGCCCTCTAACCTCCATCTTCTCAAATAACGGAAAAGTCACTCTAAAGTTACTCTCACAATATTTCTGTATCTCAAAGTTACTGCCTGGCTCTTTATTGTTGTATTGGTTGCAAGGAAAACCGAGGATTTCCAAACCCTTCTCCTGGTAAGCTTCGTAAAGATTTTGAAGTCCGGCGAATTGTCGAGAATAGCTGCAGCGACTGGCTGTATTAACAATAAGCAGAACCTTTCCAACGTATTTCGATAATTCAACGACATTACCTTCAATTGAATTCACTTGAAAATCATATATGGACATCCGACCACTCCCCCTCAAACGATTTAAAATATAAACACATAATAGGGGCAGATGCTTTATTTGTCTAATATATAATGTGAATGATTTTTATAGGCATAACCAATAATACCCTCCTCCTACTCTGCCATTAATCACAGCGAAGCTGTCATTCCAGGCCTTCTATGATGTTTGATCAATGAAAGCAATAGTGTCAATATTAAAGTATTCAAAAAAATCGACCTCTATCAGGTCGATTTCTCACAAAGGTATTTCTCGATAAATTCTAACTTTCTCTTCAAACAAGTACTGCCATGGCTTGACGCCAGCCGCCATGAGCTGTTATGTCCTTTGCACCGGCAGCGGCATAAGCCTCACAGACAAAGCCAGGCACTTCCGATCCATCCTGGAGTTCTACCTTCCCGATTCCCAAGGGGGCCGGGATGGACGCTGCGAATGTACCGAATGCCTCCAGAGGCATTTCCCACAACTCCAGCTGAATCGATGCTCCGACATCGGCTCCCTTAATGAGTCCGGGCTTTGCGGGTACCGTCGGCAGTTGAATCATCTGATAACAAGCTGCCGTTTGAGCTTCCTTAATAAATCGGGCTCCGCATGCTTGCATTTGTGGCTCTAGCGCCAGACCACGCATATGTAATCCACAAACTGCAATCAGAGTAGTACTCAATTCAGGCTTTAGAGTTCTCGAAGCATTCTCATAATCTTGCTTCACTATCACTGCTGTTTCTTGCACCTTATCCAATTGCTGTACGAATTCTTCTGCTGCTCCGCTAAGCCAGCCCTCGTGCTCCGACGGAGCAAAAAGCGTAATCCCGAACGGCGTATCGGCAGCGGCATCCCCGGCAGGGATGGCAATGGCACTCAAATCAAGGAGATTGCAATGGTTCGTATATTGCCCCATCAAGCGGTTAGTCCTGAAAGGCTCCTCCGCCACCTGCTCCCTCGTCCAAGTACCTCCGCATGTCGGCAGCACAAGGACTGCATCTTTCAACAGCTGTTTGGCCTGCATCTTATATACTTGCAGTTTGTGAATCGCACGAAAAACCGAAGCTGCACTATATGCAGAGTCATCACCAGACCGCAATATTTGTTCGGTAACCAACAAACCAGATCCAGGATTTGAATCAATAAAGCTTCCCATGGTTGCCCAGCGTTCCGCTATCCATGGGCCATCATAAAGAAGAGCAGCCGCCTGCTCGAATACGGATATATCCACGTATTCAATCTCAACTGATAGTGTTTTCCATCTAGCAATAACAGCTTGCCAAGCCTGTTCATAGGCTGAGGCATATGGGCCATAGAACTGAAGCGACTGCTTAGGCAGGGCTATTTTGACAGGCATAGGATGCTGTGTTGTTAATGGGATGTCTCGTGACCAAGGATCGGATGTGTCCTTGCCGCGAACAATACTATCGACTGTAAGTGCCTCCTCGATGCTGTGGGAGAAGACGGTGATGCAATCCAAGCTTGCACATGCGGGTACGAGCCCACTGGATGGCCAAGTTCCTAGGCTTGGCTTGTATCCCACTAACCGATTCAGCGCTGCTGGTACCCGACCCGAACCTGCCGTATCTGTTCCGAGCGAGAAGGCTGCGTGACCACGGGCCACGGCAACAGCTGAACCTGAGCTGGAGCCTCCGCTGATCAACTCAGGACGCAGGGCGTTGTGAGTCTCGCCATACGGACTTCTCGTTCCGATGAGCCCCGTCGCGAACTGATCCAAATTCGTCTTGCCGAGCGGGATTGCTCCCGCGTCAATAAGCCGCTCTACGATAGTAGCGTGGCGTTCTGGCGTATACGCGTAAGCATCGCAACCAGCGGTGGTGGGAACACCAGCCATATCAATATTATCCTTTATCGCAAAAGGAATCCCCCACAATGGATATTCCTCCGGATTCATCTGCATTAATCTTTCCACATACGATTGAATGATTTCCAATCTGGGCGGAGTAATCCATATGTTCATTTCTGCGTCCTCATGTACCCGGGTGATGATCTCTTGGATGACTTGGGCAGGAGTTAGAACGCCACCAGCATATAAAGCTTTTAACGATTCTATAGTTAATATTTCCGGACAAGATGCGTTTGTCATCATTGGATGCCCTCCTTTTTGATATCCATGTAATGCAGCTTAACAGCCAGTTCCAGTTGTAGACGCTTTTCCGCATCATCCAGCTGCAGCTCCAATATTTCGGAGACACGTTCAAGCCGATGTACGACTGTATTGTAATGTGTGAATAACGCCCCGGCTGTTTTTCTTATATTTAGATTGTTGGCAAAATACGTTTTAAGTGTCTGAAGCAGCAGCGTATCATGCTTCACTTCATATTCCAGGAGCGGAAGCGTATACCTGTCCCTGAACGTGCGAGCTTCGGAATGATCCGCTAGCAAATAAAGCAGCTGGTAAGCTCCCAGTTGATCAAGTGTGACATACAAGTCATCCACACCTGTCACTTGACTGATCCGGTGAACCTGCTTCGCCTGCATATAACTTTCTAGTACTGCTAGTGGCATAGCTGCCTGCTTACCAATACACAACGAGCAGCAGGCGCCTGTGATCTGTTGAGGAGCGGACTCCCTCAAAGCAATCGCAATTTCTTCAAGTACTCCCGCAGAAGGCTGCGACTCTGAATGGCTCAAGATCCATACCAGCTCTTCTTCCAAAATAACAACATGGATTCCATGTTCACTCCACGCCTTCGAGCGAAGCTGTCTAATCATTTGCTGAAGGCCCTTATAATCCGGTTTATTCTGCAGCCATCTCACGATGACTACGGTATATTGGAAGCCTTCAGCAAGAAGTACCCCACTCGCTTCCGCCCGGCTATGCACATCCGTTTCGGTTCCCAACCTTCCTGACAACCAGTCGTATAAAAATTGGTCTTTATATTTGAATTCAACCTCGTTTCGAGTTTGCCTATTAATCATTTCCATCCGAATAAATACACTCATTCGCTCCAGCGTCAACAAATCCAGGTTGCTTAAGGAATGATTCCATTCTGCCACTATCAGTGACGACGATATCTCTTTATTTTCGCGGTTATTAAATAGTGTCAGATGCAGATTTAAGGGACGACCGTTAATCTCTACCCGATTCATCCCTTCCCGTAAACCTGATTGGATTTCCTTCCAGGGTATCTCAGTCTCCTCATCATATGAGAGCGGTAGTGACTTACCGTATAGCTTTATCAGGTCACCTTCTACCAAAATTAAGGGATTGCCTAAGACCTCTGCCAAATCAGCCATCACTGATTCCAATGAGATACCTGTTAGCATCTGCTTGGTCAAATGTCCAATGCGATTCTGCAATTGAGTGAGTTCCTTCGCCTCGTTCATAAGAACGTATTCCATGATCTCTCGCTGAACATCGGAGAACACAGTCTGCGGCGGAAGCTCGAATATCGGCAAGTTATACATATCCGCCAGATCCAAAGCTTCTTGAGGGATCTCATTCATATAGCGCTTGGTTTTAATACCAAGAGCAGCTAATCCTTTTTGCGCCAACAGCGGAATCATTTCAACCAAGGCTTGCGGATTATTCCGAAAAGGATAGCCCGTTGTCATTAAGAATTCTCCCGGTCGTACCCATTCCACAACATCAGGCACTTCCATAACGTTGACTCGGGCAATCTGGTGAGTCAAGCCCTCACTCCCAGCACGGAGAAGTACACCTTCTAATTGGGGAAGCTTCAAAATATCAGCGCAAGTGAACAAGGGTCCATATTCATTCAGCATTCCCTTTTCCTCTCCCCTCTTGTACCGTACTGTTTGGGCTATACCGTTGTTATTTTGTTAAATCGTTCACTTAGAGTTTACTGGAGATGACCGTACCAGAATTTGTCCCAGCCTTCCTCAATAACTTCACCGAGAGCAAACTATATACAAGTCCTCCGGACACTAAGGACACAACTGCAGTAGATAGATAAGGAGCCAAATAATCGCTGATAAGACCGATGAGAGCCCCTGCCAGCCATGCAATAAATGCAGCTGGTCGGAACGAAGCGGAAATATCTTCATCCTTGCGGACGATCCATTGATCCATAATGATAACCGCGCCAATAGGCGGAACAATGATGCCAAGTAAGTTGAGCCAATCCGCAAAATGATTCCATGCACCAGATACCGCGAATATCGTACCAATTACTCCGAGAACTATCGCGGTTATTCTCATTTTTCCTCCTATGAGGCTGGACCAGCCAACGGCTGCGTTATATAGACAATGAGAGCAGACGCTTCCCAAATTTAGGAATAATAGGACTACTGAGATGAAGGCTACCGCCCCACCCTTGCCGGCAATGTATTGGAACAAATCCGCATTTTGGCTTGCAGCCGCTGCGATTAACCCTCCAAACACCATAGCGATCATACATGCAATAGGAAAAGCAGTGAAAGTCGCAAGCAGAGACTCTTTTCTGTTCTTCGACCATCGATTAAAGTCACCCGTCATCGTACCTGAATCAGCGAATAACGCAACAACCATGGTTACAGCAACCCCAAAGCTAAGGGAATGGTTACCTGCATACTGTGTGATAGTTGACCAGCCGCCTCCTTGGGACACTGAATCACCAACCGCCCAGCAGCCTAGAATGAAAAAGAACGGTGCGGAGATTGCTCCGATGTAAGTTAAAGCTTTTACTCCGATCAAAGTGACCAGTATATATAAAATGCCTGCTACAAGTGTAATGAGCAGCTCGTTAGAACCGAATGCCTCGCGCATACTGCTGCCCGTTAATCCCGTCTGAACTGCGAACCAACCTATAACGAGAGTGGACAATAACCCGGAGACAATTCGCGCTCCTTTTCTACCAAAAGTGATTGCAGACTGTAGTGCAAAATTATATCCCTTTGTTGTAGATAGCATGCCGAGAATACCGACGTAACCAAATAAAATCAGGTTGCCGAGTAAGATACCCAGCATTCCTTTCCAAAATCCAAGCCCTGTCACGATTGCGGCGCCAGTAACTGCACCTGTCATGATCATCGGAAACCCTATCCATACCAGAGAAACAGAGAGCAAGCTTTTTCTCGCTGCTGCCGGTACCGCTGACCGCTCATATTCTTCTTCCAGCAATTGATTGTCTTTTGTGCCCATTGTTATCCCTCGTTTCATTTGAGTTATGTGAACTGTCGTTATTTAGAAGCTTGCAGTTCGCGAAGCGCTGCTAGCACATGCGCTGAATTCGATACTCCGCCGAAGACGCCTCCTTGCATCGTAACCATATGTAATGCAGCAGTATGGTTATCGGGATCGGTTGCACCAGTACAATCTTCAAGAATGAGGCACTCATAACCGCGATCATTCGCTTCTCGCATTGTGGTATGTACACACACATCTGTAGTAATACCACTCAGAATTATATTTTGAATGCCTTTCGTGCCAAGAATAAGATCCAGATCTGTAGCATAAAAGCTGCCTTTACCCGGCTTATCAATAATGATCTCACCCGGTAAGGGTTCCAACTCCTCGATAATTTGCCACCCTGGCTCATTTCGGACCAAAATCCTACCTGCTGGACCCTCGGATCCGATCTCAGCGCCTATTTGCTTGCTTCGCCATCTTTTGTTAGCAGGAAGATCGGACAAATCTTCCCGATGCCCTTCTCTTGTATGAATAACAGTAAAACCATCAATTTCTCTTACAACCTCCAGTAGCCGCTGAATAGGCTCGATCGCTCGCCGGGTAAGAGATAAATCGTAACCCATTCTGTCTACGTATCCGCCTTTACCACAAAAATCCGTCTGCATATCAATAATAATGAGTGCAGTGTTATCCGCTCGTAACTCGCCGTTATAAGGATACATGTAAGGCTTCGCTTGAATAAACATCTGTGACCATCTCCCCAACCATTCCTATAATATTCCGAACATATTATAACAATTAATGTTATGTTATGCGCTTTATGTGTAATATTATATAACATGTATATTGGTTTGTCATTGTTAGTTTTTCATAATAATTAATGATTTAATATGTTAATTGTTCACATCATACTCTTTAAGTTACCATATTATTCCTTTACAAGAAATTTTAAAGTCATATAATCTAACATACTGATGATTGTGAATGTTTTTTAAGGAGGATGCTTTTGCGGAAATTATCGAGGACTACCCGATTTTTGGAAAGATTGGCAGCAGCTCTTTAGAGGAGAGATAATAAAAAAATGACCTTCTTAAGATCTTAAGAAGGTCATTTTTACTATGGATAAGCATCCAGCTATAGGCTGTACCGGAATCCGGTTGAGATGTCTGAACGGATCATCGCACCAAGCATGGGCGTTTCGGATCGAACGTCCAGCCAGGGATTAAATATTGCATCGCCTTGGCATCGTCGCGCGCTCCAAGACTCATTTGCCCATACAGCTTATGAGCCTGTTCGATTTGCTCCATATCAGGCTCTATGCCAAGCCCTGGCTTATCCGGTACCTGGACCAAACCGCCTACGATTCGCAGCGGCTCTTTGGTCAAATGCTGACCATCCTGCCATATCCAATGCGTATCAATCGCAGTGATCTCTCCCGGTGCTGCCGCGGCCACATGAGTGAACATCGCCAGGGAGATATCGAAATGATTGTTCGAATGCGAGCCCCAGGTAAGACCCCAATCGCTGCACATTTGCGCAACGCGGACCGATCCTTGCATGGTCCAGAAGTGCGGATCGGCGAGCGGGATATCGACGGAGCGAAGCTGCACAGCATGCCCCATCTCCCTCCAATCACAAGCGATCATGTTCGTTGCTGTCGGGAGTCCTGTTGCGCGCCGGAACTCAGCGAGCACCTCGCGTCCGCTATAGCCCTTCTCTGCGCCGCAAGGGTCCTCGGCATAGGCGAGAATATCCCTCTTGCCACGGCATAACCGGATCGCTTCATCCAGTGACCACGCTCCGTTCGGATCAAGAGTAATCCGTGCTTGCGGGAACCGCCGGGCCAGAAGCTCCACAGCCTCCATCTCTTCTTCTCCAGGCAGCACCCCGCCCTTCAGCTTGAAGTCGTTGAAGCCGTAGCGGGCATGGGCGGCTTCGGCAAGCCGGACCACCTGATCTCCCGTAAGCGCTTCCTCGTGGCGTAAACGGAACCAATCGTCCTTGGCATCAGGCTCACTCGAATAAGGGAGATCCGTCTTAAGAGGATTCCCGACGTAGAACAAATAGCCAAGCATCTCTACCGCTTCCCGTTGCTGCCCGTCCCCGAGCAATGCGGCAACCGGGACATTAAGGAATTGTCCGAGCAAATCAAGCAGTGCTGCCTCCAGAGCGGTTACGGCATGAATGGCTACGCGCAGATCAAAAGTCTGCAGCCCTCTCCCGCCGGCATCCCGATCAGCAAACTGCTTCTTAACCTCTCTTAACAGATTGTTGTAGCCACCAATGGAATGTCCAATCACGAGCGCCTTGGCCTCCTCCAACGTCTGGCGAATGCGCTCGCCTCCCGGCACCTCTCCAACACCAGTATGACCTGCGTTATCTTTGAGAATGACCACATTACGGGTAAAGAACGGGCTGTGAGCCCCGCTCAGATTGAGCAGCATACTGT
The DNA here is from genome assembly GCF_000686845.1 of Paenibacillus sp. UNC451MF. Lineage (GTDB taxonomy): Bacteria > Bacillota > Bacilli > Paenibacillales > NBRC-103111 > Paenibacillus_S. The sequence continues at coordinate 59,606 of NZ_JMLS01000017.1, read as the reverse complement.
CCCGTCCTGCTACCGGAATAACTAGCATATCCGTAATGACTGGTGAAGAATATGAATTTGAGTTAGATGCTTCAAGTCTCATAACCTTAGCCTCCTCGTCACGATTTGACGAACACGGTTTTGACTGCTGTAAAAAACTCGATTGCCGCGCGCCCCTGCTCACGGGAATGGGAGCTCGAATGCTTCATGCCTCCGAACGGAGCTTGCAGCTCGACCCCCGCGCTTTCCGCATTGATGCGCACAAGCCCTGCGTCTATCTCTTGAATGAAGCCGAGCATCGCTCCAATATTGGAAGTAAAGATGGAGGCGCTTAGTCCGAATTCCACATCATTAGCCAACTGAACTGCCTGCTCCATGGATTCAACCTTCATCAAAACCAGCACTGGGCCGAAGATTTCCTCCCGGGCAATGGTCATATCGGAAGTGACATTCTCGAAAATCGTCGGCTCTATGAAGTAGCCTTCAGCATAGCCTCTTCCTTGAGGATGCCCTCCTCCGCACAGAAGACGGGCCCCCTCTTCAATTCCCTTACGAATATAAGCAAGCACTGTATCGTGCTGCCGTTCGCTGGCGCAAGGCCCCATCCATACGTCATCCATCATGCCGTCACCGATCTTGATCTGCCCGATCCGATCCAATAAGAGCTGTTTAAACGGTTCATACACGTCCTGATGAACTATGACACGACTCGTTGCCGTGCATTTCTGTCCTGTCGAGCGAAGTCCCCCGCTGATTGTTGCTTCTACAGCCAAGTTCAGATCGGCATCTGCTGCTACAATGACAGGGTTTTTGCCACCCATCTCCAGCTGATATTTGGCCCCACGCGCAAGTGCAGCTTGGCCGATCGTTTTCCCGACGGCATTGGAGCCGGTGAACGACAGCCCGTGAATACCGGGATGCTCCGCAATTCCACGGCCTATGACACTGCCCGATCCAGTAACCATATTGATTACACCCGGAGGAAATCCTGCTTCTTCAAAGCATTTAATCAGCTTAGCGCAGGTCACACCCGTCTCTGAAGCTGGTTTGATGACCACCGTGTTGCCGTATACAAGTGCTGGAGCCATTTTCCATAACGGAATCGCCACAGGGAAATTCCACGGCGTAATGATACCTACGACACCAAGTGGTACCCTGGTCGTGAACATCAGCGCTTCACTGTCCGTGGAGGGGATAACGTCTCCTACGGGACGCATCCCTTCACCGGCATAATAGCGTAGGATTGCTATACCACGAGCCGTCTCCCCCTTCGCTTCAGCGAACGTTTTGCCCATCTCTTTCGTCATCGCTGTTGCAACCTCATCCAGCCTTCTCTCCAGGATAGCTGCAGCTTTGAATAGGTAGTCACCTCTTACACTACCTGCTAGCCGCTTCCATGCCTTCTGAGCATCGGCAGCCGCCTGAACAGCCTCATCCAAATCCGGCAGAGCCGAATTTTGAACAAAACCTACCACTTCCCGGCCGTTTGCCGGATTGATGCTGGCCTCTACCTCCCCGGTATGTGAACGCATCCATTTTCCCCGAACATAATTCAGATACGTCGGACTATCACCATTCGCCATCATGCTCCGGTATTCGCCTCCTTAGGTGTAGCGCCTGTCCTAGGAAACCGGTCAAACGCATCTTTAATAATGAGCTCAAGCTTTTGAAAATGCTCCGACTCCACAGGAATGATCGGCGGTCTTACATCGGTTCCTACCGGGTGGCCAACGATTTGCATGCCTGCCTTGATCAAAGCTACGGCATAACCTTTTCTTTGGCGGCGGATCGCGTTGATCGGCAGTATAACATGTTTGTACAGTTCACTAAGCAGCACTTGATTCCCACTTAACAGAGCTTCATAAAACAGTCGCGATATATGAGGAATATAGTTGGATATGGCCGATGAATAGCCACTAAATCCCAAATTCACATAAGCCGGCATCGTCACTTCGGCCATTGGCATTCCGTTAAGCCATGTCAGCCGGTTCCCTATGGTTTGTGTCAGTTCAATATTTAGATCCATATTCCCAAGGCCATCCTTTAATCCTACAAGCTGTGGGAGATCCAGAAGTCGCTGCATTGTATTCAAAGTAAGAACACAGTTATCCCGTTGATACACGACGGCATTCATATCGGTGCTACCGATAATAGCATTCAAGTAGCGGTATAGTCCTTCCTGCTCTGCTTCAATCAAATATGGAGGGAGGATCAAGTAACCGTCTGCCCCTAATCCCTCAGACAGCTTGGCAAGCTCAAGGGCATGGGTAATATTTCCCCCTACTCCGGTATAAACGGGAACTTTCCCTTGTGCCACCAATACTGCCGTTTCAACCATTTGCCGGTAATCCTGATGAGAAAGCGCATGAAACTCACCCGAGCCGCAAGCGACGAATATAGCTGACAGCCCCTCTTGTAGAAGAAACTTCACATTGTGTTCAAAAGCATTCACATCCAACCGACCGCTCTGGTCCATCGGTGCTACCGGAAACCCTAAAATGCCAGTAGGCGCTGTTCTTGCGCCGGGTATCTTAGTCATTTGTTTTGCCCGCCCTTCATTTCAAGTGAAATATCGATCTGTACTTTCTTCTTCAGTATAGAAGTTTCATCCTGGGCTGTCTTTTCAAATTCACGCCTTATTTTTGCACTTTTTCATGTTATAATGAAGCGTTAAGAGAAACGTCGATCATTGAGTTTTTCTAAAGTCGGTTCCCATACTCAGTACTCACCTTGAAATCATATAGTTCCCGCTTATGGGATCAGAAGGAGGACTTACATGGTCCCAAGCATAGCAGCATGCCAAAAAAGCAGTTTGTACCTAAATGAGCATGTAACGAGCCTTCAAGGCCCTCCAGCCTCCTTCTTCATTCATTACTGGGGAGGAAAACCAAGACATCGCGGTAATACACCCCATGCTCATTCATTTTTCGAAATATGCTACGTGGCCGACGGAGTAGGGACTTATATTCATAACGGCATTACATATCCCCTGCGCCAAGGCACTCTTTATTGCTCCAAGCCTAATAGTTCACACCATATTGAAAGCGATTCCGGCATGCTTCTGCTATTCGTTGCCTTTGACATAATACAAGAAGCTTCTGATCCCGAAGTCGTGGAAATGTTCGACAGACTGAACCGATTTCATCATTTATTCATTGCGGATACGGAACAATCCGCAGCTGTGCTCACATGGAAGGCGCTAATTGATTATTGTTCAGGAGAGAAGATCGATTACCCTAAGGTTGCCGAGAAGCTGGCTCATTCGCTGCTGCTAACCTCCCTTTCGATGTTTTCAAGGTACGGGGGTTCTGTTACGGCAGAGAATGGAACTGAGTCCATTTATTCGGGGGCACTGAAAGAAGCTAAAGATTACATCATGAGCAATCTGTCTCATAAATTGACGATCAAGGAACTGGCTCAAGAAATTCATTTGTCGGAGAGACAACTTTCACGTCTTCTTTCTGAGCAGCTTGGGTTAACGTTTCCATCTTGGATACGCAACGAACGCATTAAGCGAGCTGCCTATCTTCTTGTTTATACTGATATTAACATCGAAGACATCTCGTCTGAAGTGGGTTTCGAAACGGTACACTATTTCAGCAAAGTGTTCGCTGATTTGATGAACATCACACCGGCCAAATTTCGCAAAGCCGTGCGCAGCAATGAGCTGGATTTCTCCCTTCTGCACCGGTATTTGCAGGCTGCTGTCAACCGCAGCTTGTCTTGAAGTTCTAAAATTGTATTGCATAAAAGAAAAAGGGATCTACTCCTTATAAAATAATGAGTAAACCCCTTTTTCATGGTAAATCACAAAGGATCTTCAATTGATTTTAAGCAATCGGTGTACCATTTTTAACTGATTCATTTGGTTGCAATAGGACAACATCGCCTTCCTCCGGAACGCCTCCTATTACCAACACTTCTGATTCAAAACCGGCAATTCGCCTTACCGGGAAATTTACTATTGCGACCACTTGTTGACCAACGAGCTGTTCAGGTACGTATCTTCTCGTTATTTGAGCAGAAGAACGTTTAATACCGATTTCTCCAAAATCAATTTCTAACTTGATAGCAGGTTTTCTTGCTTCTGGAAAAGGTTCCGCTTTAATCACAGTACCGATTCGAATATCTAACTTCAAAAAATCCTCCACGGTTGCCACAATAACTCACTCCACATTGTTTTAAATTAAACTATCTTGAGAGTATGTTACCACATGCCCGCTTGTAGAGTACGATTATAACTAAACTTTCCGGTTCGCTAGTTTAACGACATCGCTGCATTCTCACCCAGCATTGCCCCAGCAATCGTTAGAAAATCTTCCCGTCCAATCTCAAAATGTCCAAAACGGAAGGTGTATCCCCAATTTCGTTCTCCACGTGTGAAGCTAAGCTGATCTAATAGATCCTTAATCTTCACTTCTTGGCAAGGAATATAGTGGATATTCCTTCGAATTGGCACAAAGGATTCTGACATCTGGAATTCATAGACTTTATCATCAGCAACTTTCCCTATGGCTGTAAATGCCTGGAGCGGCTCCCCTTTCTCCATATCCGTCTTTGGAGAATAATATATCAGCCAATCATTGAGGCTCATCCGCCGTAAAGGAGCGGACTTCCCATGGCAAAGCTGGGCGAAACTGCCCTGCACTCCTCGTTTTACGTGTGAGGCGGAAACTACACCAACCCAGTAACGGGTTCGGCCCTTATTTGAATCCATTGGAATACCCCCACCTTCTTTCTTCATATTTCACAAAATATTTACTTTGACTTAGGTGCATTGCCAAGCTTCATGCAACTTAATAATCATCTACACTGAGTATACAAAAACGCTACTGACATCTGTGTGTCAGTAGCGTTATAACAATCATCAAGAATAATACGATTTCGTAAAAGATTCCCAATTAACTGCCTATTACCGCTGCTCCAGATCGCTTTTCCATTGCTCCAACTGTTCCCTTAAATTAATATCATTCGAAGCAAGTCGCAGCCAATTGCAAACCAATGGATAAGTATTGAAGCAGTAGCCTTCACTTGGAATCCGCTCCATAGCTTGGATAAATACTTCGGAAACCGATTTTTCAAGCTCAGGATTCCCTTGCGCCTGATAAGCTAATGCGGTGAACGCCGCATTTATTGGCCAATCCATTTGCCCATAGCATATGGACAGTAAAGCTTCTGAAGGCTTGGACGGGCTAAGCTGCGCCATAATGAATACTGCAGCATACTGAGTGCGCTGGATCCACAGCCAGCTCGAAATCGGTTCGGGCGGCTCCGGCGGATGAGTCAGGATAGTGAAAAAGTCCGGCAGAAGTTCAGGAGTGAGACTTTTAGCAATTTCGCCTGCTCTGAAGTACCATTCCTCAAGTTGGTACGGTGTGACTGCTAATCGGGATACGGCATCAACAACTTTGCTCGACGGTTTAGGCATGGCCGGTTGGGCACTCAACCCGTCATATTTCCATAAGATAACTCCGTTATCGGCTATCGTCTTTCTGGGATCCGGTTCGGGAACATCTTCGATAGTCAAATTCAGCTTAGGCGGATGACTGCTTTTGCCGAATTTATTCAAATATAACTCAAAAGCATGAATAGCGCTGGGTGCTTCCAAATAATTAATCGAAAGGCTGATCGTCCCTCCGCTTTCCAAATCCGGATTTTGCTCCGCTATTTGGCGTAGAACATTGATGGAAGCTTCTTCCGGCTCCGGTATATAATCAACAAAAGGGATGGCGGAGCCCGGCAGTAATGGATTCAGAAGTTGTCTTGCCCTGACATTGTTGGTGTTTGCTTTATAGTAAGTCTCGATTCTCCCCAAACGTTCTGCATCTTTTTTGAGCATGTATTCAGAATAAAGGGTAGACGCCATCGCCCATTCATGATTAGGCTGAATATCCAAAGCCTTTTTGTATGCTTTCACAGCTTTTTTGTATAAGCCATTTTCCAGATACAGATCTCCCAAGTCCAAATAGCTCGTTTCGTTCTCAGGATCAAGCTTACCTGCTTTCTTGTAATAGCCTGCGGCTTTACGTATGCTGCCTTCAGCTCTAAAGCAAAGTGCCATACCGATGGATGTATTCCAACATTTATTGAGTTTGTAAGCAGTCTTAGCGGCTGTTAGCGCTCCCTTCATATCCTCCTGTCTTCTGTACATTGAGGAAAGCAACCAGTATAACATGTATGATTTAGGATACATCACACACATTCTCCGGAGAATGGAGGATATTGCGGCCAGAACGCTTTGTCGTACGTTTCCTTCCAGCAGATCGATGGATTTCATGACTCCGCTGACAAATAAAATAATCGTATTTTCTTCGATTTCTTCCAAGCTTACGACTCGCGGCTCCCATTCGCCAACCCACACTAAATAGGGTACCTCCGGCTTTGCGTTGACAACCTGCCTCAATATACTGAAGGCATCATTAAACTTATTCACTCTGGCATAAATATAAGCCCTGACCGCCATGACGGCGAAATAATTGTTGTCTTCGACCGGAACAAAAGGCAGTAAATCTTCCCCTGTATCAATCCATTCGTCAAGGGATTCGAGCCATTCAGCGTTATTTGGATCGGCTGCTAAAGCACAGGCCAGATGGTATAAAGCATGCTTGAAATCACCATCGCCTTTGCCGCTTTATATATTTCGAAATCCTGTTCGGGCAAAGGAAAACGCTGTTCTTCTTCAGTGCTTACGTGTTCCACCACTCTCACTCCTACTTAAAATAATTTGGGGGCAGCAGCCCTTCCAATTCTTTCAGCAGCCTTTTGCTATCCGCTGTACGGAATTGCTTCAAAGCGGATATCGCTGCTAGCTTGCCATTTGGCATCCCGCTTTTGGCAACCTCAAATAGCAACCCGGCAGCCGGCGTATAATTTCTTTTTCTTAAAAGTACGACGGCTTTTTCTTGGATAAACATGTCGTCTGAAGTCAGATAACTGCAAATTTCATCTGATCTCGAATAAGGCATCATCGTCAATTTAGAAAAAATAAGTTGCTGCACCAGATCCTCATCAAGATTCTCTTGTAACAGGCATTGATCCAGTTCTTGGATGACATGAAAATCAAGCTCACTGTGCTCATGCCGATCATCAAGGTCGGATACGATAGGATAATCATGCGCGAGTTGATCCCACTCCGCTCCGGGATTATTCAAAATCGTAGCAATGAACCGCTCCATATACCGGAATCCTGGTGACAAATCCGTCTCTTCATGATTTAAATAACAAACCTTTTCTCTTAGCGGACCGGCGGTATATAAGCCTATGTAGTTGGACTGATCATCCGTGAGCAGCGGACAGATGCCTTTGTGGCATTCCAAATCCTGAAACAAGTCCCATATTTCTACGATTTCTTCTGTAGTCAGGATACGATAAACAAATTCATCTGCTTTCCAGCTCTCTTGATATTGATTCAAGCTTATTAGCACCTGGTCATTGATATCGATGCCATGCAACTTTTTTAAGCTTTCAGGGTCAAAGGGCAGCCCTCTTTCATTTTCTAAATGGTCCATGCTTTCCATAAGTTCCTCCAAACTTGCAGTAATAACGCTACAATGACGTGAAAGATTAACCTCAAAAGTTCTTTACTTTTATCGGTCAATCCCCAGTAAAATGTTAGTTATAGGAAATGATTGTAAGTTGCAAAAAAGAAAGCCCAAGATCATTTTTACAAATGGTTTTGGGCTTATTATTTACTTGCCAGACTAATCATGAGGCACGGTAACAGTAGCGGAAGCTCTGGTTGAGAAAGTGAATCTGTTGCATAAACCGAGCTGGTTACCGTGACAAGCTTATTATTATGAGGACCATAAGGTTGATTTATCCAATGTTACTCTGAGTGTTGGTGCTGCTGAATCAATTTTTAAGGTTCACGAGCTGATCATACCGGCTGCCTCTGTCTCGTCTACACTGTGGTACTCCACTAAGTGGATACCATTCGTATCAATAGGAATCGTGCCGCTGTGTTTCATCCAGCTGCCCTGGTTAACGCGATACAATATGCTATGTCCATCAGGCAAGCCCCCCAAAGCTCCAATAGTAATTCTAGCAGGATGAACAGACCAGCCATTTTGCCCATCGGGTTGTTTCGGTGATACCTCAGCAGTTAGAGCTGTACTAATAGCCCTTACATCAAAGGTTGTTGAACCAAGGTCAGAACCCTCTCCTCCAACCATAACGGTATAGGTTCCTACCAGTCTATGTTGTAGCTTATAAGTAAATTGATATGTCCCTTCGGCCGAGCTCTTCGTTAAATGCGATCCGTCGTATGTCCGGAAACTGTATATTGTGGACTCGATACGACAAACCCCCTTTTCTTTCGTAAACTCTTCCAAAATAATTCAAAAAACCAATCCTTCGACCCTGAATTAAATTTATTATAATCTGCTCTGAATAATATTAGGGAATCCTATCATCTTTATAGGTTTTTCTTTACAAAAAAAGCACGGAAGCTTCTCAGGAATAAAATAAGGCATTCTGGAAATCTTATATTCGTAACTTCATTAATTAGAGCTTTCAGGGAGGTTGGTTTATGGCAAAGTTTATTTTGTTGGCAATATTCTTACTGGTTACAGGCTGTACAACTAATAACAATATGAAGGAAAAGCAAGTTACCCCTAAGCATCAAACACGAATTTCAACCCATGCTGCTCATAACGCTGCACCAACACCAATCAAAACACAGGCATCATCAACAGCCACGTCCAATGCAGGAAAAGGAACTATAACGACCAAGGAAGCCCCCATTGGAATACCATCCAATTTGTTGGATCTCATTCAAACACCCGGAGGATACCCAACAAATGAGGCACCGAATGATTATTACGGTGATCAAGTGCCACCCGGTTCCACTGGACAAGCGCCATCTGGTCCGACCGGACAAGCACCCTCTGGTCCGACTGGGCAGACACCTGCTGCTCCCACTGGACAGGCACCGCAAGGTAATGGGGATTCATCCCAATTTGCGCAGCAGGTTCTGGATTTAGTCAATCAAGAGAGGTCCAAAGCAGGGTTGAATTCCCTAAGTATGCGTGAAGATTTATCAAAAATGGCTATGGTCAAGGCACAAGATATGTACAATAACAATTACTTTGATCACAATTCCCCCACACATGGCTCCCCCTTCGATATGATGTCGGAGTTCGGGATCACATACAACACAGCTGGTGAGAATATCGCAAACGGACAAAGCAGCCCTACCCAGGTTATGAACGACTGGATGAACAGTCCAGGACATAAAGCCAATATACTGAATAGTAGTTTTACCCATATTGGCATTGCTTATTATAACAATGAATGGGTCCAGGAATTTACCGGGTAATGTCAATTAAAGACCTCCCCCCATTTTCATAAAATGAACCAATGAACCAAAAAAGAAGCAAGTGAACCGGACATATCCACCGATTCACTTGCTTTCATTATCTTAGATTAGTTTTTTGAAGACATCTTCTCGATCAAATTCCCAATGGTTTTGACATCAAAGTTTTTTTCTGCCATTTGATACAGCTAATAGGTGAATCCGTTCTGTTCCCAGATGGCTATCCCGTTAGCAAAGTACACTGTTTTTCCGCCGATTGTTTCTCTTTTGACCTCATCCTGTGTGCTAATACCGTTACTGCCACCTTTCGAAATCAACAACGAAATGAACTCTCCATCTTTTTGATACTGCACCTCAACCATGTGGTCGCCTTGAGGAACAAAGTTTATCGTTGGATAATGATCGGATAACCAAGTTGGGACAGGAAAATCGACTCCCATAGCGTGAGCCTCCTTCAATGTCAGCTTTTTCGGAGCTTCTCGTTGAATTTCTCTTAATTCATTCGCATGTTGGTTACATCGCTGAAGTCTTTTAAATCACGTTTACTAGTCATTTTTGACCTCCTCTAAGTCCAAATCTTTATACAGTTTCTTTAAGCTTCTGTAGAGAACAACAACAATATTGGAACCACTTACCTAACAGATCTGCAATCTCCGAGTTTTTTAAGCCAGCGGCATATTTCATAGCAATGATATTACGTTCCTTATCACTCAGCTTTGCAAGAGCCGTAAATAAGGCTTTATTATTGTCATCTCGGATAACGATTTCTTCCGGAGTTGGTTTGGATAAGACTATGTTCAAAATGGAGTTCAACGAAAAATCTGCTCTATGTTTCTGTGAGCGAAAATAATCCGTTACGGAGTTTCTCGCAATAGCGAATAACCACACCTCAAAATTTGATTTTTCCGGTGAGAAACTATGGTATTTGGAAATGACTACTTCGAAAACATGACTGCATATATCTTCAGCAGCATAATGATTGTTGATACGATAGCAAATATACTTATAGACCCTCTTATAGTAAGTATCAAATATTTGAGCAAACATTTCTGTGGACAGAACCTTGTTCTGGGTCTCCCATTGTTCATTTTGATAAATTCCTGTATTCGCAGGGGCAACCTCCAACTGCTTCCCCTCCCCTCATTTATATTGAAAACTAAAATCATCAACAAATTGCGCAATTTGTTTTTGTGAGTCTCACGATAGTTAATACGGAGAAAGCATTAAAGTATTAACAAATGTATAAATTTTATATTGAATCCAATTTCGATCCTCAAGCCGCAATAAACAAAAAAGAGGGGCCGCGCCGGGCGCAGGCACCTCTATCTTTATCTAGTTACAAATGGCTAAGGCATATTCTCTAGGATTGGTGTTATGAATTTAATAGAAGCTTATAGCGCTATCCAATATTAGTTGGAGTATAGTTTTAATAGTTCTTGTGTTTGCAAGCTGTCTTTATTGATCGCAACAAAGTATGGTAACTGCCATTTTTGTGTTGCTATAGCTTGTTGGCTCGTGGGAGTATCCCAACTAGGGTAAACTCTAATCGCCATTTTCCCTCTTGTAGTAGCTGTTTTAAGGATTTTTTGTCGTGCAAGAACTTCTTTTGGAAAAACAAATTGTCCAAAATAATGATTACTTGTAGTAAACGTATTGATAACCAATAAATCTGTAGCATTTTCATATGAATAGGCTTGGTTTTTATTAGCTAAATCTTTTTCCCAAAAGGCAACAAACTGTCCTATCTTTGTAGGTGTTATTTTTGCAACCCTAAATCTAACCAATTTAGAATTTAGCTCAAATACCCCAGCTCCATAATCTGAATTTTGGGTTTCTTCGCGAATGGCTTTTATAGTTAAGTGATTAGGTTCATAAAAAATTTCATTTACAAATGTTAATGCCTTATAAAATTGATTCATGGTTGTACTCCTCATTTTTAAACTACAATATACACTGCCTTCCTAAATAGAATAGGCTAATCTTAAACTGTCGTCAAAATTTGCTTCTCTTGGAGCAAAATGAGACTTGTTCGAATGCCACGTAAGTAGAATAGCTCGCTATAAAAAAAGACCACTTCAACTGTGAAGTGGTCCTTCCTCTCGATTAGGTTGAGCACGATTCACGCAAAGAAACAAGCACTCGATAAGATCCGCGGAGTGGCTGATAGCCAAGCCGACGATTAATGGTGAGAATTGGCACATTCGTGGAGTCGTTATCCGTCCGAATGTATTCTGCATTTCGTTTGACCGCCAACTCGATTGCTTTGACTTTAAGCGCTAAGCCGATGCTGCGTCGGCGATAGTCGCGGCTAACACCTGTATATTCATGGTACATCCCATTGGTCTGCACATTATGGAGTACGTTGCTCACACCGACGAATCGATCACCGTCAGCTGCAATCAGCACCTGCTCGGGTGCATAACCACTCGCCATTAGATACCATTTGCGCCACTCGGAAATCACAGGAACCTCGCCAGTGTAGCCAGGAATATCTACCAGAGTTTCCTTGTAAAGCTCGTACAGCTTGAGCTCTCCTTCTGCCAAGCCTTCCTCGGCAAGTGTTGTGAACCTTATCCCAGCTCTTTCCAAATGCTTCGAAACATCCGCGCCATAGACGGTTGCAGCATCAAGGCCCTCCAACGAAAGCACGGATTGGAACGAATGACGATCGATAACAAACCCTTGATGACGGGCAAAATGCAGTGCCGCCTCATCATCGTCCCATACTTCGGTTACTATCTTACTCGTACCCATCGAATTAGCCCAATCCAACGCATACTGGTACAAGTGCATTCCGACTCCCTGTTTGCGGAACGCCGGATCAACCACCATAGTATGATTCAGAGTCCCAGGCTCGGTCCACGGGGCTCGCCATATCCACAAGTAGCCTACGATTTCATCTTGCACTGTGACGGCAACCTGCCTTAGTCGATCATAACCACCTAGAAGACCATTCTCGTCCAAGAATGTTCGACCGACTGTATATAGCTTGGCGTCGTCTTCCTCTAGCCTCGCAGCACTTGTTGGCTCCGACCAGTAAGTATTCACCAATTTAGCAATTCCTTCGTAATCGTCTGGCAAACGAAGCACCCTTAAAGTAACCGACATGCACTTTCCCCCTATCTCAACCACTAAAACTTCTCAACTTAAGGATGACAGAATTCACATGGAAGATAAAGGTAATGTTTTATTAATAACAGATTTTTGCACATGTCAATTTTCTTTAATGATAATCTGACATCCATTTAGCCAATCCATTGTTTCAAATCCTATGAATCACCTAATTTAGTAATGTGTTGCAATATTTTTCCCTGTATTTCCTCCGGATTACTAATTTGAAAAACTACGTTTTCAAATTCATGATTATTCAACTGCAGAACTACTACATCCTTATGGTTCTCATATGAAATAAAGGACCATCGGTCGGTAAGCATAAATCGACCTTCTCTTATGTCGGCTATTGATGTACCCACCCTGAAGCGAAGTAAGGAAACTTTGAAGTCTTCTATGGATACTCCCTTTATGCTCGAGTACGGGATCTCCACTTGTCGTTTAAGTGCGGCTACACTGGTCAAACCATCTAAGTGCAAAATTAAAGAAGTTTGAGAAAATTCAACTGATCTAGACATTTTATATAACACTCCTTCTAAGATTTTAAACCGTTATCTTCTTGTAAAAAACAAAGCAACGCCCAGTTAAAGAATATCCGAGGTTGCTTTGTTATATTTTGTGTGGGTCCGTATTATTATAATTTAAGGAAGAACGTTGCCTGCTGCACGGTAAATCTCATACCATTCTTGACGAGTCAAAAAGACATCGCTTGCTTTACAGCATTCTTTTAAGCGAATCGTATTCATAGTACCGGTCACCGGTTGCATGCGTGCAGGATGGCGTAGAATCCATGCGATGGCGATGGTCGTATTACTCACTTCATATTTTGCCGCGATTTCATCGATTTTCTGGTTAAGCTCCGGAAACTTGTCACTTCCAAGGAATACACCTTCAAAAAATCCATATTGGAAAGGCGACCAAGGCTGAATAGTGATATCGTTTAGTCTGCAGTAATCAAGCACACTGCCATCTCGGTTAACTGCGGAGTCATTCCCCATATTCACATTAATGCCGTTCGAGATCATAGTAGCGTTGGTGATGCTTAATTGTAGTTGGTTGGCCACTAGCGGTTGTTTGACCGACTTCTTCAGTAACTCAATCTGCATCGGATTCTGATTGGAAATACCGAAATGCCGCACCTTTCCCGAGCTCTCAAGAAGGTCGAAAGCCTCGGCTACCTCTTCCGGTTCTACTAATGTATCTGGACGATGCAGGAGCAAAACGTCCAAATAATCGGTTTTCAGACGCTTCAAAATACCGTCCACTGATTCCAAAATATGTTCTTTCGAGAAATCAAACATGCCTTTCCGAATGCCACACTTGGATTGCAGGATGATCTTCTCACGAACATCATCACTCATATGTATAGCATCCGCAAATATTTCTTCGCAAGTGCCGCCGCCATAAATATCAGCATGATCGAAGAAATTCGCACCTTCTTCCAGCGCTGTCTGGACAAAACGTTCTGCCTCAGTCTTATCCAGCGATTTAATTCGCATGCAGCCTATCGCAACAACCGGAACTTCTAAAGTACTGCTTCCAAGCTTAATAGTTCTCAAAGCAGCATCCATCCTCTCTCATGGTTTTTTCCATTCCCGATGCCTGAATCTATGACCATTTATCATTGTCTCACACAAATAAAACAGTTTCAAATAGAACAAAATTCGTCACATTCTACTCTACCCTTATAATCGACATGAAAACCTATTCTTCGCGAAAATTAGTCTGTTATTGAAGGATTCTCAAAGATTTTATCGAATTGTAAACAATTAGAATTATTACATAATGTTTCTTCAAAAACAGGAGGCGTTTAAATTGGCTAACATTTTGGGTGGCTTGTTTGGCAACTTGTTCAAGAACTGACGAATCAATACGGTGCTTATCTTATTCCTAATGAGAAAATTCAAATGGGATTTAAACTTGTAAGAGATACCTTCATTGTGACTGATGAAAGATTGATCTTTATTGACCATCAAGGTGTCACTGGCAAAAAGACTAGAGTTGCTTCCATTCACTTGGATTCTATTTATGAAGTCACCATGGAAACCGCAGGGACTGGCTTTGATGATAGTGAATTAACTATTCACTACATAACATCCCCTATTTATAAAGCAACAAATGTACATGTAGCTTCCTACAAGTTTGAGTTCGGTAAGAAATTCAATCTGCAACCTTTCTATGTAGCGATGGTTACTATTGCACATCAAAATCATAAGCGGTTAAATGCCTGACCTTCGCGTTTAAAAGATTGAATTCCTGCAATCGCACAGCAAAAACGGTATCCGGTTTAATTTCTGGATTCCGTTTTTTTGATATTAGGTTGTGTTTAATGTACTTAGAATTCAGAGTAATACCCTATTCTCCAATATATTTCTCAAACATATATGCGACTTTGAAGGTCCAAATTGGGCAAGCAAATCCTGAAAATCCGCTAACTCCTCTACCGATGCCGTTTGCACTTTGATGAGATAATTAAATTCTCCACTTATACGAAATAAATCGGTTACTTCCCTTGCTTCTTTGCAAAATTCGACTAGAGCTTGACATTGTTCCGTCTTGAATAAAATAAAAGAGGTGGTGCCTTTGTTAAGTTCCTGTAAATTAAATACGGTTCTGTATTCAGAAATGACTTTTTTATCTTCCAGCTTTAAAATCCTTTCTTTAACTGAAGGTTGAGACATGGAAATTTGTTTGCTGATTTGAGAAACAGGCATTCGTGAATTATGCTGGAGTAGCTTCATAATCTTTATATCAATCTGATCGATTAGATCGTTCATATTTTGGCGCCTCCTGTTATTTTATAAAAGTAAATCAAAACGACACAAATAACTCAAATTTAATTAGTATTTTATCATTAACTCCTTATATTTTGTATGTATTCTCCTGAATAATCTTACTATAATTAAAGAAACTTTTTATTAGGAGAGAGATGAAATGAGTGTAAAAGGACTAGCGCATGTTGCAATCCAAGCCAAAGATTATAAGGCTACCATCGATTTCTATACTCAAGTATTAGGATTTAAAGTAGGTCACCATTGGAGTCTTCCAGCCTTTCAGATCCAAGAAGCAGCCATGTTAGTTTCTCCTGACCAAAGAACTTGTATTGAGGTATTTGATAATGAAGCCATCATCCCTGCTCAAGGAAAAAAAGCCTCTTCAGAAGAGGAGATTTCACACGGTGCGTTATTACATTTTGCATTTTACGTGGATGATGTAAAGGAAATGTATAACAAAGCACTTCACCACAAAGCAAAGACTTATATTGAACCAAGTCAGCTTTCACTTGGCGAACCTCCTCTTGCTGTGAAAAATGCACTAGTTTACAGTCCGAACGGAGAAGTTATCGAATTTATCGAAGATGTTAATTTTGATATGTCTTTAAAAAAATGAAATTCGATAAGAAAAAAGACGGACGACACCTCAAAGGTCTCGTTCGTCTTTAGCTTAGCATATAATCAGAGCTGCATCTGCCACATAAGCAAACTCATCAGTTCTCCAGCTCTCTGCCCTTTGTTTCCGTTCCCAAGAAAAATACTGCTAACGCTCCTATGAGAATGGCAACGAAAAATATGTAGAAAATGATCTGAAGCTCCACGCCCCGAGCTACCAGTATTCCAACGAGTAATGGAGCAATAACGCCCCCGACACGGCCGAAGGAGGTGGCCATGCCGACTCCCGTCGAGCGGACTCTGGTCGGATACAGCTCCGGTGTATAGGCATATAGTCCACCCCATGCTCCAAGATTAAAGAAGGACAGGCAGATGCCAGCGGCAATCAACATTGTATCGGTCTGGGCTGAACCGAACCAAATCGCACTTAATGCAGTGAAGATCAAATACAGTACAAGAACGAATTTGCGTCCAAATTTCTCGATTGCATATGCAGCGGTAAAGTACCCAGGAAGTTGAGCCAAGGTCATAATGAGCACATACTGGAATCCTTTTACCAGACCAAAGCCCTTCATTACCATTACAGTCGGCAGCCATAAGAACATGCCATAGTACGAGAAAACTACAGTGAACCAAAGAATCCATAACATCACAGTAGACCGACGATATTCTACTTGCCATACCGATAACCATTGCTCTCGCAAAGTCGGCCTCTTTTCGGCTTGAGATTGTACAAACCTCTGAGGATCTTCGATGGAACGCCTTAAATAAAGAGCATACAAAGCAGGAACTGCACCAATTAAAAAACCGGCCTGCCAGCCGTACCTTGGAATGACAAAATAAGAAATGAGTGCCGCAGCGAGCCAGCCCCCCGCCCAGAAGCTTTCGAGCAGTACGACAGTCCTTCCTCTCTCTTCAGCGGGAACCGTCTCTGATACGAGTGTCGAAGCTACGGGAAGCTCTCCTCCCAAACCTACACCAGCAATAAACCGCAAAATGCACAACACTATAAAGCTTGTAGCTAGTGCAGACAAACCGCTGGCTATAGAAAAAATGAGCAATGTCCATAGCAAGACGGATTTGCGCCCAAAACGATCTGCCAAGTACCCTGCAATGGCTGCCCCAAAGACCATGCCGATCGAGTTAATACTTGTAAATACCCCTACCTGCTCAGGTGTTAAATGCCATTGAACCGTTAGTGTCGCTACGATAAAGGAAATAATTCCTACATCCATCGCATCGAACAGCCAGCTGATTCCCATACTAATTAACAATGATCCGCGCTTGGAGCTGCGTACGGCTGCTGTGTTATCCAAATCAATCCCCCCTGCCTAATGTTTCATTTGCTATTTATGGAAATTAGTATTTCCAGAGCGGATAACAATAACCATGGTACCAGCGTCTTTTCTTATATGCAATGCATCAGTTCGCATAGGTTTTATCTCTCCCTGTTAATAGAGAATAACCTCCAAAGCCACTTTATAGTGTGATTGGAGGTATTGTTCTTGTTAAGTATATTTCGTGTAGCTTTATCAATCACTGGCGGTCTTCTTATTTCTTTTGAAAAAAGATAGCGGTAATCCGAACATCTTGCACGGCTGCTTCATTTTCCCGCTGCGGATAAATTGTAGGGCCGCATTCAACTCTCCACCGAGTAGAATGATCATGCTAGATAAGTACAGCCAGATGAGTAAAACGATAATTCCACCAATGCTCCCGTACGTTTTTGTGTAGCTATCGTAATGGTTTACATAAAACGAAAACAAAAGCGAAGCTACGATCCAGCTAAAGGTCGCGAACAATGCCCCTGGAATCACCTCACGAAACTTCAAACGCACATTGGGGAGAAAGGAATAGATTAGGCAAAACATTGTCCAAATGACAAGAAGCGGAACGGCATATTGTCCCCAAGTCCAAATCTCTGTAAAGTCTCCAGGCAGCCTCGCGGTCTCGTACAGCCGTTCACCAATTTTACGGCCGAATACAAGCATCACAAAGCTCAACATGATCGCTACAGCCAGTACGATAGTTGTCGCTAAGGATAGTAGACGCACTTTCCAGAAAGGGCGATCTTCCTCTTGATCGTAAGCCTTATTAATCCCCTTAATGACAGCATTGACTCCATTGGAGGCTGACCAAAGTGTCGCAATTAAGCCGATGGACAGTAGTGAACCGCTTCGTGTCTGCTCAATCTCGTGGAAGACATCGGAAATGGTTTTATTCGACATATCCGGCAAAATTAAACTCAGTCGTTCCAGCGCATCATCTGCAGAAAAGCTGGTAAAGCTTAGCATCGTCCCCGCGAAGATCAGGAAAGGAAAAAAAGATAATAAAAGGTAATACGTTAACTGGGCCGACAATGCAGGTACATCGTCGTCCTGAAATCGGCATACCAAATTTTGGGCCAGATCCATGATTTTCATCGTCTTAAGCGCCTCCTTACAGGATGGATTGATTTCATTGATACCTGTATGAATCCGGTATAGTTATTTTATACCCAAATAAACGCCTACTTCCCCATTACCTTGACCCGCTTCATTCTCTATTCAAGTTTGACTAGATTAATGAGTCTGGCTGGGACGTACAAACTCTAGAGGGACTTGATCACACAGGTGCTATACAGTCCGTCAATGGATTACCTATCTTACGTCCATGGCTAGACTCTAAACTATTATGTGAGTGAAATCAAAAAAAAGCCCCGATCATTTTCGCGGCTTAAATGTATAATCCATTATTATTTAATAAATACTCCGCCAAACGGAATCAACTCTCGAAGCATCCTTCTCATCAAGCTATCGCCTTGCATTTGCTCATCTAACAACTTATCCGGTTTGCAAGGCTGGAGCAGCACAGTGCCCGATCCTTTAAGCTCCCAATGATAATTCATATTCTGACTGGCCAAAGTATTTCCATATACACACGGTGTTAAACTGACATGCTCCGGGTAAGCAACCAGACACTGTATATCAACGTATAGAGGCACCTCGGGATCGAGTTTGACTGGGTACAATGGGCCTGACGTTAACAGACCGAGTGTTCCCGGTCCACTAAACTTCATTTTAACAAAATCATGTGTCATCATCACATTTCTAACCTTTTGCACGTGGGGCCGGAATTTCATATCATCTGTATAGAAAAGTACATGACGGAATTCAAATAATAAGTCGTCATCTTCCTTTATATCAACAGTCCCGAGCGAGTAACCTTCCGGCAATCCCAGCATAAACCTGACTGGACCTCGAATTCTCGACTGTAATAGTCTTTTCTTTCGATACATGCCCGACAACTTCATGAATGAATCCTCACGAAGAGAGGGAGAGCCTTGAAAAGCGACGATCTGATTGGAATGCAGTACATTCACAGCTTCTCCCAACTCAAGCGTAAATGCAGCCAACCGGGTTACTTGCTCAGCTTGCTCAAAGGAAATATCCAAATGGCATGACCTCCTAAGCTGACATTGTCCAGTTCTTACTACTGTCTCAGATTGCTATTTTGCCGTCTCCAAACCAGGATACGAATCAAGCGACCTATCAAAAAATAACCTATAATAAGGAAAATTACCGTTAAAGCAATCGATGTTATTTTCCGGGTTTGGGCTTTTTTATCCAGCGAAGTTTGTTCCATCATTTGAATTCGGCTCTGTAGAGCTTCATTCTGCTCCAGAAGCTGCTTATTTTGGGCATTCAGCAGATCTATTGCTTCCCTTGACTGCTGAACCGATTCAGCTAGCTTATTTCTTTGTTCTTCCAACTGTTGTTTGGTTGCATCAAATTCTTTTTGAATGCTTTCAACATGCTCGGGCAGCTGGTACATATCTTTTACCCGATCCAACACACCTGCTTCTACTGTGGTAAAGGGATGGACGAGTGCTGCTGTTATCCCAATGCTCAGTAATGCTTGTCCCAATCTTGTTTTCATTCCACTCTTAGGGATACGCTTATTTACCTTCATAGTCCTCGCCTCCCACCTACCATAAAACCTATACTTCCAAAGATAATACGAGTGTAACTTACACTACAAAATATTACAAGATCGTGTCGTTTTAGGCGATTCTTTGTTAAACCAATTTTCTATAGTTCGTCATATTTTACAGGTCCCCTCCGGTAAATAAAATGTTATTTCCTAACCTATCGTCACAAAAATTTTCGTAATTGAACCTTTATGTTCTTAGAGGACAAACCATGCACTCCTTGGTTTTAACGTAAGAAAGCACCTCGGTTATCCCGAGGTGCTCTGCTTATCCTTTACCAGCTTTTATTATTCAAGCTTATCCTTGCTTAACACGATCAGATAGCGCCGTAAGGTCAACGCCTTTAAGCGCGCCTTCAATCAGCTCAGGCAGCTTCTCTGGAGAGCATCCGAAGCAGGGGATGCCATATTGGGCTAATTTCTTCGCAACAGCATCATCGTAAGATGGCACTCCCTGATCCGACAAAGCTAGCAGACAAATCGTTTTGACTCCCGCCTGATGCATGTCGACCAGTCTACGAATCATTTCGGAACGGTTACCACCCTCATAAAGATCAGAAACAAGAATAAACATGGTTTTCTTCGGTTCGGTGATGAACGGCTCACAATAGGCAATGGACTTGTTTATGTCTGTACCGCCCCCAAGCTGAATGCCAAACAGCATATCCACAGGGTCATTTGCACACTCCTCGCTTAAATCGACAACCTCCGTATCGAAAGCAATAACATGAGTATCCAGTGCCGGCATGCTGGCAAAGATCGACCCGATAATCGATGCATATATGACAGAACCAGCCATCGAACCACTCTGGTCAATATCCAGAATGACGGTCCATTCCTTACTTCGCCGGGCTCGATCGAAGAAATAGACCTTCTCTGGTATGAGCAGATTGCGTTCCTGATCATAATGCCGCAGGTTTTTGCGGATTGTTGTGTTCCAATCCAAACCCGTAGCGGAAGGCAGCGGCGAATGCCGCCTTCGATTAAGGGCTCCAGTTACCGCACGTTGCAAATCATGAGACAACCGCTGCACAATTTCATCCACTACAGCCTTAACCAATTGCCTTGCCGTTTCCTTTGTTTTCTCTGGTATTTTTCCTTTGAGTGCCATCAAGGTTGCTACCATCTGAATGTCCGGCTTAACTTGAGCCAGCAGCTCAGGCTCGAATAGCAGCTGTTTCAGCCCTTTACGTTCAATCGCGTCTGCTTGTATGACCGATACAATATCCGGCGGAAAAAAGGTACGGATATCACCCAGCCATTTTGCCAGCTTCGGAGCTGACGGCCCTAGCCCTGCCTGTTTGCGGGGATTCCCCCCGACAGGGCCTATATCATTGCCATAAGTATCATCATAAATAGCAGCTAGAGCTTCATCCATCAAAGCTGTTTCATCATCAAGCAGACTGCTGCCCGAACCAAAGGATTGCAGCTTTTCTTCAGATTCTGCGCCAAGGATGAGTCGCCACCGTTTCAATTGTTCGTGATCTATTTTCTCATTGTTTATCATTGGCTACAAATCTCCAAAATCATAATCGTTAAGCTCATAGAGCATCTCCTTCTCTTCCTCGCTCAGCGGCTTCTGCAAAGTCGAGCCCACTGCATTGGCATCCAAGCCCCATAGATCACCCATCATCTCTGCGACTGCGGCCTTCTCTCTTGGCTCGAAAGCTCCGAATGCCCGGCGAAGGAATACAAGAGATCGCTTAAAGGCTTGCGGATCCAGCAACCTAATATACATATCAAGCTGCTTCCACAATACAGCTCGGGACAGCAGCGCATAGCGGTTACGCATGGATAACCCCTCAAACCAGCCTGCCCCTAGATCAACTGGAATGCCAGGCGATAACCTTCGTGACACTTCCTGTGCAACTTGTTCCTCTTGAAGCTTGCTTTGCTCTAACAGGATCGCAAAAGCAAAGCCTGACAACTTCGCGTTTCGATCGTCACGCGAGGCCAGTTCCTGAAGTTTACTCTGCCATAGCGCATCGTCAACATCTTCGAAGTGATCTTGAGCAATGCCGTGGAGCTGTTGAATTGCACCTGCTATGGCATGAGCCGCATCATCGTTGCAAGCTGAAGCGGTCGGCAGCAACAGCGCCCCCCGCAGGAACAGCTGCCGGAGCAGCGGAACAAGAGCCGCCGTCTCGATGCGACGAATCGAACCGTACCCAATGAGTACAGACAGTTCGTATGCGGAGGCCGCAATCTGCTCAAAACTCCCCGCTTCCACCGCCAGACCTTGTAGCGCTGCTTTAGCCTGCTCCATAAGCGGCATGAGCGCACACTCGCAGGCGATGCGAATGATCCGTGAAGCTTCAGCGATATCCGTGCACGCGTCTAGTTTCTCCTTGAGCACGAAGGCTGCAGCCAGCTCGACGGACTCCCCTTTCAATGTTGACTCTACCGCTTGAATCTCTGCTTCCGGCGACCAGCGAAGCGTCCAATTTTCCGCCCATGTGGCCGAATTTTGTTGAACGCGCTGCTTCTTAGAAAAGTCGATGCCTAACAGTTCCAAACGGTGGAGCAGCACGGAACGATTCAAATCCAAATACGCTGCTTCCTCTGATTTCACCCTTCGATTTTCTCGCAAGTCGAGTTCTAACGTCGCGGCTACTGGCGTTCTGTACTTTTCCAGCTTAAGCCGCTTCAGTTCTCTATTTAAATCATCTTGAACCGGTGTCTGGCTGACTCCTTCCGGCAACCGTCCTATTGCCGTGCCTACGTTTGTCCTTGCGAGAGCCTCCGAGATCGTGGACAGCTCCCCATAGCCTAAGCACACGATGGCCGCGTCTTGCAGATCCCTCCATGTTGGATGACTACCGTCATGCAGCGTTGCAAGTGCCTCTGCCAAACGTACAGCTTCAATCAGCGATGCTGTAGAACGGAACGTACCGTGCATACGTAAATGTGCGGCAACCTGAGAGAAATAAAGCGCCGGCAGCCTACTTAGATCCCTTGCTTGTAGACACTGCCAAAACAATTCAAAATAAGCAGGTGCCTGATTTCCTGC
The DNA here is from genome assembly GCF_000686845.1 of Paenibacillus sp. UNC451MF. GTDB lineage: Bacteria > Bacillota > Bacilli > Paenibacillales > NBRC-103111 > Paenibacillus_S. Next base: position 36,835 of record NZ_JMLS01000017.1, on the reverse strand, counting down.
ACCATAGCCGGAATGTGTTGATAGTTTATAGTATGAATAGGGCATCAATGTGAGTTTAGTCTTCACCTTTGGCAGTGCTTTGAATTCCTTATCTGTCATAATCGGTAGGTGGAAATTCATAGCTGAAGTATGATGTGCTCCGGTCACAACTACAATTCTCTCTGGGTCATGCCCCTCCAGAATCGCTTTCTGAATGTTGCGTCGCATGTAGGACTCACGGATTTCATTATATGCCGCATCCTGAGGTGCATACTGCCACTCTTGATCCTCCGTCAGCTCCCTCATTTGTTCAGAGAATCGGTGGATTCCGGATCGGTAAGCCCCCTCCTCCAAGCGATGCTCGAAATGACGTTCCCAATAGGCTTCATAATCCGGTTCCCCGTATAACTCGGTTAATTGCTGATAAAGCTTCCTCTGCCGATGGAGATAGATCTGAAAATTGTCAGAATCCTCTGGTTGACGATTTTCATGGACGTCCTCTTCATCCTCCGTCACAACTCTTTCCGAGAAACCGCCGGTTCGTTTAGTCTCATGCAAGGCCAGAGCTTGCTCGCTAGGCAAATCGATGAAGGTCGCCCAAGCTCCATTGCGGCTAGCCCACTTAAAGGCCTGATATTCCGGCGAATACTCCGCATACGGGTATAACAATGTCCGAACCGGAAGCTGATCGGTATACGCAAGAATTGCAATTGGAGGTACGACACCGTGTGAAGTTAATTCAGAAATGAAGGCAGTAGCGTCACTCGGCCCCTCTATCAATACTGCCGTTGGCTTAACCTCGTCAAGGAAAGTAAGTAAGTGAAAGGCGCCGGCTGGAGATAGATGCCTTATTCCGAAAACATGAAACCCTTGATGACGGTTTAGTTGTTCATCTCCGAGCACGCGTAGTACAGATTTCGCCATGTCGCTCCCCGCTTTTTCATCACATTTTCCAAATATTCTTTCCATACAAGCCGATCTTTTTCTTCATCCTTCACTATGGCTCCCTGCAACCCTGCTGCGATGTCCTCTTCACTGATCTGTCCACTGCCAAAGCTGCCGGCAAGCGCCATGCTCCCGGTGAGCAGAGATATCGCTTCCGCTGTTGATATGACGCCGCTCGGCCCCTTTACCTTCTCCTTTCCGTCCAACGTCATCCCGCTGCGCAGCTCACGGAATATCGTCACAACTTTACGCACTGCTTCCTCCTCTGGAAGCGATGCACGCAGCTCGTAGCTTGCAGAGATTTCTCCCACCCGTTTACGGACAATCTCGACTTCTGTCTCGATGTCTGAAGGCGCAGGCAGCACAATGATATTGAAGCGCCGTTTAAGGGCCGCAGACATTTCATTCACTCCACGGTCCCGTGTATTCGCCGTAGCGATGACGGAGAAGCCTCTTGAAGCCGACACTTCACGTCCTAGCTCGGGGATAGAGATCGTCTTCTCGGACAATATGGAGATCAAAGCATCCTGTACCTCCGATGCACAGCGTGAAATCTCTTCAAACCGGGCGATGCCCCCCGTTTCCATGGCTCGAAAAATAGGACTTTTGATAATCGCTTGATCGGATGGCCCTTGTGCCAATAGCATAGCGTAATTCCAGGAATAACGGATATGCTCCTCGCTTGTGCCTGCGGTGCCTTGAATTACTTTACCGGAATCGCCATGGATTGCAGCCGTCAAATTTTCAGATAACCACGATTTTGCCGTTCCCGGTTCTCCTATCAACAGCAGTGCCCGATCCGTTAACAAAGTAGCGATTGCCATCTCGACTAAACGCTTATTCCCGATATATTTAGGCGTAATAGTAAAACCTTTGACGCTGCCTCCCGTCAGAAAGGTTAGCACCGCCTTCGGCGATAGCTGCCAGCCTGCAGGCCTCACATCTTGGTCCAATTCCTTTAAAGCCTCTAGTTCCTCCGCATATAAACGTTCGGAAGGCAATCTTACGACATCTTGCTTCTGATCCATCCCCATAATCCCTGTCCCTTCTCTTCGATTTCCGTCACTTTTTCTCCATCGGTCTTTGCTGCTATAGTCTCAGCAATATCTAACAATTGATCCTTCAAGTTCTGATATGTCAGTTTCTCGGCATACTGGCGCAGTCGTTCGGCATATGACTTTGGCAGTAATGATAGCAGTGTTAGCTGGACACGGTCCAGATAGTAATACTGTTTATCGCCGCCCTTCTCCAATATGTCCATAAGCAATTGAGGGGCGCTTGGCTCTTGCATTCCGAACAGGACCAGCAGCATATTCGACGTCTGGCCTTTGTTGAAATGAGGCTGTGCTTCGCATTTCGCTCTTAAATATGCTATAACCTTCGCATCAGCGGCTTCCACCAGCCGGCATACCAAATCCGCCTCGTCCAGTTCCACGAACAGCTGCACCCATCGCGGATCCCATACAGTCGTTTCCTTTGCCTCTGCTCGGATAGGCTCGTTCCCCAACCTATGTTGGTATGGGAGCGTTTCTTCATGAAAAGCACGCAAAAGCGTCTTGGCAGTGGACTGTTTTTTGTTTTTAAAATGGCTGTGAAATCTATCATATACTTCTTGCGGGGAAAGAATCTTCACTGCTGCCTTGAAGCTATAATCGATAAACTTCCCAGCATACGCATCCTGCAAACTAACTGCGAATTCATCGGCTTCAGGCAGGTCGATATCAAGCAACAGCTCGACCGCTGCCTCCTGAGCTGCTTCCGTATCCCGCTTAATGAACGCTGGAGTTGACAGCAGCCTTTGCAACAGGTGTACGACTTCCAACTCTCGCTTTCCTTGCAGACAGTGAATGTCTGTAAGCAGTTGCAGCGCAGTCTCCTCTATACTGGTCTCCAGTACGATACGCTCAAGAGCGCTTTCCGCATGAGCAATGACTTTTTGTGTCAAAGAATTGGCTTGGCACCGCTGGATCGGTTCGATCACCAGCTCTCGATCCTTGGAAACTAACGCTTTATATAGCCTCTCAACGGCCTGCTCAGAGCCCAGTCGCGCTAGAGCAAACAAAGCAGCACTGCAGATCTCCTTCTTCTTATCGTCAGCTTGTTCCAAAATATAATCGATCTGCTCAGGGTAATCACCCAGCAGTTCAATGGCCGCAGCGCGTACTACTATTGAACCCTCTCGAGCTGCTTGCCCGATGATCCCTAATCCTTCGCCACGTAATAACACATGAATCTGCTCAAGACGCCTACCATCGCCTTTGCCCCCGTCCAGCTTGAATTGTTGAAGCAGCGCTGGCAAAGCTTCTTTACCATACGCAGGGAGTACTTTGCGTTGGATAAAGTCCGGAATTTCTGAGTAGCTGTCATCAAGAGCGGCCAAAGAGGGTAGTATCGATCGAAAGTCTTGAAACAGTCCTTCCTCATAGCCCTGCCGCAGCTGATCCAGCCTACCCTGACCTTTTACTGTCAATGCTTGAATCAATGGAGATAGCTTTCGGTAAGGCAGTGAGGTCGATAGCCCTGCATCCGTTCCTTTGACAGGAAAGATCTCCTCTTTACTTTCCGTCCTGCCAAGGGTGTAAAGCATAGAGTTGAGCAGTGTACCCAGCTCAAGCAGCTTAGACGCCGATTCTCCCGAGTCTGCTTCCACAACTTGGGTAACCGCTTGTGCTACACGGCCAAACACCGGAACCGATTCAGAGAGCTGATGCAGCTGGGGAATCATTTTTTGCAAACGCATGTCTCCAGCTGCTACAGTGCTTCCTGCGATAAATAAACGCCGAACTTCATGTTGAAGCTCAAACAATACATTTAGACTCATAATTCGTCTCCTAATTAGTTCATCAATACAGCAAACGGATAATCCCAACGTCAGCAGACACAATGCTAAGGGGCTGAGCTTCAAGCCTGTTCATCTGCATGTTATGTCCGAAAACAACCAATACGGCCTGATTCTGCAGGTAAGCCATATTTAATAGCGGCAGCAAATGGGTGGTCGGTTCACACACATAGGGAATGTCTGCCAAAGGAAGCTGCTTGCCTTGGTCATCCGTCAGGACATAAGACGTATCTGCTTTGAGTAATTCTTTGAAATGCAATAGTACAACCGGATTTTTATCTGATAGAGGGTTTTTGATCTGATTTTTAACCCGTTTTATTACTTCTGCAAAGGATCGCTCTGCCGAAGCCATCACCTTCTTATAATCCTGTGAGCTTGCCTCCCTATAAACGGCTTCCTCCCAGCGCACCCTTTTGTTCATCTCACCCGGATATTGTGCCAGTTCCTTGACTGCTACCACATGGAAAATCGAGTCTTCCTCGCGAATATATTTGGACGCACGAAAAGGACGATAGGTCCGAGTGATCTGAATCTGACCAGTACTGAGGTTTACCCAGTAGCCCTCGTCCACATATTCGCCGCGAGGAGCATCCGTATAAGAGCGGAAAGCCAACTGCAGCAGATTAACATCAGTTAGAACGTTTCCTTGCTCCCTGAGCTCGGCGATTTGCCAAGCGTGGCCTATTCGTTCCTCTAGCGTCGTTTCCGCATCTGCCGGAGCATCGGGACTTTGAAGTCTTCCTTCCAAATAATTCTTGCTTTTTTGTATAAGCGAGTGCAGCAGCGTTAGCTGTTCGATGGCCTGTGTATAAACAGTTTCTCGCTCGTTTCCGGAACGGAGCTGCTCCGTTAGCTGACGAAGCGCAATCTGAATACCAGGAATGTAATAATTGCCGAGCTGCTTTGCCTGCTCATCCGCGGTTTGCAATACTTTTTTGTCTAGGCTACCCAATCCCTGCTGTGTAAGCTGTAGTACGAGCTTCTCCGCAATAGCAATACCTTCTAACTGAGCAGCTATTTTTTTGGTGAGTGCCGCCTTGTTCGTTTTCCTTTTTGCAGCAGGCGCCTCAGCCCCGGCCGTTTCCTTCTTTTTCTCCTCACGCTTCTCGGCTTTCTCCCTCTTCTCAGCAAGGTCTTGCGGAACTGGTGCTGTCGCAAAGGGTTTGCCGGCAGTGAAAGCATACATCAAGCCCAGATTATGCTTGCATGGAAATTGCCGGCTCGGACAAGTGCAGCGGAATACAGGATTTCCTTCCTTGGCCCAATCGACAGAGCATCGATAGGGTTCTTTACCGCTACCCTTGCATTCTCCAAAAATGACGCTATCATCCTCTGATTTGCACAACAATGGAAAGCTGTTTTTTTTCACTAAATCCTTCCCATTCTTAATCGCAGCGCTGTTGAGCGCTAAACTATCTACATAAGCTTCCGTTAACGGCTCCATAGTTTTCCTCTCAAAAAATGGTTTGTACTATTCTTACTTCCACACAATCCCTGAATCACCTTCATTTCCACTCTTTATCGTATTTCAGAAAAATTAAAAATAGTATAAGTTTAAAGCAAAAAAACCGATATGTTACCCTCCCAAAGGCAACATACCGGACTCTTCCTTCATATCAGCTAATAGCATGAAAAACAAAGTTAACAAGAAACAGACCTGCAATCAAATATAGAGGAAATGAAATATCCTTCGCTCTTCCCATGGCTAGTTTCAAAATAACATAGCCCATAAATCCAAATGCCATTCCATCGACAATACTATACGTCAGCGGGATTAAAGCCACAATGAGAAAAGCGGGAAATCCTTCGGAAAACTGCGCGAAGTTGATACGCTGAACCCCAGCGATCATTAAACCTCCCACAACAATCAAAATCGGGGAAATGGCACTGTCCGGAATCAATTTGATGACTGGAATACAGAAGATCGAGATCAGAAACAAGAGGCCTGTTGTAATCGACGTCAGTCCTTTTCTTCCACCAGCAGATATACCTGCAGCGCTCTCCACAGTCGAGACCGTTGGACTCGTTCCAAAAACCCCAGCAGTAATAACGGATAAGGCGTTTGCCTGCAAGGAACGGGTGAATTTTTGAGGCGCCTCCACCATACGCAGATGGCCGTGAATCATTCCCATATTTTCAAACACAATGACTAACGCCAGCGTAAAAGCTGCAACCCAGAACGACGCTGAAGCTATGCTGCCGAATGATAAGGCACCGAATACGTCCAAGTAGACTTGCATCGATACGTGATCGCTAGATGCCTCACTTAAGCTCACCTGACCAAGTAAGATAGCTAGCATTGTACCTGCAGCTATAGTGATCAGAAAGTTGCCCGGTACATTACGGATAAACAGCACCAGCGCAATTACCAGCGTAACCAACGTCAAAATCGTATCTAGGTCCGCAAAATTCCCTAGAGCTACGAACGTTTTTTCGCTAGCAACTACAATGCCGCCTTTTTGCAAACCGATAAACGTCAGGAACAATCCTATGCCAACCGTCGTTGCTTCTTTCAGAGAATCGGGGATAGACTGCGAAATCGATTGAGCAAGCGGTGTAAATGCAATCAGCGCAAACAGAGCCCCTGATACGAAGACTGCGCCCAATGCTTCTTGCCATGTAAGCCCCATCGTCTGAACGATCGTATACGTAAACAATGCGTTAATTCCCATTCCAGGAACTAGAATGATCGGAGTATCAGCCCACAAGCCCATAATGATGCAGCCGACAAAAGAAGTTATTGCAGTCGCAATAATACCCGCTTCAAGCGGGATGCCTGCATCCTCCAATATGGATGAGTTAACGGCAATAATATATACAATTGTGAAAAAGGAAATGACGCCTGCAAGCAGCTCTTTTTGAACTACGATCCTAGAACCTCCGGTATCCTTCAACCGACCGGCTTGTTTATTCATTCATGCTGTTCCTTCCTTCTTTATAGCCCCTCGCCCACCCTTTGCATTAAGCCTTAAATCAGGTTATTGAAATGGAGTTAGTGACAACGATCCGATTCTCCAAATGCGGCTTTATATGACCAAGCTTGCGAATATGCTCGATTACGAGATCACGCATAATCATGGAAGTATCTTTAATTCCGGTAGCCGCCGCAAAAGCCGTGAAGCCGTCTCCACCCTTGCAGGTGAAATCATCAGAAGCGATCTTGTATGTGCGGTTCTCGTCCAACGGCTGACCATTGACCAGAGCTTCAACAATGAAGCTGCCTGATTCGGCGGTTGGATCAATAACCATCGTCGCACCCGATTGCTCAAGAACCCCGGCGCTCATTTTTGCACTCTGCTCCAGTACTTCCTTCAAATCATTACCTGTCATCTCCATGATGAGAACATTGTTATTGAACGGTACGACATTTATGATATGCCCTACGGTGATATCGCCCTGTTCCACGTCTGCGCGTAAGCCCCCTGGATTAGTGAAGACTATATCCGCCTCGGTGTATAAGCGAACGGCATCAGTAATAATATTCCCAAGCACCGACTCGCCAAAATAATTACGGGTAAGAGCCTCTTCGGCATACCCGATTTTTTGATCGATCAGTTGCTTCAGACGATCATCCCAGTATTGTACTCTTGCTTCAACCACTGGATCCGGCTCGATCTGTTCCGAATAAATTGGCTCCAGATGCCCTTCATAGGAGGCAATCTTCTTTTCCGACTTATCAACCTGAAGCTTTAAATAGCCGACGAATGTACCCAGTCCGCGAGTCGAACAAAGCAGTGTTCCCGTTTCCTTCACCACATAAGGATTTGTGATTGATTTATGAGCATGTCCTGTGATCATTAAGTCAATGCCTTTGACGTTGCGGCACATGCGCACATCTTCTTCAAAATCTTCCTCCACATGAACCTCCCGATCCGTGGTTGATTGCTCCGCAGGAACACCTTCGTGAGCAAGCACGATAACCAAATCCACATGCGGTCTTATCAGGTTGACGTACTCCTGAAGTAGTGACTCCTGCTCGCGGAAATCAAGATCTTGGACGAGATCGACTTGTATCGTTTCATAGCCAGCTTTTTTCCCGTGGATACCGATAACTCCGATTTTCAGGCCGCCCTTTTCCAATATTTCATATGGTTTGGCAAATAAAATATTAGTCCCTTTGTAGAAAATGCTCCCAGATAAAAAAGGAAACTGGGCTTGAGCAATCAGCTTTCTGGCATTAGGTACGCCATGATCGAATTCATGGTTTCCGATGCAAGACGCGTCGAATCCGATCGCATTAAACAAATCGACAGGCGCCTCCCCGTTCGTCAGGAAGCTAATTGCTGGACCCGTAATGATATCTCCGGCGTCCAGAACGAGTACATTGGGCTCACAGCGTCGAATCTTATTTATATAGGAAGCCATGTGGGCAGCCCCACCCATCATCGGCTCCCCCTCAATCCACGTTGCTTTCACTGGTTTATCTTGCGCATGGAAATCATTAGTATACAAAATCGTAAGTTCTATTTTATCTGACATTCGTCTCTCCCCCTTCTCACTTTAAAAGCTCTATGAATGAAACGCCGTGTGCGGTTCCTTTCACATCGAAATTTTGTGCTACCGTTGCTCCCAGATCAGAGAATGTCTCCCTTACCCCCAAGGATCCCGGCTGTTGAAGGGCTGGGCTATATACAAGCAGCGGCACATATTCTCGAGTATGATCCGTTCCTGGATGCGTTGGGTCGTTGCCGTGATCGGCGGTCAAGATCAGCAAATCCTCCTCCGTGATCCGTTCCATGACTTGAGGCAGCTCTTGGTCAAATTGCTCCAGTGCCTGCGCGTAACCCTTAGGATCACGTCGATGCCCATACAGAGAATCAAAATCAACCAAATTAGTAAAGATCATTCCACTGAAATCACGATCAAGCGCTTCGATCGTTTTCTGCATCCCATCCCTATTGCTCTTGGTCGTTATTGCCTCTGTAATGCCTTCACCTGAGAATATATCGTTGATTTTACCGATTGCAATGACATCAAGCCCTGCTTCTTTCATGTGATTGAGCACGGTAGACTCCGGTGGTTTAACAGCATAATCATGCCGATTTGGTGTCCGTTGAAAAGCTCCAGGTCCTCCAATATATGGACGAGCGATGATTCGCCCAACAGCGAATTCATCATGCATTGTCAGCTCTCGTGCGATCCTGCACGCACGGTACAGCTCTTCCAGCGGAATCACCTCTTCATGTGCAGCAATCTGCAATACGCTATCCGCCGACGTGTACACAATCCATGCCCCTGTCCTCAGCTGTTCTTCTCCCAGCTCATCTAATATATCTGTCCCGGAGGCCGGTTTATTGCCGATGACTTTACGTCCTGTCGCCTCTTCGAATCGCGTGATCAGTTCTGATGGGAACCCGTTAGGATACACGTTAAACGGTATCGTCACTTTGAGTCCCGCCAGCTCCCAATGACCTGTCATTGTGTCTTTGCCCACGGACATCTCCGCCATCTTTCCATAATAAGCCTGCGGGGCTGCCGTCGAGTGGATGCCATGCAGCTCGGTTATATTGCCTAGCCCGAGCTTCTCAAGGTTAGGAATCTTGAAGCTGGGCGAACTTTCTGCGATATGCCCTAGCGTATGGGAGCCTAGATCGCCGAATGCACCTGCATCCGGCAGTTCACCGATGCCTAAGCTATCCAGTACGATCCAGCATATCCGTTTGAATTTCACTGTAAAAAACCTCCCTACCCATCATTACTGCTTGTTAAGCCGCTCGATATTTTGTCGTTCCTTAAACAATCTTGCATTTTGGTTGAAGGCAGGCTGACCTGTAACATCAGGACCAACTAGATTGCTTTGCCCTGTCCCAGTTACGGGCAGTCTCGCTCCGTCCATGGCCGGGTCCACATACTGGAGGAACCAACGATCAAGCTGATTTCGCAATGTTTGAACTTGTTCCTGGTAATCCGGATGTTCGTACAAATTTGTACGCTCTTTCGAATCACGTTCCAAATCATAAAACTCAAATGGACCAAATGGATATCGATGAATATACTTGTATCGTTGAGTACGAATCATCCGCACTGGCCCATATTCATCGTAAACGACCACGTGGCGACGTTCATCACAGCCCTTTCCTTCCAAGATGGGTAGAAAGCTGCTTCCTGGCAATGCAGCCGCTTGCGGATTATCGATTGAAGCATATTCCAAAAGAGTCGGCATTACATCGTATTGACTGAGCAGCGCCGTATGCACGCGACCTTGCGGAATGCGTCCTGGTTGACTGAAAATTGCAGGAACCTTAACCGAATTCTCGTACATGTTCTGCGGGTACGTTCCGTTTCCTTTGCCCCATATCCCCCCCTGTCCACAACTGAAACCGTTATCACTCATAAAGCAGATCAGTGTATTCTCACGAAGATTCAACCGGTCCAGCTGCTCCAGAATGAGGCCGACATTATAATCCATCGCGGTTACAGCGGCGAAATAACCCTTCAAATTATCATGCGGATTCGTACGCACATCAGATGGATTTGTCAGCTCAAGAAACCAGGGATGCTCTGGCTCTTGCGGACACGTCTCAAACGGACAATCATCGTATAGCTCTACATATTCCTGGGGATGCTCTCCAACCCACAAATGGTGGGGAGCTGTATAATGAACACTTATATAAAACGGTTGCTCCTGCTCAGCTTGCCTTTCTATAAACATCATCGCATCCTGCGTGATCAAGTTCGTCAAGTACCCTGTTTCCTTCACAGGTTGCCCGTTGCGTACCATCGTTGGATCGTAGTAATGACCTCCGTCATAAATGTAGGTGTACCAGTGGGAAAAGCCTTTTTGTGCTTCATAATCATTACACAAGCCCCATTTACCGCTGATTCCACATACATATCCTGCTTCAGTGAGAAGCTCCGTATAGGCAGTATGACCTTCTAAATATTGCAGATGCGGATTGTCATTTTCCCTGATAAAATCGTGAACTCCATGCTGCGAAGGCATTTTTCCCGTTAGAATGGTGGCTCGGGCAGGAGCGCATACCGGAGAGCTGCAGAAAAAGTTCTCGAACCGTATGCCCTGCTCAGCCAACCTGTCCAGATTAGGTGTCCTAATTTCCGGATTTCCCGCACATCCCAGCGCCCATGGGCCTTGATCGTCAGTTAAGATAAACACAATGTTCGGTTGAATCTGGCTCATGTTACAACTCCCCGATAATGCCCAGCACTAGCTGCAAAAATTTTGGTTTCACTTGCTCCGCGGCCTCCATGACTTCTTCATGAGATAAAGGCTGTTCTAATATTCCAGCCGCTTTGTTAGTAATGCAGGAGATACCGAGCACTTCCATACCTGCGTGTCTGGCTACGATTACTTCCGGTACTGTTGACATCCCTACTGCATCGGCGCCTAGCACTCTTGCCATACGAATTTCTGCAGGTGTTTCGTAGGTTGGTCCTAAATTGCCCATGTATACGCCTTCACGGAATGTGAAGCTTTGACGTGCAGCTACCTTTTGTGCTAGTTGGATGAGTCGTTTGCTGTAGGCTTCAGACATGTCCGGAAATCTCTCTCCAAGCTCTCTATCGTTGGGACCGATAAGAGGATTGGTTCCCATAAAATTAATATGGTCGGATATGAGCATGAGATCACCAACTTCGAAATCAGTATTGACTCCTCCTGCTGCGTTGGTGACGATAAGCTGCTTGACTCCTATGGCTTTCATTACACGTACAGGAAAAGTGACAAATGAGGCAGCGTACCCTTCATATAAATGAAAGCGTCCTTTCATCATAATAACGCGCTTACCCTGAATTTGGCCTGCAACCAACTCCCCTGCATGTCCTTCTACGGTTGATACCGGAAAGTGAGGAATAGCATGATAAGGGATTACTTTCGCATCTTCAATTAGATCGGCAATAATGCCAAGACCGGATCCAAGAATCAGACCGATTTCCGGTTGAAACCCTATTGTGCTTTCGATAAATGAGACAGCCTCCTGGCTATGCTTCTTTGTATAGGACATAATTTGCACGGCACCCTTCTAGTAAATATGTTTGACTTTCCATTCAATGTGTTTATCATAATGCACAACCAGCAATTTGTAAATATAGTTTTATTCAATTTGAGAAAAACAAAGTTATATAGTTCATTCAAAATGTAAAATATATGAAAATCGAACACTAATTTTATAGTTCAGAAACCATTTTTCTCGTTATTATTATCATTATTAATTTTATTAGCTAAATGCAAGCGGTTTACTCTGGAGTCCCGGATCGTGTACAATATAGAGAAACTCACCCGTACTAATGATTTTAAATTTTGCTGCATTCGTTGCTTATATTGGAGGATTACAATGTTACAAGAATTCGTCGGCTTAATGTCACCAAAGATGAAAAGCTTAAAACGGCTTTACTATTTGATCAATAAGCTGGGACCCGTTCGAATCAACACCTTGGTGGAGTTAACCGGGTATAAACACTCTACGTGCTCTCGATTAGTAGAAGAGCTTGTCCAAGGCGGACTCATCTATGACAGTGGCTTGGGGGAATCGAAGGGCGGTCGCAAGCCTGCTCTGTATGTCATTAAACCAGACTCGCATTATTTGATTGGCACTGAAATCTCAAGTCTTTTTACAACCGTTCTTCTTCTCGATTTGCAATTAAACATTGTGGCGGAGCATAAGCTGAAAATGAATGAAGCGTGTACACCCGATTATACTCTTCACTTTATAAGTGATCGTATCGAGCAGCTGCTGGCCGATCACAAAGTGCCGCACGATAAGCTTCTCGGTATTGGCGTCGGAGCCATAGGGCCTATTGATCGTGAAGGCGGAACTCTTCTATCCCACGAGCATCAATTAGCGGGCTGGGAGCATGTCAATGTAATCGATTTTTTACAGCAGCGCTTTCAGACAACCGTCCTTCTAGATAACGGTATTAACTTGGCAGCACTGGGAGAGTATCGCAGCAAGTATTGGAAGGAAGTAGACAACCTTGTCTACACATCGTCAGGTGTAGCTATTCGCTGCGGTATCATTTTGCAAGGACAAGTTCTCGGCAGCAAGCTGGATATGGATGATTCTCTCGGACATATTACAGTAGATGTGCACGGCCGTCAGTGTTCGTGCGGCGCTTACGGATGTCTGGAAGCCTATAGCAGCTTCCCCTCCGTACGTGAAGAAATTTTGAGACGTATCAAACGCGGCAATACCTCTGTCCTGCAAAAGATGGTCGATCAAGTAGATGATGTGCAGTTCCATCATATATTAGATGCTCTCGATCAGAATGACCCACTCTGTTACGACGTTATAAGAGATGCCGCTTATTATTATGGCATCGGTTTATCTAATCTGATCCACCTGCTGCGTCCGGATATGGTTATTGTCGGAGGAGGTTTGGGTGCTAACCTTACCTTTTATGAGATAACTGCGGAGACCGTGCAGCAGCGGCTTCAGCTTTATCGAAACTGCAATGTGAAGATCGTCAGAGCTTCTACTGGTTATAACGTTGTTGCTGTGGGAGCTGGCTGCATGGTGCTTGACTATTTCGTGGAAGATAAACAAACCGCGTGAGTATTCACGCGGTTTTTGTTTTTGTTATAGGAGGTATACCCCTAAGCAGGATCTTTATCGTCACTCAATTCGTATACTACCTTTTGAATCGTGCCGGTGTAAGGATATTCCCCTTCATCCAGATACATTTCCGTTACGGTAGGAAGTGCGTCTCGACCAATACTAAGACCTTTGCGGGATATTTTGTATTTGTAAGTTCTAGGGAATTTCCGTTCTCCTACTAAGTTGCCGTTTATATATAGAGAACCAATGCCTGCGGTGGATAACGGCTGTTTAGAGAACACAAAACGGATTTCCAACTTGCCCGTCGGAATCTCACACTCCGAAATCAAGGCATACAGAGTACGCATATGGTTATATTCAAAATGAAGCCGATTATTACGGATATAGAGCGTATATCCTCCATCATAATTTCCCATTGCAACAAAAACACCTTCACATGAAGGATCCGGTCGCTCAATATATGCTGTTATCGAATACGATCGGTTGACGGTCGGTGGTGCTGCAGCCGAGCCGATGATGGCGACTCCGCTGTAATAGGTGAATTTGTTTCGTGCTGTTACCGACTCCGGATTATGTTTAGCCAAGTCGTTCCATCCTGCATTGCGAAGCGGCAGAACATCGTGCTGCTCAGCTTCCTTCCACCACAAATCGATGAGCTCTTGTAATCGATCCGGATAGGTATCAGCCAAATTATTCACTTCATTATAGTCGTGAAGCAGATCGTACAAATCCCAGATATCGTCCTCGAACGATGTTCCCCTTACGTGGTTAGTCACGGCCTTCCAACCATTATGAATAATAGCCCGATTGCCCATCATCTCAAAATGCTGCGTAGCCCTTCTTGTCGGTTCATCCGATTTATTGAACGTATAGGCCATGCTGGTTCCATGGATAGGCAATTGCTGGATACCCCGAATCGATTCTGGAGGCTGAATGTTCAGCAACTCTAACACAGTAGGGGTAATATCTGTGATGTAGTGAAACTGCGAACGCACCCTCTCGCTGTGCTCGATACTTCCTTGTGGCCACTGGATAATCAGCGGTACACGGATCCCGCCGAAATACGTCTGCTGCTTGTAGTAGCGAAGCGGTGTATTGCATACTTGAGCCCAGCCGCTGGGATACTCGCAGCTTACTCGATCACCGTACATTTGTTCGTAATAGGGTAGAATATCTTCCAGAGTCTCCGTATACCCCTCTACGATTTTAGAATAATCCACACTTCCATTAGCACGTCCGGTGCTGCTTGCTCCATTATCCGAAATCAATACGATCAGCGTGTTGTCATACTGGCCAATTTCCTTCATGTAACGAAGAAGACGTCCAATTTGATCGTCAGTATGCGTCAGAAATCCCGCATAGATTTCCATGAACCTTGCAGCAACTTTTTGTTCATCCTCGGTTAATGTGTCCCATGGACGAACATCCGGATTGAATGGCGGCAGCTCCGCTTCCTGTGGGATGATTCCCAGTTCCTTTTGCCGATAAAACCGCTGTTCGCGTACCTTATCCCAACCCATATCGTATTTGCCCTGGTATTTGCGAATGTAATCCATCGGCGCCTGATGAGGAACATGCTGCGCTCCAAAAGCAAGATATAGAAAAAATGGTTTTTCCGGAGTAATAGAGGTTTGATCCGTAATGAATTGCTGGGCATGATCAATCAAATCCTCGGATACATGGTAGTCCCCATCCCCTTTATCAGGACGCGGTACAAAATGATTATCATAGACCAGATCAGGATAAAATTGATCGGTCTCTCCTTCCATAAAGCCATAAAATCTTTGGAATCCTTTGCCTAACGGCCAGTAATCATAAGGCCCTGCCGGGGAGGAATGATGCACTGGCGCAAGATGCCATTTGCCTACAGCAAAGGTACTGTATCCGTTATCTTTCAATACTTCTGCGATGGTTCCGGCATCATGCGATATTCGACCTCTTGTATTTGGGCTGTCTGGCCCAAGATCGAAATTCGTTATCGTCGCCATGCCAACGGAATGGTGATTACGGCCTGTTAGCAAGGATGCGCGAGTTGGCGAACAAAGCGGCGTTGCGTGGAAATTATTGTAACGAAGTCCTCCAGCCGCCAGCATATCAATATTCGGAGTCTGGATCTCCGAGCCATAACAACCCAAATCCGCAAAGCCCATATCGTCAAATACAATATAAATGACATTCGTTTTCTCTTCATTTTGTTGTACATCTGTATGGATCACTTCAAGCATACCTCCTATCAATTCGAGCAATAAACCGGATCACTCACGTGTTCCGGTCGGTCAAGATTTAAACCTGGGCTGATTTCCCGAACTCTTCTGTTCGATTGAAATTCTTATTAAATACTTTTATAAAGATCAATGTGGCAGCTCCGATCATAAGCATAAGCACCAAGGCTGAATTACTGTATTGAGCCGATTTATCGTTTGACGAGAAATCGATAATTTTATTCAACATATAGGGCTGACCATACAGCATGGCAATAAATGCACCGCCCAAGGAGCTCCCGATGTTGAGCACCAGCTTTTCAATGCCGATACCTGCACCTCTCTGATGCTCAGGCAGCAGCTGTGTATAGTTCGTAAGATAGCCGGAGAAAAATAAAGCGTAACCAATATTAAACAAACCCATTCCTATGAAAACAATAACAACCGAATACCCTACTAGGAAAGCAACAAACGCCAATCCGACAAAAATGAAGGCTCCCCCTAGCAAAGCGATATTACGATATCCAATCTGTTTGATGATTCTCCCTGAAAGCATACCCACAATAAACGCCGCGATATTCGTGAACATATAGAACACACCAATGGTGCTTGTGGGAATACCGTAAGTCTGTTTGGCTATGAACGGGAAGATGAAGGCGAATCCGACTTGCGTTCCGTAAAACAAGGCACAAACGATCAACGATGCAACAAGCCCTTTTACTTTGAACAGCTCCGGTTTAACGAAAGGATTTCGACTATTTCTTGTATAAACTACAAAGATGACGATAAAAATGAGAGCCGAGATCAGCAATAAGGTGTATTCCATCTTGAAAGTCATGTAAGTAATCAATAGGGTGGAAATCACCGTCAGCAAAATGAGACCGATATAATCGATGGAGCCCTGTTTGCTCTCGTCCTTGGGCATGTTTTTATAAATAATCGGAACACCAATAAGGGTGACAAGCGGAATTAGAAACGTAACGTTCCAGTGCAAGTATTCTGTAATGTAACCTCCGAATAAGTGGCCTGCCGCTGAAGCAAGCTGGAATATGGCTGTGTTATATCCAAAATATTTAGCCGCGGTTAACTTGTCGAAATATTTGATCGCTATCATTACCTGCAAAGCTAGAGGCGCGGCAATGGTCACTGCGAACAAAGCGCGAAATACAATCAGCAGCGTAAAGCTGTGCTGCGAGAAGAAACCTATTAATGTAACTACCGGGAAAACAAAACAAGTAAACAATAATAATTTCCTAATACTTATTACGTCGGATAAAGCAGTAAACACGATTGCTGCAATTCCGAAGAACAGCTTCCCTAGCGTTACGATCAAGCTCACAGTAGACGGTGTTACTCCAAACTCTTGAGACAGGTCAGGCGTAATCAAATTGAATACGTTTTCGTTAAACACTTGAAAAAATTCGTAAAGCAGAATCCAGGGCATACACTTGATGACTTTTCTTTGAATCTCTTCCTTCTGCAGACCGGTCATGGTCTTCCCCCTCTTCATAATGAGTGACAGCTAAGCTCGACGTCAGGAGATCGTTTCCTCTTTAACACTTTTATGATTCTGCTCTTTCTTCGCCAGCCCCCTAACATGCACTATCAAATTGATAACACTATCATAAACGATACTCTCTCTCTTTGTAAATCTAATTATTTTCATTTTGATAAAAAGATTTATAGAAAATAAAATAAAACTTATGAACTAGCGTCCTATTTTTACTTTTATTCATAGTTCCATCGAGTTCCCTTCATGAATAAAGCAATAATCTTCTTTGACTTATTTCGTTTTTCTCATAATGATTATTAATAGTTGAACTGCAACATCCATTTCAACAAAAAAAATAAAACCTTGATCTCTCAAGATTTTAATGGCAGGACATATTTTTTTAATTATTGTTGATTAGTATCTTTATTTGCGGTTTTGATCCTGTATATATCGGTTCAGATTTTCCTGCGCCGTCCGTAAAGCCGTATTGACGTCAATTCCCTTCAGGAGCATATCGCTCGCCGCGCCATTAATAAAGCTTCTTCCTTTCTGATCAAATTTGGTATGCTCATGCATTCCTGGTTGCAGGACGAAGAAGGCGTTAGTATTTTTCCCATTCAGAAAAGGAAGCTCCGAGCCATAATCCTTTTTAATTTCTTCCGTTTTCTTCAACACCGTCATTCTTCCACTCTTATTAAATAGGCTTTGTACTTCATCGCTAGCGATATACGACAATACTTGGAACGCTTGCTCCTTGTGTTTACTTGTGTTGGTCACAATTAAGTTATGAGTCTCAGCCTGCCAAGCTACTCCTTTTCCTTTCTCAAAGGTAGGAATGGTTACCATATCCCAATTAAATTCCTGACCGCTCTTGTATAATTTATCGATATCACCAATGATATCAGCACCCCAATAGGCTGTCATAGCCACATTCTTTTCTTTCAAAAACATACTGTACGTATTCGCTATTTTGCCGTCATTAATATATCCTGGAACCGTATGTACGGATTTGAATAAATTTAGGATACTCTGCCATCCATCCGTTTCCAAACTGGCTTCGCTGGTCAGCTTATTGACATAGGGCAACGACAGCCCCATTGCCATTCGATCCGCCCCCCCAGTATGAAGTCCGAGATATTGAGTATTTCCATCGTTTCGGGTCAACTTATTAGCCAAGCTTATCGTTTCATCCCATGTTATGCCGTCTTGCGGATAGGATATTCCGAATTTATCAAAAATATCTTTGTTGTAAAATAAAGCAGGAATATTCATTCTAAAAGGAAGCGCTAACATTTCACCTTTGTCGTCAAACCTTCGGATAGCTTCAATTGGAATCGGATCGAACTTGGATAGATCTAGTCCATATTTTTTGATGTAAGGATTTAGACCTTCAATAATTTTCAACTCCTGTAACCCTGGAATTCCTGGCAAACCAGACATTAAGATGTCAGGGACATCATTGGCAGTTATCATATCCTCAAGCTTCCCAGTAACCATTTCTATAGTTATGTGGGGGTATTTCTTTTTAACCTGATCGACAAAATAAGACTGGAACTCTTCTTTTGTAAAACCTCCGTAAGCAACCATAAACTTCAAGGTAACAGGCTCCATACTTATCTCAGCAGGCTTTGCACTTTTCTCCACAGCTTCTGTGCCATTGTTTTTTTGGCACCCGCTCATCAATACTAATAATAATGCTGCGACAACACTAACGATGTTCTTTTTCACACAGATCCCTCCAGAAACAATGTATTAACTTTCCACTTCGACTGTATTGATCGCTAAGCTTCCAGTAACAAGAACTTGAAGTTAAGTGTTCGCCGTTAGAAAGAGCTTCCTCTCGTCACATTTGCCAAGTTCATCGTCGTGTTGTCCACTTCCAACTCTCTTATACTAACGGCCCTTATTTATTTCTTTGATCATTTCAAGAGGCAGCTTCGGTTTTCTATCATTCGTTAACAAGCCATTAATCTCCTGCTCTACATCTGTCAACTGCGTGTAGCAATAACCCTGCACTACGCCTGAGTTCAATAGGGGCTGGATAACATCTCGCAGTCTTTGTGCATAATCTTCATCATTCTCCGCACCGGAGTAACCCCAGCCTTCCCACTCACTTTTCTTGTAAGCGATTCCACCAAACTCGGTTATGAGTATAGGCTGGCCATTATAGGAGAATCCTTCCACAGACAATCGGCGATTAGCCGGCATGGCTTGAACGGCCCTTTCTACAGAGCTGTAACGTTCCTCCAGTTTCTCTCTCCGCCACTCATAATCATGTATATTGAACAAATCCGTGCTGACTAGCTCCCATCCGTCGTTAGAAACAACCGGGCGCATCGGATCGAGTGATTTGGTCAAATGATACATCGTAAGTGCATGTTGCTGTTGTTGTTTGTCGATCTGAATATTCGGGACACCCCAACTTTCATTGAGCGGCACCCATGCAATGATAGACGGGTGGTTATAATCACGTTCCATGGATTCCATCCATTCGTTTGTAAACCGACGCACATATTCCTCCGAATATTCATAAGCGTTGGCCGCTTCGCTCCATACTACTAAACCGAGCCGATCACACCAATACAAGTATCGTGGATCCTCCAGCTTCTGATGCTTCCGAGCACCATTAAACCCCATCGCTTTCGTCAGCTCGACATCTCGCTTAATTGCCTCATCGCTTGGCGGCGTGAGATTGCCTTCAGGGAAATAGCCTTGATCAAGGACAAGCTTCAAGAAATAAGGTCGGTTATTTAAACAGAGCTTGCCTCCTTCAACGGAAACCTTGCGCATGCCGAAATAACTGGTTACATCATCTACCACGGTTCCATTTTCCAGCAGTGTGAAAGTAACATCATAAAGATGAGGGTGCTCAGGTGACCACCATCCGCCTTGTCCATGATCATTAAAATCGTCCAACCGTATACTTCTGGCCTCACGGCCGCTCATTACCCGATATACATCTTCCTTGACCAAAGCCCCATTGAAGCTAATTTGGATTTTCAGCTGGACGTTGGACCCTTTTTTCAACCCTTTAACGTATGAACTAATCTCGATTTCTTTGCGATCGATGTCCGGTGTCATTTTAACTTTATCCAAAAAGACGGGTGAAACTGCCTCCATCCATACGGTTTGCCAAATACCGCTCGTTCTTGTATAAAAAATGCTGGCTGAATCCTTCATCCAGTATTGCTTTCCTCTTGGCAGCGTGACGTCATGGCTATAATCTACTGCTTTAACAACCACCGTATTGCTCCCATTCTGAAGCGCATCTGTGATATCTGCATGAAATGGAGTATGACCTCCCTCGTGGCTTGTGACAAGCACACCATTCACCCACACCGAGGAGAAGTAATCCACCGCACCAAAATGCAGTAGAATTCGCTTGCCACGGAAAGATTCAGGCAATGATAGCTCCTTACGATACCATACAACATCATGAAAATCTGGATCGCCAATACCGCTAAGCTTGCTTTGAAAAGCAAAAGGAACCTGTATCTTACTTGCTAAAGCTCGTGTACCCAGATACCACTGCTCCTTATCTCCCACGGTTTCGTCGTCAAATTCAAATTCCCATTCCCCGTTCAAATTAACCCATGAGTTACGCACGAATTGTGGACGTGGGTGTTCTGCACGCAGTTGTTCCGACATAGATTTCCCTCCATTTGATTAACCAAAAAGTTAATTTAATAACAAAAGATTACCTGTTATTTATGCATATTATCTCTTCATTTATTTAATACGTCAACAAAAAGTTTATTAGTTAACTTATGAGTTATATAGTAATAACAGCGCCTGAAAGGACTCACCTATGATCATCCAAGTAAATTCAAGCAATATGGCTATTTTTGATTACTTTTCTTCAGAGACGCGTGTCAAAATTATCGAATTACTACCTTCCTTGATGGCATCCGTTTGTCCAATATCAAAGCAACGGATTTAGATAAAGCTCCGGAACCATGATTCGCTTTAAAATCTCCTGCCTGGATACAGCAAAATATTGCGGTGGCGTTAGCCTGTTCGGCAAAATGTTTGGATACTATGATCAAGAGATCGAAGTGACCCTTGAGCCTTAACTCGTATTTAAATGACTTTGTTATTGTTGGGTACTAATATATAAAAACGACCAGCCCCCGGTAATATGCCGGAAAACGGTCGTTTTTTTGACTTCTAATTAGCAGGCGATTTTATTATTTAGGAGGCGCTGTAATCTTTGAAATAGTGCACTCCGTCGTGAGCGGTATCACCCGGTGCCGTTCTTCGATTGGTGTTGAACCAGAGTTTATCCCCGTTAGCGATTCCAACGCCCTCTATTTCAAAAAGATCAGGGTATGCAGCGGAAGTAATGCGGAATGACAGATTATCATCTGCATTTATGGTACCTGAGGCAGCAGATATATTACGGTAAACAAGTACAATGCTGACGTTCTTGTATGTCAGCGGAACATATATAGTATCGTTATAATAACCGAAACCTTGGAATGCATACGATGTGATGTTAGATACGGAACTGCCGTTGACCAGTGCATCTTCAATATTTAGGGAAAATCCATTGGTTACGTTAATTGTACCGCTGTTTGCAGTCAACGGGAGTGAACCCCTGTACAAGGTTCGTCCGGATTTGAAGAGAAAGTATATGTTGTTAGCGTCTTTGCTTGTAATTTTCACACCCGACATTGACTTGTCAGCACCATTGTATTTGATTGTGTAGTTACCCACTTTGTAATATGTCGTTCCTACATACTTCAATTTTACGAGACTCATACTGCCGGCGTTCATGGTGATGACGAACATATAATAATCTCCGTCGATTGTGCTGAGCACCACATCGTTGGCATGGCCGAGGTAGGTAGCGTAAGTTGTACTATTATCACCGTTGGTCATGAGCGTAGTAGTTCCGTCGCTCATTTTGGTACGGTAAATGACGGCCTTAGTATTGTCACTATTAATTTTTACGGAATAGACGTAGGTAGATCCCACGGCAAATCCCTGTGCTGCGTAAGAATCATTTGCATTGTTGAGCGTTGCGACGTCGGAGTAGGTGTTGTAATATGCTGCACTGGCTGTGATGGGTATCATCAGCGCTATGCAGAGAATAAAGACTACAAATAGAGTAAACCGTTTCATCGTTCCTATTCTTCTTGTAAGCGTACTCTTCATATCCTATACCTCCATAAAAATATTTTTTATGTTGTTTATATAAATTGAATGATTTTCCAAACCAACTTCCGGCATAAATGACACATCTCTCCTTCTTTTTATTGATATCACAGTCTGAAATGGTTCATTCAATTGTATTTCAATATATATTAACCAGTTTCCGTGATCATTCTTACAATCCCGTTAAACAAAATAAGGCCTGAATCCTTAAAGAATTCAAGCCCTACCTTACTCTATATGCAATTGTGCTATTCTGTTACGATTCCATGAACCAGTGTCGGAGCCACAGCATGGTCTGCTATTCGTATGTTATCATAAATCATCTTGACGACATCCTGTACATCTTCACGATTTGCATGAATGGTTACCAGAGATTCGCCGGCTTTAACAGGATCGCCGATTTTCTTGTTTAACATCAAGCCAACAGCGAGGTCGATTTCAGATTCCTTCGTTGCTCTGCCTGCCCCAAGCAGCATAGCGGCTGTACCAATCTCATCAGCAACAATTTCAGCGACGATACCGTCTTCTTTGGACAGTACTTCGAATTGATAAGCAGCCTGCGGCAGCTTCTCTGGATGATCTACAACAGATGGATCCCCACCTTGATTAGCGATGAACGACTTGAATTTCTCCAGCGCCTTGCCGTTACGAATGACCTCTCTAAGCTTCTCTTCTGCTTCTTCAAGCGAAGAGGCTTTATTCGCAAGGAATACCATCTGCCGCCCCAGCGCAAGGCAGAGCTCTTCAAGATCCTTAGGCCCATTACCCTGCAGGGTATCAATGGCTTCCTTCACTTCCAGCGCATTCCCTATAGCATAGCCAAGCGGCTGGCTCATATCAGAGATAACAGCCATCGTTTTGCGACCAACGTTATTGCCGATGCGAACCATGGCTTGCGCCAATTCCTTGGCATCATCGGCAGTCTTCATAAAAGCGCCTGCTCCCGTCTTCACATCCAGTACGATGGCATCTGAGCCTGCGGCAATTTTCTTACTCATAATCGAGCTGGCTATGAGTGGTATCGAGTTAACTGTTGCTGTAACGTCACGCAGAGCGTAGAGCTTCTTATCTGCTGGCGTTAAATTGCCTGTTTGACCGATGACGGCAATTTTATGACGGTTCACCAAATCCACGAATTGTTCCTTGCTAATCTCCACATGGAATCCTGCGATAGCCTCCAGCTTATCGATCGTTCCGCCCGTATGACCAAGCCCACGCCCTGACATTTTCGCAACAGGAATATCCAGCGCAGCTACAAGTGGCGCCAAAACCAGAGTGGTCGTATCACCTACGCCACCAGTGGAATGCTTGTCTACCTTCACACCTTCGATCGCCGACAAATCGATGGTTTCCCCGGAATTCACAATCGCCATAGTCAAGTCCGCACGTTCGCGCTCGGTCATATCTTTAAAAAATATGGTCATGGCCAAAGCGCTAACCTGATAATCAGGAATCTCGTTCTTCGTATAGCCTTCTATAATAAAGTTAATCTCTTCGGCAGTTAATTCCTCACCATCTCGTTTATTCTCAATTAGATCTACCATTCTCATCGTCGTGTCTCTCCTCCGCTAGTGTAATTGAACTGATCTAAAAGTGTTCTTCTTAAAGTGATATCGCTGTGTCCAGCGCCACTTCCATCATCTCATTGAATGTATTCTGCCGCTCTTCCGCCGTTGTTTCCTCGCCTGTCAGCAAATGATCGCTTACAGTCAAAATGGTTAAAGCATTCACGCCAAATTTTGCTGCGAGTGTGTACAGCGCGGTCGTTTCCATCTCCACGCCCAGAACCCCGTGGTCCATCAGCTTCTGAACAATCGATTTATCATCGCGATAAAATATATCCGAGCTGAATATATTTCCGACATGCAGCTTCAAGCCTTTAGCCGCTCCACGTTCATAGGCTGCTTTAAGAAGCGGAAAGCTTGCAATCGGAGAGAAATCGAAACCACCGAAGACATGACGGTTCATGCTCGAATCCGTGCAGGAAGCTTGAGCCAGAATGACATCACGGACCTTTACATGCTCCTGCATTGCTCCGCAGGTGCCAACACGAAATAAATTTTTGACGCCATATTGGCTGATAAGTTCATTTACATAAATGCTTATCGAAGGAATTCCCATACCTGAACCTTGTACTGAGATACGTTTGCCTTGATAGGTTCCAGTAAAACCGAGCATACCTCGAACCTGATTGTAACAAACGACATCCTCGAAATAAGTTTCAGCAATATATTTGGCCCGCAGCGGGTCACCGGGCAGCAGTATCGTTTCAGCAATCTCGCCTTGCTTGGCACCAATATGAACGCTCATCTTCTTTTCCCCCTAGATATTAATTCAAATCCTTCAAGAAGCTTGAACCGTGTTCCGGCATCGCTACGCCAAAATTGTCAGCGACGGTAGCACCGATATCCGCGAACGTTTTGCGGAGCGGAAGCTCTCTTCCACCTTGTACAAAGCGAGGCGAATATACAAGAAGTGGCACATACTCCCGGGTGTGGTCTGTTCCACGATAAGTCGGATCATTGCCATGATCGGCTGTAATAATTAAGAGGTCATCCTCAGTCATCTTACTGAACACCTCCGGCAGGCGAGCATCAAACTCTTCCAGTGCTTGTCCATACCCTTGAGGGTCGCGGCGATGACCGAATAACGCGTCAAAATCTACAAGATTTATGAAGCTGAGACCGTTGAATGGCTCATCCATAACATCAATCAGCTTGTCCATTCCGTCCAAATTAGAGACCGTGCGAACCGCTTTCGTTACTCCTTCACCATCATAAATGTCAGATATTTTACCCAATGCGATTACATCATAGCCCGCGTCCTTAAGGGTATTCATCGTTGTGGGGCCGAATGGCTTCAGTGCGTAATCATGTCGATTCGCTGTTCGTTTGAAGCTCCCTGCAACGCCCACAAATGGACGAGCTATGATTCGCCCAAGCATGTACGGATCTTCGAGTGTAATTTCTCGGCAATATTCACAGATCTCATACAGTTCTTTTAATGGCACAACTTCTTCGTGAGCAGCGATTTGAAGCACGGAATCCGCTGAAGTATATATGATCAAGGCTCCAGTCTTTACATGCTCATCCCCCAGCTCTTCAATGATTTCAGTACCGCTGGCCGGTTTATTGCCAATGACTTTACGACCTGTCTTCTCTTCAATTCTCGCTATCAGCTCTGGAGGGAATCCATCGGGAAATACTCGAAATGGCGTATCGATGTAGAGCCCCATGATCTCCCAATGTCCAGTCATCGTGTCTTTACCGCTCGAGGCTTCCTGCATTTTGGTAAAATAGGCAAGCGGCTTAGCTGCCTTAGGAATCCCTTGAATCTCCCGGATGTTCGATAAGCCCAGCTTGGCTATATTCGGCATATTCAGTCCGCCGCGCTCGCGGGCGATATGTCCGAATGTATCGACGTCATAATCGTCGAATTGAGCGGCATCCGGCGCCTCCCCAATTCCTACCGAATCCATGACAATGAGGTGAATCCTTTTAAACTTAACCATTTCACCGGCTCCTTTAATTACAGTTAAGATTATAAAAACAATCCTGCAACCGTAGCTGACAACACGCTAACTAAGGTTGCTCCATATAATAATTTCAGGCCAAAGCGAGCTACCACATTCCCCTGTTTCTCATGAAGTCCTTTTACAGCACCGGAGATAATCCCGATTGATGAGAAGTTCGCGAATGAAACGAGGAATACGGATACGATTCCTATTGTTCTTGCGGATAACTCGGTATGCTTGCCGAGATCCAGCATCGCCACAAATTCATTAGACACCATCTTGGTTGCCATGATGCTTCCTGCTTCAACAGCCTCTCTCCATGGAACACCCATCATGAAAGCAAACGGAGCGAAAACATAACCCAGCATCTGCTGGAATGAGATTCCGAAAATGCCAGTAAAAATACCGTTGATCAATGCAATTATGGCAACAAAGCCGATCAACATGGCAGCAACGGTGATAGCTACCTTGAAACCGTCCATAATATATTCACCGAGCATCTCGAAAAATGACTGTTTCTCATCGCTCTGTACTTCGAGAATATCTTCTTCCTTGGAGATGACATAGGGATTCAGGATCGAAGCAATAATAAATCCGCCGAATAGGTTCAACACGAGTGCGGTAACAACAAACTTGGGATTAATCATTTGCATGTACGCACCTACAATGGACATAGAGACTGTCGACATCGCGGAAGCGCACAACGTATATAAGCGCTGCTTCGGCAGCAGGCCGATCTGCTTTTTGACGGAAATGAATACTTCAGATTGTCCCAGAATAGCGGAGGCCACAGCGTTATAGGACTCCAGCTTACCCATACCGTTTACTTTACTCAACACAAGCCCAATATATTTTATAATAAATGGTAATATTTTGGTATACTGCAGGATGCCGATAAGTGCGGAAATAAAGATGATCGGCAGCAGGACTGACAAGAAGAATGGAGCCTGCCCTTCATTCGCAATTCCGCCAAACACGAAATTAACGCCTTCCGCTGCATAAGATAACAGCTTTTCAAAAACAGATGCAAAGCCTCCTATAAGAAACTCGCCTATACCGGTATTGAGCAGTGCGAAGGCAAGCAATGCCTGTAACACTAGCATGACCAAGAGCGGCCGGTAGCGAATGCTCCGCCGATCGTTACTCGCTGCGTATGTTAAAACAAAGACGACAAGCACACCTAAAACGGCAACTAAATATCTCATGTTGTTTTTCCTCCATTGTAGTGTAATTTAAGTATGCCTATCTTAAGCGCTTACAACTCCACTAGGAGAAGAAAATCCCTAAGGATTATTTCTTCTTCATATCGCGAGCTTCAAACGCACCCGGAAGCAGCTGTGTCATTGTCCACTCCTCGATGTTGCCATGAAGATTCGTTAAATAGATTTTAGTATCCTGATCGCAAAATTCGGCCAATACTTGTCTGCAAGCACCGCAAGGAGAGACTGGCCCGTCCGTATCTGCTACAACCGCAATCGCTTCGATTTTAACATTCCCTTCAGACACTGCCTTGAATACCGCCGTTCGTTCGGCGCAATTCGTTAAGCCGAAGGAAGCATTCTCAATATTACAGCCCCGATAGACCTTGCCACCAGCCATTAGAGCCGCGCCCACTGGGAAGTGAGAATAAGGAGTGTAGGCTTTCTTACGTGCCTCGATTGCTTCTTGAATTAGCTGCTCTTTCATCCCTTGTCCTCCTTAGCCTTAAGGATTAGTAGGAAGCTTCGGATTGACCGCCTTCCATGATTTTCACACCTGAGCTTGCTCCAATACGGGTTGCTCCCGCCTCGATCATCTTTTTCATATCATCCAGGCTGCGTACGCCTCCGGAGGCTTTCACACCGACATGTTGTCCTACTGTCTTACGCATCAATGCAACATCTTCCGGTGTAGCACCACCTGTGGAGAATCCAGTAGATGTTTTGACAAAATCTGCTCCGGCTTTGACAGCTAACTCGCAAGCGCGCGCTTTTTCCTCATCATTTAGGAGACAAGTTTCTATGATGACCTTCACCAGTGCTCTGCCAGAAGCTGCGTCCACCACGGCTTTAATATCCTTCTCGACGAGTTCGTTATCCTTATCCTTCAATGCTGCTACATTTATGACCATATCAACCTCAGCAGCTCCGTTCGCAATAGCGTCCTTCACTTCGAAAGCCTTCACAGCCGATGTAGTGGCTCCAAGTGGAAACCCAATCACCGTGCACACCTTCACCTCTGTCCCCGCCAGCTGCTTTGCTGAATACGCCACCCAGGTCGGATTCACGCATACCGAGGCAAACTTATATTTTTTAGCCTCTTCCGTTAATTTCGTAATCTCTGCTTGGGTCGCATCCGCCCGCAACAATGTGTGATCAATCATACCCGCTAGATTCATGCAGCTCTCTCCTTTTATCTCATCTTTGAAATTATTTTGTTAAATGAAATGGATGTTTAATGACTTCATAGGTATCATAGCACGCGATTGAACAAATGTAAAACACTAATTGAAATTATGTTCACAACAAAACTTTGGCATAATAAAGATACCCAATTACACAGCTGAATAATCAGCCCAAGAGCACAAAAAAACCTACCGTCCTTACTGGTAGGCTTTCGTTAAAGGTTCTCACTAGCTATCACTATTTCTTAATAATGCTTGTGCTGTATATTGATCGGTTACCAAGATGTTCGCATATTTGCCGGTCAATGCAGCCCGGATAGCATCGATTTTCCTCTGTCCGCCGGCTACTAGAATTGATTTCTCTTTCGTACGCAGATCAGGTAGATCAATCCCTACCGTACGGTTATTAATCTCATCCACGCAAATATTTCCTTGCGCATCGAAAAACCTCGAGCAAATATCACCGGCACCTGTTCGCTGAAGTTGCTCTTGCTCTTCCTTATTGAAATAGCCGAGTCGGAACAGCAGCGCATCCTCCTTGACGGTCCCGACCGTAAAGACCGCAATATTGGCCTGGCGCCCTAGTTGAATGATTCGTTGAATATGACGGTCTTTTTCAACCATTTCTTTGACAGCAATATTATCAAAAATGACCGGAAGCGGTAAATACCGCGCGGCCGTATGAAATGCTTCAGCGAACAAGTTTACTATTTCCGCTGCGTACGTATTCACATGGGAGTGGCTGACGCCTCCTTTTAACTGAACAACTTCCACGCCTTTAACCTGTTTAGGCTGCAAATGTCGTGCCACGGAATACATCGTTGTCCCCCAGGTTACACCAATAATATCCGAGTCCTGTACGGTTTCATGAAGATATTCGGCAGCTTTTCTGCTGATGTGCTTCTGAATTTCCTGATATTCGTTGAGGGGGGAGTAGCAGACATGTACGGTGTCCAACATATATTTGATCTTGAGATCATGGCCTATGGCGTCCAAATCCTCAAGCGGATCGACAATATCTATACGCACATAACCGCGTTCTTTAGCAAACTGAAGCAGCCTGGATACCGTCGGACGGGAAACCCCGAGCCTAGCCGCGATATCCTGCTGGCTATAATCAGATAAGTAATATAGCCTTGCGGCTTCGATGCTTAATCTCTGCTTTTCATCATCCATGACTTCCAACCCACTTGTCTTTTATATTTCATTACACAGCATCTTTCCCCTTATTATAATCTCCATACAAAGAAGTACAAGCTACTGTTAATATTGAGTCACCGCAAGAATTACATTCTTAGCTTAGGCATTTTACTATTGCTCTTATAACCTGCCATATAAGCTTGTTGTACAGCGTCAGCAAGTCCATTAGTATAATTCGCCACAGTAACTTTGCCGTTCAATAATGCATGTTTTTTATAAACCTCTGAGAAATATAAGGTTTCATTTTCATCGTTTGCTAGGTAATATTGACGCTCTGATCCGACTTTACGGCTTTTCACCTTTGTGTTTCTAATCAATTTCGACCTGCCCAGCCTAGTCCCTTCATGAATGCCAATTCCCCAAACTACCTGACTGCTGTTATCTCGAATCTCATAACCTACAACGACTTCGCCTTTGAGATTATCTGATAAAATAAGCAGCTTAAGAAAAGTACAATCCGTTTGAGGCTTATATACTCCCTTATCCGAATCGGTTGCAATTTTACCTTTACTGCTTGCTTTTTTGGAGGCAGTGGATGTTTTCTTCTCTTTCATCCCCGTAGAGTTACTTACATCCTTTTCAGGCTTTTGAAAAGATAGTTTCTCCAGAAGCTCTTGCTCCACCTGCTGCTTCATCTTCTGCATGTCATCAGATACCTTCTTAGTAATTCTCATTTCTATACTCTCATGTAATTCCTGCATGGATTCTGTTTTACTTTTTGCGAATTTACCATTTGAAGTCCGCCTCTTGGTTTTACGAGGACTCTTCTTGGGTTTAGTAAGTTCGTGTATCGTTTCTTTTAACCCTTCTAATAGGGACTTTTTTTTCTTGCTATGCCGAGCCATAGCCTCCCTCCTAGTCTAAGAAATGTGGTTTTTCTAATTCGGACTGTTCCTGCCGCCGTTTTCACTCAAGAAATCTATTTGTCGCAGTATAAGTCGATCCGCTTCCTTTTTCGTAAGAGGTTTACTATAAAAATAACCTTGAACTTCCGAACAATTTTGTTCCTTCAGAAAGTCGATATGCTCCTGAGTCTCTACTCCTTCTGCTGTAACGGCAATGTTCATGTTATGTGCCATATCAATGATTGTCTTAATAATGGATTGATTCCTTGAATTTAAATTACGAACAAAGGATTGGTCGATCTTCAGGCGATCAATGGGGAATTGGCTTAAGTAACTCAAAGAGCTGTAGCCTGTGCCAAAGTCATCGATACTGATGTTTACTCCCAAGCTTTTTACACGGTTTAAGACGCGAATCGTCGAGTTGACATCCAATGCCATGCTTTCTGTAATCTCCAATTCCAGATACTCTGGTGATAGTCCAGTCTCTGTTAGCACACTCGTAATCATGTCGATCAAATTGTTTTGCATGAATTGCCGCAATGAAATATTGACAGCTATAGATAGCTGTTTATGTCCTGCATTCTGCCACTCTTTTGCTTGTTGACAAGCCGTTCGCAGTACCCATTCCCCCATCGGTATGATTAGTCCGGTTTCTTCCGCTAGGGGGATGAAATTTAAAGGCGGGACTATACCCAATTCTGGATGCTCCCATCGTATAAGAGCTTCCATTCCAATGATTTGATTGTTAAAAATATTAACTTTGGGTTGGTAATGCAGCATAAATTGCTTAGTATCCAACGCCTTACGCAGTTCGCTTTCCAACTGCAGCTTTGTAGCAAGGGACTGATACAACTCTTCGGAAAAGAACTGATAATTGTTCTTCCCTTTCTCTTTGGCGAGATACATTGCGGCATCCGCATTTTTCATCAGCATATCAATATCTTCTCCGTCATCCGGAAAGATACTGATTCCAATACTCGGTGTGATATAGACTTCCAAATGCCCCAAGGATATGGGTTCGGACATGCTATGAATAATTCTTTTTGCAAAGTCGCCAACTTCATCCGCGGTATTAATATTGGATATAAATAGAACAAATTCATCCCCGCCCTGACGGGAAACACAATCATTTTTATGTAAACAGCCGCTTAGACGATGAGCAACCACTTTTAACAGAACATCTCCGATTGAGTGACCCAATGTATCATTAATATTTTTAAATCGGTCCAGATCGATGAATAAAACTCCGACTTTCTCACCCTTTGTTTTGGCTTGAAGAAGAGCTTGTACCAGCTTGTTATTAAACAGTATCCGGTTAGGCAAATTCGTCAGAGAGTCGAAATGAGCCATATAATGGATGGTCTCCTCCGCTTTTTTTCTCTCTGTAATGTCTATCATGGAACCCACAACCTCCACGATTCTTTCGTTCTCTTCAACAGGTGATAGTGTTATATAGAAACACTTTCTTGAGAATGCCAGCTCAAAGTTAACGATCTCTCCTTCAAATGCTTGTTGGAAATGGCTCTCCAGATGCTCCGCTATACCCGCTGGAAAAATTTCATAGGAGCCCTTTCTTGCAATGAATTCCGTAGTTAGATTCAGTTCTTCAGCTATTTTACCTTCACATAATGTATAAGTGATATCGCCTTTAGAATCCTTTATAATCTTGAAAATGCAGTTTTGCAAATTTCTGACCGTCCTACGAAAATCGCTTTGCAATGCATCCGCGAGTGCAGCTTCCGCTTTAATCCTATCCGTAATGTCGGTGCGAATGGAAACGTATTGGTATGGAATACCCTGATCATCGAGAAACGGAACAATTGTCGTATTCATCCAATAGATGCTGCCGTCTTTTGCCCGGTTCTTTACTTCGCCATTCCAAACCCTACCTTGTCGGATGGTTCCCCACATTTCTTTAAAAAATTGCCTGGGATGGTAACCGGAGTTTATAACCCGATGCGTATTTCCGACTAGTTCTTCCCTTTTGTATTTTGAAATTTTGCAAAACTTGTCATTCACATATGTGATAATGCCTTTGTCATCTGTAATAGCAACGATTGAGGATTCATCAAGCGCATTTTTGATATCTCGCAAGTCTTTTACAGTTTGAGATAACGACAGCTCTACCACTTTGCGTTTGGTGATTTCAGTTCCGAAAGCTACATATTGATAAGAGAGACCAGACTCATTCAAGAAGGGAACCAGCGTTAAATTCAGCCAATATTCAGTACCGTCTTTAGCCCTGTTCTTTGTTTCTCCCTTCCATACTTTACCTTGACTAATCGTATCCCATATTTGTTTAATAAACGCAGGATTATGATATCCAGAATCAAGCAAGCTGTGAGACTTTCCGATTACTTCATCCGTTGTATATTTCGAAATCTCGCAGAAATGTTGGTTGACATAGGTTATGACGCCCATTTCATTAGTTATAGAAATAATAGAGGATTCGTCCAGAGCAGATAACGCAAACCTTATTTCTTTGATGTCAGTGAACATACTGCTTCCCCTTTCAGTAATGGCGCGTTTCATGTTCCAATCATACCAGATAATAGTACCGACATCCCGTATGGTTATCGAAAAAAATAGTATATTTAATAAACCTGAAGCAAGAAACATCTTATAGGTAAATATTCATTGTTTCTTCTATCATCGGAAATAGCAATAGGTCTTCAGATTCATTATCAATATACAGCAGCAATCTGAACCATTTTTGAACAGATACTATATAGAATGAATATTTAACTCTACCAACGCAAAAAAACGAAGGATCGCTGTCCTCCGCTATTTTTGTTATTCATATGCAGGATCGTTATACAAATAGCTTCATTTCATGTAATTTTTCAAATATGATTTGGCTTACTGGAGATACACGATCGAGGTCTTTATAGGTTAGCCACACCAATTCATCTATCTCAGAGGCTGGCTCTAGCTCGCCTTCGAAGTCCGCAGTATAACATGTCATTTTTACCTTAACTCCTTCAGACTTGTCATGAGCTTGGGCTTCAAAAGTTCCAAAATGCGAGATGGATTCGGGCTTTATTCGAACGGACAATTCCTCTTCGATTTCTCGAATAAGTGTATCGGTATCTGTTTCACCAGGATCCCTTTTTCCTCCGGGAATATAATAGATATCTTTCCCTTTCGAGCGTGCGCATAATAATTGGCCATCAACAACATGTATCCATGCAATTTTATCAACGATTGTTGGCATTATTTAATTCCTCTTTCTTCCAATAATTACATCATTCAGATTATAATATTCCTATGTGCTTGATCTTTACTCAGTTCAAGTATCTACAAGCCTGGATTTGCGCTTAATGAAAAACCCGCGCTAGGCGCAGATTTATAGGCTTACTTATGATTGCTGTTCACCAATCTTCGTGCCGGTCCAAGCTTCATAGCATTTGGCAATAGCACTCATGTCTTCAGCTCCCCAACCGCTGTTGCAAGCAATTTGGAAAATTTGCTGAACGGAAGCCTGCATAGGAACCGGAACTTGAAGTGATTCAGCCAGACGGCCAGCAAGCTTCAAATCTTTGAACATGAGCTGTGTCATGAATTGAGCTGAGAAATCTCTACCCAAGATTTTGGGTCCCTTCATTTCGGCCATACCGCTGCGTCCGCCACCGCCAGACAGTACCTCAAGGAACAGCCCAGGGTCTCCGCCGGACTTTTGGACCAAGGCCAAGCTTTCCGCAAGAGCGGTCAAGTTGGCTGCAACCAGCATATTGTTAGCTAGCTTAGCATTAGCCCCAGCTCCACTGGCTCCCATGTACACAGCCTTTTTTCCCATAGCTTCGAATAAGGGGATACAAGTCTCATAAGCTTCCTTTTTCCCACCAACAATGAATGTCAATACCCCATCGATAGCCTGTGGCTCGCTACCGGTCACTGGTGCATCCAGCATATCAATCCCGTGAGAAGCAAGCTTCTCCGCAAGCATTTGACTAGTGACTGGATAGATCGTGCTGCAGTCCATTACAATGCGAGGCTTGTTTGCAGCATTCGATTGACATACAGAGAGAATACCGTTCTCTCCAAGATACACTTGCTCTACTGCCGCGTCATCCGTCAGCATCGTGATAACGATATCCGCTTGTGAAGCAGCTTCAGCCGGTGATGAAGCGATTCGAACAGAGTCTAGGGCTTCCATATCCTGAATTCTTTCCCGGTTCCTGTTATATACGATCAAAGAGAAGCCCGCTCTATGTAGATTCATGGTCATTGGTTTGCCCATAGTTCCAAGTCCAATAAATGCAATGTTCATGATAGTAACCTCCTAAAGCTTTTTGCTTGTATAAATGCTATATCATCAAATATACCACAGAGCTTCCCCTAAAAACCAACCAAAGGTGGAGTTTCTAGCTAGACTTTGATCTCATCAAAAGAAAAAACCGCGCTAGGCGCGGATTTCTATAAAACTATGTTCTGTCCTATAAAGGAGTTCAATTTAGAGTTAGACAGGGAGGGGCTATCCATTGATAACGCTGCCGCCATTAATATGCAGGAATTGTCCTGACATATAGGATGAGTCATCTGTAGCTAAGAAGACATACGCTGGACCTAGCTCCTCCGGTTGGCCTGGACGTTTCATCGGAATATCTCCCCCGAACTCGCTGACCTGTTTCGAATCGAATGTAGATGGAATGAGCGGAGTCCATATCGGCCCTGGAGCCACACCGTTGACACGAATGCCTTTCTCCGCCAAATTGACGGACAAAGATCGGGTGAAGGCTACAACTGAGTGAGCTAAAATCGATTATGAGTAATTATGAGAGGTCTCTACAGTACCGTCTTTTCGATGAATAATGGCTGACTTGTTGGAGTCGGAAGCCCATTCCCTGGCTTTATCGACGGCCTCAGCCTTCGTTTCCGTCTGTAAACGGATTTTCTCTCTTCCTTCTTCCTTTACCGCCCATCCATCATCATAGGGTACCACATGAAAGTTGGAGAAACTGCTGCTATGATCTTGAACGGATCGATGTTCACTCTCGTTTCGTGAATGCTGTGGATGGTCTGCGTTCCATTCTTTTGCTTTTGCCGTTGCAATCGCAATAGCACGACCTTCTTCATAACCATCGTCTAACAATGCATTAGCAATCTCGATAGCTTTGTTCCTCTCGCGAGGCTCCATGTTCTTCATGGAAACGGGGTAATCATTTTTTCTCCATGGCATAATAAAACCCTCCTCTCGGGATTGTCTTACGCTATTACTTAGCCATTTGATACCCGACTGAAACAAATAAAACAGCCCAGTATATTGGACTGCTTATTTGTTGTAATACAGTTTCAACTCTTCTACAGCTTCTCCAAGCCAAAGAGCCTGAACGACACGTATGGATAATGTTCGTATCGAATCGCAAGCTCCCTCTCGAACAACGTCATTCGCTTGATCGTCCGATTATTGCTGAGCTTGCCTCCGTCCAGAACTCGGAACGGTATGCCCTGAAGCAGATCGATTATCGTCTGCCTTGCATGAAGATCATCACCAGTTTATTCTTTATTAAAATGGTTAAACCATACTATTAGCTTATCAGGATGTGAATTGGATCTTTCATTCAAAAAAGAAATTGGGCAGTTTCTCACCCCCGGCGCTTTGTCAAACAATAAAATGACAACTGGCGACGTGGATGTTTGACATCAATCTCAATAATATTGTAATTGATCTTTTGAACTTAAAATCATTACCTGTCGTTGCCATATGCGCCGCGTGGCAAAATATGTTTTAATATATCAAAGGAGCGTGATACAGTGGACATTAAATCTTTTCTATATCCAAAGAATGAGGTCTCTTACATCACGACATCTTCCAATATGAAAGAAGCCTTAGACAAATTGGAGGCGTGCCATTATTCGGCCATTCCGATCCTTCATGACAATGGAGTATATTACGGGACGCTGTCCGAAGGAGATTTGTTATGGAAGATGAAGGCCACACCTGGCCTTAATTTCGATACGATGCATGAAATTCCGGTCGTATCTATCAATAAGCGAATAAAAATCGAATGCGTCAAGGTTGACGCAGATTTGGACGACATGCTTGCGCTTGCGGCAGATCAGAACTTCGTTCCGGTCGTAGATGACGATGGCATCTTCCTAGGTATTATCCGGCGCAAAGACATCATCGAATACTACACCCAGAATATTACGGATTAATGGCGAAAGACCCGATCATATGAAAATGATTGGGTCTTTCATTTACCTCGGGTGTTATTTCCACCGAATCATTTCTATCGCCGGAGCTAAAGACGGAAGCGATTTGCGTGGACGATCTCGTGCTTATTTTTGCCTTAAGACACCCACTCGCCTCCAGCCCTGAAGATGACTTGTCGCCTGAGCTGATCGGCTCCTCTTCCTTCGTCCTGCACATCGAAAAATCAAGTACCCGCCGAATGACTGAAAAATGGCTGCAAAGCAGCCGGGTTCATCTCCCCTATTATCCGGGTTCGATTCCCTGGAAGGGATCAAGCAAGCGGTCATACTTGGCGAACATGTGTCGCCCTCCATAACAGCTAAGTTAGCAGATAAAGAATCATGAATTGCTCCGATATGTGCATCATTCGTAGGATTTTTAAGCGTTTATATTATGATTATACCATCGATTAATTTAATCCACTTATCTAATATCTTTATTAGCTTCTCTAACCCTGACTTATAAATAACTGTTACCGTACCATTCATATCTGTCATTTAACTCAAAATCGCTGCTAATAAGAAAAAAATCGTGTGTTAAACTCATCTAAATCACCTTGGGATTTCCCATGT
>NZ_KK366026.1:82187-199270 GCF_000686845.1 Paenibacillus sp. UNC451MF | reverse complement strand
TTTTGCGGAAGTGGCTCAGCGGTAGAGCATCGCCTTGCCAAGGCGAGGGTCGCGGGTTCGATTCCCGTCTTCCGCTCCAGAAAGCCGGTATGGCGGAATTGGCAGACGCGCGCGACTCAAAATCGTGAGGGAAACCGTGGGGGTTCAAGTCCCTCTACCGGCACCATAATCTTCGGGATGTAGCTCAGCTTGGTAGAGCACCTGGTTTGGGACCAGGGGGTCGCATGTTCAAATCGTGTCATCCCGACCATAATTTATTCATAGCATCGAGCGGGTGTAGTTCAATGGTAGAACTCCAGCCTTCCAAGCTGGTAGCGTGGGTTCGATTCCCATCACCCGCTCCATATTTTTGTTCCAGTAGCTCAGCTGGATAGAGCAACGGCCTTCTAAGCCGTTGGTCGGGGGTTCGAATCCCTCCTGGGACGCCATTTACGTAAATTAAAGCCATCCTAAAAGGATGGCTTTTTGTGAGTTTTATTTTCTGAGTTAGGCCTAATGGGCTTTTTGTTAATATCAGCAACTATAGAGAGTTCTCTTAATCGTTTGGAGTGCCAGCGGCTTTACGCAGCTCGTTGGCCAGCCAATGAAGGTAATCTTGCTGTTCATTATTCCCATTCGCTTTAAACCAAGCAGGAGAGATCCAGGTATTGATGATAGTTTCTGCAACTCCTTTTTCCAGCATTTTTTGTTCCTCCATGGTACATTCACGATATTCGGATGCAACATCCTGAATGAAATCGTCAAAAGAAATGCAAAGCAAAGAAAAAGCATTTTTCGGATCTACTTTACGTGTAGGATCAAGGATATAATGACCGGTGATATGTTTAACAGGATCTAGACCAAAGCGATAACAAGCATATGCCATGACCCATACATATCTAGTATAAGCCTCGGACAAATTGATGGAACCGCCGTAACAAAGCTCAATTCCGCCTGCAGCATCATTGGCATCAAATCCATAGATCATATTATCAATTGAGGTGTTATATTGCACATGCCAGGCTTTTTCTGGTGAGTCTGAGGTAAGGAAAGGGATGCACTCAATGATTTCCTTATCGTCTACAAAAAGATGGGCAGAAGCTTCTTGGTCTCTTTCGTAGGCAGAACGAGTGTAATAGGCAACATTGCCGGAAGCGGTAGAGGAAGGATTTCCTGTGTCGTGGGCTACCATGAAGTGAACTTTATGGATGGGTAGACATGATCTACGAACAGAGGGAGCTGTCACTGTTCCGGGTAAATAACGCGGAATAATCTCGTATTTCATCTTGAACGTCATTGGATATCGCTTCGTTTCTTTGTGTAGTTGTAAGCCCCGCTTGCAGTCAACCCAATGATACTGGTTTTGATAATAGCCTGCTGGACTTGTTCAGGAACAAGAATAAAGGCTGCTGCAACAAGTAAGGCTACGAAATGAGTGTATTTTTCATTTAGTCCAATCCCTTTTACGACGCCGACATAGGCAGCTACTAGGGCAGCTAATGTTAAAATGTCATTTTCCAAACAGATCACTCCATTTCGTGGAGTATCCGTGTTTTAATATCCCGGACCTCCGAAATAATAACATCATATTTTTCACTAAATTTCTCCAATATCGATTGCATTTGCATTTCGCGTTCTCGGTTCGCGCGCATAACGTAAATGAGCAACCAAACAAAAAGGACCGCAAAGGGTCCTTGTGTTAAAAAGTATTGAATTTCGTCGGTTATCACACTACCACCTCCTTAGGATATCAGTGCGATTGTGTCTTGGAACTCATCCTGTGAAATTCGACCTTGTGATAAAGCATTTTCGAGTTGAGAGAGTGAATAGCCTTTGAAAGCCGGATAATAGTTTGAGCCGTTTACAAGGCCTGTTGCGGCATACTCTTTAACATGATCTACATAGACTGGTATGATACTTGGAAAAGTCCTCGTACCGTCGATATATATCGTTTTTGCATAACCACTAACTAGTGCTGGATAGATCGTAGTCTCCATAATTAAATAACCCCCTGCGAAACTAAGATTTCCCATAATTCCACGTTCTTTTTTGCTAACTCAGCGTTTTCTGCTTCGAGTCTTTGAAAAATTGACGGTTCATCTGGCGACGGCTCTACTGCGGCTGGACTCCAAACTCCATTAATGTACTTGTCTCCTGTATTGATGGTATAACCTTCTTCCAAATGGATGCATTCCTCTGTTTCTGGAAGATCAGCTGTTATGCTGCTGATTGCATAACAAACTTT
This sequence comes from Paenibacillus sp. UNC451MF, assembly GCF_000686845.1. Taxonomy (GTDB): domain Bacteria; phylum Bacillota; class Bacilli; order Paenibacillales; family NBRC-103111; genus Paenibacillus_S. The sequence continues at coordinate 197,046 of NZ_KK366026.1, read as the reverse complement.
ATTTTCGTTTATAAAAGCGTAATGACGCGTTACTTCAAATGGACTATGATTTTGTTCGCTACCTTTGCCATTTGGATTTATTCCGTTTTCTAGTTTTTCATTAGTCATGCTTTTCACCTCTTAAAAGTATTCGACAACTTCCCAAGCAACCTCAACTTCATAAGATGAATTTTTGTATATTTGTATAGTCGTATTATCTATGAATGAAATCTGAACATCGCCGCGAATGTGTCTATTATCTGCTTCACCACTCCAAGTTACATGTAATTCACTCTTGTCTCTATTAACGGCTTGTATCGCTATAGGCACCTTGCTTTGAGACCTGGATATGTTGTAATTATTGCGTTGAACCTTTTTAAACATGGAATCACCACCTAGTAGAACTCTATTACTTGCCATTGCAATTCAACTGGATTTGTAGAACGTTTGTAAAATGCGATCTCGGTAGAGCTGGAAATTCTCGCCCTAATATCGGAGTTAATTGCATAGGTGGAATATTCGCCAGTATAAGAAATGATGATATAAGCTTTATCAGGGTTTACTTGTCCTATAGTTTGAGTACGTTCATCACCAGTTGAATGGGTGTAAAGCCCGCGTTGCACTTTTTTGATGCCTCCAGTTGAATGCCAACCAGTTTCTGTAAGATATTCTAGGTATCCGTTGCTGAATCTGAATACAGGCTGTATCTCACCGTTGAATAGAAATTGATTGGTGTCTAAAGAAAATTTAGACGATTTTTGACCATCTAACCCAGTAAGCTTTAAACCATTTTTTGTTTGGATATAATCAAATCCATCATTAAACGGATAAAGTCTGATTTCCCCTGCTGGATTTTTGGCATATACTGGAACGCCGATACCTACAGAAGAAGCGTATAGGGTATCTGCATTTATTGAACCACTTGAAGTTCTTGCAACAATTGTATTTCCTTCTGAATTAACGCTTGTAGTCATCCCACATAACAATTCAGCATCGAGCCCGCTACCATTCCCATCGTTAGTAGAATCCCATTCAGTTCCCCAAGCTTGCCATGTGGTGTTATTTCCACGTCTCACATATTTTTTTCCTGTTTGGGTTCCGTAAGCTTCTTGAAAAGTCCATCCTGCGCTATCATCAGTCCATGGACGTATAGTTCTAACATGTAGCCAAGTTTCAATTGGTATGCCGATAACGCTACCTCTTTTGAATTCCTCTTGCACGCCCATTGGGTAATAATTTGGTGGGGAGTTTACCTCCCTAGTATCTGTACTTGCAAGAACATTTGCAAAGAGTCTGCCGTTACTATCCCTTTGAGGAATATTTCCAGATGCATTACCTATAACTAAGTTTTTTTCATGCCAGAATCTTTGACCGGTCCAAGTATATACAACCTCGGAATCATCGCCTAAAACGATTGTATTCCCCGTAGTTCGGTGCAATAGCGCATTCCCACGGTTACCATCGGTTTTCCTTACAAAAAATCCGGCTCCATTTTGTAATGTTAGGTGACTAGTCATATCTTCGCTACCGTCTTTCGGTAAGCTAGCATTCGCCCGAGCTAGAGCACTGTTCGCTGTGCTCTGAGCGGCTGAAGCAGCGTTTTTAGCGGTAGTAGCGGCGGCTGAAGCAGCATCCACTTCGGTTTTCTTAGCAGCATTGGCATCGATAATATCGTAATTTTCGTTAAATGCCTCTCTAGTTACATTCTCATTACCTAATGGCTTTTTTATCCCTAGGCGTGGTGTTACAACTGGCATATTCATTCCTCCGTTTCGTTACGGTCTATAGGTCTCTAATTCATTCCAGGTGGGCTTTCGTGCATCAAGGTCATCCCAAGTCCAATCTAAAGCATTAAGCTCTTGCCAGGACAAATACGTAAATTCAAAGTTGATGCCAATGTGTGCCGGTATAATCATACGAAGTGAAGCCTGAATATCATCCAGGTTGGCGGGGATTCCGCGGGTAGAGATGAACGTGATCGTAATATGATAAAGTGTGTTATTCTCTGTTACTTCAACTTCTCCGTTTACATAAGCCTCAGCGACATCTTTAATAAGTTTTGCTGTAACTGTCCCGATGCCGCGCAGCTTTGATTTTATGACGGATCGGCGCTGATCGTTTGGCTTCGTAGAGTCGGTTCTAATCCCGCAAATTCGTTCCCAATGCGTGAGTCCCCATGTTGCCGTATCGATATAAAATTGCGCCAGTACTTCATTCATTTCCGTGTTTATGTGAGCAATAAAGGATGCTTCGCGATCGAGTAAGTTATCAACAACCAGAGAGTCCCTGTAATAATTAGGCATATAATCAGCCATGCTCATTCGAACGAGTGGGTAATCTCTCATTTTAGATCACCGTCCCAGCCACTGGGACACTGCCATCCGGAATAGTAATATTAGTTGTTCCCCCATTGATAGTGAGCTCGCTATAATCAACGATAGAGTCAGCTGCCAATAAAATATTAGCAATTTGTGTGTAACGAACAATGGGATCGTGGAAGGCGAGCGTTTTAAAATAATCGGTTAACCCTTTTGTTATTTGGGAGCGTGCTTCCTCTAGTGTGGAACCTTCCTTTAAGGTGTAGCTCCCACTCACATGGATATTAATCTCCGTGGCGGCAACGACGGTTACTGTTGCACCAATAGGACGTACATAATCAATATAATTGGCTACTTCTGCAATTTTTGAGTCTTCCGGTGCACGCTTATTCATGTCGAGCAAAGAGACCTTCACTGTACCATTACCGTTCCAGATGGGGTAAACCTTGGCGTCAGAAATGCCGGCTATTTCAAGTGCCCATTGGCGATATTGATTGGCATTACCAGAGGTTGCAGGACGACGGACGCGTTCCATATATCGCGCAAGTAAGTCTGCATCCGATTCTGTATCGATGCCCCCGTTAAAAGGAGCATTGTTACTGACTTTCACTACGCCGCTAAGCGGGCCAAGGACAAGTTTAACCGCATCGATAGTTACATTACCGGTGGCTCCTCCTGATCTGGCCTCAGCCGGAATGGCTATGGAATCCCCACTTAGAGTTCCATCTGTTGTAGTGAGAAAATAAACAGGTGCATTTCCACCTGTCGATACTTCAGTTCCTTTTGGGAGGATGGTTCCGTCTGGTCCGTTGAAGGTCAAGCTGCCCGATGCTTTGACTGAAGATTTTCGCTCAATTCCAATTTCACTGCAGCGTAAATCCAAATAAGGACCGTATGCTGTATCGGCAAAGCCTAGTTTTAGGACATTGTCCAGTTCCATATAGGCCATAGCCATTTCAATAGAAGCGGGTGAGAGCAAATCGTAGGTTACACTTCCCTGACGTTTATCGATCGTAGCGGATGTCGCATCCAGCATTCGTTGTAATATGGCGGATTGGGTCTGTTCTTCATAGGCCATTAAAGGGTCACCTCCTCCTGAATAGTTCCAACTACAGTTGAAACGGAAAATGATATATATAGCGTATCGAATTCACGACGAATTTCGAAGCCGTAAACATCCCTGATACGGTCGTCGTAAATGAGAGCTTCTTTGATTAGTCTTGGTATTTCGGATTGCAAGAGCGCCAAAGGCAGGTCCTGACCGATGAGCTTTTCCACTTCGGATCCATATTGATCGTTATAGATTAAATACCGATATCTTGGAGTAGCCAAAGCTTTACGAATAAACTGCCGAAGCGCGGCAGTCCCATCGATAAGCTCACCAATGGTTCCATTATCGAACTCCAGCGAATAGGTTCTGGAAGGTTTTGCTTTCTTAGAAACTGTGATGGTTCGCTCCTGTGGATTTATAAGAGGACTAAGTGCCACGGTAAATCACCGCCTTATCTAAAATGACATAGGACTGGCCACTGTTAGCGGAAGCTACGATCACGCGATCACCTGTGTTCAAAGGGGATTTAACGGTGAGGATCGCATTCTCAATATCATCAGAGGAAGAGAGTCCTTTATCAAGTTCACTTATGCTATCGGGATCACTTTTTAGATCACTTTTTATCGTCACGATTCGTTCGTGGTCAGTTAAGTGTTCGGCCACTATCACATCTGATGCATCCAGCTCGATCTTCATATTGTCGACTTGAATGCGAAGAACTGGAGATACGGAAATAATAGTAGCCAAGTCTAGTCGGTCGAATTCGTTGAAGCCGATTTTCTTTATTAATTGCGCAAATTTGCTTGCATTCGAGCCTTCTATCATTTTGCATCGCTCCTTTTTAACTTTGGAGATACGCTTTTTATTAAGATTAACCGTGTTCCTGATCTGGCTCGTTAGGTTGTTCATAATCTATTTGTGGTAACCCCTCATCTCCAGATAGGGTGAGGCTCATGCGATGAGAGCCTTTTTCAAATACATGAGAATCGGTAATAACATAAAAAGCGCCAACGATACGAGTCATAGGATCTCGAACGTAAATGGCGCTTCCGGCAGTTACTTCTACATTGCCAATTGATTCTACACGGGCTTCGTCTTTTATTTTTCCGAGATCTTGTGCGAGGCGCTCTGCCATTTGGACGATCTGGGACATGTTCATATCGGAGTTGGCGTGCTCCAGATGCTGCATCACACCGTACTTGTGTCCCAATGAAGGAGAAGTTACTAATGCGCCGATGGGGTTCTTGTCCTCGTCGCCACCTATGACTCTAATTTGAGTGTGCATGTCTTCGATAGATTGGGAATAAGAAGCTCCAAACAGATTCGTTGAACTATCGATAATCCAATCGGTTCTTTTTTCACCACGTTTGATTAGATGTAAGAAGCCTTGTTTAGCGGACAACAAAAAGCGCTCACCCGTTTGTTTTTGCGTTTCGGTCAGCGCAGTTATCATCATATCACGTAGAGTTTTATCTCTTAGAATCAGCTTGGGAATGACATATTTAGTATCAGCAATATCTCCAATAGGAATTTCGAAACTAGAGCACAGCTCACGAATGATAGCAGAAGCGGTCATATTGATGAATTTTTTGGTGTCTGTGTTTTTGGTCAAATATATATTCTCATCGTAGGCTGTGATCGACATTTTTCCTTGGGCGTCGATTTGGTGCTGAAAAATGATACCATGAAACAATTCCATCCCATCGGCTATGAGCTTTAGTTCACTTCCAAGCTCGATTGGAACTGCTTGTTCCGTACCATTAGTAGTATTGGATAGCGATACCTCCAGTTTTCGATGAGTTTGAGAAATGTCTCCTGACCAGGTGATAGAATTGACGATAGGATCAAGGTAGGAATCATCATTGTACAAAATTTGAATGGTCATTCGCTTATCACCAGCACTTGGCCAGGATATATGAGGTTAGGATTCGGACCTATGAGTTCCTGATTGATTTCATAAATATGACGCCATTGATCAACAGAGCCTAAGGTTCTTTGGGCAATATGCCATAAGGTATCTCCTGACCGTACCTCATATGTTTCCGGTGCTATCCTAGGTTCCGGGCGTTCAGTTTCTTCCTTAAACGATGTATCGCCATCTTTTAAAAGTCTTTTGAATTCGATAAAACGGTATTCCTTTAGGGTTAGTTCGTAATAGAGGTCTCCGACATGACCGGCACGCTCCTCGTAATTAAAAGAACGGATGGTTACAGGTACATTAACGACGTTGGATTCTAAGGTGCTTTTAGGGAGAGCTGCCATGTCCTTAGGATCCGGTGATAAGCTTGTTACCATTAAGCGGATCGGCTGTCGGCTGGACATCCATTTCTCGATGAGTTGGACAATTTCCCAAGGGGATTTGTTCCTACTGCTGTCATCGTACTCGCAATAGGACAGGTTGTATATTTTCGGAAAAAAGGAGGAGAAGGTGTACTCCCGCAGCTTTTCATTACCGATCAACGTGATTTCACCAAGCTGCGTTACTTCTATATCCTCGTAGCCGCGTGTTGTAGATACTTTAATGGCCTCGGGATTAACGGGAAGTTGGAAACGTTCAGCGTCGTTATTGAACGATAACCAGATGGACAAGTTGCTCATGGTGCTACCGCCTCCAATTTCCGCGTAAAGATGCCCATCATTTCGTCAATTTCTTTCTCGCCCATACGCTCACCATGATAATTGAAGTTGAAAGTAATCGGTAAAGAGCCGGTTTGATTGTTGCGCCATGGCTTGTCTGAGTGATGGCTATCACCAAGTAGTTGTTCAAGATTACCATTAAATTGACTATCTGATATGCTAGGGAAATCAAAAATTTCGCCGGGTAAGCCATCGTTTGGCAAACCGGAGTAAGATAGTATGTCTGATATTGTAGCGTTGGGATTAAGCGCTGCACTAGGAATTTGTTTATTTGAACGATCATTTAGGTTTTTTATGAAATCCTCTGGCTTTATCGAATTCTCACGTTCAATCGATCTTTTGGCAAAATAGCTCGTAAGTCCCCCTCCGACACCGCCTACAACACCTCCAATAAGCGCACCGTAGCCTTTACCGACTTTTGCTCCTACATAGGCTCCTGTAGCAGCCCCAATAAGAACAGACATTCCAGGGTGATTGGCAATGGTTTGTTTTAAACCTAGAATGAGTCCGCTAGCTATACTTACGCCTAATTTATAGGCAATTACAAAGAGGGGAGCGATTGCTACTGTTAATCCATTGGAAATAGATTCAGTAATGGTTTTTGTAATGGATTCTATTTGTTCACTCCCTCCAGATGATAACCATTTATTAAAATTGCTTAAAAGATCTGAAATAACAAAGCTGATTTGCAATGGAGGAGTAAGCTTTTGAAAAAAAGAATTATTCAAATACTTCTGCTGTATATAAGTAAAAACCCCTTCAAACTTCGAAGACAGGCTATTGGTAATGGAAAAAGCCCAGTTTTGAATCGTCTGGCCCCATCTGGCTATAGTCGCACCATTATTGTTGATCCACGTGACAAGCTGTTGAAGACGGGGCTGGAGGGCCTTAGAAATACCGTCACCCCATCTTTCCAAGAGCTCGTAGTTGAACGTATTTTTAATAACAGAGAAAAGCCCTGCCAGCGTAGCCCCTTGTTTATCCATAGCCTCAGGGGACATTTGATTCATTTTGTCTACCAAATCATTTACGGCTTGCGTCGCTGGCAAGGTTCCTGCTTTGGTCATGGCTTTGATTTGCTCGGTCGTTTTGTTCATCTTGGTTGCAAGTATGTCCCAAGCCGGGATACCTGAGGAAACCAAATTCAGCATCTCCTTCTCGGTCACGCTGCCATCCAGCCTCATTCTGCTCAAAGCACCCGTAATGTCCTCAAAGCCCTTACTGCCTGTACCATTTCCCGTTGCCGCGTTGCCGACAGCTTTCATTGTCTTCTTTACATCTTCAGGCTCCATTTGAGAGGAAAGAAGCTGTTTAGATGCATTTCGTATCTGAGCAAGCTCGAATGGGGTACCGTTCGTGAAGTTCACCAATTCTCGGTTAAAGCTCTTGGCTTTTTCTTCGCTATTAAGCAGTGCTGCAAAGGCTATATTTTCCTGTTCGGTATCTGACGAGAGCTGAAGACCCGGCATACTTTCTGAAACCGCGAATTTGCCTAAAGCTATGCCCTTTTGCCCAATCCACTTTGCTGCTGAAAAGGTTCCTTTGGCTATTTTTTTCGCTGTATCTTTGACCTTTGTGCCTAAGCCAGAATAAGGTGCCCCGCCATTTTTACCCGAACCGCTGCTGCCTGAGCCTGAGTTCGAAACATTTTTCACAGCAGCCGACGCTTGTTGAGCGGCTTGGGTTAAGCTGTTCATTTGATCGGTAAGGTGCTTGACTTTGGAGGTCGCGTTGGACAAGGAACTGCGATTGATTTCCGAAAATGATTTCGTTGCTTTATCCATTAGTTTTTTGAAGGAAGTTGCAGCAGCTTCATTGAAGCGGGTCATTCTTTCGATGGCAGTTGAAACTTTTTTCGTAGTTCGTTCGAGATTGATGAGCTCGTTTGAGATTTTTTGCAGTTTACCTGTAAACTGATCGTTAAGCGTAATCGTGACCTTTACATTGTCCACTACCTGTCACCTCCTTTTTTCACTTCACGTTCCTCATCTTCGAGCTGCACGAGCATGGAGACGAGCATGACCATACGTGCTTCATAGGGCTTGGCGTAAAATTCGTCAGGTGGGATGTGGTGGCGTTGAAATATTGCATGTGCCAGAAACGGTACACCACCTGACCGAATTAGTTTTTTAGCTCTTCGATGGTCTCGTCCGTATCGCCGAAGCCGGATAACGTTAGGCCAGCATCAACGATACGCTCGATTTCACCAGGAAGAAGCGCTTTGCGTACGCAGTCCACTTTATCAGTGGCGCCGTACTTACTCATGAGATCGGGATTTCCGAAATCGAGGTTTACAATCATTTTGGTAATAAGAATAGCTTTGAACTTCTCGTTATCGCATTCACGTTCTTTCTTTTTCCCTGATCCTACGCTAAAAGTGGCTTGTTCACGAGCCTGATCCAAAGACGCGGAATCGATCGATTTGATACGCAACGAGGCATTGAGGCGCTGAAGGAATATATCTTTTTCAATATGTAAATCCGCGGTTAAAAAAGCTTGCAATGCGTCCATGAGTTTAACCTCCAAAATGTGTAGTTATTAAAAAAGAGGAACCCGACGTCTGGCGCCAGATCCCTGCAGGTATAGGAAAGGGGGAGTGAAGAAAAAAAGGCACTAATCTCAATAAGTAAGCGCTACAAGGAGCTACCTTTGCTTCGGAATGGCATTTTGCCATTCAAAATCATCGAAGACGAACGGCCATTCTGTCTCGACAATTGCGCCATGCTCAAACTTCATGATGTCAATTTTAGTGAATTGGACTCCCTTCAGTACGACACGTTCGTAGCCATATGCTTCGGGATCAGCGAGCTTCATGGTTAACTGGGTAACCATAGCCCCGACACCGTCATTCATGACCCTGGAGACGTTACGAGCCAGCTCGGATGTCACTTTATAACCTTTAATAGTACCGGACAGTTCAATAGTACCGGCTTTATTACCGACTTTGCGGGTGCCTGCGCGTTTAATTTTCTCGTATGCAATTTCCGCAGTTGCTTCCCCGGAATAAAAGTTGGACAGCCATTCACCGTCACACCAAATTTCACCGAAGCTGCCTTGAATTGTTCTGGTTGCGTCTAACAAACCCATTGATATACACCTTCCTTTAGTAGATTAATGATTGATGTGTTAAATAGTTACCGTTAAGAAAATACGCTCCATTGAATCTACCTCTCGGTAACTGATGGAGAGGTACACAGAATCACCCTTGCTGGCATGTTGGGGGTCTAAGATGACATCTACTTCAGCAATAGCGTTGGACGCGGCTAGAGTTTCAAGATAGGCTTTGACAGCGCTGATCAAGGCAGCTTGTCCATCCTCGTTGTTGTCAATTTTGCCGATATAGGAATCGTTAGCTGTCTTGGTGATGTCGGTGCTTACGGCTTGACGGGTGCGAATGGCACGAATTTTATGCTTGCTCGTCGTCAGGCCTTGTTCGATCTTCACTTTCTCTCCATCGTGAGTGAGGACGAGAGAGCCTGCTTGAAGAGCATCCTTAATTTGCGAGTTGGTCATACGTTTGGTTACATCGTTTACGCTAACAGGTGCATACGTAATGGAACGATTAATCGTCGAGCCAGCAATAAGGCCGGCAATGAACGGCGCAAACTGCGAGGAGGTATAATTAGTGCCATTAATGGATACGCCGTTGATCAGGTTGACGATGTACATGTCGCTGTTCAGTGTGGAGCGGGAATTACCCTGCACAGAATCTGCATCCGTCGCTGCATTTCCTCCGATAACAGCCATGAAATGCTTGCCTTCGTCCCGGTTTGCAGCGACCCAAGCTTTTAGTGCAGCTTGTTCCTCCGAACTATACTCCCCGTCAAACACAAATACATTGAACGGACGTGTATCGAAAGCAGTGCGCATCTCAGCATAATCCGCAGCTGTAGCCGAATCAGGAAGAGTATATACGAGTATATACTTGGCCCCGCCTTGAAGTGCGAATCGAATGGACTGAATATGGTCGGTGCCGAACAGCTTTAAGGCTTCTGTTTCATTGCTCACTGTGTAAAAGGTTTTAGCTACCGCTGTACCCTCTTTAAAAGAAGTTAGCGGAATCGCAACGATTCCACGCGCTCCTCCAGAAATTTGAGCTGTCGCCGCTTCCTTGAAATTGATGTAAAGACCCGGACGAACCGGTAAAGATGTAATATCCCAACTGCCTCCAGCCATTGTAAAACCTCCTAATAGTAAGTTGATGTATAGGAAATGCGCAGCTTAAAGTGTAATTTGCTGTGCATATACATGTTGGATCTTTTCGTATGATTCCTGGGTTCGGGCTTGGCGCCCCTCGGTTCGTAATATACCGGTATAAGTGTATAGGTTAGGGTCAATCGAAGATGTTGGATTGAAAGCGAATGATCGGACCCTTATAAACCGCGCAGCTCCCAGTACAGGAATAAGCTGAGTTTGATACAATGCGGTGCTGAGCCTGTCCAACGTCTCGAGCGTTTCCTCTGCGCTGCCTGACCATAATTGCAGGGAATATTCCCGTTCGGTTCGAACGAGCAGATTCGTCTCTGACTGACGAGCATCGCTATTCAAGCGAAGCAGCAGTGTGTGTGGAGAGGGGGCTGCCGGATTCTCATGCTTAGTCACAGTGACGTCAGGAAGCACCGTCTTCAGAAAGGCTTCGATGGAGTTGAACTCGGTCAGGATCGACATATCATCCCTCCTTTTATACAGCCAATTCCATAGCGGAGCTCCAGTGAATACACCCATGGATCTCCTCGACAAAGCTCGGACTGCAAATGACGCTTAACGTTTCTCTCTATTGAAAGAATAAGCGGCACCTCCTTGTTTTATTGTGGGTAGTTAAATGAAGATCAGCAGAGTCGGACAAAAAGGAACTCTTTGTTGCCGCCTATCTGCAGAAGAGGGGACCGACACTCGCCATGCTTTCAGCGGCGGTCAACCCTAGCGGCTTATCATCAACCGCTTCATAACGTATAGGTTTGAGATGAACCAAAAGTAAAAGGGGAAAAGTAATTATTTTTTGGTGAGGGTTTCAACGGAGAAAGGAGCTTCATTCAAAGTTCCGCCGAGGTCACGTAAATGATAGGTGACTACCGGTCCGGCTTCTGTAGCTTTCGCATATTGGGAAGCACGCTGAGCATTGCGGATTCGAGCCTGTTCGTCCATGAAAAGCATTTCTACTTTGGAGCGGCGACGGCGATGAGGGGCACTGTAACGCTTGCCGTCAGAGCCTATTTCTTCGGCAATTTTGAGTGACGATTCCCTCTGGCGGCGCAGATCATACTGCCAAGCGCTCATGATCGGATGATCATTGTGGGACATTTTGTACGGATCCGGGTCCTGCAGCTCTTCTTGTAAGATATAGTCGGTTAAACGCTCTAGCTGCGCAGAATCCGGCGACTTCCCTGCCTGCTCCCAATATCTCTCAATCAGTGCTTGGACCGTCTCCATTCGGGAAGAACGGTCTATGATGCGTAATTGAAGAAGTTTAGTTACTTCGAGGTGGAAATCCAATGGCTCATTGTGCAATGGCTTCACCCTCCTTCAACAGGTCACCGTTTGTTTCGCTGTAATTCCATTGTTTAAAAACCGCGGCAATTTTCTCAGTAGCGGTAGTCACCGCGTGACGAACAGCTTGCTTCGTAATGCCCATCAGGGTTCCTGCGGCATCCAGCGTAACATCATGTCCATACACCCAAGCTATCGATTCGGATTGACGGGGAGTAAGCGATGCTGATTTCATGGCTGTTTGCAAATCAGTCAATATGTCGACTCCGGCATAATCACCGGCATAATAGGTACGGGATCGGATAAGATGACCATCACGAAGCAGCATAGCAATGCTTTTGGCATCAATGAGAGCATATTTCTCTGAATAGTTTCGTTCACCTTTGAGTAGATCTATTTTCACTTTACCCAATTAAAAACACCTCCAAGTAGTAGTTAAAACGATAAAAATCTTTTTATTAACGTGAAGCGCTATAATTGCTACTTGTTCCGGCTAGAGGATGTTATGGTATAATAAAGCGGTCGAATCGCTATAGCACGGACGTAGGGCCTGTTCTTGATCTTGCTTGTAAAGAGCGAGTCTTGCAGTTGGACAGCTTGGTCTAAGCTTGGGCGATGAGACGACGCAGAATGGGTGCAACCATCTGTGTCACCAAATAGAATCGGGTACAATTCCCGATGGAGGATGGACAGTTAGCGCTGTCGATCCTTTTTTGTTTGTGCACCCTTAATCATGAATCTTTAAGGTCGCGGCAGGACATGAAAACAACCAACTCCTTTCTAGTTTCTGCTGTAGGTTCATGATATAAGTCCCGAAAGGTAGTACAAACACATACAATAAAACAAGAACAAATGTTCGTATGTGTTCGCGTATTATTCTAATCTCTTCCAGCTCCGATTGCAAGAAGGAAATGATCGTTTTAGTGAAAGAGAGAGTGCTTTCGATAGGAGATTCTTTGAATTAAGACTTCTTCATTCGCCTTTTTTCGGCTGAATTCGCTTGTTTTCATTTTGTTGAACTTATCTCCAATGGTTTTTTTGGAGAGTCTAGCTAAGGTGTTTTCTTGATTCACCAAAGGAACGTTTTACTGAAATGGTAGAGTACTGTTCGTATTTTTTGTTCTTATCTTTATAAGGAGCGTTCACTTTTTAGCGGGATTGGACATTGCTTAATAACGTATTTATTGTCAACCAGAATATTAATTATATGGTTGACAATTAACTGAAGTTGTACAAAAATGAATATCGTAAGATGTACGAAATTGAAAGCAATGAAGCTGAATGCGAGATCGGGAGGGACCTCATGGAAGCAATACATAAGGATTGGACTACGTTGGCTGAGAAAGCATTGAGAGGGCAGCCGTTAACGATGGAGGAAGGCTTGTCCGTGCTAGAGGCGGATGACAATGAAGTATTGGCGATAATGAATAGCGCATATCAGGTAAGACATCATTATTACGGGAACAAAGTGAAGCTCAACTTGATTATTAATGCGAAAAGCGGACTGTGTCCAGAGGACTGCGGCTACTGTTCGCAATCGATAGTATCCAAAGCGACGATATCGAAATACCCACTGCTCGAGAAAAGCACGCTGTTAGACGGTGCACGCAAAGCCTTGGAAATGAAGGTTGGTACATACTGCATTGTGGCCAGCGGAAAAGGTCCTACAAGCAAAGAGCTCGATCAGCTCATTGAAGCCGTACAGGAGATTAAATCTACAATGCCGTTGAAAATATGTGCGTGCCTGGGCATTCTATCTGAGGAGCAGGCGGTTCGACTGAAGGATGCCGGAGTGGACCGATATAATCACAATCTGAATACGAGCCGCAGCCGTTTCCCCAGGATTACTACGACACATACTTATGACGACCGTCAAGAAACGGTAAAGAAGGCAAAGGCAGCAGGGATGTCGCCTTGCTCCGGCTGTATCGTGGGGATGGGGGAGACGAACGAGGAGATTGTTGAAATGGCGTACGCACTTCGTGAGCTGGAGGCGGATTCGATTCCGGTAAACTTTTTGAATCCAATTCCCGGGACACCATTGGAACACCTGAAGGAGCTGAATCCACGACAATGCCTGAAGGTGCTCGCTCTGATGCGGTTCATGAATCCTTCCAAAGAAATCCGGATAGCAGGGGGAAGAGAGGTCAATTTGCGGTCACTGCAGCCACTAGGACTGTACGCGGCGAATTCCATATTCGTTGGCGATTATTTGACTACATCGGGTCAGGAAGCTGCTGAAGATCAGCGAATGATTGAAGATCTCGGTTTCGAAATTGAGTTATGCGCGTTGTAAGTGGGAAAATCCCTAATGGTGAAGAAATATCGAAAAATGGCCAATTATGAAAGAATGATGATGAAATTTTCAGAGGCGCTCTGGCACATTGGGGGTACTTCACTTATAATAATAAGTGTGGACAACCTCAGGAACTGGGGTTTTGTTATTATATAAAACGTTTAAACGAGGTGTAGAGATGAATTTTTTTGATTTGACCGGTAAAGTAGCTATCGTAACAGGTGGTGCCGTAGGTCTTGGTGGCGGAATCTCTTTGGGATTAGCACAAGCGGGCGCAGATATCGTGATTGTTACGAGCAATGACCGCAATAGAGAGACTCAAGAAAAAATTGAAGCTCTGGGCCGTAAAGTTCATACTGTCGTTGCGAACTTGTCCGATGAAAAAGAATATCCGCGCGTAGTTAGCGAAGCGCTGAACGCGTTCGGTAAAATTGATATTTTGGTTAACAATGCAGGGATTATTCGTCGTACACCTGCTGCTGAGCATTCGGCACAAGATTGGCACGATGTGATTAACCTGAACCTGAACGCATCCTTCTTCCTGTGCCAACTGGTAGGCCGTGAGATGATCAAGCAAGGCTCCGGTAAAATCATCAACATCGCTTCGATGCTGAGCTTCCAAGGCGGAATCAACGTTCCTGGATACACGGCTTCCAAGCATGCTATTGCTGGAGTAACCAAAGCATTGGCTAACGAATGGGCAAGCAAAGGCATTCAAGTTAATGCCATTGCTCCAGGCTACATGTCCACGGACAACACTGCCGCATTGCGTGCAGATGAAGAGCGCAGCTCGCAAATTTTGGTTCGTATTCCAGCAGCTCGTTGGGGCACTACGGAAGATTTGCAAGGTCCTGCAATATTCCTGGCTTCCGCAGCTTCCGATTACATGAACGGTCACGTGCTTTGCGTTGACGGCGGATGGATGAACCGGTAATGGCGGCACAACAGGGTACCACTCAAATGTTTCAACCGGAGATCATTACCTTTGGGGAAACGATGGCGCTCATGATGCCGGCAGGCTCCAAAGGAATCGAATATTCATCGCAGTTTCAAGGATTGTTCGGCGGTGCTGAAAGCAACGTAGCAATCGGCGTTGCTCGTCTTGGTCATCGTGTAGGCTGGTTCAGCCGACTGGGCAAAGATCCGTTCGGACGGATGATCCTGAAAAAAATTCGCGGCGAAGGCGTGGACGTATCCCGTGCTGAATTGACGACGGATGCTCCTACAGGGCTGATGCTCCGCGAAGTCGTATCCGGTAAAACATCGGTATACTACTACCGCAAAAACTCGGCAGCAAGCACGCTGAAGCCGGAGCATCTTGACGAGGATTACATCAAGCAGGCTAAATACTTGCATGTTACCGGCATTACACCGGCACTAAGTGAATCCTGCCGTGAAGCTGCCAAAGAAGCTATGCGCCTTGCCCGCAAGCATGGCGTGAAAGTATGCTTCGATCCGAATCTGCGCTTGAAGCTGTGGTCCATCGAAGAAGCGAGCGACGTGCTGCTCGATATGGCAAAGGAAGCGGATTACTTCCTGCCTGGTTTGGACGAGCTTAAGCTGCTGTATCAAACGGAGAGCTTTGACGAAATTATTCAGCGTTTGGGTGAATTGAACGCGGTCAGTATCGTCAAGGGTGGAGACGATGAAACCTATGTGGTGGAGAAGGGCAGTGTTACTGCTGTGCCGTATTTCAAGGCGGAGCAAGTTGTGGATACGGTTGGAGCCGGAGACGGCTTCTGCGCTGGGTTTATCGTCGGTCTGTTGAAGGGCTACAGCCATGTTGAAGCTGTTCGCCTCGGCAATTTAATCGGCTGCATGGTTGTACAAATGGAAGGCGATTGGGAAGGTATCCCGACTTGGGAGCAAGTAGAGGCTGTGCTGAACAATGTGAAGCACGTAGAGCGCTAAGCCTAGGTATACGTTTAGGGACTGACTGTCGCTTACAGCTTGTTGTTTCATTGATCAGCTTCAAACTAGATGCTAAGGAACGGAGAAACCATATATGAAAAAATTAAAGCTGCTTCAGCAAATTACAACGGAAGGTGTCGTTGCGGTACTTCGTGGCGAGACTCCGGAAGAAGTTGTAGAGATGGCTGAACAAGCCATCGAGGGCGGCATTAAGGTCATCGAAGTTACGATGACCGTTCCATTCGCTCTGCAAGCGATCGAGACGCTTGCGAAGAAATATTCCAGCACGACGCAGGATCCATCCAAATACGCTATCATTGGCGTAGGTACAGTACTGGATCCAGAAACAGCGCGCGCAGCAATTCTAAGCGGGTCCGAGTTCGTCGTAGGACCTTCGTTGAACCCAGCTACAGTAACACTGTGTAATCGGTACCGTGTACCTGTTATGCCAGGGGTTATGACGGTTCACGAGATTCAACAAGCGTTGGAGCTTGGCGTAGACATCGTGAAGCTGTTCCCAGGCAACCTGTACTCGCCTTCGACCATCAAGGCGATTAAAGGGCCTATGCCGCAGGCTAACATTATGCCTACCGGCGGCGTATCTCTCAGCAATCTGGCTGAGTGGATTAAAGCAGGAGCTGTTGCGGTAGGTATCGGTTCCGACCTGACTACCGAAGCGGTTAAAGAACGTAATTACAGCCTTGTAGCGAAAAAAGCAGCTCAATACATTGAAGCTTATCGCGCGGCTAAACAATAATAGCAACAGAGTTAAAGAAGCCATGGCTCCCTTAAGAGCTATGGCTTCTTTTTTCAAGGAAATAATACCTTAAGTTATCAATAAGTGAACTCCGCTGCAACATAGTTCTGCCAACCTTCGTTATAAAGCACATCAGGAAGATATTTGAAAATGCCTTGATGAAGGGGAGTTTAACAAATGAAGCAATGGATTGGGTTGTTGATTGCGTTAGTATTGTTTTGGGGAGCCTCCATTCCCTCCGCATCGGCACTATCGTGCGCACCACCCCGGGCACCAAAGGAAGAGATGGGCTATTCCGAGCTTGTTTTTAAAGGGAGGCTGTTATCGGAAACGAATGACAAGCTAAAGTTTCATGTGCTTAAAGCATGGAAGGGGGATCTGAACGAAACCGTTACGTTAAGTCAGAATTATTGGACCAAGTTTCAAGTTGGAGAGGAATACATTATTTTCGTGGGGACCGATAATGGAAAATTGCGTCCCATGCTGTGCGGTAATACCGGTTTAGCTAGTTCCTTCGACGAACAAACGCTCGGTGAGACGATAGCCATTGGAACGAAAAGTAATGTTGGTCTGGAGTTGGCTATTGCCATTATCTCCGGAGTGCTGATTGTAGCTGGGATAGGCATTACTCTTGTTATGCAATTGAATAGGAAGTAAATAGGCGGGCTTAGGCACCGCTTTTTTTGTTCCAGATGCTTTTAATGAAAATAAAAAAAGACACCTTAATGGTGTCATTCAGATCATAGATGGGTGCTTGCAAATAGAGGGGGGCTAATTTCAGCTCCCTATAATCCTAATATAAATGCGGGATAAGTATAAAGTCTATATTTTTGGTAAAATTTCCTATATGTTTAATCATGCCGGCGGGCAAAGCCATATATTTCGATCATTACACTAGAGGAGCTTTTATACTGGAGAAAGACCGATTGTTCGGCTCCAGCCGTTTTATGGCCCCAGAGGAATACATTCGCGGAAGCTTAATTGATTGGCGGACAAATGTTTATACAATGGGAGCGGTAGCTTTCGTTTTTCTTGCTAATGGAAGTAGAGAGCTAAACGATTGGAGAGCTTCAGAGCCACTGTACCATGTTGCCAGCAAAGCTGCCGCATCTCTTCCAGAAGATCGTTATGAAAGTATCAAAAGCTTTTATGAAGCTTGGAAGGAGGCAATGTAACTACATGATTAAGCTTTTGCTTCGCTAACCACGATTCTCGGTTCATCGCTCGTCAAAAATTGGTACCAGCGCTGCCTGAACCTCACTTGGGGACCATCCGCAGGCACATGAGCTTCCATTCTCAAAGCATCGGGGATCGGTCGGGGATGCTGACTCTCAACGATCCCTTGATCTTCTTTAAGCACCTTACTGCTGTATCTGGAGAAAACGTAGTTCATGCCGGGAAACTTGGCAAAATTTCTCCCTGCAAGCCCGTAAATCGCGGTTACCTCTTGTTCGATCGGTGTGAAAGTAACAAAATTGATGAACTGGCTTCCCTCCGTCTTAACAGGGGTAAGCAGCCATTGCTGCGGAAAATCATAATGCAGAATACCGCCGCCGTTACGAATTCGAATGTGGTTATCATCAGCTTCAAATTCTATGGTTATTTCCTTCGGGGACTTCTTACCGATTGTTTTGTTATGAACGATTGGAACATGGGCGACATCTAGAACGCTTTCTACTACCCGCGTTAAATGAGCCTGCCATACGGTATCGTAAGGTGCCATTACATAGTCCTGATTCTCTAAGACCGGGTTAATGAGTTTTAGTGGCTCTGGCTCGCTCTCCAGCTGATCTCTAGTCATTGGATAGATCCAAAGCAGACCGATACTTTCTATAAGAGGATAAGACTTCGTATTAGCAAAAGCAGGAATAGTGCGGCCAGGATGAGCCGGAATGTCCAGACACTTTCCAGTGCCATCAAAAGACCACGCGTGGTACGCGCACTCCAGCAGACCGCCGTCACAGCGGCCAAGAGATAAATCGGCTCCTCTATGTGGACAGTAAGCATGAAGCGCATGAGCTGTGCCTTGTTGATCTCGAAATAGGACGAGATCCCGTCCGAGCAGCCGTTTTTTGATAGGCTTATCTTTCAATTCCCTTGCCCAACCAATCGCATACCAAGTACAGGGGAATACCTCATGATCTTCTTTTCGAGCAATTCTGTAGTGTTCGTCAACCATCCCACTGCACCTCCTTATATATAGCTTGATCCGGATTAAAATTAGTCATTGTGTCCGTTCCTCATAGGACTTCTATCTTACCATCCGCTGTCTATATAATCATTATACCGAAATGCTTCGTTCGAAACATAAACAAAGAAATCCCACCAGAACGCGAAGGTTCTGATGGGATTATATAAGTTCTTATAATCGTCTGATTACTCTGTAGCGACCGATTGGTCAGCTTGAAGGTTAACCGGAGCGATACGGACGAAGCTGGTGTCGAGATTAGCGAGCAGATGATCTACTTTCGCAACAGCCTCTGTTTGACCTGATGCAGCAAGCTCTTGACGATACGCGCCGAGCAGCTCATTCAGATCTTTGATGCTTTGCGGGCCGACTTTCTCGATTTTTACTTTCGCGCCTTTTGCGATACGGCGTTCAATTGCCGCTTCGTTCATACCCATTTCAGGATTAAGGCGTTGATAAATAACACCGCCAGTCATCCCTGCGCAAATCCAAGGACCTGGGTCACCGAGTACTACAGCACGACCATTGGTCATGTATTCGAAGGCAAAGCCTTTCAGGTTCGCGCGGCTTGCAAGTCCGCCCAATTCATCCTCCAACGGAGAAGTGATCTCGCCGCCAAATACAACGTCTGCGCCGGAGAACCGGATGCAAGCACGAGTATCTGCATTGCCTTGAATCAGGAACAAACCTTTTTGAGCACCGTATCCGAACGATTTACCAACGGAACCGTTAATGAACTGACCGTGGCTGCCTGGTGATTTCAGGATCGCAACTTTACCGCCGAACGACATTTTACCTACGCCGTCCTCAGCGCCGCCGTGTACCGTAATGTCAACGCCGCGTGCGTTGAACGCACCCAAGCCGTTACCTGGTACGGAACCGTCAGTCAAAGTAAGCGATACTGGAGGCAATTCATCATAGCTACCGTCAAAGCGGTCTCTTACACGATGGCTTGCATAGCGGCTTCCGAGAATACGGGATTCCGCGTCCACTTTAGACCATCTGCGAGTAACCGGAGCGTCGAAGGATAAGGAATCCGGGAAGAATTCTTGCCCTTCAGCGCCTGCTGCGATACGAATATCAGAGGATATCGTAGCTGCAGCTTCTTGCTGAGCTTCATGCGCTGCTGCGAAGGAAAGTGGAGCCGGACGCAAAATGTCGGACAAGTCAATTTTATCCTGGCAGCTGATTTGCTGCAGCAGGTCGGAACGTCCAACCAGCTCTTGTGCGCTGGAGAAGCCCAACTGAGCGACGATTTCACGAATTTCTTGGCCCATTCCTCCATACAGACGAACGAGAGAGTCTACTGCTGTATCGAATACTCGTGGTACGAAACGACGAAGACCTTTTTCTTCCGCTTCTTCCATCGAGTCAATTTGTGTTGCAATACCTACGTGACAAGTATCCAAGTGACATCCACGGCATGTTGTACAGCCGATAGCCTGCATGGAGATACTTCCGAATCCGCAACGGTTAGCACCGAGCATCATCATTTTCACTACATCCGCACCGGATTTCAAGCCGCCGTCGGACCACAGCTCGACTTTATGACGCAAGCCGGCTTCGATCAAGGCTACGTGAGCCAATTTCGTACCGATTTCAGTAGGCAAGCCTACATGTGTCAAAGAGTGGATACGTGCAGCACCTGTACCGCCGTCGAAGCCGGACAAAGTGATTACATCCGCACCTGCTTTGGCAACACCGACCGCAATCGTACCAATACCTGGAACGACTGGAACCTTAACGTTAATTTTGGCTTTACGGCCGCTTGCTTCTTTCAGCTCGGAGATGATTTGTGCCAAGTCCTCGATAGAATAAATATCGTGGTTGTTGGATGGCGAGATCAAATCGGAACCGATTGTCGCGTTACGTGCAGCAGCGATTTTAGCTGTAACCTTGGAGCCCGGCAGGTGACCGCCTTCGCCCGGTTTAGCGCCTTGACCGATTTTGATTTCAAGGAAAGCTACGGCGTTAGCCAGCTCTACGTTGATACCGAAACGACCGGAAGCGACTTGCGCACCGCGTGTTCTTTTGTAACGGCCGAGCATATCTTTAATTTCTCCGCCTTCACCGTTCATGGTAACCATGTTCAGACGCTCACCGGCTTCCGCATAAGCGCGGAACGCAGTTTCGTTCTGGGAACCAAATGACATGGAGGAGATCAGCATAGGCAAATCATGACCGCCGATACCGATATCGACTTGAGATGGATCAAGAGGCTTACGGCCTTCTTGAAGGGCCAAATCATAATTGAAGTCAGCAACGTGACGAATCGAGATCGGATTGCGTTTCTCTTCTTCACGCAGCTTATCGCGGTAATCGGTATAAGGAGCCGTTCCGGCAGCAGCCTCTCCGAGCGCCTTCCACATACGTTGGAAGAAGTGGAAGTTACGACCCGCTTTAGCTTTAGGATTCGTAAAGTCGGTATAGCGAGCTTCAGCGTCCTTTTCCAATTCAGCAAAGCCAGTACCGGCCGCTTCACTACCAAGATAGTTCACGATATCTAACACATCAGATACTTCAGGCTTCAAGCCGATGGACGAGAAGAAGCGGGTGTAGCCGCGCAACTCGTGAGTACCGATAGTGGAAATAACTTTTTCCAAGCCTTTAGTTAAAGCAGTGTACACTTTACGTGCTGCAGGCGCACCATTCTTCATAGCGGAAGTTGCAAACAGCAAGTATGGAGATACGATATCAACGCCCAAGCCGCAAGCAACAGCTATATCATGCAGGTTGCGGATCGCAGCGGTACGAAGTACAACCGTCGTTTGACGACGAAGGTTGTCGCCGAACTGCAATTTTTCCGCACGAAGTGCGATATCCACTTTGGAAACGGAAAGGTGCGGATCCATAAATAAACGATCATTTTGATGTGCATCTGCATCATCGAGAATCAACAGTACAGCACCGTTCTTAACAGCTGCTACCGCATCGGTAGCCAATTGATTCAAAGCATCCTTCAAGGATGTTCCGCGAGCAAATGTAAGAGACAGCGTCGCTACGGCATTATCGCCTTGAGCCGTGAACATGGCACGAAGCTGTTCGAAGCTAGGTTGACCAAGCTCAGCCAAGGAATCGACACCGTTGCTGCCTTCAAGCACAAGCGGAGTTAACAGTTCAACGCGAAGACGTTGATCCGGTTGACCGTACACAATCGGACGAGGGCCGACAACGACACGGGTGGAGAAATGCTCCATCTCACGGTCACGGTCGATCGCTGGATTTGTTACTACCGCAACGCTTTCTTTGATGAAATCAGGAATGTTTTGACGTTCCCAGTTAATACATGCATGCGGGCCGTCATGACCAAGCGAACGAATCGGCTCTGCACCGGTTTCGGACATTGTTTCGATCATTTGGATTCCTTCGCGATCCCAACCAAATGCGCTGTACAGAGCATCGGTAACGACAGCATCGTCTTGAGAAGCAGCGTCTACAACCGGCAATCCATCTTTCAAATGCTTGCGCATGCCTGTAAAATCAACACGTTTGCTTGCGCGCTCATAGGCCAAGGATTGAACTCCGGAGTAAGGAATCACTTGAACATGCTCGCCTGGTGTCAGAATGACACCGATTTTTTCTCCTGGAGCGATCGGTTTTGGATCGGCTACCATTTCGTCTACAGTAATAACGCCTTGCTCGGAGGAGAAATACAACGATGTATCGCTTTCTACCATCCAAACTGGACGAAGACCAAGCGCATCGACACTGAAAATACATTCATTGCCGTAACGGGAGACGATACCTGCTGGGCCTTGAGCATAGTGACCCCAGATTTGACGATAATATACATAAAGGTCTTGTAATTCCGGACGGAATTGTTTCATTTCATTAATAATAGGAGGGAACACGACTTCCATCGCTTCAAATAAGCTGATGCCGAAGCGGTGGATGAAGGTTTCGATCGTACGGTTCATGTCTTGGGAGTCGCTTCCGCTCTCAACTAACTGTACGCCGACCATGTCTGCTTCGAGACGCATTTTTTTAACGGTGTTAATTTCTCCGTTGTGACCGAGCAAAGAGAACGGTTGAACACGGAAAAAGCTGGATTGTGTATTGGTGGAGTAACGGTTGTGACCGATAGTTACTTGCGCTGCAAATAGAGGGTCACGAGTATCGTTATAATATTTAGGAAGAATGCTGGCGGCGCCCATGACTTTGTAGGCTGCGGTTACGTTGCTGAGTGTAGCGACGTGAACGTTGTAGCGGGCTTCGATAGCTACGTGCAGCTCGAACAGATGATCGGCAACAACCACTTCCTGCTTGTCGCATAGAGCGGCGATTTGCCAGAAGGTCGGCTCGTCGTTACGGCCGTTTTCTCCAAGCACGCTGCTGTCTACTTGATTTTCTTGTTCCAATATAATAGAAACGCCAAATTGTGCAAACAGCTCGCGAATACCTTTTTGCATGTCAGCTACGGAGATGTCAAGCTTGCGTGGAACAAAAATGTGGGCAACGGAAAAGCGAGTCTCGTAAGCTAACTTGCCGTCAAGTCCGGCTTCATTCAGTTTTTTCTCCCACAGGGCTCTTGGAATGTCGGTCAAAATACCGCATCCGTCCCCTTCGCCGTTAATAAATCCCGAACGATGCTCCATTTTGACAAGGGATTCAATCGTTTTCCGAATGTTATCGCGGGATGGGAACCCGTCCTTCTCTACGATGCAAATGATACCGCAGCTGTCGTGCTCGGTACCTAACAGATTCTGAAAACGGCCTTCATTGCGCATTACTTCATTCATTCTTGTGGTCAGCAGGCTGACCGTCACCTCCCAATAAAAGTATGCGAGTCTTAAATCGTCATCAAGCAAGGTTTATTCATGTCACTGCGGCGATAAGAAAGCGGACAAATTCATCGACGATGTCGAAATGAATAAATATACATTTTTCATGCATAACCGCAATTTGCTGCTGCTTGTCGTTGGCGCTGAGAAGCGTTGGTATATGGAGCAACAGTGTGCCCATATCGACAAAATGAGCGCATACCGATACGGATTTCATGCGAAAAACCTTATAAAATAGCCGATTTTCTTACAAAATAAAGTATTAATAGAATATCACGAAATTGCTGGTTGCACAATAGAACAATCACTGGAATGAGCGAATGTAAGCGTTATCTATTTTGCATAATTGGTGAATAAAGGGAAAATAAGGACGAAAATCGTCGAAATGCTAAAAACGAACGAATAATTAAGGTGATCATTCTATAGTTCGGTTTTATCGCCAATATTTGTATCGTGGAAGATTTCTTTACAAAATTAATATTTTAGAAGGCGATAGTAGAAGACCTTGGCTATATCTAGGACAAGAGCTTTTAATAAGCCTAATTAACGTTAGTTAACATCCGAACGATACAGGAATATTTGGGGAAATATGAGGTGGGTCAGGTTAGTTTACAAAGAAGGACCGCTATTTCGGGAATAGCGGTCCTTCTATATATATTCTGCCTTTATACAATCCGTTCACTGGCCATTATTGCGAAGGAATGTTCCGCCGCTTGAATGGTATAGGCGATATCTTCTTCACTGTGAGCGGTGGTCATGAACCACGCCTCATATTTCGAAGGAGCGAGGCAGATGCCTTGTTCAAGCATCAGCCGGAAAAAACGAGCGAACTGCTCGCCATTTGTATCCTGAGCCTCATCATAATCCGTGACCGGGTGGTCGCAGAAATGGGTCGATAGCGAGCCGCGAATGCGATTAATTGTGAGCGGGATGCCATGTTTACCCGCAGCTTGTGCCAGGCCGACCTCCAGTGTGGCGGCCAGCTTGTCGAGCCGGGCGTAGACTCCCGGCTCCTGTAGTGCCTGCAGGCATGCGATGCCTGCCGATATCGATGCAGGGTTGCCCGCCATCGTCCCGGCTTGATAGGCCGGGCCCAGAGGCGCTACCTGCGCCATGATGTCCTTACGGCCCCCATAAGCCCCAATCGGCAGCCCGCCGCCGATAATTTTGCCCAGGGCCGTCAGGTCTGGTTCGATGGCTGCGAGGCTCGGAGCCTTCAAGCCATCGAACGTCTGCGCCGCGCCGTAATGGAAGCGGAACGCCGTAATCACCTCGTCATAGATGACGAGGGAGCCGTTGTTCCTAGCCGCGGCGCATAGCCCCTCGAGGAAGCCGGGCTTCGGCATAACCATGCCGAAGTTGCCGACGATCGGCTCCACCATCACCGCGGCTATGTCGTCGCCCCAACGCTCCAATGCGGCGTGGAGCGCTTCGAGATTATTGAACGGCACCGTGATGACCTCGTTTGCGATGCTCATCGGGATACCAGCGCTATCCGGGATACCGAGCGTGGAAGGGCCGCTTCCCGCTGCTACAAGCACTAGGTCCGAGTGACCGTGATAGCAGCCTGCAAATTTAATGATCTTATTGCGTCCCGTGTAAGCTCTTGCTACACGGATCGTGGTCATCACGGCTTCCGTACCGGAGTTCACGAAGCGAACCTTATCGAGCGATGGAATCGCTGCTTTGACCATGCGGGCGAACTCGATTTCGAGCTCAGTCGGTGTCCCATACAGTGTGCCGTTCTCGGCTGCACGGCAAATCGCGGCGGTAACATGAGGATGCGCGTGACCAAGAATGACCGGTCCGTATGCTGCCAAGAAATCGATGTAGCGATTGCCGTCCTCGTCCCAAAAGTAAGCGCCTTGTCCGCGCTTCATGAATACGGGAGCGCCGCCACCGACTGCTTTAAAAGATCGGGAAGGGCTGTTCACCCCTCCGACGATATGCTCCAATGCTTCTTTATACAATGCTTCAGAACGCGGCTTCGCGTTTGTTGGTAGAATGGGGGATGTCATAATGATACTCCTTTATCGTTAATTCATTTCGTTGTTTGTGAAAGAATCAATGCTTAATGCAGCAAAAGCCCTTTAACCACAATAACGGCTTGTCCTTGCATCAGTACCCGGTTTTCGGTTACTCGCAGTTTCAATTCACCAGTGCGTGCTGAGAGCTGCATAGCAGTTAATTGTTTTTTGTCGAGCTTCTCTTGCCAGTAAGGGGCCAAAGCACAGTGAGCCGACCCGGTTACCGGATCTTCATTAATGCCTAAGGCTGGGTAGAAGCAGCGAGATACGAAATCATAATTCGGATTGTCGGAACGGCAGGTGACAATCAGTCCTCTCGCGGGAAGATCCTTTAACAAATGAAAATCTGGCTTTAAGTCGCGCAAAGTCTGTTCATTCTCCGCTTCAATTAACATATCCATTCGATTGCTATAAACGGCCTCAGGCTTGAAGCCAATGGCTTCTTCTAGAAATGGAGGAATGGCAGCAGGTGCAACCCTCTCCGCGGGGAAGTTCAGCTCAATGCCGCCATCCACCCTCTTGGCTGTCAGCAGCCCGCTCTTCGTATGAAAGCGAAGCTGTTCGATACGATAAGCAACACCGCTCTCCCACAGCACCTTGGCACTTGCCAAGGTTGCATGTCCGCACAGATCGACTTCACTTTCAGGAGTGAACCAGCGGAGCTGGTAGTTACCTACCCCTTCCATAGGGCATAAAAAAGCGGTCTCTGATAAGTTCATCTCTGCTGCGATCTTCTTGAGCCAGGCATCGTCAGATGGGAACTCCTGAAGAATACAAACCGCGGCCGGATTGCCGGTAAATGGGGTAGAGGTAAACGCATCGACTGTATAAATAGAAATCATTCCGAACATCTCCTTATACATGATGGGAGTAACAAATTGCCGAAAAATGTGCTTTCCTATATTATAGATATTTTCATTCCCAATGAAAACCTTAAGACAGTTTTCATTTTCTGGGGATAAAGGGGTAACAAAAAAGGAACCGGAAGCGTGAGCTTCCCAAGTTCCTTTCTCTTTTCGTAATCCGCATAGTGCTGCTTCATTTTATTTATGAACGGCTCCGCTGCCAGGATTACTCGATAATATAGCAGAGCTCGAGCCGGTTTTGCCATTTGATGACCCACTGCCGCTCTTTTCGCTCGATGCAGGCACTTTGTCTGAAGCGGTCGGATCACGACCATCCAGCACTGCTTTTACATAAATTTGCAGTTTGTCCTTGTTGACGGATATGACCTCGGCTCCGCCAACTCGCTTCTCGATCAACAGATCGGAAGGAGGGATTTGCTGGCTGCTCATACCTTCCGCTTTGGCCTCATAACCGAGGGAGCCAAGCTTCAGCATATCTGTCGTCGTCAGATTCGTTTCGATATAAGGATCGATGCTGTTCAAAATTTTTGGCAGCTTGAGCAGCGAAGAAGTGCTTTGCATTTTCTGAGCAATGGCCTGAATAAATTTACGCTGCCGCTCAGTTCGAGAGAAATCGCTCATTGCGTCATGACGAAACCGAACGTATTGCAGCGCGGTTTTACCATTGAGATGCTGCATTCCCTTTTTTAAGTTAATATCGTACTCATGGCCGTCTTCAGCGTCGGAATATTTCATATCCTTCTCGACAAACAGATCGATCCCATCGATGGCGTCTACGAGAGCGATGAAGCCTTTAAAGTCCGTATACACATAATATTGAATGGGAATGCCCATAAGATCGCTGACCGTTTTCATCGCCAGGTTCGGCCCGCCGATGGCTAGAGCCGCATTAATCCGGTCTTCCCCTTGCCCTGGAATCTTCACATAAGTATCCCGCAAAATGGAAAATAAAGACGCCTTTTTCGTAACTGGATCAATGGAAGCCACCATTAATGTGTCTGAACGCGGAATTTCATTTTTTTTCATCCCGCGGGAATCGCCTCCGAGCAGCAATACGTTAACTCTCTGTTTACCTTCCCATTTAGGCGGCGTGTACGTCTCGGAAACTTTAGTCGTGCTTTTAGATGTAATACCGCTGAAGAGCTTGTCGCTATCCGGTTTTGATTGAATGTTATTGGCAAAATGTAAAAATGCGTATGTATAATATCCGACCCCTACCAAGAGCAGAAGCACTGTTGTTAGTATAGCCCATTTGATTTTGCTGGCCATCTGATCCTTCCTTTCCTTAAGTTGTCAGCTGCTTTTCCTTTGCATTGGGTTCGTGTATCATAACGTATAGGTTTTGACAATACGGCAGGAACATGCATGGAGGATACAGGAAAGCTTGGTGCCGTCAAGAAGTGTCGATCCTTCGGGAAAAAGGTCCTGTTAGTTTGTACTTACCACACGAATTGCAATCGTAAACGGATGAAGACGAAACAAGCGATTGTTATCATTCATAACATAAACGGTAGGTAAAACAAGTACAATGGCACACCGCCCAGAAGCTGCTTCAATTGGAGTCGGCTTGGTTGGGTGATGTTTACATTATAATTTGATCCGTTTCCTTATAGCAAGTTTCGTCACATTCGGTCATGTTTTGCACAGCCTGTAGGTTCAGGTGAAAAAGGATAGACTAGGATAGTCCGATTCGGAATACCATTACGATAATGATCATCAGGAGGACGCTATGCAAGCAATTGAAGTACACAATCTTCGCAAAGAATTTAGAGTTCAAAAGAGCCGTGAAGGTCTGAGAGGCGCTGTGCAAGACCTGTTTCGGCGGGAGTACACCCAAGTCAGAGCGGTGAAGGATATCAGCTTTCAAATTCCTCAAGGGGAAATTTGCGGCTACATTGGCGAGAACGGTGCCGGCAAATCGACAACGATCAAAATGCTAACCGGTATTCTTGTACCTAGCGCAGGTGATATTCGCGTTAATGGGTACATACCTCATCTCGAACGTGAAAAGTTCGTGCGCGGCATTGGTGTCGTTTTCGGACAAAGAAGCCAGCTCTGGTGGGACATCGGCGTTATTGAATCGTTCCAATTGTTGAAAAAAGTGTACCGTGTCTCGGAAGCCGATTTCAGGCAGCGTCTTAACGAGCTGGTAGAGCGGCTGCAGCTAGCCGAGCTATTGGCCCGTCCGGTTCGAAAGCTCAGCTTGGGACAGAGAATGCGCTGTGAATTGGCGGCATCGCTGCTGCATAATCCGAAAATATTGTTTCTGGACGAACCGACAATCGGTCTCGACATTGTCGTTAAGACGGAAATTCGTGAGTTTTTGAAGCAGATGAACCAGCGTTACGAAACAACGATCTTGTTAACGACGCACGATCTGCAGGATATCGAAGCCCTTTGCTCCCGCGTCATTATGCTCGACGACGGAAATATCATTTATGACGGTGGTCTGGAGGAGCTGAAATCGACATGGGGTAAAGGCAAAGAAGTGATCCTTCAGTTTACCGATGCGGTCACGATGAATCGGCTGCACGAACTGACTCAAGGGCTCGAGGTACAATGGACGCTCGACAACGATCGGAGTGCCAAGGTTTGGATACCTCAAGAGAAAGCTAACGTGTCCGAGGTGCTGAGCCGTATCGTCGGTGTGATGAGTATTGAAGATATTAAGATTGTTGAGACGAACACGGATGATATCGTTCGTGAAATTTATAAATCCGGTTCGGCGGAAGTCAAGTCCGAGCAAGAGGCAGGGCAGCAGGGAGTGAAAGTTCATGCTTAATGCTTACCTTGATATGATCCGTATCCGCTTCTTAATGATGCTCGCTTACCGGGTTAATTATTACAGCGGCATTATCATTTATGCCCTGAATATCGGAGCTTATTATTTTCTTTGGAAGGCTATCTATGGTGCCAACGAAACGCTTGGCGGCATGACCGTAGCACAGATGACAACCTATGTCGCGGTATCCTGGATGGCGCGGGCTTTTTACTTTAACAACCTGGATAGAGAAATAGCCAATGAGATTAAAGACGGCAGCGTGGCGATCCAATTCATTCGTCCCTACAACTATATTATAGTAAAAATGATGCAGGGCTTTGGTGAAGGCTTGTTTCGGCTATTGCTGTTTTCCACACCGGGGATGGTGATCGTGTCGTTTTTATTCCCAGTCAAGCTTCCTACGGATCCCGGGGTGTGGGGCATTTTCCTGCTCATGCTGTTTATGAGCTTTCTGATCAATTCCCAGATCAATATCATTACCGGACTGTTCGCGTTTTTTCTTGAAAATAATGAAGGCATGATGCGGATGAAGCGGGTTGCCGTCGATTTGTTCTCCGGGCTTGTCGTACCGATGTCGTTTTTCCCGGGCTGGGCGGAAGGGCTGCTGAAGCTGCTGCCTTTTCAGGCGATTACGTATTTGCCGGGTGCTGTGTTTACTGGAAAAGTAGCGGGCAGCGCCGTGTATGAAGTACTGGGCGTGCAGGTGCTGTGGTTTGTGCTTCTTATCGTGCCGCTGGTCGTTCTATGGCGCGGAGCCCGAACTCGGCTGTTCGTGCAGGGAGGTTGAGAAGATGTTTTACGCTGGGTTACTTATCGATTATTTGAAAAACTACATGAAAACAAGAATGGAGTATCGTTCCGACTTCTGGATTGAAGTGCTTTCGGATCTGATGTTCAACGGCTTGAACCTATTTTTTATTTTGGTTGTGTTCCAGCACACGCAGCTTATCGGCGCTTGGAACGAGCAGCAAATATTGTTCATCTACGGTTACTTTATGGTGCCATATGGTATTTTTATTACCTTTTTTAATTTGTGGGGCTTCAGTGAGCGATACATTGTAAAAGGAGAAATGGACCGCATACTGACGCGGCCTGCTTATAATTTGGTCCAGCTGATGCTGGAGAATATGGACCCTTCCTCGCTATTCAGCGCACTGACGGGCTTCCTCATTATGGTATACTCCTGGTCGCATCTCGGTATTGCTCTGACTTGGTATGATCCGTTCGTCTTCGTGCTGCTGGTGGCCGGATCGATTATGATCTACGGAGGCGTTTATATATTCTTCACGTCGCTGTCGTTCTTCTCCGATTCACCGACGGGAATACTGCCTCTCTTATGGAACATTCAAAACTATGGGCGCTATCCGATGACGATCTACAATAAACTCATCAGCTTGCTGCTAACTTGGGTGCTGCCTTTCGGCTTTGTCGGGTTTTACCCTGCGGCGTATTTTCTAGATCGGGCTAATTGGGGGATGTTCGCGCTGCTGACTCCGGTAGTCGGGGCTGTCTTCCTAACGATCGCACTGTTCATTTGGAATTACGGTGTCAAGCGATATCGTGGTGCTGGTTCGTAATAGAAAGTGAATGAGGCTGTGCTGTACGCTTCACCCTGTTAATGGGCCTGTAACGGATAGATATATCCGCTGCAAGATGCCCGTTATCAGTGGAGGATCGGACGTACAGCCTCTTTTTTGCATACTCATGGACAACAGCTGTTCTTTAATTTGCTTGTTTCTTCTTCAATTCGACACGTGTCAATTCTCTCAAATAGAGGTTCAGGTGCTTGAAGCTGAGTTAAGGGCGGTATCTCCATATAACTCCATCCCGGCGCTTTGATGCCAAGGAAGGAACGGATTTTGTCACAGGAGAACGGTAGAAAAGGCGAAAGTAAATTCGATAGGTTAGCGATGATTTGCAGGCAGGTGTACAAGGTGTCTGCGCCATCAGCAGGACTTTCCTTCACTTGTATCCAAGGCCTATGCTCGTCGAAAAATTTGTTAGCGCTGCGGATATAGGCGAATAGGGCCTCAAGAGCGAACTTGCATTTACCGGCCTCAAGCAGGGCCCCTATATGAACGTACAAGGACTCGAGCTGATGCCGAACTGCACCATCCATTTGTCCTGAAGGCACTTCCCCTTGAAACGATTTCATTAAGAACATTAAATTCCGATTAACAAAATTTCCAAAGGCTCCGAGCAGCTCGCCGTTATGGCTGTGGATGAAAGCCCTCCATGAAAAATCGGTATCTCTCTGCTCCGGGCCATTCGCGGTTAGGAAGTATCTAAGGGAATCGGGATGGTACCGATCCAATACATAGGGCAACCAAACGGCCCAATGATTGCTTGTTGAAAATTTTCGGCCCTCTAACGTTAAATATTCGTTCGAAATAATCCGGTCCGGGAGATGGAGCTGTCCTACACCCAGTAAAATTGCCGGCAAGATCAAGGTATGAAACGGAATGTTATCCTTCCCGTGAACGTAGTATGCTGTCACTTCATCGGACCAGAACTTCTCCCAGTTCGAGCTGGTGGCTTCCGCCCACTGCATGCTGGCAGATAAATAGCCGCTGACCGCCTCGATCCAAACGTAGATTTTTTTACCCTCGAAGCCTTCGAGAGGAACATCAATGCCCCACGTCAAATCCCGGGTTGCCGCACGGTCGTGCAAGCCCTCGTTCAAGTACCTCCGCGTTAGCTGGACGGCATTGTCTCTCCATTCGTCACACTTCTCCACATAAGATTCCAGTTGACTCTGAAACTTGGATAAGGCAAGAAAATAATGGTCCGTTTGCCGGATAGTCGGTGTATGTTTACACAGCTTGCATTTCGGATTGTGGAGCTCCAAGGGATCAAGCAGGGCGGAGCAGGCATCGCATTGATCGCCGCGTGCTTCGCTTCCGCAATGAGGACAAAGTCCTTCAACATAACGATCCGGCAAAAACTGCTCGCACACCGTGCAGTATGTTTGCTCAACTGCTTTTTTGTAAAGATAGCCGTGATCCAGAAGTATCAAAAAAAGCTGCTGCACCACTTGATGATGGAACTTGTCGTCGGTTCGCGTATATAGGTCGTATGAAAAGCCGAGCTTACGAAAGCATTCAGTAAATTCCTGATGATACCGGTTTGTAATGGCTCTGGGCTCCACGCCTTCCTGGCTTGCCCGGATGGAGATAGGGGTTCCGTGACAGTCGCTCCCCGAAACATAGAGGACCTCCTCTCCTTTTTGCCTGAAATATCGCGCCAAAATATCTCCTGGCAGCAAGCTGGCCACTCGCCCCAAATGCAGCGAACCATTCGCATACGGCCATGCGGCTCCGATAAAAATCGTCATCGATCTTCGCCTCCAATTATAAAAAGTAGACAACAAAAAAACTCCCGTCCCCAAAAAGGACGAGAGTGTGTCTCACGTGTTACCACCTTCATTCATCCGCGCTTCACAGTAGCGGACCTCTTCAGGTACGGCACCTTGAAAACAAGATGGTTATACCCTAGCGCTTTAACGGGCGCACACGATGCAGCCTACGTCCATTCAGCTTCAAGCTGAGCGGATTTCGATGCACGGCTCAGAGACCATGTTCGTCAGATGCTTCTTTACTCCTTTTCAGCTGCCGGAGCTCTCTGTTCAAAGAAGGATTCCAACTACTCTTTCTCATCGTAGCCTTTTAGATCATATTCCTTTAATGAACCATTATATCCAGTAATTAACTTTTTATCAATGGATGGATGACCATAAATATCCTTGAATGATGGATTAGGGAAATTCTTTAAGCAAACTTTAAGCTGGCATTTAGCTAATTTTCATGTTGGCGTAAAAGTTAGTTCATATATGACGCTTATACTAATCCATGTAAGGGAGAGGACTTCACAAAAAAAGAGAAACCATAATCGGATAAGGTGGAGAGAGCTATGAAGTCTATGAAGCACAAAATGATGGCGGGAACCGTCGCCGCCGCTTTGCTGATTGCAGGATTAGGCGGTACCATTACCCATCCGGCCTATGCCGACGATGACGTTGCTGATTCCGATACGGTAATCACCGCGCCAGCAGTAAACACTTCGGTGCCGCTCTCCAAACGCGTCAATCTAGAATTGAATCTCATTGCCGTTAAGGCTTCAGGGATTCTTGACATGGATTATGACGATTTGAATGAGGCGCTGAAAGGAGGCAAATCTCTTGCCAATATAGCGGTTGAGCAAGGCAAAAGTGCTGAGGACTTAACGGATAAATTAACTGAGGAAACGTTAAGCTTGATTAACAATGCGCTTATGAGCAACCAAATTACGCAAGAGGAAGCTGCTTCGCTGAATAAGAAAGCAACCCAAAAGATTCAGAAGATTGTACGGGAAGCAGGTTATCAAGCCAAAGAGAAAACGGAAAAAACAAAGCATTCGTTGAAGCTGGGTTCCACCCTCAAGGCAGAGGATTTAGCGACAGCATTAGGGATAACTAAGCAAGAATTGAAGAAGGGCTTGAAAGACGGTAAAAGCCTTTCGGAGATTGCTGCGGAAAAAGGCATGACTGACGATCAACTTATAAGCAAGCTAAAAGATGATCTGGCTCCGTCCCTGCAAAGCTTTATTCAGAAAAAATAACCGGTACACAGCTTGGGCCGCCTCATGGATTTTGGGGTGGCTATTGCCTTATCAGCGCTGGAAGGCTGAAATTCGGATGCCACATAAAAGAGAGAGTGGCTACAGATGATACATCTATTCGGAGTATAAAAATAGGATTTGGAGGGAGAAACATGCTGAAGAGACACAAAAATAAACCCTACAATAAAAACAGAGTAAATCAGGGAGGTCACGCTGCTTCCAAGTTTTTGCTTTCCAATATGTTGGCTGCAACCCCAAGTGGAAAAGGGGTCGTAGATTTTCGGACAAAATTGCAGGTTCCGTCGATTCCGTATTCCAATACGGAGGTTATTGAAAACTTGCGTAGAGATAAGAGGCTCGACTATTGGCCGACCGATGGTTGGAAGGAGGCTGAGCCTGAAGAGCATGGGATGGATTCGGCAGCTCTTGCCGAAATGGTAAGTGAGTTTAAAGATGAACACGTGGATGGCTTTGTTTTAATCCGTGACGGCTATTTGGTGGCCGAAGGGTATAATCGCGACTGGGATGCAGAGACGCGTCACCCGATGTTCTCCGTAACGAAAAGCGTAACTTCCTCGCTTGTAGGCATGGCAGTCGACCAAGACTCCATAAGAGAGGATCAAACGCTTCAAGAGCTGTTTCACGAAGCAGCGCTCGAGCCGTTGAAGGCTCAAATCACGGTAAGGCAATTGCTCACCATGACATCAGGTATCGATTGGGACAACAAGCAAGAGCGGTCCTCGCATGAGATGGCCAACTCGCCGGACTGGGGACGATACATTTTGGAACGGCCTATGGCTGCAAAGCCGGGTACGACGTTCAGATACAGCAACGGCAATGCGCATTTGTTGTCCGTACTAGTGCAAAAGGCGACAGGAATTCCGCTCAGCGTTCTTGCCAAAATCAACTTGTTTGATCCGATGGGGATTACGAATGTATCCTGGGGGCAAGATCCGCAGAGCAATTTGATCGGCGCGTGGGGGCTTCAATTAACCTGTAGGGATATGGCTAAGTTCGGGCTTATGTATTTGCATAACGGCCGATGGGAAACGTACCAGGTCGTACCGGGCGAATGGGTGGAGGAATCCATCCAGCAGCAGGCGGCTGAAAGGTATGACGATGGAACCGAAGGCGGATTTGGTTACTTATGGTGGTTGAAGCCTATAGTCATCCCCGGAGATAAAGCGGTTCACCATAATGTGTTCTATGCGGCAGGATCTGGCGGACAGCGTATCTTCGTAGTACCGGATATGAATATGATTATGGCCATCACCGCGGCGAATAAGGAAGACGACTTTATGCCGGAGCAAATGCTGATTAAAGCTATCATGGCAGTGAAATCGGACCAGCCGTTGTCGTCTAACGATGAAGGTGCGGCAAAGCTCCGAGCATCCTTGCAGTCATTTAAGCTTACTTCCTCTATGTAATAGCTGGAGTTTGTGAAATATCCGGATTAGCGTTATACTCGACGTGATATACGCTATGAAGGAGAATACTTATGACATTGGAATGCGGACAGCAAGCGCCAGATTTTGAACTTCCCTCCTCCAACGGACAACTTGTCAAGCTATCCGATTTTCGGGGAAAGCATGTGCTGCTTTATTTTTACCCTAAGGACATGACGCCGACCTGTACAACACAGGCCTGTGATTTAAGAGATCGCTCTGATTTGTTTGAGGCTCAGAACACCGTCATTATTGGCATAAGCCCGGATCCTGTAAAACGGCATACCAAATTTATTGAAAAGTATGGGCTTCCTTTTTTACTATTATCGGACGAAGAGCATAGGGTTGC
The DNA here is from genome assembly GCF_000686845.1 of Paenibacillus sp. UNC451MF. Lineage (GTDB taxonomy): Bacteria > Bacillota > Bacilli > Paenibacillales > NBRC-103111 > Paenibacillus_S. The sequence goes on along the minus strand of NZ_KK366026.1, from coordinate 161,576 downwards.
CGAATTATACGAGGTGTGGCAGTTGAAGACCTTGTACGGCAAACAATACATGGGAGTGGAGCGTTCTACGTTTATCATTGATAAAGAGGGAATATTGGTCAAGCAGTGGCGCAAGGTCAAAATTAAGAATCATGTCGAAGAGTCGCTGCAGTTTATTCGAGATAACTTGGCATAGTTTTCTATCGAGCCTTTTCTTCTACACCAGGTTCTTTTCTATGAAAAAATGAACAAGCGTCATTCCAATGAGCAGTTTCGGGTTTAAGGCCCAGCTGCTCTTTTTTGCGTGGAGGAACACAATGATATTAGGAATATGATCAAGCGCTCTCCCATATAGTCTACTAAGTCAAATTAATAGATTATGTCGGAGGGATCCTTTCATGTTCAACTCGTTCCGAGCTCTTCTCATGCGTGGAGTATGCTCAATCGCTGCCTTCATCCTACTTTGTTCACTTGCTCTTATTCAGGCTCCTGGTGACTCCGTTTACGCAAGCGGTTTAAGCGAACATGCGCTGTACAATGAACTCAAATCCGGCAAACCGATATGGAAGGATAAGAATTATGTGCCTGCGGAGCAGCCGACGGTTTATTTGACCTTTGACGACGGGCCGAGCCCTTTGACAGGGAAAGTGCTGGACATACTGAAGGAAGAGAATGTTAAGGCGACCTTCTTTGTATTGGGAGGAGAGGTTAAGTCGCACCCCGAGCTGGTCCGAAGAGCATTGGAGGAAGGGCATGCCATCGGCAATCATACGTACAATCACGTGTACAAGGAATTGTATTCCGGAGCTGAGGCCTTCTGGAATCAAATCCAAAAGACGGAGGATATATTGGAAGAGCAAGCAGGGATAAGACCTACGCTTGTACGAGCGCCAGGAGGCACCTATAGCAACTTTGACGCTTTTTACTTTTATTATATGGATCAAGCTGGATACGAAGTATACGATTGGAATATCGATAGCGGAGATTCGGCAAGACCCGGAGTACCGGCTAACGAGATCATACAAACTGTAAGAAAAGGCCCGTTCAAGCAAGAAGTGATCTTGCTGATGCATGACGGGACCGGTCACGAACAGACGGTGAAGGCACTGCCGGATATTATTAAGCTGTTTAAGGATAAAGGCTACTCCTTCGAGGCGTTGAGCCCTCAAGTACCGCCTATTCATTTTCCAGTTGGTAAGCTGAAGTGGACACGCGGGATTACCGAAGCCACACATCAAAAGCTGCTTGCTCAAGCCGAGGATCACCTGCTCGCTGTAGAACGGGAGAAAGGACAGGAGGGTGTTCAACAAGGTGGAGGAGATAACCAAGCACTGAAGAATGCACCTGTTATACAGGTTCCATTGGATATTACATTGGGAGAAAGAACCCTGCACCTGAATCCGGAGCAGTACCGTTTATCGGAAGGTCAATACCAGGTGCCCTTGCGACTACTTGTCGAATCGATGGACGGCCAAATTGAATGGCAGGAGCGGGATAGAACGGCGGTCGTTCGATATGGCATGTACGCGGCGGAGTATGATTTCTCTCGACAGGAGCAACGTGTAAAGGAAGGCGGCAAGGAGACGGCGTATCATGTGGCCCGGATGGAGCTGCGTGAGGGAACAGTATATGTGCCGCTGCGGGATACGCTGGAGATGCTCGGCAATCAAATCATATCTTATGGGGAAGAGGATGGACTTAGGCAGGTGAATGCGAAATTAAATGGGGGCATTATGCTGAAGCTTGGTTTTTAACGAAAGGATTTTTTTGATGTAACCATCGGTTCGAGTGAGGATATAGGTTATAATGGGGCAAGACTATAGTCTTCGTTCGGGGGTTTACATGAAAAAAAACGGGTTTAAACGATTGCTGCTATCTTATTTGCCGATCTTTTTTTTCGTGGCGTTGGCGCTCATTCTTCTTTCCGCCATTTCGGCCAGCGAGCTTACCAAAAAAGAAACGATTCGGGCAAATCAAGTGTTTGCGGAGCATGTGATGCAGATGATTGATCATACGATGCGTACGATCGATCAGCAAATCATTAAAGAAATCCAAACCAATGAAAAAATAACGCAATTTTATGCCAAATACTATACCGGCAATTCTACTATGACGCTGTATGACGTCTCTTATAAGTTGAGAGAGCTAATCGCCAGTACCCCAATGATTGATTCGATCTATTTAGTCCGTCAATCCGACTACACAGTGCTGAGTAACACGCTGATGGCCCCCATGGAGGAGTTCGGAGATAGGGAGTTTATAAGAAACGCACTTCAGCAAGAGCTGTCCTTCAAATGGACAGATGCGAGGGCTTACAAGGAATTCGACGATCAGATCAGATCGTCAGAGGTGGTTACGTTAGTCAAGAACGTTCCGCTGTTAGGCGGCAAGCAGGGAATAATCGTTGTAAATGTACAGACTTCGGCGATACAAAATTTGATTAAGGATATGACCGAATCGAATGTGAACTTTATCCAGCTTACGGATCGACACGGTCAGCCTATTGTGGATAGCAAGTCCGGGGGGAAGATGTTATCGGAGGTGACATCTGATTATACCGGCTGGCGTATTCAAAGTGGACTGCTAAACGACAATCCGCCCTTATTTATTGCATCCTATTCCTCATTCTGGTTAGCTTTGAATCTGCTGATGATTGGTATCGGAATTGTCTGGATCGTCTACGTGACGCGTCGGAATTATCAGCCTATCGAGTCGATTGTGGCCAGGATCGATTCGTATGCCGCCCAGCGGAGCAGCTCGCTCTCCGGCTTGTCGGGCCAGGACGAGTTCCGGTTCATTGAAACGGCACTGGATGATTTGGTAGAGAGGACCATGACGTTTCAAAAGCTGCGTGAGGAGGATCTCATTTTTCGAAAACGAAATTTCTTCAAGGAATTGATAGAAGGAACCCGGCCCGTTAGTTCAGATCAGTTCGAAACGGAGATGAGGCTGTACGGATTGCAGGAGGACATCGGGATTTTAGCGATAGCCGTGGTAGAAATCGACAAGTATGCGGAATACTGCAGCCGTTATAATCAAAGGGATCAATATTTGCTTAAATTTGCACTTAGCAGTGTTGTGACGGAAATTTCGCAAAATGAGGGGATTCGCGTCTGGATGGAATGGACCTCAAATGCTCAACTCAGCGTCATGGTGCACCTTCCTGACGATGCGGATACGACGGCACTGGCCTCGCAAATGTTCGACAAGGTGAAGCAGTGGGTGAACCAGCACCTTGCTTTTACGGTAACTGTAGGTATCGGCGCGATCATTGACCGCATCGATGAGGTTCCGGGATCGCATGAAGAAGCGTTGGAGGCATTGCAGTACAAATCGTCGCTGGGAGGAAACCGTGTTATCGAGCATGGCGACGTTTCGGACAAATCACAAGGAGAAGTCTATAAGCATTTGCATTTGATGCGCTCGATGGGCCAAAAATTCCGGCTCGGTGATAAAGAGTGGAAGCTTGAGCAGGAGCAGTTGTTTCGCGAGCTGGTAGACGGATTTTTTACCCGGGACGATGTGTTTGCCATCCTTCATTATTTGATCTATCATATGCAGCGCGAGGTGATGGAGCTTCCTGTGGAGCTTCAGGATATATGGACGAATGAAGCGCTGCCACGGTTGAGTGAAGCATTGGAGCGATTAGATACGATCAGTGAGCTGGAACAGGAGTTTACGGTCGTTCTAACGGAAGCTTTCGATCGATTGGAGAATCTAAGGACGGCCCGTACACATCATCCATTAATGCTTCGGGTCAAAGAGTATCTTAACGAGCATTATGCGAATCCGGAATTATCGTTAACTTACTTAAGCGACGAATTTGAACTGAATGCCAAGTATTTGAGCCAAATGTTTAAAGAAGAGTTCGGAGTGAATTTTCTTGATTATTTGGGTAATGTCCGCATACAACAGGCCAAGAGGCTGCTGTTGGAGAGCGGGGAGTCCATTCAGGAAATCGGGGTACAGGTCGGATATCCGAACGTAAGATCCTTTATGCGCGTGTTTAAAAAGCTGACCGGCGTAACACCTGGGGAATACCGCAAAAAAGAGTAGATATTGAACAATGATGCGTCTCCTATGGGGGCGTGAGTAAGCGATGTGAGAGCCGTTCGGGCTGGTCCGAGCGGCTTTTTGGCGTACTTTTCGGAAAACTGTCCATTCCCGGAAAACTGACCACTGCCTTTAAATAACGGTTTAAATAAGGAAAAAAGGAATTTGGTGACCTTACGGAATACTGTCAATTGTCAGTCGGCTGCACTTTCGGCTACATTGGGTTCACAACAACAACTAAAGCCGAGGTGGATTCATGAGCCAACAGCTAGACACCGTAACTATACCAACGGACAGAAGGAGAGATTCCCTCTCCCTGCGGAAAAGAAGAAGGCTGAAGCAGAACCTTCCGCTAATCGTCATGTTTATACCGGTCGTCGCCTTTTATTTGATTTTTAAATATGCCCCGATGGTGGGGGTTATCGTCGCCTTCAAAAGCTACAATTTTGCAGATGGGATTTTCGGTAGTCCATGGGTTGGTTTGAAAAACTTTAATATCTTGTTCAGTAACCCGAAATCGCTGCTTATCATTCGCAATACGCTCGTACTGAGCTTAATGAGTATATTCATCGGGTTCCCGTTTCCAATCATGCTGGCCATTATGTTAAATGAAGTGAAAAAGATATGGTTTAAAAAGACGGTTCAGACGCTCGTGTTTTTGCCGCACTTTTTGTCTTGGGTTATTGTCGGCGGTATCGTGGTTACTATATTTTCTCAGGAATCCGGTGTTATTAATCATTGGATTCAGCAGTGGACGGGCAGCGCGTTTCCATTTCTTTATAATGAGGCGTCGTGGATGTTTATTTTCGTAGGATCAGGGATATGGAAGGAAGCGGGCTTCAGTGCCATTGTCTACTTGGCGGCACTCTCTTCGATAGATACGAGTCTGTACGAGGCAGCAAGCATCGACGGAGCAGGTAAATGGAAGCAGATGTGGCATATCACACTCCCAGGCATTACGCCTACGATCGTCCTGATGCTCATTCTTTCCATGGGGAAGGTGATGGAGGTCGGCTTCGATCATGTGTACACGCTCCAAAACTCTGTCGTCTCGAACGTATCTGAAGTGATCAGTACATACATCTACACAATCGGCCTGCAAAAGGGACAATTCAGTCTGACAAGCGCTATGGGTCTGTTCGAATCCGTAGTCGGCTTCATTCTAGTCATTACAGCGAATACGATAGCCCGCAGATTTAATAGGGGCATCTGGTAGTATGCGAAACACGTTAGTCGGGAGGTACCAATGAGATCATCAGGAGAACGAATCTATCACGGGATTACCGGTGTCGTATTGTTCATCGCTGCTGTTAGCTGCCTGCTTCCGATGCTGCACGTGTTGTCCGTATCGTTAAGCAGTCCGCATGCCGTTACATCCGGTATCGTCACTTTGTGGCCTCAGGGATGGACGCTGGAGTCGTATGCCTTGTTATTTAGAGGCTCCAAAATCGTCCATGCGTTCAAAAATAGTGTCACGATCACAATCATCGGTGTTGTACTTAGCATGGTATTTACCATCCTGGCCGCTTATCCGTTGTCGCGCAGCTACTTTTACTTCCGCCGTTTCTTCACTATGGCTACCATTTTCACCATGCTGTTCAGCGGGGGCCTCATCCCTACTTATCTACTCTTAAAGCAGCTAGGGCTGATCAATACGTACGGCGCCTTGTGGCTTCCCGGTTTAATCAGCACGTTCAATATGCTGGTGATGCGCACGTATTTTGACGGAATTCCCGATGAGCTGGATGATGCTGCACGCATCGACGGATGCGGGGAGTGGCGCTATTTGCTGCAGGTCATTTTGCCGCTATCACTGCCGGTTATTGCTACGTTGTCCGTATTTTACGCGGTAGGGTATTGGAATGCATTCTTCTCGCTCCTGATTTATATTAATCAGACCGACAAGTATAATTTAACGGTGCTGGTCCAACAGATGATCCAGAGCCAATCGTTAATGCAGGAGCTGAACGCCAGCGACATGCAGGCATCGATGACACCGGAGGGGATTAAAACGGCAGGGATTGTTGTTATGGTCATTCCTATGCTTGCGGTATATCCCTTCTTGCAAAAATATTTCATAAAAGGCGTGCTCATCGGTGCGGTTAAAGGGTAGCGGCAATCACGTACAGAAACAGCTCCCGTTGAGAGATACGACGAATGGGCGACGATTGAAAAGTTTAGAGATCTATTGGAGGACGTAGAAATGAAAACCAAAGGATTTACAAAATGGCTTAACGTTGGAGTAGCGGCCGTGCTGACATCGACGGTTGCGCTTGCAGGCTGTTCCGGCTCCAAAGAGGCTGATTCGAACTCCAAGGATGCCAACGGGAAAAAGCCCGAGATCTCTGCAACGGTATACGACCGCGGCTTGGTGCCTCAAGAGGAAGGGACAATCGAGAAAAACCGCTGGACCGAATGGATTAATAGCAACGGGCCGGTCAATGTCAAATTCACTGCGATTCCCCGCAATGATGCAACGGCCAAGCTGACAACCCTGTTCGCGTCTGGAAGTGCACCGGATCTCATATTCGACTTTTCCAATGTACTTCGAGGACAGCTGTATGCACAGAAACAGATTAAGCCTGTCGACGACCTGATTAATAAGTACAGCACGACCTATAAGCAGCTGCTGGAGAAGTATCCGGTCCTAAAGACAGTCGCTACTATGCCTGATGGTAAAATGTACGGCTTCGGCATTATTAACGGGTTACAGACCAACCATGCGCTGTACATTCGAGCGGATTGGCTCAAGAAGCTTAATATGGAACCGCCCCAGACGACGGAAGATTTATATAAAGTGATGAAGGCATTTGCAGAGCAAGACCCGGATGGCAACAACAAGAAAGATACGTACGGTACCTCGTTAGCTTACATCACGAATCAGATTATTAACGCGATGTTCCAAAATGTAAAATGGGTTGTCGAGGATGGCAAGCTGATTCATGACTGGGAACGATCCAAAGCCGCTACAGCGTTCAAGAAGCGTCTGTATGACGAAGGACTGGTCGATAAAGATTACTTGACGGATAAGAGCGGCCAAAAGGCTCAGCAGGATTGGGTGAACGGCAAAATCGGCATGTGGGGCGGTCAAATGACGGGTGCCGCATGGCTGCAAATCTACGAGTCGTTGAAGAAAAACAACCCGTCGGCAGAAGTGATCGTTATTCCGCTTCCCAAGAGCTCGTACGGTCAATTCAGTCCCACCATTCAAAATCCGGTTCAAATCACTGCGGTCATTAATAACGAAGCAAAAAATCCGGAAGCCATTATGAAATATATTGACTTTATTTCATCGGAAACCGCAGGGAAGACTCTGAAGTACGGTTTGGAGGGCACTCACTTTACGCAAGGGAAGAATGGATGCCCGGTCCTTGTGGATAAAGAGAAGGAAAAGCAGCTGTCCTATGCGGGAGATTTCCGAATGCTGTTCTCGCCGGCCCTTGAAGGTAAATGCGGCAAATATGAGGAGACATTGAACCAAGATAATCCGCAGGAAAAAGAGTTCTACAATATGATGAAAAAGGCAAATGAGTATTACTTGAATCCGGAGAGACCGATTGCGGACATTACACATGGGGAGCATATGCCGACTCCTCCGGACGATATTCAGTTAATTGATACAAGCATCAAAAAGCAGATCGACGATATTTGGATCAAGGCTGTTGTGAGCGGAGCTTCCTATACGCCGGATCAGGCATTGGCCGAAGCAAAAAGCTTGTGGGACAAAGCAGGCGGCAAGCAGGTTGATGATTGGTATGCCAAATGGTATAGCGAGAACAAAGACAAAGCGCTGCTGCGGGACAAATTGTACCAATTCAAGTAGGGATATGTTGAGAGAGGCGGCTTGTATCAGGCTCCTCTTCTTCATAAATACTTCAAAATCAAAGGGGATAATTGTATGAAAAAGACAAAAAAAACCTTCATCCTAGCGTCTACATTCGTGCTGCTGGCTTCTCTAATTCAAGGCTGCTCCGAAAAAACGGAAGTAAAGAAGGAAGAGGGGAACGCCACAGCGAAAATAAATACGGACCCGGTTACCCTTACCTTTTATGGGAATATGTCGGAGGAATTGTTCCAAAAGCTGGTTGTAGCGCCGGTTAAATTGAAATACCCGCACATTGATTTGACGCTCGTTCCGATGACCAAAAAGATTGACGAATTAATGGCATCGGGAGAAGTTCCCGATATACTGGGAGACAACATCTCGGCAATAGGAAAGTATCAGACACTAGGGCTTCTGGAAGATTTGACCCCATTTGTGAAAACGTTTAACTTGGATCTGGCCAAGATTGATCCGGTCGTTATGGAGACGGTTCGCAAAAATTCAGGAGACGGCAAGCTGTATGCTCTGCCTATTTCGGGCAACGTGGTCACGATGTACTACAACAAGGATATTTTTGATCGCTTCGGGGTGCCTTACCCTACGGATGGCATGACATGGGACCAGGTATATGAGCTTGCCAAAAAAGTAACGAGAACCGACGGCGGCGTAGCGTATCGGGGTTACGATTTTCAAGATGCGTTCCAAATTCAATACAATCAGCTGTCGGTACCTATCATCGATGAGAAGACGAATAAGGCGATCGTCAACAATGCCGAATGGAAGAAGCTATTCGACAATTGGTCCCGATTCTATACGATTACCGGCAACGAGGTGGATACGACAACGTACGGAAAAGGATTGAATTTATTTTCCAAAGACAAGACGCTCGCGATGTACTCGACCAGCTCGTTTTTCTCAACGATGCCAGAAGCTGTTAAAAACGGCTTGAACTATGATGTGGTCAGTCTGCCAAGCTTCCCGGAGGCTCCGAATACCGGTGTTCAAGTAGAGGGCGGCGCCCGAATGATTACCACAACATCCAAGCATAAGGATCAGGCGTTCCTGGCTCTTAGCGCGATGTTGACCGATGATGCGCAGCGTCTTATTGCGAAGAATGGTAACAGCTCGATTCTGGCTAACTCGGATATTAACAAAGACTTCGGGATGGATATCGAAGTGTTGAAAGGTAAAAACCGCGAAGCGTTCATCAAAAATAAAAATGCAAAGCCGTTCTCCTCAATAACCAAATATGATGCGGCAGCCTTCTCGATCATGCGCGGTCAGTTCAAAAAGGTAGCGACGGGTCAAGCGGATGTCAATACAGCGCTTCGGGAAGCCGAAGAATTAATTAACAAATCGATTGCAGATCAGATGAAGCAGCAATAGCCCTTGGAATAGAGAATGAAAGGACGATGGATATGAGTTCGCAAGATCAACAGCAATCTGTGAAAAATAAACTGATACTTAGCTACCCTTCCTCCTGGTGGGGAGCCAAATGGCGCGAGGCATTGCCTTCCGGTAACGGGAAGATTGGAGCTGCCGTCTATGGCAGTGTATATGAGGAAACGATCATGCTTACCCATGAGGAGCTATGGCGGGGCAGTCAAACGCCGGAACTGCCGGATGTAAGCGACAAGCTGCCGGAAGTAAGAAGCCTTATGCTGGGCGGCGATGCTCCCAAGGCCAACCGGATTTTGGCAGATGCTCTGGAGGAGCGGGGCTATAAACCAAGGATGGCATGGCCGCTGCCGCTTGCCGACCTTAAGGTCATTATGCCTTCTCCTTACGGTTTTAAAGCTTACCAGAGGGAATTGAATATGGAGACAGGGGAAGTGGCGGTTTCTTGGCGTGACGGTGAAACACGTTACAATCGTTCGTTGTTTGTCTCCCGTCCCGACGATGTCATCGTCTATGAAATTCGGGCAGAGGGAGCAGATAAAGTACAGGCGGAATTTCGATTGGAGCTCCACGACCCGAAGGACGTTCGTAAATCGGCTACTCTTCCGGAGAAGGTCGAGCAAAGGACCGACGGAGAGTATTTGTTCTATGCTGCTGAAAACGACGATCAAACCGATTTCGGTGCCGTTGCCAGAGTAATCCCTCAGGGAGGAACGCTGGAAGCAGGGGAAGACAGGTTGAAGGTTCATGGCGCGGATAGTGTTCTGGTTATCCTTCAATTGTTCGTTAAGGGAGCACGTACTGCCGAATGGTCACAGGCTCAACGAAGCTTGGCTGAGATCAAACCAAGCTATGAAAGTCTGCTGAAAAGCCATGCCGTTGAGCATGGTCGTCTTTTCCGAGCTGTGAGTCTAGATCTTGGCGCGGAGAGCTACACTCGCTCCAATGAGGAGCTGCTGTTGGATGCGTACAAGGGCGAAGCGTCGCTTGAAATGACGGAAAAAATGTGGGCATACGGCCGGTATTTGCTCATTTCGAGCTCCCGCGATGGGGGCCAGCCATGCCACTTATATGGCTTATGGTGCGGTGAGTACGAAGGCATGTGGGCGTTTAACATGTCTAACGAAAATATCCAGATGATCTACTGGCAAGCATTAACGGGGAACATGCCAGAGCTGTTGCTTGCGATGTTTGATTATTTCGATCGGCTGATGGACGATTTCCGTACAAACGCTCAGCGTCTGTATGGCTGCCGCGGAATTTACATTCCGGCGCCGACATCGCCGGATACAGGGCTATTGAAGCATAAGGCGCCGCATATCATTCACTGGACCGGAGCAGCCGGTTGGATCGCACAGCACTATTACGATTATTATTTGTATACGGGTGACGTACAGTTTTTACGGGAGCGCGCATTGCCGTTCTTAAGGGAGACGGCGCTATTCTACGAGGACTTCTTCTTTGAGGATGAAGAGGGTTACTATGTCAGTTGTCCTTCGAATTCGCCGGAAAATTTCCCTGGCAACTATTCGCAAGGTCCTGGGAAAAAGCCACTTACGGAAACGGCCATCAACAGTACGATGGACTTTGCGATTGCCAAGGAGGTGCTTGCACATTTGATTGAGGGTGCCGAAAAAGCGGAGGCGTTCGCAGATGAAATCGGCAAATGGAAGACGATGCTGAGTAAAATTCGCCCTTACCGCATTAATGAGGATGGAGCGGTAAGCGAATGGATGCATCCGGATTTCCATGACAATTATCACCATCGCCATCAATCCCATATTTATCCTGTGTTTCCGGGTACGGAAGTATCCAGGGACAATGACCCTGAGCTGTTCGAAGCGTTCGTTACTGCCGCCAAAAAACGGTTGGTAATTGGGTTAAAGGAGCAGACTGGCTGGTCGTTAGCTCATATGTCCAATCACTACGCTCGGATGGGTGAAGGTGATTTGGCTCTGGAATGCCTTGATCTGCTGAGCCGCACGTGTGTCATCAACAATTTCTACACGTTCCATAACGACTGGCGCAAAATGGGCATCGGCGTCGATGCGGACTGGGCGCCGTTCCAGATCGACGCTAACATGGGATGGAGTGCGGCGATTCAAGAGATGCTCTTGTTCTCCTTAAACGGGACTATCCGCGTTCTACCTGCGCTGCCGACCAAGTGGAGAAAGGGCCATGCAGGACCGCTGTTAGCTCGAGGAGCAGTGGAAGTATCCGTTGCTTGGGATCAGGATGCAGGTACCGTTGAACTGGAGCTTTGCTCAAGAAATCGGAGCCAGACCATAGATATTCAGCTTCCGCAGCCGGTTGCAGAAGTGCAAGGATTCAATGTCGATGGAGACCGCATTCGTAATGTACAGCTGGAAGCGGGAGTTCCCGTTCGGCTTGTATTAAACTATCTGCATTAAGATAAGAGGGTGGCATTCTGCACCCCTAGATTATCAAGAAACCTGAAAAACTTGAAATATTGCTAATATACTCCAGTGGAGTATATCCCTCCAGCCGCTGTTGAAACCCGCTCCGAGGCACACTCCACTTACCTATAAAGCATATTTCCCGAAATACAGATTTATCGACAGAACCAGGGGGGCATTATGCACCCCCTCTTTTGCTTTCTAAGTGAATTTAATACAAATTTACATTAGGATAGGCAATGTTCCCGGTTTCAGCATAATGCTATAATTTTAAATAATTATTCAGAGCCATTGTACATGAGGAGGAAAACCGTTTGTCTAGCCAATCTGAAACCCCTGTATCTCACCCCTGGAATCTTGCCAAGCTGACTCAAGTTCCTGAGATCATTTCCGTTCCTGAACTGAACGAGGGGGACATTCAAGCGATTTATTTCGAGGGAGAGCCTTATCAAGGGAAGCCGACTCGCGTGTTTGCCTACTACGGAGTGCCTGCTTCAGCGGCTGACACAAAAGTTCCGGCCGTAGTATTAGTGCATGGCGGCGGGGGGACAGCCTTTCATGAATGGATCAAGCTGTGGACGGACCGCGGGTATGCGGCCATCGCAATGGATTTGGAAGGACATCTGCCTTTAGCCAAGGATAGTGAAGGCAAGCGCCCGTCGCATGATTGGAGCGGACCTTCACGACAAGAAGTATTTGAAGATTATGCGCTTCCAGTCGAGGAGCAGTGGATGTACCATGCGGTAGCCGCTGTTATTAAGGCGCATTCATTTCTGCGCTCGTTAGATGAAGTGGACTCCGCAAGGGTAGGGATTCACGGCATTTCTTGGGGAGGCATCATAACGAGCATTGTGTCCGGCGTAGATCAGCGTTTTGTATTTTCCATTCCTGTATACGGCTGCGGTTACCTGTACGAGGCGACGAATCGTTACGGCGAAGGCTTCGCAAGAATGCCCGAGGCGGATGCTGAGAAGATTAAGCGGCTTTGGGACCCTTCGGCACATTTGCCGCATATTACGATGCCGATGCTGTGGGTGAATGGGAATGCGGACCAACATTTTCCGCTGCATCTGTTTAGCAAGTCGTATGATACGGCTCGAAGCCGACGTAAGGAATCGCTGCTCAGCATTCAATTCGGACTAGGCCACTCCCATGGTATGGGGTGGAAGCCCAAGGAGATTTACGCGTTTGCGGATCAAATCGTTCGGGACGGCCTGCCTCTCGTGCAATTATCAGAACAAGCAGCAGCTGACGGTCAGGTCGCGGTTCGCTACGCAGCAGAGAGAGGGATTAAGGCAGCGGAGCTGCGCTATGCTGCGGATACGTCAGACTGGTTCCATATGAATTGGGAAATCGCCGAGGCGAAGATCGATCAATTGGAGTGCGTGATTAAAGCGGATATTCCTGAAGGGGCCAAGGCATACTTTATCCTTGTTACGGATGAGCAGGATTGCGTCGTTTGTTCTTCTATACAACATCTAGTGTAGGAAGTATGTCTGCCAGATGACGCTAATATGAATTAATAAAGCTATTATTAAATGAGATTAAATAGAATTGTAGCTAGTTCAGGAGAGTGCTAATGAGGCACTCTCTTATTTGTTTTGCAATAAGAACATTAGTAGGGGCTATATGCTACCAGGCAAAGGAGATTTCATTTTGATTCTATCAGCAGCCGCAGTGAAGAAAGGGATTAAAAATAGCGCACGAAGCCATAGGAAGCAAGGAGCTCGTTTATAGCACAGTCTAAAAGGAGGGAGGTTTGGAAATACTAGATTCAATAGAATGAAATCTATTGAAGGAGGCAGGTTCAAGATGCAGGTGCATTCATCTTTTTTTGATCCCCCGCAGGCAATGCTAGAACGAGTCATCTATCAAATGGAGAAAGTAATTATCGGCAAACGCGATGTCATAGAAAAGCTGCTGATCGCCCTTTTATGCGGAGGGCATGTGCTGCTGGAGGACGTTCCGGGTGTGGGGAAGACGATGCTGGTTCGCGCTTTGTCCCGAACGATCGACGGCAGCTTTCAGCGCATCCAATGTACACCTGATTTGCTGCCGTCGGATCTGACGGGAAGCAGCATCTTCAATCAGCAAACATCGCAGTTCGAATTTCGTCCCGGTCCATTAATGGCTAATCTCGTCTTGGCTGATGAGCTGAACAGAGCTACGCCGCGCACACAGTCGGCACTGTTGGAAGCTATGGAGGAGAAGCGAATTACGGTGGACGGTGCAACACATCCGCTGCCGGAGCCATTTTTTTTGCTGGCTACGCAAAATCCGATTGATTTTTCCGGGACGTTCCTGCTGCCAGAGGCCCAACTCGATCGTTTCTTGATGAAACTGAGTCTCGGTTATCCCGATGCTGCAGAAGAAATGGAACTGTTGAACCGGGTCGAGGAGCGGCATCCTATCAGTCAGCTGCGCCCGCTGCTGCTGCCGGAAGAATTCGTTTCTCTGCAGAAGGAAGCGGCGAGAGTTCATGTCGATGACACCGTAAAAAGCTACATTGTGCAGCTGGTGACTTCGACGAGGAAGCATCTGGACATTGCGCTCGGGGCAAGTCCTCGAGCGTCTATTGCTTTGATGCGGGCGGCTCAAGGGAGGGCGTTTTTGTCCGGAAGAGGCTTTGTTATTCCCGATGACGTGAAGCAGATGGCGCTTCCTGTACTCGCGCATCGGCTGATGCTAACGGCTGAAGCGGCGATGGCGGGCAAACAAAGCGAGACGATTATGGAATCGATCGCTGCGGCGGCCCCGATTCCGGCACGTCGCTACGCCCCGGCACAGTAAGGGGGTCCAGACATGCGAAATGTATTCATTACACTGCTGCTGTTTGTTTGCTGGGGTGGAGCTTGGTATTGGTCTGAGATGTTCGGCGGTCGTTCAGCCTGGATTTGTTTTTATGGGTTCAGCCTGCTGTTACTCTATTTAGGTGTCGGCACTATCGGCTTAATGCGCCCGATTCGTGTGGAACGACCCAAAGAGCCGATTCGGTGCTGGAGTGGAGAAACGGTAGAAATCACCCTCCAACTGAGGTATGGCTTCCCGTTAATGCCTCTTGGGTGGCTGCTTATAGAGGACCGCTGGATGAATACCGGAACTGGAGAGACGGTTGTTGTTCGGGACACTGTTCGCTTAAATTTGAACGGCGAGGCGAAGGCGTTGCTCCTGCTGCCCGGTATGCCGCGAGGCTTATACCGGCTGGAGGAATCCGGCACCGGGATTATCGACGCCTTCGGGCTGCTGCGCATCCATCGCCGCAGCGTGCAAACCGGCCAGCACCGAATGCTGGTGCTGCCAAGGCCGCTGCAGCTGCAGACGGCCGCGGAGGGCGCGGGAGAAGAGCTCCCGCGCTCGGGGCCGCAGCCTCAGCTGCAGCGGCAGGCCGCGTCCACGCTGGCGTACGGGACGCGGCCCTATGCGCCGGGGGATCCGTTGAACCGGATCCACTGGCGCTCCACCGCGCGCGCAGGAGCTTTGCGCGCGAAAGAGACCGAGCAGCCCGGCGCTGACCGGCTGCTCATCTGCCTCGACGCGGCCAAGGGCGTGCCGAACGCAGAGGCGTTCGGGACGGCGGTCGAGGCCGCTGCAGGGCTCGCCCAGCGCGCGCTGCAGCTGGGCATGGGCGTGCACCTTGCCGCTACGGATCGGCAAGGGCGGTCCATCGAAGCGCGCGGACGCGAGCGCTTCGCAGAGCTGCTCGAGCTGCTTGCGCAGCTGTCATGCGATGGCGACAGCCCCCTGGCACCGAGCGTGCAGCACGAGGTGCTGCACGCCGGGCGAGGGGCTGTGATCGCCGTCGTCACGGCTCAGCCGGATGAGCAGCTGATGCGAGTCCTGTTCCGGCTGCGGGAGCGTGCCGTTCACATGGTGTACGTTCACGGCAAGGAGGCTTCGCCCGATGCCGTGCAGGAGTGGCGGCGGCAGGCTGAAGCTGCCGGATGCCGGTTTACGGCGGTCAGCGCATCGAATCGACGCACCGCCGGAGGGGGTGAGAGTTATGGCGCAGAAGCCAATCATGCCGCAGCCGGAGCCTAATGCTGTGGCTGAGCCGGATCAACCATGGACGCTGCGTATCGGTTACGCTCTGCTCCTTTTCTGGCTCATCCGGGCTTGGCTCGTTCCGCTGCAGCAGCTATCCGATTTCACGGAAGTGTACCGGATTACGCCGTTTTTGGTTGCTTTCGCGCTATTTCTTGCTCTCGATACGCTTCGTATGCCCGGAGCGGTCGCCTGGCCTCTCAGGATAGCGATTATTTTCGCAGCAACAGCTGTGCTTCATAGCGGACAATGGCTTCCAGGAGGCGATTGGTGGCTGTCATGGCTGCATGATCTTAATCAGGATGCCGTTCATGCTGCCCAAGGGCAGCTGGAATATATATCACCGGCTACGCGGACCATGCTGTTTGTAACAGGCTGGGGCTTTTTTATCTGGGTGCTGCAATCGTTCGTAGCCGATCGTCAGCAGCTGCTGTGGTTTGTCATGATGACGCTAATTTATCTCATCGCTTTGCAACTTATTTTTGACAAGGATATGTCCTATGGTCTGCTTAGCGCTGCAGGGGCAGGATTGCTGCTGCAAGGTTGGCTGCAAGCGGAGCGATGGACTCGCTGGAAACGGAGCGGCACCAGTGCATACGGATTCCGTTCGCCTCCGTATAGACAAGAACGTTCGAGTCTATGGACACCTATTGCAGCAAGCTGCGCTTTGACTGGACTCTTAATGCTAGGAGCATGGGCCGGGGCGCTGCAGCATCCGGTACAGGGAAAGTCGATCGATTGGTCGGGACCGCTTGCCTCGTGGCAGGAACATTTGCATTTCCTGGAAGGGGCTGCTTCGGACAACAGGTTGGCCTCCGCAGGAAAAACAGGCTACGGGTCGGACGATTCTCTCCTCGGCTATCCGTTAATTCAGGATGATACCGTCGTCTTTGTGGCAAGGACCACGCAGTTGACTTATTGGCGGGGCGATTCGAAGGCGACCTACACCGGTCGTGGTTGGTATGCATCGGATTCCGATCCGGTCCAAATGTCGTCTTCGTTTACACAGACGGATAGCAGTAGTGACGCTTCAGAGATGAAGACGGCGGTTCATAACCCGGCAGATGCAGATAAAAAGATCGTTATGCAGCAAATCTTCCTCAAGCAGCGTTTTACCCAACTGTTTTTGGGAGGTGAATTGACCCAAATCGATTCGCTTGTTTCACAGAACGGTCAGCCCATCTCTCCGGAATGGGTTTGGAAGGATCAAAGGTCAGGACGTTATTTTTTACCGGCATTAGCAGATCCGTTATCGTCTTATTCCGTTCAGGTTGCATCCTGGGACCGTGCGGCAAGTACGCAGTCTTCATCAGAAGCAGCGGGAGTCATTGAAGCAGATGATGCTTATTTGCAATTGCCTGAAAGACTGCCTTCACGGGTGTCCGAATTGGCATACGAAGTGACGAAGAATAGCTCAACCCCATACGATAAAGCCCAGGCGATTCAAAAATATTTACGCAGCCACTACACATACAATCTGGAGCAGACGCGGCCACCGGTGGAAGGACAGGATTTTGTCGATCAATTTCTGTTCGAACAAAAAATGGGCTATTGTGATCATTTTTCTACGGCAATGGCCGTTATGCTTAGGGCGGTTGGGATTCCGTCCCGGTGGGTGAAGGGCTTTTCGCCAGGGCAGGTTATTGCTACGGAAACGGGCGGGACAAACGGGGCTACCGTCTATAACGTGGAGGTGCGTAATAAAAACGCACATTCGTGGGTGGAGGTATATGTGCCTTCGGAAGGATGGGTTCCATTTGACCCGACACCGGGTTATAGCGGCGGAGCGGCTCCCGATAGCAACGTCCGGACGGCTTCAGCCGAAACGGTGGCTCCTTCCTCTGATCAGAAAGCGGACGGCTCTGTATGGCAGCGCTTGCTGAGCCAGGCTTCATCTTTATCGCAGCTTATCCCCACTGGTATCGGCCTCTTAGAGACCCTATCCACATTAGCTAAAGAAGGGGTCGCATTTTTCCACAATGGATGGCTGTGGATTCGGCCTTGGCTGCCTTTATCCTTGTGGATAGCTGCAGCATGCTTAATAGCTATATTTATCCACATGTGGATTACTTTTAAATCCGGCGCAGCAGGTAACCGGCCAGATGAACAGGCAGAAAAACCTATTCGGCTCCGCAGAGGTGCAAGATTTGGCGGAGTACGTGCCTATGCCGTACAGCGGGCGTCTGATCGCGTGTGGAAGAAGCTGCAGCGTCGATGGGGACGCGCGGAACCGACACAGACCCTAAGGGAGTATTTGCTGACACGTTCATATGGCTCCGATGCTCAACGTGAGTCTCTGCTTCGTTTTATCCGGCTGCAGGAGACTTTGAAATATAATGCAGGTCCACCGGCGGTAACCCGACGCCAGCTGTTAGAAGCATGGCACAATATACGAAAAAGCTTGTGAGCCGTCTATTATACGGCCGCAGGCTTTTTGCCGTCCATACGCCATTGGTCATTATTTATGTGCGCATATATTTATGGACATCTTTTTTACTTCAAAATGTAGGAAATACTAGTTGTGAAGCATTTAATTTTTTGCCTAATTGTGCATTTTTGATGGAGGCATTGCCCTTTCTGTAACGGAAGCTTATAATAATGTCTATTGATTTAGAGCAGAGCTTCAGGTCTTGGTCATTGAATGGAAGAGGCGGAAGCTTGCGTGTGAACCTGGTTTTGCGTCCGCGGAACTGCAGCACATGGATTGACGGAAGAAAGAAAGTAATCTACGAAAACTCAGCACTGCTTACGAAGTAAGTTTTGCTAAACAAAACTCAGCAATGCTTACGAAGAAAGTTTTCTACGAAAACTCTAAGGAGGAAATTATGGACAAGCCAAATGAAATTATTGTTGTGCTCGATTTTGGAGGACAGTACAACCAACTGATCGCCCGCCGTATTCGCGATTTGGGAGTATATAGTGAGCTGCTGCCTTATAATACGCCAGTGGAGAAGCTGAAGCAGCTTCAGCCGAAAGGTATCGTGTTCTCTGGTGGACCGGCAAGTGTATACGGTGAAGATTCCCCAATGGTAGATCCAGCCGTTTACGATCTTGGCGTACCCATTATGGGTATTTGCTACGGGATGCAGCTGATGGCACATCAACTGCAAGGGAAAGTAGAAAGAGCCTCCAAGCGTGAGTACGGAAAAGCAGAGGTTGATTTCGCCGACCATTGCAGCCTGGTTCATAACTTGGACAAAAAGCAAACGGTATGGATGAGCCACAGTGACCTTGTTGTTGAGCCACCTGCTGGTTTTGTCGTGGATGCAAGCACAGAGCATGCTCCTGTAGCCGCTATGAGCCATCCTGAGAAAAGAATGTTCGCGGTTCAGTTCCATCCGGAAGTGCGTCACTCCGTGTATGGCAATGATATGATCCACAACTTCTTGTACCATGTATGTGGTTGTGAAGGACAGTGGAGCATGGAAAGCTTTATTGAAGATGCTATCCGTGATATTCGCAATCAAGTGGGCGATAAGAAGGTGCTGTGTGCGCTGAGCGGCGGCGTTGACTCTTCTGTCGTGGCAATGCTGATTCACAAAGCTATTGGCGATCAATTGACTTGTATGTTTATCGACCATGGTTTGCTGCGCAAAGGGGAAGCGGAAGGCGTTATGGATACCTTTGTCGGCAAATTTGATATGAAAGTGGTAAAAATCGATGCGCGCGACCGCTTTATGGGTAAACTGGCCGGCGTAGACGATCCGGAGCAAAAACGTAAAATCATCGGTAACGAGTTCATTCGCGTGTTCGAAGAGGAATCGGCTCAATTTGACGATTTTGCTTTCCTTGCACAAGGAACTTTGTATACCGATATTGTAGAGAGTGGCACAGCAACAGCGCATACGATCAAATCTCACCATAACGTAGGTGGATTGCCTGAAGACATGAAGTTTGAGCTTGTTGAGCCGTTGAAAGCCCTGTTCAAGGACGAGGTGCGTAAAGTAGGCCTGGAGTGCGGTCTTCCAGAAGCTATCGTATGGCGTCAACCATTCCCTGGCCCGGGTCTTGCGATCCGTGTGCTGGGCGAAGTAACCGAAGAGAAGCTGACGATTGTTCGTGAATCCGATGCGATTCTGCGTGATGAGATTGCCAAAGCGGGTCTTGACCGCGAAATTTGGCAGTACTTCACAGCTTTGCCGAACATGAAGAGTGTTGGCGTTATGGGTGATGCCCGTACGTATTCTTACACAGTAGGTATCCGCGCTGTAACTTCCATTGACGGAATGACAGCCGACTGGGCACGTATTCCTTGGGATGTTCTAGAGAAAATTTCTGTGCGTATCGTTAACGAAGTGGATAACGTAAACCGTATTGTGTACGATATTACGTCCAAACCGCCGGCAACGATCGAATGGGAATAGTCGAATTCTGTCACTGTAAAATAGGCGTAATGCTTCTAGCATCGTGCCTTGGAAGAGTCTTTCCTCGTTAAAGGGGAAGGGCTCTTTTCTTGTTTATGGACATCCAATAAAGCAATTAAGCTAGTTCGACCTCGTTGAAGCGATTTCATTTAGAGGAAACCATTAGCAATAAACGAACGAGAATAAAAAAACTTTCGTTAATGTTCGGAAAAATCCATTGACAAGTTTCGTCATGAAATTTAGAATAAATGAAGAATATTAGGGAATAACTGTTTCGTATAATCCTGGGGATTGGCCTGGGAGTTTCTACGAGATCACCGTAAATGATCTGGCTACGAGCAAACAAAGCGGAGAGACGAGTCGCTCTCCCGAAATGACAAAAGAGGGCTTGAAGAAAGCCTTTTTCTGTGGTTTCGGGGGAATCGCACAGTCTTGACCCGGCTTTGCTTGTGAGTCCGGCCATTTGATCACTGATCAAAGCCGGATTTTTTCGTTGTTCCAAAAACCATTGGAGGGATTTGGGGAATGGATCGATTTTTTAAGCTGAAGGAAAACGGTACCAATGTGCGTACTGAAATCATGGCAGGTTTGACTACTTTCATGACGATGGCGTATATTTTGGCCGTAAATCCGAACATTCTCAGTAGCTTTGGCTCCGGTGCCACAGGTATGGACTGGACTTCCGTATTTTTGGCCACTGCGATTGCTGCTGGTGTTATGACTATCGCGATGGGGTTATTCGTTAATTTTCCGGTCGCTTTGGCTCCAGGGATGGGATTGAATGCTTATTTTGCAACGGTGATTTTGGCTTCACAAGGTACGTTTACTTTCCAAATGGGGTTAACGGCAGTATTTATTTCCGGATTGATCTTTATTGTATTGACGGTTACGAAGGTACGTCAAATGCTGCTGGTTGCTGTGCCTGACAGCTTGAAGCACGCAATTACAGTGGGTATCGGATTGTTTATTACGATAGTCGGCTTGAAAAACAGCGGTATGATGGCTATTGCGGTAGAAACAAGCAATGACGTGAAGGCTCATCAATATACGGACCTGCTATCGTTCGAATCCATTATTCATATGGGCAGCTTGAAAGATCCGAATGTAGTGCTCTGTATCGTTGGTATTTTGATTATTTCCATCTTGATGGTGCTTCGAGTTCGCGGAGCGATTTTGTTCGGTATTTTGCTGACGACTGTGGTCGGATTATTAATGGGACAAGTGAATTTGGGCACCTTGACGGATGCTAAAACCACTTGGGTTCCTGATCTGAGCAAACTGGCTTTTGGCCAATTTGACTTCAAAGGCGTACTTAACGCAGGGATTATTTCGGTCATTGCGACCTTTACATTTGTTGAATTGTTCGACACCTTCGGTACGCTGGTAGGTACGGCGAACCGTGCTGGTTTCATGAAAAATAAAGAAGAAGGCAACAAAAAAGTCGGTAAAGCCATGATGGTTGACGCGATTGCAGTAAGCGGTGGCGCATTGGTAGGTACAAGCACCGTGACGGCCTTTGTCGAAAGCGCGGCGGGCGTTGCTCAAGGCGGACGTACTGGTTTGACAGCCGTTACAACAGGCGTGTGTTTCCTGCTTGCTTTGTTCCTCGCTCCGATTGCGGCTTTGATTCCTGGCTCCGCTACGGCAGCAGCTTTGATTATTGTCGGCGTACTGATGATGCAGTCGGTTAAAGAAATTGATTTCCAAGATTTTGTTGTTGCGATTCCAGCGTTCTTCACGATCACTTTCATTCCGTTCACCTACAATATCGCTAACGGAATTTCGTTCGGTGTTGTCACCTATGTAATCTTGGCATCGTTCTCCCGCATGACCGGAAACAATAATCACAAGGTTCATTGGTTGATGTGGGTACTGGCTGTCTTGATCGTGCTGCGGTATGCATTTTTCGGCAGTGAAGGCTAATAACGATCGTGTTAAAAGCTTCGGTATTTCCCTTAACGGAATACCGGGGCTTTTTCTTTTATTCCAAAAATGATTTAAATGCATGCATTGACATTTCAAAAGACGCATACTATAATTGCAATCAATATTAAAACGCTAGGAACGGGAACAGTAGTTGGTCCGAACTGTTAAGAGAGCTGCGGGGTGGTGCAACGCAGTCAGTGAAGCCTACGAAACTCGCCCGGGAGCGGTGAAACTGAAACGATGTAGCGCTGCATCGGCAATTAAGTTTCAACGGATGGCCTCCGTGATCAGGCGTGCTTAAGGGCATTATACCCTAAGCACACGAGGTGGACTTTGGCTTGCAGCCGGGTCAACAAGAGTGGTACCGCGATAGATCAGGTCTGTCGTCTCTTTTACAGGAGACGTCAGGCCTTTTTTGGTTATTTAACAACACGTACTAAAACAAAATCATATACAGAAAATAACGCTAAGAACGGGAGTAGTAAAGCAAGCCGGACGAACAGAGAGCTGCGGGGTGGTGCGACGCAGTCGACGGATGCTTGAATCTCGCCCCGGAGCGGCAGGGCTGAACCCAGCATGGCTGGAAATTAAGCTCTGACGGATTAGCCCCACGTGATCGGGGAACGCAACAAGGCGTGGTGAAGCGGTGTATGAACAGAACCTGCTTGCCGGATAAGACGCTTGTTGCGAGCGAGGTGGACTCCTTTCCGAATGGAAAGAGTCAACGAGAGTGGTACCGCGGCAGCCGAAGGCCTGTCGTCTCTTATGTGGAGACGATAGGTCTTTTTTGTATAGGCAGGAATGATGCAGTTCAAAAACCTTAGAGGAGGCTTTACAAATGACAATTCATAACAATAACCAAGAAGGAAATCAGCCAAACGGAATGAAGAGAATCCATATTTTTGATACCACACTGAGAGATGGAGAGCAAGCACCGGGCGCATCCTTGAATCCAGAGCAAAAGATCGTGATTGCGAAGCAGTTGGCGCAGCTGGGCGTCGATATTATCGAGCCGGGTTTTCCGATTTCAAGCCCTGGTGATTTTATGGCAGTACAGCGCATTTCCCAGGAGGTTCAGGGCGTTGAAATCTGTGGATTTGCACGGTCGGTAAAGGAAGATATTGATGCGGCTATACGTGCTACGGAAGCTGCGGAGCGGCGCAGATTGCATTTATTCTTGTCGTCATCGAATATTCACCTGGATTTTCAGCTTCGCAAATCACGCGAGCAGGTCATTCAAATCGCTCGTTCTATGGTCGCTTATGCTAAGCAATTTGTAGATCGGATCGAATTTTCACCAATGGATGCCACTCGAACTGGAGATGAATTTTTGTTCGAAATGATTGAAGCGGTTATAGCTGAAGGGGCTACGATCATTAACATCCCAGATACCGTAGGCTATGCACTTCCTGAAGAATACGGTGCGATGTTCACCCGAGTAATGAATAACGTCCGCGGCAGCGATCAAGTGGAATTCAGTGCTCACTGTCATAACGATTTGGGGCTTGCCGTAGCTAACAGCTTGGCTGCCATTCGTGCGGGTGTCACCCAAGTGGAGGTAACCGTGAATGGTGTTGGAGAGCGTGCAGGGAACTGCTCCCTGGAGGAGCTGGTTATGGCGATTGAAACGCGTAAAGAAGCGCTTGGGGCGGAAACCGGTATCCAAACAGAGCACATTTATACCGTGTCTCAAAGGGTGAGCCGTGCTATGAGCTTCCCAATCGCTTTCAACAAGCCGATTGTCGGACGCAATGCATTCCAGCACGAAGCGGGTATCCATCAAGACGGGTTGCTGAAAAACCGTAATACGTACGAGATTATGGATCCTGATCGGTTGGGTGTTCCGCGCAGCATGATTATTCTTGGCAAGCATTCCGGCCGTCATGCGATCAAGCATCGTGTAAGTCAATTCGGAGTACAGCTGACAGAAGGCCAGATGGAATCGTTGTACACCAGCTTTAAAGAGCTGGCTGATAAGCAGAAGGTCGTTCAGGATCATCAGCTGATGGAGCTGGTGGGCAGTACAGTGAACACCGTGCTTGAGCCGTTCACCTTAGTTCAAGCTCAAGTGCTTACAGGAACGGCAGGACATCAGATGGCCTCCTGCACCGTCACCAATAATTCGACAGGAGAACAAATCGTCTGTTCGGGAACGGGAGATGCTCCCGTAGAAGCTTTGGTTGCGGGCATTAAGCAGGTGCTGCCGATCCATGTTGAGTTCGCTGATTTGGAGCTTTATTCCATGTCCTCTGGTGAGGAAGCGAACGGGGAAGCTATCGTGACTGTGAGCGCCAATGGAAGCAGCTACAGAGGGGTATCAGAACATCGAGATGTATTGATGGCGGTAGCTCAAGCATTCATGGCGGCTTGCAATCAGGCGGTTCGGGAGCAGGGGCAATGTGGTCAAACAGAAGGTTCAGTTTCCACAGGCCAGAAGACGGCTGTAGTTTCAAATGGATGAGTAGCTAAAATTGTCTGCACCCAGAGCTTCATAAATAGGGCCTTTCCTTATAAGAATTGGAAGAGGAGCTGGAAACAATGAATCGTGTCGTGCAGTATTACGAGTCTTTTGACGAGTGGGGCCGCCTCGACCGCGAGCCGATTGAATTTTTAATTAACTGGCATTTCATCCAGACGTATCTTCCTAAGCAAGGGCTTATATTAGATAATGGAGCCGGTCCGGGGAAATATTCAATGAAGCTGGCTCAAGCAGGTTACAAAGTCACATTAACGGATATTACCGCTAAGCTGGTTGATGCGGCAAGAGGGAGAGCGCAGGAGCTGGGCCTAGATGATCGTTTTGAAGGCTTTCATACGGCAAATGCGATCGCTTTGAGTGAATTGAGGGATAACCACTTCGATGCTTCTCTGATGCTCGGACCTATGTACCATCTGCAGCAAGAACAGGATCAGATAAGTGCCGTTAAGGAGTTGTACCGTGTGACAAAGCCAGGCGGATTTGTATTTGTCGCATTCATGTCAAGGGTACGGCACTTGATCACTTCACTGACGGCGCCTCAGCATTGGAAGCCTAATGATACAGCCGATAACATTGCAAGCTTTATGGAAAACGGCCGGTTTGACCACCAGGAGGAGAGACGGTTTACTGGTGCTTATTACTTTCAAATAGAAGAAATACAGCCGTTTATGGAAACCAACGGTTTCGAAACCGTAAAGCTGATAGGCTCGTCCAATATTGCTTCTTTGCTTCAACCCGACCAATGGAACTACTGGAGAAGCAGAGGGGAAGATGAATTTGCGAAAATCTTAGAGATGCTGAAGCAGACTGCTGAAAATCCTTATGTGCTGGGCATTTCTCCCCATCTGCTCTATATCGGAAGAAAGCAAGGCTAGTATGTTTGGAAAAAGGAACTTAATAGTCAAACACCTACAGGGGCTGTGGATAATAGTTATCCACAGCCCCTGTGTATAATGTGCATAACTTTGTAAAGAGGCTGTAAATCAACCTTTGTTATACCCAGATGAGAAAGAGGCGCGTGGATAATCATTAGACATCCATTCTGTGGATAATGTGGATATCCTTGTGGATGAACGCGGAAAAGGTTGGTTTTCTAGGGAGAAGGGACTAATTTTATTGTGAATAAGCTTGTGGATAAAGGGGCTATTAATTTAAATATGCACAGTTTGGATAGATAGGTGGATATTAGGGGACTGTACTTGGATAAATAAGAAATCCAGGAGGGTTTCTTGATAAAGGAGAAGCACTAACATGAATCCATTGTGGATAGCCAGGATTGTCCTTACATTAGGGATAAGCTTACTTCCGTACGGACATGCCGCTGCATATTCCGAGCTTCAGCCGCCCTTATCTTCCGAGGGGCTAAAACTAACCCATGAAGTACATAAAAAAATATGGGTATTGTCTGTACCAGGCTTCTCTTTCCTGGAGCTTTCTCCTGCTTGGCAGGAGGCCATGCCTCAATTGATGAATCTTCGACAAGGCGCTGCTTGGGGATCTCTTAATATCCGAACACCGGGTAAAGGGCTGGAGGATGCTTATTTATCGATAGGCGCAGGTCATTTTGCGGAGGGAGGGCCCGGGGTACAGGGACTGCAGCGCAATGAGCTGTGGAATGGACAGGGTGCGGCAGGTATGGTTCAGCGGCATGCCGGACGTTTCTCGAATAGCTCCATTGTGGTTAAAGAAGCAGAAGTCATGCGCAGAATGAATATGAATAACTATTATCGTGCCGTCCCGGGGCTTCTGGGGGAGAGACTCGAGTCAGCCGGTATCCGTCTTAGTGTATGGGGAAACGCAGATCGAGCCAAACCGATAGGAGCATCGGAGGATGAAATAGGACGGTTGATTCGGCGGTACGCACCGCTAATGCTGATGGATGTATCAAATGCGGTAAAATACGGTGATGTGAGCGGTAGGGGACAGCTTCGTGATCCCTCGTGGCCCTCCGGATTAAAAACCGATTATAGGTGGCTGTTGAACCGCTGGCTTGAGCAGCCCGCGCCTTCCGTTACTTTGATGGAAATTGGGGATCTTGCGCGATTGTATGATGAGAAGGGGATGTATTCGAAGGCGGCTTTCGAAGGAATGAAGCGGGCCGTTTTGGCGGATCTGGATCGTTTTATTGGTGAAGCCGCGCGAGAGATAAGAAAAGCCCCAGATTCTGAGGGGAATGAGCTCTGGCTGTTTAGTCCGCAAGTGAACAGCGATGCTGTACGAGCAAAGGCTTATATGGCCCCGCTGCTTATGTACGGCCCAGCTATGAATGGCTCAGACGAAGCGCTTCTTACCTCTGCGACAACCCGCCGTCCGGGCATCGTGTCGTTAGTGGATCTGGCCCCTACGCTGCTCGGAAGGTTTGGGCTAGAGACGCCGGAGGCGATGATTGGGCTGACCATCCATGCGATGCCGAAGCAAGATGTACTTCCGGGGCTCTTAGGACAAGTAAGAGATATGCAGAACGTCTATGTGATGCGTCCTCCGCTGTTATATGGTCTCGCCATATATGAAATAACCGTTATGCTTGCTGTACTGTCTGTGGCTATGTTTGGAAAGAAGTATATGGGGAAAAGGACGGTCATGTGTTGTATCGGACTGCTGTTTTCATTACTGCTGGCGCCTGCCGGGTTATTGTCCATGGGATGGATGCCGAGTGAGCCTGCTGTGCTCACATCCGTAATTGCACTGGGATCGGTACTAGCTATCAGCTCTTGCTGTGCGTATTATGCTGTTTCCAAGCCAGGGCGAACCGCAGTGTGTTTGGCGGGAATAGGATCGATAGTGACCTTGCTGTTGTTGTATGACGGAATGCATGGAGCGAAGGCAATGCAGCAATCGGTGCTAGGCTACGATCCGATGATCGGGGCGCGATACTACGGCATGGGCAACGAGTGCATGGGCGTGGTGCTGGGGGCATCCTTGTTGGGACTCACCGCGCTGCAGCAATCGCTTCGGCGGCATAAGCGCCGCCCTGCGGAAGCGGGAGCAGATAGCGTCACGCTTCCTGCAGCTTCGCGGGCTGAGTCTTCGTCCGCGGGAGTATCGCCGGAGGCGGCGGGTTACGCCACCGCGCTGCTGCACAGCCCAGCCGCCGAGGCTGGCGGCGTAACGGCCTGGCGGCTGCCGCCGGTGGGCGTGCTCGCGCCGCTGCTTCGCGCCGGCAGCAGCCTGGCCGCTCGAGCGGGCACGGCGCCCGGCGCAGCGCTGCGCGGCAGCCGCTTGGCGGCACGAGCCGCGGCCGTGTGGCGCGCCTGGCCCGCCGCGGCCGTTGGCGCCGCCGTCGCCGGCTACCTCGCGTCGCCGGCGCTCGGCACTAACGCCGGCGGAGCGTTGTCCGCGGCGGTAGCCTTTGGCGCGTTAGGCGCGCGCCTGGCTGGCGGACGCCGCTGGCTGCGCGCCATGCCCACGCTGGCGCTGCTGCTGGCGGCAGCGCTCGCAGGCTTGTGGCTGCTGAACGCAGGCGCCACGGTAGACTCCGCCGATAAGCAGAGCCATATCGGCCGAGCCTTTCATACGCTGCTCCAGGGGCGTCTCGACCTGATCGGTGTCATCATCATGCGCAAGCTGGAGATGAATTGGCACCTGATCGGTGTCTCTGCTTGGAGCAAGGTGCTGCTTACCAGCCTGGTCGTCATGGCGGTTCTCGTGCTTCGGCCGCGCGGACTGTTCCGCCGCTGGCAAAGACGCTATCCGTATATCATGTTCGGATGTGCGGCCAATGTCATCGGAGCTATAGCCGCGCTCCTGCTCAACGACTCCGGCATCGTTGCCGCGGCAACGATGATCGTATACAGCAGCGTTCCCCTGCTGCTCTTAAAACTAGAGGGCGTCTGAATAAACAGACGCCCTGTGATTGACATGAAACCTACAAAACCTGAAATATGCTAAGCTAATATACTCCGGTGGGATATCCCCCTCCAGCCGCTATTGAAACCCATGAATTTGATTTGAGTTTAGAGGTATTTCACGGGTTTCAAAGGCGGACGTAAACTCTTCCGAGGCATATCCCACCTACCTATATAGCGAATTTCACGAAAAACAGGTTTCTCGACAGAATGAGGGCGTCTGAATAAACAGACGCCCCCGCATTATTCAGCCAATTGTTCCCACTGCTCATAGCAGTCGGTCAATTCGGCTTTTTTATGTTCAATCGCTTCATTTTTTTGCTGAACGAGCACATAGTCGTTGTATACTTCCGGCTGTGCAAGCTCCTCCTCGATTTGAGACAGCTCTTCCTCAAGCTTGGCGATCGTTTGCTCCAGTTGCTCGAGCTTACGCTGCTTGGTGCGCTCCTCGCGCTTCGCCGCTTTATTGGCTTCATAGCCGCTTTCCATCGATGCTCCAGAAGAAGCGGGCTTATTGCCGTTGGCCGCGCTGCTTTTGTTTTTTGCCGCTTCGGCTGCCAGCCGCTGCTGCTCCATTTCGGCAAGCTCCTGCTTTTTCTCCACGTAATCATCGTAATTCCCCAAATAAGAGGTGACTCCGTCGCTTTTAAGTTCTAGCATGGACTCCGCCATTTTATTTAAGAAATATCGGTCATGGGAAATAAACAGCAGCGTGCCTTCGTAGTCGATGAGCGCGGATTCCAGCACTTCTTTACTGAACAAATCCAGATGGTTGGTAGGTTCATCGAGAATAAGCACGTTCGCTTTTTGCAGCATCAGCTTGGCCAAGGAGACGCGGGCTTTTTCTCCGCCGCTTAACGCAGTGATTTTCTTGAATACATCCTCACCGCTAAATAGAAAGCTGCCGAGTACTGTCCGTATGCGGGCTTCCTCCAAATTTGGAAACTCATCCCACACCTCGGCGAGAATGGTCTTGTTTGGATTCAAGCCCTTCTGTTCCTGATCGTAGTAACCGATTCGTACGTTGGTTCCCCAACGAATATCACCTTTGTCCTGCTGCTGTGTACCGATTAGCGTCTTCAGGAGTGTGGATTTCCCAATCCCGTTCGGTCCGATCAGAGCTGCCGTATCCCCTCGGCGAAGCTGGAAGGAAACGTCGCGCAGCAGTGGCTTGCGCCCATCGTAGGATATGGATACGTTGCTCACCTGCAGTACTTCCTTGCCTGAGGTTTGCTCCACCTCGAAAGAGAAGCTCGCTCGCTTCAAGTCGCCTAGCGGCTTGTCCAGCCTATCCATCTTCTCCAATGCTTTACGGCGGCTTTGTGCACGTTTGGTGGTAGAAGCGCGGACGAGGTTGCGTTGAACAAACTCCTCCATTTTTGCGATTTCTTCCTGCTGTTTTTCGAATTGCTTCATTTGGATGTCATATTCGGCCTGCTTCGTCTCGACATACCGGGTATAATTGCCGGTGTAGCGCTTGGACGTTGTACGTTCGATTTCGTAGATGGCATTCACAAGAGCATCTAGAAAGTAGCGGTCATGGGATACGACCAGGATGGCCCCGGAATAAGAGCGCAAATATCCTTCAAGCCAGGTGAGGGTAGGGATGTCCAAATGGTTCGTCGGCTCATCCAGCAGCAGCAGGTCAGGTGCTTGAAGGAGCATTTTGGCTAGTGCCAGCCGTGTCTTTTGCCCTCCGCTTAACGTGTTGACGGGTGTCTCAGGAGCGAAATTTCCAAATCCCATCCCATGTAAAATTCCGCGGATGCGAGCCTCGGCTTCATACCCGCCTTGCTCCTTGAACCATTCGGACAAGGATGCGTAACGTTTCATCGTCTCTTCCGTCTGCTTGTCGTTTGCCAGCACATCCGGATCCGCCATCATCGCTTCCAGTCTTCTAAGCTCCTGTTCAGCTTCTTCCAGATGGGTAAATACGCTTTTCATTTCATCCCAAATCGAACGGTCCGATACGAGTCCGCTATTTTGTTTTAAATAGCCGATCTTTGTTTCCTTACTTTTGAAAATATCGCCCGAATCATAGGACATCTCTCCGGCGATGATTTGCAGCAGGGTGGATTTGCCCGCACCGTTCACTCCGACCAGTCCGATCCGTTCCCTGGCCTCGATTTGCAGCGATATATTAGAAAGCACGGTATTGATTCCGTAGCTTTTTGTAATTCCCGAAACTTGCAGCAGCATGATTAGCCTCCTAAACTTTTTGCGCTAACTTGCACTTGATGTGCTATAGCTTCAATAAATACGCAGCTTAACGAGTGTAAGCCTGTAATAGTCTCAATTATCTTAGTGTAACATGTTCTTGATGAATTTTCAGCCTGCATGTATTAGTGCGGCCTAGTAGCTCAAATCATTGTTTTTTTGCTGCGGTGAGCAAAATGACATAGGGCTTTAGGTGAATTATACACAGGTTTATGCACAAATCAACAATCAACAAATAAAGTCTGTGCATAGATCAATGGATTCCTATCAACATATCCACAGGCTGTGTTATCCACATACAGCAGCAGGCTCCCTGAAGCATTCAGCATTCTTTCAGATAAAAACCTAAACTTTTTGATGCATTTTGTCGATAAAATAGATGTACTGTACCGATAAGGTATACCGTCCGCCATATGTTATGGCACGCTCCTTAAAAGCAGGGCTTTTTCGGGCGAAGACTACCACCTAAAAGGAGGACTGCGGTGCAAGAACGAATGACGGCGAAAGCTTAAGTCATAGTCAACATCGATACAATGTCGGCTTTTTGAACAGCAGGAGTCACATGAAGCAGGATTCTATTAACTAGGATGCTGTCCAATAAAGTACATAGACTAGGAGATGAAACAATGCGTTTGCGGGCAACAAGACTTTGTATACTGTTTCTTATTTTAAGTATCGTGTCGAGCAGCTTTGGCGTGATGAGCGCTATGGCGGCTACTCAAGAAATATCCAACCTTGTATTGAATAAAAACGAGTTGCAGCTCGAAGTAGGCGAAACAGCAGCTTTAACAGCTACCGCTGTGTATGTGAGCGGAGCGACGGAGAATGTTACGATCAAAGCGGACTGGACTTCGAATCCGGCTCCAGAAGCGAAAGGTGTTGCTTCGGTATATGCGGGTGTTGTAACAGCCAAGGCAGAAGGTACGACAACCGTAACGGCAAGTTATATGGAGAAAACCGTAATTGTTAACGTTACTGTCATCAAGCATGTTCGTTCGCTTGTGAAAGATAAGCAAAAGGTAGAAATGCGCAAGGATGGCGAAGAGCAGGTTAAGCTGACTGCCTATTATGACGACGGTACGAATGAAGAAGTCACTTCCAAAGCAGAGTGGACTATTGATAACGATGCGGTTGCTACGGTAGTCGATGGCAAAATTAAAGGCCAAAACTCGGGCACGGCAATCGTTTCCGCCAAATATAACAATCAGACGGTTTCTATCCCAGTGAGCGTAGAAATTGCTAAGAGGGTCGATCCGAGTAAATCTCAATTATCCTTATTGATTAACAAATCGGAAACCATTACTTTATTCGCCACCTATCCGGATGGCAGCAGTAAAGTAGATGTGACGAACCTGGCAGATTGGGAATCCGATAATCCTGCAGTTGCTGATGTGCTAAAAGGGGAAATCACGGGTTACGGCCCAGGTCAAGCAACGATTACAGGGACTTATGGTACTAAATCAACTACGATTAAAGTCGATGTAGATAATGCGGTTAAGCTGGACCTCGGTACCGAGAACGTATATATGAAGAAGAATGGTACTGAGCAGTTGAAGCTTATGGCATCCTACGCGGAAGGGGATCCGGAAAATATTACGGACCGCGCGGAGTGGGCATCGAGTAATGACGCTATTGTAAGTGTTGTAAAAGGTAAATTGTTCGCAAATGCTATCGGTGAAGTAACCATTACTGCAAAATATGGCAACAAAACCGTTTCTGCGGTTGTAGACGTGGAAGTGCCGAGAAGATTGGAAGCAGAGCAGGACGCTCTTTTCATGAACACCGGCAAAGAAGAGACGATTGTTCTCTGGGCTACTTACTTGGACAATACCAAGGAGGATGTGGCCAAACAAGCGAAGTGGTCTGTAGATAATGAAGCGATTGTCAAAGTAACGGATGGCAAGGTTACCGCTTATAAAGCGGGTGAAGCAACGATTACTGCAACCTATGGCGAGAAAAGTGTAACGATCAAAGTTTCCGTTGATATTCCGAATGTCATCAAGCCGGATAAGAAAACCGTAAGCTTCCAAGTTGGAGGCTACGATAAGGTCACTTTGTTCGCGATCTATAATGATGGTAAATCCGATGATATTACTGAAAAAGCTGAATGGTCGTCCAGCGCTCCCGATATCGCTGAGGTTCGTAAAGGTGTGATTACAGGTGTAGGTACTGGTGCTGCAACTATTACGGCTAAATACGGCACAAGAACGGCAACGATTCAAGTATCCGTAGGCGTGCTGAAAAGCTTGACTACTACAAGTGATACGAATGTTTCTTTGAAGAAAGGCGACAAGAAAGAGCTGAACCTGACAGCTACTTATACGGATGGAACGACACCGGATAATCTTAAGAAAGATGCAGTATGGACTACTTCCAATGCCAAAGTGGCAACAGTGGAAGAAGGAATCGTTACAGCTATAGGCTCTGGTGAGGCGACTGTAACGGCATCGTTCGAGAGCAAAGCGGTTACGTTCAATGTTCAAGTTGATATGGCGGACAAGCTGACCGCGAAACCATCATTCATTAACTTTGACTTAGGCGAGACCAAGGCGATTACAATAAGCGCCACCGACTCCAATGGAGATGCTACGGATGTTTCTTCCCAAGCGGAATGGACCTCTAGCAATCCTCAGATTGCAACGGTAGAGAACGGTATTGTGACTCCGGTATCGCGTGGGAAAGTGACGATTACGGCAAAGTACGGCGGTAAGTCAGTTACGATTGCGGTAGAGATCGGCGTAGTACAGTCATTAGAAGTTGATAAAAGATATGTCTCTACGAAAAGTGGCTCTTCCGTGCAAATCGTATTGACGGCGACACTTTCCGACGATAGCAAGAAAGATGTATCAGCCATTGCACAGTGGAAATCGAACAACTACAAGATTGCTGATGTAAGTGAAGGGCTGGTAACGGGCGTAGCTGCAGGAAGTGCTACTATTTCCGCATCGTTCGGCGGTAAGAGTGTTGCAGTACCTGTTGAGATCGATAAGCTGAAATATTTGAAGACCGACGTGGTTACCGTAGAGCTGAAGTCGGGTTCGACGGCAGAAGTAAAAGCAACAGCTACTTTCGAGGACTTGGCTGAAGAAGATGTTACAATTCCGGCATTGTGGACTTCTTCCAATATTCGTGTTGCTGATGTAAAGGACGGTATCATCAAGGCAACAGGTAAAGGGAAAGCAACCGTAACGATTACGTATGCTAAGAAGAAAACGACGGTATATGTTATCGTAAATTAACTCCATTAAGAAGCTATAATCCATTCATAAAACTAATAAAAAAGGATCCGCGAGTAGCGGGTCCTTTTTTCTATATAACTTTAAAAGGCTATGTATCTCTTTAGCATGACTCCAAGGAAGCTATTTGGATTTCGATTGAAGCAGTTCAATGAGCTGCTGCCCGATATCTTTGCCACCGCCAGGGAAACCACCGTTTCTTGGCTGTTTATCTTTATTATCTTGCCCATTGGCCTCAGCATCCGATTTCTGCTGCTGTCGTTGCTGTTTATTTTCTTCCATCTTCTTAAGCTGTTCTTCTGTCGGTGCTTGTTTCTGCTTAGCTTCCCCGCCATTGGCATCGCCGGTTCCTTGTCTCATTGGTGTGCGTGAAGCAGCATCATCAATAAACTTCTTTTGTTCAGCTGTCAGCTTTTCAACCAGCTTCGTCTGGTTATCTGTAGTAAGCTCATCTTTTGTCACACTATCTTGCACAACGGGGAGCATTTGAGCGGCTTGTTCTTTAGTTATCCCGAGCCCTTCTTGTTTATCCATCCGGATCAATTCTTGAAAGGTCATCATCATTTGGCGTTGACCTTGGCTCATTGCTGTTTTTTGTTGTTTGTCCTGCGTGTTTTGATTTGCATCCTGCTTCTGATCCTGAGCTTGGGCCGCGGGTGTGTTTGTGGAGCCGGCTGCGTTGGCGGTACTTTTTGCCGATCCGTCTGCTGCTGTTCCGCAGCCGCTCGCAATAACCGCTAATAATGCACACATGCCTAGGAGTTGTTTATATTTCATATGAATCTTCCTCTCATCCTATTATCCGTTGGTTTGTTTTTATATGAGACATGAAGGAGAGCTACCTCAAAGGGGCAGCTCTCTTTATGTTGTATAGGAGGAAAATCGAGACTTAAAGGAAAGCTTATTCGGAAGCAGTTGCAGCAGCGGAAGAAGTTTCCGATGCTGGAGCTTTTTTCTCCTTGTGGCCTTGTTGTCCTTTGCTCTCAACAAATTTCTTAATGGAGTCCGTCATGCTGTCTTTTACTTGAGTGATCAATTGATCCTCAGTGATGCCTTTGGATTGAGCAATCTCAACGAGTGAGCTTCCTGCTTTCAGTTGGGTAGTCAGCTCATCTGTTGTAATTCCGAGGATTTTGGCCAATGTATCGTTATTAGCAAAGCCACCGAAATGATCCGGTCTGCCGAAACCGCCACCCATAGGTCCTTGCTTTTGCGTATTTTCAATCATTTTTTTCAAACGATCGGAAAGATCTGATTTTTGTTTGTCGGCTTGCTCCTGAGTTAACTTACCGGATGTCACTGCTGCATCAATATTTGCTGTTTCTGCAGCCACTAGTTTTTGCAAGAAAGCGTCCTCGGTTAACCCTGCTTTATCCTGAGCGATTTGAACTAATGTTTTCCCTTGCTTCAATTCATCCTGGATGACGCTTTGTTCAACACCCAATACGGTAGCGATTTGTTGGAACACATTGTTGCCGCGGCCTTCACCTTTGTCGCCTTTATCACCAAAGCCCTTGCCGAAGCCTGTGTTCGTAATTTCTTTGGTCAGACGATCGGTTAGATTCGTTTTCTGCTTGTCCGCCTGCTCTTGAGTGAGCTTACCGGAAGTTACCGCAGCATCGATAGTTGTTGTTTCTGCAGCCACTAATTTTTGCAAGAAGTCCTCCTGGCTTAGACCTGCTTTGTCTTGAGCGATTTGAGCTAATGTTTTGCCTTGCTTCAGCTCATCGGTGATAACGCTTTGCTCAACACCAAGCAATGTAGCTGTTTCTTTGATTACGTTGTTGCCGCCAAAGCCAAATCCTGGACGTTCGCCGCGGCCTTCCATTCCTTTTTTGAAGCCTGCCTTATCTTGTTTGGAGCTAGTATCTGAATTATTTTGAACAGTCGAGCTTGCTGTATCCTGTGCTTGAGCTTGAGTCAGAACGGCAGTCAATCCGCCTCCAAGCAGGAATCCTGCTGCGATTGTACCTGTAAGTATTTTTTTTCCTATTTGCTTCATAAGTTTCTCCACCTTTATGAATAATTTTCCTTACACATTGAAGTATAGGCTCAGATTATGAAAAACCTATGAAGCGTAGCTTAACCTCTCATTAATGTTAGCTGAAAGTGCGCTGAATAAAAGTTTCCATCCGTTTCCTTGTATACAAACTTCCAACCATTATCGTATGCTCGATGGAACAGGATGTACGTGGAGTTTGCCGCGCGGGTGAACGATGTACAGGACTTCGTATGTGTTAGAAAAAGAGGTGAGCTCTGTGCAGCTGCAAACGAATTTGGGACGGGAATATGGGAAGAAGTTTCGAAGTGGGGGGAGACTCTCATTATATCTATTTATAGTCATAGGAGTCAGCGTACTAATAGGTTCTTTTCGGATACCTACAGGCACAGGACTCAGTCGATCTTCTATTAATGGAACGAGTAAGTTAACATTGATGACATTTAATATTCGTCATGCTAAAGGTTTAGACGGTCAAGTTCGTTTGCAGTCTGTTCGGAATGCTCTGGTGCAAGGGAATGCCGACCTTATTGCGCTGCAGGAGGTTGACCGTTTTCAGGGGCGTAGCGGCCTTCAGGATCAAGCGCGTGCCTTGGCACAGTCTCTTGGCATGACGTTCGTCTATGCCCCGGCTATTAGACAAGGCGTATCTCAATATGGAATCGCTTTATTATGCCATTATCCTCTGATGAATCCACGAGTTTATCCACTTCCAGGAGAGAAGGAGCCGCGGGTTGTCTTGACTGCCGAAATGGTGATGCCATGGCCGCAAAGCGCAGCACAAGGAAATCAACAGGGGGATCGGAAGGTTATAACGATAATAACGACTCATCTGGGGGTGACCCAAGCTGACCGTGAACGCCAAATGCCTGAGCTGCTTCGTATTGTAAAAGAAATCCGAACACCGATTGTGTTGCTGGGGGATCTGAATATGGCTGATGATGACCCTTTAATGAAGGAATTAAATCAGCAGCTGCATATGGCTCCTTTACCTATTTCTGAGTCTACGGTATTACATGGGGGACAAATCGATCATATTTTTACAAGCTTTCCCGCTATGACTGATGCGTTAGCCTGGACTGAAACAACGAATGCCTCCGATCATGTGCCTGTCCTATACCAAGTTGCCTTGTCTCAGTCCGGAGATTGAAGCCATCATTCCTTCATACAGAGCATACGTTAATAGGAATGGATAAAAGGCTCTCAGGAGGTATCTATGCACGGACTTTATATAGGTAATAATCGAATGCTGATCTCAACCGTTTGGAATGGCACTCTGATTGTGCCTGCGGATGATTTGAGTCTTATGCCTCAGCTTGTGTTGTCAGGAGCAGTGGAGCTGCCTTTGACTAAATACTTAATCAATCATATGAAGCCGGGACAAACGGTGGTCGACATTGGAGCTAATGTGGGCTATTACTCCGTGCTGTTCGGGATGCTTGTAGGAGCCCAAGGCAAAGTGGTAGCCTATGAGGCGAATCCAAAAATGACCGATTATCTGAATGATTCACTTTCCATTAATTATTTGCATGACCGTACCATCGTCTATAACAAAGCGGTTTACAGTCAAAATACGGTCATTCCCGTTTACGCCAATGAGAAATTTAAAGGAAATGCTTCTATTCAAAAGCATAATGAAAATTATTTTCAACATTATAAAGAAGAGGTTCAATCCATCACCATACCAGCGGAGAAGCTAGACCAGCTTTCTTCCACTATACCCCGAATCGATCTTTTGAAAATCGATATCGAAGGAGGCGAGTATCACGCATTTCTTGGGATGGAAGAGTACTTGGCACAGCAAACGATTGAAACGATTGTATTTGAACTCAATAACGCGGCACTTCAAAACGACCTCGAGCCTTTTCATCAGTTGCTGAGGTCTTACCATGAACAGCTCGGCTATTCGTTCTATCTCATCGATTCCGAAGGCCGGCTTGTGTCTTTTCCGTTGGAAGAGATTCTTACAGGCCCTGGATTTCCATATGTCGTTATGAAGCCTGCAAGCCAAGAATAGGACAAAAACAGAAAAGAATTGCGTGTAAATGATCTCTTGCTTTTTTTTAATGGATAATTGTTGTAAACTGAATGAAAATGATGTTTTTTCATTAGAGAGCAAATTCCTCACGTTTCCGACCCCATCAAAGAGAGGCCGTTACATGAATATCAAAGAATGGAAAATGGAGCTTCGACGTCTAGCAGAGGCAGAGCGAAATGCATTGTCTCCTTCAGAGCATACCAGTAAATCGAAGCAAGTT
Organism: Paenibacillus sp. UNC451MF; assembly: GCF_000686845.1. Lineage (GTDB taxonomy): Bacteria > Bacillota > Bacilli > Paenibacillales > NBRC-103111 > Paenibacillus_S. Next base: position 123,541 of record NZ_KK366026.1, on the reverse strand, counting down.
AGTGAAGCGTTAATTCGCCGAATCGGCGAGATTATGGATGCCAGTGTCAGGCCGGGTCATCGGCCCACTTTATTTACGTATGTGCCAGTGAAATCTGAGGTCGATGTGACACCGGTTATGGAAGCTTGCTGGGCCAAGCAGTACCGTGTCCTTGTCCCCAAAGTGCAGCAGGAGCCTAAGCTTCTGAAACTGTTCGAGATAGAGTCTTATCACGATCTGGAAAAGGGCGCTTGGAATATCCCTGAGCCCGTGCCGCATGCACCGCGGTTTCATGAAATGAAACAGATCGATGTGATTCTGGTTCCAGGTTTGGCTTTTGATTTACAGTTCGGCAGATTAGGCTACGGCGGAGGCTTCTATGATCGTTTCATGCAGCAGTACGTGCGTTCCGGTTGGACTATGCCGTATATTATTGCAGGAGCCTTTGATTTGCAAATGATTAAGGAGGTTCCGATGGGATTGTTCGACTTCCGGTTGGACGAGCTGATTACGGAGGAAAGAACGCTACGCGCCTCCAAAACAGGAGGGCTGAAGAAATGAGTGATTCGACTCCGTTAACTCATTTTAATGAGCAAGGCAGAGCCCGAATGGTCGATATCTCCGACAAACAGGAGACAAGCCGTACCGCAACCGCGAGGACGACGGTATCGATGAAGCCTTCTACTTTAACCTTGATCAAGGAAGGTAGAATCGGTAAAGGCGATGTACTTGCCGTCGCACAAGTCGCCGCCGTCATGGCAGCCAAAAAAACGTCGGACTGGATTCCGATGTGTCATCCGTTATCGTTGACCGGTATTGATATCCGGTTCAGCGATAACGCTGACGACCGGCTTTATATTGAAGCGACTGTTAAGACCAAGGGCTTGACCGGGGTTGAGATGGAAGCGTTGACTGCTGTATCGGCAGCCGCATTGACTGTCTACGATATGTGTAAGGCAGCTGAGAAGGATATGGTGATTGGTCCTACTATGCTGGTTAGCAAGACTGGCGGTAAAAACGGTGATTTTCACAGAAACGACACCGAAATGTAATCACTTTACGGTACAATAAGCCCATGGAGAGGAGTAAGCTTATGCGTTGGAAAGTGGCGATTTTAACCGCAAGCGATCGAGGATCCCGGGGAGAGCGTGAGGATACGAGCGCCCAAGTGATTCGGGAGCTGATCGAAGAGGAAATTAATGGGGAAATCATTGAGTACCGTGTAGTGCCTGATGAGAAAGACGAGATTATGGCCGCGCTGATTGAAATGACCGATTATTTCAAGGTGGACCTGATCCTGACAACAGGCGGTACAGGCCTTGCCCCTCGCGATGTAACTCCGGAAGCAACTTTGGAAGTGATCGATCGACAAGCACCCGGATTTGCTGAAGCGATGCGCATGATTTCGATGCAGAAGACGCCAAGAGCGATGCTCTCGCGGGCGGTATCCGGGATTCGCGGCAGAACGCTGATCATTAATCTACCGGGTAGTCCCAAAGGCGTTTCGGAGAATTTGGCAGCCGTCATGGATCAACTGCCTCATGCTTTAGGAATCTTGACCGGTCGTGAAGGAGACCATGGGTATGAAGCCTGACGAGATGCTTCGCGAGGTGAAGGTCGAGGAAGCCATTGGGATGATGCTGGCGCATGATTTGACGCAGATTCTACCCGGGGAATTTAAAGGCAGACTGTTCAAGAAAGGCCATGTTATTCAAGAAAGCGATATTCCCGCCTTGCTGAATATAGGTAAGGAGCATATTTATGCAATGGCTCTAGAGGAAGGCTGGCTTCACGAGGATGAGGCAGCCAAGCGGATGGCCAAGGCAGCAGCAGGCATGAACGTTGTACTGACTGAGTCTCACGAAGGTAAAGTTACGCTGAAGTCTTCGATTCACGGATTGGCCAAAATACATAAGCCGCTTGTCGATGCGGTCAATGAGTTGGATCAAATCGTCATGTCCACGATAAAGACGAATACTGTCGTAAAACCAGGGCAATCGTTGACCGGGACACGGGTGATTCCTCTTATTATAGAAGAGGAAAAAATACGTGAGGTCGAGAAGCGGGCAATGGAGCCGCTGGTCGAAGTCAAGCCGTTTCGTCCCCTCCGCGTAGGTTTGATTACTACGGGGAGCGAGGTGTTCAAGGGGCGGATTCAAGATAAATTCGGGCCGATCGTTCGAGAAAAAGTGGCGGCCTTGGGCTCAGAAGTAGTAGAACAAAGGCTTGCCCCGGATGAGAGTGAAACGATTGTCAGCGAAATCCGCTATTTTTTGGAGGAGCTTAAGGTCGATTTGATTCTTGTAACCGGCGGGATGTCCGTAGACCCGGATGATCGGACTCCAGGAGCGATTAAACAGGCGGGGGCCCGTATCGTTAGCTACGGTACACCGATGTTGCCAGGTTCTATGTTGTTGATCGGATATTTGGGAGAGGTTCCAATTATGGGGCTACCCGGTTGTGTGATGCATGATCCGTATACCTCGTTCGATGTGCTTTTGCCGCGCATTTGCGCAGGAGAGCTTATAACTCGTCAAGAGATAGCCGAGATGGGATACGGAGGCTTGTACGGGTGTTAGGAGTCTATCCGACGAGATCAAACGGGTGAACATTTAGTCATTCTGGCGGTTATTCCGAGAAAGGGATGGGATTTCACCAAAATCAATCCGTCGGAAAGACTCTTAAGAACGGAAGAAATACAGTAACAAAAGGAGGTCCTATGAGTATTTCTCACATACTGCTTATTGCTCTTGTGGCGCTAGTCTTATTCGGTCCGAATAAGCTGCCTGAGCTAGGTAGGGCGCTGGGCAAAACGATGCGTGAGTTTAAGAAGACGGCTAACGATCTGATGGGCGGCTTGCAAGATGAGGAACCACAGCCTCAGCCTCAACGTAAAGATGTAACTCCTCATTCAGCACCGGCGTCTTCATCTCAAAGCAGCAGTCAGCCACAAACCGAATCGGCTCCTGCTCAGCAAGAAAGACCGGCAACGGATTCTCGCAGGCTGCCGGATTAATAGTTATTCACTTCACAGCAGGTTGGTGAACAAATGAAGGATATCGATGAAGGAATGTCATTGGTCGAGCACCTTGGCGAGCTTCGCAAAAGGATTATATGGGTACTTGTCGTGCTCATTATCGGAATGGTCATAGGCATTATTGTGGCTCAGCCGATCATTGCTTATCTTAAAACTGTATCTCCGGCTAAGGATATTACGTGGAACGTATTTTCTCCATGGGATGGCATTCGGATGTACATGAGCTTTGCATTGGTAACCGGACTCATTATTACACTACCATTTGCTTTATACCAAATATGGTCTTTTTTAAAGCCTGGTTTGAGAGAGGAAGAGCAGAAAGCATCATTGAAATTTGTACCTTTCGCTTTTCTATTGTTCCTGATCGGGTTGGCATTTGCTTATTTTGTCGTGTTTAAAATGGCATTTTTATTTACATCAGGGATCTCAGAAAAGCTAGCATTACAGGAGACCTATGGAATTTCCCAGTACTTTTCATTTATGTTCAACATTCTGATTCCGATCTCGCTTTTGTTCGAGCTTCCGATTGTCATTATGTTTCTGACACAGCTGCGGATTTTGAATCCGAATCGGCTGCACAAAATTCGCCGTTACGCCTATTTGATTTTAGTCATCGTGGCCGCCATGATTACGCCTCCAGATATGCTTTCAGCTGTCATCGTATCGGTTCCGATGATTATCCTATACGAGTGTAGCGTGCTGTTGTCAGGTATGGTATATCGTAAGCAGCTGCGCAAGGATAAAGAGTGGGAAGAGGAGTACGGTGCTAAATAAGTCTGCTTCTATCAGTCTCTGATTGGCTGAGGGCAGGCTTTTTCTTTACCTAAGAGTAAGACAAGCAAATTTTAAAGACTAGCAGGAATTTCTCGCCTTGCATTGTATTTTATTACATAAGAAAAGAACCTGATCCCCAGGATGTAAGGCCCTCGTAGGACATCGTATATTTTATTTTGGGATGGATACAATGAATGGGGTGTGAAAGTTCCGTAAAATCGGTAAAACCACTTGCAAAATTCACACAAACTGATTATCATAATAAGTGTTGTTAGCACTTAGCATATTCGAGTGCTAAAGAAAAATACGAAACAACCATAATCTAAAGGAGGCTATTTTCTCATGATCAAACCGTTGGGTGATCGCGTAGTCATTGAAGCCATTGCTAAGGAGGAAACCACAGCAAGCGGTATCGTGTTGCCAGACACTGCTAAAGAGAAACCGCAAGAAGGTAAAGTTGTAGCAGTTGGCAGCGGCGTTCTTAAAGACGGAGTGCGTGTTCCGCTTGAAGTGCAAGAAGGCGACCGTATCATTTTCTCCAAATACGCTGGCACTGAAGTGAAATTTGATGGCCGCGAGCTTCTGATTATGCGTGAAAGCGACATTCTTGCCGTTCTTGCCTAATTTAGAGGGTCTTACTTAAGTTAGCCTATTAGCTGCTGCTTTATGAGCGAGCCAGCTTTTACTTACGATGCAAATAATGGTACGACTTAAAATAAAACTACATTTTCGGGAGGGTATCACTCATGGCAAAAGATATTAAATTCAGTGAAGACGCTCGTCGCGCAATGCTGCGTGGTGTTGACGCATTGGCAAATGCCGTTAAAGTTACTTTGGGTCCTAAAGGTCGCAACGTGGTTCTGGAGAAAAAATTCGGCAGCCCGTTGATCACTAACGACGGTGTTACAATCGCTAAAGAAATCGAACTCGAAGATGCATTCGAGAACATGGGTGCTCAACTCGTTAAAGAAGTAGCAACAAAAACAAACGATGTAGCCGGTGACGGTACTACTACAGCAACAGTTCTTGCTCAAGCGATGATTCGCGAAGGCTTGAAAAACGTAACAGCTGGTGCTAACCCTATGGTTATCCGTAAAGGGATCGACAAAGCGGTTAAAGCGGCTGTAGAAGAATTGAAAAACATCTCCAAAGCAATCGAAGGCAAACAATCCATTGCACAAGTAGCGGCTATCTCCGCTGCTGACGAAGAAGTAGGCGAATTGATCGCTGAAGCTATGGAAAAAGTGGGCAAAGACGGCGTTATCACCGTTGAAGAGTCCAAAGGCTTTGCTACTGAGCTTGAAGTAGTTGAAGGTATGCAATTCGATCGTGGCTACATCTCCCCGTACATGATTACAGATACGGACAAAATGGAAGCTATCTTGGATAACCCATACATCTTGATCACAGACAAAAAAATCTCCAACATTCAAGAGATCTTGCCTGTGCTTGAAAAAGTAGTACAACAAGGCAAACCGCTTCTGATCATCGCTGAAGATGTAGAAGGCGAAGCTTTGGCAACCTTGATCATGAACAGACTTCGTGGAACATTCACTTGCGTAGCGGTTAAAGCTCCTGGCTTCGGCGACCGTCGTAAAGCTATGCTGCAAGATATCGCTGCATTGACTGGCGCACAAGTGATCACTGAAGAGCTTGGTTTGGATCTGAAATCCACTCGTCCTGAGCAATTGGGTACAGCTCGTCAAATCCGCGTAACGAAAGAAAACACAATCGTAGTAGACGGCGCAGGCGACAAAAAAGACATCGGCGCTCGTATCTCCCAAATTCGTACGCAATTGGAAGAAACAACTTCCGATTTCGACAAAGAGAAGCTGCAAGAGCGTCTGGCTAAATTGGCTGGCGGCGTAGCAGTAATCAAAGTTGGAGCAGCTACTGAGACTGAGTTGAAAGAACGCAAGCTTCGCATCGAAGATGCTCTGAACGCAACTCGTGCAGCGGTTGAAGAAGGTATCGTTTCTGGTGGTGGTACAGCCCTCGTTAACGTATACAATGCAGTAGCAGCAGTTAAGTCCTCCGGCGACGAGCAAACAGGCGTAAACATCGTTCTACGCGCTCTGGAAGAGCCTGTACGCACAATCGCAGCTAACGCTGGTCAAGAAGGCTCCGTTATCGTTGAGCGCTTGAAAAAAGAAGCTGTAGGCATCGGCTACAACGCTGCTACCGGCGAGTGGGTTAACATGTTCGAATCCGGTATCGTTGACCCTGCTAAAGTAACACGTTCCGCATTGCAAAACGCAGCATCCGTTGCGGCTATGTTCTTGACAACCGAAGCGGTTATCGCGGACAAACCAGAAAAAGACAAACCAGCTATGCCTGACATGGGCGGCATGGGTGGAATGGGCGGCATGATGTAATCCATCAGCCTCCAAGTAAAGAACCGGCAGCTATCACTTTCGAGTGAGGGCTGCCGGTTTTTTTGTATGCACATAAGTTTATGAAACAATAAATAATATTCAAATCGATTAAAGAGTTCTGCTCCTTGAGTTGGAAGTTCACTCAGATAAAGTTTTAAGTCGTATAGACCTAAAAGCCTTGTTAGAGGATTACCAATTACCTTGAATATGTTATTACGCTGATGAAATGAATAACGTGGACAAGGAGATTATTATGAATATCTGCAAGAGCTTAGAGGGGGAGAGTTTAGACTTTTTATGTAATGAATCCTCTGGCACATTGGGCATCTAGAAACCAGCGAGAGCGGAAGAACCTAGAGCTCGCCTCATCTTAATGGATTAATGGCTTTTCGGTAGCCTATATGGTTCTTTCTTCAATAGGGTCAACAGGGTGGGTATCCCTTTCTTGAAGTCAAGAATAGACACAAAGGTGATATGCTCGGGTTTCGTAGAATGTAAGATCAGACGAAAAAAGACCCGATACCGAAGTATCGAGTCTTCTTTTAAAGATATTAGTTAATGAAGTTCGCAACGCTCAAGAAACGTTTCAGCATAGTAGCTGATTGTGCGCGAGTAGCTTGGCTTGCGGAACCGATAGTATCATCAGTCATACCGTTGATCAAACCAGCGTTGATCGCAGCAGCGATTTCTTTTTGAGCCCATACGATTTTGTTGGAATCTTTAAATTTGCTCAGTACGGATTGTGGATCCGTAACATTTGTAGCGATGTCAGCATAGTTCATTGCACGGATAACCATAGCTGCCAACTCTTCACGAGTGATTTGAGCGTCTGGACGGAAAGTTTTGTCCTCGTAGCCATCGATGATACCAGCTTTAGCAGCTGTAGCTACAGTGCTTGCATACCAAGCATCGGATTTCACGTCTGTAAAGTTGCTAGTTGCTGTTGCGGAAGACAAGCCCAAAGAACGAACTACCAATGCTGCAAATTCAGCACGTGTGATGTTACGGTCTGGTTGGAACGCAGTGTCAGTTGCACCGTCAACAACCAATTTGTTAGCAAGAAGTTCTACATCAGCTTTAGACCAGTGGGAAGCCACATCAGCAAAGCTTTTGTTGGATTCAACCACAGTGTAGATGCTGCTGCCGTTACGTTTCAAAGTAGCTGTCGTTTTACCATCTGCAGTTGCAAAAGTGGAAGGAACGAAGCTAAGTTTTTTCGTTGTTTCGTTGTATACAACACCAGTTACTTTGTTAGAATCAACAGTTTTGGAAACATTGATGGAGCGAGATTCATAGGTTTTACCGAAGTCAACCGCTGCAGTCTTGCTACCGTTATCCACTGCTACCACATTAAAGTCTACAGCGTCAGCTACTTGAGTACCACCCAATGCTGTTGCAGCAGCTTTTACAGCGTCTGCAGTTGCGCCAGTTACTTTTGCGATAGATACTTTAATTTTCATATCTTTCACTTCAACGCCAAGCGTTTTAGCAAGATCGTCCAATTTAAGTACGGAAAGAGGAAGAGTCAAAGTACCATTGCTGTTAACCAAAACGATTTTCTTACCAGCTTTTACTGCATCAACCAATGCGGAAGCAGGAAGAAGGGCAAGGTCACCGGAAAGGTTCAAAGTAACAGTGTCGTTGTTAGCCAAAGCGTTAGTCAAAGTGCTAGCATCAACGGAACCGTCGCTGCTTACGGAGATAGTACCGCCAGTGCTAACACCGCCGCCACCACCACCGCCGCCACCGTGGCTGCTGCCGCCAGTGCTTGTGGAAGTGTTATTTACTGTAGAGTAAACGGAATCACCTACTGAAACTACACCATCTTTATAAACAGTAGTATTTACAGTCAACGAACCGTAACCATAAATGCTGGAAGCTTGGATATCGTAGTACCATCCTTTACCAGCTTCATATTTGTTGTTGTAAACAGCTTTAGTTGTTGTCAGGAACTTACCGTCAGGGCTATAAACGTTTACGTAAACAGCGCTTCCTACGCTTGCATCAGCATAAACGTCGGAATATACGCTACCTGATACGGAGCCATTTTTATAAGTCAAACTCGAAAATCCAGTTGCGGCGAAAGCCAGCACAGGAATCATCATTGCGATAACAAGCATTAAAGATAACAGTGCAGATATTTTCTTAACAAAAGTACGATTTAACACTAGGTTTCTCCTCCTATTTCTTTCTCTGTTTGATCCATTTTGAAGATTATAATTCGCCATTATCGTCATTCACCTCCTTTCTCGACGGGAGTTATATAACAAGGCCAAGGCCTATGTTAAGTAATTTTAAAGAAACATAAAACCCATTCTAACATCTCTCAACTAGAAATGGTAGCATTTTGCTTACGAAAATTGATACCCAAATAATAGAACGTTATTTAGCGGAAAAAGTTGCGTTTACCAGCTTGTTAATTTCATCCTTTTCTTTTGGATCTTTGGCAATCAGCTTATTGTATAAGGATTGGTCGGTTTTATTTTGCTTCTGAAGTGAAGCTAAGTACCATCTAGCCATCTCAACATTCATCTGATCATTGAATTGGTCGCTTAGTTCGAACTTTAAGAAAGACTCTGCAGAAGCATATTTACCGTGCATATAATCGATCTGTCCTAGGGTGAACGCTATATTTTTAGTTAAACCAAAAGCACGTCCTTGCAACTGTTCTTTAGGAAGCAATTCTAGTTCCTTGGATTTCTCTAAAATGGTGTTATAGGTTGCTACGGCTTGATTCCAATATTGTTCCGCCTGTGTATTATTTTTCGCAGACTGTGCTCTGCTACCCAAATCAAAGTTCATTAAAATATTTTTTTCATAAAGAGTAATATCCCAAGGGAAATTATTAATCTCTTTATTAACTAGCTCGAGCGCTTTAGGGAGCTGACCTTTAATGGCTAAAGTGTAAACTTCCTTATCAATCAGAGCTCGGTTATGTGGTTCTTTTGCCCTAGTCTTTTGAATAAGATCAACAGCTTGATTGTAAAAATTTTCATCCTTTGTTTGACTATAGGCTTGAAGTAAAAGATCAATTTTATAAGAAGCATAATCAGGATGGTTAGGAAGTTCATTCAACGCGTTATTTAATGGAACGAAAATTTCGTTAATGCTTTTATTGGACTGTGCTAATGATAAAGTAGACTGAAAGTTACTATTCGCATTAAGCATTTTAGTTGAACTGAAGAACATAAAGATGGATACTATAACAAGTAATGTCGGATAAATCCATTTGTATTTATTGATTTTAAGCCACTTTTCAGATAATAAGAGCTGCTCAGGATTGGAAATCATTCCACCAAGTGAAAGGAATAGAAGTATCCCCAAATATACATAGCTCAGATCAAAGTCAATCATACTATGAACAAGTAACGAAATTGTGACAATAAAGAAAACATGACGATCCGAACTCTCTTGCGTAGTTGCAGTTTTAATAAATTGACGAATATATAAATAAAAGATATAGACTAGGAATGCAAGGAGTATCAAAATGCCTACAATCCCTGTTTCAACTAAGTACTGAATGAAGAAGTTATGTGCTTGTCTACTTACATAAGGATTGTTTTGATACTTCTCGTACAGAGCAGCCCAAGCTCCTCCGCCTCCGCCGAAAACAGGGTAATCCTCAAATAGTTTAACAGAGTCTTTATAAAAGGTTCCTCTCTCAAGAACACTATGCTGTTCAAAGTTAATGGTCTCAATGCGATGTTTGATGTAGTCAGGGAATAAATTTATAGCTCCCGTATTACCAAATACTACAAAGATCCCTAAGCAGCCGATGATTAATGCTGCAGCAGGTAAGATTATATTTGCAAACCGATTCTTGATTCGAGAGTTGAAAAAATCATCTACTTTGGGAAACACAAAATGTTGAAGTAACCAGGAAATTATTGCGCATCCTACGGAAGATCCAATTAGTATCCATAATCCACTTGCTGCTGTAGACAGGTCTTGGTGAAGGTGAAACTGTTCGCCTACTAAAGTGATTTTATTTAATATAATCAGTGAAATCACTGAGGATATACCAAGGTGGATAAAAATAAAGATTTGTTTCGTTATTTTCATAAACGGTAAAATCAATAACAAAACAATCGGCAGTATGACTAATCCGCCCCTAGATAAAGTAAGCAGCAAAGATAGGATCATAGGAACGAGCATAAAAGCATGAATAGCAATAGTAAGTGGTTTACGCTTTGTTACTACTAGATATACAGCTGCAAGCAATAAAGCAATTAAAAGAGCCGCATAGGAGTTGGCATACTGAAACGTTGATGTAAGGCGTAATTGGTTACTGGCCATCATGACTGCATCTTTATATTCCATATTAGGAACATCAACGAACCACTGGATAAGTTTTGCGGCGAATTCTTTGTACCCAAGCCAATTGATCATGCCAAACCAAACAATTACATAACCAGACAACATAATACAGTATGTTAATATACGATTTCCCAGGGAACTCCTACATAAATAAATACCTAGTACAAAAAATACTGCGTAAAGCATCTCAATATATACCATGTTGGTCGCATAATAGTGGGATGCTTCATTTATTTTGGCTAGTAAAAAAGTAATAGGTAGAAGCCATACCAAAATACTTAAAATATCTCCGTGATCCTTCAATTTCCAATTATAAAACAAAAAAAGTGAAACAATAAACATGATAAGAAAGCCCCAGACTAAAGAACTGTAAATAGGTCTTTCAAAGTCATAAGTATTGCCATTAAATAGTGCCTTTTGAAATGGTGCCCAGAACATAAAAAGGACTAAAAAAATACTGAGAAACCAAAATAATATGGATGTGTTCCCTTCACGTTCCAGTTGCTTATTTTTCTTATACATGAGAATACTCCTTTTGCTGAATGGCGCTTGTAATAAAACTTCTTATTTCTTCTTTGAAGCGTAACTCATTAAACTGATTTGCATGTTGACGAATCATATGCGGATTGAATGAGATTGAGTTATATCGATTAATGGCTTGAACCAAACTATTCGCAGTAGGTTCGTAAAAGAAAATACCGGTTTTACCATCAACTACGGTTTCAAGAGCACCACCTTTTCCAAAAGCAATGACTGGCTTACCGTTTGCTTGGGCTTCTAGAGGTGTAATTCCAAAATCCTCTTCACCAGCTAATATAAAAGCTTTGCAGTTAGAGTAATACTTGGATATGACTTCGTCTGATTGATATCCCAAGAGTTGAACGGTTGGTCCAGCTAGCTTTTGAAGCCTGTTTCGATCATATCCATCACCAATAATAACCAAGGGTAATTTTAGCAGGTTGAAAGCTTCTATTACAAGATCGATCCGTTTGTATGGTATTAGTCGTGATACAATCAAAAAATAATCCCCAGGCTCTCCCGCAAAATCAAAGCGCTCGAAAGAGACGGGGGGGTGTATGACATGGCTTTCGCGATTGTAATATTTTTTTATTCTATTTGAAACGTTGATTGAATTGGCGATGTAGTGATCAACTCTTTGAGAATTAATGGCATCCCAGTTACGTAATTTATGAAGAATAAAAGGTAATACATTCTTATAGATAGGATTATTGATTTCCCCTAAATACTGATGATATAAATCCCATACATACCTCATTGGCGTATGGCAGTAACATATATGCAACTGCGAAGGATTTGTAATGATTCCTTTTGCAAAGGCACTGGAGGAGCTCAAAATTACATCATAGCCGCGTAAATCGAAGCTTTCAACAGCGTGTGGTAAGAGGCTGAGCATTTTTTTGTAGTGTTTTTTGGAAAAGGGAACATTTTGTATGAATGAATTAGTAATATTTGCTTCCCTAAAACGGTCTGGCATCTTATTTAGATCAGATAATATAGTATAAACTGGGGCCTCAGGGAACATGTCCATAAAGCATTCCAAGACTCGTTCTGCGCCACCGTACTGATTAAGATAATCGTGAACAAGTGCGATTTTCATTAGAAAGCCTCCTTTCTACAGTTAAGAGTTCATTTGTTTAGAACCTTATAATAAATGTTTTTTGTCTCTTTAGCGGTTTTTTCCCAGGTAAACTGGCCAGATTGTTGTATGGCTAGCTGAGAATAGTGTTTCCTTAAGCTTTCGTTAGAAATCAATTTATGGATTGCCTCAGCCCATTCAGAATGGGCGTCTGGTTTGATTAAAAAACCGGAATCCTCGATAATTTCAGGAATGGATGATATGTCAGAACCAATAACTGGGGTCCCACATTGCATGGCTTCTAGTAAAGGTAACCCAAAACCTTCATATATTGAAGGCATAACAAACACTGAGGCAGCACTATAAATAGCAGGAAGGTCAACATCATCAATAAATCCTGTAAATATAACATCTCCTTCCAAATTATTTTGTTTCACCCAATCGAAAATAGGATTGTACTTCCATCCCTTAGCGCCTACAATAACAAGTTTTTCGGAATAGTTGTAGTTTTGCTTTAAGAGTAAATAGGCCTTTAGAAGTCCAGTCAAATTTTTTCTTGGTTCTAAGGTACCCACAAATAAAATGTATTTTTCAGGAAGAGCATATTTATTTAAAATGGAACTTGCATCAGGTACAAATTGAAAGTGTTCATCTGCAGATAAATGGACAACATCAATCTTCTCCTCGGAAATATGGAGTAAGTCGATAATATCTTGCTTTGTTTGAAAAGAGTCAGCGATAATATGATCACTTTTTAGAGCACTATATGGAACCCATTTACTGTGATGACTGAGTATTCGTTCACTTGTAGATTCAGGATATCTCATGTAGGCAAGGTCATGAATGGTGATAACAGTTTTTCCTTTCCAAGAAGGAGTATAAGTAAAATTAGTACCATGAAAAATATCGGCTTTGAATCGAGAAATCATATCATAAGGTAAATGGTAAAGAAAATTAGGCTTACACAGTCTTCGAAGCACTTTATAAGGATACACATTGTTTATTAAATGAATATGAAAATCACGTTTTAATGATAAAACGTGATTTTCACGTATAGCTTTTGCAATTCGGTTGAATGCTAAGTACACTTCAAAATCTTCGTCACACGATAACTGCTTACTCAGACACTCAACATACCTTGCTATGCCTGATCGTGGTCCTAGCAGCGGCTGACCATCCAAATAAACGTTCAAGATTAATAAGCTCCTTCACCTTTTATAACGACAGGAATCGTTTTAAGTAAGATTTTGATATCAAAAGTAATACTCCAATTTTCAATGTAATAGACATCAAGATTCATCCATTGTTGGAAAGATAAATCACTTCGACCACTTACCTGCCACAAACCAGTTATACCAGGAAGCACTTCGAGTCTTCGCCACTCCCAGTCTCCATAGCGTTCCACCTCGTTCGGTAAAGGAGGCCTAGGCCCGACTAAACTCATATCGCCTTTGAGAACGTTAAAAAGCTGTGGTAATTCATCAATTGAGTACTTTCTGATAAATCGCCCTACCTTTGTAATACGAGGGTCATCCTTCATTTTAAAAGCAATTCCATCCATTTCATTTTTATCTTGAAGCTTTTTTAAGATGACGTCTGCTTCTGTAACCATAGATCGAAATTTTAACATATGAAATTGTTTTCCATTTTTTCCTATGCGTTTCTGTTTATAAATGATACTTCCTTTAGAATCTATCTTAATAGCAATGGATGTCATAATAAATATTGGAGATATGATAAAGATTAATAATGAGGACGCAATAATATCAATCAATCTTTTGGCTGCGAGACCTATTCCTCTCATGGGTGTTTTAACCAGAGTTACGACAGGTAGTGTGTTAATATTGCCAATTTGAACTGTGCTCATAACAAGATTGTATAAGTCAGGAACAATTTTAATTTGAATATCTAATTTTCGTAAATCCGTTATAAGCTTATTCACAAGATCCCTCTCTGAGGGAATTGTTACAATAATTTCTTCAATTAGATTTTCTTTTAGTACTTCATTTAATCTGGAAATTGGACCCAAGTATTTGTGATTATTAACATTATTACACTCGTAATCGTCCACAAAACCCACAATTTTATATCCTAAATAACGATAATTTGATAATTCTTCCATGAGTAATTTCCCAACTTTTCCAGCACCTACAATAACCACATTCTTACTGACTACCCCTTGACGTGCTAACTGACTATAGACAAGTCTTTTAACACTTCTAATAGTGCAAGAAGCTATAATGGCCAGCAACCAATAGCTTACAATAACTAATCTTGAAAAGTCCGTATATTTTAATATAAAACTTACACCAATAGTTATTAGAATAGCGAAGGAAAAAGCTTTAACAACTTTATAAAGTTCATCTGCGAGACCAGAACCAGATCTGAATTGAAATAATTGATATCGGTACATAAAAATGATGTAGGTTGTCGAAGAGATTATATAGAATACTACATAATTAATAAATCGTGGGGAGTCAACATTCCATAAAGTAAGATCTCTATCAAACTCTTGAGCAATACGATATTCATATAAGAAAAAGAATACGAGACTAATAGAAAAAGCTTCAAGCAATATAAACAATGTTGCAAGTAAACTAGAATAACTTTTTTTTGTTTCCAATTTTTTATTTATTTCTATTGTTGGAATCAATTGTTCTTTTTTAGATTTTGATGTTGCATATGAGTAATTCAAGTTCTAAAACCTCCGATAATTCGACGTTATCTAATATAATTCTATTCTGAAAAGGTTACTTAATGCAACTAAACATATTGGCAATTCAATGGAGTGAAAAATTATTATGCATACTTACTTAATAAATACTTAGATTTAACGATGATCGACTAAGATTTTCATTCTATTATACTAATGATTTGGTGTTGGAAACAAATAATTCCAGAAAAGATTGCTTTGCAGTAATTTATTAGGCTATAATATTGTGAGTTAATTTCGCGTATTATGTCGATAAACAGGAGGGGAAGACATGACCATTACCGCAGTGATTATGGCTGGCGGAAAAGGTGAGCGATTCTGGCCTAAAAGCCGAACCAACCTACCAAAACAGTTTTTAAATATATCAGGAAATAAATCCATGATACAACAAACTATATCCCGACTTGAAAAACTAATAGATATTTCACGAATTTTTATAGTAACAAATGAACTTTATGCTGAATTAATCCACGCTCAATTACCGAGTCTCCCTATTGAAAATATTATTATTGAGCCTATTGGTAGAAACACAGCTCCATGTGTAGGGATTGCATCTCTTATTATTGAAGAAAAATATCCAGATAGTACAATGGTTGTTTTACCATCCGATCATATTATCGAAAATGAAGAAGGATTTATAAAAATTCTTAAGACTGCTGTTGAAGTCTCGCAAGAAGGCAATAATCTTGTTACATTGGGAATTAAGCCGACATATCCGGAAACGGGTTATGGATATATCGAAAGTACGAAACAAGTAAGTAAGGTTAATGACCTAGAAGTTCATAAAGTGAGTAAATTTGTAGAAAAGCCAGATTCGGAAACAGCACAAGCATATTTAGATTCAGGCAGCTTTTTTTGGAATAGTGGCATTTTTATTTGGAAGACTGCTGTTATTAGACAATATATTAAAGAACTTATGCCTGATATGCATGATGTTTTAGAAACTCTGAAATCAGCGTTCGAAACAAATATAGATCGAAACGAACTAATTCGAAATGAATTTTTTAGAATGCCAGATCAATCAATTGATTATGGCATTATGGAAAAAGTTAATAATATTTATGTTATTCCTTGTGTTTTTGGTTGGGATGATGTGGGCAGTTGGACTGCACTGGACCGAATAAATGATCATGATGAGAATGGCAATGTAATTAAAGGAAACATCCTTAATCTAGATACCAAAAGATGCATCATTGAAAGTAATGGTAAGCTCGTCGCTACCTTGGGAATCGAAGATCTCATTATCGTGGATACAGAGGATGTAACATTAATTTGTACAAAAGAAAAAGCACAAGAAATAAAATTGCTTTTAAAAGAGTTAAGGACACAGAAACTTGAAAAATATTTATAGCATGATAATTAAATATGAGGAGCCATTAGAAAATGACTAAAACTGCATTAATTACAGGTATTACTGGACAAGACGGTTCGTATTTAGCTGAATTATTACTTTCAAAAGGCTACAGGGTATTTGGTCTTCGTAGAAGGACTAGTGTACCTATTATGGATAACATCGAACATATTAAGAACGAAATTGAGTTTATTGAAGGAGATTTGCTTGATTTGGGATCCTTAATACAAGCCGTTCGCTTGTCTAACCCTGATGAAGTATATAACCTTGCAGCACAATCATTTGTTGGAACTTCGTGGGAACAGCCTGTTTTAACTGGCCAGGTTACCGGGATAGGTGTTACAAATATGTTGGAAGCTGTTAGATTAACAAAGCCTGAAGCTAAGTTTTATCAAGCATCAAGTAGTGAAATGTTTGGTAAAGTAGTGGAAACTCCTCAGAAAGAGACAACGCCTTTTTATCCCAGAAGTCCATATGGTGTAGCTAAAGTTTACGGTCACTGGATTACGGTCAACTATCGCGAAAGCTTTAATATGTTTGCTTGCTCAGGTATTTTGTTTAACCATGAATCCCCTCGCCGCGGAGTTGAGTTTGTTACACGTAAGGTCACTGATGCGGTTGCTCGGATAAAGCTTGGTATGCAAAAAGAATTGAGAATGGGTAATTTGGATGCAAAGAGAGACTGGGGATTCGCGGGGGATTATGTAAAAGCAATGTATTTAATGCTTCAACAAGAGAAACCCGATGATTATGTAATATCAACTGGTGAAATGCATACTGTCCATGAACTGGTTGAAATTGCTTTTGGACATGTAGGTTTGCGGTGGCAAGATTATGTTGTGATAGATCCGAAATTCGTTCGTCCAGCAGAAGTAGATCTTCTATTAGGAGACTGTACAAAAGCTAAGAATAAATTAGGTTGGGAATTGGAAGTAGGTTTTGAGCAGTTAGTTACAATGATGGTTGAGAGTGATTTAAATAGAATTTCAAAGCTAAAGGTGTAGCTATGAATGTTTCTTTAATTACTGGAATCAATGGCTTTGTAGGTAAACATCTTGGAAGACTATTAATGCATAATGGTCATACAGTTTACGGTACTTCAAGAAATTCCATACAAGAAAGCAATGACTACTCTGACTATCAACTTCAAGTCTCTTTTGATAATAAAGATGAAATAAAGAAAGCACTTAATATTATTAAACCAAATTTTATTTTTCATTTAATGGCTCAAAGTAATGTTCCTGATTCGTGGAAACATCCTGAGGAAACATACTATACCAATGTCATAAAAACAATTAATTTATTGGATTCTATTGTTGAATTAAACATTCCTGTTCGGATTATTAATATTGGTTCGTCTGAAGAGTATGGGTTTAATCGAGATTGGGATATGCCAATAAAAGAAGATTATGAATTATATCCACAAAACCCTTACGGTGAATCCAAAGCAACTATTTCAAAATTGATTAAGCAATATGTGGATAAGTATGGTTTAGACATCATCCATATGCGGCCTTTTAATCATATCGGGCCTGGTCAAAGACCAGGTTTTGTCGTTCCTGACTTTTCATATCAAATAATCCAAATTGAAAAAGGTCTTAAAAATCCCATTCTAAAAGTTGGTAATTTAACATCCAAAAGAGATTTCACTGATGTCCGTGATATAGTTAGAGCTTATTTATTGGCTGCAAAAAAGGGGAAAACAGGGGAGGTCTATAATGTTTGTTCAGGAGTTCCAGTGGGTATAATAACCATATTGGAGAAACTGATTACTTTATCTACTGTAGATGTTAAATACGAAGTGGATGAGAAACTATATAGACCAAATGACATTCCTCTATACTATGGAGATAATAGTAAGATTTTTCAAGATATTCAATGGCAAATGGAAAGATCAATTGATACAACATTATCAGATACAATGAATTTTTTAAGGAATTCTTTCAAATAATAAGGAATTTGGTGGATCTATGCTAATGAAATACGCTGGATTATTGAGGGATTTAACATTAAAAGATTTTAAAAGTAAGTATGCGAGTTCTCATTTAGGGATATTATGGAATATTTTGATGCCCATATGTTACATTTTAATATATACTTTAATTTTTTCAAAATTGATGATGGCTAAACTACCTCAGATGACTGGGAGTTTTGATTACAGTATATATCTTAGTTCTGGTATATTGGCTTGGACCATTTTCAATAATTCATTGACACGACTTCAAAATGTATTTATCGAAAATTCTAATATTGTAAAAAAAGTATATTTCCCTAAAGTAATTTTATTATTAGCGATAATTTGTTCATCATTAATTGAACTATTTATAAATTATGTTCTGTTATTTATCGTTTTAATCTTAATTGGACATACTGTGACATTTTCGTATTTGCTGATATTTCCACTATTACTACTTCTTCAATTATTTGCATTTGGTATTGGGTTAGCATTATGTGTAACAACTATCCACTTTAGGGATTTATCCCATATATTCTCTATTGTTTTGCCTCTTTGGTTTTGGTTTACACCAATTGTTTATGTTAAAGACATTATTCCCACAGAATATCATAATTTGATTGAATGGAATCCTTTATATTATTTCATAGGTATGTTCCAAAATATAGTCTTCAATAAGCCTCTTCCGTTTGCGGATTTTTCAACAGTGATCATTTCTACATTGGTAGCATTAATTTTAGGGACCTTAATTTATAAAAAACTTGTTAAGGATGTATCTGATTTGATTTAATAAAAAAGGTCGGTGAATTTAATGCAGTTGAATTTTAATACAGATCAACTTAAAAAAAGATTGAAAGAAAATATTGAAAGAAATATTGATAAAAACATTGTAGCAGAACAACAAATTCATGATGCTTATTTTTCAAATATTGAAAAACTAATTGAACTTCATAATATCTCCGAGGTTCACTATTTTTCACATAGAAAGTTTTTAGGAAAGATCATTATTACATTCAAAAAGGTTGTTAGGAAACTTATTAGACCCATTTTAAATAAACAAATTATTTTTAATCAGCTGATGATTGAAAATGTAAGATATCTTCAACAATTACTTAAAGATAACCAAGCTGAGCAAATTAAACAAATTGAAGAATTATTATCTACATCAATTGATGAAATTGTAAATGATATCAAGACTCAGGAATCTATGAGAGATGGTTATTTATCCGAAGTAGCTGCATCAAATAATAATTTAGAGCAAAATTTTAACAAGTTGAAAGACGATATAAACATGGACACTGATACCAAAATTAGTACCATGATGAATCAAATCGAATCTCAACGGCTTGACATTGAAAAATTAGAACAACAAATTCATGCTCTCACAAATCAAATTGAATTACAAAAATTAGATGTGGAAAAATTAAATGAACAAGTTACAAATATTTCTCAAATTGAAGGATCCAAAAATCAATTTTATAAAATAAAAGAGGAATCAGTAAAAGAAGCCTCTAAAAATATTTTAATTGAGTTAAGTGACTTTCATTTTCAAAAAAATGAATATGATTTAAGTTACCAACTTCTCCTATCGGCATTGAAGTTTGATCCGAATAATCTGGAACTTGAAGGTAGAATGCTATCAGTTTTTGAAACTTTAAATAAAAGTAGGAATCTACAATGAGCAATAATTATAATGCAAAAATAGAAGTTCTTAATGTGGGTGTACAGTTAGAAGCTTCATTAGATAACATGGGTAGTGTCTTGCTTTCTATAATTAACAATGGTACCTGTGTGTGGAATGCTTATGATAAAAAAAATCCTATTGCTGTTTGCTATAGAATTAAAAATGGTAACAATGTATTAAGTGAAGGGGTTAGGACTAAACTACCGTATAATGTTTCTCCTGGTGAGACCATAGTAGTTCGAGCAAATTTTGTAGTAAGTTCATTTGATGTAAAAGAAAAAGAAAACCTTGATATAACCTGGGATCTTGTACACGAAGGTATTTCTTGGTTTGAAGATTATGGATCAGAAGTATTGATAACGAATCTCAAATTAAATAAGAATTTAAATAAACAAAAAAAAGGCCACAAAAGTAATAATGAAGTAGCAATAGAATGTATCAATTTATCAAAGCGTTATAAATTATATTCAAGTTCGTTCCATAAATTTCTTGATCTTTTTCCATTTAAGTTGAAAAAAAATCATAGAGACTTCTGGGCATTGAAAGATATTAATTTAAAAGTCTTAAAAGGGGAAACATACGGTGTTATAGGTTTTAATGGATCTGGTAAAAGCACCTTGTTAAGCATATTAGCACAAACAAAACAGCAAACCGATGGACAATTCTTTGTAAACGGAAGAATTGCTGCACTTTTAGAATTAGGTGCTGGTTTTCATCCTGAATTATCTGGGAAGGAAAATGTAATATTAAACAGCCACTTACATGGTATTTCAAGAAACGAGATGATAAAAAGAATTGAATTAATAAAAGAATTTGCTGGTATTGGAGATTTCTTTGACAAACCAGTAAAAAGCTATTCAAGTGGTATGTTTGTTAGGTTAGCTTTTTCTTTAGCGATCAATGTTGATCCAGATGTATTAATAATTGATGAGGCATTGGCTGTTGGTGATGAAGTATTCCAAAGGAAATGTTATAAAAAGTTTGAAGAATTTAAAGCAAAAGGGAAGACAATTATATTTGTAAGTCATGATTTAAATGCCGTAAGAGCCTTGTGTACGAGGGTAGCATTAATATATGATGGAAACCTTATATTCGAAGGTTCATCCAATGAAGTTGCTAATTTTTATCAGAAAATGTCACTAACTGCAAACCTTGACCAATTAAATGTGAATGAAAAAAAAGAAAAAGAAGATATTCGTTACGGTAATGGAAATGCCCGTATTACTTCCTTTAAGCTGCTTGATGAAAATAATGAGAATAGTTCTGTATTTAAGTCAGGAGAAAACATCCTTATTGAAGTTGAAGCAAAAACGGAACAGTACATTGAAGAACCGGTTTTGGGTATACTATTCAAAACAATTAATGGTGTGGAAGTGTTTGGTTCTAATAGTAAAATACTTGGATGTAAAATTGATCCGGTTAAATCTGGAGATCTATTGAAATATACATTTAACTTCCCAATGCATTTAAATGAAGGAACATACTTTTTAAGCCTTGGTATAACAGATCAATCAAATGGAGAAAGCATAACTGTAGACAGACTTGTGGATGTTACTTTCTTTCGAGTCATTTCTGCAATGTCCTGTTTAGGGCTAGTTAATCTAAACACAGGAGCTGAGATCAAAGGTTATGTCGACACACGTGACGAACAATAGGCCGAAGGTATATTTTTTTTGCTTCAATTATAAGAAAGATACTGATATAGAAGCAATAAAAAAAGAAGCAATAACTTACTATAGAAATTTCAATCAAAAAGTGGATTCATTTCAATTTGAATTCATATCTTTGGAAAATAACTTAAAGGATAACGAAGAATTTTTTGATGATGAATTAAATATCACTTGCTGGAGTTATAAATTTGATCTACTTCTAACGAAATATTCACCTGATATTATTCATGTATTTAGTGATAGCCTAGAAGGCTACCATATTTTTGAATCTAATTATCAGGATCATTCTTATTTGACCTTGTATACCATTACCGGAATGAACCCGCTGCCAAGATATGAGCAAGGCTATTTGATCCATCTTAGACATGCAATTGATGTCGGCAATCTCCATGTAATAACTAAATCCTCAGTAGTTACAGAGTTATTATCAAAGCTTGGAATTCGCTCTACTCAAATTTTGACAAAAACGAATATGAACCCAAATCATCTTAAGAAAGAAAAAAACAATAAATTTACAATTGGTTTTGCTTCATCTCCTATGTCTGAAAGATCATGGGAAGATAGAGGCATCTCATTGTTACTTGAATTAGCAAGTAAGTTGGATAATTATCAATTTAAAATAGCTTGGCGCGGCAATGTTGTAGATAGATTAAATGATGAAATCAGTCGGCGAAAGATTTTAAATATTGAAGTGTTAAACGGCTATATAGACATGTACGATTTTTATAAAGATGTAGATACTGTAATTGCTCCTTATACATCATTGCACAATAATCACTCCAGCCCACTTTCTATTATTGAAGCAATTGCTCTAGGAATACCAGTTATCGTAACAAATGTAGTGGGGATATGTGATATTATTGAAAAATTTAGTTTTGGGGTAATCTCAGAGACAAATATTGAAGATTTGATTTGTAAAGTAAATTTATTAGCCCATGATTATGATGTTTATAAAAAACAAGTTGATAGTTTAGGTCAAAAGATGTTTTATTTAAATAATGAAGAATCCCATGACTATATAAAAATTTATGACTTACTGAAAGATCAAGTTCCAGCGCCTACCCTTAAAATTTGGCAAAATCAGTTAATGGATAGTGGGAAATACTTGGTTATGAGCCAAAGTGAAATAGCTAATTATTACAACGATGAACGTATTGCGACACTTTACGATGAACATCGATTTAGAGAGTATCCAATGCGAACTTTCGATTTGTTGGAGAGATCCGCTATAAATCATTTGATTGAAAAATATAGCTCAAAACAACATCGGCTTAAATTACTGGACATCGCATCTGGTGATGGAAGAATTTTAAGAGAATTAACTAAATACGGAAGTGTTGCTGCTCTTGAAAATTCTGGGTTTATGATTTCAGTTTCAGCAAAGAAACTTGATTCCACTAGTAAAGTTACTTATATAAAAGATAACTTTTACGATTTTGAATCAATGGAGCAGTTTCATGTAATTACGATTTTTAGGTTTATAAGACACTATGACTATCTAGACAGGAAAGTTATTTATCAGAAACTATATAATCTTATCAAAGACGATGGAATTATTTTATGTGAATTCCCAAACAAAATTGCTGAAACTCAATTAAGAGAGCACGATAGTTGGGGCAATTTTAATGTGTATGATGTGTTTTGGTACGAATTTGAGATTGAAGATGAGTTGTCTGAAAATAATTTTGAGATCATTGATTCAATACCTTATGGAGAGCTATTACTACCAAAAGAGGTAATTAGAAGTCAAAATGTTCCATTGGCTACATTGGTATGTTTTCGGAAAAAGAGAGGCTGAATTCATGAAAAAGAAAAAAGTTGCTATTTGTCATGCACAAGTTCCATTCTTTTATGGTGGTGGTGAACTGCATGCGGAATCGTTAAAGAATGAATTACTGAAAAGAAATTATCATGCAGATATCGTTACTTTACCATATAAATGGTATCCCAATGAACAATTAGTTCAAAGTATGTTGAATTGGCGGTTGATCGATTTATCTGAAAGTAATGGTGAGAAAATTGATTTGGTGATTCCAATGAAGTTTCCATCTTATGGTGTACAGCATCATAATAAGGTTATTTGGTTAATGCATCAATTTAGGCAAGTTTATGATTTATTTGGAACACAATATAGTGAATTTGACCATACTCCAGAAAGTCTATCTACAAGAGAGTTAGTCAAAAGATTTGATAATAATAGTTTGAATGAAAGTAAAAAACTATTTACAACTTCAAATAATAATGCTAATCGACTAAAGAAGTATAATAATATTGGTGCAGAAGTACTGTATCATCCTCCAAAACATTATGGGAAGTATTTTACGGAAACCTATGGTGATTATATTTTATCAGTTGGAAGATTGGATAAGTTAAAGAGAATAGATCTATTAATAAATGCTATTAAATATACGGATAATAATGTAAAATGCATTATAGCAGGATCTGGTCCAGAGAAAGAGAATCTAGAAAAATTAATTCATAAATTAGGGTTAGAACACAGAATCAAGTTGGTGGGATTTATTGATGATGCAGAGCTGCTTCACTATCTTGCCAATTGCTTAGGTGTTTATTACGCTCCTTATGATGAGGATTATGGGTATGTGACATTAGAAGCATTTTTATCTAAGAAGCCCATTATCTCATTCGAAGATTCAGGTGGAGTTTTAGAGTTTGTCCAAGATAATGAGAATGGCTTTATTTTATCTCAGCACGAACAAATATCAGAGACAATTAATTACTTATATCATAATAAGAATAAGGCTATCTCTTTTGGAGAAATAGGGCACAATTTAGTTAAAGATATTTCATGGGATTATGTTATAGATCGGCTAACTGAAACTATAAGATAGGAATAAGAGAATGGATAAAATAGCTTATTTTTCACCACTTAATCCTATACGTTCAGGAATATCGGATTATAGTGAAGATTTACTGCCACAATTAAAGGTTTATTTTGATATAGATGTCTACGTCCCTAGAGGTTTTGAAATTGAAAATGAAATAATAAAAAAGAATTTTTGTATAAAAACTCATGATGAGTTTGCTAATTTATATGCTGGGAATCAGTATAAATCCATAATATATCATATGGGTAACAACTTTCATGCACATAAAGAGATTTATGAAATCATGCTTCAATTTCCTGGTATAGTGGTTCTACATGATTTTTCTTTACATCATTTTTATGCAGCAAAGACTTTGGAAAATGGAAATTTAAAATCATATGAAGATGAAATGTTCTATAGTCATGGAAATGAAGGATTACTAGAAGTCGAAAAGTTCAAAAAGGGTGAGATTCCGCCAATATGGGAAACGAACTCTTTACAATTTCCATTGAATTTAAGAGTACTCGATAGCGCGGCAGGAGTTATTGTTCACTCACATTTTGCACAAAAGCATTTACATGAAATTGCAAGCTATGTACCTATTGCTGTTGCGCCAATCCCGGCACCTTACATTGCGGATGCTAATAATATTAATAAAGCTAAGTATGAAGCAAGGGAACATCTAAGCATAGATCAACAAAGCTTAATCTTAAGCACGTTAGGATTTATTAATCATACCAAACGTGTGGATAAAATATTAGATGCACTGTATGAACTAAAAAAAGAAAAAATATTAGGGGATTTTAAGTTTTATATTGTAGGACAAGTAGCTGAAAATTATCCATTAGGGGATAAGATAAGAAAATTAAATCTATCTAATGAAGTAATAATTACTGGTTTTGTAGATCTTCAAGACTTTGATAACTATATTGCAGCCTCTGATATATGTTTTAACTTGAGATATCCTACCCAAGGAGAAAACTCAGCAAGCTTGCTTAGAATAATGGGGCATGGAAAGCCGGTTATTACTACTGATATTGGTTCTTTCAGTGAATTTCCTGAAGGTATTGTTTATAAAGTTTCTTATGAGAAGAAAGAAAAAGACGATATAATAAAATTTTTAAAGCTTTTATTAAACGACGATGAATTTAACAAAGTTAGTCATGCAATTATTGATTACACATTTAATAAGCATACTATTTTAAAATGTGCTCAAGATTATTCCGATTTTATCAACAAAATACAAAAAGGAGAAGAAAGTAATATATACCTACCATTGAAAAATGTAATGATAAGTTATCAAAATTCTGTGAAGTTTGTAATGAATGACATACTTGATAAAAATATTAAAAAGTTCATTGATTCAATATTCGATTTATTTAAAGTATAAAAAAGGGTGATTAATTTGAGTTCTCCTGTTTTAGCAAAGGATACAAAGGATAAGTTAGATAACGCGCTACCTTTATTGCTATTAAAGCAACTAAGACCGAAGCAGTGGACTAAAAACTTGCTTGTTTTTGCGGCTCTTCTCTTCTCATTTAAGGATATTTCATTGAGCATGAGTCTGAAGTCTCTTGTTGGCTTCATCTTATTTTGTCTTGTATCAGGGTGTGTGTATATAATTAATGATTTTGTTGATCGAGAAGCGGATAAAAATCATCCTGAAAAAAAATTTAGACCTATGGCTTCAGGGGCGTTAAATCCATATCTGGCTTTGATTTTTGGAGTTTTTTTATTAGCTATTTCATTAGTAATTGGCTTTTACCTCAATGCTCTTTTTTCAATACTTTTAAGTTTTTATTTTATTATTAATGTTGCATACTCTTTAAAATTAAAAAATGTGGTAATCCTTGACGTAATGATTATTGCTGCAGGTTTTGTGTTACGAGCAATAGGCGGTGGACTTGTTATAGAGGTCCATTTTACTCCATGGTTTCTCATTTGTACATTGCTTTTAGCATTATTTTTAGCACTGAGCAAACGAAGACATGAATTGATTTTACTTCAGGACTCTAGGGGATCTCATCGTAAAGTTTTAGAGCATTACTCTCCTGAATTAATTAATCAATTAAATAGTATTGTTACAACTGCAACAATTATTAGCTACTCTTTATTTACTTTTACCTCTGGAAGAACCATTCAGTTAATGTGGACCATTCCTTATGTATTATATGGAATATTTCGATATTTATATCTAATTTATATGCAAGACAAGGGGGGGAGCCCGGAGAAAGTATTATTACAGGACAAGCCATTACAAATAACAGTAGTTTTATATGCCTTAACCGTTGCCATTATTTTATACTATTTTGAGTAAGTGAGGACTATCTTTAATGGAATTGACCGAAAAAAAAATTCACAAGGTACTTTCAAAACTCTTAATAATATTTTCCATTTTGTTGATACTACTATCTCTTTATCATAAACCTAATAGATATGGTGATGGTTGGGAGTATTTTGGAATGACTTTGTCTTTTGTTAACCATTTTACTCCCGATTTAAAGAAAGAAGATATCGAAATAATTCATTCAACAGCGCTTCAGTATAATATTGATACAAATATTATAAAAAGTATTGACTATTCTGGATATTTTAAAGATTTATCTGGTGATTATTATTCTTATCATTTTTGGTTTTATTCTTTGTTATGTACACCAGTATTTTTTTTATTGAAAATTTTTCATATGAATACATTTAAAGTATTTCAAGTAACAAATTCGATATTCATAATCATCATGTTTTGGTGGATATTAAACAAAAATTCATTTTCGATAAAAAAGAAAATTTGGCTTGTTTTAGCAAGTATTTTGAGTCCTATTTGGTTATATTTACCTTGGAGTCATCCTGAAGTTTTCAGTTATGTTTTTTTGTTTATAGGAATAATTGAATTATATGAAAAAAGATTAATAAATTCCATTGTACTAATATCCTTGGCATCATTACAAAATCCTGCTATATCTATAATTGTTGCTTGTATTATTCTTTTTCATATTTATTCATCAAAGAGACTTGATAAAAAATTTATTATTATGAGCCTATGTTCTTGTATAGTACTAATCCCATATTTGTTTTATTTTATTAACTACAGACAATTTAATATAATAGCCTCTAGTGGGTATGCTTCTAGTAGTTTAATTACAATTAATAAAATACTAAGCATATTCTTTGATTTAAATTTTGGTATGATTTTGTTCATTCCTGTCATCTTAATTGGATTTATCTGGCTGCTATTTAGATTAAATAAAGAAGCTATTTTTTGGGCAATAATCCTCTTAATGTTATCCACTATCTGTGCTACTCAAGCTAACTGGAATAGTGGAATGATGTATATTAATCGATATAGTGTTTGGATGATTCCTATCATCCTTATTTCTACAATGAATTATTTTGGGAATTTCAAGATTAAGAATATGGTAATTATGTCCACTCTTTTTATATTCTCTTCTGGTTTTGTGTTAATATATTGTATTACTAAATATGATGGGGCGAACTATGTAAAATTTAGTCCATTGGCAAAAATTGCTTTTACAACTGTTCCATCATTATATAACCCTCCTTACGAGGTGTTCATTGAAAGAGCTTTAGGCAGAGAAGTTTCCAAAGATCAGTTGCCATCCAGTGTAGCAGTCTGGAGTTGGTCTGGGATGAGGAAGGAATATCAACAAAATAATTATGGGATACAAGGTTATCTTAACGGTAATTATAAGTTAACTAAATCAAATGCTATTTTTAATTTGTCAACCTTTGCACCAAATCAAGATATTTTTGCTAATCAAACAACGGCAACATTCCAATCCGGTTGGTATGGTGTTGAAAAAAGTCAAACTAATAATTTTAGATGGACTAATAAAGTATCAAATCTTATCTTTAATACTAATAAACAAAAAACTAGTAGATTTGAGATTGTGATTGGAAGTTTCTATAAAGAAAGAGAGTGTATAATTTCTTTAAATGAACAAGTTGTTTTTAGTGGGAAAATAGGTAGGGATCCTCAAAAGATAGTTTTTGAAGGAGATGTAAAATCAGGGCTTAATACACTGAAGATTGCATCTACTACTCAAAGTATAATTCCACATGAAATTAAAGAACTTAATAATAATGACACTAGAGAGTTAAGTTTCTTTGTTTCATCAATACTTGTTGATTTATAGTTAGGGAATTAATAAGGAAGGTGAAATTTTGATATATTTTATAGCTCCTTTCATGGGTTGGCTAGTATCAGGTTCTTTAAAGTTCTTAATAAATTATATCAGATTTGGAAAAAATGCATTTGGGAAGATTGGAAATGGAGGATTTCCAAGTACCCATACAACTATAATTGTTACTTCTGTTACTTTAGTAGGTTTAAAAGAAGGGTTGAACTCTCCAATTTTTGGGCTTGGTATAGCCACTGCCTTAATAATTATTATTGATGCTACTGGATTAAGACGTAATGTTGGAAAACATGCGAAAATAATAAACAGAATGGTAGTCATTAATAAAATGGATGAAAGCGGCTTAAGAGAAAGTATGGGGCACAAGAAGCACGAAGTTATTGGTGGAATAGTTTTAGGGATAGTTACAGGGTTATTATTATTTTCGCTTAATAAATTACTGTAAGGTTGTGAAATTTTGATTAACTTTATATTGATATTAATAGGAGTCGTTTTAAACGCAATCGCACAGTTGTTGTTGAAAAAAGGAATGGTTTTAGTCGGGAAGTTAAGTTTTGATATTCAAACAATAATAGGTTTGCTTCCCTCTATTATAAAGAATATATATATATGGAGTGGAATAGGAAGCTATGTAATAAGCCTGCTTGTTTGGTTAATTGTTCTTTCTAGAGTTCAAGTAAGTTATGCTTATCCATTTCTAAGTTTGGGTTATATTATAGCTGCCATTATTGGATACTATTATTTAGGAGAAAGCTTGTCAGTCTATAAAATTTCTGGTATTTGCGTTATTTGTTTAGGAGTAATAATATTGTCCAGAGGTTAAAAGTTAGAGCTGGAAATCAAAAAAATTCATTTTTATAGAGCTAAAATAATCGAGCGGAGTAAGCATGATGACAAGAAATAAATATCTAGCCTAAATTGTAATGTGACGCAAGTGAATATATGGGAATGACTATCTCATTTGCAAATCACTATCTTATCACAATTCACTTCGGAAGATCATGCTTAGCTGCAGGAATTGTGGAAGAAACATGATGTTCATCTCGCTTTTAGTGGGCTAATAAAGCTTTGAATGAAAAAGTGTATTTCTGGGATTTTTGGGGTATTCTGCTTTATGCACAATACCTTATTTATTTTGTTAAAATGCTCCGTTTACATCCTTTTATTCAATTCCAGTTAGTTAACTTTCTTTTGTATTTGCTTGTATTTTGGTGGATTGTTTATAAAACTAACATTATTGAGAGATCAAAGGTTTGGCTCGTTCTAGTTCATTTGTTGAATCCAATTTTGTTATACCTGCCTTGGTCGAGCCCAGAGGTATTTTCTTACTGTTTGCTTTTTCTAGGTTTGCTACCACACGCCAAGTTTGATTGGAAAAGATTCGGCAACTTATAAGGAATCTCATTAAGCAAGATCGCTAGTTTGTTTTATGATTTGAATTTTGGTTTAATTACATATGTTCCAGTTCTGTTATTTATAATCATTTGGGCGATCTTTAAAAAAGATAAATTAACTATTTGGAGCACCATTCTTCTTTTTATTTTCGCTTTAATATGTTCTCCACAAGTAAATTGGAATAGTGGAATGATGTACATTAATCGTTATTCTGTATGGTTTATTCCATTATTAGTTGTAGGCACTATAAGCTTTGTTAGTAATGTGAGAAAATGGACTTTTATTATAATTTCATTGTTGTTTTCGATTATAACAGGTCTCGTCACATTCACCTGTGTTTCACTATACAAAGAAGATAATCATGTAACTTTTACTCCATTGGCAAAATTTGTGATATCATTAGCACCTGCATTGTATAACCCCCCTGAAGAAATCTTTGCTGAACGTGCTTTAGGGGGAGAAATTCGTTTTACCGATAAGCTGCCTATTTCAATATCAAATGATGTGGGAATAAGTAAAACCCTTCTTAGAGACCCGGTTAGTGAGAAACTTAAGTATCAAAATGGAAGTTTAAAGTTCAGTGTATCTGACCTAAGATTTGTAAAAAGATTTGCTGCAAATGAGGATATATTCCGTCAAGAAACAGAGGCTTCATTCCTAATTGGATGGGAAGGCTTAGAGCAGCATGACAATTTAAATTATAGATGGGTGCCAGAAAGAGCTGAAATGTCGCTATACACGAAAAGTGATAATGCAGTTGTTAGTGTTAAATTATCTAGGTTTTATTCTCCGAGTAACTGTAAAATATTCGTTAACGATGTTAAACTGTATGAAGGAATTATAGATACAAGTCCAAAGTTAGTAACATTCACCATTCCATCCAAAGGAAGCAATAGAGTTGTTTTTGTTTCTGATGAAAAATCGATTATTCCAAAAGATATTATAAAAGATAGTCTAGACAATATAAAATTATCAATTGCTATTTCGCAATTTTCTATAAACTAGAAAATAATTAATATGCCGCAGCTATAGTTGCGGTTATTTATTTATTCTGGTAGAAAATATAGTTATTGTATGGTAATAAAATTATTCTTGATTTCATTTTTGTAAAAAAAACTTAATATATTTGTAGTAATATACTAATTGCCAGCAACATTTAGAAACATTGGCTAATATTAAGGCTGTTACTAGTTGCCTAATATTTGATAGTATTAGAACAACTAGTTATAAAATCAAAGTTAAATTTCAGGAGGAATATTAAATGTGAATAAATTTATAGGTTTTTTGATAACTTTGCTATTTGTTTCTTTTATCCATCTAGTTCCTTCATTTGCAGTAGAAGCCCCAAAGCAGGATTCACCACAAACAGTATATGGTGCTGAAATAACAGGAGGAAGAGTATGGTTTTCATTTAAAGATAGTATTAGAGAAGTTAAAGTGCATTTGAAAAATACAGGTAATACAATTTGGAAAAATGAAAACCATATTTATTTAGCTTATCATTGGTTAGATGCCAGTGGGAATATAATAAATTATGATGGTATTAGATCAAATTTGCCAAAAGATATAGCCCCAGGAGAAGACATTACATTTGTTGCCCAGATCCATACACCCGAGAAATCTGGGCTTTATCAATTACAGTGGGATATGGTCCAAGAGAATGTTACTTGGTTTTCCGAAAAAAATCCTAATAACGCATTGACGACCAAACAAGTTGTTTTTAACTTATATTACTTCCTATATATTGGTTTCATTTTGTTAACTATTATAGCGATATTATTGAACATTTTGGCTAAAAAGAATATAGTTCCGTTTTCTAACTACATTCTTACTTTTATAAAGTGGCTATGGTCAAAAATCGATTTAATATGGTTTGTTGTAGCTATTTTTCTGAAAATTTATTATTTCTCCAACCTAACTCACTTCGTTTTAACACCAGAAGCGAAAAAAGGCTCATTCTTGTTTGCTTTTCTGGTTGGTATTGTCTTTAACTTAACGAAAAATCGAAAACGACGTGTGGCCGTTTTACTTGCTATTAACTTAATAGTGTCGGTATTGATTTTAGGTGACTTGGTTTACTTAGAGTACTTTGATAATGTGCTTTCAATTCCTGTGTTATTGTATATGGGGCAAGCAACTTCCGTTAAAGGAAGCATACTTCAGCTTCTACATTATAATCAATTATATATTTTTGCAGATTTACTAATAGGGATACTACTGCTACTGTTACCACAAAAAATGCATTTCTCACAATTGAGGGTATCAAGTAATTTAATAAATAGTAAGGCTATTACCAGTATTTTGATTGTCATTTGTTCAGCCTTATTGTTTTTCAATATCCAATTGATCAGCAAAGAAAATCCAGGGATTTTCGTACAAAGGTTCAGTAATAGTAAGATTATTGAGAATGTGGGTGTCATGAATTACCATATCTTCGATGCCTATAAATTTATTAGCATGAGCTTTAATAAACCAAAAGTGACTACAGATCAGATTAATTCTATGAATGATTGGTATAAGACGCACTCTACAAAAGATAGTAATAATGCTGATTTTGGTGTTGCCAAAGGTAAAAATGTTATTGTCCTTCAGGTTGAGGCCCTTCAACAGTTTGTTATCGGTCTTAAGATAAATGGGCAAGAAGTAACACCTAACCTAAATAAATTAATAAAAGATAGTATGTACTACGATAATTACTTTGACCAAACAAACCAGGGAAGAACCTCGGACGGGGAATTCACGTCAATGGTTTCCTTACATCCTTTGAATGAAGGCTCTGTATATTTTTCATATCCTCAACAAAACTACGATTCTTTGCCGAATGCTTTAAAACAGAATGGATATTCAACTTTTTCTGCTCATGCATATGATGGACAGTTTTGGAATCGGAAAACCATGCATCAACATCTTGGAATAGATTCTAGCATGTTCGGTTCCGATTTTTCACCAGGAGAAAACATTGGATGGGGGCTGTCGGATAAAGATTTTCTTGAGCAATCCGTTCAGAGGATATCTACACTACCTCAACCTTTTTTCTCATTTTTGATCACTCTTTCCAATCATCATCCTTATGATGCATTGCCAGCTAATTATAAGGTGTTTGAGGAGAAAGACAACAATATGCTGGATAGGTATTTAAACACAGTTCATTATACGGATATGGCTATTGGAGCATTCATTGATCAATTAAAGCAAAAAGGGCTATATGACAACACAATCTTAGCGATTTATGGTGATCATGATAGTTCAATCGATATAAAGGATATCGCGACAGTTGTAAAAACGGATACCGATGTCATTGATGCAGCAAAGTGGGATAAAGTACCCTTAATTATTCACATACCAGGCTACAAGAATAATACAACTAGTGATATTCCTTCAGGGCATTTGGATTTAACCCCGAGTTTACTTCATCTAGTTGGTATTTCTACTGAAAATCATTTCTTCATGGGTAATGATTTATTCGAAAAGGATCCTTCTAGATTAGTTGTTTTCAGAAATGGTTCCTACGCAGATGAATCACATTATTTTCTTACACCAAGTGGTTCGATCCCAGAAGGACAGTGCTATGATCTAAAGACGAATCAACTGCAACCTAATAGCTCTTGCTCTGCAAATGCTAATGAAGCACGCAAGCGATTGGATATGTCAGATTTAATTATTCAAGGAGATTTAGTACCAAGATTAAAAGCAGCAGAAGATACTTTAGATTAGTATCCCCACCAACTCCTATAACCAACCGGTTATAGGAGTTTTTATTTCCTCCCCCAACCTTGTCTGCATAATTGTCCAAGTCCCCACATAGACATGTTATCAGTTGAAAATTAACTATGGTGGTGGAGGGGATTCGAATGCGGCGATTCACGTGGGTGATTGCCTTAGTGTTGAGCTTGACCTTGGTGTTGGCAGGCTGCGGCAAGAAGGATTCGGGATCAGTAGTGAAGGATTTAGATTCGGTAATGAACAAGCTGCAGAGCTATCAAGGCAGCGGGCGGATGGTGCTGCACACAGGGCAGGAGCCGCAGGAGTATCAAGTGGAGGTATGGTACCAGAACCCTCATTACTATCGGATCTCTTTGACGAATGCGAAGAAGGACATTACTCAGATTGTACTGCGTAACGATGACGGGGTGTTTGTACTGACGCCGCATCTGAACAAGAGCTTCCGGTTCCAAAGCGATTGGCCGGAGAATCAAGGCCAGGTTTATTTGTATCAGTCGCTGGTACAAAGCATTCTGATGGATAACGAGCGTCATTTTACAACGGATCAAAATGCATACGTGTTCGATGTATTGGCTAATTACCAAAACGGATCGTTAGCGCGGCAAAAGATCTGGCTGGACAAAAAGAGTTACGCACCACAGCATGTGGAAGTTTCTGATGCCAATGCCAATGTAATGATGATTGTGGACTTTAATCAATTTGAATTCGGTAAGAAATTCGATAAGGATTCTTTTGATATGCAGCGGAATATGACAAGCTGGAACATCATGTCCTTGCCAACATCGGGGCAACCAGGCACTCATGACGCTGGAACGATTGACGGCAAGGCCGGTGATAAAGCGACAGGTACTAACAGCGGAACGTCAGCCGGTAGCAGTACTTCCACGAGTAGTAATGGCACCACCACAAATGGTACAACAGGGGCTAAAGCAGGATCAACCACTACGGGCTCTACAGGGACTAGTGGTGCCTCTTCTGATGCAGGGAAGGGTACAACGGCTGCCGGCACAACAACTAACGGTAATTCAGCCAGCACAGCTCCAGCTGACAAAACGACGTCGGGAGCAGCAAGCGGTACTGCAACTGGCACAGCGTCCAAAGGTGCAACCAATGGTACAGGCACAGCTAACCCTACCAATAACACTACGACTCCAGCCAACGGCTCCGGCACTCCTACGAGCGGTACAGCTGCAAATGGAGCTGCAACAGGAACTAACGGTACCGCAGCAGGAGCGAAAGCCGATGCAGCTAAACAAGTACAGTCTTTCGGCGTCATCGAGCCGAACTATGTACCTAGCGGCGTGAAGAAGCAAGACGTTAAGATGATCAAGCTGGGCGATGAGGATGCGGTTATGCTGCGCTACGCAGGTAAGTATAACTACACGCTCGTTGAATCCCGCCCTGAGACCCAGACGGTAACCTCGCTTCCAGGAAACATCGTGGACTTGGGCTTCACGTTGGCTGTCGTCATTGGGGATGAAAAGAAGACAATGACATGGACATATGAAGGCGTTGAATTCAGACTTTCGACAGCTGATCTTCACCAAACGGAGATGATTAAGGTAGCTCAAGCCGTCCAAGATGAGATGGGCAAGTAACTTTATGACAAGTAATTAGTGGTGGTATACCCTGAACCTTCCACACGCCATTCCTATATTGAGAATGATTCGAGTACTTGAATGGATTTAATAATTGAACTTCTTCCAATATTTAAGGCAAAAGAGCCAGAAAAACGTGATTTACAGGGTGGGAATTACCAAAAACTAACGTTTCCCTGATATCTGAATGTTCAAGATTTTGTTCATTGACACCTGTTGTAGATCGGATTACCATAGGTTTATTGAATGACACATGGAAAATGACAAGGGGGAAGTTCCCTGCTTATGGGGAGCTTCCCTTGATTTTCGCAGAAGAAGGTGGACTTATGGATTCGTTTTACCGGCCTACGCGGGTGGAGATTTCTTTGGATGCACTGAGAAACAACCTGATAGGGTTTCGTCATGTGCTGCCAGCCCATGTGAAGATGATGGCTGTGGTCAAAGCGGATGCTTACGGGCACGGAGCGGTAGAGGTCAGCCGGGAGGCACTGAAGTGCGGTGTCGAATATATAGCGGTGGCTTTTTTGGATGAAGGCTTGGAATTGCGGCAGGCGGGAATAACGGCGCCCATTTTGGTGTTGGGCTATACGCCTCCGGAAGGCTTGGAAATGGCGTGGGAGTATGATATTACGGTCAACATGTACAGCCATGAGCTGTTGGATGCTTTCGAACGACTGCAGCCTAGAGAAAAGCCGCTTAAAATCCATGTTAAGATTGATTCTGGCATGAATCGGTTGGGGCTTACTACGGAAGCAGAAGCCATATCGTTTATTGAGCGGGCACTTGGTATGCCAGGCCTTCATGTTGAGGGACTGTTCACCCACTACGCTTGTGCTGATGAAGAGGACAAAACGTATACGCTGGAGCAGTATCGGCGTTTTGACAGGATTGTAAAGTATTTTACGGACAAAGGAACGGAGTTTACTTATGTTCATGCCGGCAACAGTGCGGCAGCGATCGATTCTCCGGAATTAACCCATAACATGGTACGTCTCGGGATCAGTATGTACGGGTTATATCCTTCCGAGGAAGTGAATCATCAGGTTATTAATCTGGAGCCTGTGCTGAGCATTAAAACTGGGATCGTAATGGTAAAAACGCTCCCTGTAGACTCAGGTATAAGCTATGGGACGATTTATCGTACCCAGGGTGATGAAACTATTGCTACTCTTCCGATCGGATATGCGGACGGATTTTCCAGAATGTTGACCGGCAAAGCGCAAGCTTTGGTAAGAGGAGAGCGCAAGCCGGTTGTAGGCCGTATTTGCATGGACCAGTGCATGATGAATGTAACAGGGCTCGCCGATGTTCAAAATGGAGAAGAAGTCGTTATTTTGGGTACTCAAGGGGAAGAGAAAATTACGGCGGAAGAACATGCCGAGTGGCTTGGTACGGTCAATTACGAGATCACCTGCATGATATCTCATCGGGTGCCCCGCGTCTATATTCGTGACGGTGCGGTAGTATCGACGGTCAATCCTCTTATGCGTCAAGGCTGGAACGCCCGCCAGTAACCGTATAGGGTAACATTTTCCAATGATTTTATTGTTAGTAAAGTAGAGGAATTTCGGGTTTGGCCGCGAATATGTATAATACATACTTCTGTGGATTCTTATGACTTGGAACTCTATAGTGTAGTAAACAGGAGGGGTATAACATATTTGCTATACCTCTGGCATATACTCATCTTGTATAATTTTGCTGTATATTCGCCATAATGGTAATATTGTTTGTATTGTTTTTGGGGGTGCATGCTTGGTGTCCAATGCGCAGAACACTAAACGGATTATGATCAGCTTGCCGGACTATTTGCTGCAGGAAGTAGACGGTATTGTGGAGAAAGAAAATTCGAATCGCAGCGAATTTATTCGTCAGGCGATGAAGCTGTATTTGGTGGAACGGAAGAAACGTCACCTGAGGGAATCTATGCAGCGCGGTTATATGGAGATGGCGAAGATCAACTTACACATGGCTTCGGAGGCATTTCAGGCGGAGGAAGAAGCGGATAACACTCTTGACCGTTTAGTAAGCGGGGTGTAACTATTGATTGTCAAACGAGGCGATGTTTTTTTCGCAGATCTATCACCAGTCGTTGGTTCCGAGCAGGGCGGTATCCGTCCAG
The DNA here is from genome assembly GCF_000686845.1 of Paenibacillus sp. UNC451MF. Lineage (GTDB taxonomy): Bacteria > Bacillota > Bacilli > Paenibacillales > NBRC-103111 > Paenibacillus_S. Next base: position 86,273 of record NZ_KK366026.1, on the reverse strand, counting down.
TGCTCATTATTCAAAATGATATTGGGAATCGCTTCAGTCCTACGGTGATTGTAGCGGCGATTACGGCCCAAATTCAAAAGGCTAAGCTGCCTACACACGTAGAAATCGATGCGGAATCTCACGGCTTTGACAGGGATTCTGTCATTTTGCTGGAGCAAATCCGCACGATTGATAAGCAGCGTCTGACAGATAAAATTACTCACCTTGACGAAGAGACGATGCGTAAAGTGGATGATGCATTGCAGGTAAGCGTGGGACTGATTGAGTTTTAACGCATTCATGGGATTGAAGCGAGGGACCGCGTGGGATCCCTCGTTTTTTAATTTGTACGCAGCTATTTTTATGGAGAGCAGGGGGACCTTTTCACGGAACCAGGCAGTCCCTTAGTAGTGGGAACAGACGGAGGAGGACTAGGAGTAGATGTCGATGTCTAAAGATGAAGTGCTTCAGCTAGAGGATAACAAAGCAGGAACCGAGCTTAACGAAGAGATGAAAGCAGCTATTCAAGAGCGTATTTTGAAACAAATTGCAGGTGAACTGCAGTTAGCTGCGGCTAAGGTGCGAATTACGGTTGGCTTGCTGGATGAAGGCAACACGATTCCTTTTATAGCACGCTATCGTAAAGAAATGACAGGGGAGCTCGATGAAAACCAGCTGCGGGACATTGAAGAAAGATTAGCTTATTTGCGTAATCTGGAATCAAGAAAGTTAGAAGTGATTCGGCTTATTGCAGAGCAGGACAAGCTGACTGATGAGCTGAAGCTGGCCATTGAAAAATCCGTGAAGCTGCAAGAATTGGAAGATTTATACCGTCCATATCGCCAGAAGCGAAAAACTCGGGCAAGCGTAGCTAAGGAGAAAGGTCTCGAACCGTTGGCGACCTGGATGCTGGCTCAACCGCGTCAGGGGGATTTGCGTGCGGAAGCGGGTAAGTACATTAATGAAGACAAGGGCGTTAAAACAGCGGACGAGGCCATTCAGGGCGCAATGGATATCATTGCGGAACAGATTGCTGACGATGCCAAGATACGGGCTTGGATACGCCAGTATACATATGATCAAGGGATTGTAAGGACCGAGGCGAAGGATGCCGAGCAGGAGTCCGTCTATGAAATGTATTACAGCTACCAGGAGCCAGTTCGCAAGCTGCCTCCTCACCGGATACTGGCAATTAACCGCGGTGAGCGGGAGGATGTGCTGAAGGTGTCGCTGGAGGTCCAGACCGACCGTATCCATGATTACATTGGCCGCCAGATGGTCAAGGGCGCATCGGTAGTGAAGGACACGCTGGTTGCAGTTATTGAAGATGCATACAAGCGTCTTCTGGCTCCCTCTATCGAACGCGAGGTTCGCAATGAAATGACGGAGAAAGCAGAAGAGAAAGCGATCGAAGTGTTCGCGGAGAACTTGCGCAACTTGCTGCTGCAAGCTCCGATTAAAGGAAAAGTGGTGCTTGGCGTCGATCCGGCCTACCGGACAGGCTGTAAGCTCGCTGTGGTGGATGATACAGGCAAAATGCTTGAAATCGCTGTGACCTATCCGACACCTCCTAATAATAAGGTAGCTGAGGCGAAGGCGAAGTTCCGCAAGCTGATAGATACCTATGGTGTAGAGCTGATTGTTATCGGCAACGGAACGGCCTCACGGGAGACCGAGCAGTTCGTGGCTGAATTGATCGGCGAGATTAAAGAACGTCGATTGCAATATTTGATAGTCAATGAAGCGGGAGCGAGCGTGTACTCCGCCTCTAAGCTGGCACAGACTGAATTCCCGGATCTCGACGTAGCGGAGCGCAGCGCGATTTCGATTGCGCGTCGTTTGCAGGACCCGTTGGCCGAGCTGGTCAAAATCGAGCCAAAGGCCATAGGTGTAGGCCAATACCAGCACGATGTCACACAAAAGAGACTGGATGAGAGCCTGACCTTTGTCGTAGAATCCGCCGTAAACCATGTCGGTGTGGATGTGAACACGGCTTCGCCTTCCTTGCTTTCTTATGTATCAGGGATTAACAGCACCTTGGCCAAAAATATTGTGAAATACCGTGAAGATAACGGTAAATTTATCAGCCGCGCTCAACTTCAGAAGGTTCCTCGCCTAGGAGCCAAGGCGTATGAACAGTGCGCTGGATTCCTGCGTATCAGCGAAGGGAAAAATCCGCTCGATAATACGCCGATCCATCCGGAGTCTTATGATGTAGTGGACAAGCTGTTCGGCGAGCTGAAACTGAAGCTGTCCCAGCTAGGCTCTCAGGAGCTCAAGGACATGCTTCAGCACGTAGAGCCTGCTGAGCTGGCTGTTAAGCTTGGTGTAGGGGTGCCGACGCTGCGCGATATTCTGGACAGCCTACAGCGGCCAGGACGCGATCCGCGTGACGAACTGCCTGCGCCGATTTTCCGCACGGACGTGCTACAAATCGAGGATTTGGCGCCGGGCATGGAGCTTCAAGGCACAGTGCGCAACGTTATTGACTTTGGAGCATTCGTTGATATTGGCATCAAGAATGATGGGCTTGTCCACATTTCTCAATTAAGTGACTCTTTCGTAAAGCACCCGATGGATGTGGTATCCGTAGGCGATACCGTTACCGTATGGGTACTGAGCGTTGATTTGAAAAAAGGCCGCGTCAGCCTGACTATGAAAAAGCCGTAAGAGGCGCTTGACGATGCTAACATAGGCACTATCGTGATATCAAAGTAGATGCGATACCAAAAAATAGAGCATAGCCGGAGACTTCTCCGTACTGTGCTCTATTTTTTGGTTAACATGAGTTTTATTAAAGTTGTGAAGATGAGGATTCCTCCGTGTCGCTTCTTCGCGTTCGGTAGAAAAACCAGCAATCGTTCAACAACCTGATTTGCCTGCGGTTTTTGTTATAAAATGCTCTCATTAGTTGATTGCAAAGCCATTGTGGCAAATGAATCAGCCCCTTCCCGCCCTTCCGATATGCATCTTCATGCTATAGCATATGGCTGGGTGGGCAGATGGGTGCAGGTCCTAATTCGCGAGTTCTTCTTCGTCCTCGTACCATTGTTCCAATTGAGCTTGCAGCGCGCGGATTTCAGTCAGCAGGGATACTAGCGGATAAGCTTGCTCATTAATAGAAGAGAAGGCTTGCTCCAGCTGGTTAATGTACTCGAGACCGTGATGCAGTTTATATTCAAGATTGACGATATCTAATCCGTCGCACTCGGCAATAACCTTAGGAAGAGAAGGTACGTTGGATGCAGTTAACTTCTCCAACTCTTTATGAAGACGAAGATTTAATGCTGTTAATTGATACATGTGGGATGCGGGCAGCTCGACAAATTCGATTGTTGTATCCAACTGCAGGATGGCGTATTTCATTTTGGACATGAATATGGACTCCTCTCATGCTTGCTGTTCAAAATATCCGGTTGATTAACTATCTACTTGACAGTGTAGCCTATGATGCGGTTACAATTCAAGTGAGAATATGAAAGAAACGTGGGTGAGCAGAGTGGATGACCAGCAGTTGCAGCAGTGGGTGGAGCAAATATCTTTGAACTCGTTTGGGCGTCCGTTTCTGCATAAGGCGCGATTCAATCGTAGGCTGACCTCGACGGGAGGGCGCTATTTTACCAAGACGCACGATATTGAGATCAGCACGCATCAGCTTGAGCAATTCGGAATGGAAGATGTAGAGAAAATCATCAAGCACGAATTGTGTCACTATCATTTGCATTTACTCAAAAGGGGCTACCAGCACCGGGATGCAGATTTTAAGACGCTGCTGAAGCAGGTGGGGGGGACAAGGTTCTGCCGATCCTTGCCGACGGTCAAACGTCGTGAGCCTTACCGCTACAAGCTGGTATGCACGGTCTGCAAGACAGAGTATTTGCGCAAAAGAAAGCTGGACCCGCGCAAATACGCATGTGGAAATTGCAGGGGGAAATTGAAGTTGCATACTCTTGACTTGAAACAAAATTCATGATAAATTAAAAATTGTTATTCCCTGATAGCTCAGTTGGTAGAGCACTCGACTGTTAATCGAGTTGTCACAGGTTCGAGTCCTGTTCGGGGAGCCATAGCTTTGGAGAGATACCCAAGTGGCTATAAGGGGACCCT
>NZ_KK366026.1:0-81356 GCF_000686845.1 Paenibacillus sp. UNC451MF | reverse complement strand
CAGGGGTTCGAATCCCCTACGGGTCACCATTCATATGATACATATGGAGGCTTAGCTCAGCTGGGAGAGCATCTGCCTTACAAGCAGAGGGTCGGCGGTTCGATCCCGTCAGCCTCCACCATATCATAGTATAACGACGCGGGGTGGAGCAGCCCGGTAGCTCGTCGGGCTCATAACCCGAAGGCCGCAGGTTCAAATCCTGCCCCCGCAACCAAATTTTTTAGTGTGGAGCCGTGGTGTAGAGGCCTAACATGCCTGCCTGTCACGCAGGAGACCGCGGGTTCGAATCCCGTCGGCTCCGCCATTTTTACTCAAATATAAACATGTTAAGGCTCGGTAGCTCAGTCGGTAGAGCAGAGGACTGAAAATCCTCGTGTCGGCGGTTCGATTCCGTCCCGAGCCATTGCGTGAGCCATTAGCTCAGTTGGTAGAGCACCTGACTTTTAATCAGGGTGTCGAAGGTTCGAGTCCTTCATGGCTCAGATTCATGCGTTCGTGGCGGAATTGGCAGACGCGCACGGTTCAGGTCCGTGTGGGCTAACCCCCCGTGGAGGTTCGAGTCCTCTCGAGCGCATCATTCAATGCGGAAGTGGCTCAGCGGTAGAGCATCGCCTTGCCAAGGCGAGGGTCGCGGGTTCGATTCCCGTCTTCCGCTCCATTATTATCAACATTTGCGCCCTTAGCTCAGCTGGATAGAGCGTTTGACTACGAATCAAAAGGTCGGGAGTTCGAATCTCTCAGGGCGCGCCATACTTGCCGGTGTGGCGGAATTGGCAGACGCGCGCGACTCAAAATCGTGAGGGAAACCGTGGGGGTTCGAGTCCCTTCACCGGCACCATAATTTTCGGGATGTAGCTCAGCTTGGTAGAGCACCTGGTTTGGGACCAGGGGGTCGCATGTTCAAATCGTGTCATCCCGACCATCTTTATTTGCGGGTGTAGTTCAATGGTAGAACTCCAGCCTTCCAAGCTGGTAGCGTGGGTTCGATTCCCATCACCCGCTTAAAGGCAAAACCTTGAGAAATCAAGGTTTTTTTGTTTTTTACCGATGAGGACAGTTGAAATACGCTGGAACGAAATCCTTCATGATCCGATTCAACCTTCTATTAAAGCAAATTCTATGGATTAACTTTCTACCATTTTTGTATATAATGGGAAGTAGTCGGATCATAGGAGGGCTGTAATGACGATGAAACCGGTAGGCCAAACGGCAACAGCAGGCTTTCAAATAGGGGTAAGAAGAACATTGAATATGAGCAAAGAGCAAGCTTGGGAGCTTTTGACTTCAGCAACTGGGCTTAAGCTATGGTTAGGGGATCTGGAGACATTGAATCTGGAAGCAGGACACCCATATACAGCTTACGATGGGACGTCTGGAGAAATGAGAGTCGTTAAGCCTTACGCACAGCTGCGTATGACATGGCAGAGAAAAGATTGGGCAAAGCCGTCAACGCTTCAGATTCGTCTATTACCTGCTAGCGGTAACAAAACGACAATTAGCTTTCACCAGGAAAAGCTGGCTGATCTCCATGCTAGAGAAGAAATGAAAATGCGATGGGAGAGCGTGTTATCCCGCCTTTCGGATTATGCCGGATAGATAAGCAGATTAATACAAGACAGCAAAAGAAACCGTACTTTTTCGTCATGGAAATGAGACTCTCTCATTTTTTCCTATGGCGTAAAGGTACGGTTTTTGTTTTGTTCCTAATAGTACTGCGCTTAACCTTGGACAACTCCACCGTCATTTACGGTGGCAGCAGCTTGTTTGGCTGCTGTACTGGATTTTTTGTACAACGCCAGCACACTCAATGAAATCAGCAAAATGATTAACAGAATGAAATATAAATGCTGATAAGCTATGGCGGGAGCGGAATTTTTTTGCCATACAAGAAATAGCCCGCAAGCGGCGACGGCGAACGATCCGCCAAGGTATTGCGACAACTGGGTTAGACCCATTCCTGATCCTATCAGGTGCTTAGGCAGTATCCGGGACACTTCGTTCGATAAAGCAGAGGTGACGGACGATAGGGCAGGCGAAAAAATAAGATAAGCAGCCAAGGTGACATACGCTGAAGCGTGAACCCAAAGAGAAATCATCAGTACCGAAATCCCTAGCAGAAGATGTCCTGCAACCATAAAGCGATAGTTGCCGTAACGGTCAATCCAACGGCCGACCAGCTTCAGCAAACAAGCCGACAGGAAGGCACCTGGAAAAATCATCATCCCGATGGATGCCGCACCCATTGCGAATACTTTGGAATAGATGAGTGGCATAAGAAACAGCATCGACAGGTTCAGCACAAAGACAGAGAAAGCGATAAGTAACAGTTTCCGGTAAGCCGGGTTCTGAAATAATACCGGAGGGATAAATGGCTTCTCCGCCCGACGCAGGTGCCAAGCTGTTATACATAAGGCCGCAATGCTAATAAGTAGAACGATTGCGGACATCTGAGTTACAGCAATTAAGAAAGCGGACGAGGTGATGACAATCAAGGCCGCTCCGGCATAATCGAATCGCACTCGTTCCAGCGTTTCTTTGGGAATGAGTCTCCATAGAATGGGGACCAGCAAGACAACCAGACAGGTAACGGCAAACAGCTCATGCCACCCGAAATATTGCGTTATGGCTCCGCCGATGACAGGCCCTAATCCAAATGCCAATGCGCTTCCTGAAGCAATCATGGAGATAGCTCTCCCACGACGCTCATACGGCACGTACCGGCTGGCAAGCACCATGCCGAGTCCTGGTGTAGCTCCTGCTCCGCTTGCCTGAAACAAACGGGCGAACAGGACAAGTCCGAAGTTATCGGCAAACAAGCCTATAATAGATCCAATAACGAGAAGCGAAATCCCTATAGACCAAAGCTTCCGGATAGGGATGAAGTCGGATAATCTGCTGAAAATAATAGTCGAAAGAGCGAAGACGATGGAATATCCTGATACAATCCATGAGCCTTGTCCCGCCGTGATGTGGAGCTGCTCGATAATATCCGGAAGAGATACGTTGAACATCGTCGTGTTCATAACGACAATAAAATTCCCGAGCGCCCATACGGGAATTGTAATTTTATCATTCATACTTATATAACCGCCTGACATATGACTTTTTTGACACCATTGTTTATACTACTCTTGAATACTTATATATAAAAATATATTTTTTTGTATGAATTGATAAGTTATAACTTATGTATAGAGATTGATTCAATCGCTTGGGGGGAATTTCCGATGGAATTGCTGCAGTTGAAATATTTTCGAATCGTGGCAAGACATGAGCATATGACACGGGCCGCCAAGGAGCTGCGTATTGCGCAGCCAGCGCTTAGCCAGACGATTGCCAAGCTGGAGCTGGAGGTAGGCGTGCCGTTATTTGATCGCCAAGGCAGGCAGATTAAGCTTAATTCGTTCGGAAAAGCGTTTCTGAAGCATATGGATCGGGCACTATCGGCCATCGATGACGGCTTGCAGGAAGTTAAGGATCTAGCAGGAATGGAGCATGGGTATATCACACTTAGCGTCGTTTCCACTCAAGTATTGGGTGACATGCTAAAGGCATTTCATTTGGAGCATCCCAATGTGAAGTTTCGAGTTCATCAGCAACCGGTGCAGACGATGATTCAGCAGCTTCATAGCGGTGAAGTGGACTTATGCATTACCTCCTTACCTATCGAGCATACGGGAATTGAGTCCATAACGTTAATAAACGATGAGATTATATTAATTGTCCCCCAGGAGCATCGGCTGGCAGGTAAGCGAAGTGTGAGGCTGATTGATATTGCGGATGAAACATTTATCAACTTAAAAAAAGGAAATAACATACGTGATCTGACCGATATGTATTTCGAGCAGGCAGGCATTAAGCCGGACATTGCTTTTGAAATCGACGAACCGGCTTCCGTACGAAGCTTGGTCAAAGCGGGACTGGGCATTTCATTCAGCACATTGCTCAATTTAAGGTATTGGGATCATACTACGGTCGTTCCTCTGCGAATAGAAGAGCCGGTTTGCCAGCGTCCGATAGGTTTGGCATGGAAGACAGATCGGTTTCATTCCTTGGCCGTACGCAGCTTTCGGCAGTTCGTTACGGATTATTTTACTAAGCTGGAAAAAGACAAGTGGCTGGACGAATCAGCTCTCTAGTTCCAGACGAGGGAAGCAATTGAATATTTTTCCTAGTATGCATACAATGAATTTATATGCTTGTCCATAAAGAAAGGAGTGCCTGATCCATGTCGAAAGCGGACAACATGCTCTCCATATTGTGGCTGCTGAAAAAAGGAAAACGGTTAACGGCAAAACAACTTGCAGAAGAGCTGGAAATGAACATTCGTACCGTATACCGGTATATTGACGCACTGTGTGCCAGCGGTGTTCCCATTATTGCGGATTCCGGGCATAACGGGGGCTATAGCTTGCTGGAGCGGTTTAACGAAGCGCCGTTGTTTTTTGATATGAGCGAGCAGAAGGCGCTTATTCAAGCGGCTGTTTTCGCCAGAGAGGCAGGCTACCCCTATGGGGAGGCATTGCAGCGTGCCGTTGACAAGCTGAAGCTGTACACGAATGATGAGCAATTAAACGAACTTAATCGGCATTTGGTCGGCTTCGATGTCATCCATGCTCCGCAGCCTTCTTCACAGGAGTGGCTCCTCCAAGAGCTGGAAATGTCGGTAGCCAACGGTTGTACTATGGCGGTGGAGTATTTGAAGGGAAATGCTGATTCTACGAATCAACGCGAGGTCGATCCTTATGGACTCGTTTATTGGAGAGGGAAATGGTATATCGTCGCTTATTGCCATCTTCGCGAAGAAATCCGCAGCTTCCGTGTGGACCGTATTCATTCATTGATCCAAACGGAGAATCGTTTTGATCGGCCTCATGGTTTTTCTGCAAGGGAGTTTTTTATGAGCACTCTGCTGCCTGATATAGATAATCAGGAAAACCTCATGTTGGTCCGTATCGAAGGAAAGGAGCAATCAATCAACGATTTAAGCCAGCATTGGCTGCTTTCTTATGTTATGGTGGAGCGTACGGCGACCGAGATACAGTATAGGCTGGATGAGAAGTCCGTTGCGACGTTCCTCCCTCATTTGCTGCTCCCGTACGGCAGATCGATACGGATTATGGAGCCATCTTTATTGCAGGAGAGACTGGTAGCAGTCACCACGGCCTTATTGGACTATTATCAGAAAATGTAGCTTGATTCTCACTGACTGCATTTGTCAGTCAAGCTGATGTAGGATATAAGCAGGATGTGGAATGCGGATGAGCACACGATTAGCTGTATGGATGACAGAGGTACCAAGCGGAACATCCAATATGGAATTATAAGGAGAGGTGTCTAATGAAGCATAATGCGATAGAACTGTATGGATATCATGTTTGGGCGAATGATAAAATCTTTAACCATCTTAAAACGCTACCACGAGACACATATGATGCTGTCATACAAAGTGTGTTTCCATCATTATCGAAAGCGTTGATCCATATTTATAGGGTGGATGTTATGTGGTTGGGTGCCATATCTGGCGATAGCTATGAGCATATGGTTACCGAGATACAGAGGGTTCTCAAGGAGACGAAAGGGATAGGCTTGGAGGATTTGCAGCAGCTATATCATCAAGCGGCGGAACAGTTTCAGGCCTTTTTTGCGAACAATGATATGGATGTGGTTAAGGCATACCCTCATCCGCAGTATGGGACGCTTAACGCCAGCAACGCCGATATCGTGCAGCATCTAGTTAACCATGGAACCTACCATCGCGGCAATATAACGGCTATGCTCCGTCAACAGGGTCATCCAGGCATACCGACCGATTATGCGTTTTACTTGTATGAAGTGAGGGACTGAAGAGAAGATCGTTCATGAAGCGTTAGAGCGACAAGCTGTGACGCTTTATGGAAAACACTTTCCAAGGAAAACAGAGCCTATTTTTATTCGGTAGGTTCTTAATTTATCGGGCAAAGTGGAGGAATTCAGCATTTGGATGGCGGATGAGAGCTTACTCTTGTTCCGTCTTCTTGCTGTTTAAGGGTAGCCGAAAAAGGAGGAGATGTGGTATGCTATTAAACATCAGATGATCGGATAATGTGAAGGAGAGGAAAAGAATGGACTATGTAATCGATTTGCAAAATGTAACGTACCGCAGAGAAAAAAACGAGCTGCTGACGGATATTAACTGGCAGGTTCGTCCAGGAGAGCATTGGGCCATCCTCGGATTAAATGGATCAGGCAAAACAACGATGCTTAATATCGTCAACGGGTATATATGGCCAACAACCGGTAAAGTTTCCGTATTGGGCCATCCTTATGGAACGGTCGATTTGCGGGAGCTTCGCATGTCTATTGGGTGGGTAAGCTTATCTTTGCAGGAAAAATTGTATGCTACCGATAAGGTGGAGCACATCGTCGTAAGTGGTAAATACGCAACAATAGGCTTGTATGAAAAGCCGGGAGAAGAGGATTGGGAACGCGCAACCGAATTGATGGAGCAAATGCGCTGCCTTCATTTGAAGGGGCGTCAGTATCAGACCTGCTCTCAAGGGGAAAAGCAAAAAATATTGATCGCCCGCGCACTGATGAGCTCGCCGAAGCTGTTGATTCTCGACGAGCCATGCAATGGGCTTGATTTGTTTTCGCGGGAAGCACTCCTTGAGGTCATCGACCAATTGGCCAAGTCGCCGGCTGCGCCGACGCTGCTCTATGTGACTCACCACACGGAAGAGATATTACCGATGTTCCGCCATGCCTTGCTGCTGCGCCGGGGCGAGGTATTCGCCTCCGGACAGGTGAGCGAGGTGCTGACCGAGCGGCACTTGTCGAGCTTCTTCGAGTCGCCAGTAGAGGTATTGAGCCGGGAGGACCGGTACTGGGTCCTCCCGAAGCAGCAGCGTCGCGACCATGCGGCGCAGGAGATCAGCATGACGACGGAGTAAGTCATGCTTAGATGTAAGGCTGAAGCTGCTCCCGCAGCTTCACGCTGATGGGCGTCAACGGCAAGCGCAGCGTGCCGTTGGCGATAAGGCCTTGCTCCGCGAGAAGCCATTTGAGCGGAGCCGGGTTCGGCTCGGCGAATAGCAGCCGGATGAGCGGCAGCAGTTCGCCGAATTCCAGCTTGGCCTCGCTCACGAGGCCGGAGATGAAGCGGTTGTAGATGTGTACGAACCGCTCAGTATGCAGATGTGCGGAAGCGAGCATGCCTCCTTTGGCTCCGCAGCAAAGGGAAGCGTAGAAGTAAGCGTCCTCTCCGCACAGCACCGGCTTTGATCCACAGCGCGACAGCTCGGAGACGAGCTGGACACCCCCTGAACTGTCCTTCATCCCAATGACGCCGTCCATATCCAGGATGGTCCGAACAGTATCTACTTCCAGAGAAACTCCCGTTCGGCTTGGAATTTCATACAGGATAACCGGAACACCTACCTCCGCTACCTTCCGATAATGTTCAATAATCCCTTGCTGAGATGGTCTGTTGTAATAAGGCACGACGACGAGTGCCGCATCCGCTCCGATAAGTCCGGCTTGCTCCGTTCTCCGGACGGTGGATGCCGTATCGTTCGTCCCTGTTCCGAGCACAATCGGAACCCGTACCGAGCCAATCGTTTCTTTTGCTGCTTGGGTCACCGCTTCCCATTCCTGCTGCTTCATCGTTGGAGATTCACCGGTCGTTCCATTAACGACTAGGCCGTGGATGCCATCGCCAATGAGGCGGGATACCAGATTGCGGAATGACTCCTCATCCACTTCACCGTTTGGGTGAAAGGGAGTTACGATAGGGATGAATATGCCTTTAAGCTGCTGTTCGGTTAACATCGTGCATTCCTCCTAGTGAGTTGTATCAGACTTTCTCTTAAGCCTGGCTGAAATGGATTAAACTCACTTTAGCATGGATTTCATTATCAGTGTTAGCTATAATAAGTGATAATCAGTATCAATAATTTTGATGATAGAGGCGGGTCGACGATGGACTTAACGTACTTTCGCACGTTTCGTGAGGTCGCAAGGAGAGCCAGCTTTACACGCGCCGGGGAGGAGCTCGGTTATGCGCAGTCAAGCGTGACTATGCAGATTCAGAAGCTGGAACGGGAATACGGCGTCCCCTTATTCGAGCGCTATGGCAAGCAGCTGCGTCTTACTCCGCCGGGCGAAGCACTACTCAAACTTGCGGTGCAAATGCTTGATCTTTACGATCAATCGAAGGAAACGATTGCGAATCAGGTCAGTGCAGCCGTTACCATCGGCACGATCGATTCGCTAGCGGCCTATTATTTGCCGCCATACCTGCAGCAGCTGAGGCAGCTGCATCCGGGACTCGGCATCCAGCTGCTGCCGGATAGCGAGGCAGCGCTTGTCGCTAAAGTCAAGGAGGGCGAGTACGATGTCGCTCTGCTGCTTGACCGCAGTCCCGCCGATGCGGCGCTCCGCTGCATCACGGTGCGGGAGGAGCCGCTTGTACTCGTCGCGCCCCCAGGGCATTCGCTGACGGAGGTGTCGGGTGCGGCGCTTCGCGATCTTGAGGGCTGTGAGCTGATCGTGTCCGAGGGCAGCTGCATTTATCGCAGCACCTTTGAGAAGGTGCTGCGGGATAATGGAGTGGCGTATCGGATCGGCTTCGAGCTGGGCAGTCTGGAGGCGATCAAGCAATGCGTCATGAATGGGCTTGGCATTGCCCTGCTGCCGCGAATAGCGGTTGAGGTTGAACTGCAGCGCGGTACGCTCGCGGTCATTCCTTTTCAGCACACAGATCTCCGCTTCCAACTGCAGGTGCTCTTGCATCCGAAGAAATGGATGTCGCAAACGCTGCTGACGTTCATAGGCTTGCTGACCGGAGAGGAAGCAGCGGAAAGCACGTTGGTCAAGGAAATACGTGAACAGTTATGATAAGACATAGCAAAGTCCTGCTAGGGATTCCAAAACAACGGATACCCTAGCAGGACTTTTTGTGTGAATGGACATGAACCTGATAGATTTTTCACATCATGATGAACCGTTATAACACTCTCTCCGGTTCTATTTAACGACTAGAACGGGAATAGAAGCGTGCTGAACGACATTATGACTCGTACTCCCGAGGAATAGCTCATCTATTGCGGTCAATCCTCTGCTGCCGATGACGATGAGATCGTTCTCGTTTTCCCGAGCATGCTCTACAATTGTTTTGGCCGGCTGGCCTTGCTTAATAATGGATTTGGCTGAGGGAAGGTCAGAGATCAATCTCTTGATTTCTTCATCTACGGCCATCTCATGCTCATAGTAGTTTTTTTGCAAGTTAGGGGTGGTGAGAACTGCTTCCCCCACTATGAGTACAGGAACATAGTAGACATGCAGCACTTCGATTTCAGCCGCGGCGGCAGCCATTTTTTTGGCATGCTCCAATGCTTTTTTAGAAAGGTCGGAACCGTCGTAAGCGACGAGAATTTTGGAATACATCGTAAACACCTCTTTGCTTGTATTTAGGCCCATATGCATAAGGCTAACTCTTCCGTCAAATAGTACCTGTTCGTTATAACCTCTCCTTTCCGCGGCAGCTTTATTCCAGGGATACAAGTTTATTACCCTTTTAGAAAACGGAAGAAGACATTGGGAAAAAAGAAGAACAGAACATTTTATGACTTTTTGACAAAAGTTTTAAGAGAAGGGATGACGGTTGTATGTTATTGTGCTACAATTTTGTAGATTCGTGTTACTGGATAATGTTTCATGGTAGACTGGATAGAAAAAGGGGAGAGAGAAGTGTTGAGAGGACAAGCTGTTCGATTTTTTACTTTGTTACTTGTACTCGTTCTATTTGTTGTCATGACCGGGTGCACTCAAGCTCCAAAGGAAAGCGCGACGAAAGCGAAGGATGAATTAGTCGTCGCCGTAGGCTCCGAGCCTGAGGCGGGCTTTGATCCCACAACAGGATGGGGACGCTACGGTTCGCCGCTGTTTCAGAGTACTTTGTTTAAATACGATGACAAAATGAGCATTGTGAACGATCTCGCAACGGGCTACGAGTTGAGCACCGACGGGACGGTCTGGACGGTAAATATCCGTAAGGATGCGAAATTTACGGACGGGAAGCCGCTCACGGCGGCAGACATTCAATATACGTACGAAACGGCAGCAAAGAGCGGTTCTGCCATTGATTTGAGTAATATGAAGAGCGTGGAGGCCCTGAACGATTCGACAGTGAAATTCACATTGAAGGAGCCGCAATCGACTTTTATTCAGATGATGCTGGCAACTGGAATAGTGCCTAAACACGCTCACGGAAAAGATTATTCGCAAAAGCCGATGGGAAGCGGACCGTATAAGCTTATCCAGTGGGATAAAGGTCAACAGCTAATAGTAGAGGCGAATCCAGATTATTACGGCATGAAGCCTTACTTTAAAAAGCTGACGTTCCTGTTCCTGAGTGAAGATGCTGCTTTTGCTGCTGCTAAGGCAGGCAAGGTCGATGTATCTTACATTCCGGCTGCGTTCAGCAAGCAGCAGGTGCCGGGCATGCGTCTTGAAACCGTCCATTCGGTTGATAACCGGGGAATTGTGTTCCCTTATGTGAAGTCCGGCGGGAAGACGAAGGACGGCGTGCCTATCGGCAATGACGTCACTGCAGATATAGCTATTCGTAAAGCCATCAATACAGCGATTGATCGCAAAGCATTGGTTAAAGGGGTTTTGGAGGGGCACGGGACCCCGGCCTTTACCGTAAACGACGGTCTGCCTTGGTACAATCCTGAATCTGTCGTACCGGACGCAGATCCGGAAGCTGCAAAGAAACTGTTGGCAGATGCGGGTTGGAAGGATACGAACGGCGATGGCATTTTGGAAAAAGGATCGCTGAAAGCGGAGTTTTCTTTACTCTATCCATCCGATGATGTGACGCGTCAATCGCTTGCGATTACGGTAGCGGATATGATGAAGTCGATCGGCATTAACATCAAGGTGGACGGCAAGAGCTGGGATGAAATCAAGAAGCTGATGCATTCCAGTGCGATCATGCTCGGTTGGGGCAGCAATGATCCTATGGAGATGTACAATGTGTACAGCAGCAAATACGGTGGTGTCGAGTATTATAATCCAGGGTTTTATAGCAATCCGACAGTCGATGGTTATATGAACAAAGCGCTGCGTGCGACGAATACGAAGGATGCCATGGAATTTTGGAAAAAAGCACAGTGGGACGGCACAACAGGCTTGAGCGCCAAAGGCGACGCTCCATGGGCATGGTTAGTGAACATCGACCATTTGTATTTGGTCAAAGACAACCTGGATATTGGCAAGCAGCGTATTCATCCTCATGGCCACGGCTGGCCGGTAACCGATAATATTGAAGAATGGAAATGGCTGAAATAGAAGGAAGCGGGGGCGTTTAGCATGGGCGGAAGCTTGATAAAGTTTCTGGGGCTGAAGGCCGTAAGGCTTTGTCTCTTATTGATTGCGATCAGCGCGGTGTCTTTCCTGCTTGTCAGCCAGTCTCCCATAGACCCGGTTCAAGCTTACATTGGCTCCGATATGATGAAGGTATCGCCTGAGCAGCGTGAGCTGATCACCGCACATTGGGGGTTGGACAAGCCGCCGCTGGAGCGTTACATGAAATGGGCAGCCTCGGTGATACAAGGAGATATGGGCACATCGATGATCTTTCGCCGTCCGGTTACGGAGGTGATCGGTGAACGATTTATGAGCTCTATCGCTTTGATGAGCACAGCATGGTTGCTGTCTGGACTTATAGGCTTTGCTGCGGGTGTCGTTGCGGCGATGAATAAGGGCCGTTGGATAGATAAAGCCATCAAATGGTATTGCTATACATTGGCCTCCACTCCAACCTTCTGGATGGGGCTGCTGCTGTTGATTGTTTTCGCAGTATGGCTTGGATGGTTTCCTGTAGGAATGGGCGTACCTGCTGGGGTGCTTGCACAAGAAGTAACATGGAGTGATCGGGTTCAGCACATGATCCTGCCGGCATTGACGCTGAGCGTGATCGGGATTTCTACAATTGCCATGCATACAAGAGAGAAGCTGGTGAGCGTATTGGCAAGCGATTATGTATTATTCGCAAGAGCGCGGGGAGAGCAAGGATTTCAGCTGTTTTGGAGACATGGAATGCGTAATATCGCCTTACCTGCGGTAACGCTGCAGTTCGCATCGTTTAGCGAGCTGTTCGGAGGCGCGGTGCTTGCAGAGCAAGTATTCTCATATCCGGGACTTGGACAAGCTACGGTGGAAGCGGGTCTGCGTGGGGATGTACCGCTCTTGATGGGGCTTGTGCTGTTCAGTGCTGTATTCGTGTTCTCGGGTAATTTGCTGGCCGATCTTATCTATCGAATCGTAGATCCGCGGTTCAGAGAAGGGCGGTCATCATAGAAATGGGCATTGGGAAAATAAACCGAAGGAAGCGCACGCTAACTATGACTGCTTTAGCTTCAGTACTATTGATTTCTGTAGTACTTACAGGCTTCCTCTTGAGCAGCGATAGAATACAAACGCATCTTGAAATTCGTAATTTGGCTCCGTCGTGGAGCCATCTGTTCGGTACGGACTGGTTGGGAAGGGATATGTTCACACGTACCATGAAAGGTCTCGTACTTAGCATTGGGGTCGGCTTAACCGCGGCTTCAGCCAGCGTGGTCATTGCCATGACGCTGGGACTCGCTGCGGCTACGATGGGCAAAACGATCGATCGGTTCATCAGCTGGCTAATCGATTTGTTTCTTAGTGTACCCCACTTGGTTACGCTCATTCTTCTGGCTTTTGTCATGGGCGGGGGAGCCAAAGGGATTATTATCGGGATCGCATTTACCCACTGGCCCAGCTTATCCCGTGTGATCCGCGCCGAAGTCATGCAGCTTAGATCAGCCGAGTTCGTTCAAATATCCGGCCATTTGGGTAAAACGCGCTGGTGGATTGCCACGAGGCACTTGCTTCCCCACTTAGCCCCACAGTTCGTGGTAGGTGTTGTGCTGCTGTTCCCTCATGCGATTCTGCATGAAGCGGCCGTAACGTTTATCGGCATGGGGTTATCCCCGCACCAGCCTGCTATAGGCGTTATTTTGTCCGAATCGATGCGCTACTTATCGACGGGGATGTGGTGGCTGGCATTCTTCCCTGGCCTATGCTTACTGCTGATCGTACGAGCGTTCGATGTGCTGGGTGAAAATTTACGTCAGATCTTTGACCCGCATAAAGCGCATGAATAGCTGCAGCAAGTTATTAGACAGATAGTAAAGGAGCTGAAGGAAAGATGCCTATTTTGGATGTGCGGGACCTTTCCATATCGTTTACACAATATACTGGTGGCTTGAAGCAGAATACTACGCAAGTCATTCATGATCTGCATCTGGCAATCCATTCTGGAGAAATTGTCGCTGTAGTCGGTTCTAGCGGTTCGGGCAAAAGCTTGCTTGCGCATGCGATTCTAGGTATATTGCCGTCGAACGCCAAGATGACCGGAAAGATTCAGTATGACGGACAGGAGCTCGATGCTAAACGAATGGCAGCATTGAGGGGGAAAGAAATCGCCCTGGTCCCGCAATCGGTAACGTTTCTTGATCCTCTTATGCGGGTAGGAGAGCAGGTGAAGGCTTCTGTAAGGGAAGGGGATTCTAAGGCCAAGCTGAAAGAAGTATTCGAGCGGTATCGGCTTGCTCCTGATACGGACAAGAAATATCCGTTTCAGCTGTCCGGAGGGATGGCACGGCGTGTCCTGGTTTCTACTGCCACGATTAGCGGAGCGAAGCTGATTATTGCCGATGAGCCGACGCCTGGGTTGGACCCTGCTGTCGTACAGGAAGCGCTGGGTCGCTTCAGGGAGCTTGCGGACAACGGTGCCGGGGTCATGCTGATTACGCATGACATCGAATCGGCGTTAGCCATTGCGGATAGGGTTGCCGTCTTCTATGCAGGCACGACGGTTGAAGTGTCTCGTGCCGAGGATTTCAGATCTTCGGGGGATGCGCTTCGCCATCCTTACAGCAAGGCATTATGGCGGGCTCTGCCGCAAAATGATTTCGCGCCTATACCAGGCTTTCAGCCTCATCCGAATGCGCTGCCACCGGGTTGCTTGTTCGCTCCGCGATGCGCCTTGGCTACACCGGAATGCAGCGAGGCTATGCCGGCAGAACGCGAGCTGCGCGGCGGGATGGTGAGGTGCATTCATGCTTCTTGAGGCTCAACAGATTGGTTTCCGATACGATAAAGGGCCGTGGTTATTTCGCAGCGTCGATATAGCGATAAATCCGGGCGAGGTTGTCGGGCTTGTGGGGCCAAGCGGCTGCGGAAAAACCTCCTTGGGCCGCATTCTTGCAGGTTTTGAGAAGCCGCAGGAGGGCTCTGTCAAGCTGGGCGGCAAACCGCTGCCTGCATCGGGCTTTCACCCAGTGCAGCTCGTATTCCAGCACCCGGAGAAAGCGGTCAATCCGCGCTGGACGATGAGACGGATGCTGCAAGAAGGTGGAGAGCCGGACAAAGGGCTTCTTTCCTCATTAGGCATTGAGCCGGATTGGCTCAGCCGCTGGCCAAATGAGCTATCCGGTGGCGAGCTGCAGCGCTTCTGCGTTGCACGTGCGCTTGGGACCGGTACACGCTTTCTTATTGCCGACGAGATGACGGCCATGCTTGATGCGATTACGCAGGCACAAATCTGGCATGCCGTTCTGGCTGAGGCAAGTAGGCGGGATATTGGCATATTGGTCGTCAGCCATGAAAGGAAGCTGATCGATCGCATTTGCAGCCGAGTCGTGGATACCGCTGAGTGGCGGTAAATGAGAACAGCACTACACCAATCGATGGTGTAGTGCTGTTGTTCGTTTCCACAGGAATATAATCCGCTTACTTCACAATAAGCACAGGCACTTTGGAGTTCTGTACCACGTTGTGACTAACGCTGCCAAGGAAGAACTCACGGATCGCTCCAAGTCCCCGGCTGCCCATAATGATTAAGTCCACACCGTTTTCATCGGCATAGTCCAAAATGGAGTTGGCTGGAGATCCGTTCTGGATAACGTAGCTTGCGTCTACTGTTGAAGGCATGAGATCTCTTGCTTCTTGGATAACGCCTTCGCTGATTTTCGGGTCAATGGCAATGGTTGTTCCCATGGCATAGGATACGTCCTGTACGCCGTGAATGACGTGGAGTTGAGGCGCTTGAGCAGCTTCCTGCTGTACAATCTCGATTGCTTTAGCCAGCGCTTTTTTAGATAAGTTGGAACCGTCATATGCGACAAGAATTTTGGAAAATAGCATGATAACCACCTCCGTGATTATTTCGTTTCTTTCTACGTCTTCATTATACCATGTCCATAGCATAAATTGTCGAAAAAATCTGACTATATGTGTCAATTAGAGGAACGATAGGCAGCACTTGGATCGCTTTTGAGAAACAATCTTTACTTAACAGGATCGTGTGTCTGTGAGCTACGAATGGCTTGTAAAAGCAGCAGCGCTTGTCGCTGTCGGCTGAAACTGTTTGCGGTATTGTCGCGGTGTCAAGCCGATGCTCTGCGTAAAGCATCGAGTGAAGTAAGCGGAGTAATGAAAGCCTACACTATCGGAAATTTCCGAGACGGGAAGATCCGTTTTCAGCAGAAGCAATTTAGCCTGCTCAAGGCGGTAGTGCTGCAAATATTCCAAAGGCGTGCATTGATACACTTCCTTCATGCAGCGAGCGATGTAATTCGGATGAAAGTGAAGCGCATCTGCAAGCATGGCATTCGTTACATCGGAGTGATAATGCTGTTTCAAATAAGCTTCAGCTCTTTCCGCGACAACCCGTGAAGGGTCGAGGTTTCCTGGATGCTGGCCATCGACAGCCGTACGAAGAAGCTCTGCAAATATCTGTTGCTGCTCCCAAAATGTATTGGACCGAAGCCCAGCAAACAGCCCCAGCAGCTTGTCGAATTGGTCATAACTTTGCTGAGGAGCAGGCATCGCCCAATGCTTGGGGATGGATATCATGTGCTGCTCCGGGTGCATCCAGCCCTTGGAAATTGTAGTGTCCTTCAGGTTGAGCTCGGATTGTCCTGCCACTTCCCTCCATGGTGAGGCTATACGAAAATGAAGCCAGTAAAACATAGTTTCCTCATGACAAGGAGCCGAGGCATAATGGTAGCGATCAGGAAGAAGGATGAGCATTTCTCCCGCGGACAGCTTCCACCGTCGGTCATCCTCTCCGATATAAAGAGTTCCCCTACGAACGAGCAAGAGATCGAACATGCCTAGATTGGCTCTGTCCGGGTGCTGCTGTCCTTGGGAATACGCACTTTTGCCGCATTCGATGAAATAAGGCAGTGGCACTGCCTGAAAATGGATAAAAAGGGGCTCCATCCTCTGCACCTCAGGTTCAAATAGTATAAATATAGGGTGAAACTATTCGTATTTTTCATTTATTTTATAAGATATGATGATAAAACGGAAGGTTGAAATTGTATTTATATTTCTCAGTTAAGGGTGTGACGTGATGTCGCTTTTTACAAGCAGTCAAGTGCCTTTGAACAAGGTTCGGATTGACGATCCATTCTGGTCTCCCTACATCAAGCTCGTCCGTGAGGTTGTCATTCCGTATCAATGGGAGGCTCTGAACGACCAGATTCCCGGAGCTGAGCCGAGCCATGCCATGAGCAACCTTCTGATCGCCGCAGGCAAGAAGACGGGATCGTTCGGCGGCTTTGTGTTTCAAGATAGCGATTTAGCCAAATGGCTGGAGGCGGTGGCTTATTCACTGGCGAATCATCTGGATGCAGAGCTGGAGGCCATAGTGGACCGGGTTATCGGCTTAATTGAAGAAGCACAGCACGATGACGGCTATTTCAATACATACTTCACGATAAAAGAGCCGGATAAGCGATGGACGAACTTAACCGATTGCCATGAGTTGTATGTTGCAGGGCATCTAATGGAGGCAGCTGTAGCTTACTACGAGGCTACGGGGAAACGTCAGTTCCTTGAGGTGATGTGCCGTTTTGCCGATTACATCGGTACGGTGTTCGGCAGAGAATCTGGGCAAATACGCGGCTATGACGGTCACCAGGAAATCGAGCTTGCTCTCGTTAAGCTGTATCAGGCAACGGGAAACGATAACTATTTGCAGCTCAGCCGTTACTTTATAGACGAAAGGGGTCAGCAGCCTCATTTCTTCACACAGGAATGGAAAACAAGAGGAGAGACTACCCACTGGAGACCTGGGAAAGTGCCTCCTCCGAATACGGCCTACCACCAAAGTCATGCACCTGTCAGGGAACAAATGGAGGCCGTCGGGCATTCGGTACGTGCTGTCTATATGTATACAGGAATGGCTGATTTGGCAGGTCATATCGGAGATGCTTCGCTGTTAGAGGCCTGCCGGAGGTTGTGGAATAATACCGTTTCCAAGCAAATGTACATTACTGGCGGTATCGGCTCAACGGCACATGGGGAAGCATTTACCTTCGACTACGACCTTCCTAATGATACGGTCTATGCGGAAACCTGTGCGTCGATAGGGCTGATCTTTTTTGCCAATCGTATGCTCCAGCTGGAAGCCAATGGACAATATGCCGATGTATTGGAGCGGGCACTCTATAATAACGTAGCAGGAAGCATGGCGTTAGACGGTAAACATTACTTCTACGTAAATCCGTTGGAAGTATGGCCGAAGGCGAGTGCCCACAATCCTTCCTGCAAGCACGTGAAGACGGTTAGACAGCCTTGGTTTGGTTGCTCCTGCTGCCCACCTAACGTGGCGCGGTTATTGGCTTCGCTTGGTGGATACATCTACACTTGCAGCGATAATACCATCTATACGCATTTGTATATTGGAAGCGAAGCTCATTTAGAGGTTGCGGGCACGCGAGTGCAGTTAAAGCAAGCTTCCGACTATCCTTGGGAAGGCCGGATTCGGTTGGCGGTGACTCCAGCAGAAGCAGCGGATTTCGCATTAGCGCTACGCATTCCCGGATGGTGCCGCGAGGCTGAACTGAAAGTGAACGGAGAACCAATAACGGTTGAACCCCTTGTTGTAGATGGATATGCTTATATCAGCAGATTGTGGCAGGCAGGAGATGTCGTGGAGCTGGAACTGCCTATGACCGCACAGCGAGTTCGATCGAATCCAAAGCTGCGGGCAAACGCAGGCAAAGCAGCTATCCAACGCGGGCCTCTCGTGTATTGTCTAGAGGAAGAAGATAACGGTGAGCTTCTGACAGCTATCACATTTGGTGCGGAAGCCGATCTAACCGAGCGGTTCGATGCCGATTTGCTGGGAGGTATTGTGGTTGTAGAGGCGGCTGCTTTACGTGAAGATGAAAGTGCATGGAACGAAGAAGAATTATACCGTCCTGTGATTCAACGTACGGTCCCCCACCGCTTGCAAGCTATCCCATACTTTTTATGGGGAAACCGGAAACAAGGTGAAATGACGGTGTGGATTCGAGAGAAATAAGGTTATTACGAAAGAAGCTGTCTTTGCTGCCGCTATGGCAGGGAGATGGCTTTTTATGTTGGTAACAAGATGAAAATGCTGTCGAAAAAAGGAAAATACATCTCCTTGTGGAATAAGTCTAGCGGACTATTTTCCAATTTTAAACATAGGGGAAGGTCTACATGACAACAAAGAAAAAGGGGAAGTCGCACAATGAAAAGGTGGGCATGGTTTACATTGATTGTGGGCATGTTGTTTCTCTTATTGATTCCATTAAGAGATGCTTATGCCGAAGGAAAGCTGATCGAAGATCCGGTGTTGGAGGAGGCTATTAAACAACAATTGAAGTTTGAGACGGATGAGGAACTGACCGAAGAGCACCTACTTGAACTTACTTCCTTGTATCCGCGTGGGGAAGGGAAAATAAGAAGTTTAAAGGGACTGGAATATGCGACAAACCTTGAGGCATTGTACGCTCCAGATCAGGAAATTAAGGATCTTTCTCCACTAGAACATTTAACCGGCATCACCAGACTTGGTTTATACAGCAATCAGATAGAGAATATTTGTCCCCTTGCTAATTTGTATCAGTTGCAGCAATTAGTGATATTCAACAACAAAATAAAATCAATTGACTGTCTATCCCAAAATTATAAAATTACTGATCTATTGATAGGTGATAATGAAATTCAAGACATAACAGCACTGGTCCATTTGCCTTTAAGATGGGTTAGTTTAGAGAAGAATCGAATTACTGATATTGATCCTTTAAAAGAACATCCAACATTAGAAACAATATTTCTCAATAAAAATAAAGTTCAGGATATTCACCCGCTTTTATCTATCCCAAAATTAAAAACGCTTTATATCAAAGATAACCCGCTATGGGACGAGGGAAAGCCAGTTATTGATGAACTTATAAAAAAAGGGATATCGATCAACGAAATGCCATCTATGAGTACAGTTCCAAACGAAATTACCGTTATATTGGACGGGAAAAAAGTAAACTTCAATGACGCGCCGTATGTTGAGGACGGTAGCACTTTGGTACAATTCCGTCCATTATTTGAGGCACTTGGACTTCAGATCGAATGGGACGAGCGGAATCAGGTAGTCACAGGTAAGAAGCAGGATCTTCAAATAACACTTAAAGTTAACGATCTGACGGTTGTAGTTAACGGAGTTCAACAAACGCTGCCGTCCGCACCCAAGGTGGTAAACGGGAATACGTTCGTACCTGTGCGTTTTATTAGCGAGGCCTTGCATTACGAAGTCTCTTGGGAAGAAGAGACTATGACGATAAGTATCTACAGCGATTTACAAGAGTTTAAATCTAGAGACAACACTTGGAGCTTTAAGGCTAGCCATAAGTGGATGCACATGGATACGGGGCTGTCGGTTGATGTCAGTGCAATTTCGAATGAGGGTAAGGGATTCATATTTTTGGAGGATCATGTTGCACCCGAACATATTATTGATTTAACAGAATATCTGAATGCTTATTTAAGCAAGACCAATTATAAACCGTTGTCCAAAGCGGAGAGATTCTCTGCTAATGGGCTTGACGCGGTTTATGGATCTTTCTCCTATGAAAGCGGACCTTATCAGTTCGGAGCAAAGATGATTATCATTAAAGGAGAAAAAAGTTTATATAAGTTTTTGTTGACTTCCAATGCAAAAGACTTCGACGAATCCTCCACAGAATTACTAGACATCGCCAAAACGTTCCGGGAGATTCCCACCCTGGAAGAACAGGTAGCAGAGAAATTCAAGGGGAAGAGCGCAGCGGAAAGAATACATGAAACCTTTGCTTATTACAAAGAGATGGGCTTTTTTCAATCGATGAACGTGAGCGAAGTGGAGAAGACTTTCTTGGACAACTATCCTATGGACTTTGCGGCCGATAAAGAATTTGATCCGTATCAGGACAATACCTACTACCAGCTATTTGCCGATCAGTTTATATTGCAGCTGGACAAAAGCAGGGTTTGGATGGAGGATACGGAGGCTGATGTCGGAAAAGGGAATGATGTCTATGTCAAAGTACTGAAGCAATGGGCCCAGATCTCCAGAGGTGCCTTTAACCCAACTGACATTGTGGAAACGTGGAATACCGAAGAAGGTCCTGTGAAGCTGCAATTTATCTTGAACGGAGATAAAGTGATCTTATATCCCCAATACATGAACGACTTTATCGATGTAGGCATATTGAAAAAGATCAATACCAAGATAGCAGGCAGCGGGTATCAGTTTGCGGTTGTTGCAATAGATCAGCAAGTATTTGTAACGGCATTGAACGAGAAGGAACTCGCTAAAATATCCAATGAGCGTCTATGGCCGTTAGAGCAGTAATAGACCACAGTCGAGGGAATACTTCCATCGAAAGTCGAGTCAGCAAAGGATCTATCCTGAAGCTGGTTCGGCTTTTTTTGAGGCTTAAGAGAGGGCAGCGGTGAAATGAACCTTTTTCGGGCGCAGGACCAATATAGAGTGAAATAAAGATTAGGGGGCCGGCCGCCTATGACAGAGCAAGCATTGCATGAATCGATACGCCAGATGACAGAGGGCAGCAAGGAAGCGTTTCGGATTGTTTATGACCAAAGCAAGGAGGAGGTGTTCCGAACGGTAAGCCTGTTGGTGAATAACAAGCAGGACGTGAACGATGTCGTGAATGAAGTGTATATGGAGCTGTGCAAGTCACTGTCCAAGTATGACTTTAACAAACCGTTTCGTTCATGGTTAACGGGATTAACGATTCGCCAGGTTCATAATTGGAATCGTAAACTGTGGCGTAGGTTTAGACTTCACGAACGCAGTGTTCGTATGGAGCTCCATGAACCGAGTGTGGATGCCGAATCGCTCTATTTGCGTAATGAGCATCGCAGTGAGCTGATCCAACTAGTCCAAGGACTAAACTACAAGCACCGATGCGTTATTGTTCTGCGGTATTATCATGAGTACTCTTTCGAGGAGATAGCCGAGCTGCTGGGCATTCCGGTAGGAACGGTGAAGTCACGGCATCATACGGCACTTAACAAGCTGCGCCAGCAATCAACCAATCCAATAACAGATGATGAAGGAGGCTTTTCCACATGTCCATCCAAAATCAACTGAAATCCGAGCTCCAGCAATATGCGGGGCAAATGACTTTTCCCCGTGAGCTCGACGGTCGAGTGGAACGTGTATTCAACGCCTATGCGGCGAAGAAACAGCGAAGAACATTCTTAAGGGACAGCAAAAGAGCACGGATTGCGCTTATTGCGGCATGCATCTTACTGTTCTCGGGTGTTGCCTATGCTTCGAATTTGCTCTACACCATGCAAACGAATAAGGTTCAACTTGAAGTGTCCAAGAATGCAGCCGTGCAGCTGCCGGATAGTTTGAACGAGCAAATCAGAGGCACCTTCCGGGAGGTCAGAAGCCAGCTGTCTCCTGGGGAAGCCGCAGTTGTCTACGTACAGCCATTAGAGCAGCGGAAGCTTCCTGCCGTGACGATGCTAGTCCACCCGGCCGCCTACACAGACATTCAGCATTGGAAGCAGCAGGTGGAGCAAGCGGGTACACAGCTTAAAACTCCTACAGTACTGCCGCAAGGATTTTACTATGTTAGAGGAGAATTGCAGCCGCTGGTCGGAATGCTAGATGCTGAAAGCTATGCAAAATATGAAAAAAAATTAAAGCAGCAGGCCAAAGAAACGAAGCAAACGATCGTATGGCAAAAAGCAGAAGCTCCTTCAATCAGCGCAGACGGGTTTTATAGCCCTGGGTTAATTTATGCAAATACCCATAATGATGAAATCGAGGTTCGATATCAGCTGTTGCCTGCATCAGAAGAGCATATGGATCTGAAGCTTACTACAGGAGATAAGACAACGGGAGAGAAGGTTTCTGTAGCCGGCAAAGAAGGATATTATACGGTAAATCCACAGTCCATATTCACCGATAATGGCGCGGCCCGCGATGTGAGCTGGATGGATTCGGTGGATGGAAGAACCATACTATACCACGTCATGACGTCATCGGCCAACGTAACGAAAGATGAGCTGCTGGCAGTGGCCAATAGCCTCAAGTAAAAATAGCCTGATAGTAAAAGTCCGCAGTCCAGAATGGAGTGCGGGCTTTTTGGAGTAATCGACAGCCCGTGTGCCAATCGGCTTTTTCTTTTGATCTGTTAAGGAGTATACTGGAGGGAGAAATAGTCAGTTTCATTCTATTATAAGGAAAGGTAGTGCAGCAGATGATTTTTAGCGATTTGACGAACTGGGAAAAAGAAAAAGCGGTATATCCCGAAGCGGTTAACAGAGGGATAGAATACATTCGCAGCACGGATTTCAGCACACTGCCTCTTGGGAAATGTGAGATTGAAGGAGACCTCATGTTCGCTCTGCTGCAAGAAGCGGCCACGAAGGATTGGGAACAGCAGCGTCCGGAGTCGCATCGTACACATACTGATATTCAGTTCCTGTTGTCGGGGGAAGAAATGATTCGCGTCGCTCCATTGTCGGATGAAGCGGTGATTTCGGAAGAGTCATTCGATACGAGGGATATCGCTTTCTATGAGAAGGTCGGAGCTGAAAGCTCCTTGGTGCTTCGTCCAGGCTCCTTTGCTGTGTTTTTTCCGGGCGATATTCATCGGCCGTGCTGCAGCGTGTCTCAGGACCAGCCCATTAGAAAGGTCGTTATCAAAATACATAAAAGCTTGTTAGGGTTAAAATAGATCAGTCGCAAGCTGAGGGTCAGGTAGTGGCAGTCATATTATGGATGCACCCTATGGATGAGATCGAATCAAATGAATGAAGGGAGCAAGTGAAGATGAGCACGTTCCAGGCTTTGGTTGTTGATAAACAAGGGGAGCGCTTTGAGATCGGTGTAAGGGAATTAACGATGGATGACTTGCCGGAAGGAGAGGTGCTCATCCGGGTAAGCTTCTCTGGTATTAATTATAAGGATGGGCTTGCTTGCCTCCCTAACAGCAGCATTGTCCGTACCTATCCTCATGTTCCAGGCATCGATTTGGCAGGGACGGTCGTTTCTTCGACCGATGCTCGTTTTCACTCGGGACAAGCGGTGCTCGTCACGGGGTTCGATCTTGGAGTATCGCATTTCGGGGGCTTGAGCCAAATGGCGAGAGTTCCAGCGGACTGGGTCGTTCCGCTGCCTTCAGGTCTGGAGCCGCACGATGCGATGGCTATCGGTACGGCGGGCTTAACGGCGGCGATGTCCATCGACCGCCTAGAGCATAACGGGCTGCAGCCGGGGCAAGGCCCCGTGCTGGTTACCGGCGCAACGGGCGGCGTCGGCAGCTTCGCCGTGGCGCTGCTCGCGGCCCGCGGCTATCATGTCGCGGCCAGCACGGGCAAAGCTGCGGAGCACGACTATCTGCGCTCGCTCGGTGCGCAGGAGATCGTCGAGCGCAGCGAGCTGAGCCCGGAGACCATCAGGCCGCTCGAGAAGCAGCGCTGGGCGGCAGCGGTCGATCCGGTCGGCGGACGCTCGCTAGCGTATGTGCTCGCTTCTATCCGCTACGGAGGATCCGTAGCGGTGAGCGGTCTCACCGGTGGTGGGGCGATCCCAACCTCGGTGCATCCCTTCATTCTCCGTAGCGTTAACCTGCTCGGAATTGATTCGGTACAGTATCCGGCGGAACGCCGTTACGAGCTGTGGAAGAGAACGGCTGACGACCTGCTGCCAACAGGCCATCTGAGCCGGATAGCACAACGCATCCGTCTTGACGAAGCACCGCATTATGCGGAGGAAATCATGCATGGACGGATCAAGGGAAGAGTTATTGTCGAACTGTAAGCCCAGTCTATTAGGCTTTCATAGAAAATGCCGCATTCTCTCAATAAAGGAGTCTGCGGCATTTTTCGTTTGGTAGAAAGGGAATCGATCTCGATACATAAGCTTCGATTTCGTCAGCACTCTGCGCCGGTCATTTCATTCGTAAACATCCGTTTGTACTCCTGCGGCGACAATTTTTTAGCCGATTCGGGAGCGTAATGGAGCTGGAGTGAACGGCGTCTTTTATCGGAAAAATTCGGTGGTGTCCCGTGATGCAGCAAGCCTGAGAAGATGAGGGCTCCGCCTGGCTCTAATGGTACGGCGACGTCCTGCTCGACTTGGACGCTCACATCGCACAGCTGCCAATCGCGCACTGCATAGTGCGGAACAGCTCCCTGTCTGTGAGAGTAGGGGATTACATGCATGCAGCCATTATCCAATTCAGCCGGGTCTAATGCGAGCCAAATACCAATAACGGATTGATCGTAAGCTAAATTGCCGTAGGCCATGTCTTGATGCCATGGTTTTTCGACGCCTCCTGAAGGCGGTTTCAGAATCGCCTGATCCTGGGCTACTTTGGGCGCTTCACCGAATAAAGCCTCCATGGCTTTCATAATGCCGGGCTGATAGGCAATGTCCCTAAGCCTAGGTTCGTGATCTACATAGTCGTACAGCTTGCGGGCAGCCAGCTCGATTTCTTCTTCGGAATGGAGCTCGGACCGAGGCTTCACGAATTGAATCTTCGTTCCTACGGAGCGTCCGAACAGAACGTCCATGACGGCTTCCAAGGAAGTGTTAATTTCCTGAGGGCTCAATACCTGGTCGACGACTAGGTAACCGCGTTCCCAAAACTGTTTGACATGCTGCTCGGTTAAATCACTCAAGGTTGGGATACGGTCAGCCGCTATGGCATCATAACGGTATAACGTCTCGGCAACCTGCTGGGCTAATTTCTTCTCATCCTGACTGTCGTAAGAATGCAATGTGCGCTTTGTGGACGATTGGCTCACCTTAATTCCTCCTTAGGATGTTGATAATTTCATCTTAGCGGAGCAAGGGGGATCGTTGAATGGGGGCAAGGCGTAATTTTTTATACTTAAACCGATATTCATTCATTTGGATTTGGTTCCAGTCGCGCGTGCGCTTGGGAAGGCTCTGATTTCCATTTGCAGAGGGAGGGCGGCGTTCCATAACGCTCCTTGAACTGCTTGCTGAACAAGTAAACGTTAGCGTAGCCCAAAGCTTCTGCAACTTGAGATACGTTCATGGGTGTCTCCATCAGCAGGTGCATGGCTCGCTCCAAACGAACGTCAGTGATGTATTCTTTAATGGAGGTACCTGTATATTTCTTGAAAAGGATGCTCAAATATTCTGGAGACAGTTGAACTTGATCGGCTATGTCCTGGTGGGAGGCGCGCCTCCCGGGATTCTCACGGATATAGCTGATGACACGGGCAATCAGCTGCTTATGCTTACCTGTGGATAGAGAGTCATCCGTCTTCTGCCAGCGATGCAGATGGAGCATGGTTTGCTTCATCATCAAGTCGAATTCAGTTTCCTGCCAGGGTTCCTGAGTATGGATCATTTGCAGCTGCCGATTCAGCAGCATTTCGAGCAGCAAGGTATCCCCCACCACCGTATGGCGCTCCGGCATGCTTGAAGGCTGTATGGGCTGACCGTTAAGCGGATCTATGATTGAAAAATGAATGAAAATGACCGTCAGCCTATCATCAGGATCTTGAATCGCCTCAGGATGATCTCCGGGACGGATAAGGAAGCAGGTTCCTTTTTCTATGGGATAAGTCTTCCCGTTGATCGTCATCTTTCCCGTACCGGACATGGCGTACCATAAATCATAGTCATGTAATGGCTGCTGCGGCTTCCAATGCCAGCTCGGCTCGCAGCGTGCCTTTCCTGTATTGTGGCTGCGTTGAAACTGCGCGGTTAATAGGGAGTCGATTGGTGGATACATGGGTTCACCGTCCTAAGAGTTTTGCCGAAGGCAAAACTATCTTCGCAAGCATAGGCTTGAGTTTTGCGGATTTAATAATAGAATAGCACGAACCAACCAGGTATCGAAGATGGAAAATGGTTTTATATGGAATAGATAGGATTGAACGAAACATTTCTCCTCTTGAAGTCGTAATAAGAAGAGAAGTGTTTTTGGAAAAAAGATGGAAAGAAGACAGAGGAGGTCGTGCATATGGAGACCAATACGGTCTATTTCTCGGATCGTTTTTTTTCAACGGGGTTCACGGATATCGTGGACGAGTACAATGGCAAAATCGGAGAGCTTGATCTGCAAAGTATGTTCACAGCAGGCATTCATTTACTCGATAATCAAGGAAACATATCTAACAGCGGCAAATTCCGGTTTTTTTCCAATGCTTGGTTGGTGTTCGACCGATATGGCGAGGAGATCGGCGTGCTCAAGGCAAAAGTGTCCTTCTTCTCCAAACGGTATTGGTACGAGAGCCGTCAAGGATCATTCGAAATTGAATCGCCGGCATTTTCACGGGAATATACGGTACGTTCGATGGGTGGAGAAGTAGCCGCGGAATTCAGAAGAACCGATGGATTTTTTGCCTCAGGAGCCTTCGCATTATCCAATTACTCCGCCCTTCCGATTGAAGAGCTTATTTTAGTCGTTATGGGTGTGCACGCTATTCAAAAAAGACAAAATAATTCGGCGGCCACTTAAGAAGACAGTGCAGACTCTATACATGTAAATGATGTATTGATTGGGCAAATGCGGAGAAACTATCGGGTAAAAATGGAAACCGTAATGAGGTGAACAACATGCCGATGGTAGATAGTAACGGGGTTAGTTTGTTCTATGAAAAGACCGGAAGCGGGGTGCCGATTGTATTCATCCACCCACCGCTGCTGACAGGAGAAGTGTTTGCCTATCAGCGACAGCAGCTTTCGGACACGTTTCAGGTCATTACGTTCGATGTTCGCGGGCATGGGAAAAGTGGCTACTCAGAAGAAAAAGTAACCTATGAGCTCATAGCTGACGATATATGGCAGCTGCTTAACGCACTGAATATACCCCAAGCAGTGATATGCGGCTATTCGACTGGGGGAGCTGTAGCCTTGGAAGCTATGCTTGCCTATCCGGAGCGTTTTCTTGGGGGAGTCCTGATCAGCACCATGTCCGAGTTGAGCGACTGGTACAACAAGAGCCGAATATGGACGGCGAGGCAGCTGTGCAAGCTGTCAAGCAAAAGGCTATTGTCCGCTGCGATAGCTATGGGCAATGCCGATATGATGTCTACATTCAAAAAGCTGTACTCTGGAGCGGTGCAGGGGCAGATCCGCAGTATGCGGCAATACTTTGACTGCAGCTATGGTTACAACTGCACACATAAGCTTCATCGTATTCATAAACCGGTACTTCTTATTTATGGGGAGAAGGATACGGGCTTCCACCGTTATGCCCGTCTGATTCAGAGGCATGTGCCTCACTGTACGTATCATTTGATTGCTGGTGCACAGCATCAAATTCCAACCAAGAACCCACGTGAAATGGGTGAGCTGATCCGCTTATGGATGGCTGATCCGGCATTGACGCCACTATCGGCGTCTAAAGTTGTGGGGGAAGAACCGCCTGTGGAAGAAATATTTCCCTTGAAGGACTGGCTGCATCGGGAACCGCCTCCTGAAGCAGAGACGGTTCATCCGCAGTCTTAGCGCAATGAAATGTAAGGTTAGTTCTCTTCCAGCCGTTTCATGAATTCTTCCACCGCACTGTAGCCCTGCTGGCGAAGATACCAATTGTTCGCAGCCGCCTCGATCAGTCCTGCCACATCTCTTCCTGGTTGGAGCTGGATTTCGATATGAGGAATACGCACATCCATATAATCCGTGAAGGTGTGCTCCAGCTCCAATTCATTATTTAACGCATTATCCTTCCATTGCGTCAACTCGATATCTAGCACAATGCGCGTTTCATCCTGAAACGCTCTCCGTCCGTACAGACGCGATACATTAATCAGTCCGATGCTGCGCAGAGCCAGGAACTCTTTGCTTTTTCCGTTATGAGTTCCGATCAGCGTTTCCGGACTGATTTTTTTCAGCACAACAATATCGTCAGCTACCAGCCTATGGCCTCGGCGAATCAATGTATGGGCGGTCTCGCTTTTGCCGACACCGGATTTCCCTCGCAGCAGGATTCCTATTCCCGATACGTTGACGATAACACCATGGATCGTGATCTCTTGCGCTAATGCTTTGGTTAAAAAGCCGTCTACCAATTCTATAAATTTAGGTGTTGGCTCATGGGTCCTCAGCAGAGGAATGCCTTCTTCCTCACAATATTTCATTAAATATTTGAGCCCTTCCTGATTTCGGGTAACGACGAAGCAGGGGGGATGGTATTTCACAATGTTGCCGATTCTTTCATTCCGTTCTTCTTCGCTCAGCGTATGCAAATAAGTAATTTCCTTGCTTCCCAGAACCTGTACACGGGCTTGTTGAAAAAATTCAAAGTACCCAACAAACTCCAGTCCGGGGCGGTGGGTTTTAGGTTTTTCAATCGGTCGATGCAGCTCTTTCTCGCCGGCAAGCACTTCCAAGGAGAAGCGGTTCACCAGATCCTGTACAGTTACAGATTTCGTCATCGTTGTTCTCCTCTTGTTCATTTTTTTATGCTTATAATCATTCTACACGGAACGGCCGTTTCCCTTCGGATCAGATGCTTTTGTTGCTATTTCGATGGATGGGGTTGGGCATACAAGCCTGAATCTGGTAATATAGCGTCAAGGCCTCTTTACTCGGAGAGGTCTTATTTTTACAAAGGAGGTTATTTAAAATGAAAGCGTTATACGGCTATTTTACGGAAGGCGAAATTGTTCGCAGCGGAGGTGATCCTTATTTTGAACCATAGTTTACTCCAATCCGCCCGACTGCAGCTGATTCATCAGCTCGTTTACTTTGATGAAGAAAGATTCCATATTTTGGATAATTACTTTGCTAATGAGCGTACGAAGAAAAAAGGGGAGCAATTCGTCGAGGATTACACCCGGACTTTAGAGAATATTATCGCTAATTTCGAGGAAGATACTCTTCATTCCGTTGCGCTTATAGGCAGTCGAATCCAAACGTTGGACGAAGGCTTCGAAGATTGCTATACGATCGTATTTCCGCATCAAGCTGATCCGGATCGCAATCAAATATCTTTTTTGGCTCCATTCGGCTTTCAACTGCTGCTGGCGGCTCAAGACGAGAGCAGAGCTATCGAAACCCCGATCGGCTGCTCGAACGTACAAGTGCGCCAGGTGAAGTATGTCAATATGGGAGAGCCTTACGATAAACATAGAATATAGCATCTTACAATCATACGTTGAGCAGAAAAGCCCTTCAGTCGAATCCTATTGGCTGAAAGGGCTTTTTTAATTGAGTTTTAGGCCAAAGTACCTATTTGTTTCGAAAAATAGCAACATTTTTTCGAAAAAACCAATAAATTTCGACAAAACCTATAAAGTATTGTACCTATCCTGTCGAAATAAAAGTGGGGATGAAATGCCAATGAAAGGAAAAAACGCTTTCAAAAAATAGAAAAAGACCCTGCAAAACAGACAGAATCGGAGGAAAACGGAATGAAAGAGAAACTTTTACGGGCCATGCGAGACATAATTATGAAACTGTCGCAGTTATCGTTGTACAAAAAGCTATTCTTCAGTTTTTTGGTTGTGCTACTGCTTTTATCAGCTCTAAGTGCAACCTCATTGACTAAAATGAACACAATGGGTCAGAAGTCAAAGCAAATGACGCAAACCGGGCTTCCTAGCGTTGTTTTACTGGGTAATTTGAACCACGATATTAAAGAATTAGATGATCTGATTCTTCGTATTCAGCTTAATATGCCAGAGAAAAACTCAGGCGACATGTCCAGCATGGGGATAACGGATGAGGTCGTTACACAGCCGGATAGAGCGAAGGCACTGTTCGTAGAAATTCAATCCAAAGCGAAGCAGTTGGAGAAGATTGCTATTACCGATAAAGATATTACGCTTCAAAAGTTATTTGCAAAACAATGGGAATCGTACGAGAATCTATTTCCCACGATTCTAAGTGCTGCCCAACAGCATGGTCCTGACGGGATGAGACTGATACAGCAGGCAGATGAATTCATAAGCGGTTGCAGCATGATTATCGATGTGCTTACTCGCAACATTCAAACTCACGCAGATGAATGGGCGTCAGAGCTGGAAGCTTCCAATAGGTCCGGTGTAACTTGGGTTATTGTTCTTAGTATTTTAGCTGTTTTGGCAGGCTTATCCGTCTCCTTCATTATGGCTCAAAATGTGTCCAAACCGCTTAAAGAGATGAGCAGCGCGGCTAAGCGGATTTCAGAAGGAGACTTATCGGAAAGAGCCGTTGCTCTAAGCCGGAAAGATGAAATTGGAGAGCTTAGTATTGCTTTCGTACAAATGACCGACAGTATGAGACAAATGATCGAAACCATCAATGAGCATGCTCAGCTCGTCACGGTGTCAGCAGAACAGCTGAAGTCGAGCTCGGGTGAAATGCAGCATGCATCGGCGGAAATTGCTGCAACGGTTAAGGAAGTAGCAACCGGTGCGGATCAGCAAACGTTAACGATGGAAGAGACTTCCCGTTCCATGGAGGAAGTGGGCGAAGGGATCAGCCGTATGGCAGAAAGTGCATCTTCTATTGCTGAATCGGTAGAATGGACGAAGCAGCAGGCGGAAAGCGGAGAAGCGTTTGTTCAAAATACAGTGAATCAAATGCAGTCCATCCATACTTCAGTTCATCATACCGATCAGGTCATAGATATGCTTGAAAATAAATCGCAACAAATAGGCAGCATCTTGCAGGCGATTCAAGAGATTGCAGCACAGACCAATCTGTTGGCGCTGAATGCTGCTATTGAGGCTGCACGTGCAGGCGAGCAGGGACGCGGGTTTGCTGTCGTTGCAGCAGAAGTGCGCAAGCTTGCCGAGCAGTCCGGCAGCTCCTCCGACGAAATCGCGAAGCTGCTCCACGAGATTCAATCAAGCATTCGCGAATCCGGTCAGTCGATGGGAAAAGTGAAGGACGAAGTGCAGATGGGGATCGAGCTGGTCAAAGAAACCGAGCAAAACTTCAATCATATTCTGGTATCGACTTCACACATCGCTTCACAAATTCAGGAGATGGCTGCAACTTCCGAGGAAATTTCAGCCGGGGCGCAACAAATTACGGCTGCTGTCCAGCAAGTGGCGTACATTGCCAAAGAAACCGCTTCTTCGTCGCAAAACGTATCTGCCTCCGCTCAAGGCCAGCTTCATACGACGGAAGAGGTGCAAACCTCAGCGCAGTCATTGTCCAACATGGCTGGTGAGCTTCAACAGCTTCTGTCCCAGTTTAAAACCGCATAACTGGTAAAAAGAGAAAACAGCCCGTCATGCTGCAGCAGATGCAGTATGACGGGCTGTTTTATTTCAACCTCTGAAACCGCAGTTCAGCCATCTATTGGATAACCGCTGCTATTTCAGGCAATAGTAATTAATGGGATTTCAGCATGATAAGGCGGTGTGCAACATGACGAATCCAGAGAAGAACGCAACCAAGCTGTCTGTAGATCTCAACGTCAATATAAATCATATCGAAAATATATTGGGCTTTCCCAGCGACCTCATTATTAAAGAATTTAAGGTTGGCGGGAGTCATTCCTGTGCAATCGTGTGCATCGATGGATTAGTCAACAGAGACTTAATTAGCGAGCAGATATTAAAAAGCATGCTGATCGACCTGGGAGAATCGAACAAAATCATTCCTGTTAAGGGGGACGAGTTCGTCTCCTTTATGCGATCGGAATTGCTTCCAATGCATGCTATGGTTGAAGTATTTATGATGAATGAGGTTCTGAGTGCCGTTCTCTCTGGAGACACGGTACTTTTAATTCATGGCAGCAGTAAGGCTTTGGTCATCGGAACGAAGGGATGGAAAAGCCGGGGAATAGAGGAGCCGCAGACTGAAGCCCTTATTCGAGGCCCGAGAGACGGTTTTACCGAAGATATTTGTACGACGACGTCGTTGATTCGGCGAAGATTGCCCGATCCGAATTTAAGATTCGATACCTATAAAATTGGTGAGCGCATTCCCAAAGAAGTTATTGTTGCTTATATCGAAGGCATTGTAAATCCCAAGCTTGTCGATGAGGTCAAAAGAAGATTAGTATCCATCAAACGGGATGATACGGATGGATCAGGCTTTATTGAGCAATGGATTATGGACAACTTCATGTCTCCGTTCCCTCAAATTTTAAATACGGAAAGACCGGACAAAGTATCCACTGCATTACTACAGGGCAGAGTGGCTGTATTGGTCGATGGTACGCCTTTCCAGTTGATCATGCCAATTAGTTTCGTATCCTCCTTTCATTCGCCGGAGGATCTGTATCAGAATTGGATGATATCCAGTCTAATCCGTTTTCTGCGGATTGCAGCGGCTTTTATGACTACTTTTTTGCCTGCCTTGTACATCGCCTTGACCGAATTTCATCATGGAATGCTGCCATCGAAACTGGCTTTTTCAATTGCCGGTGCACGGGAAGGCGTTCCGTTCCCGGCTGTCGTCGAAGCTTTCATGATGGAGGGAACGCTCGAGCTTCTGCGGGAAGCTGGGATACGTCTGCCCAAGCCGATTGGGCAAACCATTGGAATTGTCGGTGGCCTTGTCATCGGAGAAGCTGCTGTTTCGGCCGGTATCGTTAGTCCGATCATGGTCATTGTCGTTGCGATAACCGCGATTTCATCTTTTACACTGCCGACTTACAGCTTCGCCATCTCGCTGAGGATGATTCGTTTTGCGGTTATGCTTGCGGCAGGTATATTTGGAATATACGGGATTGTTCTAGCCTACATCATAATATCTATTCATATTGTGAACCTGAAAAGCTTCGGTTTGCCTTATTCCACACCTGTAGCACCGATGTTCATTAAGGATTGGAAGCAGGTGTTGATGCGTGTGCCTGTAACGCAATTGGACAATCGCCTTGAAATGTTGGAGACCCAGGACAAGAAGCGCACATAATCGTAATGGAGAGGGGAAACGTTCATGAGTGTTTTCAAATATGCAGATGATGAAATCGGACAAAAAGAAATGATCATGACGGTAGCCTCCATGTTGATCGGAGTAGGAGTGTTGACCCTGCCGAGACTTGTGGCTCATGAAACGAGTTCCTCGGACGGATGGATTTCCATCCTTTTAGCCGGAGCGGTGACCTTGCTTTTTGGCATTATCGTATCTAAGCTGGGTAGCCGCTTCAATCAAAAATCGTTTTTCGAATATACCAGCATCATTGCTTCTAAGCCAGTGGCTTATGTTCTGACCTTTCTGCAAAGCATCTATTTTTTTCTGTTCTGCGCTTATGAAATGAGGGCGATTGCCAGTATTTCCAAACAGTACTTATTTGATCGAACGCCTATTGAGTTTGTTGCGCTGTCCTTCCTTCTTGTTATCATCTATGCGGTTTCGGGTTCTAGTGTAGGATTGATTCGGTTGAATGTCATGTTCTTGCCACTCGTTCTTTCGATTGCGTTATTAATGCTGGCTCTCAGCATTGGAATTTTTGAATTCAGTAACTTAAAACCCTTCTTTATAACACCGCCGTTAGGAATATTGAAAGGATCGGAACAAGCGATGTACTCGATGCTAGGCTTCGAGATCGTGCTGTTCTATATCAGTTTAATGAGACGTCCGAAAGAAACGACAAAAGCTATGGTATACGGGATTGCTATTCCCGTTATTTTTTACCTGATTATTTTCATCTTCGGGATAGGTATTTTCTCGCACGCCGGGACAGTGAATATTATGTTTCCTGCTATTGAAATAGCTAAAGAAATAGAAATTCCCGGTGAATTTTTCGAAAGATTCGAATCCGTTTTCTTTGTCATTTGGATGATGACCATCTTTAATACGACAAGCATGGCTATGGACGTTTCACGCATTTGTTTAACCTCGGTGTTTAAAAAAATGTCCAAACGAACATGTATTTTGATTCTTAGTCCATTGGTTTATTTGCTCGGCATGTTTCCTAAGGATCAAGTGGAGTTTGCCATGCTCGGCAATATAATAAGCTACTCGGGAGTTTTGTTTGCGGCTGTTGTGCCTACTATGCTTCTAATTGTAGCGAAAGTCCGTGGGGTTACAGAAAATGGCTAACAGAATAGGTGCAATGGTCGTTATCATTATTATTTCTTTTCTCACAACGGGGTGTTGGGATCGCATAGAAATTGACGAGAGAGGATTTGTTATCGGTCTTGCTATCGATGCGATAAAGGAGGTCCCTGAGAAAGGCAGTGAAGGGGATTCTAACAATAAGAAGAAAAGGGGGAAATTTGTCGTCACTTATCAATTGGTTATTCCCTCAGGCTTGAAGCAAGGCGGGAGCACTAGCGGTGTAGCTGGCGGCGGGTCAAAAGCGTTTTTCAACATGACGCTTGAAGGAGATACATTAACCTCGATAGCAGCGAAATTATCGACCAAAACGAGCCGTGCTCCTTTTTTCGAGCATCTTCAAGTTGTCCTCATTTCGGAGGAGGTTGCCAGAAAGCAAGGGGCTTTCGCAGATGTGATCGATTATTTTTTGAGGGATAGTGAAATGAGAAGATCTCTCAAAGTCTTGGTAGTGAAAGGAGATGCGAAGCAAGTGTTGGAAGTGAATCCGCCTAATGAGAAACTACCTGTCAAATTCATCTCATCGGCAGCGGAAAACACAAGGAAAAGCTCGCGGATGCTGGCCGAATCCAGGCTGGGTGAGGTTCATGAGAAATTGCTGAAGCGTGAAAGTTATTTGATTCAAGTCATATCAGCGACGAAGGATATGCAGGATATATCGATAGTAGGAAGCGCCTTATTTGATGGCCAAACCAACAATCTGATTGGTATTATCGGAGGCAAAGATACAGCAGGTATCAATTTCATCAAAGAAAATATTAAGGGCGGGGTTGTGAATGCCGAGGTAGATCAACAGTTAATCGGTTATGAAATTAATTGGGAGAAAAGAAGCACACGGGTAGATGTCAGTAATCCGGAGCGCTTAGTATTCCATATTCACATTAAGACAAAAGGAACTATTGATCAGAGCTTGGAGCAGCTGGATCTGACGAAGGAAGAAACCATAACGAAGCTGGAGGAAGGGATATCAAAAGAGGTTAAACGAATAACGGATCATGTCATTCACAAGCTACAGAAGGAATATGTCCGAGATGTCTTTGATTTAGAGCTTTTCTTATATCAGGAGCATTACCCAACATGGAAGAAAATTAAAGATGATTGGGAGGAAGGGAAGAAGCTGTTCTCTAAAGCTAAAATTGAGGTTACAGTTGATACTGAGGTCCAAAGGAGTGGCAGTATATTGAAGTCGGAAAGGAGCCGATAAATATGTGGGAAATGATTGTAAGGCGACTACCTTCCGGAATGGTTATTGTTTGTACTATTTTTACGGTCGTGATTCCGATTTGCTTCTATACGGTCTCGGATTTGATTCATAAGTATGGGGACCCGCCCTGGAAAAGGCCATAAAATACAGCAAAAAACAGATACCGCTCTATGGGTATCTGTTTTTTGCTGTACTTATATTAGTCTTGCTCCGACGGGATGATTTCGTCAAGCTCGGTTTCTTGCTGGTTAGCTTGTGCTGAAACAGCTTGATCCAGCTCGCTTTCGCCTTGAATCTCGGCAGCGGCTTGAGCTTGTTCGTTCAACTGTTCCTCCACCTGTCCAATCCCGTGAGCGCCTTGATGTCCTCTACTAGTGGGCATTCCTGTGTACCTCCTACCTTAAAATTGAAAACCTCAGTTAGTATGGACGGATAGTTGGGAAAGAATGCATCCTTTTGAAAAGATTAGCTCACAGGGATGGCAGCTAAACTAGCTCACCTTGATGACTTTGACCAAGCCGGAGATCATTCCGAGATGCACGGCTTCATGAGCCACGGCAAAATTAAGTAATTCCGCTATGCTCATAAAACTTAAGGGCCCCATTTCGAAAGGATGTTCCAGCTGCTGTTCTAGCAATTCCACAGGTATCTTTGCCAGTGCTTCGCATTGTCCGGATAGGTGGCACAGCAATTCTTCCTTCGTCGGCGGCGTGTCAGACCAGTCATCCGGTTTCGTCCCGCTTATAAATAAGGAAAGGTACTGCTCAGGGAGCTTATATTCGAATGCCGCTTGATTCGCAAGAAACCAATTCATCATGGTTAGCATATGCCCAATGTTCCATCTAATCGTATGGTTAAATCCATGGGGCTGTTTATCGTACCATTCCTCTGGAATCGCCTCGACGGAGCCCAGAACCAATTGACGAACCGTTACACCATTTTTAATGATTGCTTGTGACATTGAACATTCCTCCTAAAGGGTATTGGTGGTTCTCACAGCCCTATCCTAGCTTGAAAAGAACTGCCATAACCATACATTTCACTGCAATTCACTGCCAAACAGTCATTTTTTAAAAATAAACGACCGATTTCCCTTATTTCTGGGAAAACGATCGTATCCATTGTTTAGCTTGCGTTTTTTTCCTTGAGCATAAGTGCGACTAATTTGGCGCCTGCATTTTGCCAATTATAATAGGTGCGTTCCGGTATATAGGTTCTAAACCATTCGAAGGCTTCCAAGGATGATGGATCTAATTTGTCAGGCGAGTAGCGGAGACTGTAGGGCTTGATGCCAATAATATAAGGGAAATAGAGCGCATTATAGTGCCTCCATTCATCAGCTGTACCGAACGATTCATCTTGTCTCGGCTTTAACTGCCCAACGCTTTCAAGGAGAACGGCCTTCAACTCGATCGCTCGTTCGACAACCTCATCCTCGGCCCCGCGCTGCTGCAATCTTCGGTCGATCAGCTTCAGCTGCGTGAGCGGGCTGGCAGCGATTCGCTGAAGATCCCCAAATTGGCTTAGGGCACGGCGGGTATGTCTATATAGCTCTTCTTCGTCCATTTCTTCCGGTTCAGCCTGATCATCCACACGCACTTGTACATCTTCAACCAATCTCAACCGCGCTCTGTCTTCGCGTAGCTTCGGGAATGTGGCGAATGCTATACGGTCCAATAATGCCCGTACCGGGTACACATAGACCTGGAAAGCAATCGATACGACTATACTCAGCAGCAAGAGCATTACGGTCACTATGCTCCAGCCTGTTCCAAGAAGGATGACGACAGCTACTTGTCCGGAGAACAATGCAGTAAAGATA
This sequence comes from Paenibacillus sp. UNC451MF, assembly GCF_000686845.1. GTDB lineage: Bacteria > Bacillota > Bacilli > Paenibacillales > NBRC-103111 > Paenibacillus_S. The sequence goes on along the minus strand of NZ_KK366026.1, from coordinate 43,988 downwards.
ACGGAATAATCAAAGGAACGGAGAAAGTCGGGGAGCCAGGCTTCCCCCTGGGCCTCCACTTCCTTAATTAAACGATGGATACCGAACAAGGCCAAGGTAGCTCCGAATGATGCAATCACCCACGTGTGAGCATAGTTCCACCAATGAAGCGAGTCTGCTACGACGTTAACGACTACAAAGAGCAGTGGCAATACTGAAGTGATACGACCGATTCCTGAAAGTTTATTCCATTTATAGGAAGGTTGCTGCACCTCATCTTGATTAGAGAAATAGCCCCAAATCACTGTGATCAACCATGCGGCAAATGACAAGCATAGGAATAAAGCAGGTATTAGTCCAATCAGCAAGGTTATCGAAGACTCTGTGATGGAAAGCACTAAGGAAGCTCCGATGCCTAAAGCGCTAAGAATTAAACTGATTCCGCAGAGCAGCAAACGGACATTTCGCGTATCCCGGTTGCTTATATATAATCCTAGCCAGAATAGGATGCCATACGCTATGAATGAAACTGCCATGCCTCTTCATCATTCCTTTGCTATGTATTGGGGTTGCAGTTCAAAATGTATACGTAATTATCTTTATTTCATCATTATAAGCGCAAACAAACCTATTTGCAGGTACTTTTTACCAATGAGTTTATTCATACTAAAAAGGAAAAAAGAGCGCAGCCCCTGTACTTGTTTCTCGTAAGGGTCTGTCACTCTTTATTGTAAGTGGCTGTGGCTGTACTACTTCACGGTTTTGTTGTAAGCGGCGAGCTTACTGCTGATTTCTTTCGCTGCGGCGTCGAGCGCTTCCTTCGGCTGCTTCTTGCCGTTCAATACTTCCTCAATTGCCGTTTCGGTCAATTGGCGTGCTTCAGGGAATACGCCCATGACTGCGCCTTGAGTAGCGGTATTTGCTTTGGTAGCGTGAAGCTGTTCAACCGCTGTTTTCAATTGAGGATATTTGCTTAAGTTGTCTTTGACGGTTTGTTCATCATAAGCTTTCTTCGTTATAGGGAAGTAGCCGGTGTTAACATGCCAGTAAGCTTGCTGCTTCGGTTCTGCTAGAAACTTGATGAACTCCCAAGCGCCCTTTTGCTCAGCTTCGCTGCGGTTGTTCAGGATGTACAAGCTTGCGCCGCCAACGATCACGCCGCCGTCTTTAGCGTCAGCAGGCTTAGGCAGGAACGCCGTACCGACTTCGAATTTGCCTTGAGCTCCGTCCACAATACCGCGAAGTGAACCAGTGGAGTCCAGTGTCATACCGATTTGGCCGGCGAGGAACGCTTTTTTCGTATCATCGGTTTTGCGTCCGAGATTCAAGGCGACCTTATCGTCAACCAGTTGCTTCCACCAGGTCAATGTTTTAACACCTGCGTCGCTGTTGACCATAGATTCGGTTGCCACCGCTTTGCGGCCGTTACCGTTATTCAGCAGCTCTGCACCTTGATTGGCAAAAAACTGCTCCATCAACCAACCGTAGATTGCGAAGGAAGCTCCTGTTTTTCCATCCTTGGTCATCGCTTTAGCTGCCTTGGATATGTCTTCGTAGGTTACAGGCGGCTTCTCAGGATCAAGGCCTGCGGCTTTGAACATGTCCTTATTGTAATAAAGAACCGGATTGGACGTATTGAATGGCATGGAGTTCAGCTTGCCGTCGATTCGGTAGTAGTTGAGGATGTTCTCTTCAAGCTGGGACAGATCATATTTATCTTGATCGATGAATTTTTGCATAGGGGTGATGGCTTTGGAGTCAATCATGAAGCGGCTGCCCACTTCAAAAACTTGGATAAGTGCAGGACCGCTCTTGGAATCCATTGAAGCCTTCATTTTATTCAAGCTTTCATCGTAGGTTCCTTGGAATACCGCTTCTACCACGACGTTTTTCTGGGATGCGTTGAAGTCGGATACGAGCTTATCCACCGCTTTGCCAAGCTCTCCGCTCATGGAGTGCCACCATACAACCTTAACCGGCTCCTGGCTCTTGGCAGGTGCTGCTGGCTGAGAAGCACTGCCGCCTTCGGAGCCTTGTTGAGCTGCGTTACTGCCGCAAGCGGATAAGGCCATGACCGATGCCATGCAAAGCGGGATCAGGCTTTTTTTCATAAAGCTCTTCATTACTACTTCTCTCCCTTTTTTTGGATGTGCTTCAACCGGATGTTGAGCACATGCTGTATTATTTATTTGAGGATAGGTGTCCCAGTGACTACAAGGACAAGCTATGTTCAAACGAGCGAACTTAAGATTGAATCAGATTACGGGAAATCGAGTATCTAGCGTCACTCAGCTAGCCTTTCAAAGCCCCAGCAGTTAAGCCGCCAACCAGCTGCTTAATGCCCAGTACGAGAAGCAGAAGCGATGGCAGCAGCACGATAGTGACGCCGGCAAGCACCAGATTCCACGAGGTCATTTCTTCAAATTGCAGCATGCTGATACCGATTTGGACAGTGCGCATTTTTTCACCATTGGTGATCAATAGCGGCCACAGGTACATATTCCAATGCGTCAGGAATGAGTACACTCCCAAGGTTGCCAAGGCTGGGCGAGATAGCGGCAGCACGAGGCGGAAGAAGCAGCGAATATGGCCGCATCCATCAATACGAGCAGCTTCGAATAGCCCAGCGGGCAGCTGCAGAAAAAATTGGCGAAGCAGGAATGTGCCGAACGCAGTGGCAAGGAATGGCACGATCAGTCCTTCGTAGGTGTCCAGCCAGCCCCAGCTTTTGACTGTCAAATAGTTAGGTATCATCGTCACTTCCCACGGGATCATCATCGTCGAGAGGAAGAGGGCGAACAGGACGCTTTTGCCGACAAATCTTAAATAAGCGAACGCGTAAGCGGCCAAGCTTGCTGTAAGTAATTGCCCTATCATGATAGCGGTCGAAACGAACAGACTATTGATAATGAATTTGAAGATAGGAACGGTCTGCGTCACTTTAATGAAATTGTCCCAGTATAAACCGCCGGGAATGAACTTGGGCGGATAAGCCGAGGATTCGGCAGGCGTCATGAAGGCTGCGGACAAGGTGAAGAAAACGGGATACAGGACCAGAGCCGCTGCAATACATAGCAAGATATAGAGCAGTGTTTGCTGCAGACGGGAGCTCATTGGTAATGCACCTTCTTTTCGAAAAATTTGAATTGAATAAGCGTCAGCACAAGAATGAAGGCGAACAACAAGAGCGCTTGCGCGCTGCCGATACCGAAGCGGAAGTTGACGAAAGCATCCTGATAAATGTTATAAACGACGACGTCCGTTGTATTCATAGGGCCCCCTCTGGTCAAGATGTGCATTTGTCCGAACGATTGGAATGCGCCGATGACAGAGACGATGGCAGAGAAAAAGATCGTCGGTGAAATGAGAGGGAGCGTCAACTGGACAAAGGTACGGATAGGACCAGAGCCGTCGATTTTGGCACTATCGTAGATTTCTTCGGGAACACCCTGCAATCCGCTTAGCAGCACAATATAGTTGAAGCCGAGATTCATCCATACGGTCATGATCGATACGGAGAGAAGAGCTACAGCCGGGTCGGTTAGCCAGCCTACTGGAGCGGCACTGAATAAGCTGAGAACATAATTTAAAATCCCGACACTCGGGTGATACAGCATCATCCAGATGACGGAGCCCGTTCCGACCGAAATCGCGATAGGCAGCGAGAACACGAATTGGAACACACGTATCCCCCGCAGCTTATTGTGCGACAGAGCAGCAAATAGAAGGGCAATCACAAGGCCTGTAGGCACGGTAAGCAAGGTGAAGGAGAATGTAACCTTCAGGCTCTGGTAGAACTTTTCCGAAGTTAGCAGCTCTTGAAAATTGTCCAGTCCGGCGAAAGCCGCAACCCGTCCGCGAGGATCGGTCAGATGCAGACTTAGATAAACAGATTTGACCAATGGATAAAAAAGAAAGATGCCGAACAGCAGCAGCGACGGAGCCATGAATAAGTAGGCTAACAGATTTTCCTTCCAGCGCAATGGGTGCAGGCTTCGGATACGCGTTATGCGAATGGGCTTGGACGAAGCAGCAGAAGGCATCCTGATCTCTTTTGGCATAAGACTCATCTTTGGTTTCACCCCTAACGGTTATCACAGAGAGCACACGGCGGTGTACCGAATCTCATCTGACTCGTTCAGTATAAGTCTCAGTTGTAAAGCGGGAGTTAGGGGGATCTAAAGGTTTTATTGAGAAGAGCAGAAAGCTTCATATAAGATTAATATTTTGAGAGGAAATGGCTGGTAGCTTCGTTTGGCTGGCTGATATAATAGATAGTAGGGGAAAAGGTCCACATTTTCCGCGGATTTACATGGCAAAACTACTGTTTTTTAATAATTCATATGATAAAATAAAGTTTAATTACATTAAATTGGAACTTCGAGGTGGAATTCCATGGTATCCAAAAGCTCGGTCACAAAAGCGGCATCCGCAGCGGCGGTCATGTCTGTTATTGCTGTGCCTTCCGTAATGGCTGCTCCAACCGCCATTTTGAACCCTATTCAAGATATGACGATCGCACAAGGAACGGAAAAAACGATTTATTTGAACGACTATTTAAGCAATCTTAGCTCTTACAAAGTAACTTCTCAGTCTGTCAGCGGTGTCGTCTACGCCACCTATTCGTATTCAGCTAATAATCCCTTGAGTCTGCGAGGGGACCAGATCGGATCTTCCATGGTGACAATTTCTGACGCTTCCGGCAAGCTGGAGGAATTCAAAGTTCATGTATTGGACGCTGGGGCGGACAAGCGTATCGATATCGGAGATGTGACCAAGTATGTGGCAGCGCATCCTGCAGATGTGACGCAAGCTGCTGATGTAAGGACATTATTGAGCGGTATTGAACCCATAAGCAACTCTAGTACTCCAGTATCGCCGACGCCTGGTGTGAACGGAAAGCCGAATGCCGTTGTTTTAGCAGCGGGGCAGACACAAGCGCAGACGCTGCCTGTGGCTTCTTATTTTACGAAAACGGCTGAAGAGACTTTGAGTTTCAAAGCTAGCAGCTCTTATAGCTATATCGAGGCTGACATTGATCAGGAAGGCGTATTGAAGCTTACGGGGACAGCCACACTCGGTCAATATGTAGGGACAACGGTAGAAATCCAGGTTACGGCTACGAATCAGTATGGAAAAAGCGCGACGCTGAATGTTCCGGTTACTATTCAGGCAGTTCCGATGATTAATGGCACTCCAAACCCTATTAACTGGAAGCTTGGATTGTCAGAGCCTCAAACGGTGTCCATGGCTACCTATTTCAGTTCAGAATCTCGCTTAACGTATACGATCAATGAAGATAAACTGCCAAGTTATATCAATGCTTCGATAGATAAAAACGAAGGCATATTAACCATTAATAGCGTTAATCCTTCATCACTGCCGCCTACTCCGCCATTTATACAAGTATTGGCAACCAATTCAGATAAAAATAGCGCGAGTATTGATATTCCTGTCCTAATAGAGTATCCAACACCGGGAGTCACGTCTACTCCTAGCCCGATTGAATGGATTATTGGGGCTACGGAATCCAAAGTGTTGACTATATCTGAGTTTTTCCATGACACGATGGAGGGAGCTTCGGGCTTAACTTATAGTATAGAAAATCTGCCCCCAAAAATTACTGCTTCCATTAATAAGGACAAGCTAGTCATACAAGGTGTACAGACAACGACGGACGGTTCTGAAGTGATTCTAGTAAAAGCAACGAATAAATTCGGCAAAAGTGCTCTTTTAAATGTAAAAGTGAATGTAATCTCCTCTTATACGATTAATTGGAAGAAGGATGACGTTCAAAATTATCCTAATCCTTATTCTGTTAAGTTATCGACGATTTTTGATGGGACAGGGGCAACGGATTTTGAGCTTTCTTCACCACCTAGGGAGAGTAATGTCACAGTTACAATAGAAGGTAACCAAACGGATCAAGCTCAACTCGTATTTGGTGGGATTATAGGAGATACAGAGTTTACTGTAGTAGGAAGAAACCCAGCAAACGGCACTTCAAAAGAGGTCAAGATCCGCTTCGTTACGGATTATGCTGCGCCAACTATTACCCAAGAGGCAGAGCATGTGACGGTATCTAACGGCCGTGAGTGGGGAGAAGGGTATCCACTCGTTTTAAATCAATACTTTAGTAATCCTGAGGGACTCCAGTACAGTATCGTAGAAGACGCGAATATTTCCGGAGAGATCTTTGCAGAGCTACGAGGAAGCGGAGAAAACACATGGATTGAATTTATTGGGGCCTACTATCCAGACAATGTAACCACTTCAACCATTGTCAAAGTAAAAGGCACGAATATGTACGGCAAAAGTGCTGTACTGGAAGTTCCGGTGACGGTGGAAGCGGCACCTGCACCAGAGGTAAGGAGTGTTCCAGTAATAGAACCTCTTCTTGATGGAGTCAAAACTCAGTTTGAAGTGGACTTTTTAAGCTCCTATTTCACCAAGGACAATCTGGACCTGGAAGTCGAGAATTCGGATGAATTACAGAATTTGTACCATGCAAGAGCATCTATGGATGGGGCAAATCTATATTTTGAAATTGTGTCTCCCATTGGGAACACTCAGGCAGTGACGTTCCCGGTTAAGGTTAAGGCTGTAGACAAATTCAATCAGACAGCGCATCTTCAAATCCCTGTTACGGTAAATCCCAATAGCGCACCAGTATTAGATGCTGATGGTATAGACACAATCTATCTTGATAATCGAGATGGAAGTAATCTAATTGATTTGAACCTACTCGGACTTTTTACAGATATGGATACCGATATAGGAGATAAACTGAATTATTCCCTTGAAGTGACGAACTCTATCCAGGGCGGCATTACGTCCGATCACTATATGACTCTTAGCGGCTCAAGCATCGATATGGGTGCCACAGTTAAAGTCTCTGCTCAGGATAAGGCGGGCCATGTCATTAGTAAAACTATATCAGTACAAAACTCACCGCTCGGCAGCAGCAATGTTGATTTTGTAAACTCAAATGCGGTGATGACGGTCATGTACCCTGATACAATACTTCCGGCGCTGCCAGCAAACACCAGTGACAAGTCAAAAGCTATTTACTTGGTAGACATGAACAATCTGAATAATTTAACCTATAATGCCTATCACATGTCTAACGATAATTATGTAAATATAATGAATGGTGCCTCATTAAACTATCCAGCAACTATTAACTTGCATTATGTAAATAAGGTAGATCATACGTTAACGCTAGATGTATTCCCTATCATTCCAACAGTGTAGCGATAATGGGATTAGATGAGGTCAACTCACGGGTTGACCTTTTTCTTTTCCATCAGGAGTGCAGCATTGCATTAAAAAGGGAGGCCTGAGTCAGCATGAGGGAGAACCAGGATACCTACCATCCAATCAAGGTAGCGCTGCAGCAGCAAGACTATATACTAGCTGAACGATTAGCTAAGACGCGACTGGAGGAAGACCCTCTGGATGCACAGAGCTGGACATCCTTAGGCGAGGCGTTAATGCATCGCGGATATGGTGATGCTGCCCGCATGGTCTTTGAACGCGCATGGCTGCTGGATCCCGATGCTATGTGGATGCCACGTATCCAGTCGGAGCTCAGTAAGCGGGAAGCAGGTACGGAGCGATACGATATTGAGCTGCTGCTGCTCACGAAGCCTATAAGGCTAAGTGCCGCCGTCATCGTAAGAAACGGTGAAGAGACGATCGAGTCGTGTATCCGAAGTCTGTCAAACGCCGTAGACGAAATTGTAGTGATAGATTATGGCTCAACGGACCGGACAGTGGAAATAGTCAGCAGCGTACCACAGGTGAAGCTTATGCAGGTTGCCTGGCAGGATAGCTTTGCGCAAATACGTAATGAGGCACACTCGCATTTAACAGGGGATTGGATTATTTGGCTTGAAGCCGATGAACAATTGTATCCGACAGACGCTCGTAAACTGAAAGAAGCTGCGTCAATATTCAATTGGAGCGAGGTATCGGTAGCACTTGATTTGATCTTGGTGCAGAGAAAGAATGGAGCAATGCTGGAAACCTCAGCGAAATCGCGGGTTTATCCGCTCCGAAGGGGGCTTTCCTTTGAGGGGGGCGTTTATGAACGGTTAGTGGGAGGGTTAACAGAGAGCTCCGCTATGCCTATTATTAGCCGGAAAATTAGGACAAGGCTGATTTCCATAGCGAATCCCGCCATAGAGAGCGATAGGGAGCAAACCCGTTTGAAGCTGCTGCAGCGGATGCTGCAGGAACAACCGGACAGTCCGATTTGGCTCTTTCACTACTCGCAGGAGCTGGCTCAGCATAGCCGTTGGGAGGAGGCTTTGAGCTATGCAAACGAAGCGGGTAAGCGAGTGGGGGAGATGCCGGATTTTCCCCATCGTTTGGAGCTCAATTCGCTCCATATTCGCCTCCTGATGGAGCTGAGCCGTTGGGAAGAAGCGGAGCAGGCAGTCCTATCGGCGCTCCTTCGATTTCCAGAGTTCCCTGACTTCTCGTACTACTTGAGTCAAATCCATATCCGCAAGGCAGAGCAGCTTTATAAAGAAGCGGAGCAGAGCCTGAGTCGGGCACTGCAAGGGTTCTCCAGTTACAGAGGGCCTGATCCGGCCGATCACGATATTGTAGATTGGAAGAGCAGTTATATGCTAGCCGAGCTTGCATTGGACTCAGGGCAGTTGGCGGTAGCGGATGACGAGTATGGGAAGCTGCTGCAATTGTTTCCTGAGTGGGATGAGCTCAAGCGAAGGCGCACTGCGATACAGGAACAGAGATCCGTGTTTATGAACGACAGGAAGGGGGAGACGCCCCATGGATGAGGCTGCTTTGGGGGCTGAACGAATCGTTCAAAGCTTGCACCGTCGCGATTTTGACACGGCGGAGCTGCTATCCATCCAGTATGTCAAAGCTTTCCCTGCCGTAGCACAAGGCTGGTTTTTCTTGGCTCAGTCGCTGCTGGAGCGTCATCACGGGGCGATGGCACAGCTGGCTTTTCAACGGGCATGGCTTCTTGATCCAGAGGCCAATTGGGTACAATCCGTCTATGCGGCACTTAAACAATCGCAAAGTGGGCCTGTAAGACAAGACATCATAGAGCTGCTTAAGATAAAGCTAGTAACGGTAACAGCAGCGATTATGGTCAAGAATGAGGAGCGTTGTATCGAACGCTGCTTACGATGCTTGATAGGCGCCGTCGATGAGATCGTTGTAATGGATACTGGCTCCACAGACCGTACATTGGACATTGTACGGCAGTTCCCAGAGGTGAAGCTGTATGAGACGGAATGGCAGGATAGCTTCTCACAGCTGCGCAATGAGATACTTCCATTGCTAACGAGCGATTGGGTTCTTTGGGTCGATGCAGATGAAGTACTTCATCAGGATGATGCAAGGCATCTTCGCGAAATTGCCGGCATATTCGACGATTCCAAGCAGCCTGTTATATTGCAAGTATGGATGGCCAATCAATACGGACGTCATTATCAACAGGATTTCTCCCAATCAAGAATGTTCTCACTGCGTCACGGACTTCGTTATTTCGGCCGAATCCATGAGCAGATTGTTCCGCCCGGTGGGCTGCAGGAGCGTGTAAACACGATCAGTCGTAAAGTAAGAATCCGTTTGATTCACGACGGCTATGATCCGGCGATTTGGAAAAGCCGACTCAAAAGCGATCGTTCCATGAAGCTCTTGCAGCTCATGGTAGAGGAGGAGCCGCTGAACCCGTCAGGCTGGTTTTTTTATGGAAGGGAATGCTTCAGCAATGGAGAACAAGAACGCGCCTTCACCTATCTACAGGAGGCAGAGAGGCTGGCGCAAGACGCGCCTGGTTTTTCCGCAATAGACACGGTTCGTCTGTTTATGGTAAAAATCCACTTGCAGCGTCAAGAGTGGGAGGCCGCTATGCGGCTTTGTACCAAAATATTATGGCAATCGCCTGATTATCCCGACGCTCATTACCATTTGGCTCAGGCACAGGTTGGAAAGGCGAGAGCACTTGTTCAACAGGCAAAAAAAGAAATGGTAGCCTATAACGAAGCGATAATCTCTTATCGAGGAGCTACGACACCTGATCCGGAGCTGAAGGCTTGGAAAGCTGGGCTTCATATGGCAGAGCTGGCAGTGCGCAGCTGTAAATTGGCAGAAGCTAAGAAGCTGCTCGAATATTACGCGCAACGATATCCCGATGTAGAGGCGTTGCAGACGGCGCAGCAGCATTTGGAGGGAATCATCCATAGGTTGCTAGACGGAACGGAGACAGGTGGAACCGATTAAAAGGGCTTTGATTGGATAAGCAAAGAACCCCCGAGTACGCTGCTCCGGAATACGGTTGCGCCCTCGGGGGTTTCACTATAAGGAACGGTTTGTAGAGAATGCACCATGGATGTTCAGAAAGGACCTAGGAGTCTTCATGCTCTTCTATTATTAAAGTAAGGCCGCAGGAGGGACATTCTTTTGCATTGGAGGCCACTCTGAAGCCGCAAGCAGGACATGATTCCTCAATGACGGAAGGAAATCCTTGATCTGATTCGGCAGTGAAGTAATCGCCTATAGCTTGACCATCGACTTTTATCACCTGCAAATCCCGGGTGAGCATCCAGGTGATATTCCCGTAACGGTCGCTCAAAGCAGCTAAAGGGATTTCCGCCGCTTCTTCATGAGGGAATAAGCTTCCGCCAATGACGCCTGGCAGCATCGATTTATAAGCTCCATATCCGGTGCCGATGAGCACATAGGTTTTACCGCTTTCCTTATGCCTGACAAGTGTTGCCATAAGGCTTCATCCTCCTTATTTGGAAACTATCTCAATCGATACCCAGACGATCTAACAGATCCTGTGGCTGTATAAGCTGCTCGAAATCTTTGAACCTATCGCCCGATTTGAGAGTGAACCATGCAGCCCGATAGGCTCTGATCCCGTATGCTGTAGCACCTTCCAACTCTCTAGAGCCGCCGTCGCCAACAAATACAGCTTCGTCAGGCTGTACCTGCAAGCGGTCACAAGCTAATGCATAAATCTGTGGATCAGGTTTGGCATAGCCGGTTTCAAAAGAGAAGACAGCCTCGTCGAAGTAAGGAGCCAGGTCACAGCGCTCCCAAGCGCGAATTTCTTCCTCCGTGCAGTTGCTAATGAGTCCGATACGAATACCGCGGCTTTTTAGTCTTTTCAACATGTAAATAACGTGCGGAGAGATGGATTGGAAGGGGATGGACTTAGCGTAGAGTCGAGAATCGTATAGCGTTTGAATACAGGCTTCATCCAGAATCTTTCCTTTGCTGTGCCACATATCGCGGAGAACGGAAGGATAATCGGCAAAGGTACCGTTCATTCTCCGATCCTGACGCGCCCTCCATTCCTCATCGTACTCCTGCTTGGTCAGTCCCCATTGCTCATCGAAATCGTTGATTCTCGGAACTTTACGCACTCCATCTGCAAATTCGGTAATTAAGGTTTCGAACAAATCGAACATGACGGCTTTCATGGCTGCAGAACTCCCTCTTTTTTTGAATGTGAATGCTGGAAGTCAAACGGTGGATTTCGCCGCGGGCAGCTGCTCAAGGAACTGCCTGACTTCACGGGGAGATCGCAGGATGAAGATGGTTTTCTGACCTGTGAGAGTGCTCAGCTTTTGTAATAAAGCGGGCCGACTGTCCCTCTTATAGCACCACACCCACTTGACGAATTTCAAATCCAAATGCTCTGGACAGCCTTCGCCTAAATCCGGCCGCGTCTTGCCATGGAACATAATTCTTCGCTTAAAGAGGCGGTAGACACACAGGTGACGCGGCATATCAAGGAAGATTATCGTATCTGCCGCTTGCAAACGGATTTCCATCGTTCTACCGTAATTGCCGTCAATGATCCATGTTTCTTTACCGACCAACTGCTTCATGAGAGCATCCCATTCATCCTTCGGTGTTGGCTCCCAGCCGGGACGCCAGTTCAGCGCATCCAGATGGTAGACGGGAAGCCCGGTGCGCTCGCCCATTTGCCTTGAGAACGTTGATTTGCCTGCACCGCCGGAGCCGATAACAACCACTTTATTCATCGCTCAAGCTCTCCGTTTCTATATAGTTTCAGTTAGTGCATACATTTCGGTTTCAAATACTCGTAAGCATCAATAAGCCAGGGGTGGACAACCTTCAGCTGATTCCGCTGATTCCACAAGTACTCAATGTAGACGAACGCTCCTCGCTCAAGAGAGTACTCAAGCTCTGCCAGAAGCTCGTCCAAATATGGAGGCTTTCCGGGCTGATCCCACTCGATTTTATCCGCAATGAAAACAATCAGGTCCATTTGGGAAGGATGGGATTTTAAGGTTGTATGGCATTCAATGGCACTCAAAATGGTTTGATCGCGGATTTGAAAAACATCTTGGGCTATGGCGCGGGAAATTTTTTGATGAATGATCATGGGGAACATGGCTTCTTCAGGTAGAATGTCGATTTCGAGCTTCTCGGCTGAGGGGATTCTTTCGCTGTTCGGAATGATAGCGCTTATATCGTGAAGCCAACCCGCAGTTCTTGCAGCGGCCTTATCACCACCGAATATAGCGGCCAACTTCTCGGCTTCTGCGCCGACTCGTGCACTATGCTCGGCCGTTTTGGGGCAATGGTACACATGCAGCAGGCGGTTCACGTCATTCTCCAGCTGGCCTGAAAATACCATAGCTTGTCGTATGGCCAAAAGTAAAGGATTCATGCGGGAACCACTCCCTTATTAGTGAATTATCTTCATCGTACCATATTATGGGTTGGCTGCCCATATTAGAATAAAATAGAAATAAGATGAGGAGACAGCCAGTAAGTCTATTAATTAGAGATTTTAGTCCCATAAGTATAAGACAAACACCCCTTGACCGTGGTGGCAAGGGGTGCAAATGATCCATTCTTAACATGCATTAAATGAAGCAATCAATCCGTCGATGCTTTACGTTCAATGAGCATCGTCAGACTGAGCAAGCTGATAATGATCGTCGCCCCCATATCCGACAAGATAGCGAACCAGAGGGTAAGCATTCCTGGGATTGTGAGTAGCAGCGCAGCCAGCTTAAGCCCCATCGCAATCGTAATATTAATAGCGATAATTCGGTTCGTGCTGCGGGCGATAGCTATCGCATCTGGCAGCTTGCCGAGATGATCCTGCATCAGCACGATGTCCGCCGTCTCGATGGCGCTGTCCGTGCCTTTGCCCATCGCGATTCCAAGCTCGGCAGTAGCGAGCGCCGGTGCATCGTTGATACCGTCGCCGACCATGGCGACCCGACCTTCGCGGCCGAGTTCACGTATTTTCTCGACCTTATCCTCTGGCAGTAGACCTCCGAAGAAGGAGGTGACGCCGACGGCCCGTGCGACCTTTTCCGCCGTTTGCGGATGGTCTCCTGTCAGCATGACGGTACGACGGATACCGCGGCGATGCAGCGAGGCGATCACATCGGCACTCTCCGGACGAATCTCGTCAGCAATGCCGAATAGTCCGAGAACCTCGTCGCTGTCAGCTACGAGCACCAGCGTTAGACCGCTCGCTTTGAAGCGTGCAATGTCTTGCTGCACCGCTTCCGGCAGGGAGAGATGGCTGACGCTGGCTTCGTTGCCAAGCCAGTAGCGCTTGCCATTCAGTACAGCGCGAATACCTACGCCTGAGGCAGCGACGACCTCATCGGGCTGCCCGGCCTGAATACCGTGCTTAGCCGTTTCACGCAGGATCGCTTTGGCTAATGGGTGGGTCGAGGACTGCTCGATGCTCGCTGCGACCTGGTAAAAATTCCGCTCGTCTTTAGTGTAAACCGCCATTTGCTCGACATGCGGCTCCCCACGGGTTAATGTTCCTGTTTTATCGAAGGCAAGCGTGTCGATACGGCCTAGCTGTTCAAGGAATACACCGCCTTTGACGAGAATGCCATGCCGTGCGTTGCGGGTAATACCGGCAACAATCGCAATCGGTGATGCAAGAATGAGAGCGCATGGGCAGCCGACGATCAATACGGCAAGTCCTTGATACAACCATTCTTTCCAGTCTCCTTGCAAGAAGAGTGGAGGGAAGATAGCGACAAGCAGAGCGATAATCATAATAGCAGGAGTATAATATTTGGCAAACCGATTAATAAACAGCTCGGTTGGCGTCTTCGTCTCTTGGGCTTCCTGCACCAAATGCAATATACGTGCAAGCGACGAGTCTTCGTAGGCTTTCTCTATATGAATGCGCAGCACACCATCATGGTTGATGCTGCCGCCGAATACGCGATCCCCAGGGGCTTTCTCTAGAGGCAGCGATTCACCCGTTATTGCGGCTTCATTTACGGAGCTCGCGCCTTCGAGCACGCGTCCATCGGAAGGGATTTTCTCCCCTGCCCGGACGAGAACCACATCTCCCGCCTCTAAACTTTCGATAGGCACAAGAGTTTCTTTGCCATCTTGAACCAGGAGCGCTTGCTTAGGTGCTACCTGCAGCAGTGTTTCTATGGAGCGCCGCGCTTTCTCCATCCCAATGCCTTCGAGCAGCTCATTAATTCCGAACAAGATGGCGACCATCGTCGCTTCTTTCCATTCACCGATACTTACGGCTCCTATTAGAGCAATCGTCATTAATGTATCCATATTAAAGCGAAGGCGAACCAGGCGCTTCAAGCCTTTAATGAACGTTCCGTATCCGCTCAGCACAATGGCAGCGAGGTAAAGAATAATTCCGACAAATCCCGGGACACGGTCTTCAAGAAGCAGCGCAGCTCCGTACAGTACAGCTGAAACGATCAATTGCTTGATCATCGATGAGCCCCCGTGGGAATGGGAATGGTCGTGTCCATGGTCATCGTCGTCATGAGCATGATCGTGGTCAGGTGAATGAACATGATTATGGGTGCTATGAGACGCATTGTCCCGATGCATATGCTGAACCGCACGGGAAGCTTTATCTCCGAGCCCCTGATTAGTATCAGCAGATGTATGGACATGGGTATGGTGATGTCCGGTACCGCAATCCGTGCATTCGTGCTCGACTGCTGCGCTTACCTGTTCCTTGCTTTCAGCAAGGCTGTTATTGTGCCCACGAGCGAGCTGTGTAACTTTTCCAGCTGCGCCTGCCCGGATGGAGCGTGGGGCTAGTGAATCGATAAATGCCCCGTCAGAGCGCAATATTTTTTGAACTTCAGGCAATGCTACGTTAGGATCGATCTTCAGCTTGCCGTTATTATAATTGAGCGTTGCATTTTTCCCGTGGTCGAGTCGTTGAATCTGTTCTTCCATCTCCCGGGTGCAGTTCGCACAGCTTAAACCTTTTACTCTGTATTCCAGCATGGTTTTCCCCTCATTTCACGCTTGTCTCCGGTCTGCTCTCCATCCCGGCTCTCCATAATCAGCTAATCGTGATTCGCATGGTGAATCGCTTCGCTAAGCAAATCCATCACGTGTTCGTCATCATGGGAATAATATAAGGTGGTGCCGGCTCTTCTGAACTTAACCAATCGCAAGTTTTTCAAAAACCGAAGCTGATGGGATACGGTCGATTGCAGAAGCGAGAGCTCATCGGCAATTTCATTGACCGAACATTCTTTTTGTGACAGCAAGTATAGAATGCGAATTCGTGTTGTATCGGATAAAGCTTTGAATGTTTGAGACACCATAAACAAGGTTTCTTCATCTAATGACCGGACTGTAACATCCGGACCTTGCGGGCGATCGAAAGATTCCATAGAAACTACCTCCAAAAATGAGCGTATGAATATATGAGTATATGTTCATATAGTATTCTATAAAGGATGTTTTTGTCAATAACAAATGGCCCGATTGTCGAATGGAAGAACCCATTTTTACGCAGATAAGAATAGAATGCTCCATATAGTGCAGGATCATGAAAAAAAGAAAACGCCTGGTGCAGCTTATCCTGATGGATGCAGCCACTCCAAACGTTTTCTTTTCATATAAGAAGAAATGAAGAATTCAACTTATTTACGGCTCAATTTCTCCTGATCGATCATCTTGTTCATTTCATCCTCAGCCACGCGCAGCGCCTCGTTAAGATCGGCTTTGTCCGTGAAATATTGCTCCAAATATTTTTGGGCTATGCCCTGAGCTTTGGCGTCATAAGGAGTTCTGGCGAATGGATCGGCGGACTTCAATGCAAGCACGGGAGCTAAGTCGACGCCTTTTGCGAGAGGGTTACTCTCGTACAGCTTTTTCTTGACTTCAGGATTCACGAGAGCGGTTGGATTGCCTAGCTTGGCGGCTTGGGACTGGACTTCATCTGATAGTAGATGAGCAATGAGCTGGAAGACCAGATCTTGATTTTTTCCGCCATCAGGAACAATAAAACCGTCCGAGAAGACCCCAGGACCTACGCCGGGCTTATCCTTCATAGCAGGGAAGGTGGTAATTCCCCAGTTCAGCCCCTTGCCAACCGAGTCGGCAAAATCTGCATCCCCGATCAAAATCAGATGAGGGAACATCGCTAGATTCCTCGTCTCAAGAAAAGCCTTGCGTCCATCGCCAAAGGTAGAGCCAGCGGGCCAATTGCCCGGGATGGAATAAATGTCTTTGAAGGTGCGGAACAGCGCCTGCCACCGGTCATTTGACCCCAGAAGGGATTTCTCGGTTTTCGTGTCGACATAGGGGAGTGACATCTGGGTCTGTATCCGATTGATACTGATGCCTGAGTGAAGTCCACGGTAATTGACGCCGTCACGGGTTCCAGTCACTTTGCGCGCCAATTCAACGGCTTGGTCCCAAGTCATATTCGCTTTGGGATACTCAACGCCGAATTTGTCAAAAATATCTTTATTATAATGAAGTCCAAACGCAAATTCGCGAAACGGCAAGTAGATGAGCTGTCCTTTGCTGGAGTAGGATCGGACGCTTTTGATTAATTGAGGGTCGATTCGGTTCAGATCGAATGCATGCTTTTTGACAAGAGGATCTAGATCGAGCGGGAGGTTGAGATCGGTTAAAGTTTGAATGTTCGTCAAGCCTTCCCATATGAGGTCTGGTACCTGTCCTGCAGTCAGCAAATCTTGAATGGTTTTTCCCTTTTCATTGTCTATCTTGTTAATAGTTACGTACGGGAATTTTTCTTTAAGCGGCTTTTGAATATATTTCTCGAAATCTTCGTTTAACAGCAGCGTTCTTGCATACAATTGGATGGTTACAGGTGCTTGGGTGACAGCGGGAGTATCATTCTTGGGCGGTGTTGTCGGTTCAACCGCGGAATTCGACCCGCTGGAGCAGCCGGCAAAGAAGGAGCAGCTTAAGAGCAGCGCGGACAGCAGTACTTTAGTATGCGAAAACATCACGACCACCTCATCCTGGGATAGTTGATTTCCGTCACTTTCGCATCATGCTGAATCCAATAATAGCCGGTTACACTAAGCTTGGTCCGTACACTCCAATCTTCTGAACTGCTCCAGCCGATGGAATGTGATATAATTCGCGTTGTGATAATTATAGGCTCCGTTAATGGCGGTTCTCGACAAGAAATAAATGTCGCTGCCCCTGAATATCCAATCCACGTATTGAAAGCCTACCTTTTTGCTATCTTCCGGCCAACCATTGTGTTCATAGTCCAACACGTCCTTAACGATTTCCCAATGCTCCAAATCCGCCGATGATACAAGCGTTAGAATGTTTCTTTGCCCAGTAGTGGGAGGGTTGACTCGGTTCACCAAAGACCAATATTTCCCGGATTCAGAGTCATAATAAATAGTGAACTTTGATAAATTGCCGTAAAAGTCTATCACCTTGCCGAACTTAAGCGGCAGCTCCGGATGATCTGCGTCTGCAACTAACATAATGGCTCTGCCGTGATCCGGCGTACCGCCGTTGGTTTGGTAGCGCAGAAGGTTGACCAGCTTGCCGCTGGGGAGGACTACCGCATTTCCTTCCAGCAGACCGCTGCGTTTCCCCCCCATGACTGTGCCCGGCCAATCCTTGTTATAAGGCAGAAAGGGCATCTTCGTCCAATTGGCGCTATCCAGCAGATCGGCATCGACAGGCACTGAGATCAGCCCGGAAGCATGGCTTCCCGTAGTCCATGAGCCATAATCGATTGCAGTCCACAGGCGTCCGTTGTGCTCGGTGACGGGCATTGGCGCTTTATGCGGGCCTCCTGCTTCTCTGCTTCCAGCTTCAATAAGCACCGTTGGTTGGCTCCAAGTTTCACCACCGTTATCGGAACGTCCGATTAAAAGGGCGCCATATTCCGTGCTGGTCGCCAGCATGTAGAGTCGTTCCTGATGAACGAACAGCTTCCCCCAGAAGCATGGGTACAGGAAAGTAACGAAGCTCCATGTATAGCCGTTATCGCTGGAACGGTAGAGAAGACTGAGATTTTGCCCTTCGTTTCCCCAGTAAACGTCATGCGAAGCAAGCAGGTCTTCATTGGGGAGCCGCACGATGGAGGGGCTGGCCGGCGAGCGACCGGAGAAGCCATATGTGTAATCGTCGGGATGAATATAATTAACTACGGTGCCGGGTACCTCTCCGGGGCGGAAGAGCCTAACAGGACTTTGAATGGTCGGCAGAGATTCCCCATTTTGTAAAGCGCTTACATAAATTTCGTAATCTTGGCCATCTTCCAGCCCTTGTATTTTCGTGGTCCCCATGGGACCTGTCACGTTGAACTGGACGAACGGGCCGCTGTCACGCAATCGGTAATGTACCCTGTAGGATGCACTGCAAGAAGAGGAACAATCAAAATGGTTCCAATCCATCTCCAAGCAGGCGCTACCTGGGGCTAGCCTGGTAATGTGGAGAGCGCTGAAAGGCTGCTCAGCAGGCAGTTGTGCGGCCAGATGCAGCTCTCGAGGATCTTTAAAGCCCCATGAGGATTCCTTCGTAAGTTTCACTTCTATTCCTCCTTTGTATGTGTTCCTTATTAAAGAACGATATTCTATATAAAGTTGAAAAAAAGAGAAAAGAATACATAAGTAGCATTGTGTTCTGTAATAGAGAATGTCGTTCAAAAAAACCATCTATCTGTATAGTAAGGGATTGTTTCTGATATATCAATACTTTTTTTACTCTTTTCCAACGATTTGAATCACCCTATCACATCGTACTGCGGAATAGCTTGGGTGACACGCCGACGATTTTTTTGAACAGCCGAGAAAAATAAAATACGTCCTGGTACCCCAATGCGGATGCAATTTCCTTCAACGATTGATCGGTATTGAGGAGTATATTCTTAGCTTCGGCCATCTTCAAGCGGTGTACGTACTCGTTCAGTGGATAGCCGGTATATTTACTTACGGTTCGCCTAAGCGTCGGAAATGAAATGTGGTGCTGTTCACATAGCTGTCTGGGATCGAAGGGGCTGTAAATATAGTCGGCTATCGCTTCGATCAGCGCGAGTGCATTTTCCGCTTTCGTGATTTTAGGCACGGACTCTGAGCTCATAACGAATTCAAGCAGCATCGCTTCGACCGATAGTGCAGCTCTGTCGATATTGCTTGGAATTCCGCTTTCCATCAGCATGAAGATACGATTAATCCGCGTCAGCTGTTCTTCTTCTGTTTGCTTTACCTTACCTGGATCGGTAAGCCAGGTCCCAAGCCATTCTTGAATGCGCGGCCCCTCGATCGTAAAATAATGCTCATCCCAGAACTCATTTTCTCCGGGGCCGTAATGAAACACAGCGCCAGGGTATAAAAGGAAAAAACTCCCTTGTTTTACCTTCTGCTTTTCCCCGTTATTCACCTGGTAGGTCCCTGAGCCTTTGGATATATAAACGACCGCCCAGTAGGTAAAACGGGCATGGCTTCGGTAGTGTATTCTGGCCGGAATGTGACCGACGTTGATGACCCTTAGCGATTGCACCTTCAATATGCTTTTATCCACCATCAGATCAACGATCCGAATAGGTTGTCGACTGATCTTATAGTCCATGTAACTGATCATGGCATACATTCCTTCTTTGTTGGATACGTGATAATTTGAGTATATAGTGCATTCATCAATAGCTCAACGATCAAACCGACTTAAGGGAGGACGGATTCAAATTGAACAAGCTGAACATAGGAATTATCGGAGCAGGATCGATCTCGGATTTACACCTTCAGGCGTACCAAAAGCTGGGGCAAACGGTGAAAATTGCTGCTGTTTGTGATTTGAATCGGGCAAGGGCACAGGAGAAAGCGGATAAATACGGCGCCTCACAAGTATATGAAGATTATCATCAGCTGTTGGCTGATCCCTCTATCGATGCTGTTAGCATCTGCACTTGGAACAATACTCATGCTGAGATTAGCATTGCCGCGCTGAAGGCTGGTAAGCATGTACTAGTAGAGAAACCGCTATGCCGTACGGTGGAGGAAGCGCTTAACGTTCAGCAGGCGGTTCGCGATTCTGGCAAGGTGCTTCAGGTTGGCTTCGTCCGTCGTTACGATGCCAATGCGCAGCTGGTGAAGAAGTTCGTGGAGAATGGTGAATTCGGCGATATTTATTATGCCAAAGCTTCTTGCATACGCCGATTGGGCAATCCGGGAGGCTGGTTCGCTGACAAAGAACGTTCAGGCGGCGGACCGTTGATTGATATCGGAGTCCATGTTATCGATATTTGCTGGTATTTGATGGGGCGTCCTAAAGTTGTTTCTGTCACCGGTAACACTTACAAAAAGCTTGGAAACCGCGGCAACGTGAAAAACCTGTCGTTCTATAAAGCAGCCGATTATGACGCAAGCCAAAATTCCGTCGAGGATATGGCTAATGCACTCGTCCGTTTTGATAACGGAGCCTCCTTAATGGTCGATGTGAGCTTTACGCTGCATGCGAAGCAGGACGAAACCGTAGTCAAGCTGTTCGGAGATAAGGGCGGATTGGAGCTGGAGCCAGCTCTGGCTCTCGTCTCGGAGAAGCATGATACGATCTTGAACATCACACCGCAAACGGACCAGAAGGGGCTTAATGTTACGGCGGCCTTCCAAAATGAAATTCGTTGTTTCATTGAAAGCTGCACGACAGGCGTCGAGCCGATCAGTCCAGTAGAGGACGGCGTGGAATTGATGAAAATTTTGTGCGGTATTTACGAATCGGCTGAGACGGGCCGTGAAGTTCGTTACGAATAACCGATAGGAGGATCAGCAGTTATGAAGCTTGGATTAAGCTCTTATAGCTTGGTGCGCGCAATCAGATCGCAAGAATTGGATATTCTCGGTGCTATCGATTGGATCGCTGAGAACGGCGGGGAGCATGTAGAGATCGTTCCTATCGGCTTTAATCTAACGGAAAATCCGGAGCTGATTGATGCTATCCGGAATAAAGCGGCAGCGGTCGGGATCGATGTATCCAACTATGCGATCGGGGCCAACTTTATTACCGAAACTGAAAAACAGTATGAGAATGAGATTGAGCGCGTCAAGCGTGAGGTCGATATTGCACATCGTCTCGGGGTCAAACGGATGCGCCATGACGTAGCGTCCCGCAAGGATACCTCTATGATCCGCTTCCAGGAAGACTTGGAGAAGCTCGCTTCGGCTTGCAGACAAGTTGCCGATTATGCGGCACAGTTTAATATTGTGACGAGCGTTGAGAATCACGGCTACTACATCCAGGCGAGCGATAGGGTTCAAGCATTGATCCATGCGGTAGACCGTCCGAATTTCCGGACGACGCTGGATGTCGGTAACTTCATGTGTGCGGATGAGAATTCCGTTGCAGCTGTGAAGAAAAACATTTCCTACGCTTCTATGGTGCATGTCAAAGATTTCTACCTTCGTCCTGCAAGTCTGAACCCGGGAACCGGATGGTTCCCAACGGCAAGCGGCAACCATCTGCGTGGAGCTATCGTTGGTCATGGTGATATCGATATGCGTCAGGTGCTTACCGTCGTCAAGAATTCCGGATATGACGGATATATTTCGGTGGAGTTCGAAGGCATGGAGGATTGCTATACAGGCTCGAAGCTTGGCTTGGAAACGGTTCGCAGATTATGGAGTGAAGTATAAGGGAATACGGCTCGGCATATTGTAAAAAAGAATAAGAACCATTACACTAAAGTGAGAGTTTCAGAACCTTGTTACCGGATAGGGAACAGGGCTGAAGCCCTCACTTTATTTGATAATGAGGTCGGTAGTGTGTCGGAAGAAATCAAAGTGAAATCCTTATATAAAGCGCTTCGCATCATGGACTGCTTTACCGTGAATCAGCCGGAATTGGGAATTACCGAGATCAGCGAGATGCTTGGATTGTATAAAAGCAATGTGCACAATATCGTAGATACGTTTGTGAAGGCAGGTTATTTGGAGCAGAATCCGGATAACGAGAAGTACAGGCTGGGGATGAAAATTCTTGAGCTTGGCCATGTCATCTCAAGCCGTATGAATATTCGCCAAATCATGCTGCCTTTCATGCAGGAGCTTGCTGATTTTACCAATGAGACCGTCTACTTGGGAACACCGAGTGAAGGAGAGGTTATTTACCTTGATTCCTCCTCGCCCAAAAGCCAGCTCTCCACAAGATCAATGCTTGGTGTCAAAGCCCCGATGTACTGCACGGGGATCGGGAAAGCGATGCTTGCGTTCTTGCCGGAGGAAGTCCTCCATACCGTTGTGGCAAGAGGCTTAAAGCAACATACGGATAATACCTTGACTGATCCTGAAAAATTAAAGGAAGAGCTGGCAGCGATCCGTCTGCGTGGATACTCTATCGATAACATGGAGCATGAATTCGGGATCAAGTGCATCGGGATGCCCATTCTTAACACGAAGCGGCAGGTCGTCGCCGGTATCAGTATTTCCGGACCCTCGCTGCGCTTCGAAGAGGATAAGATTAAGGAATACGCGGTGAAGCTAGGCGAAGCCGTCCGGTCAATTGAAGGGAAATTGTAACGCAACAGGGGGAGGGAGTCACTCCGAGTACTTCCTTTTCCACTTTTCCAACCAGTCCGCATAGCTCATCCCCGTGACTTCTTCTAGTGTTCTACCGTCTAAGGAGTAGACGGCTCCCGCCAAATCGGCATCTGGAAATGAATATCCTCCGATCACCTTGCCTTCCGACATCATAATATAAACATGGGTCCTTTTTTTGTAGATGGGTTCAAGAGGATGGTTTTTAACTGTGAAACGATATATTGTCAATTGCTGCCCGAAATAGCGGTCAGGCTCCGAAGCTTGAACCGCCCACATTTGCATATAGGGCGTTGCTTCCGGGCTGCCGTACAGCTTGCTTTTGTTCAGCTCGTAGGTATGAACTGGGCCGCTGCTTTCAGTTACCGCATAGCCATGCGACTTCACAAACTGCGAAGCAGTTAGTTCGTCTCCGGTCACATCCTTACTACAGCCAATGAGGCAAACGAGGATTAGCATCATTCCGATGAACAGTCCTTTGAAGACGTTATGATTCATAACCATACTCCCTCTTTTGAGTGGTATTTGATGATGTTGATTGAATAACGTAAATAGAGCAGAGAAGGTTACAGATTTTTTCCGTCATCTGGAAAAAATAATTGTAATCTCATGAATCCTATATTACAATTATTTAAGAACATAGTTCTTTATTACGGAACAAATTGTGTTATTGTATTAGAATTATGTTCTAATATAGAGAATCAATACAGTGGGAATGAGGCGATGGGATGAGAGCTGCGGCGATTTCGGATGGAGTCTGGCCGACGATGATTACTCCCTTTAAGTTGACTGGCGAGGTGGATTATGCAGCTCTGGAGCTTTTGATCGAGTGGTATATGGATCAAGGCGTTCATGGTTTGTTTGCTGTATGTCAGTCGAGCGAAATGTTCTTCTTAACACTAGAGGAGCGTGTACGAATTGCCCGTTTCGTAAAGGAAAAAGCCGCTGGGCGCATTCAAGTCATAGCCTCCGGCCATACCTCCGATGATCTGGAAGAGCAGATCCACGAACTGGCACAGATCGCTTCGACTGGAGTCGATGCAGTCGTTCTGGTTACGAATCGGTTGGCCAAGGAGAATGAATCCGAAGAGGTGTGGCTTGAGCGTGCTCAGAAGCTGCTGGATGCTCTACCGGATACTGCATTTGGTCTATATGAATGTCCCTATCCATATAAAAGACTTCTTTCACCTCAGGTGTTGAAGTGGTGCGCTGCTTCCGGGAGATTCTTGTTTCTGAAAGATACAAGCTGCGATACAGAGCAAATCAACGATAAGCTGAAAGCGGTCGCGGGGAGCGGACTGAAGCTGTTTAACGCTAATTCGACAACGCTTCTTGCCTCGTTAAGACAAGGGGCCTCCGGCTTTAGCGGAGTTATGGCTAACTTTCATCCATCGCTCTATGTAAAGCTTGTAGAGGAGTGGAAGAACGATGAGAAGGGGGCAGAGAAGCTGCAGGCATTTCTAACCGTAGCTTCCTTTATTGAGCTGCAAATGTACCCAGTGAATGCGAAGGTTCATCTTCAACAGCTGGGTTTGCCCATAACGACGTATTGCAGGTCAAGAGACGCGTCTGCTTTCAAGCCGAATCACCGATTGGAGGTTGAGCAGCTGGAGCTGCTGGCGGGAATAATTAAGGAGCTATAAGCAAGGACTGCTTCCTTGTAGGGGGAGCAGGCTATTTTTATTAGCTATATAAATGAACGACATGGTTAACTAATAAGCACATTAGGGCAGGCCATGCTTCGCGATAAGCCATTTATTCCTATTCTAGCGGGACCTGCATACCGGTCTGTGCCAATGTAATGAAAGAAGGCAGACGATAGTCGCGATGTACATCGACTCCGTGTGACATATGGGTAAACAGGACCTGTTTGGGCTGAACCTCTTCAAGCAGCTCTAGCGCTTCCACCATATCATAGACGGAGCGGGTCTTAAGCTCGGCCTCTTCTTTGTAGAAATTTGTTCCCAGAACAAGCAGCTGCAGTCCGAACATGGGGGCTTTTTCTTCTGCATTCAAATTAATCGCATCGGAGCAGTATACCCAATGATAGGGAGAAGCAGCTGCCCGGGTGAACTTGTACGCGTAGGAAAAGCCGTTTTTGCCATGGCACACTTTCCAAGGTGTAATATGCCAGTTCTCCCATGTCAAGCCATGAATACAATCATGGAGGTTCAGATGGCGTTCTAGCCAAGGAAACTGCTGCGTAATCGTATGCAGCACATCGTGCGGAGCGTAGAGATGGGCTTTGCGTCCAAGCCAACGGCAGGCATCGGCCCACTCAGGCAGCCCTGCGATATGATCGAAATGAGCGTGCGTAATAAGCACATGCTCAATGAACCTTTTGTCGGATCGTTCCATCTGAGCTCTCCAATCCGGTCCGCAGTCGATTAATAGCTCATGCCCTCCTGCATTTAGCATTACCGAAGAACGGAAGCGTCTGTTGTGTCCAGTTGTTCTGGCTTCCGTACATATATCACACGGGCAGTAGACCCGTGGAACTCCCATCGAATCGCCTGTCCCCCAGAATGTCAGTATGTCGCTCATATTATTTGTCTCTCCGATTTCATGATCTTTTGCTTTAAAGATAGCAGGATTTGAAGTATTCAACAAGATGGTGGATACGGACATAAGGCACGAGTAAAAAGATAAGCCGGGCAAGCCATCTTAGATGGCCGCCCGGCTTAAACATTCTTTATTGATGAGCTGCTTTGTAAAGAGACAAAATAAGATATACGGCTTCAGCGCGCGTTGCATTCTGTGTAGGTTCGAACCGATTGTTATCGCGACCGCTAATGATACCCTGGTTATGCGCAGCTGCTACTTCTGCTTGCGCCCATTGAGGTATGCTGTCCGCATCCGAGAAGCTGGCACGGGCATCGGCATCCACCTTCAGTTTCATGCCTCGAACGATAATGACGGCCAATTCTGCCCGGCTGATTTGGCGATCAGCCCGGAAAGCGCCATCCTCATACCCGGTAATGATTCCTGCCTCTACAACCGGTGAAAGATACGGTTTCACCCACTGAGGAATGGTTGCCGAATCGGTAAAGCTGAGCTCGTTAGAGCTTTGTCCGAGCTTAAGAGCCTTGTTCAGCAGCGTAATAAACTCTGCGCGGTTGATATTCGAGTCTGGACGGAAGGTACCGTCTTCGTACCCGTTTACGATTCCCAAGGCTACCGCTTGCTCGATGGAGGCTTGAGCCCAGTGATTTTGTACATCCGTGATGGCTGCGTTCCCATCAGGTTGGCTTGGAATATCGGTTGAGCTTTTGTCTTGTTGAATGCTGGCTTCGTTAAATACGATGTCCGCCTCATATTCCCCATTGTATTTGTCGGGAACTGACAATTTGAACTGGGTTAGAACTTTGGTTTGCGCATTCTGAATTTCGAATCGTACGGTTTGTTCATTCAGTTTGTCATTTGCTGCAACAACTTGAGCATCGGTCCAAGCACCGCTCGTATCCGTCACCTTTAGCCCGGTAACCTCTTTACCTGATACCGTCCATAAGATGTAGCTCTTGCCGTCTGCAATTTCCAGCTTGGCTGGATGCTTGACGAATGGGTCTGCAACTGAAGTCTGGGCTGTTCCCCGGGAATA
Organism: Paenibacillus sp. UNC451MF; assembly: GCF_000686845.1. GTDB lineage: Bacteria > Bacillota > Bacilli > Paenibacillales > NBRC-103111 > Paenibacillus_S. Next base: position 17,594 of record NZ_KK366026.1, on the reverse strand, counting down.
TAGAGCATAATCGATGGTATACTTCCCAGCTTCAAGTGTTTCAGCCAGTGGCTTGATTATGACTGCTGCACCGCCGCCGCCACCGCGACCGGAGCTTCCTTTACCGGAGCCGTTATCGGTTCCTGGATCCGTTACCGGTGACAGACTGATCTCGGAGAAATCAATTTCGAAGGCATGCTCTGTTTGCGCAGCATCCGATAGGCTAAGCACATATACTGCCGAGCGGTCCTTGATTTCAAAGTTAACAGATGCAGCTGCGCTGCTAGTATCTAAAACTTTAACAATGCCTGCTTGCTTGGCGGCGGCAACCGTTGAAACATCCTCAAGAGCGCCGTCTGCTTTTTTCATTTGAAGCTTTTTGAATGTAACGCCACTAACGAGCTGGAGGGTGACTACTTGCTTCCCACCGCTCACTTTCATGCTCGCGCCAGATAAGATGAAGTTCGTCATCGGCGTGCCGGCTCCATCCTTGATTGTAGACGGCCAGTTGAAGCTGTAATTGGCGTCTGCCAATGTGACGGATGCAAGGAAAATAGCAACTGATTTTTTCAAAGCCTTCAATGCTTCGTCGACGGCCTGCTGCGTAGCCGAAGAGCTATCTATTACGGCTGCAGACGCAGTAATAGCTGTTTGCAATACAGCCTTGGAGCCTATGGCGTATTGTCCGGCGGAGCTGCCTTCAACGGCTGCGGCCAGCTTGGCTTTGGCATTGTCTATTGCAGCTGTTAGCTGCGACTTATCTGCTGCTGTTGGCAGCTGGAAATCAAATCCTAGCTCTACTTCATATTCATGGTCATAAATACCGATTGGAGCGGGAAGCACCCAATAAATTTTGACCCATCCGTTTAAACGAGCTTCAAGGTCTGTTACTTCAAACTTAACGATACGGGTATTGGCGGCGGCATCAGTGCTAACCGTCTCAGTTTCAGTCAAGACGCCGTTGCGTTCGGTTTTGAACGATTTGATTTCGGCATTCTGCTTAACTGTAAATGTTACGTACTTTTTACCGCCAATTACGGTTAGCTTACCGCTTTGTGGATCGACATAATCATACATAACCGATTTCTCGTCGGTGCCTTTCTTATAGATCGTAAAGCCGATAGGATACTCGCCGTCCTTAATCGTCCCCGGATTCGTCGGTTCTACAATGACAGATGCTTTAAACGCATTCACAGCCTGCTGTAACGTTTGCAAAGCAGCAGCCGTCCGTTCGGTTGTGCCTGTTAAGCGCGTTGCTTCCGCACCTGCGGTATTGATCGCTGACTGAAGGGCCGCTTTGGAAGCTTGCGGATATTGGCCAGGCTCAGTGCCGGCTACCGACGTCCGGTAAAGTGTGTTCGCATCCGCAACCGCTTGTGCCAGAGCGCTATTATCCACATTATTCAGATTCAGACGGATATCATGCGTGCGGTCATAATTTTGTGCAGGAATGGAGATGTGCACCTTAGCGTCGAGCAGAGCTGACAGACTATCTGCTTTAAATTTGACAACTCTCGTATTATCCGTTGTATTCTCGCTAACGACAGCTGCATCCACATATTGACCGCCAGTCTTAACTTGGAATTCCTTAATGACCGCGCTATCTTTTATTGTAAAAGACACATAAACAGCGCCGCCCTCTGTCGTAACGGTAGCCGGTTTCAAAAAGTAGCTTTCTACAGCAGAGAACGTATCGCTTGTTGCATGGGTGGTGGTGAAGTATAGCGGATAGGCTGCACTTACTTTAAAAGTATCCACCGCTTGCTGCAGTGCCGTACTGGCTGTATTGATTTGAGGCCGGGTGCTTGCTAAATTCTGGGCTGTGCCTTTCGCTGCATCGATTTTACTTTGCAGCGCAGTCTTGGCAGTGCTATAAGCTGATTCCGCTCCCGGTAAGGCTGTAGCGGATTCGGATAGCGTTTGCGCAGCTTCAGCAGACGCATTTAATGCATCAAGCTGGTCAGCGTTGAAGCTGAGGTAAACGACCTTGGTCACACCGTCGAGTTTGTAGCGGAGATACGATTGTCCCAGCCATTTGGTATCCTCGTTAACATTTGATCTTCGGATGGTTGCCTGAAACACCTTTGTCTGTCCGTTAGAGCTCTTGATGAACTGAGGAGTGCGATACTCCACTGCAGTGTAGCCGCCATTACTGGAAACATTCGGCTGCATCACATCAGTGATCGCAGAAGAGGTGTTAAAGGTAATGTTGGCTCTTGTACCAAGATCCGCTCCTTTAAGTGTAGTAAACGAGGCTGTACCTGAGATTTCCGGCGCATTAACTGAAGGAACGTTCGTCGGATTAAGCGAATCCAGAGCAATCACTCTTACCGAATCATCGCTGATGATGTAGTACGAATCCTTAACAGAGTTATATTCTCCGGTCAATATTCTCACAGCATTGTCCACTTCAGCTTGCGTAGACTTGGGCTCATTGTACACGGTTTGCGCACGCTCAATTTGGGTCGATAAACTGACTTTGGGACCTACTATGAACTCTCCTGGTGAAGCAGGGGCGAGAGAGGAGCCAAGCTGATCGTCTGTATAACCAATCTCTTTAATTCCGTCTCTGAATTCGGTTACTACTGCTATTAAGGAAGCAAGAACCCGCTTATCCGATGAATATCTTGAGGATTGAAAGGTATTCAGAGCTGCTGTCAATTCATTAAAGGCAGCCTTGATTGCCTCAGGTGAGGTATTTCCGGTTGCTATGAAATTTTCCGCTTGAACGATCTTGGTATAGAACGGAAGCATGGTCCCTGCTGGTGCGTCTCCCAGACTGGTTCCTTCATATGTGCTTTGGTACACTGACTTGGAGACGGACACTAGCTCCTGTAATGAAGCGAGCGTTATCGGTTGTTCGGTCTCACCGCCCGTATTTCCACCGTTATTGCCTTCCAAAGGCAGATCCTTCGTATTAATGTCCAACTGAACATTGTACCAATAATCATAATGAAAACCGTTGCCGAATTCGGGAGCATCCTTAATAACGACATGCATAAGCACGTCTTGTTTTTTTGTAATATCTTCAATATGAATCGTAGTAATCAAATTACCGGTGCCGTTGTTGGCGGGTCGAACAGGGAAGAGCGTATAGCCTTCCGTTCCTTGAGCTGTATTGGTTGAAGTGTTAATAACCGCCTTAGCTGCCCCTGGATTACGAAAAGCGAGATATTGGAAATACCCGTAATATTGAGGGGTTATTTCATGCTCAAATGTGATCTTGCCATTCTGAACGATAAGCTTGCCTGAATTATGAACGGATAAATACAGATTTGCAGCGGAATCGCTGCTGGTACCGTCCTTCACATACAGGTAGCTAACCTGGTACACATTATCCGGGAGCGTTACGGCCGCCTCGGCTGGCGTTACATGGAAGTGCAAGGCTGTAAATAAAGAAGATAGAAATAATGCCAAAGAAAGGCAAAAGGCTATGGACTGCTTCAAATTGCTTTTTAACACTTTATGTACACTCCTTCTTCTCGGTCCTGGACCAAATGCCAAAACGAAAAGCAGTCTGGTAAGACCACTTTTCGCTAGGGCAATAATTTTATTGGGTTAAGCTAAACGATTAGTTCCAGTGAATAGTTAAAGGATAAAGAGCGGAGTGTTGGCCAGGAACTTCAACAAATAGTTTTACATTAATATCGTTGGATGGGTTGGAGTTAGTGAAAGTGAACGTTGTATCGCCGTTTGCATCCAGACCTTGCGTAGCAGTTACGAAGGTACCGGAACCATTGTCAGCTTGCAGGTAGCCATAATATTCGTCGTCCAATGTAATTGTAACGGAAGTGCCAGTTACGTCAGCAGGGCCAACAATGAACGGATTCACGTGAGCATTATAAGGAGAAGTCGCGCTGCCATTGTAATAGAATTCATAGGATTGGCTGGCAGCGGAAGCTGGAATTGCGAAAGCAAGAGCAAGCATAAACACCAAAAGCATCATGGAAAACGATTTTTTGAATGATAATTTCATGAATAAACACACTCCTTAGGATAGGTATAATTAGGGTTGTACTTCTGTGAAACCATGAATATGACTTAAAGCAACTGTTTTACACGGGACAAGACGATGTGGTTCTCATTCCTCCCCTCAAAGTAAATTGGATGCCACAGAAAGCCGAGCTATACGATAATGATAATCATTATCAATCGTGTTGTTAAAAAAAATCTGCGGCCCAAGGTAGCTGTTGGTTAACAGTACCCCTTCTTCAGAATGCCGATAATGTGTGCACCAACTATCGACACACTTATCTTATATTTGGAAACTAAATTTTGTCAATTCAGGAATTATGCAGTTTTTGGTCGTTTGATTCACATGAAAATACTGAAAACCGTTGATTTATCTGGGTTTTTTAGGCTATCAAGGAACAGCGAAGAGACATCTATTTGATTTTCTGATGACCAAAAAATGGAAAAAATAACTCAGGACTTTTGATCTTTATAGGATTAATTTTTCATGATGCAAAATAAAAAAAGACCGTTCTTCGCACTCGGTGCGGGAAGGTCTTGTTGGATAAAAATGTTGGGTGATCGGGCAATCTATGTTTTTCCGATGCCATTGTCAACGTGTTTTTAATAATTCATCTTACACTACAGCGTAAGCCCGAATCGTTTCAGCTCGATAAATACGCCCTCCAGCTGTTTACCTTTTTCCGTTAATGTGTATTCTACTCTTGGGGGAACCTCAGGGTACACGGTGCGGGTTAAGATGCCATGGTCCTCCAGCTCTTTCAGCCGTAAGGAAAGTGTCTTTGGGCTGATGCCATCCAAGCATCTTAGCAAATCGCTAAACCGCATCGTTCCTTCAATAAGCAAATCCCGAAGGATTAAAAAAGTCCATTTGGTTCCGATCATATCTATCACTTTGGCGATGGGGCATACTTCATCAGGTAAGCCTTTCGTTAATATAAGCGGCTCATGGGAACTCACAGCACATCTTTCCTTTGCTCTAGGATGAATTAAGCCTAATATAGCACAAAACTAACTTTTGAGAAACTATATGATAATATTATCACTACTTCCATAAATAAAGTCTGTCTGTATATAATAATCGTGGGTAAGGTAACAGCAAAATAATGAAATTCAAATATAAGGAGAGAACCCTATGGCTCATTTATCTTCGGAATTTACATTGAAAAGCTTGAATTTAAAAAATCGGATCGTGATGCCGCCGATGTGTCAATATTCGGTAGAGTCAAAAGACGGCAAACCGACTGATTGGCATTTTGTTCACTACGTATCCAGAGCGGTCGGCGGAGCCGGATTAATCATTATGGAAATGACGGACGTTGAGCCGGATGGACGTATCACCGACTATGATCTGGGATTATGGTCGGATGAACAAATCCCTGCATTCAAGCGAATTATTTCTGAGGTACACAAATATGGTGCAAAAGTCGCCATTCAAATAGCTCATGCAGGCCGTAAGGCAGAAGATGCGAAGGTACCTGTGGGACCTTCCGACATTCCGGTCAGTCCGGAATTCAAGAAGCCGCGCGCCCTTTCTACCGAGGAAGTGAAACAAATGGTAGTCAAATTCAAGGATGCGGCCATCAGAGCTATTGAAGCTGGTGTCGATACGATTGAGCTTCACGGGGCTCATGGATATTTGATTCATCAGTTTCATTCTCCAGCGATCAATAATCGCGAGGATGAATACGGTCAAGATTTGGCGCTGTTCGGCGTTGAAGTGATTCAAGCGGTCAAAAGCGTTATGCCGGAGCACATGCCGCTCATTTTAAGAATCTCCGCAGTAGAATACATGGATGGCGGGTACGACCTTGAACATGGCATTGAAATAAGCAGGCGATATAAAGAAGCCGGAGTTGATATACTCCATGTGAGCAGCGGCGGTGAAGGTCCTGTAGGTACAAGAAAGCCGGGTAACCATCCGGGATATCAAGTGCCGTTTGCAAGGGCTGTCAAGCAAGCACTCGATGTTCCTGTTATAGCTGTTGGTCTGTTGGATGACGCCAAATTGGCAGAAGCGACGGTTGCCAACGAAGAGGCAGATCTTGTAGCTGTGGCCCGTGGAATGCTTCGCGACCCCTATTGGGCGACACATGCCATTCAAGCTGTATCCGGACAGATTTCAGCGCCCAAACAGTACGAGAGAGCCTATTAAAATGAATCTCGCAAGATAGAATTTTTATTCTGTCATATGCCTAAAATGAAGCCTATCCTTGGATGGCAAGCATCCATTTTTCATTTTCCGACATAGTCTAATGTGAACTACGAGGAAAAAGAGAGGGATGGGATGATATGAGTAAAAATAAACGCTCTTTCCAAATGTGGCCAGGTCAAGAAGGTAGCGGCATGTGGCCAGGCCAAGGCGGAGGTGGCATGATGCCAGGTCAAGGCGGAGGCGGCATGTGGCCAGGTCAAGGCGGAGGCGGCATGTGGCCGGGTCAAGGCGGAGGCGGCATGTGGCCGGGTCAAGGCGGGGGCGGCATGTGGCCGGGTCAAGGCGGAGGCGGCATGTGGCCGGGTCAAGGCGGGGGCGGCATGTGGCCGGGTCAAGGCGGGGGCGGCATGTGGCCGGGTCAAGGCGGAGGCCACTGGGGAGGCCATGGTGGACATGGAGGTCACGGTGGAGGCCACTGGGGAGGTCAAGGCGGACATGGAGGTCACGGTGGAGGCCACTGGGGAGGCCAAGGCGGACATGGAGGCCACGGTGGGGGTCACGGTGGAGGTCACGGTGGAGGTCACGGTGGAGGCCACGGCGGACATGGCGGAGGACAAGGAGGCCACTGGGGAGGCCAAGGCGGACATGGTGGAGGCCACGGCGGACATGGTGGCGGACAAGGAGGCCACTGGGGAGGTCAAGGAGGTCACGGTGGAAGCCAGGGCGGTCACGGACAAGGTCAGGGCGGCCACAGATCAGGGCAAAGCCGCAGCAAAAAATCTTAGGCTGCTGTTGTATGCACCGCGGCTGCCGATTGGGTAATCCTTCTGGGTTAAAGGGGATACTTAGCCAGTATCGGCTTTGGAGAATGATTTTATAAAGAAGTCACTAGCAAATAATGGTAGACGATAGATGCGTAATATGGTAATCTAATATCAATAATCCGGAAGCACCGGTCGAAAAAGCCTGTCAGCGGCATTCCCGCAGACAGGCTTTTTTTGTTTGCAAGAACAATTACGTCTAACCACTGTAGGCTTATACCATAAAAATTAGGTGTCCAAATCAGTAACAAGAGCGGAATCCGTTACATATGTTGTCATGGGGTATTCATGACGTTGGCGGAACATGGAGCAGGCATAAAGGTCTGTATCGGTATATCCTGCCAGCATAATTAACTAGGCGGAGGATGATATACATGGGTGATTTTAAAAAGGATTTACAAAAGCTGAATGTTTCCGATTTGAAAGCCGGAGAGGTGAATTCCTGGAAGGTAACGGACCAACAAAGCGATCGTACATTTTTAAATTGTCATAACTGTTTTAATTGCCATAACTGTTTTAACTGTCACAACTGCCACAATTGTCATAACTGCCATAACTGTCATAATTGCCACCACTGCCACAACTGCCACAACTGCCATAACTGTCATCATAATTGCCACAACTGCCACAACTGTCATAACTGCCATCATGGCGGTGGTCAAGGACATCGTTAAGAGCAAGTCTCCGATTAAGCTAACCGCCAAAAGGCGCTGCCATACCGGTACGCCCATGGCTGCATAATGAAAGGAACCGAATGCTCCGCAGCAAAAGCCCTTACATTCATTTGAATGCAGGGGCTTTTCTGCTTCTTCCGGCATTTTCACGTGACATGAAGGACAACTAGGCATACATAAAATAATTTGTAATGCATACGGAGCAAAACCAAGTGCAAAGGAGGGATAGTATGAGTCAAATTCATCCTTCAATGCGTCTCAAAGTGAAGAGGGACACTTTTTTTCTTCCTGAGCCCCAAGGCAGTGTGTATTTTCGCAACAATGTGAGCTCATTTCGCATAGAGGGCAATATGATCGATCAGTGGGTTGAGCGGCTGCTCCCGGTGTTCAACGGCGAATATACGATGGACGAATTAAGTGATGGGCTGCCTGATGCCTACATGAAACAAATGTACGATATTGCGCAAGTGTTGTATGACAACGGCTTCGTTCGGGATGTAAGCACGGATCTTCCCCATGAATTGCCTGAAGCTGTAGCCCTCAGGTACGCTTCGCAGATCGAATTTTTAGATCAGCTCGGTCATTCGGGAGGTTATCGGTTTCAAAGCTATCGTGGAACCCGGCTGCTAGCGGTCGGTTCAGGGCCATTGATGGTCTCGCTATTGGCCGCTCTGCTGGAATCAGGCTTACCTAAGCTTCATGTGCTGCTAACAACAACAGAGCCTACAGATCGAGAAAGATTGATGGAGCTAGCCGGGCATGCCCTCCAGAACGATTCCGAGGTGGCACTTGAAGTTATGGAGTTATCTCAGCCGGAGGGAGAGACGGATTTCTGGCGAGAAACGCTTCAATCCTATGACATTGTCGCTTACGTATCCAGAGAGGAGGACGTTCAGGAGCTTAAGACAATACATGAGGCTTGCCGAAGAGAGGGTAAATGGTTTGCTCCCGCCATGATGGTTCAGCAAACGGGTATTGCAGGCCCGCTCGTCCATCCTGAGCTTGAAGGCGGGTGGGAGTCAGCCTGGCGTAGAATTCATTCTACTGTGCTGGGCAATAAGAACGATCAACAGGCTTTCTCCACAACGGCAGGGGCGCTGCTGGTGAACGTGCTCGTATTTGAGCTATTCAAAAAAATAACAGGAGTATCTCCGACCGGGCGAAACGGCCAGCTATACTTGTTGAACTTAGAAACCCTGGAAGGACGCTGGCATTCCTATTGGCCACACCCTTTGGCGACTGAGGCGATGTTAGAGCAAGGAGCTGGTGCAGTAAAGCTCCCGTTGGATCAAGACGATAGCCTAGAGCAGGAGGACAGTCGATTGATGTCCCATCTCAGCGGATTGACTTCTTCACATACCGGTATTTTGCACAAGTGGGAGGAAGAAGAGCTTATTCAGCTTCCGCTGGCTCAATGCTGTGTTCAGGCCGTCGATCCATTAACGGAAGGACCTGCAGAGCTGCTCCCTGAAATGATAGGTTCGGGCTTAACGCATGAGGAGGCGAGGCGGGAAGCCGGGTTAGCCGGTTTGGAAGCATATGCAGCCCGGTTGGCGGAGCATCTTCTTGAGAGATGGACAGTTCGGCTTGATGAAGAAAATAACATTGGCAAAACGAGCCATCAGGTTAGTATCGGAGCAGGCGAAACGGTAGCTGAAGCTGTAGGGCGGGGATTGCATCAACAGCTGCTTGCCGAAATGGTTCGGCGACATCAGGAGCAGATGCCCTCCATTCGCCTAGTCCAGCTGGAGGGAATAGACGATACACGCTGCCGGTTTTATTTTCAAGCTCTGTCGGTGAAACAAGGCGCACCAATCATTGGGCTAGGGGAGGAACTATTCGGTTTCCCCGTAGCTTGGGTAGGTCATCACTCACGCTGGTTTGCCGGCGTCGGCTTGAACTTGACCTTCGCATTGCGCAGGGCACTGCAGCAAGCACTGCTGTATGAGCAGAATGGTATCGAGCATTCACTCGCTCAAGCACTGGAATCATCCTACGTCAGGGTGGAAGCCAATGAACCCCTTCGCCTTGAAATTGCTGCAAGCGGCACAGCGGTTCCGTTGGATCTGCTGCAATCGGCAGTGCAAGGATTGGAAAGCCACGGATTGAGACTTGAGGTATTCAATCTGGCCGTAGAGCCGTTTCTGAAGGAAGAGCTTGCCGGAGTATTCGGCGTTGTACTGCGAGAGGAGGAGGTAGAGTGAACGCTGTCGTTACCATAGTAGGTGCCGGACAGCTGGCAGATTATGTGTCTAAGGATCTAGCATCCCAATTCGAGGTCTCCCGGCAGGAGGATTGGGAAGTCGGCATTCCTGAGGCTGCCCAGCTGGTCATCGTATTAAGCGATGGCTGGGACCCTTCGCTTCAGCTTAGGACAGAAGAATTACTGCAGCCAGCTGGAATCCCTTGGTTTGGAGGCTTTGTAACGTTTGGAGATGCAGTTCTGGGCCCCCTTGTCCGCCCAGGTGTTCCCGGATGCTCCCAATGCGCTGAACGGAGGCGAATCCGTGCAGGACAAGAGCGATGGGAAATGACACAGCTGCGGACACAATTGGTGGAGTCGGGAGGCTCTTCTGGCGACGCATGGGCATCGCGAACAGGGCTGCGGCACGCTGCGTATTTGCTCGGGGCTGAGATCAGGAGCATGTTGTTAAGTTCGAAGTACAAGGAAGGCAGCCTCGTATTGCTCAACTTGTCAACGCTGGAATGCACTCGCCATTTCGTTCTACCGGATTCGCTTTGTCCGCTCTGCAGTCTAGCTGCGGATGATACTGCAGAAGCCGCGCTTCTTGTACTAGAGCCATGTCCCAAACTAAGTGCGGATAGCTATCGTACCCGAACCATGAATGACCTGAAGCACACTCTGAATGCCGATTATTTGGATTATCGTACCGGCCTGCTGAATGGGGAAATGACCGATCTGGTTTCGCCTTTTGCCGATGCCAGCGTGAACCTGCCGTTAATAAATGAGGACGTAGGCACTGCGGGAAGAACACACTCATTTGATTTAAGTCATTTCACGGCTATATTGGAGGGCGTTGAACGGTACTCCAGCTTGGAGCCCCGGGCAAAACGGACAGTCATTAGCGGCAGCTATAGGGAGCTGTCCCATCATGCACTGAACCCGTTCTCCGTAGGGGTTCACTCGCAGGAGCAATATGCTCGGGATGGCTTCCCGTTTAAGCCATTCGATCCAGAAGCCTCGCTTTCTTGGGTTTGGGGGTATTCGTTGACGCAGGAGCGTCCTATCTTGGTTCCGGAGCAGTTAGCGTATTACAGCATGACTTCCGGTAATCCTTATGTGTTCGAATCGTCTAACGGCTGCGCGTTGGGTGGCAGCTTGGTAGAAGCAGCTCTGTACGGCATATTGGAAGTGGTCGAGCGAGACTCGTTCCTGATGACCTGGTATGGCCGTCTTCCTATTCCGGAGCTGGATCTCTCTTCTTCCGATGATACGGAGCTGCTATGGATGGTTGAACGATTGCGGGCTATCTCTGGGTTTGACGTAAGGTTTTTTAATTCAACGATGGAGCATGGAATTCCAAGCGTGTGGGGGGTCGCGCAGAATCGCAAGCAAAGTGGAATGAATCTCATCTGTGCCGCTGGAGCACACCTTGATCCCATCCGGGCTGTCAAAGGTTCCCTTCATGAATTGGCAGGGATGGTGATTAATCTGGATTCGAAGTTGGAGGCGAAGCGGGAGGCGTGTGAGAGCATGCTTCACGACTCTTCACTCGTGTGGTCGATGGATGACCACGCTCTGCTGTACGGATTGCCGCAGGCTGAGGAGCGGCTGCATTTTTTGCTTGGTGGCCAACGTCCGCTCCATAGGTTCGACGAACAGTTCAAGAGCAGGACTGTTCATGCTGACCTGACAGAGGATGTGAAGGATATCATTCAGGCGTTTCGCCGTTGCGACCTTGATGTAGTCGTAGTGGATGTGACAGCTCCGGAAATCGAACGCAACGGACTCTATTGCGTCAAAGTGCTGATACCGGGCTTGCTTCCGATGACGTTCGGTCATCATTATACTCGTGTAACCGGGCTGGAAAGGATATTCAAGGTGCCGGTGCAGCTTGGCTATGCGAAGCATACGTTAACACCTGAACAACTGAATCCCTATCCTCACCCGTTTCCGTAGCCGTAACGGGTGACACGATGAGTATAAATATGTGTGACCCATCTTGCTCTGACCGGGGGGAAAAGGATGAGCCTTGACTCATTTTTGTACGATCTGTTATACGACATCGACAAAACCAAGCCGCCGGAGCGTGTCGTGGATTGGGAGGATGGACCGCTTCCCTATAAGCTTTACCGTGGCTTACCTGCTGTGCCTCTTTCTGCCGACATCCCATTGACACTAACAGAGGGGATGAAGCAGAGGAAGCCTCCTGATCTCAAGACTCTCGGCCACTTTTTATGGTATTCTTGCGGTTTGGCGCAATTAAGTCATTGCATTCTTCCTGGTAAGGAGTCGGAACGAGACTTGTTCCAGATGTACCGCAGGTTTGCCCCATCCGGAGGGGCGTTGTATCCAAATGAGTGCTACGTGTATTTGAATATCGAGGGGCTGTCTAAGGGAGTGTACCATTACGACGCGGCCCATCATCGTCTCGTGCAGCTTCGCGAAGGCTGCTTTGACAGTTATTTAAAGCGTGCGCTGGGCTATTCTTGTGATGTAGAAGAATGCTTCGCGGTTGTCTTCGTGACGGCTATGTTTTGGAAAAACCTTTTTAAATACAGCAGTTTTTCCTACCGTTTGCAGGGTTTGGATGCGGGGGCAATGATCGGCCAGCTGCTGGAAGCAGCCAAACGTTATGGTTACGATGCCGGTGTGTGCTTCAGGTTTTTGGACCGGGCGGTAAACCATCTGTTGGGCTTATCGGAACAGGAAGAAAGCGTGTATGCAGCGATTGCGCTGTCAGCGAAGCCTGCAGCCGCATGGTTTAATGCACCCGGCATGAATGAAACCCGGGAGCGGCTTGATGTCTCCTCCTCACTAAGTCGGGAGCTTCCTACATTGCAGCATGTGCACTATGTGCGGTCGCGCACGATCCAACCATTTCCGCTGCTGCTTGAGATGAATGAGGCCGCAATGCTTAACTCTATAGAGCCCTTGCTCCCTTTTGCAACAGGTAGGACTTCGATCTTCGGGGAAGAAAGATCCATGTCGTTGCCTTCCCCGGAGCGGCTAACGTACGATTTTGCAGCAGTGAGCCGGAATCGTTATTCGCCGGACGGTGATTTTATATTCGGTGAAGTGAGCAGACAAGAGCTTGCCATACTGCTGAGGGAGACCGTGGCTTCTTTTGCTTACCAGAATGATCTGGACTTTTCCAGTGAGCATGCGTTACCACGTGTATCGCTGCATGTATGTACACATAAGGTGGAAGACCTGCCGGACGGAGCTTATGGTTACGACGGAGCGAAGCACACACTGCAGCTGGCACGGAGCGGTGATCAGCGGCTATGGATACAGCAGGGAATGCCCGCCGACAATGTGAATGTGCTTCAGGTTCCGCTCTGCTTTCATGTGGCGGGAGATAGACGGCATCTTGCAGCAGCGCTTGGCTACAGAGGCTTCAGGATACAGCAGATGGAGGCGGGAATGCTCGTGCAGCGGCTGCTGTTGACGGCATCCGCTCTCGGGTTAGGGGGCCATCCGCTGCTCGGATATGATACCAGGTTGAGCGACAGCATTTATGGGATATCAGAGAAGGGACTATGCAGCTTGATCCAAATTCCTGTCGGCCCTTATCGCCCTAGTCCTCGTTTGACGGCAGGCTTGCATGGCTAAATTGGCTTTTGGTTTGTAGGAAAAGTTGAGCTTCTCGACAGACCAGGAAGCAGCCGTGAGGCTGCTTTTTTTATTCAACCAGAATCTTGCTGTCATCCACTATGCTTTTCTTACATTTTGCGTTACATTGGAGACATGGGAGGCTTTGGAACTGAAAGGCTTACGAAGCCGTAGCGTTTTCTTTATAAAGTTACAAAATTAGGAATACTGAGAACAGTCGAAATTGCAAACACATTCCGGGGGAGAAGCTTGATGGAGCCATCGAAGCAACATTTTGAAATTACGCAAATCTGCCTGCTGGCCGGGAAAATCATGCTGCAAAGCGGCGGAGAGACCTACCGGGTAGAAGATACGATGATGCGTATCGCAGCGGCACTCGGAGTGGACAATTCTCATAGTTATGTGACTCCTACGGGGATATTTTTCTCGATTGATGGAACCGAACCGATGACTCGTTTGATTCGTATTATGGAGCGGTCTACCGACCTGCGGAAGGTGGCTCTCGTTAACGATATTTCCAGAAAAATAAGTGCAGGAGAGCTGTCGGCTACGGAGGCTCATGAGGCGCTAAAACAAATTGATGCGGCCAGAATCGCTTATCCGGTATGGGTACAAGTAGCGGCGGCGGCTTTGGCCAGCGGTTGCTTCCTTATCATGTTTCAGGGGATATGGCAGGATGTGCTGCCGGCAATCATCTCCGGTGGGTGTGGCTTCTTATTCCTCATATATATTCAGCGGTGGATCGAAATCAAGTTCTTTGCCGAATTTTTAGCGTCGTTAATGATTGGTGCGATGTCTTTTTTATTCGTTAAGCAGGGCATAGGTCACCAGCTGGACACAATCATTATCGGTTCTGTCATGCCGCTGGTTCCGGGTCTTCTGATTACTAATGCCGTTCGTGACTTAATGGCGGGTCATCTAGTCTCCGGATTGTCCAAAGGGGCGGAAGCTCTCTTAACGGCATTCGCTATCGGGGCAGGGATTGCTCTTGTCATAGCTCTTTACTGAAGCAGCAGGTTGTCCGGTTAATTAACATACCTACAGGAGGTTTCGCAACCTTGATCATAGAACAGCTGGTAACCAGCTTCATCGCTTCTGCAGCCTTTGGCATTATATTTAACGTACCTAAGAGTAATTTACTGCAATGTGGATTTGTAGGCATGATGGGGTGGCTGCTTTACATTTCATGCATGAAAGTGTCTGCCAATCCGATCGTTTCGAGCTTAGTCGCCGCCTTTTTCGTTACGGTGATCAGCCAATTTTTAGCCAAAATATATAAAACCCCGATCATCATCTTTAGCGTCTCGGGCATTATCCCTCTCGTTCCGGGGGGACTGGCTTATGATGCGATGCGTAATATTGTTGAAAATCAATACGATCTTGCAGTTCAGCTGGCAGCCAAGGCGTTTATGATCTCGGGTGCTATAGCCATTGGACTTATTTTCTCGGAGGTTATCAATCAAGTCATTAGAAAGTCTCGCTTATAGCGCAAAAGAGCGGTAATGATCAGCAATCGGGTCGGAAAATTCATAGGAGTACTGGAGGAAGAATTCAGATGAAAATCGAGACGATATCTCTGCAAGGGACGGCCGAATGGAATGAGGATGCTCTAGTTAATCATGAACGTTTACGAATGTACGGCGTATTGGATGGTGCTACTTCACTGCATCCGTATAGGGGCCCAAACAATGAGACTGGTGGTCATCTTGCCTCAAGGCACATTCAGAGCTTTTTGGAATCACTAGAAGAGGCGGATATGCCAGAGGACAGCTTAAAGCCGTTGGTCGTCCAAGCGAATGCTCGCTTAAGAAGCAAGATGCTCGAAGCCGGTGTTGATGTCACGGATAAAGCCTCCCTTTGGACCAGTGGACTAGCCCTTATTCGTGTTCATGACACTTATATTGATTTTGCGCAAGCCGGCGATTGCATGATTGCAGCTGTCTATAAGGATGGAGCCATTCGGACTCTTTCCAGGGACCAGGTTGCGCATGTCGATCTACTGTCCAAGCGTGTCTGGGAGCAAGGGATCAGGCAAGGCATTACAAAGCGGGAAAGTCTCTGGGAACTGGCAAGACCGGTTATTGTGGGCAATAAAGCAAAAATGAACAAGCCGGAAGGCTATTCTGTCCTCAGCGGTGAGCCAGAGCTAGCCGATTTCATTGAGTATGGCAGAATCAACCGGATTCAGCTAAAGGCCTTGCTATTAGTAACTGATGGGTTGTTCCCTCCTGCAGAGCTTGCAACCAGAGAGAATCCGGCGTATGATGCAATGAGGGAACTAACCCTGCAGGTTGCGGAGCAGTCATTGGCTGAATATGCCGACAAGCTGGTTCGGTTGGAAAGAGAAGATCCGGATTGCCTGCTTTATCCGAGGTTCAAGGTATCTGACGATAAGACTGGCATTTGGATTCGGTTTGAATGAAACTTGTTAAATACTGACATACTGGATTAGAGATGCCTCCGGCTTCGGGGGTTCTTTTGTACGCGTATACCTGCGGGAGACGAGTTTCTATCGACAATATTCAACACGTTGCATCTTCTACCTATTTGGATTACAATGAAACCGGATTCAACTTACAATTTTATTTAACCTTTGGATAATTAATTTGCTGGATGGTATGAAAGGGGAAAGCAAGATGACGGAAACGGTACGAATTGAAAAAGATTTCTTAGGTTCTAAGGAAGTTCCCATTGACGCGTACTATGGCATACAGACTTTGAGGGCTGTAGAGAACTTCCCGATTACCGGCTACCGGGTTCATGAGGAATTAATTCAAGCTATGGCGATTGTGAAAAAATCAGCGGCCACAGCTAACATGGAAATAGGCCGTCTGCAGCCTGGATTGGCTGAAGCGATTGTCAGAGCTGCCGATGAAATGATCGAAGGCAGATGGCATGACCAATTCATCGTTGATCCGATCCAGGGTGGAGCGGGAACATCCATCAACATGAATGCCAATGAAATCATCGCCAACCGGGCGATTGAGCTGCTGGGAGGAACCAAGGGAGATTACTTCAAGGTCAGCCCGAACTCTCATGTGAATATGGCGCAATCTACCAACGATGCTTTTCCAACTGCCATTCATATTGCTGTACTATCGCTTATGGATAAATTACTGGAGACAGCGCAAGAGCTGCACGGTGCTTTCGCTGCAAAAGCAGTAGAATTCGATAGTGTGATCAAAATGGGGCGTACCCACTTACAGGATGGGGTGCCTATTCGGCTTGGGCAGGAATTTGCCGCCTATGCGAGAGTATTGGAGCGCGATATCAAGCGGATTCAACAAAGCCGCGCTCATTTGTATGAGGTCAATATGGGGGCGACGGCCGTAGGAACCGGTCTGAATGCTGACCCACGGTATATTAAACGTGTAGTCGAGCTGCTTGCTCAATGGAGCGGTTTCCCTCTTAAGAATGCGGAGGATCTAGTCGATGCTACGCAAAATACGGATGCATACACCGAGGTATCGGCTGCCTTGAAGGTATGTATGATCAACATGTCCAAGGTTGCCAATGATCTTCGCTTGATGGCATCAGGTCCTCGCGCAGGCTTGTACGAGATCAAGCTTCCGGCCCGCCAACCGGGTTCGTCGATCATGCCTGGTAAAGTCAATCCGGTTATGTGCGAAGTCGTTAATCAGGTGGCCTTCCAGGTCATCGGTAATGACCATACAATTTGTCTTGCTTCGGAAGCTGGCCAATTGGAGCTTAACGTAATGGAGCCGGTTCTGGTATTCAACCTGCTGCAATCGATCAGCATTATGAATCAGGCCTTCAAAGTGTTTAAAATCCATTGCGTTGACGGAATCGAAGCGAACGCAGAACAATGTAAAGAATATGTTGACCGAAGTATCGGAATCATTACGGCACTAAATCCGCATCTTGGCTATGAAGTAGCGGCACGGATTGCCCGCGAAGCGACTTTAACGGGTAAATCGGTGCGTGAGCTGTGCTTGGTTTACAACGTGCTGACAGAAGAAGAGCTGGATCTAATCCTTGATCCTTTTGAAATGACACATCCGGGCATCGCCGGTGCGTCTTTGCTGGACAAGAATTAATAGAAGATTGCACTGTAAGGAAGCATCATTAAACCCCCTCATATCTGAACTGCACCCCTTATAGTGGACATTGGTAAAACACCCTGGTGTTAATAACCGATGAAAACTGTAGGGGGTGCTTTTCGTTATGGCAAAAAA
>NZ_JMLS01000014.1 GCF_000686845.1 Paenibacillus sp. UNC451MF | reverse complement strand
TACTATAACTCAATTCGCATTCAAACGAAACTAAATAACCAGTCGCCTATAGATTTTCGGCGACTGGCTGCTTAAAACTTGAAAGGTGCTTTGATCCCTGTCTCACAAACGGGGGTCAGTCCCTAGAGCGGGTACGGTCTATTTGTATTTCAACACATTTAGTTTGATGAAGTATTGTTGGAGCTGCCTGGAGCACGTAAATACTCCAAAAATATTTTTTTCATCAGCAGCAGCTGGGTTTCCGAGTCCATATCGGATTCCAGCATGACGATGTTTTTTTGCAGTGACAGCTTTTGCGCGAAGATGCCGAACGCGTTGGCCATCGTCGATAATGTTTCTTGCGTCGGAATATCTGACCGGATGGAGCCGTCGTGAATTCCTTCTTCGATAATTCGATGGTAGATTGCCGATATCTGATGATATACGGCATTGTATTTATCAATATCCTCGAGAGGCTCGGGCGATTGAGCGGCGTAGCTTTGGAAGGCTTCGAGCAGCTTTGTGCGCTCCTCGCGATTTTCTCTGCTGAAGGAAACGAAATAATCGAAGATACGCTCAAGCTTGCTCAGGCAGCTCTCCTGTCTTTGAGCGATTTCCTCAAACATGGGAGCCTGAGACTCCATAAGACGGGTGGCTACCGCGACGATTAATTTATCTTTTTTAGGAAAATAGCGAAACAAGGTAGCGATGCCTACATTATCTTCCTTGGCAACGTCCTGCATGGTGGCTTTCTCCAAGCCCTTCTTTAGGAATACTCGTTCCGCGGATGCAATGATACTACTGAGGCGCTGCTGCTTACCTTCAAGCCGTTCTTGTTCCCATCTGCTCTTGGGGTCCATTCCTGCATTCAACTCCTCGATCCAGTCATAATTGATAGCCATGCTAACAAAATGACTAATCGTTGTCAACTGAGCCTGCTTTTTCAAGGACTTTTTTGAAATGGACGGATTGAAAAGAAAAATAGATGGTGATATAATGAATATTGTAATGATAGTAACACTATCACATAGATATTATTGCTATCATATCCTAAACATTTTTTCTATGTAAGATCAGAACCAACCCATACTGCTTGAAGGAGATGGATGAATCATGACGAATACGAACCCAATTGCTGTAATTACAGGTGCAGGAAGCGGTATAGGAAGAGCAAGCAGCTTGAAGCTCGCTAAGAACGGTGCCAAAGTCGTATTGGTTGATTACAATAAGGAAGCTGGAGAAGAAACCTTAAAGCTTGTGAAAGAACAAGGCGGCGAAGGAATCTTCGTTCAGGCGAATGTAGCTAAGAGTGAAGATGTACAATATTATGTTAATGAGGCCGTACAAACATACGGACGTATAGATGTGTTTTTTAATAATGCGGGAATCATTCAAAAGTTTTCCAAGCTTGCGGACACCGATGAAGCTGAATTCGACCGGATCATGTCGGTTAACGTCAAAGGGGTCTTCCTTGGAATGAAATATGTGCTGAAGGTCATGGAAAGCCAAGGCAGCGGCACGATCATTAATACAGCATCCACAGCAGGGATACGAAGCGAGCACAGCGCCGGCGCCTATTCGGCAAGCAAGCACGCGGTTATCGGATTGACCAAGGCAGCGGCTTTGGAATATGTGAAGCAAGGGATTCGTGTCAATGCGATTTGCCCAGGAGGCGTCAAAACGGCTCTTACCGATAGCGTTGCTACCACAATGGAGCAAACGGGCTATGTACCGGACGAAGTGTCCATTATGAGAATGGGACGTTTCGCACAACCGGATGAGCTTGCTGCGATGGTCGCATTCCTGGCTTCTCCTGAGTCCAGCTATATGACGGGCTCGGTCGTTGTTGTCGACGGAGGACTTACCTTGTAACGGTTAAAATAATTAAAAGCGCGATCCGCACTTAGGGTGTGGGTCGCGTTTTTTTGTATTTATATCGAAATCCATTCGTTTTCACCTAAAGATATGAATTTTTTGAATAATAATGTGAAGATTAGACATACTCAATTGTTTGGATTTTCCCTAGAATTATTAAGAAAGCGCTTTATTTAACATTTTATATCATGAAAAGGGGCGAATATATTGATAAAGAAGACCGTTGTCTTCGTGGCTTGTGCTGCGATTACGTTATCAGGCTGTAACGGAGGAGGAGCTGGAGATGCCAATAAGGTCAAGGAAGCGGATATCCCCAAAGAAATTACAGAGCCCGTAACTGTGAAGTTTGCAACTGGTAGTGGTAACTTTAATGAAAGTGATTTTAAACTGTATATCCAGGACCCCGTTGCCAAAAAATATCCTAAAATTACTCTGGAATACATTAATACATCGGAAAAAGGCTCCGGGCTTAACGAGCTTGTTGCAGCCGGCAACATCCCGGACATTGTAGTAGGCTACGGATCTACGCTTAAATCGCTTGCCGATCTGCAGCTGCTCTACAATATGGAACCGATCATTAAGCAAAATAATTTTGATTTGAATCGCGTTATACCGGAAATGGTGGATTATGTGAAAGTGAACAGCGGGGAAAATTTTATAGGCGGTTTGCCTGTCTATAACAACGCATTCGGATTATTTTATAACAAAACCTTGTTTGACAAATTCGCTGTTCCTTATCCGAAGGACGGAATGACTTGGGAAGAAATCGGAGACCTTGGTAAAAAGATCACGAGAAATTATGACGGCATTAAATACCGCGGCCTTTATCCCGATAACGTGAACCGGATGATTAATCAGATTACTTTGTATCAGCTGGATAAAAATAATAAGGCAACGATCACGACGGAACCTTGGAAGAAAGCCTTTGAGTTATGGGAGAGCATATACAATTACCCTGGCAACTCGGACGCACCCTATAATACGATGAACTTCGGTGAAAATCAGAAGGCTTTTATTAATGGCGAGCTGGCTATGATTACAGGCTATAGCAGTACGATCAACGCTCTCAAGAGCGCCCCTGATATGAATTGGGATGTTGTCACTTATCCTCAGCATAAGGATGCCATGGGATACAGCACCAATGTCGATACACCGAATATGTCCATTACTTTGCCGAGTAAAAATAAACAAGCCGCTTTCCTTGTCATCCAGACTGCACTATCGGATGAAGTACAGCTGCAGCTTGCCAGAAACGGTAAAATGTCTGTATTGACGAGTGAAGTAGTTAAAAAGGAGTTCGGGAAGGGCATTCCTGAATTCGCGAACAAGACATTGAATTTGAGCAGTATGGCTAAGTTGAAGCCATCCGTCCCGCGGATCTCCAAATATCAAGGCAGTGATACCAATAAGGTGATTCTCGACGCTTATGAAAGTGTCTTGAGAAAGGAGAAGGATGTGAACACTGCACTGCGTGATTCCAACGAACAAATCGACAAAATCGTTGAAGCTAAAATCAAGCAGCAGTAACGTGTGGATGAGGAACCGAAGAAGGGCATGAGAAGCGTCTGCAATGATCAACCCGGCTAACGGATGAAATGAACGATAAAAAGTTAAGGCTACAAAGCAGCGTCAGCCAAGGGCTTTATTCACAGTCCAAGGCTGCCGCTGCGAGCTTTTATGCAATTTATGAATGGGTATCCGGCTCCAGCATAACGTCGAACCCCACCTCGAACATCCGGCTCCATGGTAAATGAACGTTTTCGATTCGGAAACGGTAAGGTGAACCTTCTTGTAGATAGTCTGCGATAAACTGCACTAGCTTCGTTTGTATGCTTTCATACACTTGTGTCTGCACATGCTTCAGCTCGTAATAGCTTGCTCCTAGCTTAGGAAGCACATGGTGAATGACATCCTCACGCACTAACGCCTGATAACCCCAGTCCTCTATTAGACGGAAGTAATAATAAGCCCGACTGCGGGCATAGCGCTCCACTGTATCACTCTTTTGGCCGCGATAATAGGATTCAATTATGGCGTGGGAGACGACCGTCCCCATGGAATTACCTGATGTGTTCCAAGCGGCGTAGGCGGCTATATCATGGAGCAATCCGCCACTGCCGACCAGCTTCATGAACGGATGATCCGATCCATTGCTGACGGCGACGTCGGCCAAAGCGACGGTATGTCCTTCACGAATATAATGCCGAATCGCCTGTACAAATTCTTTGGTATTCGTCTCGGAGAAATAGGATCGATGTCTCTGTCCGTAAGGAGTCCGGCTTTCGTTCATGTCCGATTGTCCGACAGGAGGGGAGTTCGTCATCAATATAAAATCAGTACCGTAGGAATGATCATGCGCTACAGCGCCTGCGGCGGTCAAATGATACTTGATGCTTTCTCCAAGAGGCCGATCTTCATATTTCGGTACGACAAAAGGCCCGTTTACGGAAGAGTAGCGGACGAAGGCTTTGGGGACGTACTTGTTGGCCTCGCAGAACGCTCTGGCAAACAAAGTGCAGCCTATTTCGTCAGCTCCTGGATAAATCATGACGCGATCGTTCACGTCAAGCTCCTCCGCCAGCAGCGATAGCTTTCTTTGTTCAAGCGGACTGAATCCATATTTGGCATTGTCATCCAGCGGGATGATAAGGAAATCGACAACTCCGTCTCGAACGAGCTTTATTGTTTCCGTGTTTACGAAAGCGTTAGTATCCCTGCGGGTCAAGAAATCGTTCAACACCTCAGACGGTATCGCCGACATAACGGCTTCGAGCTGCTCCTGCTCTTCTGGGTCCAACGATCCCTGGTCTGCCTTGTCCTTTAGCCATCCATAGGTGTAAAGCTGCTGACCGTAATCGGCGTAATAATCCGGCTCCTCCTCCGAGCTGGAATAGGCTGGAACCCGCGTGATGAGATTGAATGCGAATATGCGCAAGGTGGGATTGCACTGTTTCACCCTAGCAAGGACGTGGAGACGCTCCTCACATACTGATTGTGGTGTATGGTGCAGTCTGGACGGAACAATCCCTCCATGCACGAGCATGTCTATCGACACGATCAAGTAGTCGGCTCCTTTTGCTGCGCCAATGAGCCATTGGGCGACGGCATCCGTATCAGCCGCTGCCTTCTTGCCTCCTAGCAGGCTCATTGCAGGAAGCTCAAGCACCATATCGGTCATGGAGGCCAAATAAAGCGGATAACGGTAATTACATGGTCTTTCGTCCAATGGCAAATAGACGATTTTTTGCATTCGGTTTCATCCTCCGCGCTTGGATTGATAGAAAAAAACTCCAATTTATTAAGGTGTAGTGGAAAATAACTCCATTTTATCATGGGTCTTTCATTAGGAAAAGCGGAAAAGGTTAAAATATATTGAAAAAAATATCCGTTAAAAATATAATAAACGGAGAAAAATACCTGTTTGAAGTATAGAAGAGGTGCAGACAATTGAAAACTTTGCATGAAGCGGGAAATACACTGCTCTCCATACGGAGTTATCTTAATGCGATGACCAAGACGGAGACGGTAGTTGCCCAATATGTGTTGGAGCATCCCGAGAAGGTTATTTACCAATCGGTGACGGATGTGGCGGAGCAAGCGGATGTAGGTGAGACGACAGTATTGCGGTTTTGCCGCAAGCTGGGCTTCAAGGGCTTTCAAGACTTCAAGCTGCTGCTTGCGCAGGATTTGGTGCAGCCTGTGACCCATACTCATGAAGAGGTAAAGAGCGGCGACGCGCCGTCCGTGCTCGCGCACAAAATCATTGCGACTCACAGTCGCATACTGGAGGAAACGGGGCAGCTGTTGGACGGACATAAGCTGAGTCAGGCGATCGAGCTGATGGCTCTTGCGGAATCGATCCAATTTTACGGTGTCGGCTCCTCAGGGCTGACGGCGCTTCAAGCGGCGCATGCCTTTACGAGAATCGGCAAACGATGCGATGCCAGGCAGGATACGCATTTTCAGGCGATGGCTGCGTCCTTGCTGTCCAGTAACGATGTAGCAGTAGGGATATCAGTTTCGGGAAGCACCAAGGATACAATCGAGAATTTGCGACTGGCCAAGGAAGCTGGCGCCAAGATCCTTTGCATTACGCATAACGCCCGCTCACCGATAACGAAGCTGGCGGATGTTGAGCTATTGATGGCCGCGCGCGAGAACCCGCTGCAAGGCAGCTCTATGGCTGCGAAAATATCGCAGCTCACCGTCATTGATATATTGTATGCCGGTGTGTCGCTGCAGATGGGCGATGCCGCTCGTAAATACCAGGAGCGGACAGCGAAGGCTGTATCGGAGAAGCTGTATTAACGTTTTAACAACTTTATTCGATGGACCGGTGCCAGAGGAAACAAGCTCTTGAGCTTACTTTCGGGAGAATCTCATCTCCGCTGCACGGGATGGAAGCTATTTTTCCATCCCGATGCTGGTTTGGGATGCCGGTTCACTTCTGAGTTGGATAACGAGCAGGACAGTAAGGACAAGAAGCACGCATATGAAAGCAATAACCCCTGACCAGTGGAAGGAAGCAAGGAAGAAGCCGCCGGACCAGCCGATAAGACTAGAGCCTGTGTAATAGAACAGTAAGTATAAGGATGAAGCGTAAGCTTTGCTGGAAGCTGGCGCGATTCTACCGACCCAGCTGCTGGCCACCGTATGCCCTGCAAAAAAGCCGAAAGCGAAAAGAATGAGCCCCGCAATCATGAAGACAAGGCTGCCGTACAGCGTGAGCAGCGCACCGATAAGCGTTAAGGCGATGCCTATACCAATCAGTCCCGCGCGTGAATGCTTGTCGGCCAGCTTTCCGAATAGGAAGGAGCTCCAGGAGCCAATCAGTTGAAAAATAAACAGAAAGCCAATTACCGTCTGGCTTAAATAATAAGGCGACTGAGATAATGGATACCCCAAATAATTAAACAAGGTTACATAAACACCCAGCAGCAGAAAGCCTATTAAATAGAGTATAAGCAGCTTTTTATTAGCTAATCCGTTCTTAAAGCCGTTGATCGCATGCTTAAACGAAATGCCGGCCGGTTGAAAATGCTGTGATTTCGGCAAATACAGCCAGAAGCAGATACTGCACAGAAGACTGAATATGCCCAAAACCAGCAGCGCCACATGCCAGGAGAACAAATCCGTTAAGGCACTGACGAATACCCTGCCTACGAAGCCGCCGATCGCCGTCCCTCCGACATATACTCCCATAACCCGGCCTATGCTGCGAGGAGAGATCTCCTCGTTCAAGTAAGTCATCGCAATCGCCGGAAAGCCTGCCAGGCTGACTCCCTCTAGAAGTCTTAAAGCCAGCAGCAAATGAAAGCTGTTGCTGAATGAGGATATAATGGCGAGCACTGATGTAACGAATAACGAGACGCTCATGACGCCTTTTCTTCCCCATGCATTGGAAAACACAGATACGAACAGCATGCTGACGGCTAACATCATCGTTGAGAAAGAGATGACAAAGCTTGCCGTCGATGGCGAGACGTTGAATTGTTCTGCAAAAGCGCCGATCAACGTTTGTGGACTGTAAAGAATGGCAAATGTGACCAGGCTCCCAAGCAGCATGCTTAATAGTGTGCGCCGATAGGCGCTGCTTCCGATTTCAATGTATGGCATAATGAGCTCCCCTTATTCCACTTGTGACTGAAACTGATGATACTCAAGTCTACTCCTTGCCAGTTGATAACGTCCAATTTATTATTGATATAGAAATGATGCATTTTGGTTATGATAAAATGGAGGCGTTTTCTATGGAATGGCAGCGGCTGGAGTACTTTCGAGTCGTGGCGAAGACCGAGCATTTCACTAAAGCGGCGGAGCAGCTGGCGATTTCGCAGCCTGCCCTAAGCCGTTCGATCACTCATCTGGAGGAGGAGCTTGGGGTAGCTTTGTTCGACAGGATTGGCCGTTCCGTACAGTTGAATCCGTTCGGCAAACGTTTTTTGCAGCGGGTAGACCGCGCTCTCCAGGAAATCCAGGATGGGGTTCAAGAGCTTCATCAAATGCAGGACCCCTACACGGGCTCGGTTTCTCTGGCATTCGTCATGACCTTCGGGCTGAGCATTTTGCCGGAATTATTAAGTAAATTCAATCGAGTATATCCTAACGTGGAGTTTCTGCTCCACCAGAGTCCGACGACGATCATTCACAAGCAGCTGCTTCACAGCGAGGTGGATCTTAGTATTGTTGGGCTGCTCGAAAACCGTAAAGGCATCACTTGGCATAAATTGATTGAAGAGGAGCTGTTCGTGTACGTTCCAGCGAATCATCGTCTGGCCTCCCAAGACGCCATACGTCTCGCAGAGCTGGCTGAGGAGCCGTTTATTACGTTCAAAAGAGGCTACGGGATGCGTACGTTGACAGATCAATTGTGCGGCTTGGCAGGATTTGTTCCCAAGATCAAATTCGAGGGAGACGATGTTGCGACGGTATCCGTGCTTGTCTCGTCTGGGCTTGGCGTCACATTGATTCCTACCTTCACGGGCATTGATTCAAGCAAAATCAAACGCATGCGAGTCACAGAGCCGCTATGCAGGCGCGAAATCGGATTGGCATGGGTCGAAGACAGGACGTTGTCTCCGTCTGCGGAGCTGTTTCGTACTTTTATTATCGAGCAATTTCGTCGGGAGCATCTATAAATGCAAACAGGCTGCAAGGAATTCGCTTTGAATTCCTTGCAGCCTGTTTTGCATTGAAAGACGATCTTACGCGGTTTGAACTTTTTGCTTTCGATGGTGCAGCCCGTAATAAAGCACGACGGTGAAAGCCACGACAATGCCGCCCACCAAATACATGGTGTGGTAATTGGTTTGAGCGGCAATGATGCCAAGAATATAAGAACCGAGCCCGTAGCCGGAATCGAAAAATACGAAGTAGGTTCCTGTCGCCAAGCCACTGCGGTGACTGGGTGCCGATCTAACGGCAAGGGCCTGAAAGCTTGGAAGCAGCGCGCCGAAGCCAAGACCGATAATGCCGCCTGTGAGCAGGAAGATAAAAGCGGTATTCGCTTGGCTCAACCAGATCATACCGACAACAAACAAGATAATGCCCGGATAGACCAGTATGTGCTCGCCTTTGCGGTCAAACAGTTTTCCGGTAAAAGGTCTAGATATCAAAATCATAGCGGCAAACACCATAAAGAAATAGCTTGCTACCTTCTCTAAACCGATCGTTTTTGCATAGACGGAAATGAATGTAGAAATGGCTCCATAAGAGAAAGCCAGCACGCATCCAGCCAATGAAATGGGAATGGCTTTGGGCTCAATGAATTTTTTCCAGTCCCAAGACGATGAAGCTGTTTTGGCTGGAGCCGGCGTTGTAGGAAGCTGAGTTATCATTCCGCAGACCATGGATAAAAGCGCGAGAACGAAGCAGGCGATGAACAAAACGCTGAAGCTGAAATTGTTCATTAGCGTTAATCCAAGGAAAGGACCTATAACCATAGCCAAGCTCATGAAAAGACTGAAATAACCGATTCCTTCTCCCCTGCGGTTAACTGGAATAATATGAATGACGACAGCGGAGGTAGCTGTGGCTGCAATACCGAAGCTGATGCCGTGAATAAATCGCAGCAATAGCAGGATATAAAAATTTGTTACGACTAGATGAAGAATACTGCAGATAGCGAAAAGGATGAGCGAGAAAAGGATGATCTTCTTCTTGTCGAGCTCATCGAGCCATTTACCCGTCAGCGGACGGAATATAACTGCAGCAATAATGAAGACTGTAGTGACTAGACCGATTTGCTGGTTACTGCCATGTAAATTTTCTAGGACGAATGTCGGAAGCGTCACTGCCAAAATATAAAATGTCATGTAAACAAAAAAACTGCTGAAACAGATCGTTATAAAATTGCGGCTCCATAAAGGGGCTTCTTGAGTAGGTTCTGGTTTATGCATAGAGATGATCGCTTCTTTCTTATGTTTATTGTGTCTGATGTCGGGTAGGTTATTCATCAGCCTAAAAGCTATACAAAGCAAGAAAAAAGTAATTTCACGGGGGATGTGAAATTACTTCATAGAAGTAGTCGGCTTCATTAATAGTTGCTATAACAATTATAAGTATGTCAATGAAATTTGTCAATAATGGGGTGGACATCATGAATTTGCGAATGGCTTATAAAGACTTGATTCACATTTCCATATTTTACATGTATATATCTATATATAATATTATATATATAATTTTTTATAGGGATGTGGGTATATGAAGAGCAGGCAGGATGTAATGACCGGATTAAGCAATCGTGAAGCACTGGAGCTTCAATTAAAGCAGACGACCAAAGAATGCGAGGGTGTTGCACTAGCGCTTATTGATGTAGATCATTTCATGGAGATCAATACTCTGTTCGGTCATGACATTGGAGATCATGTATTGAAAACAATCGCTGATATTTTAAAGGAAGAGACGTCGGAAACCGTGGTATTCCGGGTATCGGGGGATGAATTCGCGGTGATGCTGGCGGATTACAGCCTGGAGCAGGGCTTTTTGAAGATGGAATCGGTGCGTGCTGCTGTACAAGCCTCCAGAGACCGGTTCCATCTCCCCTCGGTTGATGAGGCTCCGGACATCAGCGTCACGGTAGGAATTGCCCAGTACCCACGGGATGCCAAGGATGAAAATGCTTTAATGCGTGCTGCGAATGCGGCTTTGATGTCGGCGAAGGAAGCCGGAAGGAACCAGGTTTCTCTGCCGCCAAATGAAGAAATGGTCATGAAGACCTGTTATTATCCTGCAACAATGGTTCGTCAGCTGAAGACCTTAGCGGAGAAGCTGAAGAAGAAAGAATCCATATTGTTCCGTGAAGCCTTGACGGACTTGATCCGAAAGTACGACCGCTAAACCTTGTTGTAGGATGTGTTGTATGCCAAAGAAAACCCTTGTAGTACTCGGCGCGGCGGCTAATTCCGCCATATGGATTATTGCTTTTTATTTGCAAAAGCAGGGGATATACGGGATAGGAGCCGCTCTGCTGCTCATGTTTAGCACAAGTGCTCTCCTAACGCTTATGTGCGTTCGCTGGTATGAGCTCAGTATCATCGATGATGGCACGGGCTTGTATAATCGGCGATTCTTGTTTCGCAAGCTTGAACACAGCTTCAGCACGGCACAACGAACCAAAGACAAGCTTACGCTTGCGGTCATTGATATTGATGACTTTCGCGGCTTTAACACGAAATACGGTCATCTGATCGGCGATCAGGTGCTGCATGAGGTTGCCGCTTGTCTACAAAGCTCGGTACGAAAATCGGATACCATCGGCCGCTGGGGCGGAGAAGAATTTGCCCTTATGCTGCCAGGACTTGATGCGGTGGAGGGTGAAGAGGTTGCTGAGCGTATTCGCTCTCGAGTAGAGAAGCGGTATGTTCAAGCAGGAGAATACGGTGATTTGGCTGTCACTGTGAGTATAGGTCTGGCGGTTTTCGAGGGTGATTATCGTACACTGCGTGACTTCATTAATGATGCTGATCATGCGATGTATAACGCAAAGCAGCATAAAAACACGGTTTGTGCTGCTCGCAAGGAGTGTTTCAGCACACCTGGTCCGAATGCTGGAAGGGTCTATAAGACCGCGCAGTAATTCGTTTATTATATGATGTTGAACAAATAAAAGGTTGAGCGGGGACGGAGTCCTGTTCGGCCTTTTTTGCTGTAAAAATTTTATATAAGTAATTGATTATATAAGTGAATGATTATATAATGATTTCAACGATTACATCTGAGAAGGAGAACGCCCAAATGGATCAGATTCAAGAAATATCAGAAACGCTCAAGCTTTTGAGTGATAAAACCCGGTTGACGATTGTAGCTCTTATTAAGGATCAGGAGCTTTGTGTCTGCGAAATCGTTGATTTTATTGGGATCTCCCAGCCCGGGATCAGTCAGCATTTACGTAAATTAAAGGATGGAGGCATTGTCAACGAAAACAGGAAGGGACAGTGGATTTATTATTCCTTGAAAGCAGAGCTCCCACCATATATTAGAGTCTTAATAGAGCACCTTCCGTCGCTTCAAGATCAACACACTAAGAATAACTGCTGCGAGTAGGATGGGGAGCTTATCATGGTCATCCTTGCGATTATTATTTTTGCATTGACTTTGACGTTGGTCATTTGGCAGCCTGGGGGATTGAATATCGGCTGGTCTGCAGCCGGAGGAGCCGTATTGGCCTTGCTTTGCGGCATCGTTAGCTTTGCGGATGTGGGTACGGTTGCCGGCATAGTGTGGAATGCTACCCTAGCTTTTGTAGCGATAATTTTTATTTCCCTCGTGCTAGATGAGATCGGATTTTTTGAGTGGGCAGCGCTGCATATGGCACGAAGAGCGCGAGGCAATGGAACGCTCATGTTTGTTTATCTGATTTTGCTTGGAGCGGCAGTTGCCGCGTTGTTTGCCAATGATGGAGCCGCACTGATTATAACTCCGATCGTTCTGGCCATGGTCAGAGCGTTAAAGTTTGATGAGCACAAGGTGCTTCCTTTTATTATGGCTAGCGGTTTTATTGCGGATACGGCCTCGCTTCCCCTTGTCGTTAGCAATCTGGTTAATATCGTGTCAGCAGATTATTTTGACATCGGATTTGTGGAATACGCCAGCCGTATGCTGATTCCCAACTTTTTCTCGATTCTGGCTAGCTTGTTGGTGCTGTATTTGTATTTTCGCAAAAGCATTCCTTCATCGTATCCCACTTCTCATTTGAAAAAGCCGGCTGATGCGATTAAAGACAAAGGTTTGTTTAAATTGTCCTGGATAATTCTTGCTGTCTTGCTGGTAGCTTATTTCTTTAGCGAGCTTTTTGCTGTTCCGGTGTCAATGATTGCAGGGGCTGCTGCTATTATGCTCTTAATCGCCGCCCGCAAAAGCCCGGTCATTCATACGAAGAAGCTGCTTAAGGAGGCCCCATGGGCTGTTGTTATTTTCTCTATTGGCATGTATGTGGTTGTTTATGGGCTGCGCAACGTCGGTCTGACGGATGGACTAGGTGGCGTTATCCAGTGGATAGCTAATCAGGGGCTGTTCGCGGCTACATTGGGTACTGGTTTTATAGCGGCTATCTTATCCTCCATCATGAATAACATGCCGACTGTAATGATCGATGCCTTGGCTATTCAAGGAACAGGGACACAAGGCGTTCTGCGCGAGGCCCTTATCTATGCGAACATAATCGGATCTGACCTTGGTCCCAAAATTACACCGATCGGATCTTTGGCTACGCTGCTCTGGCTGCACGTCTTATCCCGTAAGGGGGTTCAAATTAGTTGGGGCTATTATTTTAAAATCGGTATGATCCTGACGGTTCCAACGCTTTTTATTACGCTTGCAGCCCTTTATATATGGCTTTATTGGATTCAGGTCGGCAATCCGAATGTTTGGTTATGGATTGCAGGGATAGCGATAGTTACGGCCATGATCGTTGGTCTAATCCGATTGCTTGTGGGTCACAAAGCGTCAAGTAGAGATGAGCAAAGGGCTTAGGAGCAGAGCTTTTAATATTTAAAAGGAGGAATTCATTATGGAGAGCAAGCCTTTCGTATATTTTTTATGCACTGGAAATTCATGTAGAAGCCAAATCGCAGACGGTTTGTTACATGCACTCGCAGGAGATAAGTACGAGGTGAAAAGCGCAGGTCTGGAAGCGCACGGATTGAACCCGAGAGCGATGAAGGTCATGAGTGAGATAGGTATTGATATTAGCGGTAATACGTCCAATGTGATTGACCCTGAGTTGTTGAGCCGCGCGAATTATGTGATTACACTCTGCGGGCATGCGGATGAGCATTGTCCCGTCATCTCCAATCGAAGCGTTGTGAAGTGGCACTGGGGATTCGAGGATCCGGCTCAAGCGCAGGGAATGGAAGAAGAAATTATGGCGAAATTCCGTGAGGTTCGTGATGCTATTCGATGGAGAATCGAAAAATTTGTGAATGAGGGCAAATAAGGAGGAGAATCTATGATTAAACGGATGCATGTAGCTTTAAATTGTAGCGATTTAACAAAGTCATTGGAGTTTTATCGTGCTTTTTTTGGAACGGAGCCAACCAAGGTTAAGAATAATTACGCCAAGTTTGAGCTGGATGACCCTGCACTACATTTTTCCTTAAATATAAGGCCTTTTGCAAAGGAAGGGGTACTAAATCACCTTGGCTTTCAGGTGAACGACACAAGTGAGGTGCTGGCGATAGGAGAGCGCTTGCGTCAGTCGGGGCTTCTACTTATTGATGAAATGAATACGACCTGCTGCTATGCCGTTCAGGATAAAGTTTGGATATATGATCCGGATGGGAATGCGTGGGAGATTTTTTATACGAAAGAGGATTCGGAGTTCGAATCTGCAGGAGAAGCTAGGGATCTTTCGCTATGCTGTACAACGCCTTCGGAACCTGTGAACATTGAATTTATCTCTTGGAATAAAAAATAGCACTACTTAATGGAACAACATACTTAGATTAGAGATGTAGTATAAAAAATGGAGCAGTCCTGACGAATGTCAGATAGCTCAATGGGGCAGGCTGCTTTAAGGCACTGCTTTTTTGTTTATTTCTGGTCCGGTAGTTCTTATATATTGACTTAGACTAAGTTTAATATTAGAATTAATCTAAATATAATACGAGTACCGGAGGAAATGATCATGAGCAGAAAAGGACAGCTGACACCCCAGCGAAAAGCGATCTATGAAATAGTAATGGAGAGCACAGATCATCCAACCGCTGCTGAAATTATCGACCGATTGAATAAACGAGGACACCAATTCGCCTATGCGACAACATATAATTCCTTGCGATATTTGACCGAGGAAGGCCTAATTCGAGAATTGAAGCTGGAAGGCGATGCAAGCCGTTACGATTCCCGCACGGAGGATCATCAGCACATCGTTTGTCGTGTATGCGGTAAGGTTGATGAAGTGTTCACGCATGTGCCGGCCGAGTGGCAGCGTTCGGTTGCGGAAGAGACCGGTTACGTTGTGGAGGAAGAACATATTTTGCTCAAAGGAGTGTGCCCTTCATGCAGCAGCAAAGAGAAGTGAACGAGTGGCCAGCCGTAGCGATACAAGATTCTGCAGCTGGGCAGCCGATAGGAGCCTTTTGCTCCACTACGCATACCATCGTAATCATCAGCCCGTTTCCGCATGCATTGCATGAGTTGGTTCGCGAACTGACGGCGAAGTGCTACGATGTTCTGGTGTTCCACCATTTGGAAGAGCAGGCGCTTACGGCTCTGCCGATCGATCTGCTCATTGTTGATGCGACATATGAAGCGATACAACCGAAGGCCCGTCCTCATTTGCTGGCTGCACCAGCCATCTTGCTCGTAAAAGGTACGGAGAGACTGATGGAGTCGACCTTGTCATCTTATGATGATGCCTTGATCTGGTCTGCGGCTGGAGCAGAGTCGATTCTTGATCGGATTCAATCCATGCTGCTTGGCGGAGGCAGGACTCCTGACGAACGGGTGGATCAAGTGCAGCGCAAGGAATTGATGGTCGATTATAAACGAATGGCGGCCTATCTTGGTTCTGTTCGCATCGATTTGACCAAAACCGAATTTGATCTGTTGAGAGCTTTGCTGGAGACAGATGGCGCGGTGCTTTCCAGGCAGGAGCTGATGGACCGCGTCTGGGGAGATCAATATTTCGGCGGCAGCAACACGGTGGACGTTCATGTAAAAAGCTTAAGGCAAAAGCTTAAGGACAATCCGAAGGCCCCGACCTATATTGAAACCGTTCGTGGGGTTGGGTATCGCTTGGCTGATTAATAGGTTATATAGAATAGAAGGGTGGGTTTGGCGACGTTGTCGCTGAATCCACCTTTCCATGTCTAGGAGGCAGCTTCATGAAATCTTCATGATAGCTTAATCAAACCTTCATGATGGACTGGGCCAACCATGTTATGATTCATTTATCAACAAATTAGATTTAGTTTAAGTTCAAATATAGAAATGAATTTGTAAGGAGTGATTGTATGTACGATGTCATCATTATCGGTGGCGGACCTGCCGGCGCATCGGCAGCTCTCTACACGGCAAGGGGACACTTGTCCACGTTGGTTCTGGATAAAGCGCCTAGCACAGGTGCTTTGGCTCTGACGCACAAAATCGCCAACTACCCGGGGGTTGCTGAAGAGCTTACCGGCAAGGAGCTGTTGGATCGTATTCGCGACCAAGCTCGAAGCTTCGGAGCAGAGTTTAAACAGACGACCATTACCGCGGTTGACTTGGAAGGCGAATTGAAGTATGTGTTTACGGCAGACGGTATGTTCGAAGCTAAGGCTGTTATCGTGGCGACGGGCTCCAAAGGCCGCAACCGGATGCTTCCTGGTGAGGAAAAGCTGCTAGGACGCGGCGTAAGTACCTGCGCTACTTGCGATGGGGCCTTCTACGAGGGCAAGGAAATCGCCGTGATCGGCGATTCGGAGGAAGCGCTGGATGAATTGCTGGCGCTGAATAAAATAGCCTCCAAGGTACACTTTGTTGTGCCGCGCAATGAGCTTCAAGGGGCGGAGACGCTCCCGCAGTTGGACAATACCGAGGTGTATCTTCGAACAAGACCGCTGGAAATTATCGGTGATCAGAACGTAGAAGGGCTTCGGGTGAAATCCCCTGCCGGTGAGGAGCAGCTTCTTGCAGTCGATGGTGTCTTCGTGTTCCTATCAGGCAGTAAACCGGGAACCGACTTCCTGCAAGATCAGGTTCCGCTAGACGAGAACGGCTTCATGGTGCTGGATGAATATATGCAGTCGCCTGTAGCCGGTGTATTCGGAGCCGGTGAAGTTCGTCGCTCCCCGGTTAAGCAAGCGGTAGTCGCCGCTGCAGACGGAGCTATCGCCGCGATGGCGGTCGACAAGTTCATCCATCGCAGAGAACAGCTGATTCCGCAGTACAAATAAAAATTTACTTATACAATCCAAGGAGGAATAGTCCATGTCTACAACAACAACCCCAGTTATCGTTTATTCCAGCACAACCTGCACCTATTGCAGCCAACTGAAGAAATATTTAACGGAGCAAAATATCGCGTTTGAGGAACGCAACATCGATTTAAATGATGCTTTCCGTGACGAGTTGGAAGAGATGGGGATGAGCTCTATTCCCGTAACGGTAATCGGTGAAACAAGGATCCTCGGTCTGAATCCGACCCGTATTAAAAAAGCTTTGGCTCAATAAACAAGTAGGACCCATTAGGCTTCTAAAATTTATAAATATAAAAACCAAAATAAAAACCCATTAGGAGGAAATTACTATGACAACAACAACAACAGCAGCAGAAACGGTAAAAATCGGACTGAAAGCACCCACGTTCAATCTCCCTTCGACTATTAATCTGGAGACACTGGAGGAGAACGTGTCATTGGAAAACTATCGTGGCCGCTGGGTCATGGTCTTCTTTTGGCCATTTGACTTCACCTATGTGTGCCCGACGGAAATTATCGCCTTCAGCGATCACTACGACAAGTTCCAGGAGCTGGATTGCGATGTAATAGGTATATCGGTAGATAGCATCTATACGCACAGAGCTTGGATTAATACTCCGCGTGATCAGCAAGGAATCGGACCGATCAGCTACCCGATGGCTTCGGATTTTAAGAAGGAGACAGCGAAAGCTTACGGTATCCTAGATGACGCTACAGGCGCTGCTCATCGCGGCTTGTTCATCATCGATCCTGAAGGTGTCCTTCGCTACCAAGTCGTTACCGACATGAACGTCGGCAGAAGCGTCGATGAAACGCTTCGCATTCTTGAAGCGCTGCAGTCCGGCGGCATGTGCCCGGCCAACTGGAAAAAAGGTGAAAAAACGCTCGGCTAAGAGGAGCGGAAAGCAGCTCTAGATAGATTGAATGGACAAGATGGCTCGCGAAAGCGGGCCATCTTTTTTGCGGTTAACGCTGAAAAACAGCGTTAAAGCAGCAGCTTGGCTGCTTCTGCTGACACCCATTCTAAGCGGAGATAATGTAACGTTCATGTTGAAATAGAAAGTGTGTAATAGTTAACCATAACTTGCGTTGACTAGCATAATCGTTTCATGTATTTTTATGGAAGAGCATGAATTCCGCATAAATTGACATGTTTACTGAACATAGTTATTATGTAAATGAGAATCATTTTCATTTAATTACCTATCATTTGTCATCAAATTTCTTGTCAGGTGTTCATATAGGAAGGGGCCTCGGAGTTAGTGGATACAGCGTATTATGAAAATCAGTTTTTTGTGGTCTTGGAGGATCAGCCTGGTACGCTGTTCGGCGCATCACTTTCCTGCCTTGTCGGAAGACAAGGGGCGGAAGCGTTCATCCATACTTATGCCCCGCTGCTTAAGGCGTTGGAGCCCGATGTGGCGGCAACGTATTTTGCGAGTTGGTTTGGTGCGGTATGTACCGCCTTCCAATATTCTCTGTGGCATGATTCGTTCATACCGGACCTTTCCTTAGAAAATATGGAGGTGCAGATTCACGATAACGGCCGCAGAATCGCATTGGCTTTCCGGATTAAGGAGTGGCGGGGAGAGCAGCTCTCCTGGCTGAACCGAAGCGATCGGGTTAAAGAAGAGATGACGTTATTTTACGGACGGCAGGTCAGGCCTTTGCTTGAGGGCATCGCCGCGGTCATTCCCATCCATGCTGGACTTCTTTGGTCCACAATGATTACCCGAATGCACTATGCAAAGGATCGATGGTTGAAAGAAGCACAATCGGAAGCAGAGCTCAGCTGCCTGAAGCATGATATGGACATGCTCTTTTATGATCTGGAGCCTCACGTATTCGGGCGTTCCCGCAATCCGTTCAATATGCAATTTCGAATGATGGAGAATCCTAAAGTGCCCGGCGAGCAAATGCGTATCAAACCGGTATGCTGTCTGGCATACAAAACGGATACAGACCATGGCTACTGCTATACATGCCCGCGGCTGACAGAGCCTGAGCGGGAGGAAAAGGTTCGAAGGATTAAAATGGAAGCAGGCAATCACTAAGTGATAACAAAGAACTAGGAAGCTCTTTCTCTGAGGAGAAAGGGCTTTTTTGACATTCTTCCAACTCGGGAATTCTCCGATGTTCTCCAACCTACAAAAGGCAAATATTTGATCGATGGTAAATTAATGGATATACAGTGAACAATTTGTTAACAAAAGAATTACTTACTTGACAAATAGGATTTAGAGGAATAAATTTCATAAGAGTGGTTATCCGAACATTGATTTGTGCAAGACACGGAAAGAGAGGAAAACCTATGGAAAAAACCTTAAATGACCTATGTTCTCTAACTGGACCGTCCGGTTTTGAGCATGAGGTCGCTCGTTATATTGTCGGCAAAATTAAAGATAAAGCAGATGAATTTCGGGTCGACGGGCTTGGAAATGTCATCGCTATCCGCAAAGGAAGCTTCCCTGGACCTAAGCTGATCGTCTCGGCTCACATGGATGAAGTGGGATTTATTGTTAAAAAAATTCAGTCCAACGGACTCATTCGCTTCGAAAAGCTCGGAGGACATGACGACCGTATTTTGCTTGCGCAAAAAGTCCGCATCGCTACGGAAAAAGGACCGGTACTGGGAGTTATCGGCACCATCTCCGCTCATATGGCGAAATACGACGATATACAAAAAGTACGTAAGCATTCTGAACTTTACATAGATGCAGGAGTCAGTAGCCGAGAGGAAGCACTGGAGCTCGGCATTCGAGTCGGAGATCCGATCGTTTGGGCGACCGAAGTAGAGCGCATCGGCACTAGCCGTCTTGTCGGCAAAGCATTCGATGATCGCGCAGGCTGCGCCGTACTATTGAAGGCATTCGAAGAGATCGATTTCTCGCAGGTGCACGGTGAAGTCTGCTTCGTCTTTTCCGTTCAGGAAGAGGTGGGGCTACGCGGTGCTACCACAGCAGGCCGCCAGTTTGAAGCAGATGTCGCTTTGGCTGTCGATACGACGGCTGTCAGCGATACCCCGGAGGCGATGATGGATCAAACGCTGGCGCTGGGTCAAGGCGTTGGTATCAAGGTGATGGACTTTAGTCTGATTGCCAGTCTCGCTGTTCGCAAGAAGCTGGTCCGTTTGGCGGAACAAAATGGAATTACCCATCAGCTCGAGGTATTTCCGGGGATTGGTACGGATGGAGGCGCACTTAGTACATCCGGTGCGGGCGTGCCGACAGGCGTTCTTTCCATTCCTTCTCGCTATGCGCATTCAGCAGTCGAGCTTATCGACTTGAATGATCTGGAGCATACAAATGAGCTGCTCAAAGCATTCATACTGGATCTTCGGGATCCGCAGGAGTTCGGTTTTATTTCTTAAATGATATAGATTGACTAACTGGGGGGAACTAGAAATGAAGAAGTGGTTTGGCATCACCTCGCTCATCCTGGCTGCGAGCTTGACGCTTTCAGCATGCGGAGGGGCAGCGCAAACGAACAGTGCAGGGAAACCGCAGGACAATGCGGCATCCGGCAAGCCCAAAACATTAACTGTGGCACAAGCGGCTGACGCAGTTACGCTTGACCCGCACAAAACGAATGATTCGGCTTCTGCCAATCCGATGCAGCAAATTTACAACACATTGATCGACTTGTCTCAGGACATGAAGCTGAAGCCTTCCTTGGCGACGGAATGGAAGCAAGTTGACGATCTAACCTGGGAATTTAAGCTTCGCAAGGGTGTTAAATTCCACAATGGCGAAGAACTGAAGGCTTCCGACGTTAAATTTACATACGATCGCTTGCTAGATCCGAAAACAGCGGCTGCTCCGGCATTTTTGCTGGCTTCGGTAAAAGAAGTGAAGGTCATTGATGATTATACGGTGCAAATTGTTACTAAAGAGAAGTTTTCTCCGATTTTGTACAATTTGACGCATGTCGGCATGTCCATTTTGAATGAGAAAGCCGTGAAGGAAGCCGGAGACGATTACGGTAAAAAGCCGGTTGGTACCGGACCGTTCAAATTCGTCAAATGGGACAAGTCCTCCCAAATCGTATTTGAAAAAAATAACGATTATTTCGAAGGACCGGCAAAGGTCGATAACGTAACGTTCCGCATCATTCCGGAAGCAGCTACTTCCGTAGCTGAGCTTCGCACGGGCGGAGTCGATGTCGTGCTGGATCTGCCTCCTGCACAGGTTAAAAATTTCGATAACAACAACACGGTCACTGTTGATAAAGGTTCGAGCTTTGCCCTTAAATACTTGGGCTTTGACGAGCGTCAAAAGCCGTTCGATAATGTGAAAGTACGTCAAGCCGTCAACTATGCCATCAATAAAGATGCTGTTGTTAAAGGGGCTTACCAAGGATTCTCTTCGGTGGCGACTGGCCCTCTTGCAGCAGGACTTAACGGCTTTAACAAAGATTTGAAGGCTTATGAGTATAATCCGGAAAAAGCGAAGCAATTGCTGGCTGAAGCCGGTTATCCGCAAGGCTTTGAAACGACTTTATACTTGAGTGATAAAGAAATCGATAGCAAAATTGCAACGATTCTTCAATCGCAGTTGAAAGAAGTAGGCATCAATGTGAAGCTTCAAGTAACTGAATGGGGAGCTTATTTGCAGCAAACGGCCAAAGGCTTGCCTATGTTCATCATGAGCTGGACTACAGTTACAGGTGACGCTGATAACGGTATGTACGGACTGTTCCATTCCAAAAACCATGGTGCATCCGGTAACCGCACTTTCTACACGAACCCTGAAGTAGATAAAATGCTTGATTTGGGACGTACGGAAGGCGACCAAGCAAAACGGGTTAAAGCTTATGAACAAGCGCAAAAGCTCATCTATGATGATGCGGTATGGGGCTTCTTGACAGCAGCTCAAAGTATCGTTGGTTTGAACAAACGCGTACACGGCTTTGTAAATATGCCTACGCAAAACTACAAAATGTACTCAGTTAGCGTAGACTAAGCTATCGACAACATTACTGTGGGGGAAACCCCACAGTATTCTCTTTTCCCATTTGTTTTTGTCGTTAAGAGAAGGAGAATGGCATGCTTAAATATATATTGAAACGTGTGGTCATGCTGATTCCCGTGCTTATAGGGGTATCACTGATCGTATTTATTTTAATGCAGCTTACCCCAGGGGATCCGGCACAAATTATTTTGGGACCTCAGGCATCCGACGCGGACATCGCGAATATGCGGGAGCGCCTCGGCTTGAATGACCCTATGTATGTGCAATATTTCCGGTTTTTAATCGGTATTTTTACATTTGATTTCGGAACCTCGATCAAGGACGGACAGGGTGTGTTCGCAAGTATTATGCATCACTTCCCGCCGACTGTAGAACTAACCATCGCAGCAATGCTTGTCGCCCTTCTTATCGGTATTCCGGTAGGAATTATCTCTTCTACTAAGCCCTATTCCTTTTTTGACAACACTTCCACTGTGGGGGCGCTGATTGGCTTCTCCATTCCTAACTTTTGGCTCAGTATTATGCTGATTCTTGTATTTGCCGTTCATTTGCAGTGGCTTCCCGTATCGGGCTATGGAGGCATTTTATTCTTGATTTTGCCTGCTATAGCGCTGGGTACTCAGACGGCGGCTGTTGTAACCCGGATGACCCGGTCGAGCATGCAAGAAGTTATGCGGCAGGACTATATCCGTTCCGCACGCGCCAAAGGGCTGACAGAGCGAGTCGTTATTTTCCGCCATGCGTTCCGTAATGCGTTGATTCCGATTGTTACAGTAGTCGGATTGCAGGTTGGCGCCTTGCTGGAAGGTGCAATTTTGACGGAATCGGTATTTTCATGGCCGGGAATCGGAAGATTTATGATTGATGCGATTCGCGCCAAAGATTTCCCTGTCGTACAAGGCAGTGTTATTTTCATCACCTTTATTATTGTGCTCGTTAATTTGCTGGTCGATATTTTATATTCATACATTGATCCGCGCATCAAATCTCAATTGAAATAAGGGAGAACCGAACATGAGCTTCAATGTGCGCACTTCCGATAATTCCGCTGTTCCCCCGTTAAAGCGAGCTCGCAGAAAGGGGCCTTATGCGGACATTTGGTACCGTCTGCGACAAAACAAGATGGCGATGGGTTCCTTGATCATCCTGCTGTTGCTGGTGCTTACGGCGTTGTTTGCCGATTTATTGGCGCCATATCCATTTGATAAGCAGAATTTGGAGAAAATACTGGAGCCTCCGGGTCACGAATTTTGGCTCGGGTCCGACGGCTTTGGCCGGGATATTATGAGCCGCATTATTTATGGCTCGCGAATTTCGCTAGAAGTCGGCTTTGTAGCTGTATTTTTCTCGATTATATCCGGAGGCATCATCGGTGCCGTATCCGGTTATTATGGTGGACGCCTCGATAACGTGCTGATGCGTTTCATGGATATATTGCTGGCGATTCCAGGTATACTTTTGGCTATCGCCATTGTAAGTGTACTGGGACCGGGGCTTGTTAATGTGATGATTGCCGTAGGCATTGCCCATATTCCTACCTATGCGCGGATTGTGCGCGCGAGTGTACTGACGATTCGCGATTTGGAATACGTCGAGGCATCCAAAGCGATCGGAGAGACGGACGCTTCGATTATTTTCCGCACTATTTTGCCGAACTGTATGGCTCCGATTATTGTTCAGGCTACACTCGGTGTGGCATGGGCAATATTATCGGCCGCTGGGTTGAGCTTCCTCGGGTTGGGGCTGCAGCCTCCGACTCCGGAGTGGGGCGCTATGCTGAGTGAGGGCCGGGAATATATTTATCAGGCGTATTGGGTGACGACCTTCCCGGGAGTAGCGATAGCCGTCATCGTACTGGCTTTGAATATTTTCGGAGACGGTCTGCGCGATGCGATGGACCCTCGCTTGAAGCAGTAAGGAGGAACACAAGTGACTGAACCGTTAATTGAAATACGCAATCTGCATGTTCATTATGCTTCGGAAGGCAAAGTGGTCCATGCCGTCAACGGGGTCAACCTCGCTATTCAAAAAGGCGAATCTATCGGCATCGTCGGCGAGACGGGAGCCGGCAAGACGACGACGGCGCTTTCCATTATGCGGCTGATCCAGCCGTCCCAAGGCCGGTATGCCGATGGGGAGATATGGTTTGAAGGCAAAGATTTACTGAAGGTGAAGGATGCCGATATGCGGGCTATCCGAGGCAATCGCATTTCGATGATATTTCAAGACCCCATGACTTCGTTGAATCCAGTCTACACGGTAGGAGATCAGATCGCTGAAGTCATCTGGGCCCATCATAAAGTGACGAAGGATGAAGCAAGGAAACGGGCCAAGTCCATTATGGAATTGGTCGGCATTCCAGCTGAGCGCTCGGACGATCATCCGCATCAATTCTCGGGAGGTTTGCGTCAGCGGGTCGGCATTGCGATGGCGTTAGCCTGCGATCCCGCTCTGTTATTAGCTGACGAACCGACGACGGCGCTTGATGTAACGATTCAAGCTCAAGTGCTTGAACTGATGAAGAAGCTCAAACGCGAGCTGCAAACCTCGCTGATGCTGATTACCCATGACCTCGGTATCGTAGCCGAGGTATGCGATAAGGTAGCGATCATGTACGCCGGAGAAATCGTTGAATTCGGATCGATCGAGGAAGTATTCCGCTCTCGCAGCAGGCACCCTTATACGCAAGGCTTGTTCGATTCGATTCCTACGATGGAGAAGAAGAAGCGGAGGCTGACACCGATTCAAGGCATGGCTCCAGATCCAGCTGAGCTTCCAACGGGCTGTGTGTTTCATCCCCGATGTCCTCACGCGATGGAGCAGTGCTCCATCCAAAGACCGCCTGCCGTAGATTTCGGCAACGGCTATAAGGTGAGCTGCTTTTTGTATGAGAGCGGAGCAGCCGAAGCCGGTGCAGGGAGGGAAACGCGGTGATAACGCAAGCTCAAACGAAAGACAAGCTGCTGGAAATTAAGCAGCTCGTTAAACACTTTGCTTCAGGCTCACAGCCAGTTCGAGCGGTTGATGGGATCAGCTTTCATATTTACCGTGGCGAAACACTCGGATTGGTTGGCGAAAGCGGATGCGGCAAATCGACGACCGGTAGGCTGACGCTGAGGCTTCTCGAGCCGACCTCAGGGGCGGTGCATTACGACGGAACGAATGTGCTGGACTTGTCGGACAAGCAGATGAAGCAGCTCCGTAGAGAAATGCAGATCATTTTCCAGGACCCGTACTCCTCTTTGGACCCTCGCAAATCGATCGGTGAAACGATCATGCGTCCTTTGGTCGTCCATAAAATGGGCGGAGGCCGCAAAGAGCGAATGGATCAAGTCGTCCATTTGATGGAGAAGGTCGGCTTGGACCCGCGTTGGTACCATCGCTATCCGCATGAACTGGATGGAGGCAGACGCCAACGGGTCGGCATTGCAAGAGCATTGGCGCTGAACCCCAAATATATTGTGTGCGATGAGCCTGTGTCGGCTCTGGACGTGTCGGTGCAAGCGCAGGTTATTAACCTGATGCAGGATTTGCAGGAGGAGTTCGACCTGACGTATTTGTTCATTTCCCATGATTTGAGCGTCGTCAAGCATGTCAGCAACCGCATTGCCGTCATGTACTTGGGAGAAATTGTGGAGCTTGCGGAATCCGAGGAGCTGTTCCACAACCCGCTGCATCCTTACACGAAGGCGCTGCTGTCGGCGGTGCCAAGTCCTTCGCTTGATCTCCGCAGGGAACGTATCATCCTGCAGGGGGATGTTCCAAGTCCTAAGAATCCTCCGTCCGGCTGCCGCTTTCATACTCGCTGTCCGTATGCGACGGAGCTGTGCAAAACAACGGCTCCAGAGCTTGCCGAGCACGGAGAGGAACACTTTGCCGCCTGTCATTATATATCATAGATAGCTTTTGTTCAGAACCGTTCGGCTGTTACAGCCGAACGGTTTTTTTGGCCTACAGTCTTTTTTTGCATCCCGAGTTCCGCTGCGGTTAAAACGTGATACAATGGTCAGGAAAAAATGTAAGCGCCTTAATAAGGAGGGCCATAATGCGGCTCAAATGGTTCAATAGTAAAAGCAGTGTTCAAAGAAAGCTGCTGATCGCTTTTTTATGCCTTATTGTATTTCCATTAGGACTTTACAGCTATGTGTCACTGACGATTTCCAAGAACACGTTGGAGGAGCAGGCCAGCGCTTCTACGCTTAGCATGCTCGGGCTCATATCCGAGAAGCTTAACATAATGGCGGCAGATGTCGTGTCCGTGTCCAATTTATATTTTGCTAACGAGGATCTGCACAGTATGCTGATGCAGCCGTTCGGGTTGGGATCCTATGAGGAAGCCGCCAAGAAGCAATTTTTGATCAAAATGATCGTCAATTACAAGTTTGCGTTCACTTGGCTTGAGTATTATACGTCCGTGTTCGGACGAAACGGTTTTGAACTCCATACTTATTATGACGGCAGCAAAATCGGGATTCATACGCTGGAACAGGAAAGCTGGTATGACGAAATCATGCAGCATGACGGTGGAATTGTTTGGCTGGCAGACCCGTCCAAGCGCCTGATACCCATTGTTAATGAGAACCATTTCATTACGGCAGTTCGCGCTTTAAAGGATTTTGAGAGCGGGAAGCCGCTCGGGCTGCTGATGATTAATGTGAATGAGAGCTTCTTGTACAAGCAGTATGCTTATGCCGGGAAGGAATATGAGCGCATCGTCATGGTAGACCGTGCTGGGACCGTCATTTCAGCGAAGGACAAGTCTCTAATTGGTGAAAATTTAAGCGGGGATACTTACTACTCTAGAATCCAACCAGGGTTACGGTAGCGGAGGAAATGGATAATTTGCGCAACTATATTCATATCCAGATGGCTCGACAGGATGATCGCCTGAACGTTGTGTTGGAAGTTGACGATCATATTTTGCATTACAAGACACTGA
Organism: Paenibacillus sp. UNC451MF; assembly: GCF_000686845.1. GTDB lineage: Bacteria > Bacillota > Bacilli > Paenibacillales > NBRC-103111 > Paenibacillus_S. Next base: position 186,048 of record NZ_JMLS01000014.1, on the reverse strand, counting down.
AGCTGGTGCTGCAGCCTGTTCTGGAAAATGCGATTTTCCACGGTATCGAGCCGAAGGAAGGGCCGGGCTGCATAACGGTAACAGGGCTGCTGCAGGAAAGGGACATTGTCTTCGAGGTCCGGGATGATGGTATCGGCATTTTAACCTCGATCCGCATGTCGGACGGGGGAACGGAATTTTTGCATGATTTGCCAGCGGGAGAGTCAGCCTGTGAGGTAACGGATTGGGTGCTGTCCCGCAAGCAAGGAATGGGACTTGCGAACGTACATCATCGCATTCGGCTCCATTTTGGAGACAGGTACGGCGTTCGTGTCTTTGCACCCGATGAGGGAGGAACGAGGGTCCGTTTACGGCTGCCGGCCTTTATGAATGAAGAGGAGCTGAACCGATTATGAACATCCTGATTGTAGACGATGAAGCCAATATTCGGCGCTGGTTCGAGCTGCTGGTCGGTCAAACAAGCCTGGCAATTCAAGTGGCAGGTACATGCGGTAACGGGCGGGAAGCACTGGAGCTATGCCGTTCCATCAAGGTCGATCTTGTCATTACGGATATTAAAATGCCTATTATGGACGGTCTTGAATTGGTCCAGCAGTTAAAAGCGGAACAGCCTTCCGTCAGGACGCTCATATTAAGCTCGTACGGCGAATTTCAATATGCGTCTAAAGCGCTCAAGCTAGGTGCCAGCGACTATGTGCTGAAAGCCGAGGTGACCGTGGAAGGGCTGAGGGAGGCTTTACAAAAGATTGAAGCGGACCTTCAGCTTGAGCTTAAACGGGAGCAGGAGGTTCATACGATCAAGACGGCGCTGAATGAAAATTTGTATGCACTACGCACCTTGTATTTTCAAGACTTGTTCAAAGGAAGCCCCTCGGCGCTTTCAGAATTCAAGGGGAAAATGGAGGTATTCCGCGTCCCTTTGAGCGACCGGCATTTGACTGTGCTGGCTGTTAAGGTGAACAATTACAAGCAGATTTTGCAATCCGGTAAAATCCGCTCCAAGGAACTGCTGGATCTGGCGGTAATCAATATCATGGATGAAACGATGCATAATGAGGCAGGCGGGGGCTGCTGCTTCCTTCAGGACACGAATGTGTATGCCGTATTGTTTAATGTGAGCAGTCCCCAAGCGGAGAAATCAACCCGTGAAGCGACGATGCGGTATGCCAACCGGATTATCGCTCACTTGGGCGACTATTTGAACATTTCTGCTTCGGTGGGAATCAGTATGACGTACCCGGACCTGTCCAAGCTGGGTCAGCAGTGGAAGGAAGCTTACGGCGCTCTGAGCGGCAGGCAGTTTTATGGAAAACAGCACATTGCTTGGTATCAGGATATGCATCGGGTTTCCTTGAATGCTGATACGGCGGAACGGACGGAGCTTATCGCAGCCCTTACCCGCCTTCTCGAGCTTGGAGAGATAGAGCTGGCACGGGAGAGACTTACGGCGTTTATGGATGACATCGGTGTCCGGCAGCTGTGGTCCGAGCAGCAGGTGAGGTCACTTTGTCTCGAAGTCGCTTATCTGCTTCTACGTGTAGAGGGGCAGTATGATGACGGGCTGGCGCAGCGGGAGCAAGGGAAAAGTCAGCAGGAAGCCGAGGCGCCGCATGAAGAGGTTGCAGAGCTGTCGGAGTGGGGCGAGGTGAAGCAATGGCTTCTTGACCGTGTGGATCGACTTGCGCTTAAGGTAAGAGCTTCTCGTACCCACTACAGCGAGGCGATACGCAAAGCCTGCGGCTACATGCGCGACTATTATGCGGATGATTTGTCGCTGCAGCAGGTGGCGGATGCGGTGCATTTGAACAAGACATATTTAAGTGAGCTGTTCAAAAAGGAAACCGGAACGAGCTTCAGCGATCATTTAACGGAGCTGCGCATTGAACGGGCCAAGGAGCTGATCGTTCGGGAAGTATGCAAAATGAGCGATCTCGCTGAACGAGTCGGTTATCCGAACAGCAGCTATTTTACAAAGGTGTTCAAGAAGACAACAGGCTTGACTCCGATGGAATACCGTCAAATGATGTCACCCAAAATCAAAGGTTGAACGAGGAGTTTCTCTGCAGCTTGGCTGTGGAGCAGCTCTTTTTTTTGGAGGTATAGAGCTTCCTCTGAAGACGAACAAAAGAACAATCTCCCCGAACAAAGTGCAAAAAATGCTTACATTCCCGATTTATAATAAACACAAGAACCAATGACAAGATACGATAAAAAGGTGGGAATCGAATGAAACAATGGAACCGTATCGTCGCAGGTGTAATGTCTGTCAGTCTTATGGCAGCGGTTACGGCATGCGCAGGGAAAGAGGCGGCACCGGGTGAAGCGTCCAAAGCTTCCGACAAGCCGGTAGAGATTTCGTTTGCCAATTGGATTTCCGTAGAGGATGCGACCAAGGAGGCCTATAGTAAGCTTATCGCCGACTTCGAGCAGAAGCATCCGAACATTAAAGTGAAATCGATCGGCATTCCGTTCGCACAGTTCAAGGACCAAGTGCTGGTCAGCTCCGCAGGGGGCAACCCGCCTGATGTGACCATGGCGAACCAGAACTTTACCGCAGCATTTGTAGGAGCCAAAATTACCGAGCCCTTGGAGACGCTGCTTGGCAAGGACGTGGCAGACGATATTGTCGATGGAAGTAAGTCGGGCGTCACCTATGGCGGCAAGCTGATGGCTATGCCTTGGACCCCGCATCCGAACGCATTGTTCTGGAACAAAACGCTGTTTAAGAAAGCAGGACTCGACCCGGAGAAACCGCCGAAAACTTGGGATGAAATGGTTGCTTCGGCAGCCAAGATCGCTGCACTCGGCAAGGATGAGAAAGGCAACCCAATCTACGGGATCGGCGAGAACTCAGCATCGGATTCGTACACCGGCAATATGCTGCTTCGTATCGCGTACAGCTATGGCGGCAAATTTGTCAATGAGCAGGGAGCTGTTGTTTATGACCAAGGCAGCGCCTTGAAGGATTCGATAGGCTATATGAAAGATATTATTACGAAAAAGATTTCACCGCAGGGAGCTATGCAAAAAGATTTACGCGGAATGTTCGCCAATGGGACCCTCGGTATGATCGTAGACGGCGACTTCGGCCGAACGATTTTCCGTACGACCAGTGGGAAGAACGAAGCCTTCGACAAGGAGTGGGGCGTAGCCGTCATTCCTCCGGGCAAAACAGGCCGCAGCGAGACCGTGTTCACCGAACATCAGCTCATCGTGACGAGTGGCAGTAAGAAGAAGGAAGTGGCAGCCGAGTTCGTGAAATATTTGGTGTCTAAGGATGCAATGCTTCAGTACCATAAAATGAATGGTGTCATGTCGTCCCGCAAATCGATCGCTTCACTTCCGGAAATGAATGAGGACGACTATGCTAGGGTGTTCAATGACCAAATGAAAACAGCGTCGGCCCTGCCGGCAGCCAATCCTAAATTCGATAATGCGATGAAAGAAACGGCCTCCATGATTATATTAGCGACAGAAGGCGGACAATCGCCTGAAGCGGCGATTTCGACGGTGATGCCGAAGATTAAGGAGCTGTACAAATAAACGTCGGTTAGGTCGGAGTTTCTTCCGCCGGTGCACTAACGGGGACGGCCTGACGGCTGTCCCCGGTCTTTCCAAGCCTGCTTAAATGACTTTACGCATTCAGGAGGAATCCATCATGCCTTTACGTTGGACACGGCACCAACGCAACGTCGCCTTTGCTGTTCTGCTGCTGCTGCCTGCCATCGCTCTGATGAGCCTGACGATCGTCAGCCCGCTGTTTAAATCGGTGTTCATGAGCTTCACGGACTACTCCCTGCTCGATCCCGAGTACAGGTGGAACGAGCTGAAGCATTACAGGGAGCTGCTCCAATCCGCAGAGTTTTATCACTCTCTTGGCATCACACTGCTTTACGTCGTTATTACCGTACTAATCGATCTGCTGATCGGGTTAGTGATGTCGCTGCTGCTGAATCGCAATATCCGATTCCGTGCCTTTTTCCGCAGTATTGTAATGATTCCATGGGCTATTCCGACAATTGTTACTGCGCTGATCTTTATGTGGATTTACCAAAATGACTACGGTGTGCTGAACTACACGCTCGTTCACCTCGGAATTACGAAAGAGAACATCAATTGGTTGAATAGTATCGACTATGCGCTCGGTTCGATCATCGTTGTCGCCGTGTTCAGACAGATGCCTCTTGTGGCCGTCATGTTGCTAGCAGGCTTGCAGAGTATATCGCAAAGCTTGTATGAAGCAGCCAAGATCGACGGCGCAAGCGGATGGAAATTATTTACCAACGTCACTCTTCCACTGCTCAAACCGGTCATTACAAGTGTGACTTTAATTATGGTCGTTAATAATTTTCAAATGTTCACCCTGTTCTTTACATTAACAGGAGGGGGACCTCTTGATGCGACTCGTTCGCTTGCTATCTTGACCTATGAGACGGCATTTTCCAAATATGAGCTGGGAAAAGGCTCGGCAATCGGTGTGATATGGCTTATTCTGCTGTTCGCTTTCTCCGTTGTCTTCACCCGGCTGATGAATAAAGGCAGCGATCAATAGGGGGCGACTACAAATGGAATTTGCAAAAAACTGGGTGTTTAAAAAAGAAGGCATCACTTATGCACTGCTGATTATTCTCCTCGTATTATTTATGTTTCCGGTGTACTGGATCGTGGTCACTTCTCTGCAAAACAACAGTGAGCTGATGCAGCTCCCACCCAAATGGCTGCCGGCGCAGCTGTTCTGGGGGAGCTATCAGGAAATCATTAAGTCTTCGGTGTTTCTGACCTTTTATAAAAATACGCTGATCGTTGCAACAGGCGCGACGTTGATGTGCATTATCGTTTCGATATTTGCGGGCTATGCGCTTTCCCGATTTCGATTTAAGGGAAGCGGACTCATCACGCTTATTTTCTTATCAGCACAAATGTTTCCCACAGTAACGCTTGTTATAGGTCTTTATACAGAGTATCAGGCGCTGGGGATACTAAACACTCTGTTCGTGCTGATGCTTGCGGCTACGACAACGGCTCTTCCGTTCAGCATTATGCTGATGAGAACTTTTTTTAACGGGATTTCCCGTGAGCTGGAGGAAGCGGCCGAAATTGACGGCGCATCGCGGTTCAAGACGCTGTTTACGATTATCGTTCCTTTGTCCAAGCCTGGCATTGTGGCTATTGCGATATATACGTTCTTGATCGCTTGGGACGACTTTCTGTTCGGCTTGACGCTTGTCAGCGATATTAACAAACGTACCCTGAGTCCTGGGCTATCGCTTACTTATTTGGGAGAGCATTCCTACAATTGGTCCGGCGCAACGGCTGCTGCGGCTGCGGCGACATTTCCTCTGCTGATCGTCTTTATGTTCTTGCAGCGATACATGGTCGAGGGCTTGACTGCAGGCGGCGTGAAGGAATAACACATAGGAGTACGGGAAAGGAAGATTAATATGGAACAACAACCAACAATGGAAGCCAACAAACGTCCTAATGTCATCGTATTTTTCACCGATCAGCAGCGCTGGGATACATCCGGGCTGCACGGCAACCCGCTGCGCCTTATGCCTAATTTTGACCGTACGGCGCTCCGCGGCACGCATCTGACGCATTCCTTCACTTGCCAACCGGTCTGCGGCCCTGCTCGCTCCTGCCTGCAGACCGGCAAATATGCCACGACTTCAGGCTGTTATGTGAATGGAATTCCGCTTCCAGAAGATGAAAAAACACTGGCCCATTATTTTAAGGAAGCAGGCTATCAGACCGGGTATATCGGCAAATGGCATTTGGCCAAGGAAGAGCCGGTCAGTGAACCGAGAAGAGGCGGTTACGATTATTGGCTGGCCGCCGATGTATTGGAATTTGCTTCGGATGCTTACGATGCCGTGCTGTATAATAATGACAACCAACGGGTGAAGCTGCCCGGCTACCGGGTGGATGCCATGACGGATGCGGCGATTCGCTACATCGATGCTCATCAGAATGATCCATTCTTTCTGTTCGTTTCATTCTTAGAGCCGCATCATCAGAACCATCGTGACGATTACCCTGCACCGGATGGCTATCGGGAAATGTACACTGGCGGCTGGCTTCCACCGGATCTGGCGGCGCTTGGCGGCTCGGTTCACCAGCATATTGCCGGTTATTATGGAATGGTCAAGAGACTGGATGAAGCTTACGGCCGTATGCTGGACGCATTGAAATCGTTGCAGCTCGATGATAACACCATCGTCCTGTTTACATCCGATCATGGTTGCCATTTCAAAACGCGCAACGCGGAGTACAAGCGCTCTGGTCACGATAGCTCGATGCGTGTGCCGACGATGCTGACCGGTCCCGGATTTTTTTGGGGGCGGCAGGTACAGGAGCTGGTCAGCCTGATCGATATTCCGCCGACGCTGTTGGATGCAGCCGGAATACCTGTGCCTGACGTGATGCAGGGACGCTCGATCATGCCGCTGCTGCGCGGGGCAGATACAGACTGGCAGGAAGAAGTATTCGCTCAGATCAGCGAATCCGAGGTGGGCAGGGTCGTCCGCACAAGACGCTGGAAGTACGGCGTCACGGCAGCGGACAAGGACCCGTTCACCGCAGCTGGTTCGGAACGATACGATGAAGCATATTTGTACGATTTGGTCTCCGATCCGTATGAAATGACCAACCTGATCGGTCTTGAGTCGCACAGCGGTGTTGCCGATGTGATGCGGGGCAGACTGATTCGCAGAATGACGGAGGCAGGAGAGACTGCTCCTGTAATTGTCCCTGCTGCTGCCCAGCCGGCAGGACAGCGGCATGTTAGCTTGGATGAAGCAAGGCAGTAACAGGTAAGCATAGGGAAGCGGGGAGTTAGCACCCTAACCATGAGTTTCTCAACAATCTAAAAGATCGGCCCCCCCTGGGATGCCGGTCCTTTTTTGTTACTCTATACTGATTTTATCGCCAACACGGACCGTCCCGGTTTCAATAACGGAAGCGTAAACGCCGAACATCGTATTTCGTTCCTGATGGATCAGCTTTAATAGGGAGCTATCTCTTTGCAGCGTATCCGGTTGAATCGTAATCATCGAGCACCGCTCGCAAAGCTCATCGACTTGAAGCTCTATGGAGCCGATGGTCAGCGTGCGCTGCAGCCAATCGTTCTCACTGAATGGAACGTCCTCATACAGCGTGACAAGAAAGTTCGCGCGAAATCTTCTTGGATCTACCGGATGGCCCCAGCGCTGTTCCAAAGCTTTGATAGAGGACTCCGTAATGATCAGGATGCTTGAAGCATCTACGGCAAGGAGTTCTTCAGAATCGGGAGCATGGGTTTCCAATGCGACCCTTTTGTTGTGCAAAGAATCGAACTGTGAGAGAAACTCATCGTTCCAACCGAATGTGCGGCCTTCGGTGTCCGTTATAGCAACTTCCGGAAACTGGCGCTCCGAGCCTTCCCCTTCGAATCGTGCACGGTAGCTTAGCAGCTTGGGAATATCCCGGGCTGTTATGAATCGGTCCCAGCCTTCTTGCGTTGGATCCATTAGTGCGTGGCTCCGGTCGCCGTATATGCCATATCGCTCGACCTGGACTTGCTGTAGGCTCTCGCCCGCAAGGGATTTCACCGGGTATCTATGTATTTCTTTTATTTCACCAATTAACATCGGACTCACCTCTGCACATTAACTATTTATATACTCAATAATAGAAATAGACGGTATAAACTATTTATTCGATGAATGATTTTTTGTCTTTTCGCGATGCTCGGGGAAATAATGTCGTATGAGTGTCCAGGCTCCAATCGTATGCCTGTATCGGGAATGAGTAACCGGACTGAATAAAGCACCTGCATCGAAATGATGCAGATGCTTTGCGTTCCAAAACGTTTGTTGAACGGATATGAAAATCAAGGCCATTTGCACCTAGTCGAAACGTTACGGCTGCTGCCGCCGATTAGTATTGTCGGACTGAGCTGCCTCGCCTGAAGAGAGTGATGTTACTGAGATTTTATAAGCCGTTGCTGTCTGAGAAGCTCCGACGCTGACTTTGCTCTTATCAACGTAGGTGCCGGTTATCGTCGCCGGACCTGGCTTGAACTTCATGCTGCCGGTCAACAGCACATAGTCGTTATTGAGCAGGACGACGGCTGTATCTCCGTCAACAGACATGATCGTGCACAGGAAGCGAACGACGGAGCCTATTTTTTGCTTAGGCAGATCAGTAAGTGTTATTTCGGCTATGTCCGCCTTTATTTTGGATACTACGTATTGACCGTCCCTGAATTCGAAGTAAGTCTTCTGCCCTGAGGGCTCTCCGGCTACATTGTCCACGGCTAGGATACCGGGTCGTTCCTGGGTAAGTCCGTCGGCTTCAATGTCGAACAACTTGTGCAGGTCAGCTGACTGGGCCTCATAAACGATAAATCTCGATTTTCGCTGCTTGCTCTCCGCTTCAACCAACAGGACTGGAAGTCCACGCATCGTGAACTGATCGGTCAATGTGATCGATTTGATGTTCAGCTTACCCTCGATGGCTGCGGCCGATTGGCTAATCTTTTGATCGGGCATGAGACGTGCCAGTACGAGGGACTGATTGTCAGCAATGCCTGCCGCTGCAAGCTGAGAGCCCCACAGCCCTTTGGCACTTACGACGTTCGTGAGCTTAACGTTAGCGTCAATCGCTTTACGAAGAAGCTGCGAAGGATCGGCTTGGAGCCAGCGCAGCTCTGTGTCGCGAATCTCCTTACTTGTGTCCTTATAGCTGCTAAGCACGGTATACAGCTCTATCGCTTCGGTAAATTTTTTACTGGATGTCAGCTGCTCGGCTTTGGTAAACTGGCCCTTCAAGGAATTTTGAACGTAGGTGCTGATCTTGGTGCGGGAATCGGCCAGTTCCTTAACATTAAGCACCTTTTGGGCATTATCGATGAAGGTTTTAATATCGTTCTTTTTCAGCAGGGCGGCAAGCGAATTTTGCACATTGGTTTCTATGATGGAAGCAAGCCATTCTGCCTGGATGCTGTTAGCTGAATAAAATTTACGGATGCGAGAGGCTTCGTCTACAGCCTCACCGAACGATTTTTTCTGAAATACGGACTCTACCCGGGCTTGATCGTATGCCTTCAAGCGCGTCGCTAGCTCCTGCTTTTTTGTTTTTTCATCCTTGTAATAGATCGCTGGAATTTGAGCCATATAAGCGATCGCATTATCGTTGTCGAATGCTTTCTTCGAGACTGCGGTCTCCAAGCTTTTCAGCAAGGCGGCCTTGACATGGGTAAAAGCCATTGAAAGCTGCTCCTCTACCTTGTACGCAGCTTCGGCGTCGGCAAACCGTTTTTGTGCTGTTTCGTCCTGAGAGGTGTAGTCCGCCTTGATGCTTTGAAACGAATCATAAGCTCTAAGCAGCGTCGGGACATCGTTGACTTGGGCGGCTGCTTCAATCTCCGAGACGATGGAAATCAGTCCCCGTTTGAGCTCTGTGGCCGGGCGCAGCGTATCTAGAGCGGCATCGATCTCGTGATTTTTATAATTGATCATCGTATTGGAGCGGGCTTTTTGAAACAAAGCCTCGGCTTCAAGCTCATGACCTGCGGCCTGCTCCTTGGATGCCTGAGCGTACAGATCCATTTTCATCCAGCTGGCATAGCTTTTGAAGCCGGCCAAGCAAACCATGAGAACAAGCAGAAGGGAGGCGGCATACAGGTAGCGTATGGAACGCTGATACATGGATTTTGACATTGCCTGCATTCCTCCTTACCCTTGAACTTGAAACTCGGGGTCCGAGTCGTATTTCCGCTTGATGGTTTCTTTTGTCTTATGATACAGCTCCGGGGCTTCATTTGGGCTATCCTGAATCAATCGGGAAAGACGGAGCACCCGGTCCCGCGGAAGCTCGTCGATAAATGCTTCGACCAGCTCCTGATATTGCAGGACATAAGCTTTGACCCGTAGGGCAGCTCCGGCAGCCAAGGCCAGTGTTTCTCTGCCTTCGGGCAGAGCCTCGATCAGCACCCGGTATTTCCACACGTAGCTGAGCGTATCTCGCTGAACCAAGTGCGGGCTTACCTTGCAGACCTCGTTCAAATAACGGATAAACTCTTTGTCAAAGTCGTCAGGAATCAACTCCGACAGCTCCAGCTCCATATCTCTACGCAAAATAAAATGGTTCAGGCACATCAGCTTGAGTACCTTCACCTGATTTCCTTTGATCAGCCAGCCGATTTCTCTCAGCTTCTCGTAAGCCAGCTTATATTCATCCGTCTTCAAATCATTGGCCGCATCCTCGATATCGAGCAGCAGCCCCTCTCTAATGGAACGATTCTCATTCATCAGCAGCTGATGAAGCAGCTTTTTCTCTAGAGATTCGGCGTAGTGACGGTTCAGCAGCATATAGCCTACGACCAGAAGCACGCCCCCGGCGATAGAAATCGCCATCTGAAGACCGTTATCCGCCAGGAAAAAAGCGGCAAGGCAGATCGAGAAGATGACCATCGAATCTCTCCAGGTGCCGCGGCGGCGAACTCCTCTTACAAGCTCCTGCAGCGACTGGAATTTTCCTTCGGCTCCGCAATTAAGACAGCGATCTTCCCACAGTACGGAATAAGTTCCGCAACCTTTGCAATGTTTCAAACGTTCAAATGCATGGCGGGTTGCTGCGGATTTTCGGAATTGAACAGGAATTTTGTTATTCATGGCGCTCACCTGTATTATTCAAAGCCTGGACAAATCCTGCATCGACAGCATCTGACGATACTTCCCGTTGTTTGCTCGTATGAAAATAGACCCAGCGGACGGCAATAAAGACGGCGGCAAAAGCAATTCCAATAAATGTCGGCATCGTTTTCTCCTGATATCAGTTTCTCTTAGTGGAATTTTACATAGTAAAAAGTTAATATGTTAGTAGACATAATATACAGCAAGACTCCCACTTGATTCCACATCTGGTTGTCAAATGACAGCGAAACATCGCAAAGATAGTACTAGAAGTGGTGAAAAATGGAGTTTTTACTCTAAAGCTGTATAGCGAACCATCAAAATCGTTCGATATGTTAAGTAAACCATCTTGCTTTGGAGGAATCAACACCATGAATAATACCAAATCCATCTTCCGCTTGCTTACTGCGATGCTGCTATTGCTTCTGGCCTTATCGCAAGCGGCGTTGGCTGCCGATACGAACAGCGATACGAAAATCGACGCGGTGCTATCGGTCGACGTCAGTACATCGATGAACGAGAGTGACGTCAATAAAGTAAGCTATGAGGCGATGAAAATGTTCGTCGACATGGCTTCGGTCCAAGGGGACAAAATCGGGGTCGTAGCTTATACCGACCATGTGCTGAGAGAAAAAGCGCTGCTGAAGATGAACAGCATGCAGGATAAAAAGGATCTGAAATCGTTCATCGATCAGTTGATGAGAGGACCGTACACCGATATTGCTGTGGGCGTGAGCGAAGCGGTCAAAGTACTGGAATCGGGATCGGAGCCGGGCCATGTTCCGCTCATCGTGCTCCTGACTGACGGGAACAACTCGTTAAATGCAGGCAAGACACAGGAACAGTCCGATAAAGTGCTGAACGAAGCGGTGAAGAAGGCTAAGGACAAAGGGATACCGATTTATACGATCGGTCTTAATGCCGACGGTCAGCTGAACAAGGATGCGCTGGAGCGCATATCCAAGGAAACGAACGGCAAGCTGTTCGTGACAAGCTCGGCGGATGATTTGCCACAAATATTGAGCGAGATTTATGCGAGCCATTTGAAGCTCAAGGTGGTTCCGTTGACCGGATTTACAGCGAACGGGCAGTTTCAGGACGTTGCGGTGAAAATTCCGAATTCGAGCGTTCAAGAAGCGAACATCTCGATCATGTCGAACAAGCCTGTGGAGGTCAAACTGATTAATCCTTCCGGGCAGGAGCAGACCATTCCGTCCGACAAAATCGTCTATTCTACATCAAATGCTTACTCGCTGCTCAAGATCTTGAACCCGGTCCAAGGGGACTGGAAGCTGCAAATTAAAGGTGTTCCGAAAGAAAAAATCAATATAAATTTAATTTATAACTATGATTTGCAGGTGTCGATGGAACTTTCGTCGTCTATATCTTATGGGCCTGGTGTGACTGTGCCGATCAAAGCGTATTTACAGTCTAATGGTCAGAACATTGCGGACACCGAGCTGTACAAAAATGCGAAGTCGACGCTGCTCGTTACCGACCTAGATACGAAGAAAACGCAGGAGATTCCGCTGACTACCTCAGATAAGGGTATTGAAGGCTCAATGAAGATTGGGGAAGCCCATGATTACGAGCTGAGGGTAAAGGTGGAGGATGCGAATTTCGTTCGGGAATCTCAGCCTGCTAAGATTTCAGCCAAAACGGGGGCCAAGGCTCCTTCCGATGCCGGCAGCGGAGCCGCAGAAGCTCCAAAGACGAATTGGGCCGTTACGGGCGGCTGGATTGCAGGAGTACTTGTACTTCTAGCGGCCGCATGGTTTGCATTCTCCGCATGGAAGAAGGCGAACAAAGGCTTTGTCGGTCAGATGGTCATCGAGATAAAGGATGAGGATACCGGTGAACGCACGAATCCGCAGTATAAGAAGCTGAACGCCTTCAAGGGCAAGTGCCAGCTTCATCAACTGCTTCAACTGGCTCCCGAGTTTGCGGAGACGAAGCAGATCGTACTGAAGCCGGGCGCTGGCGACAACGTCGTGCTGCTCAATGAATCGGGCTGTACAATTGAAAAAGGCGGCCGTGTATTCGACGCATCGAAGGGCAAAGAGCTTAAAAACAACGACCGCATCAAAATTACGTTACAAAACGTCAATAAGTCGATTAATCTGGAATATTTAAAATAGATCCGATACGGGAGGACATACCATGAAAGCAGTAGTCAGGGAGCATATTCAACAGCTGGACGTATCGCTTGGCGGAGGGATTATAAGCGATAAGATCCGTGTAGATACGATAGACAATCCGATGCTGATCATCGGTCTCGGGGGTACAGGCATCGATGCGCTGCTCCGTTTGAAATATCAGATCAATCGCCGGTTCAAGCTGCCGGAGGATCCTTTTACGAAGAAGAAAAAAGAGAAACCGAACAATGTCGAGTTTCTTGCTTTGGAGACGAACGAGCATGACCGCAACAAAAAGTACAAAGGGATCGGACTCGATCCGCTGACAGAGTTCGTGCTGCTCTCCAATGCTGAAATCGGCAGCGTCCTGCAAAATCGCAGCGTGCTGGAGGACTACATAAAAGAGTGGCTGTCCCCAGAATTGACGATAACGGATGGAATCAACGGAGCTTCAGGTGTAAGACAAGCCGGACGTCTGCTGTTGTTTACCAAAATCGTTCAGGTCGTTCAGACGATCGAGCGGAAGATCAAGACGTTATCTGTCGGCACGAACAAGAAGCTGATGGTGTTCCTGCTGACAGGCTTGTCAGGCGGTACCGGAAGCGGCTGCTTTCTCGACATCGCCTATATCGTGCGCGGTATTATCGAGCGAGACTACGGCTCAGCCGGCGTGGATAAAGTGAACCTTCTAGGCTATCTGTTCACACCTGACGTGAACCTTGCCAACAAGAGCTTGACCGAGCATTCTCGTGAATATATCAAGAAGAACGGCTATGCGGCGCTGAAAGAGCTGGATTACTGGATGAACGTGGACGAGCGCAGCGAGCGGTTCAAGCAGCAGTACGCCAGTATCTTGAACGTCAACTCGCCGATGCCCCCGTTCAATCTGGCGCATCTGATCTCCGCTACTAATCTGGAGGGTAAGCTGCTAGAGAATGCGTATGACTACTGCATGAACGTGACAGCGGAGAATATTACGAACTTCATGGCCAGCGAGGATAAGAGCTCCGGCGAAGAATTCGCGATCCATGACTATATCAGCAATATCCGTACGAACATTAACCAGATGCCGAAGGCTTATGCGGCTAATTATCAATACAACATTTTGGGAGCTTCGTCCGCCGTGCTGCCGATTGAAGAAATGACGACTTATTTGGCGTTCAAAGTATTTCAGCGCATGGAGAAAATGTTCGATGCAGGACCATCTCAAGAAGAAGTGGAGAAGCTGGCTCATAAGCTGGGAATCGATCCTGATTCGATCCATCGTGAGTTCGGTGAGCGGGTACCGGAGCCGATACCGGGCTATCAGAACAGTGAGCGTCTTAGCTACGCCAATGTGGTTAAACAGCAGACCGTGAACATCGACACGGAGCTGGAACAGAACTTCCTTTCACGCGCACGCGAGGAGTACATCAAATGCCGCAGGCAGCTTCCGGGAGAGAAGAAGGAGCTGTTCACCGAGCAGGTGACCAAAATTTTCAGAAATCCCGAGCAAGGGCCGTTTTATGTGTCGCGCATTATTTTGCAGGACAAAGGGTTCTGTTTACTGAAGCTGATCTCTTCTTACATCGAGTCGTTGAAGGAGAGCATTTACCGGATTCCGCGCGATATCGAGTCTGCTGAAGAGAGCTCGGATCAGAAGATGACCGAAGCCCGCAGCGCTTTCATTTCCAAGGATAAGAAGAAAGATGCCTATATCGAAGCGAAAATTCAGGAGTACTTGCTGCACGCCGACCGCGAACGTATGGAGCAAATGGTCGAGTTCTACGAGGATCTGTATCACTTGATCAATCAGGAAAATTCGCGCATTTATCAGGTGTTTACAGAGCTGCTGAACGAGCTGAATAAAATATTTGAGAAAAACGGCGACATCCTGACAAACGGCCAAGAGGAAGTGGACCATAAAGGGAACCGGACGTATTACTGGAACGTTGTCAGCGTGCCAGACATCGCCAAGCTGATTGGAAAGGTGACGGATGAGAAGAACGTGAACGATCTGATCCGCGACTTTACGAATGAGCTGCTGCTTAAGTCCAATCATTGGATCAAGGAGCAGGAGGTTGACGTTATCAGCTCGATCTCGGAATTTTTGACCGATCACTTTGGCGATTTGATCACGAAGTCGATGGAAGAGTATTTGATCATCAAATACGGCAATGACGATTCTATCGAGAAGCTGGTGGAGCAGACCATTGCAAGCCGATTGTACGAAGAGGCGAAGCCGGTCTTCCATTTGAGCAACAGCTCGGGTCATTTTAACTTCCCATCGTGGGGCTTCGTGTCGGTACCGGTCAAGGCGCCGAATATTTTTAAAGGAATACGCAATTTCCAGGATCATGCTATCGCCAACTCCCGGTTTACGATCAAGGAGAGCGAAGTGAAGAACCGGATATTTTGGCTGAATACCCAGAACGGTATCCCGCTGTTCCTGTATACGCCTTTGAAAGTGTATGAGACTAGTTACGAGAATACGATTCTTGAGCCGGAAGGCATCGGACGTCACCTTGTGCAGACCGATAAAGTGAACTGGACTTACCTGCCGTCACCAATTCCGGAGAAATCCTGGGGTGACACTTACGATAATAATCGGGTAAAAAAATATAACGCAGAGATTCGCCAGCTATTCGAGCAAATGGTGTCCTATCGCTGCATTCGGGAAAAAGGCCCGGACAGTGGTACGATCAACCGTTACGAATGCGTGTTTACAAAGCCGTTTGATCTGCAGCAGCATCTTGAATCGTACAACCTGCAGTTGTCCTCTCAAAAGCCGAATTTGGGAGAGTTGCAGCGCTGTGTAAGCGAGCTTAAACGCATTGTGGAGCAAGGGCTTCCGGTTGAGAGCACCAAGGACATATTCGGCAGTGTGAACGAGGACATGGCGAAGGACAATCTAATTCGTTCTCCTGAGCTGCTGAAGCGGGTAAAAGAAGAATGGCGCAAGATGAATGCGATCGTGCTCAAAATCGAGGAGCTGGAAAAACTGCTCGGCGCCCATAAGGACGAGGAAAAGCTTATGCAGCTGTTTATCGACGCTGCGTATACGAACACGATCCGTAAAAAAGGAGCCTTGTACGTCTACGATCATGACGCCGAGGAGGATCCTTGGGAGCCGTTCGTCAATCTGATGCAAAATAACAAATTCGTAGAGTACGAGATATATTCCAAAGTTCGTGGATTGGATGAGAAAAAGCGGGCTCTGCTGCAGCGCAAAGCGGCCAAACGAAGCCAGCAGTTAACGGCATCGGCAGATATTAGCGAACTGCTCGAGACGCTTCGGCAGATGGCAGAAGCTTATGCTGAAGCTAAATCGGCCCTTGATTACGACCGCGTGGAATGGGAAAACGGGGAAGACATGTACCAGTTCTACAAGCTGGTGTCCGGTAAAGTAAGCGACATGGTGAGAAGCCTGAAATAAGGAGCTTGCTTCGCCATTGAAAAGAGCTATGAAAGGAGGGGGCAGAGGACTATGCGCGACACATTGCTAGCATTTGCAAATGAATATGACACGGAAATGGACAGCCTTGGGAGCAACGACGATGAGCTGCGCAGCATTCATCATCCTCTCGTCTTCCTTTTTCTTGGCGACAAGACGGAGGAAGCTCTTCGGCAGATCCGTAAGCTGAATGGGAATCAATGGAACAATAGCGATGGAGTTGTCTATTTGCATGTAGGGACAAAGCCTGTGGAGTCTGATGACAATCTGTACTCCTGGACGCTGCCCGCCCTGTCTGATGACAAGAAAACGGTGCGCTCGCAAACGCACAAGCAGTTTTACAATGATGAAGCCAAGCTGCTGGAGCTGAACGTGCTCCTGCGCCGGATGAATAACCGAATCGCGGAATTCGGCCGGATGTATTCCAGTCTGCAGCGGTTGAACATTGCCGTGGTGACCCAGCTGGATGACCCTTGCAACGTGCTGCTGCCTGAGCTGACGGTGTTGGCACGAACGATTTTTGGGGAACAATTCCGTTCTGTTATGATAGACCTTTATGGACTTTTAGAGGAGAAGCAGGTGGGGGAAACCTATGCTTTCTCCTCTTCGCTTGGTGTCAGCTTTTTGCGGGAGGTGGACTTGTATCAGGACAGAGCCTACAAGTTCCAAGGTATGCTTCAGGTGACGGGGGAAGGCATCCGTATGCCGGTTCAATACGGTCCAGCACCACTGTTCGATATGGTCTACCTTTTAAGCAGCAAAGATGAGAGAGGCTTGTTTGCCGATAGCGGGATGCGAGGGAGCTGCGAAATTGTTTGCAGTCTTAACCTCTTAAAAAACCGCATGACACCGGAGCAATCCGACCCTCAGCATGGCATTTATAACCATCAGCAGTTCAGACAAAATATGATGCCGCCGGACGGAGACTCCAGATTCTTCGTATCGGCCGGCTTATCCAAGGTAAAGCGTCCGAATCAGCCAATCGCTTTGACCGTCTTGTACCATTGGTACAGAACGGTTATAGAAAGACAGCGGGAGCAGGGCAAAGTGGACCGTAAAGACTTGATCGAGCTGCTGGAGCTGGACACTCAGCGAAGCGACCAGGCGATTCGTTCTCTGATGGAAGAGCCGGCAAAGGCTCTAGATGGAATGTACGGACTGCTCTACCACTCGATTTCCCCCGGGCAATGGAAGTCGATGAACTATAGGGAAGCGGAGACAGCTCTGTTCGGGAACAATGCTCGGGCTTTTTTCGACACGAATGTTGCCCGTCGGGTTGAAGCCTCCTTACTGCAGCGGGACTTTGGCCGACAATTGGAACGGCGGTTCCAGGAGCGGGTTATCGAGAATCCATTGTACGGAGTTGTCAGCGGATATTCGTGGACATCGGAAGAGCTGGATGCGAACAGTGTGATGCCTGAGCTGCGGAAGCAGATGAAAGAAGCGGATGCGCTGGTTGAGCAGTGCAGAATGGATTTGGAGCTGCGATACGAGGAACAGATTGATCTCCAGTCAACTGAACGGGGATCGCTTTGGAGTCGCCTCACCAATCAGGTTCCGATGAAAAATGTTGTAAAAACCGTGCTGGATGACATCTACAGCATTAAGCTGGACATGCTCTACTACCAAGCGAAACGACGATTGCTGGAGCTGTACATACAGAAGCTTGAAGAGCTTCATGCGAGCATGAAGCATTATGTCGAGCGGCTTCAACAGCTTGAGAAGAGGCTTCGCGATGCAAGCCGCAGCAGTATTTCGTATACGAGCGATTACTTGGGACGCAACATTAACGAATATTACGAGTATGTTGTGAACAAGATTGTCGCAGAACTGGAGGAACGCCGAGGGCCTCATTTTTATTGGGAGGAGAGGTGCGTGGGGAACGTTTCACAGTTGCTGATTCAAGGAGAGGAGCAGCTGCTACAGAAGCTGATGGAGTCGGTGCGACAATATGTATTTATCCACCCGCTGTTCCAGCAATCTTTCGAAAACGAGCTACTGCAAAGAGCGAACGTCGTGACCAGCTATGATAATCGTGCTGTGTTATCCAAGGAAGAGCTGTTCCGAGATCTGTATGCAACCTTGGAGAGCGAGGCGGCTGTTCGAGCGGATGTCTATCGTTCTACCCACCGCCATCGATATGAGGAAAAATATATGTTCGGTGATTTTCAGAGCGAATTCATCCAATATGCCTTTGCTGTAGATCGCGGCAGCCGGACGTACAAGCTCGGGTGTGTACATGAAAAGAAATCGAGCGGCATCGAGAAATTAAATATTATGGGCGGTTTTCGGTTGGATGACTTTATGTATTACCGAAATGGCAAGCTCTATTACGATACCTATGTGGAGAACGGCTTTCAATTTCATAGAATCGAAGAGCAGAATATGAAGCCGGAATAACCGGCCGCGAGCCGCGGAAAGAGGGGGACATGGTGAAACAGCGAAAATGGAATGCGCTGCTGACGTTAATGAGTCTCATCGGTGGGCTGCTGGGCTTTTTCATAGGAGAAATCATATTAAATCAATGGGAAGGCCGAATGCATGAAACCCTATTAATAGGCCTGTATTTTGGACAGTTCGCGCTTGTCGTGGGGTTGTTTTGTCTTATTGCTGAGATCATTTCACCCCGTTTGAATGGGAACAATTGGCGTCTGCGTTATGCTGGGGACGGATGGAAGATGCTTGTTCCTGGAACGCTCGTGCTTCTTTTTGTCGCGGGGGCATTGTTCCAATTCATTTACGGGTTTTCATTAGAAAAGAAAGATACGCCGAAGGACTATGTAATTTTGCTGGACATGTCGGAGAGTATGAAGGAAACCGATCCCGATAAGCAGAGCATTCAAGCGGCTCAATCGTTTATCCAACGGATGGATAGCCGTGAACGCGCTGCGCTTTTCACGTTCAATGAAGGAACGAAGCTTAATTTCCCGCTTACCAAGGTTGCAGATGCAGGAGTGAAAGCTCAGCTATCCTCCAAGCTGGCGGCGGTAGATGCTCCTTCCGGACAAACGGATATTGGTAACGCGCTGAATACCGTCATGGATTATTTGCATAAAGAAGGCGACCCGAGCCGCAGAGTCGCGGTTATTCTCATTTCAGACGGATACAATGAGGTTAATTACTCCAAGGTGCTGGCGCCTTACATACAGGAGCGCGTTCGAGTTCACACGGTCGGTATTGTAGCCACGGAAGTGAAGGGGAACGAGATACTGACCAGAATTGCCAACGAAACCGGGGGAACCTTCCAGAACGTGCAGCGAGTGGACCGGATTTCCTTGGCCTTCGAGCAAATCTATGACTCCGCACAGCATCGCCACTTGCTTAACGAGCGTGTTGGGGAATCTTCTGCCGACAGCTATTATGCGATACTGCGAATGATCTTAATTATGCTGCTTGGAACGCTGCTTGGATTATCGTTAGGCATCGTGTTCGATAACCGTTATTTGGCCAAAAGCTTTATGATCGGAGGCACGGTGGCAGGCCTGCTTGCTGGTGTAATTTTGGAAAATGGCTTGCATGGGGCTGAGTACCCTTCGGTTTATAGGGCGTTTGCTGATGTTGTACTTGCTTTGGTTCTTTCATTGTCTACAATGATTGTAGCTGTCCGTCAGAACGAAGGAGGCAACAGCGGCTTACGCGGTGGACGCAGAGGCTTGGCTGAGAGGGAGCAGGGTCGATTCGGGAACCGTGGAGATAGTCCTGTTGGTAAACGGTTCAGATAGTTATCGGATAAATAGTGAATGCTCTACGAAGGCAGTTTTCTCCGAAAACTCAAAGTGGAAGCTCTCCGAAAACTCTTAGGAGGATGATACATTTGCAATGGGAAGAACCCAGCGATCCTTACCGAATTACAAAGGCCGCCTGTCAATTGCTGGACGGAGAGTGTCTGTTAACCTGGCAGTGGCCTAAAGATGTAGAGTACGTATATATTTACAGCTTCCCTGACGGCGCTGAGCAAGCTGCAGAGCTATTGACGTCGAAGCAGCTGAAGCTATTCACACGTGAGGAGTACAAGGCGAAGTCTGGCTATCGAGAGCGGGTCGATTACATAGGTTTGCGGGGATACCGGATCTTTCCTTGCCGCAGGAGCGAAGGCAAATTGCTGCTGCTCAAGCAAATGGATGACAGCAATTTGGTTCGAATGAACGGGGGAAGGGCTAAAATCCGCTGCTCGGTCAAATACGGAAGCAAGCTGTTTAGCAAGTATAAAAGCGCACGGATCGAGCTGTTCTGCGAAATTGCGGTGCCTCAGGACGCGCTATGCTATGTGAAAAAAGAGGGCGCGAATCCGACTCATAAAGACGATGGCATCGCGTATCCGTTCATGGACGACTTCCCTGTGGGTCGCAGTGAACTGCCGCAGGTCGAAATAGGAAAGAACGATTATATCAAAGTATTTTTCACGGATAGCAAGCGATATAGCGAGCAATATGCTCTTATCTATGAGTAACTATTTAGTTATCATACGAGGACTTTCAACCAAGTGAATCCGAAGCGGAGCGGGTGAGATCGTTCTGGAGAGCGAAGCGTTCGCCTTTGTCCCCGGATTTTAACGACAGGGTCGATTAAAATCAAAAAAATCCGGGGACAACAGCGGTCGGAAGAATGATCCACCCGCGCAGCGTACAAGGATTCACCTTGCTTACGAAGCCAGTTTTCTTCGAAAACTCAAAGTTAATGCTTACGATGTTAGTTTTCTTCGAAAACTCTTAGGAGGGATAACATGCTAGGAAATTTGAAAAATTGGTTTGGGAAAAAAGCGCCTATCAAAGAAAGGCCGCCCTATTATAGTATCGTATGCCCATACTGCTTCAGCAAATTCGACCCGGAGGAAGTGCAGTTCCGGGCTACTCATATAAGAGACAACGATGACGATTTCATGCTTCAGGAGGACCGCAAGCTGAACGATTGGCGGCGCAAGTTCCATCTGTCCGAAGTGGATATGGAGGCGGTCATTGAGCCGCACACCATTCCTGAAGAGAACAAAACTTACTCGCAGAACGTGCTTGTAGCCATTACGGATCGATACGGGGAGACAACTAAGCGACGTCTTTGTCCGAACTGTCATAATGAGCTGCCGATTTCAGCTGGTAAAGTGCCGAGTAATATTATTTCCATCGTCGGTGCCTCCCAGGTCGGAAAGTCCGTCTACATGACGTCGCTTATCCACACGCTGCAAAACACGACCGCGTCCAATTTCAATGCGGCCTGCATGCCGTTGAGCGCGGAAATTAGCCGCAAGTTCCGTCAAAACTATCACGAGCCGATTTTTGAGCGGGGCAGCATGCTGCAATCGACGAATCCGAACGAGCAGCAGGAGCCGTTTATTTTTCAATTTGTGTTTAAGGACCCTGAGCAGGCGCCATTGACGCTCGTCTTTTTCGATGTGGCTGGTGAGGGCATGGTAGAACGCGAATATTTGGATATCTATGCGTCCCATATCAAAAATTCCTCAGGGATTTTGTTCCTTGTCGATCCGCTGCAAATCCGCAGCATCCGCGATCGGATTCATATTAACCTGGGTACGGAGGAAGGCGAGTTTGCCAACCGTTATGATGAGCCACGTGAAGTGGTAATCAGCCTGTTCGAAAATTTTATCGCTCACCAGCAAAACAGCAAGACCGATATACCGACTGCGATCGTGCTGACGAAGAGCGATATGCTTCAATATTTGAAAGAGGAAGACAGCGAATATATCCAGCCGAACAGTAACGTATTCCGCAATGTGATCCATAAAGGCTTTTTGAACCAGAGCGAATTCGAGAACATTAACGGCGAAATCAGCCGATTTATCGAGAAGGTAGACAGACCCTTTAAGGATGCCATTGATGTTTATTTTACAAACACTGCTTATTTCGCGGTTTCCGCCCTGGGCGCCAATCCGGTCAACAAACAGCTGACGGGCGTTATTAATCCGACGAGAGTCGATGAGCCGTTCATTTGGCTGCTTCACAAGCTGGATTATGTGGCTAGAAGAGAGGCTCAGTGATGGTTCAAAGAAAAATACAGCAGCAGTATTTTACCCGAGACCGGGAGGGGATCTTTCGCACTAGCGAAGGGTTTGATACGATTGCCAAGTCACCGTCATTGGATAACACCTTTATTAAGGCGATCCTGCATCCTTATTGCGTTTATAAAGCGCCGCAAGAGCTACTCTCAAGGGATGAGTCGGACAGCAGCGCGTATCCGGAATCGTTTCTCGTTTTTCAAACGGATAATGGAGATATGGTCATAGGCCGCAGTATTTATATCGGGACAGACTTTACCGGACAGAGGAGCGCTTCGTTTACGCATCAGTATATTGTTCCAAAAGAGCTGAAGGAGACTTTCCTGCGCGAGCCGAATCGTCTGTTTCGCATCCGTGACTTTCAAAGCAGCTACGATATCCAATATGGGAAAAGTATCCCCGAGGTGAATGAGATTGCTTATGACTGGCACTACGACGAGAATGAGCAGGAACGCCTCTTAAATGAGCTCAGGATCGATTCCAAACGGTTCCAGCAGCTGCTCTACGCGATCATGTCATCGACTTCAAACAAAAAGAAAGTGTATATCGCACTGGATACAGGTGTATCGGAAAGCTCGGAAAAAGCCAAACGGCTGCTCGAAATCATCTATCGATGCATTCCATACGCATTCCGGCGTCAGCTGGGCTTCATGACCTTTAATAGCGAACCGGAGAGCAAGCAGAACATTCATGTTGTTTTTGTAGAAAAAGGAAGCATGCGTCTGCCAGACCGCCGTATCGAAAAGGATTATTTATTTGATTTCCCCAATCAAAAATTTATCAATACGGACATACCTGAAAACGAGCAGCCGCTGCTGGATTTCGTATGGCATTTTCGACATGAATCGGAGCCCCTTCAAGGGTTGTTCGATTTTAGCGAGGAAGCACTGCAGGATTCAGAACTTAACATCCCTTTATCTGTGTCGACCTACTCTCAGCTGCTCATGTTATACGAGATCGAGCAGGGAGACGAGACGTTATACGAACAGAATCGTTCGGGCAGCATGAACTCGATATTGAGCTTCCTTAATAAGGAAAATGTTCGGAACAAGCCGCGGCTAAGAGAGCTTTTTATCCGTTTACTGCGCAAGGACGCAACAGATGGCGGAAGCTTGCCAACTGCAGGCTATATTCAAAGTCTACTGGATTACTACGTATTTGCTGAAGAAGGAGAGCAGGCGCTGCTGGTTCAATGCTTCGTTATTTTTGTGAATCGTGCGTCTTCCCGTTCCGAAGAGGGAATAAGCGGAGCCGCAAGGTTGTTTGAACCGATGCTCACCCATTCCTCCAAGGTGTTGGGTTTAGTTATGCGGGAATTGCAGAAGCAATCTTCAAATACTGCGGAGCAGTACATGTCCTATCGTATGAATCAAGTCGGAACGGTGGACACTTTGCTGGCTGAGATTGATTTTTGGTTGGCTCAGGCCGACGAGCTGGTACAAGCCCGTTTCTTCGTCAATGAAGTGCTTCAAAAAAGCAAGCAGCTGCTGCAAAAGACCGGACCCAAGCGGATCGATACCGCAGCCGTTCTGTACCGTTACTTTGAACAGCTGCCCCAACGCAGCAAAAAGAAGCAAAATGAATCCTTCAGTGACATTATCAAGCTGGAACTACAGCTAGAGCTTCTTGCAGAGCTGAATGTAAGCAGCCTGTCTTATGACGATGTAACCCGACTTGGCTTTATGGTGGATCCGATAGACAGCGATTTGTTTCAGCATATGGAAAAGAGTAAGAAGCAAACGGTCATCGTGCTTGGCCTCTTGTACAGATTGCTTATGCTGAAGCCAGAAGAAGAGGCGGAAGCGTTTGAAGCGCTGCAGGAGCTGGGATCTGCCGATTTGGAACGGGTGCAGGAAGCGTTAAAACGGCTGCTTGCAGATCGAATCGATTCCAGCCGCTTCAGTCCTATTGTTTTTGCTTTTTACGTTCCTGATGCGGAGCAAAGCTTCCATTTTACGGCGGGGTACGATTATGATGGAATGCTTGAATATATTGCAGCAAATATGAGCGATACGGATACGATGTATGACTTTCTTCTTAAATCGGCTGGCGATCGTAAATTTCTAGATGAAAAAGGCGTCATTCAACCCAGCTACAAGGCGGCGGTCATCCGTTATTTCGACATTCATGATGCTCGGGCTTTCAGGAACAAATCGGTTCGGGAGAAGCTGCTCAATGCTGCGAATCCGTCGTTTATAGCATTATTTCAAGCGATTAAGCTGAAACAGTCGGGGAAGTGGGTTCGTTTTTTCGTTCGAAATAAGCGGAAGCTGGTCCGATCCAGTCTTATTGCAGTGCCTGTTCTTGCTATTCTTTTGTTTTTATTATGGACTCCGCTGTTAAATTGGTTCGCGAGCTTCGGCCCTCCTCCTGAAATTGTCGTTGATGCGCTGCCTGAGACGTCGACCACCATGAATCTGACGATAAAAGCAAGTGTAAAGGGAGATAAAACGGAAACGGTAAAAATGTACTTGAACGGGCAGTACGTGGCTAACGGAGCGATAGATACAACGGTTGCATTGCATGACGGTGAGAACTTATTTGAATTTACGGCTGTCAATCGTGGAGGGACGTCGTCCGAGGTCATTCAGAAAAAGGTCATGTATGCCATGCCGTCTCCTACAATAACCTACAATCCGATTCCAGAGACGTCTAAGACCGCTGCGGTTACTATTTCGGCTAGTGCCAAGGATGCGAATGATACAAGCCCAACCATTTACATCAACGGGCAAGCGGTTGGACAAAGCACTGTGTCCTGGTCGATGAACCTGTCTCCGGGAGATAATACAGTAGAGATCAAGGCAGGAAATAAATTCGGCAAGATGAGCGATACGATTAAAAAAATAATCAAATACACTCCGACGGCTGCGACCACCACAGCCACAATAATAAAAAAATAAGATGACAGCGAAAAGCCATCCTTTGAGAAGAAAATCTTCTGAAAGGGTGGCTTTTCATCGTCAAAAGACCTCGGGGGAGATGCATCTCATTTCTCTCTCCTTCATCATATTGCGGTAATGCTGGGGCGAGAATTGCTCGTGACGCTTGAACATCCGGGAAAAATAATGCGGCTCCATCCCGAGCTCGGACGCAATCTGAGCTTGGCTCATATCGGTGGTTAAGAGAAGACGCTTCGCTTTTTCGATACGGCTGTTATTAATGTATTGAATCGGAGATAAACCCTGCATCGTTTTGAAAAATTGGATGAAATAGTTCGGGCTGTAATTGACGATCTTCGCCAGCTGCTCGACAGTCAGCTCATCCGATAGATGATCTTCAATATAACGGATAATTTCATTATGTTTGTCCAAAGAAGGGTTCGATGCGGGCTGCACTTGATCGGGCAAGCACACATGGAATAGCATGGTCACGATATCCGTCAAAGCCGATTTGGCTTGAAGAGGGGCTAATGGATGGACGCTTCGATAGGCGTTCAATAAATCCCGGAATCGGTCTCTGAAGCGTTCGGGCTCAATCATAGGAAAGCGGTTTGGCATGTTAAGCAGATGAAACAGATGCATCTCGCCCACCTTTGCCTGAAAGTGGCACCAATACTTAACATAAGGCTTATCCGCAGAGGTTGAGTAAGAATGAATAACGCCTGCCGGCAGCAGCACGATGTCGCCAGATCGAGCATGGGTTTCTCGGCCCTTGATTTTGAACCATCCTTCACCTTCCTCAATGAAATAGAGGCAGCAAAATGGTGGAGCTACGTTCCAATTTTTCCACTGAGGCTTGACCCGATTATAGCCTACTGTAAGTATCTCTAGTTGAAGCTTTTGCAAATAGGAGCTTAACCAGTCACGTTCCTTAGAGTTCATGATCATCCTCGCTTTTTACATAGAGAAGATTCTGCATTAGATGTCCAAAGTATAGCACAGGCTGAAGCATGGTGGTTAGAGCCTACAGGCGGCCATCGGAGTATTGTGCATACTTGGCGGTGCATTGTGTATTCCTACTCGGGTACATCGTGACTTAGAATGTAGGGATGAAGGCCAAGCGGAAAGAGGAGGAATAGGCGAATGAAACCGGATGTTGTTGAAATTTACGTAGCAGCAGAATTAGGTAATGACCATGCGACCGGCGCGAAGGAAGCCCCATACGCCACCTTGGCAAGGGCGCAGCGGGCTGCAAGATCAGCTTCCCTTGGAGGAGCTGCGGTAAAAGTATATGTACAGAAGGGAACGTATTATTTGGCGGACCCGTTGGTATTTACGTCTGAAGATTCGGGTACGGCCGAGGCGCCTGTCGTGTATGAAGCGATAGGAAGCGAAGTGATCCTAAGCGGTGGAATCCGGTTGGAGCTGGATTGGGAGGTTCATGAAGGAAGCATTTTGAAAGCTAGGGTCCCGCAAGGAATGGCGACGGATCAATTATTCGTAAACGGGGAAAGGTGGGATATGGCACGCTACCCGAATGCTACTCCGGACGTTCGTATTTTTAACGGCTTTGCCGCGGATTGTATTAGTCCCGAAAGGGTAAGCCGTTGGGCAAATCCCGAAGGGGGATACCTTCACGTCATGCACAAGCATTTGTGGGGGGATCACCATTACCGTATGGCAGGTAAGGACGAGCAGGGGCAGCTTATTTACGAGGGCGGCTGGCAAAATAATCGGCAAAAAGGCATGCATGACACATACCGTTATGTGGAGCATATATTTGAGGAGCTTGATGCTCCACGGGAATGGTACTGGGATGCACAGCAAAGTCTGCTGTACGTCTATCCTGACTTGGATACGGATATGGCTAATGCTTGCGTTGAAGCGGTCCTGTTGCCTTGCTTGGTCGAGCTGGCAGGCAGTGAGCGTACACCTGTGCGGCATGTTCATATGCGGGGCTTCACGTTTCGCCACGCTTCCCGAACGTTTATGGATAACCGGGAACCGCTCCTAAGGAGCGATTGGACGATTTATCGAGGCGGTGCTGTAGCTGTCAGAGGCAGCGAGCAGTGCTTATTCGAGAATTGCAACTTTTTAGGACTTGGCGGCAACGCGATTTTTGTAGATGGCTATAACCGGTGCTTGAAGGTTACGGGCTGCTACTTGCATGAAATTGGAGCTAGCGGGGTCACCTTTGTAGGCTCTGCGGAAGCAGTTCGAAGTCCGCTGTTCGAGTATGAGCAGCGCCAGAGCCAGAACAACCTGGACCTTACACTAGGTCCGCTTACGAATGCATACCCTGCAGACTGTTTGGTTGAGGATTGTCTTATTACTCGCTGCGGTACCGTAGAGAAGCAATCGGCTCCTGTGCAAATATCGATGGCAATGGATATTACGGTCCGCCATTGTACGATTTATGATGCGCCTCGCGCCGGAATCAACATTTCCGAAGGAACCTGGGGCGGCCATCTCATCGAGCATTGTGATGTGTTCGACACGGTGCTGGAGACAGGGGACCATGGGGCTTTCAATTCCTGGGGACGAGACCGCTATTGGGGCCTGACGGATATCGATTTGAATACGTTAAATGAAGCGGATGAAACCGGCCAGAGCGGTGAGAGAAGTCAGCTCCCCATGCTTGATGTGGTGAAGCCTATTGTGATTCGTAATAACAGATGGCGCTGCGATAACGGCTGGGATATCGACCTGGATGACGGATCGAGTCACTACCACATTTACAACAACCTATGCTTATCCGGAGGAATTAAATTAAGAGAAGGCTTCTACCGCATTTGCGAGAACAACATTATGGTCAACAATTCCTTTCATCCGCATGTTTGGTATAGGGGGAGCCAGGATATATTCCGGCACAATATTGTTTTTGCGGAATATGCCCCGATTCGAGTCCCTCAGCCTTGGGGCGCGGAATGCGATGGTAATTTCCTTCATATACAAGGGCATGAAGAAGCGGGGCCTGCGCTTGTGCTTCAACAGCAGAGCAGCAGAGACCGGCATTCCATCCAAGGGGATGCACGGTTTATCGATCCGATGGAGGGAGATTATCGGGTACAAGTGCATTCAGATGCGCTAAAGGTTGGTTTTGTTAATTTTGACATGAAGCACTTTGGGGTTCAAAGTCCGGATTTGCAGCAAAAAGCCCGCTCTCCCAAGCTTCCTGCCTATGCCGAGAAAACGGAGGAGTCGGGAAGAGATCCTAAACGGGTGAAATGGGGCAAGTGCCTGGTAAAAAACGTAGTCGGACTAGGCGAAGTGTCCGCTGCAGGTCTTCATGAGGAGACCGGTGTCTTGCTTGAATCGATGTATTGGGGCAGCTGGCAATTGGAGGCTGGAATGCAGGCGGCTGATGTCATATTGGAGCTGAATGGAAAAGAGATAGATTGCGTGGAGGATTTGTTGGCCGTCTATGAAACCGTTGGGCGCGGAGAAGCGCTGCATATGACAGTCTTCCGAGGGCAACGTGAGATTAAAATAATAGCCTCGAAGCCTTAGTTTGAGAAGCATTGTATATGCCCTATTTGGTCAGTAGGATGAAGATACCGCTGTCTCTCCCATAAACATCATGACCGGACAAAGGTACAGGAGTTGTCTGGCCCTGATGAATATTGTACTAGTGAATGGATTTTGCCAGTACAAGGAGGGATCCGGCGGTGTCAAGATTGGTTCCGAACAAATGGCTAAAAACAAATGTACTGCGAAAGCATCGCGATGTTGCGCGTCATATTCCCGAAACACAACTATATAACAGATCCGTGCTGGCGCGCATGCTGAATCAATACGGACGAGTTGTTATGAAGCCCTGCATTGGTACTGGGGGGCATGGAGTTGTTCTCATTTATAAGCATGGATCAGGCTACACGGTTCATCATCGTGAGAAGATAATACGCAAAGTGAGCTTTGGGACTATGCTGGCTATTGTCGAGCGCATTCGTCATAGAAGGGTTTATCTGGTACAGCGAGGCATTGTATTGGCACGTATTTCCGGGCGACCGGTAGATTATCGGGTGAAGCTGCTGCGGAGGCATGGGAAATGGTTCACCAAGGCGATTGTTGGCAAGCTGGCTAAGCCGGGATTGTTCGTGACGAACATTTGCCGCGGCGGAACGCTTCTGCGGGCTAACGATGCCCTTCGGCGCTCGTTGTCCGTATCTGCGATTGCCAAGAAGCATGAAATGAACAGGCTATCTTATCAGAGTATGGAGATGCTGGTCCGTGCGTTTCCGGGTATTGATATGCTCGGCTTCGACTACGGGATCGATATGCAGGGGCGAATTTGGCTGCTGGAGGTAAATACTCAACCGCATTAATAAACAAAAGGAGGCGCTCAGTTACGAGCGCCTCCTTTTGCTTTGCTATAGTTTTTTGCGCAGCCTCCAAGCCAAGCTTTTATTTAACCATGCTGGACTGCTGGGAAAAATGAGAGAACGACATATGACGGTCTAGTGCCATATTAGCCGCGCCCAGTGCACCGCCAATTTCCTTGAACTGACCGATATGGACGACCGTAGAGGCGGATAGCTGGCCCATAGCGCGCTGTCTCATCACTTTAACGGCTTTTTGCACATACGATGGACAGTCTTTAGGAATGGAGCCGCCCAAAATGATGGCTTCGGGATTGAGCAGATTGACCAAATTGGCCATTGTAATGCCCAGATAGGCAGCGGCGTTATGGACGACTTGAACGGCAAGCTCGTCTCCTTGCTCGGCTGCTTGGCAAATATCCTCGGCTTTGAGCATTTGCAGGTCAAAGCCCGGCTGCATATGGAGCGAAGAAGGGGTTCCCATCCGGAGCAGCTTGCGGGCTTCCAGCTCCATGGCAGGAGCGGCAGACATCATCTGCAGACAACCGTTGTTGCCACAAGGACATAACGGACCATCGACATCGACCGTCGTATGACCAATTTCACCTGCGCCTCCCAAAGCTCCGTGGATTAATTCTCTATGGACGTAGATACCGGCTCCAATACCGGAATCGATCCCGATATAGATCATGTGCCGATAATCTTTTCCCGCACCGTAGCGGCATTCGGACAAACCGCGAGCTCGACTGCGGTTAAGGACAACGGTAGGCCAGCCAAGCGCTTTTTCCAGCATGGCTCCCAGCTCGACCTGCTGCCATCCCATCACGGCGGAGCTGCGCAGCAAACCGTTATGCGTATCGACTAGGCCTGGTACGCCGACGCCCAGTAAAGGGATCGGACTTTTGTCTATTTTTTTAATAAAGTCAGGAATTTCATGTACCAAGGCTTGCACTGCCGCTTCTGGGGTAAGCGGGCTGAACGAGATCCGCTTCTTCTCGATGGTGTTGCCCAACAGGTCGAAAGCGCCAAGCGTCCATGTCTGATGGTTCAAATCGGCCCCCAATATCATATGGGAATAGGGGACAAGCTCCAAATTGGTAGCCGGTCTTCCCCCTGTAGATTGGCGCAGTACAGTTTCATGCACTAGTCCTAGTTCAATCAGTTCATTAATCGTCACTGAGATCGTTGCTCGGCTCAGATCGGTTAATTGAGTCAACTCAATACGGGACATCGGGCCGTGCACTCTCAGCATCTGAAGGATCGCTGTTTTACTTCCCTTTTGATCCCAGATTTTGCGAATGTTATCCATAAGCTTTCCCTCGCAATTCATTTCGATCTCAAAATATTGCTAATGTAACCATATCAAAATTATCGCGAGTTAGCAATGGAGCTCGGTAAACTAATATAAAGAATTAGACGTAAATGATGATGATTTTGATCATTATACCGCATATTTTTATTATTTTATCTAATCTAAGTTTAGTTATTGACATAAGTTGCACTCGGACGTATGATCAGGAGGAGAAGTTAAGCAGCTAGAAACATACTATACATATAATATAATTGATAACGTTTACAATTGGTGGCATCAATCGTAGGATGGTTCGGTGCCAAATGAGCAACCGACAGCAGTTTGATTATGCTTGATGGCAAAATGGGACTGATGAGATTGAACCAGAATTGGAATAGCGATAGGAGGACAGTAGCCATGTTTCCTAAACCAGAATTAACGCCGCCGTCGGAGCATCCACGGTTATTTTTACGCAAGGAGCACCTGCCGGAGCTACGAGATAAAATGACAAGACCTGAGCTGAAGCAAGAGTGGGAACGGCTTCTCAAGTACAGCAGCTACAGCATCGAGGAAGCGAACTCTGAGCATTGTCCCGGGGATGTATACGTTATTGAAGCTAATGCATTGCTGTATGTGTTACAAGGTGATCAAGAAGCTGGTATCAAAGCCAAGACTTTGGCAATCAGCAGCATCACCAAGAACTTCAATCCTAATTTCCAAGACATTTCGAGAGAGATCGGCCGTCTCATGCTGGCTGGGGCCATTGTTTACGATTGGTGCTACGATCTTGTAACAGATGAAGAACGGGTCTTTTTTATAGGGCATTTCAAACGGCTGGCGGGTCTGCTTGAGTGCGGATATCCACCTCTAAAAGAAGGTGCTTTTGTCGGTCACAGCTGTGAGTGGATGATTCAGCGCGATATGTTGGGCACAGGCATTGCCATTTATGACGAAGATCCGGAAATGTATGATTTGGCTGCGGGCCGGGTGCTGCATCAGATGGTTCCGGCTCGCAATTTCTTTTACCCTTCGGGCTGGCATCATCAAGGGGACGGTTACGGGGGCGTGAGGTTTCAAGGGGAGCTGTTCCCTACATGGATGTTTGATCGAATGGGCTTTGGCAATATATATGATGCTTCGCAGCGTGACGTCGGCTATCAGTGGATCTATACGCGCCGTCCGGACGGCAAGCTGCTGCGCGATGGGGATACGACTCCGGTCATGCTGAAGCAAACGAAGTATACGAGGCTGCATTTCATTTATTGGATTCTGGGCGGTTATTACAAGGACCCTTATTTCATAGCCCAAAAGCAGGTGGATGAAGGGAGGCTGCAGGATAAGGATGTGTTATTCGCTTTCCTGTTCGCCGATCCGAGTGTAGAAGCAAAGGCGCTTGACGAGCTTCCGTTGACCCGGTATTTCGGAGCTCCGACAGGGGTGATGGTAGCACGTACAGGTTGGGATACTGGAATGGACTCCAATGTGGTGGTGGCCGAGATGAAGGTGGGCATGTACCAATATAACAACCATCAGCATCTGGACGCAGGAGCGTTCCAAATTTATTACAAAGGCAATCTGGCTATCGATTCGGGCTCGTATAAAGGCTCATCAGGGAAGTACCATTCTCCGCATAACAAGTACTATTTTAAAAGAACAATCGCTCATAACACGATGCTTGTATACGATCCGGACGAACTGAAGCAGTACCCGTACGTCAAGGACGGCGGTCTTGTATGGCCTAATGTGAATGATGGAGGGCAGCGTTGGCCTAATGAAGGGCGTCCACCTCTTACGCTGGATGACCTGATGAACAAGGATTTCAAACGAGCCGACGTGCTCGCTCATGCAATAGGTCCTGACCCGATCAAACCTAGCTACTCTTATCTGAAAGGGGACATAACCGCAGCCTATTCGAACAAAATGAAGCAGTTCCAGCGTTCGTTCCTCTTTTTGAATTTTAACGAAACGGAGCATCCGGCAGCATTGATCGTTTTTGACCGCGTTGCGTCGGCGAACCCGGACTTCAAGAAATATTGGCTGCTGCACAGCATTGAGGAGCCACAGATTGAAGGAAGCCGAACTACCATTTCCCGCAGCGAGGACGGCTATAACGGCCAACTGATCAACGATACGCTGCTGCCTGCAAGGGACAATCAGGAGATTGAGAAGGTAGGAGGTCCGGGCAAGGAATATTGGGTGTTTGGAACCAATTATGTGAATGATTTTCCGGGTACGAAGGAGCAGGGTGAATGGCGAATTGAAGTTAGCCCGCGAGTACCGGCGGAAGAGGACTTATTCTTAAATGTTATGCAGATGAAGGATATAGACGGTCCTGAGGCATTGTCAACGGAGAGAATGGATGGAGAAACCTTGATCGGCGTCAAGATAAAGGATTGGGTCGCGTTGTTCTCGAAAAGTGGGCTGCGTTTGCAGAAGGATACGGTGCTTCCGGACATTTCTGATGGAGCACCCGACGGTGGGGCCAGCTTGAATTACATCGTAACCGACCTTGCGGCAGGCCAATGGAGAGTGGAACAGGAGCGAATTGGAGCCGAGGGTATGGAGTGGCATCATATTGTGTCGGAGGAAGTAACAGAAGAGGGCGGCGTTCTGCATTGGCAGAGTCAGGCAATACTCGGACGGATCCGCATCGTATATCAAGGTGGCGACGGGAGAGCAGATTCGGAATCAGGAGGTGTACAAGATTGAGCGATAAACCGAATGTAGTCATTATTATGGCGGATCAGCTGCGGTGGGATGCGTTTGGAGAGCACACTCCCAACATGAATCAGCTGAAGGCGGAGAGTGTCGTATTCGATCGCGCTTACTGCGCATCTCCGCTTTGCGTACCGGCTCGCGGGGCTTTTTTCACGGGGAAATACCCGAATGTTACAGGCTCTCTCATCAATCCATGGACGGAGCAGGAGAAGCAGCATGGTATGGTTCGAGCTGAGCATACCCATTGGTATGAGCTGCTCGAGCAGCAGTGGGACAGCTGGCATACCGGTAAGCAGCATCTGTTCACCGAGCCGAAGCTCGAACATCGTGACGACAGCAAGACGCACTGGCTTCAGCTGGAGCAGCGTTATGAAGCTTTTCTTAAGAAGAACGGCAAGAAAAAGCCGGGCGGACCGGCATTCCAAGGGCTTGTGCCAGAGCTTGCCTACGGAAAAATAACGAGGAAGCGCAAGTACTCGACTCCAACGGTGGGTCGATATGATGAGGACTTGGATTTCTTCTATGACGGTTTCATTCTTAACGATTCCTTGGAGGCGATTCGCAATAGAGACCGCAGCAAGCCGTTCGCGCTGAATGCGATGTTTCTAGCCCCTCACCCTCCGCTTGATATTCCCGAGCCGTGGTACTCCATGATTCAGGATGTGGATTTGCCCGACAATGTCGGTGTGTGGGCGGATAATCAATCTCCGCTGCAGCTGTATAATTTGACTGGAGTATTGGGAACCCCCTATACGCGGGAGGAATGGCAGAGAATCTGGAAGGTCTATCTAGGTCTGGTTGCGCTGCTGGACCATTGCGTAGGACAACTGATTGCCGAGCTGAAGCAGCAAGGACTATACGATAATACACTCATCTTGTTCGCAAGTGATCACGGTGAGATGTTGGGCTCCCACAGATTGTGGCAAAAGATGTGTATGTACGAGGAATCGGTTAAAACGCCGTTGTATTTCAAATTTCCGACAGGGTTTACTCCGGCGTTGAAGCGCACGGATGAGCTGGTCAGCAGCATAGATGTCCTTCCGACATTATGTGACTATCTCGGTGTCGAGACACCTCAAGGGGTATCGGGATTATCCTTAATGCCGTTAATTAGAGGGGATCGGGAGAAGCTGGATCGGGATCGCATTTTCATTCAGTTTGACGGGAATGGAGCGCGCAGCAATTTTCAGCGCTGTGTTATGGAAGGCAACTATAAGCTCATCGTTGATATGTTCAAGGATGAAAGCTTCATCGAGCTGTATGATGTTGTGAATGATCCGCAGGAAATGAACAACTTGGCTTTTCAATCAGAAGAGCACGGTAGCCGGATCGAGAGCATGCTGGAGTGCTTGAGACGGTATATGCAAGAGACCAATGATCTGCTTGAAATGTCAGAGAGTGTGTACGAAAGATTCCTTGCTGATTACTCAGAGTTTAAAACATAAGAATGGAACCCAATGCATTTTTCTGAAACTATGATGAGTTGAAACTTAAAGGAGAGAAGACAATGTCAGCTGGTACATACGATTTGTGGATTGATGAAGCATGGAGCAAGGTTGTAGCCAAGGTAGGTCAAACAAGCAAGACGATTGGAGCTGGATTCCCGCACGTTTCCAAAGAGGGGAAATACGACTGCACGGATCCGCAAGGCTGGACCTCCGGCTTCTGGCCGGGGCTGCTGTGGCTTTTATACCGTGATACGAATAATGAAGAGCTGAAGCAGCTTGCCGAGCAATGCGAGCGCAAAATGGACGTATGCATCGACGAATACACGAGATTGCATCATGATGTCGGCTTTATGTGGAGCTTGACCTCGGTAGCTAACTATAAATTGACAGGCAGCGAAGAGTCGAAGCTCCGTGCGTTGAAGGTGGCAGCCTGGCTGGCCGGACGCTTCAACCTCAAAGGCAATTTCATCCGTGCCTGGAACCAGAGCAATTGGGAGAGCGCGAACGGAAATACCGGTTGGGCTATCATCGACTGCATGATGAATTTAAGCCTGCTCTTCTGGGCATCGGAAGAAACCAGGGATCCAAGGTTCAAGCACATTGCCGAGGCCCATGCTCATATGGTGATGGGTGAATTTATCCGTGCAGATGGCTCTGTCTATCACATCGTAGAGTTTGATCCGGAAACAGGGGAACGTGTCGGAGCATTGGGCGGACAGGGCTTTGCACCTGAATCGGCATGGGCGAGAGGAACAACTTGGGCGCTATACGGTTTGGCTCTATGCTACCACTATACGAAGAACGATGTTTATTTGCAGGCGAGCAAAAAGGTAGCACATTTCTTCCTGGCTAATCTTCCTGAGGATTTAGTGCCTTATTGGGACTTCCGTCTGACTACGCAGGAAGGCGCTCCAAGAGACTCATCGGCGGCAGCTATTGCAGCAAGCGGCTTGCTGCTGTTGGCGGACTCGTTACCTGCCGAGGAAGGGCGGCTTTATGAGACTTCGGCGAAGCGTATCCTCAAATCGATGGTGGACCATTATGCGATTTGGGATACGAGCGACGAAGCGATTCTGCCTCACGGCACCGGCCATTGGCCTGCCAACAAAAATATCGATGTCGGCTTGATCTACGGCGACTACTATTTCGTCGAGGCATTAGCTAAGCTGCGCGGACAAACGGATCTATTTTGGTAAACAAGTGGTTCATCCTTAATAGATAACACCAAGCAAGCCCTGGAGGAAAAAAGATGCCGTTTCTCAAACTGACCCAATCTATTTTCATTTTGCTGCTGGTGATGTGCCTGACCGTTTTGTCTGCTTGTACCGGCGATAACGCCGCCCCGTCTCCGACGGAGAAGGAGGGAACAAGTACGCAAGCCGTGCTGCCGAGATCTTCGTCGCAAGCATTCGCGCCTTACACCGGCGGGCCTCCAACGGCCGAAGGGATCATCGCGGACTTGCAAAAAAACAACCCGAAGCAGCGACACCCGAGGCTGTTCGCAACGGCGGACACCTTTGCCAAGCTGAAGGATGCGGTCAAGACCGATCCGCAGCTGCGCAAATGGTACGGAGACTTGCAAAGAGCGACCGACAAGACTCTGACGAAGCCAGTCGGGGCGTATGAAACGCCGGACGGACGCAGGATGCTGTCGGCCAGAGACGCCAGACCGATCATCGAGCAAAATGCGATGATGTACCAGCTTAGCGGAGATGAGAAATACGCGAAGCGGGCGGTTCAGGAAATGATGGCGATGGTCGCTTTTCCAGATTGGAATGATAAGAAAGAATTTCTTAACACAGCTGAAATTACAGCAGGGATGGGGATCGGCTACGATTGGCTCTATGACTACCTGACGCAAGAACAGAGGGATTCAATCCGTAAAGCCATGGTGGAGAAAGGGCTGCAAAAAGCTCTGGACGCCCACAATAAGCAGGTTTGGTGGAGTGTAAGAACCGATCCGGTTAACAACTGGAGCGCCGTCTGCAACGGCGGCATCATTGTGGGAGCACTTGCTATCGGTGACGAAGAACAGGAGAAGGCACTTGCAGGAGAGATCATTGTCCGTTCACTGCAATCGGTGCAAAAGATTATATTGAGCCACTGGGAGCCGGACGGTGGCTGGAGCGAGGGACCGGGCTACTGGCGATACATGATGGAATATACGGTCAGCTACATGGCAGCTATGCAGACCTCCCTGGGGACAACTTATGGACACGCGCAGACGCCGGCATTACACAAAACAGCGTATTTTCCGGTCTATGCTACCGGACCGCAAGGAACATTTAATTTTGCGGACAGCGACAGCGGCAAGATGAAAATTCCCGAGCTATTCTGGTTAGCGAAAGCGACCAATGATCCTATGCTGGCCGGACAGCGGCTTGCCATGATGGAAGATGCGAAGCAGGCTGGCGGAGTGTACGATCTGCTCTGGTACGATCCATCGTTCCGTGACATGAAAATGACACTTCCAACCGATCAATATTATCGCGACGCAGAACTGGTTATTATGCGCAGCAAATGGAACGATCCAACAGCGGCTTATGTAGGTTTCAAAGCAGGAACGGCTATAGCTAGCCACTCCCACTCTGATATCGGCGAATTCGTGTTCCACGCGAATGGCGAGCAGTGGGCAATCGACCCTGGCAAGGAAGATTACAATTTAAAAGGCTATTTTGAATACGACAAGGAACGCTACACCTATTATCGGCTGAAGCCGGAAGGACATAACACGCTGGTCATTAATCCGGATAAGCAATTTCAACAGGATCATGTTTCCATGAACCGGATAACGAGTTTTGAATCGAAGCCACAAGGGGCTTTAGCCATTGCGGATATGCAGCCGGCATACTCCAGAAATGCCGACGCTGTGAAGCGAGGCATTCAGTTTATCGATCGCAAAGGGCTTCTTATCGAGGATGAAATTCAGACCAAGCAGCCGTCCACGGTCTGGTGGTTTATGAACACGAAAGCTTCGATACAAGTGGCTGAAGACGGCAAATCCGCACTGTTAAGCCAGAATGGCAAACGGCTCTGGGTGACAATGACTTTTCCAAAAGATGCGCCACAGCTGACACAAGCTAAGTTTCAGGTCATGGATGCCAAGCCGCTCCCTGAATCGCTAAATCCGAAAGGACAAACGGCGAACAATGGAATCCGTAAGCTGGCTATCAAGCTGGATGGAGCAACAAATGTGAGGATGGCCGTGGAACTCATCCCACTTGCGGCTGGAGAGGTGGTTCCTTCGGCAGGCCATGACTATGTGCCGCTTTCCCAGTGGAAATTGCCTTAACGACAGTTCGACTATACCGATTTTGCGATGGACTCATCTTTACACACTTTTCATGA
This sequence comes from Paenibacillus sp. UNC451MF, assembly GCF_000686845.1. Classification (GTDB taxonomy): domain Bacteria; phylum Bacillota; class Bacilli; order Paenibacillales; family NBRC-103111; genus Paenibacillus_S. The sequence continues at coordinate 147,794 of NZ_JMLS01000014.1, read as the reverse complement.
GTGAATAGGGGGTTTTTTGGAGATGAAAAAAGGTTTAGTTCTGCCAGGTTTGCTCTGTTTGTCGGTGGCTTTGTCCGGATGCGCCAAGGAAGAGGCGGGGGAAGCACCCGTAAAGTCCGAATCCAATGAGCCTGTCAAGCTTGTCGTGTACAGCTACAGCTCGGGCATTCAGGAATCGGAATTCCAGAAGTTTTTTGTTGAGCCGGTTCAGAAGAAGTATCCGAATATTTCAATGCAGCTCGTTTCCCGAAATGGGGATAAGGACACGCCGGAGCAAATTATTGCTTCTGGTAACCTGCCTGATCTGATTTTGACCAGCAATGTGTACATCGGCATGTTTAACAAGCTTGGGCTAGGGATGGATCTGAATGAATTGGCGAAGAAAAACAATTTGGATTTTAACCGTTTCGATCCGGTAGGCATGGGCGCGATTAAGCAGTTCGGCGATAAAGGCGAGGTGTACGCTGTCCCGTTCTCTATGAATTACGGGCTGATGCTGTACAACAAAGACATTTTCGACAAATTCGGAGTCCCTTATCCGCAGGATGGTCTGACATGGGATCAAGCGATTGCTGTAGCCAAGCAGCTGACGCGCAAGGAAGATGGCATCCAGTATATCGGCATTGATCCTGATTATCCTGAGAATGTCACAAGGCAGTATTCGCTTCCTTATGTCGATGAGAAGGAAGAGAAGCCGGAGATTAATACGCCGGGCTATAAAGCGGCCTTTTCCAAGCTGAAGGCGATGTATGAGATTCCAGGCTTTATCGGCGAGAAAAACAAGTTCATGTACACGTCCAATGGTTTCTTCAAGGATAGGCTGTTGGCGATGTACCCGGTTTGGGGAGACGGAGTCGTTGGCACGATCGAGGACATGGCGCAGCAAGGGAGTTCCGTCAATTGGGATATGGTCACTTATCCGAGCTTCGAGGACCGGCCTGGGGTTGGCAAGCCCGTCGATCTGCATTTGATGATGCTATCGCCAAAGAGCAAGCATCAAGAGGAGGCGTTCAAGGTCATCTCCACACTGGTTTCCGATGAGGCGCAGATTACGATGAACAAAACCGGAAGAATGACCTCATTGAACAATGATGCGGTCAAGAAAACCTATGCTTCCGAGCTGAAGGGCTTCCAAGGCAAAAACGTGCAGGCTGTGTTCAAGACGAAGCAGGCGCCAATTGTCAAACCGACGGATTACGATCTTCCTTTCAAGCAGTTGATTCGTGACGGGGCCAAGGATATGGCGATCAACCACAAGGATGTCAATACGGTGCTGAGAGAAATTCAGGAGAAAGCTGAAAAGACGATGACCGATATGAAAAAAGCCAAATAATCGCTGTAATCCAGGATATGTAACCGGAAGGGGATGCCCCACCGGAGTCCCATTCACAGCAGAATTTCCTTAGGTTTCTCAACAGGCTCATCGCGTTAGCGTTAGATTTTAGTTGCAATCGAACACCGTTATGAAGAGGAGGCTGACAGCCATGTATCCAAAACCGCCGCAAGAACACCCACGCTTGCTGCTGCGGAGCCAACATTTACCCGGATTAAGGGAGAAACGATTCAGGCCGGAAATGAAGCAAGTTTGGGAACGGCTGGTGCAGTTCAGTCAGGTGGACATTAGCCAGGCTCAATCCGCTGATCATCCGGATGAAGCGTACCTCATTGAAGCGAATGCGCTGATGTTTGTTCTGAATGGGGATCAAGAAGCAGGCCTTCGCGCCAAAGCTTTGGCGCTTACCACCATTACGAAGTCGTTTAATCCGAACTTTCAGGATATTTCCCGGGCTATTGGACGGCTAATGTCGTCCGTGGCCGTCGTCTATGACTGGTGCCGCGATCTGATCGATGATACGGAGCGGCAGTTTATGATCAGTCACTTCAAACGGTTAGCTGGCATGCTGGAATGCGGCTTCCCTCCTAAGAAGGAGGGCTCGATTGTTGGTCATACGAGCGAATGGATGCTGATGCGCGACCTTATCGGCACAGGCATTGCCATCTACGACGAGGACCCGGAAATCTACGACGAATCGGCAGGACGATTCTACGCGGAGATGGCACCGGCGCGCAATTTCTTTTATCCTTCGGGGTGGCATCATCAAGGAGACAATTACGGCACCTATCGTTACCAGGCTGAGCTGTATGCCACATGGATTCTAGACCGAATGGGAGCGGGCAATCCTTACGACCCTTCACAGGGAGAGGTAGGGTATCAGTGGATTTATACGAGAAGGCCTGACGGCAAGCTGCTGCGCGATGGAGATAGCGATAATCCGCTGTATGCAGAAGATAAATACATTCAATTTTTCCCGCTCGTTTATATGATGGCAGGCAGCTATTATGATAATCCTTACTTTATGGATCAACAGTTCCGGGAATATCAAACCATACCGGATATGTACGTGTTCCATGCATTTTTGTTCTACAACCCGGAGGTGCAGCCCAAATCAATCAAGGAGCTACCGCTTACCCGTTATTTCGGATCTCCGACCGGAATCATGATTGCGAGAACCGGCTGGGATGAAGGGATGGATAAGAGCTCGCCTACCGTGGTTGCCGAAATGCGCGTGGGGGAATATCAGTACAACAACCACCAGCACTTAGATGCAGGAGCATTCCAGCTGTACTACAAAGGGTACTTGGCAATCGACTCTGGTATTTACAAAGGCTCTTCCGGCAAATACCATTCACCGCACAATAAATATTATTTCAAGCGGACCATTGCCCATAACACGGTGCTTGTGTACGACCCCGACGAGCTAAAGCAGTATCCCTATGTTAAGGACGGTGGCCTTGTATGGCCTAATGTGAATGACGGGGGACAGCGCTGGCCGAATGAGGGACGTCCGCCGCTTAAGCTCGATGATTTGTTGAACAAGGATTTTAAACGCGGAGAAGTACTGGCGCATGCTTATGGACCCGATCCGGTACAACCTGACTTTTCTTACTTAAAAGGCGACATAACTGCCGCGTATTCGAACAAGATGAAGCAGTTCCAACGCTCTTTCATGTTCTTAAACTTTAAGGATGAGAACCATCCTGCTGCGCTTATCGTGTTTGATCGCGTCACATCAGCAAACCCTGATTTCAAGAAGTATTGGCTGCTTCATAGTATCGAAGAGCCGCAGGTGAACGGCAGCCGTACCGTTATCTCGCGCAGCGAGGAAGGTTATAACGGACAGTTGATCAACGATACGCTGCTTCCTGTGGCTGATAATCTCGAAATCACAGCCGTAGGCGGGCCGGGTAAAGAGTTTTGGGTGTTCGGCACCAATTACATCAATGATTTCCCGAGCACCAAGGAGCAGGGGGCATGGCGCATTGAGGCCAGTCCGAGTCAGCCTGCCGAACAAGATGTTTTCTTAAACGTTATGCAGATGAAGGATATTGGCGGTCCTGAGGCACTACCGACTCATAGAGTGGAGAATGACTCGCTCGTTGGAGCGCAGATAAAGGACTGGGTCGTATTATTCAGCAAAAGCGGCTTGCGGCTTCATAAGGAGCTGGATGTGCCTGTGGCACCGACTGCAGATGCAGCTTCAGCATCACTTAACTACGTCATAGCCGACCTAACGGCAGGGGCTTGGATTGTAGAGCGTGGAGACGCGCGCGAGCAGCATGAGGTAACAGAAGAGGCAGGTGTTCTTCACCTCACGGAAGTATCTGGAACGATTCGTCTCATTCCCCTGACCGTGGAAGCGGAAGGAAAGGAGTAAGGTTTTATTATGATAAGTCTTAGTGATCTGTTAACTGCTGAGGAATTGGGAGAATGCTTACTTACAAAAGCAGCTTACCGTCCTTTCCCGGATATCGAGCAAAGAAGCGAGTGGGACGCACTGCCTGAAGAGCTTCGCTTATCTGTCATAGCCGAGGGTGAAAAGTATTTGGATTATTCATGGCCGATACTTACTGCGACGATGTATATGGAATTTTTGAATAATGGCAATCGGACTCGCTACGATGGGCCGTATCATCTCCGTAGAAGAGCAGTGACGAGCCTCGCTCTTGCCGAATGCGTAGAGAATAAGGGACGGTTTCTGAATGATCTCATCAATGGCATTTGGCAGATCAGCGAAGAATCATGCTGGGTCATCTCGGCTCATAATCGGATGTTTCAGCATGAGCATCCCGGTCTGCCCGACACCGAAACCCAGCCAGGAATCGATTTATTTGCTGCCGAGACGGGCAATCTGTTCGCCTGGCTGCATTACCTGCTGAAGCCAGCGTTGGATCAGATGAATCCTCTTATTGATCGGCGGATCGTTGCCGAGCTGCGGCACCGCATTCTGGACCCATATCTTGATCGTGACGATTGCTGGTGGATGGGAATTAAGGAGCGGGATAAGCGGTTAAATAACTGGACGCCTTGGTGTACATCCAATTGCTTGAACGCTTTTCTCCTGACGGAGGAGGATGAAGGCAGGAGATTGCAAGCTGTCCGTAAGGCGATGCAGAGCTTGGACCGTTTCTTGTCGATGCATCCAGCCGATGGAGGCTGTGATGAAGGTCCTGGCTATTGGAACAAGGCAGGCGGATCGTTGTTCGATTGCTTGGAGCTCTTGTATACCGCATCCAAGGGTGCTTTGAACGTGTATGGCGAGCCGTTAATTCAAAATATCGGACGATACATTTATAAGGTACACATACATGACAGGTATTTTCTTAATTTTGCGGACGGCCCTCATCGGATTACTGTTGAGGAAGATATCGTGTATCGTTACGGGAAGCGAATCGGTGACGATAATATGATGGCTCTTGGAACGGCCGTACACCAGATGCTGCGTACCGAGGGCTGGAAGAACATGAAGTTTCTTTCTTTCCTCCGGGTGCTCCCAGCTCTGTTTGATTATAGCATGATTGAGAACGAGAACAGACCGCTCACGTTCCAGCGCGATATGTGGATGGACGGCATTCAGGTTATGGCAGCTCGGGAGACCGAATCTTCGGATCGCGGTCTGTACCTAGCCATGAAGGGCGGACACAATCTGGAGAGTCACAACCATAACGATGTCGGGCACTTTGTCTTGTATGCGGACGGACTGCCGGTGCTCATCGATGTTGGAGTCGAGGAATACACCGCCAAAACGTTCAGTGCGCAGCGATACGAAATATGGACGATGCAGTCAGGCTACCATAACCTGCCTACGATTAATGGCTTCATGCAGCAGGACGGTAGTACGTACCGTGCTGCAGAAGCACAGTACGAAGTGACGGGGCAAAGCTCGCAATTGAGTATGAACATTGCTTCCGCTTACTTGCCTGAAGCGGGAATCCGCTCATGGATCCGGTGCTGCCGATTGACTCGTTCTCCACACGCTGTGATCGAGCTTGAAGAGAGCTATGCATTTGACGATGCCCAAGCCTGCCAATTTACAATGAATTTTATGACTTGCTGCCAACCGGAAGTAACGGCGAATGGACTTATTGTATTCCGTCGTAACGATCAAGAAGCCTTACAGATGGAATATGCTGCGGAACAATTTATCGCCTCCGTTGAGAGTATACAAATAGAAGACAAAAAGCTCCGCAACTCCTGGGGAGATCGGCTGCAGCGAATTGTGCTGACGCCTAAAGATCCCAAACAGGAAGGCAGTCATATCATTCGCTTCCGCCAAGCTTAAACGATAGCCCAATAAAAAAATAGATAGCATGACTTCGACCATACAAATAGGAGAGGAACAAACATATGCCATTATACTGGGGAGATTTACACAACCACTGCGGAATCAGCTACGGATTCGGAGGGTTAGAAAATGCTTTGCTTGCTGCCAAGGGGCAGCTTGATTTTGTAGCCATTATCGGTCACGCATCTTGGTACGACATTCCGGCCCGCACAGAGGGATTGGAATACTTAGTTGATTTTCATAAGGAAGGGTTCGCCAAGCTGCGCGGACATTGGGATCAAGTTCGCGAGACGGTCAAAAGCTTCAATGTACCAGGTGAGTTCGTCACCTTCCAGGGATATGAGGCACATTCCAGCCAATACGGTGATCACCACTTCGTATCACCGGACGATGACCTTCCGCTAGTAGAGGGAGAATCACCGGCAGCGATCGTGGAGAAGCTTGCACCACGCCGAGTGATCGCCGTTCCGCATCATGTTGGCTATACGCCGGGATACCGTGGGGGGAATTGGGATAGCTACAACAGTTCCATCAGTCCTATTGTTGAGGTGTATTCCAAGCACGGCAGCGGCATGTCAGACCAAGGTCAATATCCTTACTACCACGACATGGGACCCCGCGATTCCCGAAGCAGCGTGTATGAAGCTTTGAAACGGAAGCACCGTTTTGGTTTTGTCGGCTCTACGGATCACCACGCCGGCTACCCAGGCTCTTACGGAGACGGACGATTGGCGGTATTGGCGGATTCCAAAACACGCGAATCGATTTGGGAAGCCATTCTGGCGCGCAGAACGTATGCCGTCACTGGTGACAAAATCGCCTGCCGGTTCAGCATGAACGGACAGCCAATGGGCAGTGAGGTGAAGGCGAGCGAGCGCAATTTGGAGCTGGAGGTCACGGCTTGCGATCAGATTGATAAAATCGTCGTTTATAAAAACCTGAAGCCATGGAAAGTCATCAATGGTGAATCTTTAACTAGCGCAGGCACTGAGGCTTCCAAGGCAGCAGGCAAATACAAAGTAAGAGTCGAGATGGGCTGGGGCAATAACAAGAATGGCTTCATGTGGCAAGGCAACGCCGAGTTAAGCAACGGTAAGCTTCTTTCCGTAGAAACCTGCTTCCGCGGTCGCAGCGTTCTGGCTCCAACGCCAGAGATGAAAGACGATCCTTCTATGAACGCACTTGGCAATGAGCTTATCCGTCAAACGGACGAATCCGTGGAATGGAGCTGCATGACATTCAAAAATCCGACGACGCTTCATCCGCATACGGCTGCGCTTATATTGGAAATTGAAGGTAGTGTAGACACCGAGCTGCGAGTACAACTGAATGGAGCCGAGATGACATTTACCGTAGGAGAGCTGCTTGAGGGTAACAGAACGCAGCATTTACATCCTTACAATTCCGAGGCCATCGTTCTGCATCGTGCGATTCCAGAGCAAGCTTACACTGTAAAAGAAGCATGGACGGATACGAATGTCGAATCCGAGTGTGACGTGTATCATGTCGAGATTAAGCAGGTCAACGGCCAATGTGCATGGATATCGCCGATTTACGCGCTGGCTTAAACCAAAGTTCAATCTATAAAGGAGACAATGAGCTATGAACCGACCAAACATCGTGTTTATCATGAGCGATGACCATGCCGCACATGCGATGAGCTGCTACGGCAGCCGTATCAATCAAACACCGAACTTGGACCGGATTGCTAACGAGGGGACGCGTTATGACAATTGCTTTTGCACTAATGCCATATGCGCTCCGAGCCGGGCTACGATATTGACCGGGTTATACAATCATTTGAACGGTGTTCAGACGCTGGGAGACCATTTCGACGGCCGCCAGCAGACCGTAGCCAAGCTGCTTCAGCAGGATGGTTACCAGACGGCGATCATTGGCAAATGGCACCTCGGACATGGGGGATACAGCGATCCGACCGGCTTTGATTATTGGAACGTATTGCCGGGACAAGGCGACTACCATGACCCTAAATTTTTTCAAATGGGTGTGGAGAAGCGGTATGAGGGCTACGTTACCGACATTATTACGGATGAATCGATCGATTGGATCGATAGTAGGGATAAAGATCGTCCATTCTTCCTGATGTGTCACCATAAAGCGCCGCATCGCCCATGGATTCCTGATGCGAAGCATGCCCATCTATACGAAGATGTGGACATACCGGAGCCTCCAACCTTCGACGACGATTACAGCAATCGGGCTGCAGCCGCCGAAGCGGCAATTATGAGAATTGACCGCGACTTAAAGAAACGCGATCTAAAGGTAGACCCTCCAGAGGGATTAAGCGAGCGAGAGCTGAAAAGCTGGAAATACCAGCGTTATATCAAGGATTACTTGCGCTGCGTGGCATCCATTGACGATAACGTAGGTCGTCTGCTTGATAAGCTGGATGAGGAAGGCATTGCCGACAACACGATCGTTATCTATACGTCGGACCAAGGCTTTTTCCTTGGGGATCATGGATGGTTTGATAAGCGGTTTATGTATGAGGAATCTTTGCGTATGCCGTTTATCGTACGCTATCCCAAAGAAATTCAAGCGGGCAGCGTACAGGATGCGATGGCTCTTAACGTTGATTTTGCGCCTACATTCCTTGATTATGCAGGAATATCTACACCGGAATTTATGCAGGGCACAAGCCTGCGTCCTTTGATGAAAGGGGAAACGCCGGAAGGCTGGCGTACCTCCATGTACTATCGGTACTGGATGCATTTAAGCGAGCATGGCGTTTACGCTCACTACGGCTTGCGCACGCACGATTACAAGCTGATTTACTACTACGCTGACGCTCTTGGAGCCACCGATGCGATAGACGATCCGAAACCTCCAGAATGGGAGCTGTTCGATCTGCGCAAGGATTCCAACGAAATGAACAACGTATACCATCATCCGGCCTATGCCGATACCGTGAAACAATTAACTGAGGAGCTGCACCGCAAACAGCTTGAGGTCAAGGATACACCCTACGTTGAGGTAGCGCGGTAGTTCGTGCTTGTGAAGCTGCAGGGCAGTTCTGTTCGGTATGGAACGGGTGTCAGTCGGAAATCTTGAGTTCAACTTATATCGTTTACCTTGCAGTACCATGCTCCTTCTGTACAGACAGCGGATCTTTTTAAACTTGCAAGCGAAGGAAGTTTATGAAGTGAAATGCAAAGGGGAGGGACCCCGTATGGGAAAAGGAATCAAAGTAAGCTTGGCCGCACTGTCATCTGTTCTCGCCGTTACACTAATCTCAGCCTGCAGCAAGCAGGGCGATCCAGCTGCTGGAACCGCTCCAGTCAAGCATGATCCGGTAACTCTTAAATTTTATACCGGGGACAAAGATTACGAGCAGAAGTTCCGAACGGAAGTGGAAGCGAAGGTTAAACAAAAATATCCTTACATCTCCTTTGAGTTTCAAGGAGCTGACCAAGGTAAAGAGATTCAGGATCTCGTGCTTGCCGGAGACAGCCCGGACATTTACTATCAGGGAATTTCGGCATTAAATGAGAAGTTGGTCAAGTTCAATCTTCAGTATGATCTGACGGAACTGGTGAAGCAATCCAATTTGGACTTGAGTCGGATCGATCCGGCTTATCTGGATATCATCAAGAACGCCTCTGCCAGTTATGGAGCGGGATTATACGGACTGCCAGTCAATGCGTATACCCCTGTGCTCTACTATAATAAAGATATTTTCGACAAGTTCGGTATTCCGTACCCTAAGGATGGAATGTCGTGGGACGATGCCTATGCGTTAGCCCAAAAGCTAACCCGTTATGAAGACGGGGTTCAATACCGCGGAATGACAATGAATTTCATTTATTTGCTGGATAACAATCAGCTTGGAGCGCCATACCTGCATGCCAGTGAAGACAAGTCGGCGGTGAACACGGACTCTTGGAAATCGATTTTTACTGCATTAACGAGATTTTACCGTTTTCCAATGAACACGCCAATGGATGAAAGAAGCCGGGTGAAGGAAGTAAACAGCTTTATGAAGGATCGGGTTTCTGCTATGCACGCGGATGTTACGGCTGCTGCGGAGAGCTTTCCGGATGATTTTACGAGCTGGGATATGGTTTCGCTGCCTACGATGAAGGAAGCTCCCGGAACGAATGCACAAATTAACCCTCGTTTTTATTATTTGATCAGTGCGAGCAAGCATAAGGAAGAAGCGTTCAAGGTGCTTGAATTTGTGTTGTCTGATGAAATGCAGATGCAAGCGAGCAAGTCGGGCAAGGCTACGGTCTTAAAAAATCCGGCCATTCAACAAGCGTTCGGTCAGGAGTTTTCTAAATTGAAGGGGAAGCATACGGAAGCTCTCTATGTTAACAAGCCCGTCAAAGCGGCTCCTGCCAGGGATGCGAAGCTAGTCACGGTACCCGTAACGACGCCGCTTAATAAAGAGTTTAACAATGTGCTTACCGGCAAAAAGGACATCAACACCGCGCTTCGTGATTTGGAAGAAACGATCAATAAGTCGATTGTGGCTGAGAAGCAGAAGTAAGTGGGAATGAATTGTATTGAAACAAACGCAGTCTATCAGCTTGAATGTTGAAGGAAATGGATTAATAGACGAAAAAAGGGGTGTCCACATGAAATCGTGGGTTGTAAGCTCAGGGAAGGTAGCGGTAGCATCTATAGTAGCGGCAAGCTTATTGGCTGGCTGCAGCAGTGGTAAGCAGGAAGGAGCTTCTTCAGCGGCAGGCAAGAAGGAGCCTGTGGAGCTGGTCTTCTATCAAACGGGTAACGCCGATTGGAAAGAAGAAGACTTCATGAACAATTACGGCAATTATATTAAGCAAAAATATCCTAACATTATTCCTAAATTTGTTCCTGTTCCTGCTTCCAAATCAATGGATGGTCTAATTACAGGCGGTCAACAATTCGACGTCCTGATTTTTTCGGTAGGTCATACACATCTTAATCTGATTCGCAACGAATTCCAGATGGATATCAGCGACCTGATCAAGCAGAAAAACGTGGATTTGAGCCGGTTTGAGCCGTTCACCATCGATCAGCAAAAAGAAATCGCTAATGGTGGCATTTACGGTCTTCCGCTGTCCAATACTTCCCCTGTCATTATGTATAACAAGGACATCTTCGACAAGTTCGGGGTACCTTATCCTAAGGACGGCATGACATGGGACCAAATCTACGATCTGGCTAAACAAGTGACCCGTAACGATAACGGCACCCAATATTATGGTTTCCTGGCTTCGCCGGAGCATATTTCGAAAACGAATCAGTTCTCCGCGCCATTCGTGGACCCTAAGACGTCGAAGCCGATGTTCGATGATCCGAAAATGATGGCTTTTCTGGATAACCTGAAACGCTTCTATCAATTAATTCCGTCTCCGGACGGCAAGCCGCTCGCAGGGGGCTTCTTCGCTTCCACAGCGCAGTCCAATATGTTCGGGAAGGATAAGACACTGGCGATGTGGTCGCACTTCTCCAATGCGGCGATTAACTTCCCGGATGATTTGAATTGGGATTACGTTTCCTTACCTTACTTCAAGGAGCTTGGTGACGTAGGTCCGCAAGCTTTCCCTGGTTATATCTACATCAGTAAGACGAGCAAGCATAAAGAAGAAGCTATGGATGTCATTCAAGCGCTGACTTCGGATGAATTCCAAACGATGCGTTCCAAAATGGGGATTGAAACCTCATTGAAAAATCCTGAAATCAAGAAGACGTTTGCGCAGGACCTGCCGAAGTACAAGGGTAAAAACATCAACGCAATTTTCCCAAAAAAATATGCGGCTCCAGCTCCGCTGACCGAGTATAACGATTTGGCCTGGAAGCGTCTTAACGAAGCCTTCGGCTTTATCGGCCGGGGTCAAAAAGACAGTGTCACCGCTGTTCGGGAGGCTAACGAGCTGCTCGCCAAAGATATTGAAGCAGAGAAAGCTAAAAAGAAATAGAAACGATCGTTTGCAGAATGGGGCGGTTTAGCCTTTAAGTTTATGGGAAACCAGGTTGTCAAAAATGGCCATGGCGATAGGTGGGGGGTCCCCTGGAAGAGCGATAACAACAGCGGCTGGAGGGGGATACCCCACCGGTGCACCAATGCCACTTTTTGCGTATTCCGGTTTTACTACAACCTAATAGCAACACCGCCCATTTCTGCAAAACAGATCGTAGGAAATGGAGGAACGAACACCCTACCGTGGGATTTATCCTATAAACCGAAAGAGGTGTTATTGATGAAAATGAAAATAAATGCATATGGCAAAGGGCTGCTGCTTTTTTTGACAGCGCTGCTTATCCTGAGTGGGTTTACGTCTTATACGGCTTGGGTTGGAGGCAGCGCTCTTGCTTATGCCGATGGAACATCGCCGGCTATTTATGTGAACGACAACTTTGACAGTCACGGTTCTGGGGCTCCTGCCGGATGGTCGGCTTCCGGACTTACCTCAGGTGCTCTGATTGCAGGAGAAGAAATCGCCGGAAGAACGGGGAAAAGCCTGCATCTTCGCAGCGGGACCGCCTCGGATTTGGTGCTGACCAAAACATTCGGTTCGTCTCTTACCGGCAATGTAGCCATCGAGATGAAGGTCAAATATAACAATGCGAAGTTTTATAGTCCGCTAATACAAATCAAGTCAAGTACGAACGTCCAGTCGGCGCTGCTGGAATTCAAAGCGGACGGTTATATGTACGCAGGAGGTACGAAGCTGGCAGGAACCGGCTATGCGGCAGATACTTGGTATCAGCTGACGGTCATCGTCAAGAACGCGACGAAGAAAATCGATGTATATGTAGACGGAGTGAAAAAAATATCGGATGGCAGCTACAGCAACTCTGCCACAATTAACGATATTGCCTCGTTTAAAAGCTACACGAAGTCGCAGACGGGAACAGCCAACGAGTTTTGGATGGACGATGTGCGCGTGTATGCAAGCGATGTACCGCTCGACGATTCTTATTTTCAAACCCCTGATCCTGGCACAGGCAATGCGAATGATGCCTATGCTCAGGCTAGGCTGAAGCAATCGATTGCGTTCCTGGAGGGATTCCCGGATGCCTACTCCTATTTACAGCGTAAGCCGTTGAGTGCCTCCGATCCAACGGTTAAGCCTCAAGCAGAAAACGGTCAAGTGCTGATCCCACTGCAGTTTGCAGCAGAGCAATTAGGCGTTCCGTACAGTTGGAATGCGTCAGCAGGCACCGTTACACTCGGGCCAAAATCCGGGGTGCTGGGCAGCGCAATTATGTTAACCGTTGGCAGCTCCAATGTAACAGGTGGTACTAATACGGTCGTGCTGGATGCTCCACTGCGGCTCAATGGGACGACACTGTACGTATCTCCCGATCTGTTCTCTAAGTCTATGGGTCAACACGTATTAACCCATGATGATTTGGTGCTGGTGAGCACCACCAATCCGCTTCCCGACAGCAGCGAGCTGTCGAAGCTGACGAAGGAGGCGATCCGCCGCATTGTCTACGATCGTCCATCAGCAGCGGAGATTATTGCCGATCTGAAGCAGCAGAACCCGAACCAACAGCATCCGCGTTTGTTCGTTACGCCGGACCGGATTGCTGCGCTGCAAGCTCAAATTCAAACCGATAGCAACTTATCCAAATGGTACAGCGATTTACGGAAAAGCGCAGACACTGTTCTAACTACCCCGGTAGGTATATACGATTTGCCTGATGGCAGGCGGATGGATTCCGCCAAGGATGCGCGACCTTTTATCGAGAAGACGGCGCTGATGTATTTGCTAAGCGGAGAGACCAAGTATGCGCAGCGGGCAATCGATGAAATGCTCAAAGCGGCTTCGATCCCGAACTGGAATGAGCAGAATGAATTTCTGAACACCTCAGAGCTGACCGCTGGCATGGCCATCGGATACGACTGGCTGTACAATTATTTAACGCAGCAGCAAAGGGACTTGATCCGTACGGCTATCCGCGATAAGGGTCTTGCCAAAGCCATTGCCGCACATAACAATAACGCTTGGTGGGTCAGCTTGTCGGATAACGAGAAAATAAGTAACTGGAACGCCGTGTGCAACGGCGGGATTATCCTTGGAGCACTTGCTATTGGAGATGAAGAGGAAGCCGTCGCAGGAGAAATTACAGCGAAATCGCTTCGTTCGCTTGAAGATTTTATTTTGCTGGAGTTTAATCCGGATGGGGGCTGGAGCGAAGGTCCCGGCTATTGGCGATACACCGTGGAGTATTTGGTGACCTATATGTCGGCCATGCAAACCGCACTAGGCCAAACTTACGGACACACGGAAACGCCCGGTTTTTACAAAACGGCTTACTTTATCAATTATGTGCTCAGTCCTCAAGGTTCGTTTAACTTCGGAGATTCGAACAGCTTTAAAATACGGGCGCCGGAGCTGTTCTGGATGGCGAAGCAGCTTAACAATGCCGATGTAGCAGGTCTGCGCCTGCTTCTGATGCAGGAAGCGAAACAGGCAGGCGGAGTATACGATTTGCTCTGGTATGATCCAAGCTTGCTTAACATGAATGTATCGATCCCGTTAGATCAATATTTCCGCAATACGGAGCTGGCTACCTTCCGCAGTAAATGGAACGATACATCGGCTAAATTCGCCGGAATTATGGGAGGGAAAGGCAACTCCAGCCACGCGCATTCCGATGTTGGTAACTTCGTATTTGAGGCGGATGGGGTACAATGGGCTATGGATCTTGGAAGTGATGATTATAACTTGCCTAACTATTTTGATTACGACAACCAACGCTTCAAATATTACCGGCTCATGCCGGAAGGCCATAATACGCTTGTGATCAATCCGGATGGAACTTTCGAGCAGGACCAGTATGCGTTCAGCTCCATTGAAAGGTACGAATCTAAGCCAAAGGGCGGGCTAGCTGTTGTAGATATGACACCGGCGTACGCTAAAAACGCCACAACGGCCAAGAGAGGCCTTATGTTCGGTGATAACCGCAGCACCTTAACGGTGCAGGATGAAATTCATACCAAGACTCCTTCGACGGTATGGTGGTTCATGCATACCAAAGCCGACATTGCAGTCGCTGCGGATGGTAAATCCGCTATTCTGACTCAAAACGGCAAGCGTCTCGGCGTGACGATGAGCTTCTCCGGTCAGGCTCCTGCGGGTGCAACCTTTAAAGTAACGGACGCCAAGCCGCTTCCGATGTCGCCAAATCCGTCAGGGCAAGACCCGAATACCGGCATTCGCAAGCTGGCACTTGAGCTCACTGGCGTGCAAGACCTCAATATGGCTATTCAACTGACGCCATTGGCTGCTGGAGAGAATGTACCCGGAGCAGCGTCTTATGTTCCTCTAAGTAGTTGGAGTATTGCGGACGGGGAAATTCAAACACTTCCTCAGCTCTCGCAAATCACGCTGAACGGGCAGCCTTTGTCGGGCTTTAATAAAAATAGCTACAGCTATGCGGTCAATGTTCCTTTCGGAACGCAGAATTATCCGGTTGTGAACGCGACTTCCGCTAAAGCTGGAGATCAAGTGAGCGTAGCACAAGATGTATACTCGCCGAGCCCTGTTGTTATAACGGTAACAGATGCAGCTTATACAAATCGCTCGCAGCAGTACAGGGTCCAATTCAATGCGCAATCGGTTCTAACCAAACCTGCTAACTATACTCAGCTTGCCGTTCAAGGGGTTACAGCTAGCTCAGCCCAGGAAGGCAATGGTGAAGAGAGGGCGATTGACGGCGATATGAATACACGCTGGTCTGCCGATAACACTCCTTGGATTCAACTTGATTTGGGCAGCCAGAAGCCAGTTAGTGGCCTTGGCATTGCTTTTTACAATGGGACTACGCGATATTTTAACTTAGATATCGCCATATCGCAGGACGGTCAGACTTGGGAGAAAGTACAGAATGGTGTTAGCAGCGGTACCTCATCCAATATGGAGTACTTCGGTTTTGCTCAGGAGCAGGCCCGTTACATTAGGGTGACCGGGTACGGAAATTCCGTGAACGCATGGAATAGCTATAGTGAGATGGCGGTGTTTTCTGGATAGGCCTACAAAATGGTTGACAGATGTAGCAGACGATGATAGCATATAAATCACATAAGAATACTTTGATATCTACCGTACAGACGGAGACTAACGATTGTTGTTGGTCTCCTTTTTTGTTTTGGATGTTAGCTTAGGTATCGATACATAATTTCAATGGTAAGAGGAGTCTACCGTAACAAACGGAGACCGACTGATGGGAACGGTTGGTCTATTAAGCGTACCCTGGAGACCATAAGTGGATGGTTCATCTTATTATTCCGACTATTTTACTATGTATAATATGCATTTAATGCTTCTATGACAATGAAAGCAGGGGATCAGAGATGAAGAGGAAATGGATGAAAGCAAGCGTGTCGGTATTAGCGTTGGCGCTGCTGTTATCAGCATGTGGCGGGAATCAATCAGCTACGGGGCCGGACACGGCAGAGAAGGCGGAAGGGAAGAACGAGGCTGGTCTAAATAATATTAAAGACGGACTGGTCAAAGCGTCGGATGTGTCCAAAAATCCCGAGACGGCTAAAAAAAGAACAACAACATTCATATCAGGAACGCAAACGCCAGAAGGAGTCTTTAATCCCTATTTTTATCAGAACGGCTGGGATGGCAATGTCACAGGCGTCTTGTTCGCCTCTTTGATCACTAAAGACGAAACCGGCAAGCCGATTCCGGAGCTGGCTGAGAAGTGGGACACGAGCGCGGACCAACTGACCTATACTTTCCGCTTGAGACCTAATCTGAAGTTCAGCGATGGTACACCGTTGACAGCGGAGGATGTAGCCTTCACTTTGACCTTGCTGCACGATCCTGCTTATGACGGAAGAGTCGATATTTCACAAGCCAACATTAAGGGTGGAGTTGCCTACAAAGAGAAAAAAGAGGATACCGTTGAAGGGATTAAGGTGATCGATCCGCAGACGATTCAAATTACGACGGAGAAGGTCACTACTCTGGCGCTTCCGCTGCTCGGCGGTGAGGTATTGTCCAAAGCTTATTACGGCAAAGAGTACAAGCAAGGCAATCTGGATTATATTAAGACGCTTCACGACAAGCCGCTTGGGGCAGGTCCTTATAAGTTCGATAAATTTATCAAAGGTCAGGAAGTCCGTTTTACGGCGAATCCGAATTATTATACAGGGAAGCCGCCCGTAGACAACTTCATTTTTAAAATTACGAACAACGATACGAATCTTCAATATATCAAAGTAGGGGAAACGGATTACGACCGATTTACGGCGAACCGGGATAATTTCGATCAGCTGAAAGCACTTGGATTTGTCAATATCAACACCTTCACAGCTACCTCCTACGTCTATCTGGATTTTAACAGTGGAGGCAAATTCCTGAAGGATAAGCGTGTAAGGCAGGCATTATATTACGGACTGGACAGGCAAAAGTTTACCGATATTTTGTATCAAGGGTTCGGTGAAGTCGCCAATGTCCCCGTATCCCCCGCATCGTGGGCCTATACAAAGGAGGTAGCGCCTTATCCGTTCGATCCGCAAAAAGCGAAGCAGCTTCTGGATGAAGCAGGCTGGAAGGTCGGTGCTGACGGTATTCGGGAGAAGGATGGGCAAAAGCTCAAGCTGCAATATTTGGGACGTAAGGGGTACAACATCGACGATGTGCTGATTCCTTTGGCCAAAGAAAATTTCAAGGACATCGGGGTTGCCATTGAGGCGGAGATTCTTGATTTCAATGCGCTGCTTGCCAAACGAAAAAAAGGCGATTTTGACGTAGCTTCCTTTACTTCAACCAATTTCTCGGACCCTTACGACGGCGTAAAAAGCTTCCAGACCAAATACAATGTCAGCGGCTATTCGAACCCGAAGGTCGATCAATTGATTGACCAGGGAACCGAGACGCTGGATACGAATAAACGAATTCCGATCTATCACGATCTGTACAAACAATTGAAGGAGGATCCACCGGTGCTGCTGCTGTCGTATTTGAAAATATTATCGGCGCACAATGCCCGTATTCAAGGGATTAATCCTGATCCGGTGTCCATCCTCAACCGTTCTATTCCCAAATTAAAGATTGAATAACGCCGTAACCGGACCTAAGCCGTGAGTAGGAGCCGACCGGCAAGGAGGCAACAGGTGTCATGCGTCAATATATGGTCAAAAGAGTACTGCATCTCATCCCTACGGTGATTGGCGCATCGATCATCATTTTCTTTATCTTTGCGCTGGCTCCCGGCGATTATGTCGATTCAGATGTCATGCTGACACCGGAGCGGGCGGCAGAGCTTAAAGCGATGTACGGTTTGGATAAACCGTTGTGGGAACGTTATTTCATTTGGTTGGGGAATGCGTTTAGAGGAGATTTCGGGTATTCACTGCAATATCAGCAGCCTGTGGCGGCGGTTTTGAAGGAGTACGTTCTCAATTCATTCATGATTGCCGGTATATCCTTAATTTTGACTTGGGTTATCGCCGTATTCATCGGTGTGTTCTCTGCAACAAGGCAATACTCTTGGTACGATTCGTTGATTACATTGGCCGTATTCGGGGCGATGTCGTTTCCTTCTTTCTTCATCGGCTTGCTGCTGATCAAATGGTTTGCTGTAGACCTTGGATGGCTTCCGATCGGAGGCATATTGGACACAGGCAGTCAAACAACCGGCTATGCCCGCCTTTGGGAAATTATACGTCATATGATTCTTCCTACAACTGTGCTGACAGTGCTCAGCGTAGGATCATTGACCCGCCATTTTCGCACCAACATGATTGATGTGATCAAGCAGGACTTCGTTCGAACCGCAAGAGCCAAAGGCTTGAAGGAACGAACCGTCATTTACAAGCATGCCTTGCGCAATGCTCTGCTGCCGGCCATTACGTTACTGGGGCTGGAGCTTCCCGGTTTGTTTTCAGGAGCTATTATAACCGAACGGATTTTTACATGGCCGGGTGTCGGGTACATTCACATGGAGGCGATATCGAATCGAGACTATACGGTTTTGATGGGCTTTACGATGTTCCTTGCGGTACTTACGGTGATAGGAAACCTGCTTGCGGATTGGTTGTATGCCGTGGCTGATCCACGCATCCGTCTAAAATAAAGGAAGTGAGCTTATGGCTTTGGAATCATCGGAAGCGATCCATGCCCGTTTGAAGGTCAGTCCGACAGGGAAGGCGGCTGTCTCTTCATCCCTATGGAGATCATCTTATCGGAGACTAAAACGAAATAAGCTGGCTGTATCCGGGTTATTGTTTTTGCTGGCTATGTTTTTGTTCTGCTTCGTAGGTCCATTGTTTTCGGATTATGCGATGGGGAAGGTGAACGTATCACTGATCAATAAGCCGCCGACGGCTTCACATTGGTTGGGCACCGACAATCTGGGAAGAGACGTTCTCACCCGCTTGATGCAGGCAGGAAGAATATCACTTGTTGTCGGACTTGTATCGATGGTACTGTCCGTTGCAGTCGGCTCTCTGCTTGGTGCATTAGCCGGATTTTATCGTGGGTTTGTCGACCATCTGGTGATGAGGACGGCCGATATATTGCTGGCGGTGCCGGAAATACCAATTTTAATTATCCTCGGGGCCATTTTATCCGATCTGAAGGTTCCTTCAGAATATCGCATCTATATGGTGATGCTGATGATCAGCTTCATGGCTTGGCCCTCCTTGGCGAGGATGGTGCGCAGCCAGATTTTATCGTTTCGGGAACGGCCCTATATGATGGCGGCTGAATCCTTGGGGCTCAGCGACAGACGCAAAATCGTCCATCTGATGCTTAATGCAGTACCGATCATTATTGTGGTTGCGACACTGAGCGTAGCTCGCGCGATCTTAAGTGAGACCGTACTAAGCTACTTGGGTTTAGGCGTGGTGCCGCCGACTCCTTCCTGGGGCAACATGATGGCGGCAGCCAATTCGCTGATTGATTTTCAGATGAGACCTTGGCTGTGGATTCCTCCGGGTTCAGCAATTTTTCTAACGGTGATTGCGATTAATTTGTTGGGCGACGGCTTGCGTGATGCGTTAGACCCCAGAATGAAAAGGTAGGTGAACCAGCATGACCCGGAGGACATTGGCACAATTTCAAGACTTGCATACGTATTTCTACACCGAGGAAGGCATCGTCCAATCGGTCAATGGAGTGAGCTTTCGCATTCATGAGGGGGAAACGGTGGCGCTGGTAGGAGAGTCAGGATGCGGTAAAAGCGTCACGGCCCTATCGATGATGGGACTGATTGAGGAGCCACCGGGCCGAATAATGGGCGGTCGCATCCTATTTGAAAATCAAGATTTATTGAAGGCGGGCAGGAAAGAAATTCATCGGCTGCGGGGTCGGGATTTGGCGATGATTTTTCAGGAGCCAATGTCTTCCCTGAATCCAGTGCTGACCATCGGAGAGCAGCTGATGGAGCCATTAATCCGACACTTAAGTTTAAGTAAAAAGATAGCACGTATCCGGGCGGTAGAGCTGATTGAACGGGTCGGTATTCCTCGGGCGAAGGAAATCGTCGACGCTTATCCGCATGAGCTGAGCGGGGGGATGCTTCAGCGAGTAATGATCGCGATTGCCCTTTGCTGCAACCCGAAGCTCCTTATTGCCGATGAGCCTACGACTGCGCTGGATGTGACGATACAAGCGCAAATCTTAGACCTGCTGCGGGAGATCAAGGAGGAGCGGAGCATGTCGATTCTGCTCATCACCCATGATCTTGGCGTTGTAGCGGAGATGGCTGATTATGTAGTCGTCATGTACTGCGGCAAGGTCATAGAGCAGGCACCGGTCCACTCCCTGTTCGAGCATCCGAAGCATCCTTATACACTGGGCTTACTGAAGTCCAGACCGGTTATCCGGCAGCGGCAGGAACGGTTATATTCCATTCCTGGTCAAGTGCCGAGCCCTGTAGGATTAGGGGATGCCTGCTATTTCAGCGACAGGTGCGAACACTGCATGGACATATGCCGTACGAAACAGCCACCTTTACGTGATGCGGAGGATGGTCATCAAATCGCATGCTGGCTTTATGAGGAGGCGATACCGCATGTCCGAACCGTTGGTTCAGGTTAAAGGCTTAAAAACGTATTTTCCGATTCACAAGGGCATTTTTGGAGGGAAAACAGGCGATGTGAGAGCCGTAGACGGTATCGATATGGCAATACGGCGCGGCGAAACCTTCGGTCTTGTAGGAGAGTCGGGCAGCGGCAAAAGTACGATAGGCCGGACGCTGCTGCGCCTGTCGGACAAAACAGAGGGCGAAGTAACCTTTGATGGCATCGATCTGTTCGGACTTTCGCCCGCAGAGCTGCGCCGTATCCGTCCGCGGATGCAGATGGTGTTTCAAGACCCTTACGGGTCGCTTCATCCACGCATCCGTATTGGTGACGCCATTGGAGAGGCGCTGCTGGACCATGGGATTGCCACGAAGGCTGAAGCGCGAGAGAGGGTGCGGGAGGTACTGTCCCTTTGCGGCTTGGCGCCCTATCATATCGACCGATTTCCACATGAATTTTCAGGCGGCCAACGGCAGCGGATTGGGATCGCGAGAGCCATTATTTTGAATCCGGAATTCATAGTGGCGGATGAGCCGGTCTCGGCGTTGGACGTTTCTATCCAGGCGCAAATTATCAACTTGCTGCATGATCTGCAGGAAAGCAGACAACTGACCTACTTATTCATCTCGCACGATTTGAGTGTGGTTGAGCACCTGTGCTCCACGATCGGTGTGCTTTATCTCGGCTCACTTGTTGAGATGGCCACCCGGGAAGACTTATTCACCCGGCCTCAGCATCCGTATACGAAAGCGCTGCTGTCCGCTGTTCCGATACCGAATCCCACAGCAAGACGGGAGCGAATTGTCTTGAAAGGAGATATCCCGAGTCCGGCAAATCCGCCGTCAGGCTGTAAGTTTCATACAAGATGCCCGATTGCCACATCCGTATGTCGGGAACAGGAGCCCTTATTCCGTGATTTAGGTGGAGGCCACTTTGCCGCTTGTCATTTGGTTTAGGCTGCAAAAGGAAGCATGAGGTTAGAGGAGGCGTGCTTGATATGACCAAGGTAACGAGAGTAAGACTGCCGCAGCCCGTAGGGATCCGGCTAGAAATAGCAAGAGCAGGAGGGCTATCGGATGAAGCATTAATCAGTGTGATTCATCGCAAGGATACAGCTGCACTGCAGCAATTAGGCCCGGAGCAGCTGACATGGGACATATTGACTCAATATGGCGAGGAGAACAGGGAGGAGCTTAAACAAGCTATCCTGGACGGATACGAGTTCAAATTTTTGACTGTGCGAGGACTGATTCATTATATAAGCTATCGTTTTGGCTTAAAGGAGCAAGTCGATTACCAAGCAGTCGAAGGAGCCTTGGAAGGGCTTAAGTTGACTAGGAGCAACGTCGCATTACTTCAGGCAACGATCCCTGCATTTTGGCAGATTAGCGTAATCGAGCGAAATGAGAGGCTGGATGAACCTTCATCCGTGCATTTGGATCTTGTTTCTCAAGAGGAACAAGCCATCACCATTCGCATAGAGCGTCTCCATCATCAAAATATCCATTTTGAGGGAGGTGAGGCTGGGTAAAATTGCGGATGCTCACTCATCGGATATGGCCTGACCTCATTGGAATAAGGAAGTTACGAAGCCATCATTTTATATCTTACTTAAATTAGAGGAGTGTTTACACATGAGTACATTGAATGAGTATTTATTGGAGAAGCGTGAAGCTTCCATTGCAAGACGCGAAAAGGCACAAAACGACCCGAATTTAGAACCTCACCGCTTCGGGGCGAAAGTTAGAGCCAAAGGTCGCAGCGGTGTTCGCGAAATCCGCATTCGTGATTTTCAGATCATTAGCGACAGCCCTCCAGATTTTGCAGGGTACGATCTTGGACCGAGCTCTCCGGAGCTGCAGCTCGGTGTGCTGGGCAGCTGCTTGACACACATCACTCTGATTCAAGCGGCTGAGCGCGGCGTGAAGCTGGAATCTCTGGAGGTTGAAGTAACCGGACAGCAGCATCCGCTGGCAGGTAAGCCAGGCTATGAGGATATCCCAATCTATCCGCACAATATACAATACAAGCTGCATATCGTATCGCCTGAATCCGATCAAACGATCGCTGAGCTTCATGAGGCGGTAGAACGGGTATGCCCTGTATTGAATCTTCTCGCGAATCCACAAATTGTCGTAGGGGAGATTATCCATACTGTTCCTGAGGCTAAGCAGGAGCAAGAAGTCTAATTGTTCATTCTGCTATAGCTCCGTTAATGTAAAGTACCCAAAAGATAGACAGGGTCCCCCCGCTGTCTGTCTTTTGGGTACTGGTTGTTTAGAGAGTTTTACTACTTCTTTTCTCGATCCATATTAGCAATCAACTTCTGGTAGCTCGCAATAAGCAGCTCCATTTCCTCCTCGGAAAACCCTGTCCACATTCCTTCCGAAATTTCCGTGTAGCGATCGATCATCTTTTGCATAATGGCTTGACCGGATTCCGTGATTTGCAGCAGAGTCGTTCTTCTGTCGGATTCCGGAATGATCCGCTCGATATACCCTTTTTTCACCAGCTTGTTAGAAAGATTGGTGACAGCCGATAAAGTGACGCCGAGGGAATCGGCCAAGTAGGAACAAGTCTTTTTGCCTTCCCGGTTCACAATTTGCAGCAACGCATATTGGGAATCGGTCAGATCGTAGCTCCATATGATTTTAGTGAACTCATTTACATAATCCGAAGTTTGTTGAGCATATAAACGAGACAGCTCTTTTTTCTTTCCAGTCAGCAATAAGGCCACCTCAGTCGAGTATAAGTCAGGCATAGAATGCGCCTGTCCTTATCTTAACATAACAGAGCCGCCGTCAACCATAATGGTTTGCCCGGTGATGAAGCTGGAGTCTTCACTAGCCAAGAAGACAGCAACACGGCCGATATCCTGTTCGCAATCTCCCATGCGTTTTAAAGGGATTTTGTTCACAGTCTCTTCGTATGCCGCAGGGAAATGCTCTCTCCACTGCTCAACGCCTGGGGAGAGGGCGATAGGGCTAATCAAGTTCACATTGATTTGGTACTGACCCCATTCATTAGCGACGACTCGGGAAAGTCCGCGAATCGCTTCTTTGGCTGCCGCATAGGAGGCTTGGGTGACCATTCCTGTCAAGCCGGCTCCAGATGCGAAGTTGATGACACTTCCCTTGGTTTCTTTCAAGTAAGGGAAGCATTCCTGCATTAAGTTGAAGGTAGGATAAAACCCGGTGTTGAAGGAAAGGGCCAAATCCTCAGGCTTCGTTTCTGTAAACAGTATTTGCTTGGAGGCATGAGCGTTATTCACTAAAATATTTATTTTGCCGAACGTTTGCACCGTCTCGCTTACGATTCGTTTAATTTCATCTCTATCGGATATATCAGCTTTAATGAATTTGCCGCGGCTAATTTCATTTAGTTCTTTCTCTGTTGCCGCGCCTTTCTCCTCACTAATATCCACAATGACTACGTAGGCTCCTTCTTTAGCCATGGCAAGAGCCATTCCTCTGCCAATGCCGGATGCACCGCCGGTTATAATAGCTACTTTTTGCTCTAATTTCATTGTGAATTCCACCTTCCGATTTTAGTTTATATATTTTAATAGTTTAAATGTCTTAATAATTTACATTATAGGCTTGCTCATAGACAATAGTCAATACGTGAGCTTGGTTGATGGTGAGTGATTTGCAGAGAATGGCGGAGAAAAATGGGTGCAATAGTTGAAATCGTCAGAGGTGAATTTTTTCCGTATAGTCGTGAAGATAGAGAATGCGTTCATGCTGTTTTTTCTATATAATGAAAAGTGAAGTTTTATCCAATTGTTCAAGTAAGATTATTGAATATTTATAATGGGACACCGGGGGTAACTAGCCATGATGAAAAGAATCCGATTCAACAGCCGCAGCGTTATGACGACATGGCTCATCTCCTATATTTCTGTTCTGCTAGTCCCTATAATTATTAGTGTTATCATTTATATAGCTACACTTCGTATTGTAGAGAATGAAGTGAATCGTTCGAACGAGCTGCTGCTGACCCAGATCGAACAAGCTATCGATAGCAAGCTGAAGAGCTTGGAACAGCTGACTTTAGAAATCGCTTACAACAAAAAGGTGACAAGCTTTATTAATGTGAGTGCGCCGTTGACGGACGAAGATCATTTTCAGCTGTTCGGCATAGCAGGGGACGTTAGGATCTTTAAGATGGCTAATGATTTCATAAGTCAATTATACGTTTATTATAGGAACAGCAATACGGTGCTGTCTTCATATAACCGCATGAACAGCGAGACCTTATATTCGGTGCTTCGGCAGACGAAGGATACGAAGTATGAAGAATGGTCAGACTATTTCGCCCAAAAATATATCCAGGGCTATACTCCCGTACTCAACTGGACGGATAAGGGAGTTGAGAAGTCCGTCATGTATGCAAGGACGATACTCGGTGACTTTCCGGATTCATCGGGGGCAGTCATCATGTTCGTTATGAAAGACTCCAAGCTGTTAGAGACGATCCCTCCGCAGGCGAACGCCTCTGTACTCATTATGGATAAACAGAATCGGGTGGTGGCGACCAATGTAGGTGAGCAGGACATTCCTTCCGATCTGCAATACGACATGCTCACTGGGGCAAAAGGGCTATTTTACGAAAAAGGTGCCGACGGGCGGAAGCTCGCGCTTTCGTACACAACCTCCGATGTAACCGGCTGGAAATATGTATCTCTCATTCCGGCGGACGTTTACTCGGAAAAAATGGATTTTGTGAAGACAGTGACGTTATGGAGCGTGTTTTTGTGTTTCTTGTTCGGGGGCATTGTGACGTACTTGTTTTTGAGAAAGAATTATTTGCCTATCCGTACGTTAATTGAGAGTTTGTCGAAGAAAGCAGGGGTCGCCTTCGATATCGGCTCCAATGAATATGTATTTTTTCAAGCCGCGATGAATAATACGTTTGCCGAAAAAGAAGAAGTATACCGGCGGCTCAAGCAGCATCATAATGCGATTCGTTCCCACTTTTTGCGGAGATTGCTGAAGGGGCAGACCGGCGGAGGGGTACCGCTTCATGAATCGTTGGCTGCTCACGATATTGTGCTGCGATCGAACCAGTTTGCCGTGCTGCTGTTTCACGTTGAGAATTACGGCAAGTTCAACGACTCCTCGGAGCAGCCGCGGATCGATCATAAAGCGCAGACGCTGTATTTTGTCATTACGAACGTTATTGAGGAGCTGGCAGGGGCTGAGAATCCGGCCTATACCGTTGAGATGGATGATGTTCTCGCCTGCATTATTAACATGAACACAGCCGAGCGGGATTCGCGAGTGGAGCTTCAGCGAATAGCGGACAGCGCCAAAGCTTTTATTAAGGAACATATCCATGCTGAATTAACGGTAGCGATCAGTGGGGTGCAGGAAGAGCTGATGGGTATTGCTCAGGCTTATCAAGAGGCGATGGAAGCGATGGAGTACAGGATTGTTATGGGAAGCGGCGAGATCATCTCCTATGAGGAGCTGAAGGATAATGACGCAGAGCGGACAAGACGTACTTACGATTACCCGCTTCATGTTGAGCAGCAATTCATATATTTTATTAAAACAGGTAACGTGGATAAAGCTCAGGAGCTCCTAGAGCAAATATTCGAGAAAAATGTGTCCGGTATCTCCATGCCGGTTCGATTGGCCAAATGCCTCATGTTCGATTTGGTCAGCACCATGCTGAAGACAATTGATGAAGTGAACGCAAGCAGTCGTAAGGAATTTTTCGATCAAGCCGATTTGATTGACCGTCTGATGGGCTGCGAAACGATTAAGGAAATGAAGGTTCATATTAATAACGTGCTGCTTCAGGTGTGTGAATACATTAACGAAGATAAGAAAAATCATCACAAGCATTTTGTAGAGCAAATTCAGGAGTATGTGAAGGAGCACTATAATGAGGAGAGCTTGAACATTTCGATGATCGGAGGTGCCTTCGACCTCACTCCTTCTTATGTGTCACGGCTGTTTAAGGAATATACGGGCGAAGCTCTGCTTGATTTCATTAACAAGACTCGCTTGGAAGAAGCTAAGAAGCTGCTGAATGAGCAGAAATATACGGTTAACGAAGTAGCCGGCAAAGTCGGTTACAGTGACGTCAATACGTTTTTGCGCATTTTTAAAAAGTTCGAGGGCATTACGCCCGGGAAGTATACCAAGACACCTCCGCAGTAAGGATGTTTCCTCAGCAGAGCCGTTCAAAAGCAATGCTTTTGCGGCTCTGCTGTATATTTGTACACTTTTTCAATATTTGATGCTCCAAGTTTGTATTTTAATGATCATTTTACTTTTTCAAGATTTACTTTGATCCGCTGCTGGGTGTTCATAATAATGTGAGTGCGCACTCAAATCCATTCATGTCGTTAAAGGAGGTTGATCCAGGAAAAAAGGCGATGTTTTGATAACGCTTCCTTTTTGTATTTTTTGATGCAGACGAATTGAAAAATGACAAACAAAGGACGGTGCTTACTTAATGTTGAAAAGAAGATTGTGGTCACTCTGCTTGTGCTTGGTTCTGATGACCGTGTTAATTCCAGGTATGGGATACGCAGCCGATGCCAAATTCTCGATTGCCGCTTCTGCCGTAACCGCGAGTATGGATGATGGCAATGTACCAGGCAATACGGTTGATGGGAATCTGGCGACACGCTGGTCGGCAAGCGGAGATAATCAATGGATACAATACGACTTGGGTTCCAATAAAAAGGTCGCATATGTCAAAATCGCATTCCAAAGCGGAGACACGCGAACCTTTAATTTCGATATTAAAACGTCAACGGACGGAACGACGTTCACTACGGCTTCGTCCAACGTAACGAGCGCCTTAAATTCAAGCCTGCAAACGTTCGACTTCACGGATGTGAACTCGGCGCGCTATGTGCGCATTATCGGCCATATGAACTCTGCCAGTGCGTGGAACAGCTATACGGAGGTCGAAATCTACGGGGAAGCTGCGTCAGGCTCGAATGTAGTGAACGTTTCAACTTCTGCACAATTGGTGACTGCACTGAACAATGCGACGGCTGGAACAGAGATCGTATTGGCCAATGGCACTTATTCCAATTCCAGCAATACGGAGAGTCCAGTCGTACCCGGACGATTCGTTATTTCAAGTAAAAATGGCACCAGCAGCCAGCCGATTACGATTCGTGCCGCTAATCAAGGGCAAGCCGTCATATCCGGCAGCTTCCGGGTCAATACTTCCTCTTATATTGTATTTATAGGGTTGAAGCTCACAAGCACCGCGCTAACTCCGGGCATATCGTTGAACGGGAGCAACAATATCCGTCTTACAAACAACCTCTTCAAGCTGCAGCAGAGCGATCCTAACACCTTGGTCAAATGGGTGGAGCTTACTGGAGCTAACAGCCATCATAACCAGATAGACCACAATGAATTTGGTCCCCGTAACGGGTTAGGGCAGATGATATCCGTCGATGGTGCCGGCACCCAAGTCTCCCAGTACGATACGATTGAGTACAATTATTTTCATGACTGGAGCTACATTACGGACAACGGCGGTGAAAATATTCGCGTCGGTTTATCCGGTTTGTCCATGTCGGACGGCTTCGCTACCGTTCAGTACAACTTATTCGAAAATACGGATAACGACGACGAAGTCATCTCCGTCAAAAGCAGCCATAATACGGTAAGGTACAATACGGTAAAAAACTCCCGAGGGCAGATGACGGCTCGACATGGTCATGCGAACAGTTATTACGGCAATTTCATTTTTGGTGATGGTGTAAAAGCCAAGGTGGGTGGCTTCCGCATTTACGGAAATGACCACAAAATTTATAACAACTATATGTCGGGTCTGACTATGGATGCCATCAACGTCGATACGGGTGATTATGATGGAGGCTCCGATGGATACAGCACCAATCCTACCAAGGATGATTTGACAAAGCATTGGAAAGTGTACCGTGCGGAAATCGTCAACAACACGATTGTTAACAGTACTAGCGGCATTAATGTCGGGATGAAAACAAGAACGCCGAATTACGCTCCGCAAGATGTGAAAATAGCTAATAACCTCATGGTAGGCATTAATAGTACGCCTATGTACAACTTGGGTACCGCAGCTGTTAACACCCAATATGTGAACAACATCGGTTTCGGCAGTTCCAAAAGCAACTTCAGTGCGACGAACGCTCAGGTAAAGAATGTAGATCCTGCTATGGTTGATGTGAATGAAGGTACGACATCCAACCCGCTGATGCTGAAGAAGCTTTCATCGACAAGTACGCAGGCAATTAATTCATCTGGTGGAACGTTCACTTATGTAACGGAAGATATGGACGGTGAGACTCGTTCGGGCATTAACGACATTGGAGCAGATGAATATTCAACGGCTTCCATTGCCCGCAAACCATTGACTACAGCTGATGTAGGACCAGTAACACCTTAACGCTAGCGTTGATAACCGGGGGAGGGGCGACTCTCCCCTTTCGCTTTTTCAGCCATACTAATAATCGAATTCGGAGATGATTTTCATATGACAACAACCGGGAACACCCAGCATAATGTTAGCGTGACTCATTCAGAGGAGCTTGAGGCGGCACTTGCTTCAGCAACAGCGGGAACAACGATTGAGCTCGAGGACGGCAGCTACACGAAACAAGGACCTTTTACCATGGAGGACGTGCATGGAACCGCCGCACATCCAATTACGATAAAAGCTAAGAATCAGGGAAAAGCGACTATTACAGGGGAAGCCTTTTTTCAATTCAAACAATGCTCGTACATTCAAGTGGAAGGCCTGCAGTTTACTAACCATGGAAATCAAGCCGTTCTATTGGACGGATCCCATACAATGACGATTATCCGCAACACCTTCGCTTTAAAGGATGACGGCTCGGAAGTACATTACTTAGCGGTAAAGGGAGCCGGCAGTCATCATAACCGGATTGCTTATAATGAATTCGGGCCTAAATCGAGTCACGGTCCCGTCATCGTCTATGATGGAGACGGCAAGCAAATATCGCAATACGATGTGATCGAATATAACTATTTTCACGATGTAGGACCGCGCATTCCCAATGGATTGGAAGTGATTCGGCTCGGCCTTTCCTTTGTCTCGATGTCTCATGGATATATCAAGGTGCAGCATAACTTGTTCGAGCGCTGCGACGGTGATCCTGAAGTCATGTCGGTCAAGAGCTGCAGCAATCAGATTCGTTACAACACGTTTCGCCATTGTCAGGGACAAGTAACGGCAAGGCACGGGCATAACAACCGTTTCTACGGCAACTTTTTTCTAGGGGACGGTGTTAAAGAGGGCGTGGGCGGTTTTCGTATATACGGGAACGATCATAAAATTTTTAACAACTATTTCGATGGCTTAACCTTTGACGCCATTAATATTGACGGTGGTAACTTTGACGGGGGAACGGAAGGGAACCCGCCAAGCCCTACCGTTGAGCAGCTGCGCAAGCACTGGAAGGTTTATCGTGCAGAGGCGGTTCACAATACCATTGTGAACTGTACTACAGGCATTGTGATAGGACGCAGAGATCCGATGGCTCCGGTGGACAGCCGAGTGGCGAATAACCTGGTCGTCAATACAAAGGGGATTCTGTATAACGAGTTGAAGCCTTCTAATACGGTATTTGAAGGAAATATCGGATTCGGTGCGACCATGTCGAATTCTTCCCGAACGGAAAGTGAAATTCAGGAAGTGGATCCTCTGCTGATTCAGTATGGAGGATTATACAAGCTATCTCACTTAAGCCCGGCTGTCGATTCCGCAGTTATCCCATATCCTTACGTTGAAGAGGATATGGACGGACAGGAACGGCTCGTTCCTGATGTGGGAGCTGACGAGGTTTCCCAAGCGCCTTCGACACGCAAGCCCCTCACTGTCGAAGATGTAGGCCCTAACGCTCTAAACTAACTCAATAAGCTTGTTCAACATAATTGTTTATAATTTGCAGAGCAATGGCTAAAGTACCGATACGGAAGTAACGATTTTAGTGATGATTTCATTTTTTGAAGATAGTCATATGGCCTGGGGCGTAGCATAATGAGGCCATGAGTGCACTCCATAAGTTTCATTGATAATGTGAAAAGTAGGAACAGGGGGATTTAAATGAGCCGTAAACATCAATCAGTAAAAAAAGTTGTCGGTGTTGGACTTGCCATAAGCTTAGCAGGTGGATTAGTTCTGGCAGGCTGCAGCAAGTCGGCAACCGATAGTAACGGAAGCGGAGGAAAGGACCCGGCGAAAGGGCAAGCTGGCTTAGGTAGCACGTACCCGCTGCAGACGACCGAGGGACTTACCTCTTGGGAGAGTCTGAATAATAACGCCACCACCTTCGCACCCAATTTGACTGATCTGCCTTTCGGCAAGCAGCTGGAGAAGGAAACAGGGGTAAAGGTGAAATATATTCACCCGTCCGACAATCAAACTAAAGAACAATTCAATCTGATGATTGCATCCAATGAGCTGCCTGATATGGTGGAGTACGATTGGACCGGCCGAAGCGCAGGTTCTTATCCGGGCGGCCCTGAGAAGGCTATTGCCGATAAGGTCATCGTTCCATTGAACGATATTATCGATAAGTATGCTCCTAATTTGAAGAAGAAGCTGCAGGCGGACAAAGAGCTCGACAAAATGATCAAGACGGACAGCGGAAAATACTATGTATTTCCAATGATTCGTAACCCGTCCGGTCTTGTATTCCGCGGTCCGATTATCCGGAAGGACTGGCTTGATGAACTTGGACTTCAAATGCCGACGACCGTAGATGAGTGGGAAACAGTACTGAAAGCATTCAAAGAGAAGAAGGGTGCGACCGCTCCTTTATCCGTCACGTATGTGAACGGCAATCTGGAGATGCGTGATGCCTTCATCGGTGCCTACAAAACATCCAACACGTTCTACTTGGACGATCAGGGCAAAGTGAAATTCGGTCCTATCGATCCTCAGTACAAGGATGCTTTGGCATTGCTGCGTAAATGGTATGCGGAAGGGCTGTTTGATAAGGATTTTGCGTTGACGGATGGCAAAGCGCTGGATACCAAAATGCTAAGCGGACAAACCGGAGCAACTGTCGGTCTGCAAAGCGGCGGCTTGGGTAAATGGCTGGATACGATGAAAGGGAAGGACCCTAAATACAATCTGGTAGCAGCACCCTATCCATCGCTTAAAAAGGGCGAGACGCCGTTCACCGGGCATCGTGATTTCAAATACAGTCCTGGAGCGAGCAAAGCAATCACTACAGGCGCCAAAAATCCAGAATTGGTTGCCAAGTGGCTCGATTACGCTTACAGCGAAAAAGGCGGGCTGCTCTTTAACTTCGGTATCGAAGGCGACAGCTATACGATGGATAAAGGCATTCCTAAATATACGGATAAAATTGTGAAGAACGATAAGTACAACCTGCAGCAAATGATTGCGCAGTATACGAAGCCGAATGGTCCTTATGAAGCGGATGAACGTAGAAGCTGGAATTCATATAAGCAGCAGGACGAGGCTCCGGCAATTTGGGGAGCTACGGATGCGGAGAAGCACACGATTCCGTTATTCCTGACTCCGACTATCGAGGAGAGCAAGGAACTCGGCAAAATCATTAATGACGTAACCAACTATAAAGAAGAAATGTTCGTCAAATTCGTGGTCGGTAAAGAACCGCTCGATAATTACGATACGTATGTGGCTCAGATCAAGAAGCTTGGCATTGAGCGTGCGGTCAAAATATATCAAGATGCACTCGATCGTTATAACAAACGTTAATTTTGTATGCTAATGGAGGGGAATCCGGCAGTCCTGACTGCCGATTCTCTTCTAACTACAACCAGAGAGAGGGAATGAGGATGAGCACCAAAACAGTCACCAAACCTAACATAGTTCCCTACGCGGCAAAAAGGAACTTAGCTATAGAATGGCTTGGGGATATTCGGAAAAATAAACTGCTTTACTTAATGCTAATACCGGTTGTCTTGTTCTTTGCCATCTTTCATTATGTTCCTATGTATGGCGCTATTATTGCATTCAAGGATTATTCGCCGCGGCTCGGCATTTGGGGCAGCCCATGGGTAGGACTGGAGCACTTTCAAAGCTTTTTCGGAGGACTTTACTTTTGGCGGGTATTAAAAAATACGATCCTTATCAGCTTATACGAGCTTTTATTCGGATTTCCGGCACCGATCATATTAGCGCTGCTGCTGAATGAAATCCGTTCCTCCTTGTTTAAAAGAACGGTGCAAACCGTTACGTATATGCCGCATTTTATATCGCTGGTCGTCGTCTGCGGGATGATCAAGGAATTC
The DNA here is from genome assembly GCF_000686845.1 of Paenibacillus sp. UNC451MF. Taxonomy (GTDB): domain Bacteria; phylum Bacillota; class Bacilli; order Paenibacillales; family NBRC-103111; genus Paenibacillus_S. The sequence goes on along the minus strand of NZ_JMLS01000014.1, from coordinate 114,897 downwards.
ACTTCCAGCTCAGGAATCGTCAACGATGTGATCGCCTATTTCGGAGGGGAGCGATTCTCCCTTTTGCTGGAGCCTGAATATTTCCGGACGTTGTTCATTTCATCCGGGGTCTGGCAGCACATCGGCTGGGGAACGATTATTTATTTAGCTGCACTGACAGGGATCGACCCTGAGCAGTATGAGGCTGCTAAAATTGATGGCGCAGGCAGATGGAAGCAAATGCTGCATATTACGCTTCCGGGCATCATGCCGACGATCGTGATCCTTATTATTCTGGATATCGGCAGGCTGATGAACGTTGGTTCGGAAAAGATTATTCTACTCTATAATCCGTCGACCTACGAAACCGCCGATGTTATCGGATCTTATGTGTACCGTATCGGTCTGCAGGAAATGAACTACAGCTTCAGCTCCGCTGTCGGTTTGTTTAACTCGGTTATTAATTTCACATTGGTCATTTTTTCGAACTGGTTAAGCCGCAAGCTCAACGAGACGAGCTTATGGTAAGGGGAGGGCTTGAATATGCCATATCGAAAAAAGTTAGGTGAGATCGCCTTTGAGTGGAGTAACGCTGCTTTCCTTACCTTGTTGATGATAGCAACGATTTATCCGTTAATCTACGTCATTTTCGCTTCGTTAAGCGACCCTGGCGAATATATGGCCCACAGAGGATTTCTGCTGAAACCGCTTGGGTTTAATTTGGATGCCTATAAGATGGTATTTGATAACCCAATGATTCTAAAAGGCTATGGGAACACGTTGTTCGTTGTCATTGTCGGCTTGGCCTTTAACATCTTTTTCACTTCACTAGGGGCTTATGCACTGTCGCGCAAATGTTTGAAGTTCCGCAAGCCGATCATGTTATTTATCGTGTTTACAATGTTTTTTAATGGTGGACTCATCCCATTCTATTTAACGGTTAAGGGATTGGGCATTACGAATACGTTATGGTCCTTGATTATTCCGCAAGCGATCAGCACCTTCAATCTAATCATTATGAAAACCTCCTTTGAAGCTATCCCGGATAGCTTGGAGGAGTCGGCCAAAATGGACGGAGCGAACGAATTCGTCATCTTATTCCGGATCATTCTGCCTCTATCGATGCCGGTTATTGCCGTGATGCTGTTGTACTACGGAGTAAGCCACTGGAACTCTTGGTTTAATGCGATGATTTTCTTGAGAGACCGTTCATTATATCCGTTGCAGCTGATTCTAAGAGAGATTTTGCTGCAAAATGAAGCGAGCAATATGGCGACGGGATCGAGTGCAAACGATATTGCGATGCTATCGGAGACGCTGAAGCATGCGACGATCGTCGTAGCAACGATCCCTATCCTGCTGGTGTATCCTTTCCTGCAAAAATATTTCGTGAAAGGCGCATTGGTTGGAGCCATTAAAGGTTAAGCTGTTTAGATGGAAAGTAATAGGATTTATGGTCGAGGCAAGTCTTCTTTATCAAGGGGGCTTGCTTCACATTTGAGAGGCGAAGCGGATACAGAATTTATAGATGGAGGGGCTTGTAGATGTTGAATCAATCCAGAGTATGGATTGCAGCTATGGTGCTTGTCCTGATGGCGGGCTGCAGTGCAGGAGGAAGCTCATCACCTAAAGAAGAGAGTACAGGCAAAGCCGCAGTCAGCAATGAACCGGTTACGTTGAAGCTGTTCATGCGTATTGCTTATCCGGAGGACAGCATAAAAAAATACATCATAGAGCCTGTACAGAAAAAGTATCCGAATATTACGATTGAAATCATCAATAACGCTAAAGGTTCGTCTATAGAAGATTTAATTGCAGCCGACAATGTGCCGGATCTCATCTTCCTCAGTACGCCTTATGTTACCGATATGCGTAAACTGGAGGTTGTCGAGGACCTGAATGCTCTAGCGAAGAAAAATAACTTTGCATTAGACTCCTTCAATAAGGAAGCATTGGATGCTATTCGCAAGGCAGGCGGCAGTGGCGATAAACTGTATGCGCTTCCTTTTTCCGCTAATTATGCAGTAACGTATTACAATAAGGATATTTTCGATAAATTCGGCATCCCTTATCCAAAGGACGGGATGACCTGGGATGAGTATCTGGATTTAAGCCGCAAGCTGACAAGAGTCGTGGACGGTGTGCAGTATTCAGGTGTCAATCCTTATGCGCTGAAAGGCGGGGCACCGATGTCGCTCGATTATATCGATCCTTCTACCAAGCAGGTGGCGGTGACTTCCGACGGGTGGGTTAAGGCTTTTAGGATGATGCTGGACTTTTATTCGATTCCAGGCAATCAATTTATGAAAAATTATCGCGATCTTTTCATGAAAGAAAGAACGCTGGCAACCTATGTAACTTACGACAATACGCAAAATCTCGAGCAATTGGAACGCGAAGGCAAGCCGATGAATTGGGATATGGCCACCTTCCCTGTTATGAAGGATAAACCAGATGTCGGTCATGGAATTGACTCGCACAATATTGCGATTTCATCGACCAGCAAGCATAAAGAGGCTGCGTTTCAGGTGCTGATGCAGCTGACCTCCAAGGAGACGCAGACAGAGCTCAGCAAGAACGGCAAGCTGCCTGCAATTCAGGATCCGGAGCTGCAAAAGGTGTTCGGTGAGAAAGTGAACATATTGAAAGGAAAGAACACCTCGGCTATATTTAAACTGAAGGCAGCTCCGATGCGTCAAATCAATGAGAACGATACGTTCGTTTCCAAAGAAATCGATAAAGCCTTTGATGCTTTAACGACAGGCAATACAGATATCAATACATTACTCCGCACGGCTAAAGAGGCAGCGGAGCAGTCTATTAAGAAGAACAGCGCTAATTAGGAGGAGTACCGTATGAGGGTGGAAGAGGAGAAGTCGAACCGGCTGGAGGTAAACCTTGATTGGAGCGAGTTTTTATCCCGACACGACATGAAATGGACCACGCGTCCGATGACATGGAATGAAGGCGCATTCATCGGCAATGGCTTAATGGGAGCCATGATGTTCGGTGAGGAGCATAGGGATAAGAGAAATGTACTGCGGTTCGTGCTTGGCCGCACAGATGTAACAGCGGCCCGTAAGAGCGGGTATAGTCCTAGAATTCCAATCGGGGAGATAGAACTCGAATGTGTAGGGTGGGTATACCAGCCGACGGAGATCAAGGTCGATCTGTGGAATGCTGAGATTAAAGCAAGAGTTGTAACTACTGTAGGTGAGATCGGACTAAGAGCTTTCATCCACAGTGAGAAAATGATCATGGTGATTGAACTTGAGACAACAGAAGGGGAACGCGGAGCTAAGCTGCAGTGGTATGCCGAGCCTGAGGTATCCCATGTGCTGAAGAATGCAGACGGGCCAAATCTGAACCAATATATTCCGGAAATCAAAGTAAGCCGGTACACAGAGCAAGAGGTGACTGTGGGAGTCCAGCAATATCCGTTAGGAGATGGCTGTACTACGGCTTGGCAGGAGCTGGAGACGGCAGAGGATCATCGGATTTGCTATTTAACGATTCAGAATGGGGTAAGCGAAGAGGTCCAAAAGGACGCGATTGCTCTAGTGCGCGAAACGGCCCAGGCTGATTTGGAGCAGGAGGTGCAGGCACACCGAGGCTGGTGGCACGCGTATTACCCTCAAAGCTTTATTTCCATTCCGGATACTTTGCTGGAAGGCTTTTATTGGATTCAAATGTATAAGCTGGCTTCGGCAACACGCAAGGAGCATTTGATCATCGACAATCAAGGGCCTTGGATGACGCCTACACCGTGGCCGGGCGTATGGTTCAATATGAACGTTCAAATGAGCTATTCGCCGGTTTATACGTCCAACCGATTGGAAATCGGGGAGTCGCTGATTCGAGCGCTGGATGCGAATTTCGATAATCTCGTCGCGAATGTGCCTGAAGAGTATCAGCATGATTCTGCAGGATTAGGCCGCAGCTGCAGCTATGATTTGAAGAGCAAGGTTGTGGACGAGACGGGCAACCTGCTTTGGATTTGCCATAATTATTGGCGTCAATACCGCCATTCGATGGATGAGTCGATGCTGAGAAATGGCTTGCTGCCATTGTTAAAACGCGGTGTGCAGTATTTCATTCACATTTTGGAGCAAGGCGAAGACGGCAAGCTGCACCTGCCGCCGACCGTGTCACCGGAATATGGCTCCTTCAAGAAAATGACCGTTCCCGACTGTCATTACGATCTGTCCTTGATTCGTTGGGGCTGCGAAACGCTGCTCAGCATTAACGACAGACTTCAGCTCGATGATTCGGCTGCAGAGCGTTGGACGTATGTGCTGGACAACTTGACTCCATATCCAGTGGATGAGAATGGGCTTATGCTTGGGCATAATGCTCCGATCGAATTTGGCCATCGACACTTCAGTCATTTACTGGCGGCGTTCCCGCTGCATCAAATGACGGGGGAGCAGGAAGAGGAGCGGAAGCTGATTCATAAGTCGCTTCGCTACTGGACCGGGATGGAAGGAGATATGCGGGGCTTCACGTTCACAGGAGCTGCGTCTATCGCGGCGGCGATAGGAGAGGGCGATGAGGCGCTTCAGTACATCCACAGCTTCATGCACTTGATTAAGCCGAATACGATGTACAGGGAAGCAGGACCGGTTATGGAATCTCCACTGGCTTGCGCAGAGTCGATTCATGATCTTCTGCTGCAAAGCTGGGGAGACAAAATCCGCGTATTCCCTGCCTTACCGGCAGTGTGGGAAGACGTCAGCTTCCACAATCTACGAGCGGAAGGGGCATTTCTCATCAGCGCTCAGCGAAAAGCGGGCAAGACGGCCTTCATCCGTGTGAAAAGCTTGGCGGGAGAGCCATGCAGGCTGCAAACGGATTGGTCGGATACGGCAAATGTACGAGTCAGCGGGGAACATGATGTGCCAATGAAACGGCTGGGCAGCGGGCTTATCGAGCTGGAGCTGAAGCGGGATGAGGAAGTGGTGCTGTACGAAGGCGAGCACCCAGAGGCTTTCACCATTGCTCCAGTACAAGCAGTGCGGAGCCTGTGCAATTATTTCGGTGCACATAAGCCATGGCGCCGATACGGTATACCTTTTCAGGATTAAATGCCAGTGGAGTGTTAAGGGCGGTGAAGTTAAGCTTCCCGGCTCTTATTAAAGTAAATAAACCGTTATGCATTGTTCCCTATCACGGGAATGAACATAACGGTTTTTTGCATAAATAGGCAACTGAAATAAAAAAAACGTCTTCCGACGTTATGTTAGGCTTGTCTGATATTGATTTCAAAAAGGAGAAGTGCTACAATGGAAATCGGTTGTTTTCAAACGATGAAATAAAAATAATGCATGTTAACATTTCTTAATATCATTATAGCATCCTGTTCAAGCAATGTCAAACATGAAAATTTTTGCTTACATTCCATTCGAAAAGAGGCGATTTTTTTGAGTATGTCAGAAATCGATTGGCGCGAAGAGCAGCAGCGAGTGGATTCAGTTACGAGCAAGATAGGAAAGAGAATTGAACGGCTGGCGGTGGAGGTCGGCGATGTTAAGACCGATGTTGTCGATATCCGCAAGCATTTTTGGGATGAAGTGACGGTTAACTTAAGTACCATGGAGGATTTGACGGAAACCTACTTCAGCTTGAAGCAGCAGGTTGAAATACTCAATGACCGGGAACGCAGGCATCGTCAGGCTTCAGTCGCTCTCGGCAAGCTGACCCGTTTAATCAAGACGCCTTATTTTGGGCGGATCGATTTTAAAGAGGATGGTACAAGTGGAGCGGATAAGATTTATTTGGGTATCGCTTCTTTTTCCGATGAGGATGACAATACGTTTCTTGTGTATGATTGGCGCGCTCCGGTGTCGAGCTTGTACTATGATTATCCGCCGGGTCCCGCCTCGTATGAGACGCCAGGTGGAGAAGTGACAGGGACGATGGAGCTAAAGCGCCAATATGTCATTCGCGACGGGCAAATCCAGCTCATGTTCGATACAGGCGTCACGATCGGTGACGAGCTGCTGAAGCAGGTGCTGAGCCGCAGCTCTGATGCTCAGATGAAAAGCATCGTTGCGACGATTCAGAAGGAGCAGAATCGAATCATCCGTAACGACCGCAGCCGGATGCTGATCGTGCAAGGGGCAGCGGGTAGCGGTAAAACATCCGCCGCGCTGCAGCGGGTAGCCTATTTGCTGTATAAGCATCGGGAGACGCTGCAAGCGGACCAAATGGTGTTGTTCTCTCCGAACCCGATGTTTAACAGCTACGTTTCTACAGTGCTTCCTGAGCTGGGAGAAGAGAACATGCAGCAAACGACGTTCCAGCAATATTTGGAGCATCGTCTTGGCAAATATTATAACCTTGAGGATCCGTTCGCACAGCTTGAGTATGTTCTTTCATCGGCATCCGATCCAGGATATGAGGCGAGAATAGATGGGATTCGTTACAAGTCCTCCGTTGATTTTTTGACGGTCATATCCCGTTATAAAGAAGTCCTGGAACAAGAAGGGATGGTCTTTAAGCCTGTAAAGTTCCAAGGCAAGGCCATCATCTCCGCAGAACGTATTAAAGAACGGTTCTATGAGTTCGACCGATCCATCCGACTGCCGAATCGACTCGTCTTACTTAGAGATTGGTTGCTCGGCGAAGTGAGAGAGTTCGAGAAGAAGGAACGGCAGGAGGAGTGGGTAGAGGAGCGGATCAATCTGCTTGAGCCCGAAGATTACCAGCGCGCCTACACCCAGATGCGCCGCAAGCAACAAGATCTGCCGATCACGTTCGATGATTACGACGTGGAGAAAGATCTGCTTGCCCGCATGGTTGTTCAGGAGCAGCTGAAACCCGTTCGAAGCCGGATTAAGCGGCTTCGCTTCGTTCATGTAACAGCTGTCTACCGCCAGCTGTTCGAGGATGAAGGACTGTTCTCTCGCGCTGCGAAGGAGGTTGGCAAACCGGAGCTGTGGCCGGATATATGCAAGCAGACGGTATCGCGAATGGAACTGGGAGACATCGCTTATGAGGATGCGACGCCGCTCTTGTATTTGAATGAGCAGATGCTGGGCTTCCAGACGAACACTTCGGTTCGTCACGTGATCGTGGACGAAGCTCAAGACTATTCTCCGTTTCAGCTTGAATTTCTGAAACGTCTGTTTCCTCGCTCTCGTATGACGGCGTTAGGCGATATGAATCAGGCGATCTACGCTCATTCCTCAGCGCTCGGCGAGCTTGATCCTATTACAGCGCTGTATGGTCCGGATCAGACGGAGCTGATCCGACTGACTCGCAGCTACCGGTCCACTCGGGAAATCGTCGAGTTTTCCCGAGGTATGGTACCGGGAGGCGAAGAGATCATCCCGTTCAACCGCGGCGGCGATAAGCCGCAGGTGTTTGAGGCGGCAGACCGAAATTGTATGCACGATAAAATCACAGCCGATATTGAAGCGCTGCGAGCAGAGGGCTTCGATTCGATCGCCATCATTTGCAAGACGGCAGAGGAGAGTGCGGAAGCTTATGATGCCCTGCAGGGACGACTGCCGCTGCAGCTTATAACGAAGCATACGCCAGAGTTCGCCAAGGGCATCCTTGTGCTTCCGGCTTATTTGGCCAAGGGCGTTGAGTTCGATGCCGTCCTTATCTATGACGGCTCGAAGAAGCAATACTCGCGTGAGAACGAACGCAAGCTGTTCTATACCGCGTGTACTCGAGCGATGCACCTGCTTCATATTTACGTGTTAGGTGAGCTGAGTCCATTCATCACTACCCAGCCTGAGGATACTTACGTACTGGAGAACCTTCATGCGTAACTACTTTGACCGGTCGCTATTGCGGCCGGTTATTTTAGTTGCGGGCGTCGCCGTGTAAATCCAAGGGGCTTATGATACAATGGGGAACACATCATTTTATAGCGAGGGGAATACCAAATGAGTTATACGGCGTATGAAGTTGCCGAATGGATGGTGAAAGAGGTGCGATTTGCCGGTATCTTATACCAGCAGGAGGCTGTCGATCACATAGCAAAGCACTTTGGCGAAGCGTTCATTTATGTCAATGAAAACGGAAATCGTTCCATAGATAAAGAAGTCAAAAAAATATTTAAAAAGCTTCATAGCGGAAGAGCGGCTTGGGATAGAGACGGGTTTTTCTGGGGGTGGACGTAAACCGTCGCTACGGTTGCATGAACGATTGGACAGAATTTGGCCTAGCATCTGATTGGATGACTAGGCCGATTGGTGTTGTCTTTATTATAAGCGAAATTCTATATATCCTCCCCGTAACGTTACACAAGATCGTGCAGTACGGCATTTCTGTCGTATCCAGGTGCCAAAAATTCCAAGTAGTGCCGCTCCTGCATGTATCACCTCATAAATAAGACCATTCACCCTAGGAATTAGTTCCCACAAAAGAAGCTGAAATGAAAAATATAAGCTTGAAAGTTTAATTAGGTAAAGTTTTATGCGAAATATGTCGAAATAAGTAAATCGAACTCGGAAACATAAGCTTTGCCTGTACTGTTATTATCCTGAAAGCGTTTGTACTGCTTCAAAATGAACCCATATACTGATTGTATAATCCTTCATTCCGTTCATCGTTTTACTTCTCCTATTTGGTACCATTTAACAATGGCTTGTTATTTTATGGCTTTGTTACAATGTTGGCAACAGATAATAAACTGGGGGGAGGGCGAATTATGAACGAGATTTTTCAATATGCTGCGGATGCTATGGTGCTTATCGGACTGAAGGAGGGAAAGCCGTCGCAAATGGTTGCGGCTAACGAATCGTTCCTTGCCTTATTGGGGTACGACTCCATATATGAATTAATTCATCTTCATCCAAGAGAATTGTATGCTCCGGAGTATGAGCGCGAAATGCTCAAGAAAGAAGAGAAGCTACACAAGCTTAAAGCTGTGCTGGCAGAAACGGTACTAGTAAGAAAAGATCGGACTACGGTCTCCGTCGAACTGAACATGAGCTTGATTCCCCGAAAGCCGGAACCGCTTTTACTCAGTATTGTACGGGATATATCTGAACGAAAATGGATTGAATCACAGCTGCGTCTACCGCATATGATCGGTTCGGGACTGCTCAGCGAGCAATTAACGGTGGAACGGTTAACACAGCATGTTCCCGGAACGGAATTATCCGTTGAGAATTTCGAGGAACGCCCCCTTGTTCATTTTGCAGCATCGGAAGATATTATGATGATTCGTCAAAAGCTCAAGCAATGCGCCAAAGAAGGAAAAGTCGCGGAGTTTATATTTTCTACCTTGGTAAAAAATGTGAGGCGTAGACGAAAAGCCCTTGCATGCCCTTTTTATAAAGCGGACGGGACATTCCGGCACTTTGCTTTTATATTGCAGGAAGTACATAACGATGTGCTGCCTTCGGTATCTCCTTCCGTAAGGCTTCAAATGCTAATGCTGAACCGGCAGATTTCCCTTTTAGAATTGTGCCGAATGACTGGTATTTCCAAAACGACACTTTCCAAGCTGCGCAACGGTAAAATAAACAAGCCTCATGCTTACACAAGAAGATTGGTTGCCCGTGCTTTGGGTGTGGATGAATCGGACATTTGGGATGCTACGAAATAACACCATGTGAGAGATGGAAGGAAGACATGAGGATGCCAGGATTTAAAAATATGAGCTTAAAAAGCAAGCTGATTACAGCTTTTGCTTTGGTGCTGATCGTTCCTTGTTTGCTAATTGGAATTATTTCTTATCAAACGGCCAAAAGCAGTATGCATAGTGAGTTGATTGCTTCGGCGGAGGATACCGTTAGCTTGATGAATCAATCTGTAGAACAGTATATCCGCATGGAGATGGGCAATGTGCAGGCCTTGGCCAAGCAGCTGACAAGTGCCGCTATTGATGAGAAAAGCCCTCGTGCCCGAGAAATTACGGATTCCTTCACCTCCACCCATCCGGAGCTTGAATTGGCCACTCTGGGTAATGAAAACGGGGCATGGATGAAGTCACCGGACCCTGGGAGTCAAAAGTATGACCCGCGGGAGAGAGATTGGTACAAGGATGCGATGAAAGCCGCAGGGACGGTCATTGTATCCGATCCGTATGTGTCGGCTACTACGGGGAATATGGTAGTAACCATTGCCACGTCGCTTCCAGATAAAAAAGGTGTCATCGGCATTAATTTAAGCCTCGAGAAGCTGTCTTCCATGGTAAAAAGCGCTCAAATCGGGGAACGCGGCTACGTATACATATTAGATAAAAATCAAAAGTTTCTTGTCCATCCATCGCAGAAGCCAGGTGATGAAGCAAAGGATGAACACTACTCTTTGTTCTATAAAGAGGAAGCGGGCAAAGTAAATTACGTGCTGAACGGTGAGCAGAAGCAGGCGGCTTTTGCGACAAACTCGTCCACAGGATGGAAGCTGGTAGGCACTATGGTCTCGCAGGAAACCGTGGAAAAATCGGCGCTCATTTATCAGGTAACGGTAGGCGTTATCGTGATTTCCTTTATACTTGGCGGACTGCTGGTGTTCGGCATTATTCGTTCCATTGTGACTCCATTAAGGCGGCTTATGGAATCGGCAGCTTCACTGAGTAAAGGTGATCTTCGTCAAATGGTGGAAGTGAAATCTCAGGACGAGATTGGGAAGCTGGGACAAAGCTTCAATGACATGGTGCATTCCTTAAAGACGATGATTATCGAAATCGGTGAAACTTCAACCCAACTGGCAGCCTCTTCAGAGCAGCTGAGCGCAAGCGCAGAGCAGAACGCGAAGGCAACGGACCAAATTGCGACCTCAGCACAGGACATGTCTTCCGGGTCACAGCTTCTTGTAGAGCGCGTTAGTGAAAGCTCAAGAGTGACAGGAGAAATGGTCACAGATATGTCGGACATTACCAAATTGGTGCAGCATACTTCGGCACGCGCGGCAGAGGCCAGAAGCTATTCGGATGAAGGAGCCATAGTGCTGGGGACGGTCATTCGGCAAATGGATGTGATCGGTGGTAATGTAGGACAGCTGGAGTCTATTGTGAAGGAACAGGCAAGCCGTTCTCGGGATATTAATCAGATTATCTCGCAAATTACGGACATCGCTAACCAGATTAATTTGCTATCCCTTAACGCTTCTATTGAAGCGGCGAGAGCAGGAGAGCATGGCAGAGGCTTTGCCGTAGTTGCCGGCGAGGTGAAGAAGCTGGCGGAGCAGACCGCAAAGTCTTCAAACGAGATTAATGAGCTGATTGGGCATATTCAAGACCAGTCCGAGCAAGCTCTAGGCTCAATGATAGTAGCGGCACGTGAAGTGTCTGAAGGCAAGCAGGTTGTAGATCGAATGGGACTTCTGTTCGAGGAGATTAAAGTGAAAATTACGGAAGTATCTGATCAGATGCAGGTCGCATCGACCTCCTCGGAGAACGTATCTCAAGGAACCCGCAAGGTGGGTGAAACCATGAATACCGTATCACAGGTTACTGAAACGGCTGCTGAGCATACGGAGCAAATTTCTGCAGCGGCGGAAGAGCAAATGGCATCCATGCAGGAGATATCTTCCTCCGCGCAGGCACTGTCTTCTATGGCGGAAGAGCTGCAGATGAAAATCGAACGATTCAAATGTTGATTTTATTTTGTCCACGGAAATGATAATATGGTAAGTAGAAAAAGAAAACGGCGTTCCCGGGGAACGTCGTTTTTCGATATAGATTACCGGAAACGGACCCGGGATTGGCGAATTGGAGATGAGGACATAGATGGATTTGCGAAAGCTTCGATTGAATGACACAACGGCAACAAAATCTAGCGAAGAACGCGATGAGTATGAGAAGGATTACGCGAGATTGATTCAATCTCCTGCGTTTCGGCGCCTTCAAGGCAAATCGCAGGTGTTCGGCGCGGGCTCCGGCGATTATTACCGCACACGGTTGACTCATTCACTGGAGGTATCCCAAATAGCTCGGGAAGTAGCCCGCAAAATGGGGAAGTTGTATCCTTTCCTGGGGCGCAAGGAACATCCAGGGCTGATGATCGATCCGGCCGTAGTGGAATGCGCTTCGTTAGCTCATGATTTGGGACATCCGCCATTCGGACATAAGGGAGAGGATGTGCTGAACAGACTGCTTGCAGTGGTTCACGGAATGGCCTATGAAGGCAATGCGCAGAACTTCCGTATTCTGATGTTTCTTGAAAAGCGCGCAGGCAGCGGAAGCGGCCTCGATTTAACGGCGGCTGTACTGCTTGCAATTAATAAATACCCGTACAATCTGGATGAACCGGGACGGATCAAAGGCGTTTACGGGAAGGAATGGCAAGAGATTGCCATGCTTCGGGATCACTGGGGTATGCCCGAGGGCTGTTCCACGCTGGAGGCACAGCTGATGGATTTGAGCGACGATATTGCCTATTCGACGCATGATATAGAGGACGGCATCCGTGCTGGTAAAATTCAGATGAACCGGACTTTTTTTGAAGATCCGCGGCTCGTAGACAATGTCATTCAAGAAATTGTAGACGATCATGGTAATGGAGATATGGGCTGGGATCAGGTCGATATGAAAGCGATGGTCAAGCAGGTGCTTATTTCGTTCTTGGAGCAATGGGAGACGATTTATAAGGAGTGCGGCCAGGAGTCCTCAAGAACGCGCAGGGAGATTAAAGCTCGCTGGGTTAGCTTGTTTGCTCATCAGGTCGGAATTATCGACGATCCGAAGAAGGGCTGGAAGAGAGTTACCTTTGTTCGCGACGGGCAGGAGGACGTTCATCTGCTTCGTACGATGGAAATTTTGAAAAAATTGGCGTGGGTGACGCTAATTAAAGATTTCCGTGTGCAGCGGCTGCAAAAGCGCAGTGAAATTATGATTCAAAGATTGTGGACTAGCTTCATCGAATACGAAACAGGCCGCTTGATCATCCCGCCGGACTGGATGGAAAATTACGAGCAGCACAAAAGCAAATGGCCATGGCCACGTTTTGTTGCCGACTATATCTCTGGCATGACTGATGCCTATGCGGAAAAAGTGTACGCCGAAATGTTTGCTAGCAAATCCGGCTCGATTTATGAGATGGATTAAAGGTGAAAAAGGACGCTCATCGGGAGCGTCAGGTTGACGAGAACCCTACGAAAGCTTGAAATATTGCTTTATACTCCGGTCAGGTATACCCCTACGGCCGCTGTTGTTATCGGGAAATTTTTAATTTTTTCGCTTTCAGCGGTGATTTCCCGATAACAAAGGCGGACGCTATCGCTCCTCCAGGACATACCTCACCTACCTATATAGCAAATTTCTAGAAGACACGGTTTATCGCCAAAAAGGACGCCCCTCGAAAGGGCGCCCTTTTTGGCGTGAGGACTAGGAAAGAACGACGAGTCTGTTTACTCATCTGTTATAGAGACACAGTACAAACGTCAAACCCCTAGGGATGATCCAGGGTTTGGAGGCAGCAAGTTTATTTTGATGCGGCAGCTGTAGGCTGAATCTTGGGCAGCAAGAGCTGTTTCAAACGCTGTACCAGTGGTTTTTCAATGAATGCATAGAACACGCAGCACATGACTAATGCCGCCAGGAAACAAAGGGAAGTAACGGCAGCAGGGCTGATCCATTCGGTCATATGGGCGGCCTTCGCTACCTTCAAAGTAATCGATAAACAGACCAGACTTGTCAGTAATATCGAGTAGGAGGCGTCTCCAAGAAACTGCAGAGGCTTTAACCACTCAGGAGCCTTCACCTTAAGCGAACCGATTCCTACCAGAACGAGTGCCGAACCTAATGTATAAAGGGTATTCACATAGGATAAATCAGGATATACATGTCGAAAGCCCCAAACAATAGGAAAAACGGCGATTCCCGCAGCAAGCCACATCCTGCTCTTTCGAATGGCCACATGCTGGAGGAAAAAGGCAACGGCAATCCCTAACATAAATTCTAGATGAAAGCCATCGAATAAAAAGCGAATCCACAAATTGTCTTTTAAATGAATCCATCCGAGACTGTTCAATCCGATAATAGCAACCCATACCGTAAACAAGAGGAAGGCAGCCGGTTTTCTCAGAACAAACAGCAGGGAGAAGGCTATATAGAAGAAGACGATGTATATGAGAGACCATGCTACTCCTAGAATAGGCGGATTTGCTCCTGGAACGAGCAGCAGGGACCGGACGATTTCTGCGGGCTTCGTTTCAAACCCAAGACCGAAGCTTGGCATTAGAAAATAAACCGGAATAACGGCTAGTGTAACGAGCCAGTACAGCGGATAAATGCGCAGGAAGCGCTTGACGATAAAAGAGAGCCACATTTCGGCATGACCAAAATGACGCTGGTACAAGGTGTACATTAAAAAACCGGTAAGCACGAAAAAGTATGCATATCCTCCAGAGCGCCCCATGTCGCTCACCCCAAGGAAATTTATTTGAAAATATTTGTTGGCCATTTGCGATGCATGGAACAGCATGACCAGCACAACGGCAATGCCACGCGCAGCTTGAATGTAAGGGATAGTGAAGCGTTTTTCCATTGCGGTTGTCTCTCCATTTGCTTTCAGATTTTTTTCTTTTGGATTCATCATCTCATAGGGAAATGTCATAAGTATGACTTTAATCTGAAAGCCTGCTGAAAGGACCCTTAAAATATGCTTAATCGTAAGCAGCGCCGCATAAGCTGATACGGAAGCCTGAAAATGATTTTGCGTGGAGGGGAATGAGCCATGACGAAAGAAGAAGTACTGCTGTTGCTGCAGCAGCTGCCTGAACAGCTGCGGGAGGCGGAGTCTGATTACTATGATGGACTTAGCCGGTTGGAGGATGCCAAGCTGGCCCTACATGCGAAGGAATGCGAGCTGTTCAGTCTCGGTATGGTGACAGGGAAAAACGAGCAGGCGCGCGACGCGGAAATTTGGCAGCATACCCATGAGCTTAGAAGAATGCTCACGAGAGCCAAAGTAGCCGTAGATCAATCCAGAGTCGATTACGATTATTTGAAGAACAAGCTGGAAAATACCCAGCTCATTGCTCAATTGCTGCTCCAATTGGATTAATGAACACGAAAAAAAAGACCTGATTTACAGGTCTTTTTTCACTATTCGCTATAACAATTTCGCTTTGAACTAACTAGGCTTTAGAAGCAGGTGAACTGCCTGATTCTGCGCAAATCCAAGCCGAAGAACAGCCAGAAGCCTACAGGACCGATACCGTACCAGCGGAATCCGGATATCGAGTTGCGGCCTACGTGAGTCAAGAACATCCAGTACTGATCTCCGTTATCCTGCCAAATGTAAGTGTTGCGGAATAAGCAGCCGCGAATGCTGCCGGGGTCTACGGCAAATGGTGCAACGGCAGGCTCTGGAGGAATGAATGAAGGCGGGGGAGACTGCGGTGCTCCGGGAGAGCTGCCCCCCGGTCCAGGACCCATGCCGCCTTGAGGCGGTGGAGGCGGGAATCCGCCTGGTCCCCCTGGAAATCCCCCCGGACCTCCGCCAGGCCCACCCGGAAATCCGCCCGGTCCCGGCATAAAGCTTCTTGTATCGTGTCCATTGTATAGTGATTGTTGATATGGATACACGTTAAACATCTCCTTTTCAGTAACAACTAAACAAATGCCTATCTAAGATTCAATATATGTAGCAGGTGCCTATTCGGTTATGGGCACGAGCCCGGAAATTTTCAATTCACTCAAAAGGCTGCACATAAAATAAGACCCGATGCCTGTTCGAATCAAAGTACAAATCAGTGTACTCCGCTCCGTGGCATCGGGTCTATCTATACATTTGCTAATTGTTTAAGGATACGATCAACAGCCGCTTCGACGGTTAATTCCGCTTGTTCGCTGCTGCTGCGTGTTTTGTATTCAACTAAGCCATCAACCGCTTTTTTGCCAATGACGAGCCGGATTGGAATGCCAATCAGATCAGCATCTTTGAATTTGACTCCTGGTCTTTCCTCGCGATCATCCATCAGCACCTCAATGCCTAGACCGCTTAGCTGCTGATAGAGGCTCTCGGCTAAATTTCTTTGCACCTCATCTTGGGTCGAGACTGGAATCAGATGAACCTGAAACGGAGCTATCGAAGCCGGCCACGTGATGCCCTGCTCGTCGTGATATTGCTCGACTATAGCAGACAGCAAGCGGGATACGCCAATACCATAGCAGCCCATGATGAGGTGGGTTTGCCGACCTGCTGCGTCCGCTGTTTCTGCCTTAAGCTTATCGCTGTATTTGGTGCCAAGCTTAAAGACATGACCGATTTCAATTCCACGATGAAACTTCAATTCACTTGCGCAGTGCGGGCATCCTTCCCCTTCCTTGACGTTGCGGAAGTCTCCGACGTGGTTGAGAGGGAAGTCTCTTCCGGGCACTACGTTGCGAACATGATAATCTGCTTCGTTAGCACCGGCTACACCGGAGGCGACTTGAGCGGCAGAATGGTCTACCAGCAGCTTAAATGGTAAACCGACCGGTCCTATGTATCCTGCCGGCCCTCCTAAGGATTGCTGGATGGTCCATTCATCGGAAAGCTCTAGCGCTTCGGCCTGAAGCCACTGCTTCACCTTCAATTCATTGACTTCGTGATCTCCACGGATAGCTATGGCTACTGGTTGCCCGTCCGCAACATAAACAAGCGTTTTGATTATCGTATCGGCTGTAATCCCCAAAGCATGCACAAGCTGATCTATTGTCTTGATACCAGGTGTGGCAAACTTTTCACAATCGCAGCTGGGTGCCGAAGTTGCCTTTTCTTGTATTTGCTGCGCGGACACAGCCTTTTCCAGATTAGCCGCATAACCGCAGCTTGAACATACCACTACCGTATCCTCGCCAATCTCTGCAAGGGCCATAAATTCGTGGGTTTCTCCTTCACCGCCAATAGAACCAGCATCCGCTTCTACCGAACGGAAACGCAGTCCGCAGCGCGTAAAGATTCGATGATACGCTTCATACATTGATTGGTACGTCGAATCGAGACTCTCCCAATCCATGGCAAAGGAATAGGCATCCTTCATTATAAACTCCCGGCCGCGGAGCAGTCCGAAGCGGGGACGACGCTCATCCCGAAATTTCGTCTGGATTTGATACACGGTCATAGGCAGACTACGATAAGAGCTCACCGTGTCACGTATTAATGAGGTAACGACTTCCTCATGGGTAGGTCCTAAAGCAAATTCCCTTTGGTTTCGGTCATGAAGCCGAATTAGCTCGGGGCCGTAAACATTATAGCGTTCGGATTGCTGCCATAGCTCCGTCGGCTGCATCGCAGGCATGAGAAGTTCCTGAGCTCCGGTACGATCCATTTCTTCACGGATAATGCGCTCTATTTTCCTTAAAACCCTCCAGCCAGTAGGAAGGTAAGTGTAGATTCCCGCCGCCAACGGCCGGATGAACCCGCCTCGTAACATGAGCTTATGGCTTGCTGCTTCGGCTTCAGCTGGAATTTCCCGCAATGTTGGGATCAGCATATTTCGCTGTCTCATAGTTTTGCCTCCTAACGTTTTAATCCCCAAGTTGGATTCGATGGGTTTGGATAAAAAATAAACGCACTCGTCAGGGACGAATGCGTCGTGGTACCACCCTATAATTTTAACCGCCCCAAACAATCAAGGCAGCATCTTCATGAAGATAACGGCTTCTGCCGTCAGCGGATACATGGCTTGCTGGTTCCCCGCTGAAGCTTTCAAGGTGGGAAGGAGCTCTGTGATTGTGGAGACTCGCAGTCTTAGATCTCCTTCTCTGTAACAATCAGCCTGTAGTCCTTATATCCTTGGTCATTGCTTATAGATGTATAAGTTGGTACTACTTTACATGAAAAGTACTGGATGGTCAAGTGCAAGCAGCTGGCTACAGCAAAAACATCGCTACAACGGTCGTTACCGCTAATCCGATCACGACGGGCTTCAGATTACGCCGCGCCAGCTCGAAAGGATCGACGCCGCAAATCGCCGCGGCAGGAATAAGGGCCCAAGGGATCAGAGTTCCACCGCCGACCCAAATGGCGGCTATTTGCCCCAGAGCGGTCAATGTGGCGATGCCGGAACCGATGGCGGTAGAGAATAGATTGGCAATCGAGCCGGCCAGAGAGATACCGGAGAATCCGGAGCCGTCCAAACCGGTAATGGCTCCGACTGTGGTCAGAGTGACCGCACCGACCGCGCCGTTAATAGGTACCGTATGGGCTAGAGCAAGCCCGAGGTCGTTGACCAAGCCGTGAGAGCCTGCAGGAAGCACCTTCCCGAATATGTCGATAAAGGCTGAGTCTCCCAAGTAGAAAAACGCGGCTATCGGGATGACCGGTCCAAAAATTTTGAAGCCGAATTGAAGGCCTTCCACTAAATATTCGGCTGATTTTTCAAGCCCTTTGTTCTTATGTGCCGTTAAGGTAATGAACAGCATGATGAGGAGAGCCGTACCACCTACTAGTGCCGTTGCATCTCCGCCTTGCAGCTTTAGCAAGAACATGGCGATGACATCGGCTAGGAATAAGATTGGAATAATCACCGCGAATATGAGGCGATTGGAGCGGGATAGAGGGCTTATACCGTTGCCTTCCGTGGCAGTGGTTTTCACAGGCTCAGCTGAAAGACCGGTCGTTGCGGTTAGCTTGCCGCTCTTCATGTCACGGCGAAGCAGCCAGAAGCTAGTGATGGTCGTCACCGCACCCATTACGATAACGAGCGGTACGCTGGCCTGAATAACATCGCCCACCGGGATGCCAGCAGCATCCGCCGTCAGCTTAGGTGCGCCTTGAATGACGAAATCGCCGGATAAGGCGATGCCGTGCCCGAACAGATTCATTGCGATAGCTACGCCAAGCGCAGGCAGGCCGACCCGGAGAGCGACGGGGAGGAGTACAGCTCCCAGCAAAGCAACGGCAGGCGAAGGCCAGAAAAACCATGAGATGACCATCATCAGGCCGCCAATGATCCAGAACGCGAGCGTTGGAGTCCGTATGAAGCGAGCGAATGGGGAGATCATTGATTCGTTAATGCCGGTCTGTGACAGCACTTTGCTCATGGATACGATGATAGAGATGATCAATATCGTACCCATTAATTCCTTTATGGCGTAAATAAAGCTGTTGAACACACCGCTAATGGATTGGCTTAAGGAGTGTGTGGACAGCAGCCCGAGTAGAAAAATGCCCAAAATACAGAGAATCGTTGTATCTCTGCGGAAAACCATGAACCCGATAATCAAAACGATAAACAGCAAGTACACCCAGTGCAATGACAGAATGGAAACCTCCAACGCAATCGCCTCCCATGACAAAAGCCCAAGCTTAGGTAATACACCATATGCATGGGCTTTCCGTTGGTGACGAGGTAATAGGGGGGCCATCGGCTTTATTTTTGAAGAGCCTAGCAGGAGCGAAAGTGAAAGCTGAAAAGCAATGGGGGAGGGACTAAAACTGGAGTTTTGAAATGTAATCAAATGGGGCTTGACGGGAATTATAACCATCGGTTATTATATAACCAACGGTTACTAACCAATGGTTATAAGGTGCTCGGAGGTGTCATTATGGAAGAGAAAATCAAAAGAAGCAGACAGGAAACACGGTCGGAGGAAACCAAGAGCAGCATCCGCGAGGCCGCGGGCAAGCTGTTCACCGCCCGTGGATACGATGCAGTTACGATGCGGGAAATAGCCAAGGAGGCGGGCTGCTCACATACGACCATTTATCTTTATTACAAAGATAAGGAAGCGCTGCTGGAGCAGCTTGCAATTCCCCCTTTGATGGCGCTGGAACAAACAATGCTTGAGACTTTGGACAACGAAGAGATCACGGCAATCGAAGCATTGAAGGAGATTAGTAGGCAGTTTCTTCGCTTTTGCTTGGCTCACAAAAGCATGGTGTCGGTTATCATCAACATGAAAGCGGCCCGTGTTGATGAAGTCAATCCTAAGAGCGAAGTGAATAAACATAGAAACCAAGTGTTTGCGTACTTGGCGGAATCTCTGAACCGGCTTATCGAGACGGATACGAATGAGCAGAAGATCAATGATGCGCGAATCTTTTTTTATATGCTGAACGGTATGGTTCATACCTATCTCAGCAACGAGGAACCGCTCGAACAGCTGTTGGAGAGAATCATTCCTTTATTGGATGAAGGCTTAGAGATCATAATTCTGGGCATGCAGAAGAAGCGCAAGCAGGAAGAGAAGCAAACCAAGAAGCTGAAGAACAAATCGGGGAGGAATTCATTATGAAAATCGTACAAATTTCGGATCATATTTGGAAATGCACTACTTGGATCGGTTTTTCCATCAGTGCGTGGGTTGTAAAGTCGGATGAAGGCTTGACACTTGTGGATTCGGGAATTCCTTGGATGGCGAACGGGCTGCAGAAATGCTTCAAGGAGCTGCAAGCTCCGCTCCGGCATATTGTGCTTACCCATGGACATTCCGACCATGTGGGAGGAGTCAAGCGCATCCGCGAACAATTTCCGGTTCCAGTCTATGTGCATGAGATGGAAATCCCTTATATGGAAGGGCAGCTTCCATTCCCCGGCCGGAAAAAAGCGGAGAAGCTCACAGAGCCAGGTCTAGTGCAGCCTCTCGATACGAATGTTTTGAGCTCGGCAGGATTGACAGCCTACCACACGCCAGGCCATTCCCCAGGGCATACTGTATTTTATCACGAGCAGGATGGCGTCCTGCTGGCGGGTGACTTGTTTACTTCCAAGCGAGGCATGCTGAATCGGCCGATGCCGATGTTTACATCGGATATGAAGCAAGCAATAGAGAGTGGGGCTATTGTGAAGCAGCTAAGCCCTAAACGTGTCAGCGTCTGTCATGGCGGCGACGTGTCCATTGCGAATGCTCAGGAGCAGTACGAGGATTATGTTAGCCAGTTCGCTTAAGTGATGCAGGGCTGGTTTTGCATACAAAAATACCGCCCTTATTCCGGGCGGTATTTTACGTGCTTTATTAAACCGTCTGCAAGACGAACTTATCTACCACATGCTTAACGCCATCCTCGTTATTGCTCAGCGTTACATAGTCGGCAATCTCCTTAAGTCCTGTAACAGCATTCCCCATGGCAACACCAAGTCCTGCCGCTTCGAGCATTTCACGATCGTTCCAGCCGTCCCCGATAGCAATCGTTTGCGACATGTCATAGCCGAATTGTCCTGCTAAATAACGCAGAGCGTCTCCTTTAGTTCCTTGATGATGAATGATTTCAAGAAAATGAGGTTTCGATTTCGTGATATGAACCTGCCCTTCAATAAGGTTTCTTAGCTCGACTGCGACTTCATCCAGCTTGGCAGGATCATCGATAATTAATAATTTGGAAGAAGGCTTGTTAACGAATTCTGCGAATTCGGGATAGACGGTATATGGAATTTTGGATAGCTCCGAATAGGCTTTGATTTTATCGTTATCCTCTTTTACATACAACACATCGTCAATGTAGGTTTGCAAGTGCAGTCCGTTCCGTTCGCAATAATCGAAAATGATGGTGGCTGCGTCCTGTGGAACGCACTGCTCGTACAATATCTTGCCGTCACCGGAATTTTTGACAAGCGATCCGTTGTACGTAATGAGAGGCACGTTCAGCTCCAATTGAGCAGCTAATTGCTTAGCGGAGGCATACATACGTCCTGTAGCAAGCGTTACGGTGACTCCGTGAGCCATGGCATCCGCCAGTGCTTGCTTGGTTCCTTCTGTAATTTCCTTTTCATCGTTAATGAGCGTGTCGTCGATATCGATCGCTAGCATTTTATACATGTTCAACCACTCCCGTTATCTTTCTGTCTACGGCTTTCATTATACCTTACATCGGTGGGAGGGACTATACATAAAAAACGAAAATCCTAGCGTTGACAATTTCCAATGATAGGAATAGGGTGATTTTAGTATATGGTACTAGTACTAGGTTATGAATAGGAGGGCTGGATATGAAATATTTTATTATTACCGGCACGTCGAGAGGTATCGGTCAGGCCATGGCAGAGCAGCTTATTGCACCTGGACATTGCGTTTTATGCATTTCAAGATCAGAGAATCGATCGTTGATTTCAAGGCAGGGCAACCTCCGTTATTTTCCGTTTGATCTTGGCAAATGCAGCGAATTGGATGGTCTCATGGACGAGGTGTTTACGTGTATCGATTCGTCCCAAGCGGAGTCAATATACCTCATTAACAATGCCGCGGTTGTGGCTCCTCTCGCATCGATCGAACAGTGCAGCGCTGAGGAAATAACGTACCATATGCAGGTCAACTTGATTGCGCCTATGATTCTAACCTCCATGTTTATTCAACGAACCGAACATATCCAAGCAGATAAAAGAATAATGAACATTTCCTCCGCCTCCTCTAAGCATTTATTTCCTGGGATGAGCTGCTATTCGTCGGCCAAAGCGGGATTGGATACATTTACACAAGCAGTCAGTTTAGAGCAGCAGCATACGGAAGGGGGAGTCCGGATCGCGTCTGTTTGGCCCGGAATGATTGAAACTGCTCTGCAGGCGGAGGCAAGAACAACGAGCAGAAGCAGATTCGCGTCCGCGGATATTTTCACGAAATTTAAGGAAAAAGGAATGCTGACCACACCTGAATATACGGCGGAGCAGCTGGTACAATTGCTGTTAGAGGAAGACTTTGGGCATGGCTCCGTAGTCGAGCAGCTGCCGCCAATACATAGAGCTTAGTGACCCAACTGCTTTTCCGGATGGCGTAAAACACGCTATACCTCCGCATAGACACACCTTCCACGGTCCGATATAATAATTCAAGAATGAACGGCGGTCCAACGCCGTGATGTAAGAGCGAACTGACAAAAAGGTGGTATACGATATGAAACAATATCTGGATTTGCTGCAAGATATATTGGAACACGGTGTAGAGAAGACGGATCGAACCGGAACAGGGACTCTATCCGTCTTCGGCAGGCAAATGCGCTGTGATTTATCGCAAGGCTTCCCGCTGCTGACAACGAAGAAACTGCATGTTCGGTCTATTTTCCATGAGCTGCTCTGGTTTTTGAGTGGGGATACCAATATCGGTTATTTAAGAGATAACAAGGTAACGATTTGGGATGAATGGGCAGATGAGAATGGTGATTTGGGTCCTGTTTACGGCTCCCAGTGGAGGAATTGGCCAGCTCCGGATGGTCGGCAAATCGATCAGATCCAACAGGTAGTTGAGCAAATCAAACGCAATCCCGATTCACGCCGACATTTGGTCGTAGCCTGGAATCCTGCGGAAGTGGATAAGATGGCGCTGCCACCCTGCCATTATGCGTTTCAATTTTATGTAGCGCAGGGCAAGTTGTCCTGCATGTTTCAAATGAGATCGGTGGATACGTTCCTAGGACTACCGTTTAACTTGGCAAGCTATGCTCTGTTGACACATATGATTGCCCAGCAGTGCGGTCTTGAGCCTGGAGAGCTGGTTTGGACGGGGGGCGATGTCCATTTGTATTTGAACCATTTGGAGCAGGCCAAGCTGCAGCTATCACGGGAGCCTTACCCGCTGCCAAGGCTGATCATTACTCGCAAACCTGATTCTATATTCGACTATAAATTCGAGGATTTTGTCATTGAAGGCTATGAAAGTCATCCGGGAATTAAAGCTCCTATTTCGGTATAAGTAAGCAAAGCAAAAGTCGGCCCCTTAACAAGAGGTCGATTTTTTGTTGTGCCTATTAAGCTGGTTACCGCCTTGTCTCCGCCCAAATATCGGAAACCGCCACGCCAAGCTCACCCGCAATAAGCTGAGCCGTTAACAATTGCGGCTTCGTCACTTTGCCGTTTCTCAGCTTGGAAATGGTTTGGATAGTGATGTTGGTCGCTTCGGACAAGGACTGAGCTGACATGTTGCGTTGCGCCATAAGTACTTTTAAACGGACAGCTGGGTCGGCGCTCACTTCAAACAGCTCCAGCTGACTGATAACGAATGCATACTCCAGAAAAGTACCTACCCCGTCAAAAAAAGGACGTACCATAATTTTCATCTTCAGCTCCAACTGATCCGCAAGCTTTGTTGTCCGCAGCACGACCTCTTTCGTTTGCTTGGTTTGCTTAATTTCCTCCAATAACTTCTTCATCACTGGATGATCTGCTTTAGCTATAAGCTCGAAGATGGATTCTTGCTCGAATCGACTTTTATGATCGACGATAGGATCAAAATACATATCGTAGCGTGTCATAATATAAGAGGAATTGACAACGCCTGAGCAAAGAATCGGATTGTTGGCGATTTGATGATCAATCCACTTCTTACTGCTAATATGATCCGCGAACACAATGATTAGCTGGTTAGGACCATCATCAATCAGGTATAGTTCTACTTCTAGAATGACATTAAGATGATCCTTAGATAGAACCGTAACTTCTGTTTTTAAAAACTGATCGTTCTCTAACTGGGTAAATGCTGGATTAGACTGCTCCCTTGCTAGCATCAGGTGAGGATCTACCTTCATAAGCTCCTCACGGGTATATCCTGACAAAGCACAAAAAGGCTCATTCACTTCTAGAAAAGAAAGAATTTCGCCATCTATTTTAATGATTCCCATCGGTTTTTTTAATATTCGGACTAACGATTCAACGGTTAGCAAGATATTTCCTCCTTGTCTGGGATGTTGTTAAGTATATAAATGATTTTGGTACTTAAACAACCTCTGAATATTGGAAGAACCGCTTATTCCTTATTCTACTGGACTTTTTTTGCTTAGGTTTAATTAGTTAAACTCATTTGACCAAATCGCCCGTTATGGCCGATATCGGGCCTAAGGGGCTACTGAGCTGGTTTCTTCAACGTTCACTCGATTTTAACGAATGAATGTGAAACCGTATAATAAAGAGGTCTCGATATATATTAAAATGCTCAGGCTTTATGAGCATCATGACCACTAACACAATAAAGAGGGATCACAATATGAAGGAATGTATAGTGGAAGGATGCCAGCGCCTGGTAAAGGCTAGAAATCTGTGCTCCATGCATCATCAGAGGCTGCTTCGAACCGGTAGCCCGGATATGGTGAGGAAGAAATCCAAAAAGGAACCCAAACAGTGCCAGTGGATTAATTGCTGCCGTGATGCAGTGTCCAAGGGCTACTGCGCCAAGCACTATTACATTCATAAAACGCTAAATAAAGCTGCCAACGCCGTTAAGGTAGAAATTGAAAGATGATCAGTGCCCGTGATATCATACGGATGATATAGTTCGTGCCTTGATTTTTGAAAGCGTTCTTCCTTTCTGTCAAGGCTATTCAAATGATGAATAGAGGCTGACATATGATCATTTCATTTATTTTTGCTATGGATGAGCACCGCGGCATTGGTCTGGATAATAAACTTCCATGGCATTTGCCCGGGGATCTCGCGTTTTTTAAAAGAGTGACGAGCGGTCACACGATTCTAATGGGTCGCAAAACGTACGAATCCATCGGAAGGCCCCTCCCAAAGCGGCGTAACGTTATTATGACCCGCGATTTGACGTTTGCAGCGGAAGGCTGCGAAATCGTTCATACCGTTGATGAGGCTCTCGAACG
Source organism: Paenibacillus sp. UNC451MF (assembly GCF_000686845.1). Taxonomy (GTDB): domain Bacteria; phylum Bacillota; class Bacilli; order Paenibacillales; family NBRC-103111; genus Paenibacillus_S. Next base: position 89,497 of record NZ_JMLS01000014.1, on the reverse strand, counting down.
TTTCAAATCCGAGGATCAGAACGGTGAATTGTTCGTCATTGGAGGAGCAGAGGTGTTTCGGTTATTCATGCCACACGCTGACAAAATGTATGTAACGGAAATTGCCCATAAATTTGAGGCAGACACGTTCTTTGACGAACTCGATCTAGCCGAGTGGAATGTGATTTCCCGAGAGCAAGGTCCTAAAGACGAAAAAAATCCGTATGATTATGAGTTTGTGATTTATGAACGAAATCGGCATTAATACATAGAATGAAGCCTGCGGTTTCGGTGCATCTTAAGGTTGAGAATGCAACCGAAAGGGAGTGTGCCTTTTGACAGAGGTGAACCAGCACCAAATGCCGCTGCGTCATGTAATTGATAATGCCGAGAAAGCCATTCAAGTGGCTAAAGATGCCGAAATGGCGGTACGTCACGCTCAAATGGAATCTAACCCGCAAAAGCTGGCCAGCTCGATTCAGCAGTTAGAGACAGCGCAGAGGGCTGTACAGCAAGCTCAAAGCCAGATTGATGCCCAAATTGGCGAACACCACCATCAGCACGAGCAAGAGCTGAAGCAAATTCAAGAGCAGCTGACCCAATCGATGCAAACCGTCGACATCGTCAGTGCCAATACGGAGCAGCCCAAACAAGTTCGTTAACTGCTGAACAAAGCAGAAAGCCATCACACAAACAGTCCACAACGTCGAAGTTCGGTGTTGTGGTCTGTTTTTTTATAACAATTATTAGTCATTATAGAATACACTGGAAATATGACGAATTTATGAGTAAATTATGTGGAATTATGGCTGAATTTCATCAAGTTCATGGGAAAATAACGAAAATTTAAGCTTTTTGTCAGCTTATTTTAAGGTTATTCATATATAATCTTAACCATTGGTTTTCTGGGAAATGAGGGGACGATAAAATGCTCAAAAAGATCGTCAAGATTGCACTTTCTTGTGTTCTGATAGGAGTCGCCAGCGCGGGCATATACGCTTCTGTTTTATACAAAGATGCCAGTGAAGTGATTGATAAAATAGGTACGCCGGAGCTTGTAGCGGAGGCCGAGTCAGCAAAAGTAAAACCGCTTACATTGTTGATGATGGGCATCGACCATCGTCAGGATACGGGAAGCTTGAATTCAGATGTCATTATGGTGGTCACGGTTAATCCGAATACCCAATCGGCTACTGTAGTCTCGATCCCCAGGGATACGCAGTTAACCCCGAAGGGGCTGCCGGAGAGAAAAGCGAACTACTATTATCCTTACTTTTATAATATGAACAAGGACCAAGCCTTTGGAAATACGAAAAAAGTGTTCTCCGAGCTGCTCGACGTACCCATCGATTATGCCATCACCGTAGATTTTGACGGGTTTCGCCAGGCGGTTGATGTTTTGGGAGGGCTCACGATCAACGTAGATATGGATATGCGTTATGTGGACGATGAGGACGGGACGAATATCAATTTGAAAAAAGGCATTTCCAAGCTGAACGGCAAGCAGGTGCTCGATTTTGTCAGGTACCGCAAGTCGAACATGGATACACAGGAATCCAGTGATTTCGCCCGCAATGCTAGGCAGCAGCAGGTGCTGAACGAGATGCTTAAGTCTGTGAAGACTGCCGGGGGAATAACGAAGCTATCGCAAATGATCGAAACGGTCGGTAATCATATGAGCACGGACGTGCCTTCCTCGCAAATTCGCGAAATGATTCGCACCTATTTCAATATGAACCCATCCAATGTAAACTATGTTCATCTGGAAGGCGAATGGGAAAGCCCTTATGTTATTATAAAAAAAGAAGAGCTTATGCGGGCGAGCGATGCTCTGAAGCAGCAGCTGGGTGACACGGACACGACGGACACCGATGCTTGGGACAAGAACAATTCAATCACTAGCAATACATACAGCAGCGTTAAGAATTCTGGCAATACTTCTAATGTTGGCAATAGCTCAAGCAAAAGCTCAAGCTCCGGTAAAACTACAGTAAGTGGAGCAACATACGGAAAGCTTAACAATGTAACATCAAAAGAAATAACACCGGCCCCATCGCTTGGAGGAAATCCTTTGCCATTTGAATAGAAGGGAGCGATATCCATGACGGTAACGATAGGCTGCTATCATGCACATTATTCGAATATCGAGATTATTCAAAAAGCACTGGAGCCGTACGATGTAGAGCTCCTTCATTTTGTAGACCCTGGACTGGATCGGCGTAAATCCGATCCTCTTTTTTCTTTAGAGAAGGCGCAGCGTAAAATCAAGGAGACGTTGGATTGGGTAGCGGCTAGCCGTGTCGATGCCATTCTCGTAACTTGTACCTTCTTTACGGCTCATATGCCTGAAGAGCTGGACTATGGCATTCCGATTATCAAAATTGACGATCCGTTGTTCGAGTCGATTTGCGAAAGCGGGCAGCCACCTCTGCTTGTATTTACGAATCCAGCGACGGTTCAGGGCACTTTAGAGCGTCTGATCCGCTATGCAATGCTTAAGGGCAAGCAGCTTGACCTTCAATCGCAAACGCTGGAGCATTCCTTTGAGCTTTTAATGCAAGGAAAAAAGGGTGCTTATGTCGAGCTTGTTGCCGCGGGGCTGAAGAGATGGATTGAAGCTCAGCCTGACAGGCAGGTGTGGGCAGCCCAGCTGTCCATGGTGCAGGCTGCGGAGGAGGCGGAGAGAGCCAGCGGTGTCCGTGTGGGCGATCCTTTGAAGGCTTTGGTTGGTCATCTGGTGGAGCGGCTGCAGTTATAGGTGCAAGGAAATGGATGAGAAACCTTGAAAGCAAAAAAATGTGATGCAGTACTCCGGTAGGACAGCCCCTTCCAGCCGCTGTTGTTATCGGGAAATGTTCAATTGATTTGCTTAGCAGCGGTGATTTCCCGATAACAAAGGCGGACGCTACCGCTCCTACAGGGGATGCCCTACCTACGTTCTGTCACAATTTCATAAATACAAGCTTCTCAACCATCTAAGGCTGCAAATATACTGCAGCCTTTTTGGTTAGGTTAAAAGAGGAAGTCGGACTATGAAAGTAGAGCCCTCCCCTAAACGGCTGCGGACTTGTATGCTGCCGCCATGAAGCTCCACAATTTTTCGGGCGATGGATAGCCCGAGACCGCTGCCGGAGCGGGTTCGGTTTCTGGCTTGATCCGCTTTGTAAAAGCGGTCGAAGATGTGAGGAAGCTCGTCTTCTGAGATACCCATCCCGGTATCGCTAATTTCTACGAGGATCTCCCGTTCAACTGCCGCGTTAATGCGAAGGGTGCCCCCCGTATGAGAAAACTTGATGGCGTTAGTAATCAGATTAAGCCACACTTGAACCATTAGCTGTGCATCACCAGTAACGATCATGTCGGGAAGCTCGAGATCGAGCTGCAGCCGCTTTTCAGTCCACTGCCATTCCGTAACGATAAGCGCCTGGCGTATTTGCTCATCCAGCCGGAAGGCTGTACGTTTCACAGGCGTATCCTCTTTGTCCAGCGCCGCAAGGGTTAAGAGCTGCTTACCCAAGCCTGACAGCCGCTTGCTTTCCTCCTCGATAATTTTCAAATACCGCTCCGTTTCCTCGGGTGTCGCTTGCTTGTCGAGCATCGTTTGAGCGAAGCCCTGAATGGAGGTGAGAGGGGATTGAATCTCATGCGATACATTGGCGACGAACTCTTGTCTCATTTCATCCAGCTTTTTTAGAGAGCTAGCCATCTGAGTAAAATGGCGTGCTGCATTTCCGATTTCATCCCGTCTGGATATGTCCAACTGGATGTTGTAGTTGCCTCCGACGATTTTATTGGTTGCTTCCGTTAATTGCTGCAGCGGCTTTACGATAAAGCGGGTCAAGACGGCGATTAAGGCGATGCTGAACAAGAAGGTGAATCCCAACAGAAAACCCATCAGGATGCGTACCTCTCCGATTTGTTCTTCCAGATTGGGCCGTATAAACAACGCGTAAGGTTCCCCGTTCACCTTAATGGGGAGCCCTGAGGTGTTGCGGATACTGTTCTCAAAAAAACCGGTAACCATCAAAGCGTGCTGTTCTTCCATGATCCCGCGGTACATATCTCCAGCTAACACACGCCGAACGATGTCCGGATCAAATTGGGTGTGCTTAAAGGGTGCACCGTAGAAAGAACCTTCCATTTTGCTGTTGACGGCATAAATTTGATAGCCAAGACCGGCAATATGCGTTAGATAGGCGCTTAGCTCCATAGCGGGCATTTGCTCGTATAAATCGCGGATTTCACTGCCAATGCGCATAATCTTTTGTTCATTATAAGTTCTGAGTTGGGATGTATAGTAAGTATTTGTAACGAAAAGGGCGAAGATGCTGCTAATCAAGGCAATGAAGATAAAAGTGACCACGATCCGCGTATACAAAGTTCTCATGAATCATGTACCTCAAGCTTGTAGCCTAGCCCTCTAATGGTCGTAATGCCGAAATCCTCGGTTTTAGGAGAGAAGCGTTCACGCAGTCGTTTGATATGCACATCGATGGTCCGGCTATCTCCCTCATAATCGGCGCCCCAAATTAGTTGCAGCAATTGATCCCTTGTGAAAATGCGTCCAGGATTGCTGGCCAGCTGCGATAGGAGCTCGAACTCCTTTAATGGGATCGTAAAGATCTCGTCTTTAATGGTGATCTCGTAGCTTTTGCGATCGATGGTCGTATCGCCGAACCGGATGGTTTCGAGTGAAGCCATTTGATAACGGCGCAGCAGAGCCCGGATCCGAAACAGCAGCTCACGCGGTTCAAACGGCTTGACTAAATAATCATCGGTACCGGACAAGAATCCTTTTTCTTTATCCTCCATAGCACCTTTGGCGGTTAACAGGATGACTGGTATGTCGTAGTGTCTCCGTATTTCCTCGCATAGTTCCCACCCGTTTTTACCAGGCATCATGACATCGATAACGGCCAAATGGACCTGCTCGCTTTCCATTAGATGAGAAGCCTGCTCTCCGTCTTCGGCCTCATACACGATGTAGCCTTCATTATGTAGATTAAACCGCAGCAGCTCGCGGATATGCGGATCGTCGTCAGCGATCAATATATGAATTCTCATGCGAATACATCCTTTTTTGGCTAGCTTGTGAATCCCTTTCTTAACTATAACGATATCTTCAAAGATTTCAAAACTTGGCTGCCGAAAAACAAAAAACCGGCACGTCATGAACGTGTCGGTATAATGTGAATAGTCTATCTATAATTGAAAAATAAGTGCTACGCTTGGATGTGCTGATAAGCAACAATGAGAACAAACGTCAGGAGCATGACGCCCGTAACATAAAATAATTGTTTATTGGATAATTGAGTCATGGTCAGCTCTCCCTTATATACGGCGTAAGTCTTGTAGGACGTACGCTCTTTACTATTATTTTATAATAACATAACGGCCTGGAGTGTAAAAATTTTGTTAAAGTGATGGGCGGTCAGCGCCGCATCTTTCTTAGCTCGTTCAATGAATAATAGGTTCCGCGCCAATGGATTCCGTCCTGACGAAGGGTCAGCCAGACAGAACGAACTACAATGTAACACAGCAGCCCGACTGTTAAAGGAAACACAAGCACCTCGGTTCCACCTATGCCCGTCAAAGAATGAACGAGCCGGAAGTACACGAATAGCATGATGAGGATCGATAGCCCGTAGATCCAAGAAGCCCAACCACCGGCTATGAACAGCGCGATGAACGGGAACAAGAACATGATCAGCTGACCAAGGACTCCAATAAAGGCCAGACTGAGCTTGTACTGAAAGCCGGAGAACAAGTTTTTCTCAAGTCCCCGGACGGCTTCGCCCAAGCTTTTGTACCACTCTACGGCAATGTGTTCCCTGCCGGAAGCCAGCCGCTGTCGCAGCATGGCCTGCTTGACCCTCTTTCCAAGAACCAGATCATCGTCAGGTCGAAGGGCAAAGGCCTCATGGGTGCCGATTTTTTCGTAAGCATGCCGGGTAAGTAAGTTAAAAGCCCCTATTCCCATGCCGTGCTTATGCTGGCTGTCGATATTGGACCTCCAAGGGCGAACATACAAGCTTAGTGTGAAGAAGAAGTACATGACAAATGCCCTCAGCCAAAATCCGTTGACGATCATGTTCGGTGCCAGCGTCAAATGATCGACCTCGTTAGCCTTCATATAGTGAACCGCATCCGCGATCGTGTTGGGCTGAAATAGGACATCGGCATCGGTGAACAGCACATATTGGCCGCGGGCCTGCATATAACCTTGGTACAGAGCGTGGTTTTTGCCGAGCCAGCCTGCCGGTAGTGTCGTGACATGAATAATTTTTAAATGTATGGAAATATTTTCTTTTCCCTCAGACCATTTGCGAAGCTCTTCGAGCTTGCGTCCCGTCCCGTCCTGCGAGCGGTCGTTGACGGCGATGATTTCGAGTCGCGAATAGGTTTGATGAAGCAGATGCTTGACTGTCTCTACGATGGAGGCTTCTTCCTCCTTGGCAGCTATGACGACAGATACAAGTGGAAGCTCCTGCTGATTCATTGCTGGATTCGGCTTCAACTTATGGCCAGATGAGGCAGCGAAAGCATCTGGAGGTGCATGAGGCAAGCTCAACATTCTTTTGCGTGCTTGAAGCGTATCCCAGAGCATGATAATCCAGTAAATGAAGGTTATGATGGCGAGCAGCTTGATTATCGGCATGGGTGAATCCCGTCCTTTTGGCAAACCGTTTGGTCGCATTATATCATGGGCTGCGGCATAACAACAAATTCTGGTTTCTCTGTGATACAATGAGGAAAAGACTTGAAATATGGCATACGCATAGGAGGGGGGAGGCCATGCAAGGGAACGGGGGAGCAGCGCCCGTCATTCGCAAAAAGGTAAAAGGCGGGGAGCTGGCTGAATTCTTATCGACGATACGGCAGCCGGAGCTGGATGCCGAGAAAATATTGTTTTTATGCATCGGAACAGACCGATCTACAGGAGATGCGCTTGGTCCATTAGTAGGCACGATGCTGGTTGAGGCGGGTTATCCATATGTAATGGGGACGCTAGAGGCTCCATTGGATGCGAGCAATATGATTGAACGACTGGCCCGCATTCCGACCGAGCAAAAAGTCGTCGCTATTGACGCGTGCTTGGGTCAGCCTGCATCTGTAGCTTCTTATCAAGTATCCAATCAACCGATGGAGCCGGGGAAGTCGCTTGGCAAGCAGCTCCCGGCCGTGGGAGATTACTCCATAGCAGGCATCGTTAATGTGGATGGCGGACAAAAATACTCTACGCTTCAAAGCACTTCGCTTTACCGGGTCATGGTCATGGCCAAAGAAATTGTGGCAGCAATCCGTATAGCGTTTCCAGTTAATTCGGTATCCACAAAGTCGCAAGTAAAGGAGGACGAAGGATGAGAGGAGAAGGGGTACGTTGGGAGGCAGGCAACCGTCAAATGCTGCAAAGCCGAGGGAAGGCGACACTTAAGGAAGTCTCGGTAAAACGCATTTACGGTTTATTTCGAGGTTATCGCTGGCAGCTGGCAGCCATTTTGGTGCTAGCTCTTGTTTCTTCATTAATAGGACTTCTTCCGCCACTTATCATGAAGGAAATTATTGATACAGCTATACCACAGGGAAATAAAATACTGCTATTGAAGATGGTCGGACTTATGGTGCTTCTACCGCTTCTGAGCGGATTACTCGGCGTTTGGCAAAACCATGAGAATACCAAAGTAGGCCAAGGGGTTATGCGCGATTTGCGGCAATCGCTGTTTGCTAATTTGCAGCGCCAGTCCATGGGCTTCTTCACAGATTCAAAATCAGGGGAGATCATTCAGCGGCTGACAGGTGACGTGCTCGCAGTGCAAAATGTAGTGACCACCATCGTCGTTTCGGCGGTTACACAGACGGTTATTGTTTTGACAACCGTTATCATTTTGTTCGCTCTGGATTGGCGGCTCGCCCTGCTGGCTTTAATCATTCTGCCCTTGTTCATTCTGCCGGTGCGTAAGGTTTCAGAGGTTCGTAAGCGTTTACGGGGAGATACGCAGAGGGTGCGCGGGGAAATGTCGTCGCAGTTAGGTGAAATTTTTGGTGTATCGGGTGCGCTGCTGACCCGGATCTTTCAGCAGGAGAAGCAGCAGGAAAAGCAGTTCGGTGAGCTCAACCAGAAGGTCATGGATTTAGAGCTGCGGCTTAATCTGGTAGGGCGCTGGTATGGAATGGTGCTTGGCATTCTAGGACCCATTGGTACGGCGCTGATTTATTTGTATGGCGGATGGAATGTGGTAACCGGGATTATGACGATCGGAAGCATCGTTGCATTTACACAATATTTGGGACGGCTGTATGGTCCCGTCACGACACTGCTCAATCTGCATGTGGAGGTAGCAACGGCGCTCGGCGTGTTCCAACGGATCTTTGAGTACCAGGACATGGAGCCGGAAGTGGCTGATTCATTGACGGCACGTGAGCTTCCGGCTGTTCAAGGGAAAGTAGCTTACCGCCATGTCACTTATGCATACCAGCCTGGCAAATACGCGTTAAGGGAAGTATCCTTTGAGGCCCTTCCAGGCGAAGTGGTAGCTATCGTCGGCCCAAGCGGAGCAGGCAAGTCCACATTGATTGGCATGCTCGGCAGGCTTTACGATCCTACGTCCGGTATTGTGGAGGTCGACGGCTTCAATATCAAAGAAGTCAGGTTGGAGACACTGCGAAACCAGGTTGCTTTTGTTACGCAGGAATCGTTCTTATTCCATGCTTCTATAAGGGATAACTTGCTGTTTGCAAGGCAGCATGCTACTCAAGAGGAGATCGAGGCTGCCTGTAGGCAAGCCTACATTCATGATATGATCATGTCGCTGCCCGAGGGGTATGACACAATGGTAGGGGAGCGGGGGCACAGGCTTTCGGGTGGCGAGCGGCAGCGGCTGGCGATAGCTCGGGCTATCTTGAAGGATCCGCGTATTCTCGTACTCGATGAAGCGACGTCGCATCTTGACTCCGAATCGGAAGCCTACGTGCAATCCGCACTGGATGAACTGATGCGCAGACGGACAACGCTGGTTATTGCCCATAGACTGTCGACGATCTTATCGGCTAACCGTATTGTCGTCATGGACGCGGGGCAAGTGATGGAAAACGGCCGTCACGAGGAGCTGCTGGAGCTGGATGGATTGTATGCAAGATTATATCGGACGCAATTTTCCAAAGCGATGGAATAAATGAATAAAGGCAGGTCGGAATATTTCCGACCTGCCTTTTTGTGGTTGTATGTTTTTAGGCGGTCACCTTCAACCCGACAATGCCTCCTACGATCAATAGAAGAAACAGAAGGCGGATAGCGTCCCGCGGTTCTCCTAAGAAGAGCATTCCGACGATGACGGTACCCATGGCACCAATGCCTGTCCATATTGCATAAGCGGTTCCCATCGGTAAAGATTTTAACGCTTGGGATAAGAAATAGAAGCTTACGGCCATACCTGCAATGGTTACGACTGTGGGAACTAGCTTCGTGAACCCGTTCGTATATTTAATGCTCACGGCCCATACGACCTCAAATAATCCGGCAATAATCAAATAAATCCAAGCCATTCATGCTCACTCCTTACTCTTGATGCTGTACAATGATGCCTTGCCAATATAACCGCCAAATGCTTTGGATTCGACGCTCGAAATCGGTTCGAGCATAGTAATGCTGTTGGATAAACGTTCCGTCAAGCAAGCAATAGAAGGATGCCAGCAGCTCCTCTACTTGCACATGGCGAATAATTCCCTCTCGCATTCCCTTCTCGAAAATGTCTCTAAGGACCTCGGAGAGAGCAGCTTCCGATTGTGGAAAGCGTCTTTGCAGCTCCTGCTGCAGAGACTCAGGCGGAAACAGCATCGCTCTCTTGAGGAAGGTGATGCTCTCTTCGCTCAATAAATAAGTCTGGCACGCATCCTGCAAAATGGTGTACAGCTTGTCATGTACGCTCATCTCGGCAATAAGCGTCGCCAATTCAGTAACATGGTCGAAATGCTCTTGTATGACATCCTCGAAGATAGCGAGAAATAAATCTTCTTTACCTTTAAAATGAGCATAAAGAGAAGGGGTTTTAATACCAACCTCTTTAGCAATTTCGGATAGCGGAGTGGCCTCGTAGCCCTTTAGTGCGAACAGACGCAGTGCAGCAGCTTTGATTTTCGTTATGGTCATAGACAAGACCTCCTTATATCCACTGACTAACTAACGTTAATTAGGTAAAACCCATTTTACTTCTTTATTTCGACAAATTCAAGCCCCATCTCTAAAAATACCAGATGCTGCGGATGAGAGGGGAATGGCAGTAATTTTAAAAAAGCTTAATAAAATGGGTTCATACATTTAACATTTGGTTTATATAATAAATATTACATTCAGACTTCAGTCTTAAAGGGGTGGACTTGGTGAAAACCATTAACCATGTTAATTATAAGGATCAGGACGGAAACATCTACTGCTGTCTCCGCAATAAAATTGTGAAGCTTGACGATCAGCAGCGTCAATCATTTTGCAAGGGCTGCAGCATGTTTGCGGGTACGGCCGGCGGGAAGGGCGTAGAATGCGTATGGGACGACATGCGCAACGTCGATGATCCGCATATTGTTACGGATCCGCTACATGAGTTTTTCCGTAATCAAGTGCGGCATGTCAATATAAACTATTTAAATGCAGTTGCTGTTTTTTGCGGATAATCCGATGAAGGATACCTACGAAACAACTTTAACAATAAACGGCCCTCCGGACCGTCCTTTGAGAAAAGGGTGACCGGAGAGCCGTTTTTTAATTTTACTAATCCGATATTCAGGTACTCGTCATTGCAGTAAATCCCACAGCTGCTTTCCGATGAGCACGGTAGTAACGCCGATGAACAAAGGCTTTACATAGCGGGCACCATGGCGAATAGCGAGCCTGGAGCCTACGAACGCCCCTGCAATCATTGCGATGCCCATCGGCAGACCATATCCGAGATGGACCGATCCGAGCATAAAGAACGCAGCAAGGCTTGCAATGTTGCTCGCCATATTCAGCACCTTGGCATTTCCTGATGCCCCGACGAAATCAAAGCCGAGCAGCAAAAACAAAAATAATAAAAAAGAACCTGTGCCTGGTCCGAAGAACCCGTCATAAAATCCAAGAACAAAGGCGCATAAAGCGCATGCTGCTTTGGTTGCTGTTGTTAAAGGACGCGGTTTGGCATCGGCACCCCAGTTCTTTTTGAACAACGTATAGATAAGAACGATGACAAGCAGTGAGATGACGAGCGGCTTAAGGAACGAGGAAGGCAGCAAATGCACAGCATAGGTTCCGAGTGCCGATCCGACGAACGATAGAGGAAACAAGGCAAGCACCAGCTTGCCGTTAATTTTTCCCGAGAACAAAAATGATATTGTGCTCGTGACGGAGGAAAGAGTCCCTCCAAGTTTGTTCGTACCCAGCACCATACTGGGAGGAAGCCCGGTAAGCAGCAGAGCGGGCACCGATATAAGTCCGCCGCCTCCGACAACCGAGTCGACAAAGGCTGCGACGAATCCGGCAATAATAAGAAACAAAAGCATATCCATTGAAGGCCAGTCCATGAAAGTAGTTCTCCTTTTTTCCGATAAACCTCGAAAGAATAGGCTAAGTATATAAAATTCGACACAGATCTACAATACTTTTTTCCCATCCAGAATTAAGAAGATGATTAGTAGTAGAAGCTGATGAAGTCAGTCAGAAAGCCATCTTACTCGAGGAACTGACAATATGGCTCAAACAGATTGCGCAATGGTCTTGTCCATGATATTCTTCATTCGAGTACAAGAAATGATCGTATGGGGAGAGGTGTGTTCAGGATGATTCACAAGCTGGAGCATATTGGTGTTATGGTTAAGGATATGGATGCTTCTATCCGTTTTTATACGGAGGTGCTGGGGTTGAGATTGGTGAAGCGGGTGGCGCTGGCAGACGGTGCCGAGCTCGGCTTCTTGTCCTTCCCGGGCTCTGAGCAAATCGAGATCGAGCTTGTAGGACGCGGACGCGAAGGACTGCCGGATAACGGTGTCGTGCATCATATTGCTTTCACGGTTAGCGACATTCAATCCGAGATCGACCGTTTGAAAGGTTTGGGCGTCAAGCTGATGGATGAAACACCGCGCATGATTCTCGATGGCGATCTGATTGCCTTCTTCTTTGGACCGGATGGCGAACGTTTGGAATTTTTCCAGCCTGCAGCCAAGTAGATATTGCCGCATCGTACAAAAGGCTGTTGGGATGTATCCCGGCGGCTTTTTTTGTAAGTTTTAATCGGGAGGGGAGAGCTCTATGACCAAAAAAGCTATCGTCGCAGGAGCGACGGGATTGGTAGGTGCAGCACTGCTCGATAAGCTGCTGGCCGATCCGTATTACAGTGAAGTGTACATCTTGGTCAGGAGAACAACGGGACGGCAGAACGATAAGCTGACTGAATGGATAGTCGATTTTGACAGGCTGGCTCTGGACGCCTCTACGTTGCAAGGGGCAGATGTGTTCTGCACATTGGGTACAACCATCAAGAAAGCGGGGAGCCAGGAGCAGTTTCGCAAGGTGGATTGCGAATACCCTGTGGAACTGGCTAGGCAAGCCGCAAGCAGCGGGGCCGATCAATTTCTGATCGTGACGGCAATGGGTTCTGATACGAAGTCGATGTTTTTTTACAGCCGGGTCAAAGGGGAAACGGAGGCGCTGCTGCGTCAATTGGCTATTCCCGGCTTGTCTATCTTTCAACCGTCATTGCTGACGGGAGAGCGTGAAGAGGTGCGTCGCGGCGAAAGATTGGGCGAGGCGGCAGCCCGCCGGCTTTCGTTCGTGTTTACGGGGCCGTTTCGTAAATACAAGCCGATCGCAGCGGCTACCGTTGCTGAGGGCATGATCCGGGCGGCTCGCTTGAACCGCCCCGGCATTAAGATATACGAGTCGGATGCGATTTCTGATTTGGTAAGTCACTGATGCCTGTGCCGAAGAGAAAGCATTACCCTCCGAACGATTCTCTGAAAGCTCTCGCCAGCGTTGCAGGCTCCACATCCCACAGCTCTGCAATCTCTGTGCATACGTTTTCGTCCCACCAATCAGAGAGCACTTTGCGGTTGCTGCTGTTTTCTACGATCCAGGGCAGATTCAACAACACCTTTTTGTAATAGATCTCATCACCTTTATCGACCAATTCGGGTGAGATCCATTTGTCGATTTTTTTACGGGCGCGGTACATTTCCCTGGAGCAGGCCCGGCGTATTTTACGTGCGGTGGGATACGATTGGTCATGCTTTACTTTATTTGCTGGATTCATGGGCATTCATCCTCTCCTTCCTACCGTATCGTATGCGGGAGAAGAGTCTGATGCCCCTGTCGGAGGTATGATTCTCACTTATGAAAAAGCCCTAATGCATAGTTCATGCGTTAGGGTTTTGTGTTCGCTGTTCTTCGACTAGGCGTCGACGATAATATATCCGACCATAGGGCCATTGTGTGCAATATCCGGATGAGATAAGCAAACGATGCGATAAGTACCCGGCTTGTCGGCGCGGAAGGAGACGACGGTTTCCTTTCCTTTTTTCACCTCGCCCTTCACGTTAAGACCGTCAATGATGAAAGGATGATTCGTCCCGTTAACACCAAAGATGCTCAGGTTAATCTGCTCGCCTTGCTTGACATGGATGGTCCCGGGGTCCCAACGGTAGGCCTCGATTGTCTTGCCGTTTGCATCCGTCGATTTGAATTCGCCCGTGACGAGATGAATCGTTCGCGCTTCCCCTGAAGGTGCCATCGTACTGCTTGTCGTTTTTGCCTCGCTGTATCCCCAGTACCATGCGGCTCCTAATGTACCCAGCGCCATTAAGCCGATAAGAAGCCAATGTCGAAGCTGTCTTTTGCTGACTACGAATACTTTGGTCATGACTATCCCGCCTTCTTCTGATCTTTTCTTGCTCTCCTCAGAGTTTGTACTCATTGTATGCTCCAGCTTGTCTCTTCATGCTAGCTGGTTGGAATGAACAGATTTATGATAGAATAGGATAGATTGTGACAAGTCGGGCTTGCCCGGAATGAGAGGAAGAGGCTGGAGAAGAATGTTAAAGGATCTGATTCACAGCGCGTTGATGTTTATTCAGGATTTGGGCGTATGGGGAATACTGATTGGTTTGATGCTTGAAGTCATTCCTAGTGAAATCGTACTCTCTTACGGGGGGTACCTTGTATCGACAGGAAACGTTTCTTTTCTAGGTGCAGTCATTTTTGGTACGTTAGGCTGTCTGATTCAGCAAGTCTTTTTGTATTGGATTGGTAGATACGGGGGAAGGCCGTTCATAGAGAAATACGGCAAATACATTCATCTTAAGATGCGTTACATTAACATAGCGGAAGGATGGTTTAATAGATACGGCGCGGGAATGGTGTTTACTGCCAGATTTATTCCGGTCGTAAGACAAGCGATCTCCATTCCTGCTGGCATGGCTCGTATGCCAATGCCGACATTTTTGTTCTATACCTTGCTGGGGACGATCCCATGGGCGGTATTGTTCGTCTACTTGGGCAACACCCTCGGCTCGAATTGGGAAAATATCGATGAGTATGCATCTAAATATACGACACCATTTATTATTGCTTCCGTTACCTTGACGGTTCTGTATGTGCTGTTCAAGCTGGTAAGACGCAAAAAAAGCGACACCAAACACGGTGACGAAGGGGAAAAGAACACCGCTCATCAGCTCAAGTATATCGGCAGCGAGTACCGAGTGCTTAACAGCCTCCACGTAAAGGCTGGGGGAGGCTCGCAGGAGCTCGATCATATTGTCATTGGTCCGAATGGGGTCTTCCACATCGACTCCAAGCACTGGTCGGGTGAGATCGTGTTTACTTCGGAGGGTGTGGAGCGCAGTAAAGAAGGACATTCGGCAGATCCTACGGCTCAGCTGTACCGTCATGAGCATGTGCTGAAGGAGCTGTTCCGTTCGGCCAAGCTGAATCCGGAATTGGTCGGCGTCCTCTGCTTTACGCATCCGGACAGTCATATTGTCGGCAATAGCCCGGCTTTTGCGACAGTGAAGCTGGACCGACTGGCCGATTTGATCAAGACCCATAAGTCGAAAAAACCTCTGCTCACGGCCTCAGAAGTGACAGTCATTGAGCAACTTATTAAAGAAAACAGTCATAGCAGCAAATAAGTATAGCCTCGCTTCAATTCGGAAGCGGGGCTTTATTGCCTAGTATTCCTTTTTTATATAGAATGAATATTATACCAACCCATAAGGAGGGCTTTATATTATGAGTAAAAATTTGTCCAATAAGCTCCGTACCGGCTTGAAGCCGCAGCAGTTCATCGACGGTATGACGAAGAACCAGGAGAAATTTGTGGAATGGTATGACAGCTTTGCTTGGCAAAACGAGGACGACAAGGAGTTCTTCGACTCGTTAAATAACCGCGACGACCTTCGTTGTCTGATCCTGATGGCGGATTGGTGCGGTGATGTGGTGCGTAATGTGCCTGTCGTATTCCGTGCGCTTGAAAATTCCGGTATTCCGGTAGAAGTACTTATCAAGGAAGAGAATCCGGATGTCATGGCCCAGTTTCTAACCGGAGGTGGAGAAGCGATTCCGATCGTTATTTTCACCGATTTCAGCGGACATGTCCTTGGACATTGGGGACCTCGTCCTAGCAACGTTCAGGCCGTCATGAATCAGTTCAAAAAAGAAAACCCGGATCGTACCGCACCGGATTATGATGAGAAAATTAAAGTAGCGCGCCAGGAAATGGGCCGCCAGTATGGAGAAGGCACAGGCTATCATGCCGTTATTGTGAAAGAATTGCGCGACCTTCTTTCGACATTTTAAGGTGGAGTGACAGATGAATTTAGAAGGATTGAAAATAGAATCATTCTCCTTGGGACCGCTCGGCACCAATGCGTATTTGCTTTCGAAGCCCGAGGAAGGCAAGGGGATCATTATTGACCCCGGCATGAACCCTAAACCGCTGATCAAGCGGATTGAAGGATTGCAGATCGAAGCTATATTGCTGACACACGCTCATTTCGACCATATCGGCGGAGTAGATGAGATCCGTAAGCTTAAAGGCTGCCCGGTCTACCTGCATGATGCCGAAGCGGATTGGCTGACCAATCCCAAAAGCAACGGATCTTCGAGATGGCCGGAGCTTGGAGGCCCCATCGTTACAGAGCCAGCAGAATATGCGTTGGATCAAGGACAAGTGCTGAAGCTGCTGGGGCTTGAAATCAGAGTCATGCATACCCCCGGTCATTCGCCGGGTAGCGTCAGCTTCCTGATAGGTCCTCATTTGTTTGGTGGTGACGTGCTGTTTAGACTGTCTGTCGGCAGGACCGATCTATTCGGTGGCCGTTCGGAAGAGCTGATGGACTCCATTCATCTGAAGCTGTTCGAGCTGCCGGATGAGACCGTCGTGTACCCTGGTCATGGCGTTAAGACGACCATTGGCTATGAGAAGGAAAATAACCCTTACGTTTAACCGATTTATCGAGCAAAGCTCCTCTGTTATGGCCATTATTGGCGATAGCCGAGGAGCTTTTGTATTTCCTTGAATAGAATGCTTATACAAGCAGTCTTATCTCAAGGAGGAGTGGGTATGGGCGGCAAATTGATTGTAGACAGGGATATCTTTTTGGCAGCGGCCGTATTTCAAGCGGTGGAGCAGTTCAAACATAACGGGCGTTGCGTGACGCCCAGAGGCTTTCGGCTGACCAAGGTGCTGGGGAGCAAGCAGAATCCGTATTTCGGGATGATCCTGCAATCGAAAACAACCATTGTGATTGTTTTTCGCGGCACGGAGACTGTCGCTGAATTACTGTCCGATACCGATACGGTTCAAGTGTCGTTTCCTTATGCATCTGAGGGAGGGCGTGTCCATCGCGGGTTCGCCCGGATGTACGCCCGTTCCATAAGAGCTCAGGTCATGAATATGCTGCGTAAGCAATCCCCAGGCAAAGAAGTATGGATAACCGGCCATAGTCTGGGCGGTGCAGTCGCTACTCTTTGCGCGATGGATGTTGCCATGAACAGCCCATTCAGCAATCCACTGCTGGTTACCTTCGGTTCCCCTAAAGTTGGTAATGCGAAGTTCAGGACTGCTTTCTCGGGCAAAATTCGCCGCTCCGTGCGCGTCGTCAATGCTTCTGATCTAGTCCCTGTCCTGCCTCCCTCCTTGAAGGGCGCAGAGTATAGCCATGTCAAAGGGATTTACCGAATCCGGTTCAGCCGCTCAACGATTATGAGCAATCATACGATACGGAATTATTATGACGTGTTGGCCGGCGCCAATCCCTCATACAGAGAAAGCCTAAAAAAACAAAGCCCAGGATTTCTCCCGGACTAGATTAATGGCCGCGTTTGCGGAAGGACTCCCGATATTGCCCCGGCGTGACACCTTCCAATTTTCTAAACGAGCGGATAAAGTTTTGAGAGTTCAAATACTGCAGCTTTTCGGAAATTTCTTTAATCGTCATATCTGTTTCCGTTAACCACTTCTTAGCCATCGTGAACCGGTAGGCTGACAAGTAATCGCTGAATGTGGTATGGGTTTCTTTGCGGAAAATACCGCTCAAATAGTTAGCGTTATAGTGAAGCTGTGATGCACATTCCTCAATCGTAAGATCGGTATCGTAATACTTATGAATCATATCGATGATTTTCTCTGAGATACTGTGGTATTGAGAGTTTTGGCGGTCACGGTAAATGGCCATCAAAGGCGAAATGACACGATTCCAGAACCATTCTTGGATTTCGCTTGTCATTTGCAGCCTATTCAGTTCCTCGTACAAGGAACCGTCTCCCTGCTTTAACTGATTCAAAGTAACGCCGGACTCCTGCATAGCGACCATGAGACTTGTAAACAGGCGAACCATCGAAATTTGATACTCTTGAGGCGTCATCTCATGCTTGAAAATGGTATTCATAAACTGGTTCAAATACAGCTTGGCATTGTCTTCATCTGCAAGCAATATCGCATCGAGAAGATCGCTTTCTGTTAAGAATGGGTAATCCAGATAAAGCTGATGCTTGCCTTCATTAACGTTAGCATAAGAAATGATGACTTGGCCACCCAGATGGAGGCGCTGCTTCAACGCTTCCAAGCCTTCGCGGTAAGCTACGGATGCTTTTTTAGGATCATCGAACGGCAAGCTGATCCCGATACTGATTTCCAGGCCAAGCACACGCTGCACCGCTTGTTGAATCGACTCGGTCAATGAGAACATAAAGCTGTTGAATTCAGCCAAGGATGGATTCTTGCTTCCGATCATCGTAACCTGCGTTTGCTCGATAAATACAGGGGGAAGACGGACGTCCACAGGAATGATTTCCTCGCTAATATTATTGATGGCGAACAAGAGAAGCTCCAGGTCTTCTTTACCGTATCGCGTATTTTCCAGCGTATCAATCTGGAGTGTAATAACCGTAAATGCCTGCCATTCGCTCAGTCTTCCACTAAATCCGAACAGCTCCATTTTATCCATTAATTCATTTCGACGAACTTTACCTTGAAACATTTTGATTAGAAAATAAGTTAGCGCCTGCTGCAGATGCTGGTGGGCTTCCTTTTCGAGCTGTGTCTTGGAACGGAACAGATCTTGAACCTGATGGCTTATAATATCGAACTCATTGTTGCGCTTCCCGCCGTTAGGAACTTTTCCGCCGACCTCTCTCATGAGCCGCTCAATAGGATTGTACATTTGTCTTGAGCCGAGCCATGCGATAATAAGGAAGACGGCTACGATGACTAGACAAACGACCAAGGTGTACCGGCCGATTTGTTTGGAATCCCGGGTCAGACTATCAATGGATATGATGGACAAATAAATCCAGTTGTTATAATTCGAGCGCAAGTAGGTTGCCGTATATTTTTTATGATCAACTTCCGTTTGAAATTGTCCGCTAGGTTGCGAGAAGATAGATGGATCTTTAATAAATTCAGTGTTAATGGCATATTTGCCAATCATAGAAGGATCGGAATGAAACAGGATGCGTTCCTGATCATCGAGAATCATGACGGTTTCCGATTCTCTAGGCGTGTAGTTGAGCATTTCGGCCAAGCTGCAGGTGGTCAGATTCGTAAACGCCAGCCCGAACTTGTCTAAATTTTGATCAGGGAGCTTCTTAACGAGACTGATTGTATATGGGCATGTGGCAGCGTTTGCTTTTTCCTCGCTATAAAACCAAATACTTGGGTTTAATACCCAAGAAAACGAATTGGGAAGAAGCATTTGATTGGCGAGCTGAAAATGATGCAAATAATCGGTGAACGTATAGAAACCAGAATTTTTAATCATCCAGTTTTGCTTAATATTGATGATCACCACGTCTTCGACCTTCGTATAGAACGATTGTGTATTGCTAATTTCCTTGCGCAGATCTTTGTACAGCATGAAATCATCCGTTGTGAAAGGCTCGTTCAATACTTTGGCCATGACAGGAGAATTGACCAACTGATCGAAAGCATGATTAATGGTTCTTAATACCTGCTCGACATTGGAGTTCATCTGGGTCAACAGCTGGATTTGTCCACGATTGACCTGCTTTTGAATTTCGTTGGAAGATTGCAGATTAGATACAAAGCCGATAAATATGACGGGAAGTGTACATAAGATGCATCCAAATAATATGAGTTTGGTGAGATAACTGAATCTTTGCACCCTGTATCCTCCTGGTTTCGACATCGATTCTATATTACCAATGGAACTCAATTGGAGCAATGATTTCATACAAAAGGGCATTCGTGTATAATGAAACCAAGATGAAATCCTGGGAGGATCGCATGATAGAACGTCTTCATAGGCTCGCTAGAAAAAGGATATTGGTAATCGCTTTCATCCTGTTCATGGCTGCATTCCTAACCATTGGCTGTGAGCAGCAGAACCAACAGCAAAATAACCAGGGCGTAAGCTCCAGACCTATCGGCATTATGGTTCCATTGCACCAGAATCAGGCTCCTCCTCAGGAGATGCTTCGTACGGTAGAGCAAGCTGCGCAGGCCAAGCTCGAGATGGATTGGATACCTAACGATAACTATAAGGAAAAAATGATCAATGCACTGCAAACAAATTCTTTGAAGCAGGTTACCTATGTCAACCAATCGGATTATGTTTACGTCAAAAATGCCATTCGTTCCGGAATGTTCTGGGAAATCGGTCCTTATTTGAACTTTTATCCGAATTTGAAGACATTGAATAAAAGCATACTGAACGAATCGAGTGTTCAAGGTAAAACTTACGCTCTATATACGGAAAGACCTGCCTCACGTCAAGGTGTCATTTTGCGGAAGGACTGGCTGGACAAGCTGCATTTGAAGGAACCGACGACAACCGAAGAGCTGTACCAGGTTTTGAAGCAGTTTACCTATAATGATCCAGATGGGAACGGTATACAAGATACGCTAGGAATTGCAGATCGTGGTGATCTTACTTACGGAGCCTTCAAAACATTAAGTTCCTACTTCGGAACGCCAAACAACTGGGGAATTCAAGATGGAGCGCTAGTTCCTGAATTTAAGACCCGCTCCTATTTGGACACTATGGATTTCATGAGAAGACTCGTAAATGAAAATATTATGAATAAAGATTTTGCCGTTACTAGCAAACAGATTCAGAGATATATGCTGATCAATGGGAAAGCGGGAGGTTATATAGGCAGCATGGCTGATGCGCCTAGACTTCTAAATGAGCTGAGGAAATTTGATCCTAAAGCGGATTTGACTTTAATCAACCGGATACAAGGACCCAAAGGGGTAGGAGTATGGTCTAATCCCGGGTTCAGCGGAGTGTTCCTGTTCTCGAAGAAAGCGATTAAAAATGAGGAAGAGCTGCGAAATATTCTATCATTTTTCGATCGCAGCATGGGACCAGAGGTTAGTAACTTGCTGCAGTACGGAATTGAGGGCAAGCATTATGAGCTTAACCAAGGCAAGGTTCTCGTAACAGCGGCGATGAATCAACTCCGTGACACGGATGTGCTTCCTTTAACTTCCCTCATCGTTGGGGGGATGAATAATCCCAATATGATGACGCTAAAGGAAGATGAGGATCCAATGGTCATCAAAGCCAACCAGTTATCGAAAGACAATGATCAGATTTTGATTCATGATCTCACGGAAGGATTATCGTCACAGACCTATG
Source organism: Paenibacillus sp. UNC451MF (assembly GCF_000686845.1). Classification (GTDB taxonomy): domain Bacteria; phylum Bacillota; class Bacilli; order Paenibacillales; family NBRC-103111; genus Paenibacillus_S. The sequence continues at coordinate 68,398 of NZ_JMLS01000014.1, read as the reverse complement.
ATCTCATGGGGGCAAATTTAACGGATATAGTGAATGATGCAACGTTCAATTATATTCTTGGTAAAATCGATTTGCCAGCGTTTCAGAGCGAGATTCGAACATGGGAGAGCCGCGGCGGAGCGGATATCATGAACGAATATAACGAAGCCTATCAGAAAAAGAATAACCCATAGATCATAGAAGCCGTCATCCGGGATGACGGTTTTTTGTTGTCTATTCCGTTGGTTGGGCTTGAAATCGTGGCCTTGAATTACATCTGATATGCTCCATTTACAGCAATATTATGGGATGTGCAGATTTTAACCTGTTAGAATACGATGCCCCAAAGCCTTGATATGACTGGGTTTTCGCGCTGTGTGTGATTCAATGATTGTAGTTGTAATGAAGGTTATCGGTATATGATTAGCTCAGCAACGAAAACATACAAAAACAAACGGAGGTCGAAACATTTTGAAGATGAATCCGAAGTATGCGAAAAGAACCAGCATGGTCTGCGCCACTGTACTTGCACTAACTACCATCTTGGCAGGATGCGGTGATACCAAAACAGACACGAAGCAAGCAGCTGACACTGGTGCCGCGAAAAATGACGGACCACTTAAAATTACGATCATGGCGAACTTGTCTACACCTGAGGTGCCTTCCGACAGACTAGAGAAAATATTGGAAGAAAAAACAAACAGCCAAATCGAATTCCAATGGGTTCCTGATGGTTCATATGATGAGAAATTCCAGGCCGCTTTTGCAACCGGTTCCCTGCCGCAAGCAGCTTACCTGAAAAACCAATCTTCCTTTGTTCTGCTTCGCGATGCGATCAAGAACGGCCAGTTCTGGGAAATCGGTCCTTATTTGAAAGACTATCCGAATCTTAGCAAGCTGAATCCGGACGTTTTGAAAAATACGGCGGTTGAGGGCAAAATCTACTCCTTATATCAAGAAAGACCGATTGCTCGCCAAGGTATCATTTACCGTAAAGACTGGGCGGATAAGCTCGGTCTGGCAGAACCGAAAACAACGGATGACATCTATAATATGCTGAAAAAATTCAAAGAAGCTGACTTGGCAGGCGGCGGCAAAACATTGGGCATTGCAGACCGTAACGATCTCATCTACGGCTCGTTCAAAACTTTGTCCTCTTATTTCGGAACACCGAACGGTTGGGGCGTTGTAGACGGTAAATTGGTTCCTGACTTCACTACTAAAGGCTACATGGACACTATGAAGTTCATCAAGAAGCTGCGTGATGAAGGCTTAATCAACCAAGACTTCCCTGTTACAAGTAAAACAGACCAACAAAATATGATGTACACCAGCAAAGCAGGAATGTACGTCGGTTCCATGCAGGACGTATTGACGATCCAAGACAAAACTTCCAAAAACAATAAGGACGCTCAATACGATGTATTGAACCAAATTACAAGCCCTAGCAATGCCAAACCTACTACTTGGGGTATTCCAGGCTATGGAACCTTGGTTGTATTCCCTAAATCCGCTGTAAAAACGGAGAAGGAACTGAAGCAAATCCTGGCGTTCTTCGACAAGTTCTATAATCCTGATGTGGCGAACCTGTTGAAATATGGTGTTGAAGGCAGCCACTATACGCTGAAAGATGGCAAAGTACAGCCGGGTGAAGACGAGAAGCTGAAAGAAAAAGAGCAAAAGCCTTACCTGACCGTTGCCTTGGCTGATACAACTAACATTCTTCCTTCTCTGTACACGCTGAAAGCACAAGAGAAAGCTGTAAACCTATCCAATGATGCTGTTAAATTTGCTCTGCAGGATCCAACTGTACCTTTGGATTCCAAAACGTATAACGAAAAAGGCGCAAGATTACAAGACACGATCAAAGACGCTACCTACAAATTCATGCTCGGCAACATTGACGAAGCCGGTTTCCAAGCTGCTATCAAAAAATGGCAGGATGACGGCGGTGCCAAGATCATTGAAGAATACAATGCATCCTACAAAGCAAGCGGCGGTAAATAAATGGTAGTTTAACCGGAGTTGGGCTTCCTGAGTATTCAGGAGCCTCTCTCCCTCATTACAGCAACCCAGGGTTCCGCTGATCTTACGGAAAGAAAGGAAGTTATTCACTATGAGCAATACTGTCGCTCGGCCTAAAGTGATGGAGGCTCCCAAATCTAATAGCGATCTAATGAAGAGGATTGTCCGGAACCGTTATATGTATTTCATGATTATTCCAGGCTTGATCTTTTTCGTTATTTTCAAATATTTGCCCATGTACGGATTAATCATTTCTTTCCAGGATTACATGCCATACAAAGGGATTCTGGGAAGCGAATGGGTGGGGTTAAAGCATTTTGAGAAGCTGTTTACCGACGGTGAGTTTTGGAATATTTTCAAAAATACATTAGTCCTGTTTTTATATAACATTGTCTTTTATTTCCCTGTACCTATCATTTTGGCAGTTATGTTGAACGAAGTGGCTAGCCAGTTTTTCAAACGGTTTGTCCAAACGATTGTGTACATTCCGCACTTTTTATCCTGGGTTATTATCGTCTCCATTACCTACGTTATGTTAACGATGGACGGCGGGATTATTAATGAATTGCTTGTTTTCTTCGGGCTTCCTAAGATCAACTTCCTGTTGGATTCCGCATGGTTCCACCCAATGTACATTGCCCAGGTTATCTGGAGAGAAGCGGGCTGGGGAACGATTGTCTATCTGGCTGCTATTGCTTCCATTGATCCGCAGCTTTATGAGGCAGCAAGAATGGACGGGGCTGGCCGATTCAAGCAAATTTGGCATATTACGCTTCCATCGATTCGGAGTGTAATTATTGTTCTGTTAATTCTTAGAATAGGCAACGTTCTCGATCTCAGTTTCGAACATGTATACTTACTGCTCAATTCCATGAACCGTCCTGTAGCGGAAATATTAGACACGTATGTGTACACCGTAGGTCTTAAACAGGGACAATTCAGCTTCAGTACGGCAGTTGGCTTTTTCAAATCGTTTGTAGGCTTGATCCTGGTTGTTTTGTCTAATAAATTGGCTAAAAAAATCGGCGAGGAAGGCATCTATTAATTCAGCACGAAGAAAAGGAGAGCATCTTCATGGTACAAGATAAAACGTTTGGCGGCAGAATGTTTGATATCGGTAATATCGTTCTGCTGACCATTATTGCGCTGATCACCTTCCTCCCGTTTTTGCACGTTGTTATGGCGTCCTTCACGACGGAAGAGGAGATGGCTAGAAAACCGTTCGTTTTGATTCCTACGGAATTTACAGTGAAAGCCTATCAATATATTTTGTCTACTAACGCCATCTATAAAGCACTAGGTGTTTCTATCGGGGTTACTCTAGTCGGTACGTTGGTCAGTATGGTTCTTACTTGCCTCATGGCGTACGGATTGACACGCAGAGATTTGGATGGCCGCAGAGTGTTAATGTTCCTGGTGGTATTCACCATGCTGTTCAACGGTGGTTTGATTCCAACGTTCCTCGTGGTGAAGGAGCTAGGCCTGGTTGATTCCTACTGGTCGCTGATTCTTCCCACTGCAGTCAATGCCTTTAACTTGATCATTATGCGAAGCTTCTTTATGAATCTTCCGGATGGGATAGAAGAGTCCGCCAAGATTGACGGCTGCAACGACTTCGGTATTTTGTTCAGAATTGTTATTCCATTGTCCATGCCGGCAATTGCAACGATTTCCTTGTTCTATGCTGTAAACTATTGGAACACCTATTTCAACGCGATTCTATATTTGAATGACGGCACCAAATGGCCGATTCAAGTGCTGCTGCGCCAAATCGTCATCGTGGCCAGTGCCTTCAGTGCAGATACATCCGGATTTGGTGACGATTTCGTCAAGCCGCCGGAGCAAACGATCAAAATGGCCGTTATTATGGTATCTACCGTTCCGATCCTGCTTGTCTATCCATTCTTGCAAAAGTATTTCGCTAAAGGTGCTCTGGTCGGTTCTGTAAAAGGATAAGCCACTTGCGGCAATAAAATAGCCTTAGTCCGAAACTAATCGGGCTAAGGCTATTATTGTTTATATCAATCTGCATATGCTGCAACAGTCACGGCAGCTTAACTCTATTTTAAAAACTGGATCAGTAAATCGACGAGCAGCATCAAGGTGGCCGAGGTAAAGAAGAAGTAGCCGAAGTATCGAATAGGTAGTGGCAACGAGCTTAATTCGGCATTTCTAATGGGCCCGCCGCTGTGGATTTGCTGAAGCTCTTGCAGCTGCGGGTTTATATAGTCGGCTTTGAGCCCGACTCGTACGGATTTCGGTTGGGTTTCGTGAAGCGGTTTTGTCATAGAAGTACTCCTTTCCTGAGGAAGGATGGGTAAAGTTTATGATTTCGCTCCCAATAGTGGAAAAATTTATATAATCATTTGACGCATGACATTCCCAAAAGTTGCTTGGCCGAAACAGCATTTGTACGGGTTGTCATACAGGCACCTGTCTAATTTTTCATATATAGGTGAATACCGTGTTCTCCCTAGGTGATTCTCCATAGACTGTTGGTGTGTTCAATAGTAACACGCCCTTAAAACTTACGGAGGTGTCCCTAATGGATAAATTTAAACCAATGCCAATGGTTTCCCCAGCGACGCAAATGCCAGGACCTATGCCTATGAATGCACCTATGCCTATGCCTATGCCTTATCCTTCGCCTAGCTATGTCTCTCCTAGCTACACTGCACCAAGCTACTCTGCGCCGATCAATGTTCATGCCAGTTATGAAGAAATCAACATCTACGAGCCGAAGAAGCATCATCATCACCATCATGGTCATTGCCATAAAGGGTGTGGGACAGGAGTAGGTACAATTTTGGTTCTGTACATTCTGCTGGTAATCATCCTGCGCGGCGTCTTCAGATGACACAGTAGAGGCGAGGTGCTTTATTAGCACATGCCCAACTGCCATGATGGGAAGGCTCCTTACTCTAACGGGTGGGGGTAAGGAGCCTCTCGCGGGTGGCCAAAAAGTAAATGTAGAGGAGATATTTGGTAAAGGATTGACAGGAAGAGTTCTTGTCGAGTATGTTATAAACAATCGTTTAATTTAAACAATTGTTTAATACCCATACATAGAGGAGAGAATGCTATGCTCGAAGCTTTACAAGCCTATATGAAAAAGCCTGCTACCATCGTCGGTATCGTTACGGCCATGATGTTTCAGGTTATTTTTAGTATTATATGGATGACAGGATACGCCGGAGTAACGGATAACACGAAGCACCTTAAAATTGCGATTGTGAACGAGGATAACGGAATGGGTGCGAAGGTGGCCGAGCAATTAAAAGCCAATTTACCTTTTCAGCTCTTGAATGAAAGCTCTTATGAGGCTGCCAAACAGCAGCTTGAACACCGGGATGTACAAATGGTGCTGCATATTCCTGCGGATTTCTCCAAGCAGCTGCAAACACCGGGACAGAAAGGGCAAGTCGAATATACGATTAATGAGTCTAATCCGGCTCTAATTAAGAGCATGATGCAGAGCGTGGCAAACGGAGTGACCTCTACTGTGAATAAGGAGGCCGTAGCTGCCGGAGCACAGGCTGTTCTGACACAAGCGAATGTTCCTTCCCAGCAGGCGCAGGGTATGGCGCAAGGGCTGGCTGAGAAGGTGACGGGACAATTTGAATATACCAATCCAGTCAGTGGAATGGCTAATCAGATGATCCCGATGATGCTAGTCTTAGCCTCCTTTGTAGGTGCTATGATTATGGGGATGAATATACAGCAGGCAACCATGATGCTAGGGCATAAGATCGGTAAGTGGAGCAAATTTTCCGCGCGAATGACCATTAACGTGGTCTCAGCCCTCTTCATAGCTTTAGTTGGGACCTCGCTGGTGCTTTCGCTTGGAGGCACTTCGGCCGGTGGGTTCTTATCGATGTGGCTGTTTCAAGCTTTGTTCCTGCTCACCTTTATGCTGTTCTCCCAGCTTTTCCTGATTGTGTTCGGCATGGCAGGAATGCTGTTCAATATTACCATGCTATCCGTTCAACTAGTTTCTTCCGGAGCCATGGTGCCGCGGGAGCTATTGTCCGACTTTTATATCAAGTTAAGTGATTACCTGCCTGCCACCTATGCGGTAAGAGGTATCATGAACATCTTGTTTAACGGTACTGGAGCGGCGGCCGAAGCGGGAAGCTTAGCACTCATCATGCTGGTATGCGGTGTTCTTGGTGCATTGGCTACAGGAGTGCGCAGGGAGGCACAACCGGCCCCGGTCCATGCGGAAGCGGGACTCACTCGGGCGTAAATTTGCTATTATCAATCCGTCGGTTTTGCTTTCGGCGGATTTAGATTTATTCGAAATTGTAACCGCTTGCGATTCTTAAGAGAAAGTTCCATAATAAGATTTAATAATAGATTAAAGCTTAAGAACGGCTTCATAATTAAGGAGATGTCATGACACAAACCGAATCGGATATGAAAATACGGATTTTGCTTGCAGCGAAAAAGCTGTTTGCCCAACAAGGGTTTGACGGAACGACCGTACGCCAAATTTGCGAGGAGGCAGGCGCCAATGTAGCTCTGATTTCGTATTATTTCGGGGGTAAGGAGAAAGTGTTTCACGCGGTGTTCGATTACTTCTTTGTAGGACATCGACTGAAGGAGCTGGAAGAGCAATTAAAGGAGCCTGTATCGGCTCTTCGGCTTATGGTGAAAGAAGTTGTATGGTTTTGCATGAATGAGCCTGAGATATCTTCTATCATTCAGCAAGAGTTCGTAGCTAACTCCCAAAGAACGCCTCACATTACCGAGCGAACGTTTCCGATATGGATGAAAATAAGAGAGCTGCTCATTAATGGAAAGCAGGAGGGGGTATTCCGATATGAATCTCTGGATCACACCTTGCTTTTTATCATCAGTACAGCACTTTCTTTTAAAAAAATGGTGACCATGAAGCCACTGTTTACAGATCAGGAAACGAGTGTGGAGAAGACGGCGGAGCACGCCAGCTTGTTTGTACTGCGGGCTCTGGGAGCGGCAGGTTTTGATGAGTAAGGCCTCAGTTATATAAAAAAGAATAAGCCGGGGATCCGCGGGATCACTCGGCTTTTTTGTGCTTTAGCCTGAACTATTTATCAGGAACTTCTTTGGGGATAAACTGATATATTTCGCCTGTTTCAAACGAATCAATCAGCTTATCGAACCACTTATAATAAGCTAATGCATTTTTTATTTTATCTATATCTGTGAGCAAGCAGGTTTGAAGAAGCTCGTCCTCAGGGAAGCGATCGGCCAGATCCTGCAGCTCTACTAACGATTTACGCAGAGATTGCAAATTAATTTCCAGTGCCTTGCGCCACTTAATGCCGAAAAAATCGGCAAGCGTCTGGTACCAGTCCGATTCCACCTCGTAAAGATCCTTTCGCGATCCTTTTTCCCATACTTGATTCACCATCTTTAAATCCAGCAGTGAACGAATTCCCGTACTCATGCTTGTCTTACTCATTTCCATGGCTTCGCCCATTTCGTCAAGCGTCATCGGTTTGTTCTGAAAAAACATTAAACCGTATAAAAGCCCATGAGATAAAGTAATTCCATACAAGTCCATATTTTTGCCGATGGATTCGATGACACGCTTTCGCGCTTTTTGAATCAGCTGTTCCTGTTCGGGCGCGATCCCTTCTAACCCGTTCATTATTGCACCCACTCCTCTGTCGATGTCCTAGACTTAGATGGCTGTCATCATTATCAGAACTCACGATTATTGTAAGAAACAAAAGGCAGATTGTAAAGCTCTGGATAACGGACGATGCAAAAGGAATCGGGAGGATTCTATATGTAAAGATCGTAAAGTTTTTACTGTACGTACGTTATAAACTAAAAAAAGTGTTGACTCTGTACAAAGCATTCTTTACACTTAGGTACGAGAGAACTGGAAACGAAATGGAATGGAATGAGGTGAAACCATGGCCATTATCGAAGTAAAAGAGCTTTCGAAGGTATTTGGCCCTAATCCCGAAAGTGCGCTTAGTCTTCTCGATAAAGGCTGGTCTAAAGACAGCATTTACAAGGAAACGAAGCATACCGTGGGGGTTAACAAGGTTAGTTTTTCAATTGAGCCCGGAGAAATATTCGTCATTATGGGATTGTCGGGAAGCGGCAAATCCACGATGGTACGACTGCTGAACCGTCTGATCGAACCGACACTTGGAACGATTGCCATTCATGGTCAAGACATTGTGCAGATGAATCAAGAGCAGCTGCGGCAGGTCAGAAGGAAACAAATCAGCATGGTATTTCAAAAATTCGCGCTGTTCCCGCACCGAACGGTGCTCGAAAACGTAGAATACGGACTCGAAGTACAAGGGTTGGAGAAATCCTCCAGAAGGAGCAAGGCGGAGGCAGCGCTAGAACTGGTCGGCTTGAAGGGCTGGGATAGCAGCTTTCCCGATCAGCTTAGCGGAGGCATGCAGCAGAGGGTAGGTCTCGCGAGAGCGTTAGCCAACGATCCGGATATTTTATTGATGGACGAAGCATTTAGCGCCCTGGACCCGCTCATTCGCAAGGATATGCAGGATGAGCTGCTGGAGCTGCAGGACAAGATGAAAAAAACCATCGTCTTTATTACCCATGATCTGGACGAAGCGCTGCGGATTGGTGATCGGATTGCGCTTATGAAGGATGGGGCAGTCGTACAAATAGGGACGCCTGAAGAAATTTTGATGAATCCGGCAAATGAATATGTGGAGCGATTTGTTGAGGATGTCGATTTATCCAAGGTGCTAACAGCCGCTCATATAATGCGCAGACCGGAGACGGTAGGACTAGACAGAGGTCCGCGGGTAGCCCTGCAGCTTATGCGGGACAGCGGTATTTCCAATTTGTTCGTAGTCGATCGCTCGAAGAGGCTGCTCGGGGTTATCACAGCGGAAGATGCATCCAATGCGGTTAAGGAAGGTCAATCGCTGGAGGATATCGTCATTGACCAAGTGCCTACAGTATCGCCGGAAAAGCTTCTTAATGAATTGTTCGAAATATGCGGCTCATCCAAATATCCCGTTGCCGTTGTCAATGAGAATGGCCGCATCGTAGGCGTTATCGTTCGCGGTGCCGTTCTGGGAGCTTTGGCTGGACAGCATATCGCTAAGGAGGTGAAGACGGATGATTCCGAAAATGCCTCTTGATGAGTGGGTGGAGAGTGCGGTAGATGCTCTGGGTACGCATTTATCGATTTTTTTCGATGCCGTTTCGATGGTCATTGAAGGAATTGTAAATGGCATATCCACCGTGCTGCATTTGGTGCCATCCTTGCTATTTATTATAATACTAGGCGCGATCGCGTATTGGTTCGCCCGTTTGCCGATGACCTTATTTACTATTATCGGATTATATCTTATTGATAACCTAGGCTACTGGGATCACACGATGGACACTCTTGCGTTGGTTTTGACGTCGGCGATCATTTCAATCGTGCTTGGCATTCCGCTTGGCATATGGTGCGCCAAGGATCAGCGGGTACAGAACGTACTCACACCAATACTCGATTTTATGCAGACGATGCCTGCCTTCGTTTATTTAATACCAGCTGTCACCTTTTTCGGCTTGGGTGTTGTGCCCGGAGTTATCGCTTCCGTTATTTTCGCGGTTCCTCCTACTATCCGCCTGACGAATTTAGGGATAAGACAGGTTCCCGCCGATCTGGTCGAGGCTTCAAATGCATTCGGCTCGACATCCGGGCAGATGCTGTTCAAAGTCCAGCTGCCGCTAGCGGTGCCTTCCATTATGGCAGGCGTGAACCAAACGCTGATGCTAGCTTTGTCTATGGTTGTTATTTCGTCCATGATTGGTGCCCAAGGTATTGGAGCCGACGTGTATCGTGCGGTCACGCAGATTAAGACCGGTCAAGGCTTCGAAGCTGGCTTATCGATCGTTATTCTAGCTATTTTTCTGGATCGAATGACGCAGCATTTGGTTAAACGAAAAAGAACAAAGAGAGGGTAATGAAATGAAAAAAACGATGAAAACTTTTATGTTTGCAGGGCTATCCGCCCTTGTTATTTTGACAGGCTGTGCCAAAGAAAAAGAAGCGCCACAAGCCCAGACGATTGGTGCTCAGGTCAAGCATGAGATTATTGGGATCGACCCTGGTGCAGGGATTATGAAGTCGACTGCACAGGCGATTAAGGATTACGAGCTCACCGATTGGAAACTTGTAGAGGGCTCGGGAGCGGCGATGACTGCTGCTTTCGATAAAGCTTACAAAGATAAAAAGCCGATCATTATTACAGGCTGGACACCGCATTGGATGTTCGGTAAATATGATCTGAAATATTTGAAGGACCCTAAAAATGTCTATGGTGGCGACGAACAAATTCATACGATTGTCCGTAACGGACTGAAGCAGGATGAGCCTTCAGCATACAGCTTGCTGGATAAGTTTGAATGGACTCCTGAAGATATGGCCAAAGTCATGGTGGATATTCAAAACGGTAAAAAACCTGAGGATGCTGCCGCGGCTTGGGTTAAGGACAATGCAGACAAAGTGGATGCGTGGAGCAAGGATATTCCTAAAGCGGAGGGTAAAAAGCTGAAGCTTGCCTATGTTGCGTGGGATTCGGAAATTGCCAGCACGAACGTTGTGAAAAATGTTCTGGAGACGAAGCTCGGCTACAAAGTCGATCTATTGCAGGTTGAAGCAGGACCGATGTGGGCCGGAGTATCCAATGGGGATGCAGACGCTATCGTAGCAGCATGGCTGCCAACTACGCATAAGGATTACTATGAGAAGTACAAAGGAAAATTTGAAGATCTTGGCGTTAACTTGAACGGTACCAAAATCGGACTTGTCGTTCCTACCTACGTCGAAATTGATTCTATTGAAGATTTGAAAACCAAATAATATTCGTATGAAAGAGCAGCCTTCTTCGGAAAGCTGCTCTTTATGTTAGATTAGTTTGTTTTATGGTATTCTCTGTAGCTTAGAGGAGAAATGCTTAATGGACTACTTTAATGGATCTCCCTGTTTAACCGGGCTAAGCTTGCTGTAAGACAACAGCTCGGAAATAGTAACAAACCGATAGCCTCTGTTTTTCAGCTCCGGTAATATTTTTTTCAAAGCCGCGATGGTTTGTGTTTGTCCTTCCACATAATCGTGGAACAGAACGATATCACCATTACGGGCATTGTCAAGCACAGTTGAGGTGATCTTGGATACGCCAGGCGTATTCCAGTCCATTGTATTTTGATGCCATGACCACATCACGACGGTAAAGCCTTCTTTTCTTGCGATGCGGACGAGCGTCTCGTTATAATAACCGCCTGGAGGCCGGAACAGGTGTGGCCTTTGCCCACTTGCGTTATATATAGCGTCCTGTGTTTTTCGCAGTTCATCCTTGAACCGATGCTCGGAAACCTTTCGATTGAAATATAGGTGCTTGTAGGTGTGATTGGCCAGTTCATGTCCTTCGTCCGCTTCTCTTTTGACGAGATCAGGGTACATTTCCGCTTTATTTCCGATAATAAAAAAGGTTGCTTTCACATCATATTGCTTAAGTAAGTCTAGGATTTCAGGCGTATCTTCGGGATCAGGGCCGTCGTCAAAGCTCAGCGCTATGACTTGTTCCTCGGTGGGCACTTCCCAAACGACTTCGCCACGCTTTTCATAATACGGACGTCCCTTACTCGGAGCGGCCGCTAAGGTTGTACTGAATCCAAGCAGAAGTATACAGCCCGAGAGCGCCAATACTTTGAAGTTACGACTACGCATGTCATTGAGGCCTCCTATTGCATCCTAAATATGAGAGTGTACCATAGTTTTCCCGAGTGGAGTAAAATTAGACATCCGCTTCCTTCCATAATGCGGCAGGCTGAAATTCAAAGGTTTTTGCGAAAGTATCAAATGCGGTTGCATAATAAAGAAAATTGTGGTAATTTATATACAACATTGGGAAATAAGAGCGGAAGAACCGCCTCTATCCTGCGTCAACGCGCAGGAAAGGGGCGGTTCTTTTGTCGTTCAGGAAATGTTCGGTTCGTTAACAGACATAACCATGATGCTGATAGAGGTGAAATCTGCATGAGAGGACAGCAAGAACTTGTTGAAGGTGATGTGTTGGGAAATCGGTATCGAATCCATTCTGTGATTGGTAGAGGTGGGATGAGCACCGTCTACTTGGCAGAGGATTTGCGATTGCCGGGGAAGCGTAGGGCGGTGAAAGAAACCAGGGTTGAAGCGGACGAGGCATATACCGGGCTTGCGGAGGCGGATATGCTTGTACGCCTGAATCATCCCAATTTACCCGATATCGTAGATTATTATGCCGATGAACGGGGCGGTTCCAGCTATTTGGTCATGGACTATATCGAAGGCGAAACACTGCTGCAGCGTTTCGAGCGGAGAGGTCGACGGATGGAGCTGGATCAGGTGCTTAATTACATCCTGCAGCTGTGCGACCTATTTGATTACTTGCATAGCCGAAGGCCGGAGCCGATTATTTATCGTGATTTAAAGCCGTCCAACTTGATGTTTGATGCGCAGGAACGGCTTCGGCTTATCGATTTTGGTATTGCGCGAAGCTATAAAGCTGGACAGGCTGCCGATACCGTCCGCATCGGGACTGTCGGCTTTGCCGCACCCGAGCAGTTCGAGGGGAGACAGACCGATGAACGCACCGATCTGTACGGGCTCGGAGCGCTCATGTATTTTTTGCTGAGCGGCGGATTGTACTGCCATGCGGGGCGCAAACAGCTGCATGAGCTCGACGCGAAGCTTCCTGCTAGGCTTGCCGATCTCGTAGAGAAGCTGCTGCAGGCGGACCCGGCCGGACGCTGCCGAAACGCAGCGGAGGTACGCGAGGAGCTGCTAAGGGTGCAAGCGGAGCGTCGCTTGCAGGGAGTGGCAGCAAGCATCGTAGGCGAGGCACAAAGCGGCGGCAACGCGGCTCAGCCGCCGCGCATCCTAGCTGTAGGCGCGCTGTACAGCGGCGCCGGGGCGACGTTCGCGGCGATAGCACTTGCCCGCGCGCTGCACGGGCTCGGCGTACCGCACGCGGTAGCCGAGGCGCCGAAGCAGCAGCCGGAGCTGCATGCGCTGCTGTTCGGCGAGAAGCACGCGCCGCCCGGCTACCGCTCCTACAATGCAGCGGGCGCCGACCCGCGGCGGGATGCAGCCTGGGTGGACGGCACCACGCTGTGGCTGCCTTCAGCAGCCGAATCAACCGATGGCGGCATGGGTTCAAGCCGCTGGGTGCAGCCGCTGCTGGAGCTTGACCGGCCTGTGCTCCTGATCGACATCGGAGCGGATTGGCAGCGACCTGATATTCGTGAGCTGTTAGGCATGGAGCATGTGGATATCGTATATGTGGTTGACCCCATGCTTCATAAGCTGGAGCTGGAATCGACACGTATCATTCAACTGCAGCTGCAGCAGCTGCGGCAGTCGGGTAAGCGAGTATACGGCGTAGCGAACAAGATGGTAACCTCCGGACATACCGGTCAATGGCTGCGCGTACTGCCAGAGCCTCCGTTATGTATGCTTCCAGCGATCGACTACGCGAAGATTGCCGAGGCGAGCTGGCTTGGACTTTTAGTTCAGGACCGGCCCGTAGTCCAGCAGCAGCTTGTTCGAGCTGTTAAGCCCTGGCTGAGAGAATGGCTGGAGGAACGAGAATCGCGCACTGTGACAAGTGGTACTTTGCATGCGCTGCGCAAGCTGTGGAAAAACGGATAACAGGAGAAGAAGCTCGATGAACTTTTGGTATAAATGCATGTACTATGTGCTGGTCATAGGACTATGCTTCTCAGGTCCAGCATTGTTAATCGGCTGGAAATGGGGTGTAGAGCCGAGATGGGGTACTGTTGAGGTCCTCCAGGCAGCACGTACGGTAGAACGAGGCGTCCGTTTGTCGGAGGCTGATCTGAAGACAGTGAAGCTGAAAAAAGAACTGCTTGTTGATGGTGCCATCGACAAGGTCCCTCGTGCTCTTGGACAGGAAACAACGCGAGTCATTCGCGTCAATGAGCAGATAACGGATGCGATGCTAAATACGAATCATTTGCTGCCCGGCCCAGGGGAATGGAATATGTCGCTGCCTGCGGAATGGATGTTCGGAAAGCCTCCAGGAAGCTTGCTCCGTGGGGACAGGGTATCCCTGCTGTTAGTCCAAAAGGAAGAGGCCAAAAAAGCGGAGGATAAATCGGGACAGGAGCTGACCCGCGAAAAGCTGGAAACGCTGAACATTCCATTCGAGGAGGAGAAAAGGCTGCAGGAAATGGTCGTCAGCTTTGTCAAAGGAACGAATAATCAGGAGATTGCTTCGACCGATGATCGCAAGAAGACGACAGGAGCCGTCAATACGGTTGAATTTATAGTCAATGAAGAGCAGAAGGAGCTCATTCGCAAATATGGTACCAAAGGTTACCGGTTTTTAATCGTATACAGATAGTGCAACCCAAGAGGAGGCGTCAATACAGTTGAATGCTTATGTAGTAGCCGAGGATCGGCGTTTGCTAGAAGAGCTGCGGCTTTCAAGCGATTATGGCTCGATCTCATCGATTTCCAGAGAAATGATAGCTGTGCTGCTGATGGAAGCGGAAGAAGGCGAGAGTTCCAGCAGCCATGTCGGTTTTACAGGATCAGCCTCACAAGAGCTTGGCAGATCAGGTTTGGAGTCGGCATCGGATGTTTGGATCGTCAGCGGAGAATGTCTTGATATATATGAAGTGATTGCTTTAAGAGCGACCTGCCGAGCGCATACCTTCATTTATTTATTGAGCAATGAACCAGATTTTATTGGATTGAAAACAACGCAAAGCCTTTGCGCCGCACATGGAATCCGGTATGTGATGCCCAATCTGACACCCGAGCAGGCAGCAAGAGAAGTAGGGAGACTCTGCTTTGCCAAGGAACAGCCTGTTAGTAAAGTGATTACAGCCATGGGAGCACTGCCGCAGTTAGGGCTTACCTCCAGTCTGTTATTGACAGGACTGCAGCTTTCCAAGTTGTCAGGTAAACGCATTGGCATTTTGGGTTTGAACGGATGGAATCCCGGGGACAACGGTCTCAAGTACGAGGCTAAATATTTGGATGAGCTGTGGGGCAGCCTCCAGGGACGTCAGCTGCAAGGCGGAGATCTTCTCGGCAAAATGCAGGAGATCGCTCCGGGTGTTCATTATTTGGCCGGCAACAGGGATTTAAAAAAGCTTTATTACTATCATACTGACGGAATCTCTTGGCTGATTGACAAGGCACGTGAAAGCTTTGATCTCGTACTTATCGATGCGGGGAGCTATCCGGATCATGCGCTGTCAGCGCAAAGTATTTATGCTGCGGATTTGCTGCTGGTGCAAATGAATCAAAGTCAGGCGGCCAAAGAACAGTGGAGGCGTATGTGCGAGCATATTTTATATCCCGTGTTTCATTTGGAGAATCGGCAGGCGATGCTGCTGTTTAACCGAATGCTTCGTTCTCCTGATATGGAAAATGAGAAGCAATTGTCTCGCCAGCTGAATATGCCGTATGTCGGAAGTCTCCCACAGGTAGCCTCTTTTTACCGGAGCGAGGCGGAAAAAAGCCTGCTCAGCCAATATTGGCCTGAGTATGATAAGGAGCTGCGCAAAGTATGCCGCGCTATTCTTCATTATTACAGCATTCCGCTACTGCCTGCTTCGGACAGAGTGGCTTCCTCCGTCGCTGCCAAATCCGAGAAGAGTTCGTGGCTTCGTTGGGTGAAGCCGCTAAAGGAGGCTTGACCTATGGGAGGCTACTCCAGATTTCATATCGGTCAATTTAATAGAGAAGCATCGATAGAAGCATCCTTGGCGCCCCACGCTGTACTACCGGCAGTCGATCATACGCCCGTTAAAGCAGGGAAGACGTCATTCGAACAGGTGTGCAAAACCTACAAGGATCTGGTTGGCGAGCGGTTCGCAGGAACAATGCATCGAAGGGATGCAGATAGGCTGCAAGCCGATGGAACCGGGGCAGATGAGGCGCAAGCTTTTGTCGAACTGGAAAATAAGGCGATTATCGGTGTTCCTGAGACTGTATCGGCTATTATGGAGCAAATCCAGTCTTATGTGGATCAGAACGGTTTGTATCAAGTGGAGCTGCCTGAATATTATGTGGGCTTAAGGCCTTATGCGAGAGAGGAGCAGCAGTGCTACTCCGACATAACTCATGCAATATTTCACGAAATCTATGGCTTTAAAGCGCTAGCCTGCTGGCAAAAGTACCCTGACAGCTATGCGGCGCAAATTATCGGTACGTCGATTTGGATTCATCACAATGGACGTCATGAACGGATGCCCTTTCAATTTGTATCCACCCAAGAGGTCGACAAAATCATTCGTGCCTTAACCCGGCAGAGAGAGGATGCCATCGTCAACTTGTACAACACCACCTTGGAGGTCGATTTGTACACGGGAGAACGGGTGACATTAACGGTCAAGCCGGATGTTCGGCATGATGTCATTACGTTTCGGCGGTTTCTGATCGGACGGGTAACGGTGGACGATCTGGCGGACGAGCGTCGCAGAACCATTCCACCCGAAGCAGCGGTTCTGCTGAAGGGGATTTCAAAGACACACTGTAATATGTTGGTGATCGGACCTCCAGGGACTGGGAAGTCCACGACCCTGAAAGCATTAATAGCCGAGAGGGCCGATGATTATACAGGGGCCATTATCGAAAAGCATTATGAGCTAGCGGCTAGCCGTGATTTTCCCGAAAAAAAATTGATCGAGCGGGTCACGCATGAAAATACGTTTCATCATGCGATGGATCAAGTGCTTCGATTTGATGTTGATTATGCCATCATCGGCGAGGTTCGGAGGGTGGAAGCGGAAGGAGCAATGCTTGCCTGCGAACGACTGCTCAAAGGCTTCGGCAGTACCTTTCATACATGGAAGCCTGAGACGGTGCCTTCGCAGTTCGCACGACTGTTATGTAGTCTGAACCCGGGCGTGCGGTACGAAGAAGAAGAGAAACGGGTTGCTGATAATATTGACATTCTGATCGTTCAGACCCAGGACGCGGGAAGGTCGCGCAAAAGGATCAAGAGCGTAATGGAGCTTCGCTATAACCGGATGAATGGTGAGATCAGCACGCATGAGCTATTGCATTGGAACGAGAGCGACGACACTTGGACTTACAGAAATGATTTAAGCGAGCGTCTGCGTAAAGAAATGCGGCAAATTCAGCCCGAGTGGGCTGAGGTCACTGAGCGGGCGCTGCGTAGATTAGCTGAAGCATCGCCTATTCCTGAAGGAGAAGGGGTTGTGGTACTGAATCCTGTCCACGCGAATCCGCTTCATCGAATCAGTGAGACATTGGAACAGGCGTATCCTCTCTATGAGAAGCATCGACGAGACTCGGCTATCGGTGTTCGTGAATGTATCGAAGCATGGGGAGGGCAGTCGGATGGTTCTATATCCGATCGTTAATGCAGTAGTACTGCTTCTATCCGCATGGTTGTTTACACTCGGGCTATATAAGACTTTGATGCCCTTGCTCCGTTATTGGGGAGAAGTCATACGTACCGACCGCCGTTACAGGAGAGGCATGAAGCAGCTTCGCAAGCAAAAGGAGCCTGAGAAGAATGCGTCACGGATAACCGCTGTATGGCTGCGGATGCGACGAGAGCTGGAGCTCTTGCTTAAGGTAACGCACGGCGAGCGTTATAACGATCACACCGTACAGAGGTTTGTTCTGCTTACTGTATCGATGGCTGTGTCCGTAGGTCTGATTATTTATTTCATTACTTTGGACGCAAGATTCAGTTTTTTTATGGGCGCTCTCATTCTAGCTTGTCCTGTTGCCTACCATCGCTTGAAGCTGAGAAGCTCGCAGATCCAGAGTGGGTATGATCTGGCGGAGGCAGTCGGTATTTTATCAAGTAAATATAAGGTGACCCGTGGGAATATGCGAACCGCCTTGCAGCTCGCCAGCCAGGAAGTTTCCTCGGCTCCTATCCGACGGCACTTTATGAACTGGATTCGAGAGGAGTTGAATTATGTAGATTCGCGTGAGATGGAGAAGGCAATTGAAGAGTTTATATACAGCATTCAAACCTCCTTCGCCAAGCAGCTCGGTTTGACGGTACTTAAAGGGCTTTTGCGAAGCGAGAATGTCGAGAGCACACTCAACGCAATAGATAAAAACATTCATAAGCAAATCGATATGCTGCGTGATGAAGGAGATTCGAGCTCGGAGGTACTGCAGCTGAGCTGGCTTCATGTCATCCTGTTTCCGCTGCTGATCGTTATTATGATTGTTTTTATGGGCTATAACAGCACGATGCACTACCAGCTCGGGACCGAGCAAGGAAGGTTTTGGCTGACGGTAACACTTTGTTTTATTGGGGGTTCGCTGCTTCTTGCCATATGGTTCCGTCGCCCCCCTAACGACTATTGAGGAGAATGGAGATGACAAGCGTTCATGCAGCTGCAGCATGAAGGATATGCCATAGCAAGCGCCTTGTTCGCTTTGCTCATTTGTTTGCTGTATGTTTATGCCGCTTATTTGGTTCATCGCAGACTGCGCGCACCTGTATCGCTGAAGTACATGACGCGGCTGCAATATATGCAGCTCAAGCGCTGGCTGTATCATCCGGAGCTGGAGCGGCGCTTGGAACAGACGGGTTACCCGTTCAGGCTGAACGCCTGGAAGATTCAATCGCTTCGCTACGGTACGGCTTTGGTGTGGATCATGAACAGCTTATACGATGCTTCCTTTCACTGGGCGGAGCTTACATGGCCAAGCCTGCTGCTCCGGCTGTGGGGGCCGATTGTCGTGCTGCTTGCTACGAATACGAAGGCTTCCTTGCTCACTTATGTGTTAAGCAAATGGAAGGAAATCGATGATGGGGAAAAAAATCGCGAGCTGTTCATGATTTACAGCATGATTGCAGACGAGCTGAAAGGAAACCCGAAGCGAAGACTAAATTTGCACACCTTGCTCACCAAACTTCGCGACTATACGGTACGCATCAAGCCGTCCTTGAATAAAGGGCTGAGGCTTTTTGACGAGGGGGCTCATATGGCGCTGCAGACGATTGCCGATGATATCGGAACCCGTGAAGCGAAGGAGCTGTGCAAACTGCTTGCCGATTTAGAGCTGACCCCTCCGGAGGACATCTCGGCATTGGTTGATACCAGGGAAGAGAGCTACACGCAAATGCTGAGGGAAAATCGCCGTCGTCAAAGAAAGTTTTTCGGCAGTATCGCTTATGCGGCTGCGTTCAGCCCTTTGCTCATTTACTTATGGAATGCGTTAAATATTGCTCAGCAATATGTGACGGATTTAGCCCGCAGTACGAATCACTTCGGATAATTAAAGACGAGGAGCGAATAAAGTATGAAACCGGC
The DNA here is from genome assembly GCF_000686845.1 of Paenibacillus sp. UNC451MF. Taxonomy (GTDB): domain Bacteria; phylum Bacillota; class Bacilli; order Paenibacillales; family NBRC-103111; genus Paenibacillus_S. The sequence goes on along the minus strand of NZ_JMLS01000014.1, from coordinate 49,090 downwards.
TTTGGAGAAATTTTTGTTAATTGCAGCTACATTGGCTGCTATCGGAATTTTCATTTTTGTTGCGTTATGGGGATCGATTAAAGATAAGAAAACGCAAATGGATGATTTATTTAATAATACAAACGTTCCAACATCGTACCATTATCAAATGAAAGGAACGCCTCAGCTGGACTCCTTAGAGAATGATGAATCACCCGGGATTAGTATTGAAAATTTGACCGTATGAAGGCAGCTTTGGTGGAAATGCTGACGGTTTATATTTTAATGCTGCTGCTGTTTCAGCCCATTCTGCACGATATATATTCAACTCGGGCGAACGCGGTAGAGATGGTGCTTGACAGTGCGATCCAAAAAGCGTCAAATGCCGACAACGGACGATTTACCCCCGAGATTATCGATGAAATGCGGGGTACGCTGGTGCACACGTTTTTGCTTGATGCCAGCGACATTCGTTTTACCGGGACGACGGAGCTGACGCCAAGGGGGGAATATGTTGAGGGGAAGCTCTCAGTAAAAAGTACGCCAAGATGGCTCTTTAGAAGCATGTTCGGCAGTATCGACAGGGATCCTCCTGAAATCGTGCGCTATGCGAAGCAAATGAGTGAGGCGTTGGTACGGTGAGGGGGATATGAATCGCGCGCTGCTGCTCATTTTTGTAGTACTGATGTTCTTGTATACAACAAGCTTTGAAGCCGACCGCTTCGTGACCACAACAACGCATAATCGGCTCAAATTCGCAATTAATCACGGAGCTCACGATGCTGCCCTGCAGGTAAGGAAGGACAGGCTTGCTGAGGGGCAAATTGTGTTTGAACGGAGTGATTCGCGAGCCGCATTCGAAGCGGGGCTGGAGTACAATTTGCAGCTTGATGCTGAAGGGACTCCTTATACAGGCACTTTATTAAAGGAACGACCCGTTGTCGTGTTCGAGGATTATGTAGATGATAGCACTCCGGGAGTAGGCTTTCCTTTCAGCTACGTTAGGGAAAGTGAGCGAATATCCAAAGTATTGAAGGGGCCTTCCGTAATTTACAAAGTAAAAGTAAAGCTTCCCAGAACCAATGCGCTGTCCTACGACGGCGATGTTTATAAGACGGTTATTTACGAGTATCCCCTTGATTGAAAATTTACTTTCTTAATATATGGAGGTGCGTTGCATCTTGTTAAGACACAATAGGAAAATAGCGTTAGCAGGGCTGCTTTCGTGTGTTGTCTTTTGTTCGCTGCTTCCAGTGGGAACGGTACATGCGGCCATATCTGTACCACCTGCACCTAGCTTGATCAGGGTTGACAATAGAACGGCCGGGCTGAGTGATCTTGTTACGGTAAGTGGTTTGTCCGCGGGGGATGTAGTGAAGGTCTATGCCGATGGAGGAGCGGTTTCCCCTATCGGCAGCTCGACGGTTAGCAACGGCTCTACCAGCGCAACGGTTACGATCGACCAGTTAGGTATATTAGGCGGTCATATTTACGTTACAGTAACGCAGCCATCCTATTCCGAGAGTCGTCGTATCGTCAAATCCTTCGCGGAGGAGCCTGTTTCTGCAGCACCTGCTGTGACATCCATCCGCATAACGAATCGGTCGGGTGGAGCGACGGATCAGGTCACTGTACGTGGTATTCATGTTGGAGATGTAGTGAAGGTTTATAAGGATGCCTCCAAAATAAAGCTGCTTGGTTCAAGTACAGTAGCGTCGAGCACAACGGACGGGACGGTTATTTCGGTCGGACAGCTAGGTGCGGATGAAGGCATTATTTATGTAGCTGTAACAGAGCCAGGGAAAAGAGAGAGTCGAGCGATAGAAAAAGCTTATGATGCCGAACCGAGAACAGGCAAGCCTCAGCTTGATCAAATACGTGTCATAAACGAACGGGGGGCCAATGACCGCGTTATTGTTTCACAATTGCAGGCCGGGGATACAGTGAAGGTTTATGCTTCCAATCGGGACTCGTCACCCGTAACTCAAGCCGTTGTGGCTTCAGGGGCATCATCTGTGGAAATTCCGCTTACCCTTCCTTCCTCAGGCGATGATCAAGAGAGCATTTATATTACGGTCACCTCACCTCCGCTCTTGGAAAGCGAAAGGATTTCGAAGCGTTACAGCTCGGAACCTGTAACGCCAGCCTTGGCGCCGGGGATGATTGTCGTTATGAATGAGCAGGAAGGCACGGACGATCATATAGAAATCTTTGGACTATCACCCGGCGATATCGTCAAAGTGTATCCGACTGCAGACGCGACCCATACATTGGGAACGGCGACGATAAGTTCATCATCATCTCTGGCAATCATCAAAATAGGACAGCTAGGAAAGCAAGCAGGCTACGTATATGTCAGCGTAACATCCGTATCCGGAAGGGAAAGCAGCCGAACGGTCAAAAGCTATGCCGCAGAGCAAGCTGGCCTGGCTCCATCGCGTTCTGATATTTCAATCCGCAATGCGGCAGGCCCTAACGATACGGTTACCGTAATAGGGCTTCAGCCAGGTGATATGGTCAAGGTGTATGCGGATGAAGCGGCCGCAGCTCCCATTAGTACAGCTGTTGCAGACGGAACAGCATCTGCTGTCGTACATACGGCCTTACCGGAATCAGGTTATGGCATTGTATATGTTACGGTAACCCGCTCACAAGGTGAGGAAAGCTCACGAACACCTAAAATCTTTGCGGCAGAGCCATTAACGCTGCCATTATCACCTAACAACATTTACGTTACGAATGTTACGGATCAGAACGTGGATGAGGTGACCATCACGAATCTCAAGCCCGGGGATACTGTGAAGCTGTATGAGGATGCTTCTTCCACACATCCTATTCAAACGGCTTGGGGATCAGATGCTGTCGCAACTGCGTCAGAAGGCAGCTCGGTCGTCACGATCAAACGTTTGCAGTTGAATTCAGCCGGCGGCAAGCTGCATGTGACGGTCACTTCCCCGGAGCGACGTGAAAGCAGTCGCGTGCTGAAAGCATATGAAGCAGAGTAAATAGGAAGAAAAGAGGTTAGATGCTATGTCCGCCATTCGGAGACAAAAAAATAAATTGAAATTGATGTTTGCTGCTGCATCCGTAGTCCTTATTCGCAGGACCGCTTATGTATTCGCATTGGCTAGTCTGCCATTTGCTTTTACAACCGGAGGGACCGCAATTCATGCTAATCTGGAGTCCTTTGAGTTTAGTGATATGGATGGTCATTGGGCGGAGGAGCCCATTCTGGAAGCCGTTTCCGAAGGTATTATCGCCGGTTACGACGATGGCACGTTCCGTCCCGATCGTTCGGTCAGTCGAGCGGAATTCATCAATATGCTATTGGCAGGACTTCATATACCGCTTGCAGCGTCTTCTTCAGAGCATAGTAACCAAGAGGCAAGCTTCCAGTCCCTTCGTGATGTTGGCATCGTAGATGAGAACGATTTTTCGGCCGATGAGCTGGATGAAGAGCTTCAGCGTGCGGAAATGATTAGGCTGGCGCTTCGCACCATGGATCCCGATGCAGGTAAAGGGCAGGCAGCTAATCAAAGAGAACAGGCCGTAGCTTCAGGACTGATTGATGAGGCAAGTGACACGTTGGAAGGAGCTCAAGCGGCAACGCGGGCTGAAGCGGTTGTTGTATTGCAGCGCTTGAAGCATATTATACAAGCCAAGGTATCGGAGAGTGTTAGTTCTTAAAAGCGCAGCTTGTTAATGAAACTGATGTCGGCATATTGAATGCTTGCATCAGTTTTTTGCTGTGGGTATGCAGTATAACAAGAGCAACAGACGATGGGAAGTTCTTGAAGGGTGTTCGACTAGCCAACACGCCCTCCAAGTTGAAAGCCTACAAAAGATGGAGTACTCTTACAAAAGAGAGTTAAGGAAAAGGTGCACATTACATGCTGGTTGAAATTAGAGCAGGCAGAAATCGTATGGTTTAAGCCATGTACACTTAAATGGGTTCTCGATAATCTGGCGTTCCTTATTATAGAAGGTCGATGTTAATTTTGTATAAAGGAGTGGTGAAATTGAAGGAATACATATTACGTATCCAACGCTTGCAGGAGCGTTTGCGCCAGAGTCAGCTTGATGGATGCATGATCACTCAAAATGTGGACTTGTACTATTTTACCGGTTCCATGCAAACCGGGTATTTATTTGTTCCAAGCGAAGGGGAGGCTGTCTTTTTCGTTCGCCGTAGTGTCGTAAGGGCACAAGAGGAATCAGCAATAACCGTGGAGGCGCTGGGCTCGTTCCGAAGCTTTGGGAAAAGGCTTGCCGAAGTTTTCGGTGCTTTGTTTCAGCAGGCAGCAGGCTCACCCAAGCTGAAATTTGCGGCTGAATTCGATGTGCTGCCGGTGCAGCAGCTGTTGAAGCTGCAAAATGTATTGCCTAATGTTGAATGGGCTGACGGATCGACAATCGTCCGTGAGCTGCGGATGATCAAATCCGCTTCGGAGATAGCTTATATCAAGGAAGCCGCTCGTGTCATCGATCTTGCGTTTGAGCATTCTCTCAGCATACTGAAGCCTGGGGTGACGGAGCTGGAGCTTATGGCCAGCATCGAACAGTTCATACGCCTTAACGGTCATATTGGTTTGATGAGGATGCGTGGTTACAATCAAGAAGTTATCACAGGTATGGTTGGGGCAGGAGAAGCCGCCGCTACGCCAAGCTACTTTGACGGCCCGGCGGGGGGCCGAGGCTTGAGCGCTGCTGTTCCGCAAAGTGCCAGTCGCCGGCCGATTCAGGCCAATGAGCCTATTTTATTGGATGTAGGCTGCTGTATCGACGGTTATGTCATCGACCAGACCCGTACCGTAGTTATGGGCAATTTGCCAGATGACCTTGTCCATGCGTATGATACATCGGAACGAATCCTCCGCAGTGTCGAGGAAATGCTGAAGCCGGGTACAGTGTGCGAGCGCTTGTATATGCATTCGCTGCTTATGGCTCATGAAGCGGGCTTAAGCGACCATTATATGGGCTTCGGAGACGATCAAGTGAAATTTCTTGGACATGGTATCGGGCTCGAAATCGATGAGCTGCCGGTATTAGCCAAAGGCTTCAACTATCCGCTACAGCCCGGAATGGTTATAGCGATTGAACCGAAATTTACGTTCCCGCAGCGCGGTGTTGTTGGAATCGAGAACAGCTATGCGATCACCGATACGGGTTTTGAGAAGCTTACCATTACCCGGGAAGGTCTGATTAGAGCGTAGTCTTCAGCACTGAATAGAACAAAAAAAACAGTCGGGAAGGCAGTGAAATCACTGTCTAGCCGGCTGTTTTTTAATATGAAACGCCAGGTGTTTATGATTTTCCGATAAATGGATCCGTCTCCGTGTGGTTCCTTAAGAAGACCACCGAACTACTGAACCCGTTCGATAACTTTATCGATCAACCCATATTCCTTGGCTTCTATTGCGCTCATGTAATAATCTCTGTCGGAATCCTTCTCAACCTTCTCATAGGGCTGACCGGATGTTTCCGAGATAATATTGTACAGAACTTTACGAGTCTTCATAATATTAGCCGCCCGAATTTGAATATCCGATGCTTGCCCCTGTGTGCCGCCCCACGGCTGGTGAATCATGATTTCGGAGTTGGGAAGGGCAAACCGTTTGCCTTTTGCTCCCCCTGTCAGCAGGATAGCTCCCATGGAAGCGGCAAATCCAACGCAGATCGTCGATACATCGGGTTGAATAAACTGCATCGTATCATAGATCGCCAAGCCTGCCGTAGTTGAACCCCCAGGGGAGTTGATATACAAATGGATATCTTTCTCAGGATCGGCCGCCGCCAGAAAGAGCAGCTGTGCGATAATGCTATTCGCCACTTGATCGTTGACCTCGGATCCGAGAAACACGATGCGGTCTTTCAACAATCTTGAATAAATATCGTAAGACCTCTCACCGCGACCATCTTGCTCAATAACAACAGGAATATAGCTCATTTTCCTACCTCCATTTCACTTATTGAACCTGTGGGTTCCAATTGTTTTAAGCAGCGATGCACTGAATATCCGTATTTCTCGAAATGTAGCTTCTTTTGCCGCCGAATCCAGAGGACACCATAATGAGCTTGACTAGAGGCTCCCTCTCTCCGGTGTTCAGCTGCCATTCTTGTACGAGTGCTTCCTCGGAGATAAGCTGACCTTGACCCGCTTTGTATTGTTCCAAGTCAACAACGTTGCTGTGCTGTTCTGATGACTCTTTTTCTCCTACACTCCCGCCTTGTCTCGATACGAGCAAAGGGGATGAAGGAGTTGCAGCTTCCGATGCGCCTCCAGCGGACTGCTTCTTTGTTGTCTCATCGTCATGAACTATTTTCTCGCTCATTGGGATCACTCTCCTTCATCGGCCTTCGGATATACAGACAATATCACCTTGTAAAGAGTGGGAGTTTGACCGTTATCCGCGGCCTTAGCATATTTTCCAACCAGCTGCTTTACCATGTTAACGTAATCGGCAATGAAAGCTTCCCGGTCGTCGCCGTCGAGTAGAGGGATATCCATTTGTAGGGTAGCGCTCGGGATTTCGGTGCCTTTCTCCGAATGCTCCATGAGGTAGACGGCATCCTTCTTCATTTGCTCTGCGGTTGTAATGAGCTGGGCCAATGAGCCGTGCTCCTTCAGCCGCTCGATCGTTTCCTCCGACAAACTCAGCGATTCTGCCAATACGAACGTCTTGGCAATCGACTGATACAGTACCTCGACAAGATTGCGTACCTGTCTTGTACCGACTCTTCGAATTAATCCTGTCTTCTCCAGCGCCTTCAAGTGATAATTCATGCGTTGAGGCGGCTCGTTGATCATTCTTCCCAGCTCGGCAGCCGAAGCGGGCTCAATAAGTCGCGAAACGATATCCGCACGCAGCGGATTGAGCAGAGCCATCGCTTGATCCGGCGACTGAATGAGACAGCTTTCCAGAATATCTTGCTGCTGCAAAGCAAACCAACCTCCATACAATATTATACTTACGTAAAAATATTTTATTACGTTATTTTGATTTTGTCAAAGGGCTGATGACATGGTTCTGTTGGATGACAAATTGGTTTTGAAATGGACAATAAAGTTTTGAAATGACAAATAAAGCTTTGAAATGACATTCGAAAAAACGTCGCCGAATGATATCACCGTTGAACATAAAATATTTGTCATATGACAAAAAAGATGACAACAGTCACTATTTGTCATAAAGATTATGCAATAAAATTTAACTATATTAATTTTATTTGGAGAGAGGCTGATTGCTACTAGGGAAGCCAGAAGAGATTACTATTGGCGTATTGTTATGCAGATCTTGTAAGCAGATGATAGTAAATAGATAATGAAAAATAGATATTCTGAAGTGAGATCGAAGAATGGGGGTCAGTGATGAAAAACTTGAAACGAAGATGGACGGCCGTGATGCTTATCGTCACGGTGATTTTTGGGTTGTTCCCTATAGGGAATGTGTTTGCTGCATCTGATGTACTGGATCAACAGCAGACCAATGGGTCCGGGAACACTTGGGTTAACAGCACCTATCCGAAATATCAAACATTTACTCCTGCTATTTCAGGAAATCTTAGCCGGTTTGAACTTAATTCTGCCGGTTCATATGGAGCAACGGGAGCAATGCTGCTGAGCCTTTATAAGGAAAGCGATTTATCGACACCGCTTGCATCCACACAGCTGACATCGTTCGGATCGGGCTGGGTATCCGTTGATTTCACCGGGATAGCGCCCTATTTGAAGAGAAATATGGAGTATCGGATGATTGTTAGTACTGAATACGGAGGGTCTGCCGGATTCGGATGGTATATGACTGGCGGTGATCCATATCCAAGAGGAACCTCACCTTCTATTGGATATGATTTTGCATTCAGGACCTATATGATTCCAGACTATTCGCTATCCCCAGCAGAAAGCAAAGTCACTACTGCTCAGTCTAGTCTGGAGGCGGATGGGACAAGCCAGACGATGGTCAGCGTGCAGTTGAATGATGCACAAGGCAATGCAATAACGAGCGGCGGAGCGGCTGTAGCGATAACGTCAACCTTAGGTACGGTTAGCCCTGTAACGGACAACAATAACGGCACCTATACGGCGACACTGACGGCACCAGCGACGGTGGGCACTGCGACAGTAAGCGCCAGTGTCGGAGGCAGCCCAATCGCATCGACGGCAACGGTGCAGTTCGTACCCGGAGCGCCTTCGGCTGCGAACAGTACGCTAACTGTGGGAGGAACCTCGCTAACCGCCAATGGTACAAGCCAGACATCGATCATCGTAAAGTTGAAGGATATGCATGGGAATTCACTAACTAAGGGGGGAGCAGCTGTTGCGATTACTTCGACACTCGGTACGGTAGGCACAGTAACGGACGACAATAACGGCACGTATACGGCGATGCTGACGGCTCCGACGACAGTGGGTACTGCGACGGTGAGCGCCAATATCGGAGGCAGTGCCATCGCCTCAACGGCAAAGGTACAGTTCGTACCAGGAGTAGCGTCAACAGCGCGAAGTACGGTCACCGTTGGGAATGCATCTTTGACCGCAGATGGAACTAGCCGTACAACAGTCACTGTAACGTTGAAAGATGCTCAGGGCAATGCCCTGACAGTTGGCGGCTCGTCTGTAGCGATAACGACGACGCTAGGCACAGTTGGTCCCGTAACGGACAACAATAACGGCACGTATACAGCGATGCTGACGGCTCCGATGATAGTGGGTACTGCGACGGTGAGCGCTAGCATCGGAGGCAGTGCCATCGCTTCAACGGTAACGGTACAATTCGTGCCGGGAGTAGCGTCAACTTCGCGAAGCACGGTGGTCGTGGGGAATGCAACTTTGACCGCGGATGGTGTGAGCCAAACGACGGTTACTGTGAAGCTGAACGACGCACAGGGTAACGCTTTGACGGTCGGCGGGGCAACAGTAGCGATAACGACAACGCTAGGCACAGTTGGCCCCGTAACGGACAACAATAACGGCACGTATACGGCGACACTGACGGCACCATCAACGGTAGGTATTGCGACAGTCGGCGCCAGTGTTTATGGCAGTGAACTTGCTTCGACGACTGCCATCCAATTCTTGCCTGGGGAAGTAAGTGCAGTCCACTCCACTGTAACGGCTAGTGATTTAGTTATACGGGCGGATGGCATCAGCAAAGCCTCCATTTTCGTGAAACTCAAAGACGATTATGATCATCCGCTCGCCGGAAAACGGGTATCGCTTCAAGCAAGCGGCGGACATTCCGTAATGGCTGACGTATATGGTTGGACCGACAGCATGGGACTTGCTGCTTTTTCAGTGAGTAATACAACTGCGGAGAGTGTAACCTTTTTTGCTAAGGAAGAACAAAGTGGTCAGTCCCTGCACCAAAACGTAACTATTAAGTTTACATATAACCAGCCTCCAACTATCACACTGCAGGCCAATCCGTTTCTTCCGACCTTTGGAAACGTGACGGTCTCCGTAGCAACGTCGGTATACGGCCAGTTCAACAGGGTTTCATCTATAAAGTGGGCGGCGGGAAGCCATCCCCTATCGTATTTTGAGACGCAAGGCATGGAAATCGCGGATTATTTCACTGTGCAAAAGAACGGGGTCTATTCCGTCTATGTGGCTGATACAGCGGGTAACGCGAACATTGGATTCATTGACATTCAAAACATCGTTCCGCTGAGCAATAATGCATCTTTAAGTAATTGGCAGCTTGCAGGATTAGGCGGAACGGTACCGTTTGATGAATTTGACCCGGGAACAACGAGCTATTCTGTATTGGTAAGTCCTGCGGTTTATGGGTTGACAATGAAGCTGATCCCTTCAGATGTTTATTCTGTTGTCTATGTAAACGGTGGGCAAGTAGCCAATAGCGTGATAACAAATGCCTATTCACTTGTAACAGGTAAAAATACATTTGAGGTGAATGTCAAAGCTCAAGACGGTTCCCTTAAAACGTATACACTCGATGTGATTCGTGCCAGTGCAAGTTCCGGTTCACATTCGGGCTCAGGGACAGTAAGTTCATCGACTGATTCGTCACCTGACAATGCGGTTTCTATTTGGATCAACGATCAAAAATTATCAGGACATGCCTCGGTTCGAATGGAAGCGAATGGCACCAAATCCATCGATGTTCGATTGGATACGGACACCGTAATAAAGGTAATCGACTCGTTTACAACGACAACTGAGCGGAGTATCTCGATTATGGTTGACGATGAAGCCGGTAAAATCGCTCTTCAGCTTTCTGGTGAAGCTGCTGCGCTTCTCGCTCAAAAGGGAGCTGCATTAACATTAAAAACGCAGCAAGCCCAATATCGTTTGCCGTTGGCGGAAGTCGTAAACGGCATATCTGCTTGGTCCAAGGATACAGGAGTTCAAATAACGATTGAACGCGGTAAACTCAACGAGATTCCAGAGCTACAGGATGCAGCGAGAAAAGGCGATTTCCAATGGATGACGGATCCGGTTCATTTTCATGTTTATGTTCTACGCCAAAGTGAGAGCATTGAAGTTTCAAACTTTAAGCATTATGTGGAAAGAGTCATTTACTTGCCCAAAGGCTTGGACCGCACGGCATCTACGGTCGTGGCCTGGGATCAAATGCATGGCGTGCGTCCGGTACCGACGGCATTTATGAGCATTGACGGGCGTGAAGCTGCTGTGATTCGCAGTCTTACGAATAGCACCTATGGGCTGGTTTCCAAAGCATCCAGCCTAACAGACATTCAAGGGCACTGGGCGGCTGCCGAAATTGTTGACTTGAATAAAAGATTGATCGTAAATGGCATCGATGAAAAACGATTCGTACCCGATTCCGTCATTACCCGGGCTGAACTTGCTGCTTTGCTGACCAGAGCCTTAGGGTTGCCAAAAGGATCCGGTCATGCTGGCTTCCGTGATGTCAGCGACTCAAGCTGGTACAGCGATTCGATCGCAGCGGTTAAAGCAAATGGCCTTATGGATGGATTCCAAGACGGTACATTTGGGCCGAATCAGGAGGTATCGCGTCAAGAAGCGGTAGTTACGATTATCCGGGCGATGCAACTGGCAGGGGCCACTTCCGAAGCAAGCAGAGCCAGAGTTAAGACAGATTTATCCGAGTACGTGGACCGCAATCAAATTGGTGATTGGGCTAGCGCGGCGATACAGACAGGCATTCATGAGGGATTGGTGGAAGGCTACGGGAACGAGCTGCGTCCGCTGAAATCATTAACACGTGCGGAGACCGTAGTGCTTATATACCGGCTGCTGCTCAAAGCGAACTTCATTAATAAGTAAGTCATTCTGATTTTCTTAAAAGCAACAGCTAGAAATTTTATCAATTGGACAGTCCGGAACTTTATTAACAGGTTCTGGACTGTCTTATTTCTGTGCGGGGCAAAATAATATTATCAACCCTATGTGAAATTGCTCTTCGTAGTTATTTTTGTTTATACATTTTCTGTATGAATAATGTTTCAACTAATGATTTTAGATCCTTACCCACTCCAAATAACAGAAATAAAAACGAGACAATGATTTATCATTAGTCTCGTTTTTATGGGCAAGAATGGAATAGTTTTCCGTGGTTAATTATTGGTTTACTTTCAAATTGCTAAAATATAAAAACTCCATTTGTTGGGATTTGTAGATTTCTAATTTACGTTATACCATTCTAAAAAAAACAAGTGAGACTTGGAGGACAAAAATGGAGTGAGTTAAATGATGACCCAAACAAGACGATTTATTTAACCCTCGAAGATCTGTAATATCAATTTGACCAATAGGAAAGTCTGAAGATCTACGGAATTTAAAAGTATAGGATTACATTGATGAAGAAACCACCTTGGCAATCTTTAAATTCGGTGAATGACACATAACTATCTCAACCCTAAGGGTGTAGCCTACACCGACCAACTTTAATAGTTTGTAAAAAGTATTTCAAAACTAATTTGTAATTCAGACAATTTACCCCGAAATTCATTTCAAAACCAATTTGTCATCCAACAGTAGTGAAAGCACCTAGAAACGGTGACGGTCACTCTGTCCGTTTGTTTCTCATGCCTATTGTATTGGAATTTTCCAAGGCCCCACTTACTTAATATCTTATAAGAAATTCTTGAAATTACAGAAATTTATCCGATAGGGGGATGCTATTATACAAATAGAAATAAAGACGAGGTGATGATATGCAAGCGAAATTGGCAGCGGACGCCATTCCCCTCCCCCATAAGCGGAATTCATGGATAAGAGCGATACAAAAGCATAAAGTGATGTATGCTCTTTTATTCCCGGCATTAGTTTACTTTGCTGTATTCAAATACATTCCTATGGCGGGAATCATTATTGCTTTTAAAAACTACAACCTGGCTTTGGGCCTATGGGATAGCCCATGGGTGGGATTGAAAAATTTTAAAGATTTTATTAACGGCGTTTATTTCTGGGACATCATGAGAAATACGATTATCATATCGCTGTATAAGTTGTTGTTCGGTTTCTCCGCTCCCATCGTACTAGCTCTGCTGCTCAATGAAGTGTATACCCAATGGTTTAAGAAAATCGTACAAACAATCACTTATTTGCCCCATTTTCTGTCATGGGTCATTGTTTATGGACTGATGGTGGCATTATTAGCCCCAGGAGATGGCCTTTTTAATATGATTCTGAAGGAAAATGGTATTCAACCGATCTCCTTTCTAACGGAACCTGCCTGGGGCAGACTGCTGATCATCTTATCTGAGATATGGAAGGATATTGGATGGGGAGCGATATTGTACCTTGCCGCATTAGCAGGAATCGATCCAAGCTTATATGAAGCGGCTCGAATTGATGGCGCTTCCAAATGGAGACAGCTATGGCATGTCACATTACCCGGCATTCGAGGGGTCATTATTCTGATGCTGATTCTTAAATTAAGCCATATTCTGGACGCTGGCTTTGACCAAATATTCATGTTTGCCAACAGCTTTAACCAGGAGAAGATCGACATTATCGACACATGGGTTTACCGTGAAGGGTTGGAGCGTCTTAAGATTGGCTTGGCTACTGCTGTGGGATTGTTTAAAGCTGTCATCGGATTTATTTTAGTTTTGGCTGCAAACAAGCTCGCCAAAAAATTCGATGGTCAAATTTGGTGAGGTGGTTTTCGTATGATTAATCTGACAATCGGGGAAAAAGTATGGCAAGTAGTCGTTTATATTATTCTAATTGTGCTATCCCTACTTTGTTTGCTTCCCTTTCTATATGTGGTTGCTGTTTCCGTGACGCCAGAATCGGAAGTGTTAAGAAGAGGAATTGTTATTATACCAGAATCCTTTACTTTTGCAGCCTATAAAGAAGTATTCATTTCTCATGGTATAGGGCAGGCGTATAAAATTACGTTGTTTCGGACGGTTGTAGGCACTGCGCTTAATGTGTTTTTTACGATCATAGCAGCTTATCCATTATCCAAAAAATATTTACCAGGGCGCAGCTCATTTTTAATCTTCATTGTGTTTACCATGATGTTTGGTGGAGGGCTGATTCCGACTTATTTGTTAATCCGCTCGCTGGGATTGCTGGACAGCCCGTGGGTATTGATTATTCCGCATCTCATTAGTGCTTTTAATCTGGTGATCATTAAAGGCTTCTTCGAGCAATTGCCTGCTGAAATCGAGGAATCGGCGAGGGTTGACGGCGCAAGTGAACTTCAGTCGCTATGGAGGATCATTTTACCTCTGTCCTTGCCCGTCCTTGCCACCGTTTCCTTATTTTACGCAGTGGGGCATTGGAACAGTTATTTCGATGCGATTGTCTACTTGAATGATTCGAACCTAATGCCGCTTCAAGTAGTCTTGCGCAACATTCTGCTTAACGTCGCAACACAAAGCGCTGATTCGATTGCCAATTCCGGGACGGTCAGCCAGTTCGCTGTGCAAATGGCGGCTGTCGTCGTGACGACGGTTCCGATTTTGATCGTTTATCCTTTTATGCAGAAGCATTTCACGAAGGGTGTGCTCATGGGATCGATTAAAGGTTAAAAGGCAATTTCTACCTAGGTTGTTTCGGGGACACCATGATAATATATATTCAAGCAAAAGGAGAGGTCAATATGCAACGTAAAAAGCTTTCATTTACTGTTCTGGCTGCTATCGTAGGGCTGGGAGCGCTATTGTCAGGATGTGGGGACCAAGAAGTAGTGAAGCCGACAGCTTCAAGCAGCCCTCAATCCGAGGCTAACAAGTTTGCGACCAAAATGAAAATTTCGATGTTTAACCAAGGTACTTTCAACGCTGCCGCTCCAATACCTCCGCGTGATGAAGATATTCAACGCCAAATGTTGGAAAAGGCGATGAATATCGACTTGGATATGATGATTCCTCAGGCTGGGCAAGCAACAACCAAACTGAATACGCTCATTGCTGGCGGGGATATTCCAGATTTGATCTTCTTGAAGAGTCGGGCCGATCTCGCGCAATATTATGATCAAGGCGTTCTTGCGGATTTGACTCCGTACGTGGATCAATTTCCTGAATTGCAGAAGCGTTTCGGCAAAGACTCCTGGGAAGCGATGTCCTATCAAGGGAAAACCATTGGAGTTCCAGGTTATGATAATGTAAACGGCATCAGTCGAAGCTTCTTCATCCGCAACGATTGGCTGAAAAAGCTGAATATGAAAGTGCCGACAACCCCTGACGAGCTGTTCGAAGTGATGAAAGCCTTTACGGAGAAAGATCCAGACGGAAACGGCAAAAACGATACGTACGGATTCATAGGCGGTATGAATAAAGAAGGCAATTTGCAAACCTACGGCTTCGATAGCTTAATGTGGATGTTTGGCGTCAATCCTCCCTCAGCCATTGAAGTGGAAGACAATAAACCGGTGTTCCTGTTTATCGATCCCAAAATGAAGGAAGCGCTCGCTTACATCAATAAAATGATGACAGCCAAAGTTGTAGACCCCGACTGGGTGACGATGAATACGCCCGATTTGTTGGACCAAAAGTTATTTAAAGGTAAAGTTGGCTTCATGATTAGAGATGCCCGCAGACTGGAACCGGATTATCAGCAGAAAATGAAAGAAATCGGCGGAGAAGTACCGGAATGGATCGTCATTCCTCCAATGAAAGGGCCTTACGGCGATCAAATCGTGGAGAGAAAATCGTTCCAAGGCAATTCATGGGCCATTTCCAAGAAAGCGGATAGGGACAAAATCATTCGGATCTTGTCTATGCTGGAATATCTCTTTACGGACAAGGAAGCCTATCCGAATTTCGCATACGGGATCAAAGGGATTCATTGGGATATCGTGGATGGCAAGGTCAAAAACAAAACTTCTGAGTTAGCGAAGGAAATGAAAGAAAAGTATCTATGGGTTGATCATTATAGAATGCCGCGCCGTGGCGATGATGCCGAGTACTTCAGCTTCCAGAATCCGAAGACGGCAGAAGCTTTCACGAACAATCAGAAATATGTAGGGCTTACTTTGCCCGGAAATTTATTGACTGCAGACCCGAGCGATACCTTGGCAGCTGACCGCACACGTTTCATTAATGAAAGCTTAGTCAAATTTATGACGGGCAAAGACCCTCTTACCAACTGGGATAATTTCCTCAAAACCTTGGATACCAAGTTTGACATGCAGAAATATAAGGATACAGCAATCAAGCAATTTAAAGAGGCAGGCCTAATCAAGTAAATAAACAAAGAGAGTGGCGATAAATAGCCCCTCTCTTTGTTGTCCTATGCTATTCTTAGTTTAATACAGATTTAAAAGGAAGATGACGGATGCGAAGAAGAATCAGCTTGCCTTTAAAACTATTTTTAATCGTGTTTGCATTTGTATTAAGCTGCATCATCTTGATAAGCCAACTGTCCTATCGCTATGTCCAAAAGGAGATAAGGACCAATGATATTTATTACACAAACCAAATATTGGACAAAGTTGACCAGTATTTAACGGTTAATTTTTCCTCTTTCCAGACGATCCTGTTCTCGGTCGAAACATCGGTGAAAGCAAACATTAACAATACGGAAGTGATTAAAAAGCAATTAAGAGAGCTGTATGAGCTCAATGATAATTACATCAGTAACATTTACTTGATCAATAGCGATTTATCCATTCTAGGCGGAAGTACGCCGACGCGAATTTTCGATGAACCCTTATCTGACAGAAAACCGTTGTTTGATGCGGCCGACAAGAACAAATGGACTACCTTTGTCAGTGATCCTTATAAATCCAAGTATTCCGGCTGGACAGTTACGATGGTTCGATATCTGAACGGCTCTCCGTTTCCTATGGCCATTGCGATAGATTTGGATCTAAATGCCATTGAAGAAACCTTGTTCAAGATTAATAAAAAAGAACAAATGAATCTGGCCCTGATTACCACATCGGGTAAAATTATTGCCGGATTTTCAGAAAATAGAGGACCCCTGAATATTCAAGATCATACGTTTTCAATCGGGGAAATGTCGGCGGAACAAATTCTTGATACTACGGGAACAAGCCTTCAACTGCATACCAAGGATGGCATGCCGGTCTCCATTCTGAAGAAACCGACAGAGAAATTCAATTGGTCCATCATCTCGATCAACGATGAATCTCGCATGAAAGCTGCGTTGTTCAGATTGGAAACCTATTATATCGGGCTTCTAGCCGCCGGTCTTCTATTAAGTCTGTTCATTTCTTTTTTTATTGCCAAATATATAAGGAATCCGCTCTATGTGCTCAAAACAAAAATGAAACGGGTGGAGCAAGGCGATCTGACAACGACAATGACGATGAACCGAAATGATGAATTCGGCGACCTTTCCCGAGCCTTCGACCGTATGTTGCAGCAAATTGTGGAACTGATTCGGCGAGCAGAGCTTCATAATGAACTTGAGCGGAAGCTGGAGATCCAAGTGCTGCAATCGCAAATAAATCCTCATTTTTTGTATAACACGCTTGGCTCTATCAGCAATGTCATACGCCTGGGACAAATAGAGAAAGTAGATGTGGTGATAGGGTCTCTCATTTCAATATTGGAATACGGGATAGCCGACGCTTCGGAGAAGGTTTCAATACGTCAGGAATTGCAAAATGTAGCGGACTATATCGCGATCCAGAACATCCGTTATAACAGGCACTTCCACTTGATTGAGAATATCGAAGATGGATTAATGGATTTCCCCGTATTTCGAATGCTGCTGCAGCCCATTGTGGAGAATAGTATCTTCCATGGCTATAACGGAGGGGGAATCGAAGGTTCGATTACTATTCATGCATACGAGCAGGGCGGCATCGTCATGATAGAAGTCGTTGATCAAGGCGAAGGAATTCCAACGGATCGAATAAAGCATATTCTAGATTCAGAACCGAGTGATCTAGAGCTAAAAAGGAAAAGAATTGGGTTAAACAATATTCATGGTCGAATAAGACTTCACTACGGAGAGCAGTTCGGGCTGCAAATCATTAGCATACCGAATGAAATAACCCGTGTCCGCGCAATATTCCCGGCAGGTATGTTTAAAGGAGATGCATGATGGTGAGAGACTACACCTGCTTCATCGTTGATGATGAAGATCTAATCCTCCAAAGATTGGAGCTGTTTTTTAGCGAGCTCTCCCATAAGGAAGGGCGATTCAATTTGGTGGGCAAAGCGAATAATGGGCAGAAGGGGATCGAGGAGATCTTACGGCTTAAGCCGGATATCGTAATAACCGATATCGTTATGCCGGTAATGGATGGAATTTCCATGATCGAGCAGTTAAAGCCGGAGCTGCCCCATACCCAATACATTCTTTTGACCGCCTATTCGTCTTTTGAGTACGCTCAGCGAGCTATCCATGCCAACGTATTGGAGTACATTGTTAAGGTTCCGTTGCGGGAAGCTGATTTGGATCGAGCTTTGGATAAGGCAGCCGGAATTTTGGATGAGGTTAAGAAAAAAGAAGAGGAATTTCAATCTTTAAACGTATCCGTTCTTGAAAATAAATATAGAGTCCGTAAGCAATTTTTTAACGAGCTGATCAGAGGCGAAATCCCTTCTCATCGGGCATCCGATTTCGCCAATCGTATGCAGTTCCATTTCTTTCAAGCCAACTATTGCTGCTTTATTGTTGAAATGAATCTGTATGAAAATTTTCGCCATGAATATTCAGCGGTTGACCAAAACATCTTGAAATATGCGATTACGAATGTAATCGAAGAAACGGTGATGAATAGCGGCAGGGGTGTAGCTGCGGATCTCTCCGATAATCGTTTTATTGGCTTTCTTTCCTGGGAAAATAATCGCAGTGAGATGGATACGGAATATGCTTGCCAGACCTTGGGGAGCCAGATCGTCTCTCATTTGCATCAATATTTGAATCAAAGGGTATCCGTCGCTTTTGGCGGTCCGCACCGAGGCTGGGAATCCATCAAACAAGCTTACACGGAAGCTAATAATGTGAGTGAGGATTTCTATTATCATGCAGAGAAAGTAGTGAAAACACCCGCGCATCGGTTCCATTACCATAATGACAGAAAGGTGGATTTTCAGCAGAAACTGGCTAATTTCCTTGCATGGGTGCAAAGAAAGGTTTCCAGGGAAGAGCTGGAGAAAGAATTTGCTGATTTAAACCAATTTGTTACGGATCATAAAATCCATAAGTCCATCATGGCACCTATGCTTCGAGACTTGTACAGAGACATTGCTGTGAAATTTAAATCGGGGAACACGTTGATCACAGATGTAGCTGAGTTTCCCCTAGAATTTATGGCATTTCGGGAGCAGCTAGCGTATATTGGCGACTTCACTTTCGAATATGTACACGCTGGCCAACTTTTACATCGTGCAGAAATCATGAGTGCCATACGGTTTATAGAGAAAAACCTGAAACAGCGTTTAACGTTGGAGGCTATTGCTGAGGAAGTGAATTTAGCCCCGTCGTATTTTAGCAGTCTATTCAAAAAAACAATGAACGAAGGTGTTATCAGCTACATCAACCGTAAAAAAATTCAATTGGCTCTCGAGCTGTTAAATGTTCGGGATTATTCTTTATTGGAATTGTGTGAGGAAGTCGGAATTGTAAACGAAGGGTATTTTTGCAAATTATTTAAAGAATATACAGGTGATACACCCAAGCAATATCGGATAAAAATGACACGGTATGAATCCAAATAAGGTTGCAAAAAAATGTATGAATTTTTCGCGAAATCATGTAAAAAAACGGGGTTCAAAAAGATTACCATGATAGATGTATCTAATCATGGAGGTTATCACAATGGAGCTTATTAAAGCGGATGTAACCGTCATAGGCGGAGGTATTGCTGGGGTATGCGCCGCCATTGCTGCAGCACGTCAAGGGCTGCAAGTTTCACTTATTAATGATCGACCGGTTCTTGGGGGGAATGCCAGCAGCGAGGTCAGGGTTCATATCAACGGGTCGGCCTATCTTGGGAACAGTCCATCCTATTATGCGCGTGAGGGCGGGTTGGTGGAAGAACTCAAGCTGAAGATTTTCCACTATAATCCGTTATATAACAAGAAGCTTATGCTTTCGCTTTCGGATACGGTCCTGTTGGATATGGTCTATGATGAGCCTAACATTTCTCTATTTTTGAATACCTGTGTACATGAAACGGGAATGGAGAACGGAAGAATTAAATGGGTGGAAGGACTTCAATTGGCTTCCGAAAGGAAATTCCGTTTTGAAAGCCGAACCTACATCGATTGCTCCGGAGACGGGGTCGTCGGATATCAGGCAGGTGCGCTCTTCCGATGGGGGAGAGAAGCGAGGCATGAATACAACGAAGACTTGGCTCCCGAAGTGGCGGATCATTACACCATGGGAGACACGATTCTTTTTCAAGCTCGTGACGTAGGATACCCCGTTCCATACAAGCGGCCTGGCTTTGCGTATGATATTACGAAGTTGGGCTTTTTCGATAGTATCAGAAAAGGCTTGAACCATCGGGCTTTCCCTAGAAAAATCAACGGGCTCGGCGGATTGTGGTGGCTGGAATACGGCGGGCATATGGATGTTATCGCAAACAATGAAGACATCGCATTAGAGCTGCGGAAATTGGTTTACGGGATTTGGGATTATATCAAAAATAGCGGCGAATTTGATGATGTGGACAATCTCATCTTGGATTATGTCTGCCCAATTCCGGGAAAGCGGGAGTCGAGGCGGTTTATAGGAGATCACATGTTGTCTCAGAACGATCTTACAGCAAAGTCGCATTTCGAAGATGCTGTATCCGTCGGGGGATGGTATATGGATTTACATGCTGCTAAGGGCATCTACGATGAGGGGCCGGCTACAGCATGGAATTTCGTGCCGGGCTTGTACAATATTCCGTTCCGTAGTTTATTTTCTCACAATATTCCTAATCTCATGTTCGCTGGTCGCAATATAAGTGCTACCCATGTTGCTTTCGGATCTACAAGAGTAATGGCTACCTGCGGTTGTATGGGGCAGGCGGTTGGAACGGCAGCTTCGTTATGCTTGAAATATGAGGTAGATCCCGCAGCCATAGTCGAATCTCATATGGGGGAGCTGCAGGCGCTGCTGCTTCGAGACGGACAAACGATTGTAGGGCTTCAAGAGGAATTGGATCCTTACTTCGCTGACGGATTAAATATTCGTGCCTCGTCTCAGCGCAGCTATGCCAATCCTTATCCAACCGAAGCTATTCCTTTGGAGAAAGGGTTATGTTTGGTCTTGCCGATTCAGACATCCGTGGCGGAAAGCGTACAGATCAAAATTAAAAATATTTCCGAGCATTCGGAAACACTGCATGTGAAGCTGTTTGGCGGGGAACGGAAGGAAAATTACATTCCAGACTGCGAGTTGAAAGACTACCGCTTGGCTATTGCAGCTGGTCATGACGACTGGACTACGCTGGACTTGGGCTGCAAGAAGCCGGCGGACGACAAAATTTACATCGTACTGGAAGGTACAGCGAACCTTGCCGTTTACGGCAATGAAGAGAAAATGACAGGAGCGGTCAGCTTCCATTATAGGCCGGAAGTGCCGTCCAGGCTGAAGAAATTCAATAAAAGCATTTGCTTTAAGGACCTGCTGCCATCCCAAAATATGTATAATCCCGAGAATCTCGTCAACGGCTACTCCAGGCCCTATGGTCTGCCAAATGGCTGGATTTCCGAACGTACGGAAGGACAGGAATGGTTGGAATTCTCTTTTGCAAGCCCCAAAAATCTGGACGAAATCCATCTTGTTTTCAATTCGCAGTTGGATTTGGAGCATTTCGACGATCCGATCGAGTCCCTTATCCAAGATTATGATGTGATCTTGACCTTAGAAGACGGAACGGAGAGGGAAATCGTAATCCGTGGCAATTATCTCACGTTGAATAAACATAAGGTGGATGCGGAAGGAGTAACCCGAATTCAGATTAATTTCTGCGCAACTTACGGTTCGCCTTATCATGAAGTGTTTGCTGTAAAATTGTTTGCTCCTACAACCATAAGTGAGGTCAGGTGAAGTCGCGATGAAGGAATTATTCCCTCGAAGAGGGCTACCTAATGTAATTCAGAAGTTGGAAAATGGGGAAACCGTGACAATCGTCTATTTTGGCGGCAGTAATACGCGTTCTGAAGGATATAGAGTCATGACGGCGGATTGGCTTCGTGGGCAATATCCCAAGGCTGATATCCGTTGTGTGAATGCAGGCATTTCTGGGACAGGGTCGGATTTGGGCTGCGCCCGTTTGGAGAGGGATGTGCTGGGTCATCAGCCTGATCTAGTGTTTGTTGAATTTGTCGGCAACGATGGCGGAGTGCCCGAGTCCAAGGCGCGGATCGAAGGGATCGTCCGTCAAATCCGCAAGCGGAGCCGGTTTACCGATATCCTGTTCATTTATACGCTGAAGGAGCGGGATGTGGCCTTATTTCAGTCCGGGGAATACCAGAAGGGGGCTCTTATGCAAGAGGAAGTGGCCGATTATTACGGTATTCCTTCGATTCATCTGGGCGTAGCGGTCAGTCATTTGGTGTCGGAGGGAAAGCTCATTTTTACCTCAGGGGCAGACAAGTCCATTCCCGGAGCCATTGTTTTTACGCATGATTCGATCCATCCGACAATTCCCGAAGGACACCGGATTTACACAGATACGATCACTCGGTCGTTTGAGAAAATGTACGAACTTCAAGGTCACTTGGGAAGAGTCGAACATAACTTGCCTCAGTCCCATTTGGTCCCGGCCAATCCTTGGGAGTACGCGACTATGCTGCCGCTGGATGGTCATGCCCATTTATCGGCTGGATGGTCCTACGTGACTCCCGATGATTCAGCTTTGGCCCGAGAGTATGATTGGTTGTTCTCCGGCCTATGGCGAGCGGTTAATCCGGGGGAGGCTATCACGGTGCAGTTCGAAGGCACACACATTGGACTGTTCGATATCGGGGGGCCAGATTCCGGCAGATTGAAGGTGACGGTGGACGGCGGGGATCCCTTCCTTGTGGATCGATTCACACCGCATAACGATCATAATCGGAATCAGTATGTTTTCTTGCCGGAGCTCCCGAATGGGAAACATACGGTTCGCTTCGAAGTCGATACCGAGAAGACAGACAAAGCGGCCGTGTTTGAGGTATGCGGTAATGAACGAAGCCTTGAGCATGTTCGGCAGCATCCGGATTGGTACGATCAAACAGTGATCCAGCTTGGCAAGTTGTTATTAGTACAGCCGCCATTAGTGTAGTTTAAAGTCGTTTTGTTCCTAATGTAAAACTTGCAACGTATCTGACTGCTGTTGAGCAGACGAATACGTTGCAGGTTTATTTTCACTTAAAATCTTATAAGAAATTAAAGAAATTTCACGGTTAAGCGACATGCTATGATATCAAAGACAAAGGGGGGATCAACCAGTAGGATGCGGATATTGCTTCTTTGCGATCATGTGAATAAAGGAGATTGCGAATATTTGAAAGCGTTATCAATTCAAGGAAAGGAAGTGAGCTGTATGAACGATCCATTCGGCTTTTTTATTTCTTGGAATTTAGTATTGAATTATGCAAAATGCTTGTAAAACATGATGTAAAAAGACAGCGCATCACCGTTACTACAGTAGACGGCGAACTCTCGGCTTCGGCTCAAATCGTTGTGAATCCTGTGCCAGAACCAACCGTATCTATAGCCAAATTCGAGATTGATCCGACTCCGAATACCCTGCCGCCTTATTTCTTAGGAGCACATAACGAGCAACTGGTTAAGGTTGGAAGGGTAACTGACTTTCAATTGGAAAGCTTTGATAATCTGGGCATGGATCTCAAGCTTCAAAATGTTCGCGGACCCGATGGAACAGGTGCCTATTATTACTTGAACAACGAAGGCACGGTCATGAATTCAAAAGATCCGCGATATCAGCAATTCTATGGGAATCGAACCGTTGGAGCGGTAGAGAATGTGAATCTGCAATCTGGGTTCCCGGGACTATTCTGTAAATAGAGTCGCCGCGTTCGTGCGCCACTTCTACCCCATCGGTTCCTTATTTCGATAATGCTGAGGTGCGACGCCTTCGATCTTTTTAAACATCCGGCTGAAGTAAAAAGGATCTGGATAGCCGACTTCTTGGGCAATTTCCTGAACACTTTTATCTGTACTGCGAAGTAGGTATTTGGCCCGTTGGGTTTTAAGCTGGTGGATGTAGTTGTGGATGTTCGTTCCAGCATATTTTTTAAACACCTGACAAAGATATTCGTATTTTCGATCCAGTATACGCTCTAGCGTTTCTTTGGAAATGTCCGAATCGTAAAAATTGTTCAAATGGTTGACTAGCTTGCGGAATGTGAGGTAAGACGTGGGGAAAGCCGTATCCAAATGGCTTTGCTTCAAAAAATCACTCGACATAAGCCCGAGTATTTGGCCAAGCAACAGGGTGGCATGAAAACGAAAATAGCCCTTCGGTTCGTTCATTGTCACCACTAACTCTTCAAACAAGCCGAGCAGCTTATAACGCTGTATGGAATGAAACTGACGGGGTACGACAAGCAAATCCTCATGAAGGATTTCCGTGGTTCTTAGCTCCGTCCGTTCAGCATGGACAATATTAAGCTCGGATGCCCGATCCAGCACGAATTCATTGAGGCAGGGATCACAGGAAAATTGCACCCAAAAAAACTGACCCTGTCGTTCATGGGAATTCCATCCGGAATGTGTCTCCCAAGGCATCATAAGCAATGATTCGCCGGCTTGTAAGCTCATACGCGATTCGCCAGTCTGCAAATGTACCGTTCCGTCGGCAATGACGATTAGTTCGTAATGTGGATTGTGATGCTGGCCGAAGAAATGGAGGTTATTTGCATCGAAGAGATCCGCCCATTTAACGTCTAGCGTAGATAATCGAGAAAGAGAATAGTACATGGCATGACATCTCCCGATGTTTATTCTTTTGAAAACAAAACTATGTACATGGCACTACAAAAGAACCGCTCCTATACTAAACTTATTACTATTATATCAAACAATGGAGGTTCTCACATGAATACAAGTATTTTAAACGAACAAGATTACTATCGGATCGTTTACGGGGGATGGCTGGGGAAAAATATCGGGGGGACGCTTGGGGCACCAGTCGAAGGTAAAAAAGTGCTGCTTGAATTGACCTTTTATCCGGAGCTGCCAGACGGTCCGCTTGAGAACGATGACTTGGATCTGCAATTGGTGTGGCTGCACGCCTTGGAGCAGTATGGTCCGGGATTGACCGCCCGCGAGCTTGGGCAAGAATGGTTGGAGCATATCTTTTTCCCGTTTGATGAATACGGTTATGCCTTGACGAATCTGCGAAGAGGTTTACTTGCGCCGGTTGCAGGCTGGTTCAACAATCCTTTCAACAACTGTATGGGTTCACCTATTCGTTCTGAAATTTGGGCAATGGCGGCACCTGGAGCACCGGAAACTGCGGCTCATTATGCGTATCAGGATGCGATTGTAGACCATGCCGGAGGGGAAGGGGTATATGGTGAAATGTTCTTTGCCGCTTTGGAAAGCGCTATTTTCTTTGAGAAAGACCGGGATCGGTTGATTAAGATTGGAATGAGCTATATTCCTGAGGATTGCCGTACCGCCAAAGCGCTGAAAGATCTGCTCCGTTGGCATCAGGAAGGGAAGAACTGGACCGAAACGCGCTTGCTCATTCTGGAGCACCATGGTAGCGACAACTTCACAGATGCTCCGCAAAATATTGCATTTACGATCCTTGGATGGTTGTATGGTACAGATTTTGAAGACGCCATTTTGAAAGCCGTCAACTGCGGTTATGATACGGATTGTACCGCAGCAACGCTGGGTGCGATACTGGGAATGCTGCTTGGACCGGAAGGCTTGCCTGCCAAATGGGTGAAGCCAGTTGGTGACCGAATCGTTGTCAGTCCTCCGATTAAAGGATTCCCCGCTCCTAAGAATTTGGACGAGCTGACCCGCCGCACGATCTGTATGGGCAAACAGATTCTTGCCGCTTGGAATACCGGAATTATAGTGCATTCTGACCTTCCGACTTCTTGGAACCGATTGGTAGCTGCGGGAGAAGCAGATGAAACGATAAGGGAGCTTTGGGAGAGAAAGGTGACGTCCAATCTTTACTTGCTGCCGCAGGGAACGAAAAGTTGTCCGGACGCCGAGTTATTCATCGACTTCGGAACTGATGGCCCAGCCATCGGAGTGGGTCAAAGTAAGGTACTGCAGTTTACGCTGACGAACCGTTCACTTACCCCAATTTATGGCAACATTGCTTTGGAGCTACCTTCAGGATGGGAGGGGCCGACACCACTTGATATTAGACTGCAGCCAGGCGAATCCTTCCAGTGGGACACGGAAATCTTGGCTGGGGCGGTAGCAGCCGCAAGTCATGAGCTTGCTTTTCGCTGGACCCGAAGTCATGACCATGCGGTATGGGCCGTTCAGAAAGTGACTTTCGCAATGGTCAGCTCATCCAGATGGATCGTCTGGGGTCCAGATGGCGGAGCGGGAAAAGAGATGTATGTTCCAGGGAATCGAGTGGAATGGGAGAAGGCTCTTGGGTTAAATGTTGGGTTGATGGCAGACGGAATGTACCGCGCTCAAACGACGCTCACTAACCCGATCGAACGCAAAGTTCGACTTATTGCAGCGGCGAATAGTCCTGTAACGCTGAAGTTGAACGGACAGATTGTGATAGAGTGCAAAGAAACGTTGGAATTCATGCCGGCGTATCATCGTGCTCCACAAGAACAATGGGTGGAGTTAACACTAGAAGCTGGAAGCCATCAGATAGAAGTAGAAGCTTTCAGAAATGGCTGTTCTCTAGAGGTGTACATCTTGCCGGTAGCACTTCGCGACACAACATCACCTGGTCCTTACTATTACTATACGGATATTTTGTTGGGGTGAAACATGAGAATCGATGCGCATCAGCATTATTGGAGAACAGAGCGTTGAGATTACGGTTGGCTGACTCCGGAACTGGGTATTTTATATGCGGACTATTTACCGGAGCAGTTGCATGAAAAACTGGAGTTTTATGGATTTACAGGGACGATTGTAGTGCAAGCTGCTCCCACGCTAGAGGAAACTGAATTCATGCTTTCATTATATGAAAAGTATGACAGCATTGCCGGGGTAGTCGGCTGGCTGGACTTGGCTTCGCCGGAATTTGGGAAGCAATATGCTAGATTCCGCAAACATAAAGGCTTTGTGGGGTTTCAACCGATGCTGCAGGATTTACCTGACCAATGGCTCCTTCAGACTCAGGTCAAATCTCAACAACTGATTATTCAGCTAATGGGAAACGAAAGTTGAATGAGACCTGTAGATAGTTGTTTGTAAAAGTACTTCATAACCAATTTGTAATTCTACGTTGTTCCTTCGAAGAACCGCTTCAAAACTTTATTTGTTAATCAATTTCACAAGAAAAGCCAGTAAACCCTTGAGTTTACTGGTTTCTTGCACTTCAAAACATAATTGTCACCCAACAAATCTAATAATCCAAAAAAGGGAGGCAGCACAAAGCTACGCTCCATGAGATTTCTCGTGATGTCGCAAACACGGGAGAGGGAATCCAGACAAAAAGAAACCACAGCACGAGGTTTAGTCGCAATGTGGTAAAAAAATTCTTATTTCTTTTCAAGCTGATGATCGTGTCTCAATTTCGGCAGAGAATAGCCGCCGGAAGGGTTCTCGATGGCTACGGCATTGCCTAGACTCTGCGTACATTGGGTTATAAGATATAGAGATTGCTACCTCCATTAATAATTTATCAGCTGAAGGCCCATATAGCATAAACGATATAACCGCCTGCAATGGTAATGACGTAATAAATAGAGAGTCTCAGAAAAATTTTGCCCGTACTCTTGTCGTAGGAAGGGTTTCCTTCTTTATTTTTCTGTGACATCCCGACGGCTATAGTGGCAATAAGCCCGAACATGCCTACAATAAATATAAGAATGAACAACACAGTTAGATTCATAGATTCACCTTCTGCGAATTAGTTTCATTAAATACTGATTTTATTTTACAGGAATACAGTCTATTCGAAACCATCCAATTGGATGATCTTATACCCATCCAGTTGCTACAATTCGTTCACATGTCGGACAAAACCGGTAGCATCAACCGTATTCATTATATTTTATGTCAATAGAGGAGGCTGTGCATGAAAATCAACGAGCTCGCCAAACGTCTAGACGTGACGCCGAGAGCAATACGTTTTTATGAGGAGAAGGGCTTGCTGCAGCCCGAGTATGAAGAGAACGGATACCGCCGATATACGGAGGATGATGCTTGGCGTCTTCAAACGATTGCTGCGTTTCGAGAAATTGGGTTTGGCATTGAGGAATTTCCAAGCTGCTTCATTATGCGGATAGCGGTGACCGGGAGACGTACCGGCATTATTTGGAGCTTCAGCGTGCCGTATTGTTCGATCAGTGGGTGGAGTGGAAGCAGCTGCTTGCTGCAATGGACAAGCTAATCGACAAATCGGAGCATTCGGCGCCTCTTAGACTGGACGATCTTTTCACACTCGCTGATCACATCAAGCAGTTGAAGATAACCCGTTCTTCCTGGGAGGATCGCTGGGGCTTTGATATGCTTGCAGAACGGTTTGACCAAGGCAGCTCAGGGGACCTAAGCCCCTTCGGCTGTTTAGCCTCTATCGAAGAGTACGAAAGAGCGCTGGCGTATACCGTTCAGTGGATAGCCCCTGAAGCTGGTGAAATGGGGCTCGACATCGGAGCGGGAACCGGAAATTTGGCAGGGAGGCTGCAGCAGGAGGGAGCGAGCATGTTCGCTGTGGAGCAGTCAAGGCAAATGCTGGCCAAATGTCGTGGCAAATATCCGGATATTCCGGCAAAGCTGGGCAATTTTTTGGCGCTGCCTTTCTTTGAGGGACAGTTCCATTTTATTGTGACGAATATGGCCTTCCACCATTTGAACGAGGAGCAGCAGCTGCTGGCGCTTGAAGAGATGAACCGGGTGCTGAAGCCTCAAGGGAGGATTGTCATCACGAGTCTTATGTTCGAGCATGCTGAAGCCCGTGTGGAGAGGCTTTCCGAGCTGGAGATGTCAGGCAACAAGGAGCTTATTATGGAGCTCGACCGGAAGTACCCGTCCGACCGTTCGCTGCTTTTACAGTGGTTCCGTGGGCGAGGCTTTATTACTGTTCAGCAACAGA
Organism: Paenibacillus sp. UNC451MF; assembly: GCF_000686845.1. Lineage (GTDB taxonomy): Bacteria > Bacillota > Bacilli > Paenibacillales > NBRC-103111 > Paenibacillus_S. The sequence goes on along the minus strand of NZ_JMLS01000014.1, from coordinate 20,522 downwards.
TTAATGAATGGGTCCATATGGTCTATGCTGTCCGCAAGCATTAACTGTCGATTTTGGGGTCCAAGATAGAACAGCTTTCCTCTAAAAATGACTTTCCAACCCATTTTATGTAATAAAATATACATTTAATTTAAAAGTTAGCATTATGATGCAGGGTAATATCTACATTTGTCGAAAAGATAAATGGAATGAATACCCTTTTTAAAAATGATTTAGGAATCATTTTTCATAGAGGGCGGACTTCCGCCCATGTCGGCATTTAAATAGTAAGAGGGGGAGGCAGCTTCATGGAACAAAAGATTGCATTAGTTACCGGAGCATCAAGAGGGATTGGTGAGGCTATCAGCCATGAACTATCTAAGAACGGTTACATAACCTATGCCATTAGCCGCGGCGGAAATGAGCGGAATAATGATGATAGACTCACTCATCTACCTATGGATTTGCGTTCGGAGGAAAGCATTCAAGAAGCGTTTAGCATAATTGAACGAAAGCATGGGGTATTGGACGTATTGGTGAACAATGCTGCGGTGATGATCAACAAGCCCTTTGAACAATTCGAGAGGGCAGATTGGGAAGATACCTATGCAACCAATGTGTTTGGTCCGATTCAGTGTATTCAACAAGCCTTTCCTTTAATGAAAAAAAGAGGCGGCAGAATCATCAACATCTCCTCCATTATGACGGAACGGCCTTTGCCTCAATCCGCACTTTACACTTCCTCCAAGCATGCGCTCAATGGATTGGGCGAGGCGCTTTCAGAAGAATGGTATCCTCATCGTATTTTTTTGACAAAGCTGTGCCTAGGGGCGACCTATACCGATATGTGGAAAAATGTAGGGGGCTTTACACAGGATGATATGCTTCAGGTGGAGGACGTTGCCCGGATGGCGGCCTTCATTGCGCAAACTCCGCTGCATGTTCGTATGGATGAAATCAAGATGACTCCACCCAAAGGAGTACTCTAGCATCTCAATTCAACTAAGACTGTAACGTAAACATTCATTCTAAAGACGGGAGCTAAGCACATGATTTATATGAGTAGGAAGCTTCATTTTTCCGCTGCCCATGTTTACTGGGTTGATGCATGGACAGAAGAGGAAAATCAAAGAGTGTTTGGATTATGCAGCAATCGCCACGGTCACGGGCATGATTATGTCCTGGAGATTATGGTCCGAGGGGAGTTGGATCCTAGGTCAGGCATCGTTGTCAACATTACCGATATCGATAAAGTGGCAAAAGAATTGATAGAATCAGAGCTGGATGGCAAGTTTTTGGATCGTGAGCACCCGTACTTTAGAAAACATATCCCGACGACGGAAAATATCGTTGAATATCTTTGGCAAGCACTTGACGGCAAGTTCCCTGACTGTGAGCTGTATCAATTGATTTTAAGAGAAAATCATTATTTGCATGCGGAGAAGGAGCGGGATTCTATGGTTCGTTTAACAAGAAAATATCATTTCAGCGCAGCGCATCGTCTGCATAGCTACTTATTAAGTGATGAAGAAAATAAACGGATTTTCGGTAAATGCAACAATCCTAACGGACATGGACACAATTACTATTTGGATGTGACCGTGCAGGGAGAGCCTGACTCTGTAACCGGAATGATCATGAATTTGGCGGATCTGGACCATATCGTTGACGAATTGGTTATCAAGAAATTTGATCATAAGCATTTGAACCTGGATACGGAAGAGTTTAAAGAGTTGAATCCTACGTCGGACGTAGTCGTAAAGGTGATTTGCGAAATGCTGGCGCCCCGCATTCCTAAGCTATTTAAAGTCGGACTATGGGAAACGGAAAAAAACTACTTTGAATATTACGCATAATAACTTTTGCCTATGACTCGTTTCAGTTGGAGGGATTCCATTGCCTCTTAGAAAAAAATTAGCGTTAACTTTTATTGTTGTAGTAACTATTATTATGGGCTTGTACAATTTTTTGAATTACTATTTTTCAAGGGATCTTTTATTGAAAGACCAAGAGAAGCAAATGGATCTACTAGCTAAACAAATTGGAATCTCCATTGAACAGTCTCAATTTGGCGCTCAATATGTTGAAGATTTGATTGGAAATAAACTTCGTGTTGTAGCTATGGCTGCGCAAAATGCGTTAAACCCGGATATCGACAAGGTTACTAATGAAGAGCTTGTTGAACTCTCGGAAAAATTAGGCGTATCTCATATTACTCTTTTACAGCAAGTAGGCGACGATATTAAAGGAGTCAAATCCTCGGATTCCAAAGAGCTTGATATGAGTACTAAGGATTGGGATTATTGGTTTGTGGCCTTTAGCCAGCTGCTGACGAACAAAAACACAGTAGTGACTCAAGGTCAAAAGCTCCCGAATTTTTGGTCCGGACCTGTGAACATATCCTATTCCGATCCTGATCATGTCGATAAGTGGGGCTATTATTACGATGGGTCAACGAATTACATCATCAACCCCTACATACGCGATACGCAAATCATGAAATTTCAACAAATTCTCGGACCGGAATCCATCCTGGAAAAAATATTGAAAAACAACAAAAGCGTATTGGAGATCACCGGGTTTAATCCCAAAACGTTCGGAAATCCTCCTGTATTTTCAGAAGCTAACGGGCAAAAGTATATCGACCTGGTCAATAGGGACATTCAGTTTGGACAATATGTTTATAAGGAAGCCGACGATGTTCAGAATGTCAGGGCATCCTTCCAATCGGGTAAGTTGATTAGTGTCGTTGCGGAATCTAACGGGAAAAAGATACTGAAAACGTTTATTCCGATCCAATCGGCTAATCCGTATACCATCGGGATCGTTACTGACTACCACATCATACAGGATATTTTAAACGAGCAGTTATTAAATAATATCGTCATTTCATTGATCGTCCTGCTGTTCGTGTTGATCGTCAGCTTTTTATTGGCGGCTTACATTGTGCGTCCTATCAATCACATACTATATAAAGTGAATGAAATCGCAGAAGGTAACTTTGGTGCCAAAATTGCCATTGATCGCAACGATGAATTAGGCTGGCTGTCTAAGCGGGTCAACACCATGTCTATGAACCTCCAAACCTATACGCAGGAACTGAAGGACAAGAATGCAGAGATTGAATTTCGCGCTAATTATGATTTTCTGACGGGTCTTCCTAACATCCGATTGTTTAATGAGCACTTCACGAAGACGCTGGAATCGGTGAAAAAGGACGGTTCCTCCATCGCGGTTCTTTTCTTGGATTTGGACCGGTTTAAGTGGATCAACGATACGTTTGGTCATTCTAGTGGAGATTACTTGTTAAAAGAAGTTGCCCAGCGGATCGCAGGCATTGCCGGAGGGAATGAGATGGGCTCACGGATAGGCGGAGACGAGTTTGTTCTTCTACTGCCCGGCTATTCGCGGGAAGCGACGGAAACGAAGGTAGGGCAAATTTTGCAGCTGCTGTCTAGACCCGCTTTATATGAAGGACAGGAGCTTTCCGTAACTCCAAGTATCGGGATCAGTATGTTCCCGTGCGATGGTGAGGACATTGATACGCTTGTCAAAAATGCTGATATTGCGATGTACCGCGCCAAGGAGCAGGGACGCAACAACTTCCAGTTCTACGCGCTGGAAATGAAGGACAAGATCGTTAGAAGGGCTGCTCTGGAAAAAGGATTGCGTAAAGCGCTTGAGCGCAATGAGTTTACGCTGTTTTATCAGCCTCAGGTTGATTTGAACACTGGGAAAATCGTTGGTGTAGAGGCGCTCGTACGATGGATTCATCCAGAGAACGGTCTGATCTCTCCGTTAGAATTTATTCCGTTAGCCGAAGAGACCGGCTTGATAGCCCCTATGGGCGAGTGGATACTGCATACGGCTTGCAAGCAAAACATGCTGTGGCAGGAGAAAGGCTTTCCGCCTATGCGGGTATCCGTGAATCTATCGGCTCGCCAAATTCAACAGCAGAATCTCGTCGATTATGTCCGGCATGTGCTGGAAGAGACCGGGTTGGAGCCGACGCTGTTGGAGATGGAAATTACCGAGAGCATTGCTATGTACAATGAAGATTACGTTATAGGAAAATTGAATTCCTTAAAAGAATTGGGCATTCAGATAGCTATCGATGATTTTGGAACTGGGTATTCCTCTTTAAATTATTTGAACAAATTTCCAATTGATACATTGAAGATCGATAAATCATTTATAAGCCAGGTCAAAGATAAGTCCGATAATATGGAAATCATTATGACTATCATAGCCATGGCCCGCAATTTAAAGTTAAAGGTCATAGCTGAAGGCGTAGAAACGATTGAACAGCTTCATTTCTTGCAAAACAACAAGTGCAACGAAGCCCAAGGTTATTTTTTCAGCAAACCGTTGTCAGTTGAGGATTTCGAACAATTATTCGAGCAAATTGCCCGCTCTGCTGCGGGGAAAATTGAAAGCTAGCCTAGGCTCTGCTCTATGCAGACCCTGGGTTGGTAATTGCTTGAGAGTCACACAGCGATAAGCCATGCCGGTTGTCCAATTGGATGACTCGGCTTATTGTGCGTTAACCAAAGAAAGTCTAGGTGAATTCGACTGTTATAAATATAGTAAATCGTTAGGGTGAGCAGCTTGTCTATCATTGCTTAAGCCCAAAAAAGATGCTAAAATTAATAGAATTAATTCATAAACGTATACCGATACTCATGGCTCGAATCATTAAACCAATCTATTATGTTGTTATTTCCAACTCATAATAACCAAATCGGGCATGAATCAGATAGGCACGTTAGTCTTGGGAGGAATGGCATATGCTGCGTTTGGGACAGAAGGTATATATCGTCACAGACAAGTTTGAGCAAAATTTGCCCGTTGGAGATTACGGATACATCATCGCTTATGACCGCAATGCGGATAATGTGTTTGATTATGTGGTCCGCGTCCCTAAAATAAATAAACATTTCTTCGTATCGGCTGATGATATCGAGCTTGAAGAGGTATTGATTCAGCAGGAAGTAGATAGGCTGGAACGGGAGTCGTTGATCGATTTTGCTCTAGCTACTAAGAATGAGGAATTGTTCCGGCGCATTATGAACGGGGATGAAGAGCCGGAGGAACCGGCTGAAGCAGCTAAGGAAGTACAGTCGCAAGAGGATTTTATCAAACAAATCAATTTAAAGGCATGGATTTAATTAAGGGTACATGATGTCCTTATTTATGGGCCAGGCTTATTATGAAACAGTCCTTGTCGGATCCTGTGGGTTCGGTTGGGGGCTGTTTTTTTGTTCTTTTTGCTGCGTTTTTTAGGTTTTAATTAGGTAATTGAGTTCAATATTCATCTGGTTTATAATATAAGGATGAGTTTTCGTCCATTTTGTCGAAAATAACGGTAGTTAGACTAAGAAGCGGGGGGCAGTCGATGAGCATTTCGATTAAAGATGTAGAGCATGTAGCCAAATTGGCGCGACTTGAACTGGGTGATCAGGAAAAAGAACAATTAACCGAGCAGATGAACGCCATCTTAAAATATGCCGAGAAGTTAAATGAGCTGAATACGGATAATGTGGAACCGACCAGCCATCCGATGCCGCTTTCCAATGTTATGCGCGAGGACGTATCGAGACCTTCTCTGCCGATTGAAAAAGTACTGTTGAATGCGCCGGATGAAGAAGACGGTCAAATCAAAGTACCTGCTGTATTGGAATAGCCGCAATATTATTGAAGGGAGGATGCAGTTTTGTCTTTATTTGATCTGAAATTACAAGATATACATAACCGGCTTCATGCCAAAGAACTATCCGTCTCCGACTTGGTGAGCGAATCCTATAACCGGATCGGACAAGTAGAGGATAAGGTGAAGGCGTTTTTGACGCTGGATGAAGAGAATGCCCGTACAACTGCAAAATCATTGGACGACCAGCTTGGAACGGATAAGTCCAGAGGTTTGCTGTTCGGCTTGCCGATTGGAATCAAGGACAATATTGTGACCGACGGTGTTACAACGACTTGTGCGAGTCAATTTTTGCGTAATTTCCATCCGGTTTACGACGCAACCGTAGTCCGGAAGCTGAAAGAAGCCCAAGCGGTTTCTATTGGTAAGCTGAACATGGATGAATTCGCCATGGGCGGCTCCAATGAGAACTCCAGCTTCCATGCAACATTCAACCCATGGAACTTGGAACACGTTCCAGGAGGCTCCAGCGGTGGCTCTGCTGCGGCTGTTGCTGCAGGTGAAGTTTACTTCTCACTCGGCTCTGATACAGGCGGTTCGATCCGTCAGCCTGCTGCTTATTGCGGTATTGTCGGATTGAAACCAACCTATGGTTTAGTATCTCGCTTTGGCTTGGTAGCCTTTGCTTCCTCCTTGGACCAAATCGGTCCTTTGAGCAAAAATGTTGAAGACAGCGCCTATTTGCTGCAAGCTATTGCAGGTCATGATTCGCAGGACTCAACGTCCGCGAACGTGGATATTCCTGATTACTTGAGCGCCCTTACAGGCGATGTAAAAGGCCTGCGAATCGCTGTGCCGAAGGAATACATGGGAGAAGGTATCGATCCCAAAGTTCGTGAAGCGATCGTCAATGCATTGAAAGTGCTCGAAGGGCTTGGTGCCATTGTGGAAGAAGTGTCGTTGCCTCATACCGAGTATGCAGTGGCTGCTTATTACTTGCTTGCTTCTTCGGAAGCTTCGTCGAACCTTGCCCGTTTTGACGGCGTTCGTTATGGTGTCCGTGCAGAGAATCCGAAAAACCTGCTGGATTTGTACCACAAATCGCGCAGCGAAGGCTTCGGTTCTGAAGTAAAGCGTCGGATTATGCTTGGAACTTATGCACTGAGCTCCGGTTATTACGATGCTTATTACTTAAAAGCGCAAAAAGTGCGTACATTGATCAAACAAGATTTTGATCAAGTATTTGAAAACTATGACGTTGTTATCGGACCAACAGCTCCTACTACAGCCTTTAAAGTGGGCTCCCAGGTTCATGATCCGATGACGATGTATTTGAATGATATTATGACCATTCCGGTTAATCTGGCGGGAATCCCTGCGATCAGCGTTCCTTGCGGACTTGCTGACGGCATGCCGGTTGGCTTGCAAATCATCGGGAAAGCGCTGGACGAGTCGACGATTTTGCGTGTGGCGCACGCCTACGAGCAAAATACCGATCACCACAAGCAGCGTCCTCAGCTGTAACAGAATAGATGAAAGGAGCAAGCCAGCATGTCAGCAACCCAAACGAAATATGAAACGGTCATCGGACTGGAAGTCCACGTTGAACTTCACACGAAGTCCAAAATTTTTTGCGGATGCTCCACGGAATTCGGTGCTCCGCCGAACACTCATACATGCCCGGTCTGCCTAGGCTACCCCGGCGTACTGCCCGTGCTGAATAAGCAAGCGGTGGAATATGCGATGAAAGCCGCTATGGCGCTTAACTGTCAAGTTGCAACGGATAGCAAGTTCGACCGTAAAAACTATTTTTATCCGGATTCGCCGAAAGCCTACCAAATTTCGCAATACGACAAGCCAATCGGAGAGCATGGTTGGATTGAGATCGAAGTGAATGGGGAAACAAAACGAATCGGCGTTACTCGTGTTCATCTGGAAGAAGATGCAGGGAAGCTGACCCACGTGGACGGCGGATATGCTTCATTAGCCGACTACAACCGTGTAGGTACTCCGCTGATAGAGATCGTGTCCGAGCCGGATCTTCGTTCTCCTGAGGAAGCTCGCGCTTATTTGGAGAAGTTGAAGGCGATCATGCAATACTGCGATGTCTCCGACGTGAAGATGGAGGAAGGCTCGCTTCGCTGCGATGCGAACATTAGTATTCGTCCATACGGACAAGAGAAGTTCGGAACACGCGCAGAGTTGAAGAACATGAACTCGTTCCGCGGCGTGCAAAAAGGTCTAGAGTATGAAGAGTGGCGTCAAGCCGATGTATTGGATGGTGGCGGTGAGGTTGTGCAGGAGACGCGTCGCTGGGATGAAGCCCAAGGTAAGACGCTGACGATGCGCAGCAAGGAAGAGGCTCACGACTACCGTTATTTCCCGGACCCGGATCTGGTTCGCTTATACATCGACGATGAGTGGAAGGCGCGTGTTCGTGACAGTATTCCTGAGCTTCCTGACGCTCGTAAAACTCGCTATGTTACTGAGTATAGCTTGCCTAGCTATGATGCTGAGGTTATTACCTCTTCGATTAAAGTGGCAGACTTCTTTGAAGAAAGCTTGAAGTACACCAAGGATGCCAAAGCCGTTTCTAACTGGATCATGGGTGACTTGTTGGGTTATTTGAATGCCAATAACCTTGAGCTTCAGGATGTTAAGGTTACAGGCAAAGGCTTGGGTGAAATGATCGGATTGATAGAAAAAGGAACGATCAGCACCAAAATTGCTAAAACCGTGTTCAAAGCAATGATTGAAACTGGCAAAGCTCCACAAACAATCGTTGAGGAGCAAGGTCTTGTTCAAATCAGCGATGAGGGAGCTATTAAAGCGGTTGTTGAGCAGGTCGTTGCTAATAATCCGCAATCGGTTGCCGATTTCAAGGCAGGCAAAGATAAAGCTGTTGGCTTCTTGGTCGGACAAGTCATGAAAGAAACTAAAGGAAAAGCGAACCCTGGGCTTGTTAACAAGCTTATTGTGGAATGCTTGAATCAATAATCCATAAGAACAGTTTCCGTTTTCATTAGATGCGGAGACTGTTTTTTATTCTGGAACAAAATTTAACAAGCTATAGGAATGGGAACGATTGGAATGAAGGGGCTTCTGTTGTATACTTCAGCTAGAGCATATAAAGATACTGCCAGCGAGGTGAGAGGACCGCATGATTCAACCGATTGATATAGACGACAACCAGCAAGTATTGGAGCTATTGATGCTGCAGCAATTGTCTTACCGAGTGGAAGCAGAACGGATCGGTTTTGAAGACATTCCTCCGTTATTCGATTCTCCCAAAACGATTCGGGAATCGGGTGAGCAATTTTTTGGTTACTATGATGAACAGCAGTTGGCAGGTGCCGTAGCTGTGAAGCAAAGCTCCAAGGAACTGATCATATGCCGTCTGATGGTCCACCCGTCTTTTTTTCGCCGCGGAATCGCTACCCGCTTACTTCAATTTGCCGAACAATTTGCCATTCCAGGAATGATGATTAAAGTATCGACCGGTACGAACAATGAACCGGCTGTCCTACTGTACGGCAAACATGGGTACGAAGCAGGTCAAGTGCTTGAGATAGCTCCGAATGTAACGCTTACCGTATTTTATAAAAGAATGCCATATGTAAAAGAAGAAACGTGATGCGAAAAAGCCGCATCACGTTTTTAATCGTTCTATATACTAATAACATACTCATCCCAACGAATGGTCTGACCATTAATCGTTGCTTCACTGTTCGGCGCCGTGCCAAGCCTAAGCTCGTCCTGCTTTCTTGTTGTGTATACGACTTCAATGCCGCCGTTTTCTTCTTTCTTTTCGACGAAGTTCAATTTGGATTGCTGCATTCTGGCAGCGAACTGCTCCAAACTGAATATACCCAACTGCTCAGCTTCTTTAGAAGCTACAACTTCCATCACGACCCCGTTAGAGCCTCCGACGAACAGACTTGTAATTGAAACCCGATCCGACCGTTCCTCCGTGCTGAAATCATTCATAAGATGAAATGCCGCGTAAAGGTTACCGATACGCCCGAAACCGCTTCGTTTAGTAAAAGACCATTCTCCTTTGGGTAAACATCCGACGAGAGAAGGGAACGCCTCGTTGTCTTCAGATGGAATTTCCCATAACTGAGCGACTGTATCTTGATGAAGCAGTACTTTACCATATTGGCTTTGGTGCCTATCGTCGCCTTCTTTATATTTGGCCCCAGGATGGAAGAAGAAAGCTTGGTTAACCCCTATGGCTGCGGCAGGATCTGTCAGAGGCAGTGTAACGTCCCAGCGCTGCTGCTCATTGTCGAATTCATCTCGACGCTCCCAAATGCCGCCTACAGCATAGTCAGTTGTAACATACGTATAGAGATGGGCTTCTTCCGTTACCTCACCGTCAACCTCAGCAAATCGGATCTTACGTTTCAGCTCCTCTACGGAGCTGCGTTCTACCGCACGCTTCACGATATCCTCGGATACTTCATAAGTATATAGACTTGCACCTTCCAGACGGGTAATGACAGAAGGCATAGGGAAGTCTCCGAACTGGATGTAATCGAGCAGGGTGTTATTGTCCTTAGGACCGTCATGCGGCCATTGGCGAGATTGAGCGCCAACCCAGGCTCCTTTCAAATAATAGTCCGCACGTAGACTCCATAAGTAGTCCAGCATCGCGCTGACCGTTTCACGAACCTCTGCGTCATCGACCACTTCCCAAACGCAGGTGAAGGATTGAATCCAGTGCCAATGCCAAGGCAGAGCGCCATATTCTTTAAAACCGAAGGTTTTCACATGCTGAAGCTGCTGCTTGGCAAATCTCAGTCCTTGTTGGAGAAGCTCTTGATCGTCAAACTGATGACCGAGCAGAAGTTTCAACGAAGTATGCTTCGCTTCGTGGTGATGAATTTGTTTAATCGGCTGACGATACACACTGCTTTGATAAATATGCAGAATCGACAGATTCAGCTCGCTTTTAAGGCCAAGAGGGAGCACATTTTGAAACTGATTATAAAATAAAATAATGAGACAGCCCATCAGCTCTACAGGGAGCAGATTGGGTTTGGCTGCTGCAGGATCGCTACCCAGATTAAGAGGCCAATGGCCATACATCGGGTTGTCGGAATCTTGCACCTGTAGGCTTAATACCCGGCTAATCATATTAGAAGCTAATTCCAATGCGGCTTCTCGCTCATTTTCACTCATTTCGGTAGAAGCTTTCTTGTCAGTGCAATAAGAGAACAAATGAATCGCATAATAGAAGTTATCGCGCACATCGCTATGGAACCAGAAGCCGCTAGGCTGAATAGGCAGCTCAAGTGCTTTGCGCGCAGCAAACTTACGAATGGCATCTTTTCTTTCCGTCAATGATGAATAAAGTGTAGTCAAAGAGAGTTCCTCCGTTCGATCTTTTTACATGTGATGGCTTTAAACGTTTCATCCTTTACATTCTAAGTGTAGCGTCATAGAATGGGAAGTCAACTCCAAGCCTTAAAAACATTTCGTACGTTGAGGATAAACCATGTTAAAATATTCTCAAATGAAACGATGTTTTCTCTTCCTTGAATAGACGCGGTCCACCAAAAAGGAGCTAGAGATTAACATGGCAGATCCGTTCTATATCGATCCGTTTCATATCACTCTGCGGCTGGTTGTTTCGTTGATGCTTGGCGGCTTGATTGGCTTTGAGCGAGAACGCAGCAGTCACGCGGCAGGACTAAGAACCCATATTCTCGTCTGTCTCGGATCTACTTTAATAATGCTTCTCTCCATGTATGGCTTTTCCGAGTTTGCTAAGCTTGATAACGTGCGCCTAGACCCTGCGCGTCTGGCTGCCCAAGTGATTAGCGGCATTGGATTTCTAGGAGCCGGAACGATATTGTACACTGGCAAATCGATAACGGGATTGACGACAGCAGCTTCACTATGGGTCGTGGCAGCGATAGGGCTAGCTACAGGGGCGGGCTTTTATTACGCCTCCGTATTGGCATGTTTGTTAGCGTTGTTAAGTCTTTGGGTGCTTAATGAGGTGGAGAAGCGATATTTTCACGGTAAAAAGCTGCGTCTGCTGAGGATTCGAGCGGATGAACGACCAGGTCTGCTCACGCGTATTTCAACCTCCTTAAGCGAACAAGGACATGATGTTCAAAAGCTTACCGTAGAGGAGAATGAAGGAGAATTTAACTCGATGATCGTGTCGCTCACGGTGCGGCTTGGACGAGGCAAACCCATTACTTCTTTAGTAGAGCAGCTGCAGCACCTTGAAGGGGTCCATGCTATATCGATCGAGTAAATATATTTTTATTATTTTTGAAGGGGTCCTTTATTTTCTGACGTCAAATCATTTATAAAAGAACATAACAAAGGCGGTGAAACGATGGAACAATTGACGGATGAGCAATTGGTCGAACAGATCCGTCAAGGCGATGAAGAGGCTTACCGCTTCTTAATAGAGCGTCATAAGAATTATATCTATACGCTTGTATATCGCCTGGTTGAGCATCGCGAAACCGCCGAAGATTTGACGCAGGAAATCTTTATTAAGCTGTATCGGTCACTGGTACATTTTCGCGGGGATGCCAAATTTACGACATGGGTTTACCGGCTGACGGTCAACTTGGTTACCGATTACCGCCGCTCTCAGCGGCGCAGGCCCTATGAGGCCATGCTGGATAAGGTGAAGAACTGGTTCGGCAGCCGTCAGGAAGAGCCTGAAGCGGCAGCGCTGCAAAAGGAAGAGCAGCAAACGATCTTGAAGATGCTTTCGGAGCTACCGGACAAATACAGGCTCATTCTGTATCTATACCATTACAAACAGCTGTCCTACCAAGAAATCGCCGAAGCTACACAGCTTCCGTTGAAAACGATTGAGACAAGGTTGTATCGTGGTAAATCGCTGCTCAAACAAAAATGGCAGGAGGTACGCAATTATGAACAAACATCATCTGCATCCGGACGATCGTCATCTGCAACGATTTCTAAATAACGCTTGCTCTGAGCTGGAATTGAAGAAAATCGGGCGGCATATTCAAGGATGCCCCGATTGCCGGACAAGACTTCGTGCGTATCTCGAAATGGAATCTTTATTGGATGAAATGCCTCTGCTTCAAGCACCAGAGGATATAGAGGACAAAGTTATGGGAGCTATCGGCAGGGAATCCCGTGAACAGTCCCATCGATTAAGGGAGGCATCCGCTCGCAATGAATCCAAACGCAGGACAAGATGGCGCAATGAACTGGTTCACGGGCTGGTAGCCACCGCCGCGACCTATGTGTTTATATCCTCTGGCGTATTAGGTAAAATCATGTCCATCAATGCAGCGCAATGGGGGGATGACGTCCAGAGCAAGGTTGCGGCAGTAGAATGGATCGTGCAGCAAATCTCTATGCAGCTATTTTCATAGAAAGTCCGAAACTTAAGGGTCAACGGCCACTTATTAACGAAATGAATGGAGGTAAACCTATATGGAAGACCAGCGTAAGCAACCTTTTTTTAATGAAGAAGAGAAGGAAGATGCTTTTTTGAGGGAGCGTATGGAAAAATGGAATCAAACGTCCCCCAATCAACCGCCTTTTGATCCGTTTCGTTCCGTTCCGCGCAAAAGTAAATTTGTAGCTTGTCTGCTTTCTTTCCTTATTCCCGGCACAGGCCAGCTATACCTTGGGTTGATGCAGCGGGGAATGATGCTGATGCTGCTGCTGATTGCTGATATTTTTGCCATCGTATTCTTTGCTACCAATTCAAGCTCAAGCATCCCGTTGATCGTATTATTCTCTTTGTTTGTCCCCGTGATCTATTTCTATAATATTTTTGATGCTCTACAGCAAACCGATAAGGTGAACTCAGAGTGGAGCGGTCTTTATACCGATCCTCTGGGGCAGCCTGGAGTCAGTCCACGGTCTGCATCCAAATTCCTCAAAGGAAGCACGTTAGGTTACTTGCTAATTATTGGAGGCGTATTCTTGTTTCTCGTTAGCAGCAAGCCGGCCTGGCTGAACCGTATTTTTGAACTGCTGGGTTCATCTATTGGCGCCATTGTGCTTATCGTTGTAGGCATCGTACTGTTTTTGAAAGAAAGCACTAAAAAATAAATTCAGGAAGGAGAAAAGTGCTATGCGAAAAGCAGGTCGCTACACGGCTGCGCTGTTATTGGTTTTAGTCGGCGCGGCGGTCATTGCTGATCAGTATATGGGATCGCACTGGACCGCGCTTCTGATCGATTGGTGGCCCGTATTATTTGTAGCTCTTGGCGTTGAATATATACTATTTAATATAAAGTATGGAGATAGCGACAAGCAGTTGAAGCTTGATATCAGCGGTGTTATAGTGGCCGTCATCCTCTCGGCAGTCGTTATAGGGAGTACGCAATCCGCTTCATTGTTTCGTAATTGGTCGGGAAACCTGAATTTAGGAGAGGCTATGCTTTCCTTCACTCAGGAGGGGCACAAGTTCGAGCAAGGAACCACGACTATTACATTAGCAAATGGCGTAGATAAAGTAACGGTTAGGAACCCCTCGGGCAATGTCGTTTTGAAGCAAGGAAGCTCCGACCAGATGCAGATTCAATCCACGGTTTACGTTGCATTGGATGACGAGCAGGAAGCAAGCGAGATTGCCTCGGAGTCACGCTTAGAACAGCGGGTCCAAGGGAATGAATTGACGATTATATCCGAAGGAGCTGAATATGGCGGCAGCTTCTGGCATCAGCGTAAGGCCCGCACGGACCTTGTAATTAGCTTGCCTCAGCAGGTAAAGCTTGATATGGATTTGGAAACGAGCAACGGCAAAATAACGGCTGATCAACTGGTATTTAAGCAGGAGCTTAAGCTAAAGACAACAAACGGAGAGATTCAAGTTTCATCTGTTGAAGCGGCCAAGATAGATTTGGAATCTACCAATGCCCGTATTACAGCTTCGCAGACCAAAGGAAATATGAAGTTGGAAACGACCAACGGCTTGTTGAATGTGAAAAACCATCAAGGGGATGCTGAGCTGTCTTCTACTAACGGAAGTCTTGAATTAAGCCATGTCAGCGGTTCTGTAGCTGCCGAGACTACTAACGGAAATATTCAGATCATCGAAGCGCCACATGAGTTGAAAGCCAATACAACCAACGGCTCTGTAGATGTAACGAGCCTTATCGTTAATGGGGATTGGGATATTGAAACAACACATGGCAACATTAAGCTCGCACTCCCGTCTAATGGTAATTTCACCGTCAAAGGAGAAGGACAAAATGGCAGTATCCAATCCGCGCTCCCGCTGCAAATTGGCAAAAAATCAATCGAAGGCGTTATAGGCACAGGAAAAAACAAGATTCAATTAGAGACGAAAGGCAATATCAGCATTCAAAAGGCCGAATGATGAATTCATTTTTTTCAACTATACGGTAACTTCATTGACAAATGTAAACGAAGCCGCGTAAAATAAATCGATACCCTTTTATCGGATTAGGCGGTGAGACAGCATGGATTCACGATTGGAGCAAGCGTTGCATAAATTGAAATCGACAGGCGTACGCATGACCCCACAAAGACATGCTATTCTGGCCTATTTGTTAAATACGATGACGCATCCTACGGCCGACGAGATCTATAAGTCTTTAGCTCCACGGTTCCCGAGTATGAGCGTGGCAACAGTGTATAACAATTTGAAAGTATTTATCGAGGTTGGACTCGTTCGTGAAATGACCTATGGCGATCATTCAAGCCGGTTTGATGCTGATATGTCAGATCATTATCATGCGCTGTGCGAGGAATGCGGCAAACTGGTTGACTTCGCTTACAAGCCTTTGGACGACCTGGAGAAGACAGCAGGGATAGAAACGGGGTTTGTAGTTAAAAGCCACCGTGTCGAAGTGTACGGAATCTGTTCGGACTGTGCCTCTGTAAAACAACGCTAAACTATTGTCGTAAATTGGAACAATCTACTAATATAAGGTATAATGGACGTGCTTAAAGCCTGCTTGGCAAACAAGTGGCTTTTGGTACGTCTTTTTTGTTAAACTAATACTAGTTTGAGAGATTAATAGAGTCACCATGGGAGTGAAACAATGGAACCGGATTACACGACGAATCATAGATCAGCAAGAAAAAGATCGAAAAAATGGCGTATATGGACACTCCTGTTCGCTGTTTTCTTGGGTGCTGCTGCCGTAGTGTATTGGGATAAGTATGTACCGACCAATAGGCACGAAGACCCTTCATTTGATGGAATCACTAAACCGATCTTCTATAAAGGCAACTTGTCGGAGCAGCCGGCCGTGGGGAAGGAAGAGAGCTTGAAGCTGCCTTTCGCTATAGCTAAGGAATTAATAGATTCGACCATGCTATACGAGGAGTCGAGCGATTCGACAATTATAACGACCCAGGATAAAGTAGTTCGTTTACGGACAAGTCAGCTGACGGGCACTATTAACGAAAAACCATTCAATTTGAAGTTTCCTCTAGAGAAGGTGAATGGGGCTTTGTACCTCCCGATGGAGCCGTTAAAGCAGCTTTACCGGATTGAATTGAGAGAGTCGAAGGACACCGGTGCCGTCATTTTGGTGAAAGAAGAAGATGAGATCCGTTGGGGCAAGACGATATCCTATCCTAACAAACCGGATAAAACGATTCCAATGCGCAAGGAAATGTCAATCAAATCTCCCATCCTTGTCGACTTGAAACAGAATGAGGAAGTGATGATCTGGGGAGAAGAGGAAGAATGGTTCCATGTGCAGCTGACTAATGGGTATATGGGCTACATCAAAAAAGATCACCTCTTATCCGATCACATAGAGAAGGTTCCCAAGCAGGAGCAGCCACCAAGCTTCGTAGCGCCTAAACTGGCGGGCGGAAAGGTCAATATGACCTGGGAACAGGTAACGACTCCAAAAAGCCCGGATACGTCCAAATTTTCGCCTATGCCTGGTTTGAATGTGGTTAGTCCAACCTGGTTTCATATTGACGATGGGCAAGGTAACCTGAAAAATATCGCTGACCCTGCATATATTAAATGGGCGCATAGCCAAAATTATCAAATCTGGGCGCTGTTCAGCAACGGCTTTGAACCGAAGCGTACGACGGAGGCGCTCTCCACATACGATCGAAGAATGAAAATGATCAAGCAGCTGCTCAGCTTTGCTCAATTATATTCATTGCAAGGCATCAATATCGACTTTGAAAATGTGAATACGAAGGACAAAGAGAACCTGGTCCAGTTTGTTAGAGAAATGGTGCCCTTAATGCATGAGCAGGGACTTATCGTATCGATGGATGTGACGCCTAAGTCATCGAGCGAGATGTGGTCTGCATTTTATGATAGGAGATCGCTGATCGATTCCTTGGATTACATGATGATTATGGCTTATGATGAATTTTGGGCGAGCAGTCCTACATCAGGCTCCGTCGCCTCAATCCCATGGGTAGAAAAGAACGTAGTGAAACTGATGAAGGAAGACCAGATCCCGGCTTCGAAGCTAGTTCTAGGTATTCCTTTCTATACCCGTATCTGGACAGAAGAAGTGGTGGACGGCAAAACAAAAGTAAGCTCAAGGTCCGTTTACATGGATAATCCCCAAAAAACGATTAAAGAAAAAAATCTCACTCCAGTATTCTTACCGGAGGCAGGCCAAAACTACGTCGAATATAAGGACGGGGACAAGCTGATCCGAATATGGTTGGAGGACGAGGTTTCCATGAAAGCTAGAATGGATATCGTCAATAAATATCAGCTTGCTGGAGTGGCTACTTGGAGAAGGGGCTACGAAAACCCGGCTATATGGGATCTAATTCGTACGGAGCTTGCTAAATAGAAAAGTTACTTCAACAAAAAAACTGGCTTCTTTCTGCACACATCAAAGTGTGGAAAGAGCCAGTTTTCTTTTGCAAACATTTATAGATTTGCCTTAGCATTAGGATCATGCTGTGGATCCAGCGACAAAATCGTTTTACAAAACATGCAGCGGTCTGTTTTTCCGAGAAGTTTCGTTTGCTTTCCGCACTCGGGACATTCAATTACGGTCGTGCTGGTCGACATCATACCGGCCCAGAAATAAACGCCCATACTTGCAAGCATGGAGATAGCGCCGATAACCATACATATGCCCGCAATAATTTTGCCTGCAACTCCCCAATTGAAGACAATACCCGCTAATCCTACGATCATGAGAAGCATACCGCCCATGGTAAGCAGCAGTCCCCATAAACGGAACTCATTTACTTTACTGGATTTCAATCTCACTGGTGTCACTTCTTTCTTTAGATAAATTGTGAAATTTGTCACTGAAAAATGCAGGAAACCGCCTACTTGTGTAGAAATAAGATGTATCATGTAATGTTATGTAGGAGGCTACGGCGATGAACGCCTTAAAGGAACAAAGGATTGCCAGGCTCCGGGAAGACGAAGCAGTCATGAGTATATTGGCGGTCGATAATCCGTCGATGTTTTCTGCCATCACGGACGGATTCGATCTCCTGTTGCTAGTCATTGTAAAAGAAGGCCTGCAAACCGATCAACAGTATCATTATATAAAAGACGACTGCCGTATACAAGAAAGATGGTTTGGACCTTCCGCAATTCAACAGCTCATTTTGCATGGAGAGCATCGCAACCTCATTTACTGGATCTTAAAGGGAGAGATTCTTCTGGATCGGAATATGTATTTAGAAGGTTTGCGGCATCGAATGCTGGAGTTTCCATCGGACATGAGAGAACATAAGCTGCTCATCGAGTTCTCCAAGTTTTTACGTAAATATATGGAGAGTAAAGAATATATTTTGGAGGATCATCTGCTTGATGCTTATAATAACATTCTAGAAGCGCTGCATCATTGGGCTAGGATTGTTATCATTGAAGCGGGGAGTCACCCTGAAATCACAGTCTGGCGTCAAGTGAAGACGATCAATCCCGGTGTATACAAGCTGTATGAGGAGCTTACCTTAAGCAACGAGACGTTGAAGCAGCGGGTTCAGCTCGTTCTTCTGGCTAGTGAGTTTTCCGTCATGTCCAAGATGGAACGGTGCTGTAGACTGTTGATCTCCGTATTATCGAGTCGTGAGGATGCCTGGAGCTTATCTGAGCTTCAGCAATGTGAGAAGCTGACGGACGTACGCTTTGAGCTGCCGATTATCCTTAGCAAACTTGTGAAGAAATCGCTTGCCAAGGAAGTCATTTATACGCTGGACGAGCAGTTATCTTTATTGGAGATACGTTACACTACGAACTAAGTATTTTAAGCGACAAAAACGTTCATTTCTGCTATACTAAATTTTAATTGAATAGCCACTAGGGGAGCCTTTTATAGCGAGGCTGAGATAAGAAAGCTATTTCTTGACCCTTGGAACCTGATCTGGCGTGTCTCTTTTTGGCATGCTTCTGGATGATACCAGCGTAGGGAAGTGGACGGACGTAACAATGCCGGTTTTCGGCATGATTACAAAGTCAACCTCTGCGCGGGGTTGGCTTTTTTTGTGCGATTATAATTGGAAAGCGTGGTGTTATAACGTGAAGCTAACTATTAATGGCGAGGTGAGAGAAGTATCCGACGTGGCCAACGTTGCTGATCTGCTTGCCGCTTTTAAGCTGGAGCAAAAAATACTTGTTATTGAGTTGAATCGAGAAATTATCGATCGCGGTGAATATGCTAGTACTGCTCTTAAAGAAGGAGACTCTCTCGAGATTGTTCACTTTGTTGGTGGGGGCTAATGAGTCATTGCTTCTTTTACTCATAGATTAATATAAATGGAGGGTATTATAAATGAACGATGTATTAAAAATCGGTCCGTATGAATTCAAATCCCGTTTACTGTTAGGAACAGGTAAATTTTCAGCGCTAGATATTCAAAATCAAGCGGTTCAAGCTTCCGAGGCCGACGTGTTGACCTTCGCTATTCGCCGTCTTCCTATCGACAACCCGGAAGCACCTAATTTCCTTGAAACACTTGATTTGAAAAAATTCACCCTTCTGCCTAACACTGCAGGTGCTTATACGGTAGAAGAAGCAGTTCGTATTGCAAAACTGGCTAAGGCTTCGGGCCTATGCGATATGATTAAAGTTGAAGTTATCGGTGATCCTAAGACATTGCTCCCAGATCCTATTGGAACATTGGAGGCAACCAAAATTTTGGTAGACCTTGGCTTCATCGTATTGCCATACACATCGGACGATCCTATCTTGGCGCGCAAACTTCAAGAAGCAGGAGCGGCGGCTGTGATGCCAGGAGCTTCACCTATTGGCTCCGGTCAAGGTATTGCGAATCCGAACCAATTACGTTTTATCATTGAGGAAGCTAAAGTGCCTGTTATTGTCGATGCAGGTATCGGCGGACCAGCTGACGCAGCTTTAGCTATGGAGCTTGGTGCTGATGGAGTTCTTTTGAATACAGCTGTTGCTGGAGCACAGGATCCTGTTCTTATGGCTGAAGCGTTCAAACTAGCCGTAATTGCTGGGCGCAAAGGATTCTTGGCAGGCCGTATTGCTAAAAAGAGATATGCGTCGGCAAGCAGTCCGAACGAAGGAATGATTGAGTAGTAAGGAATCGATAAATATACAGGAAGTACGGTCTGCTAATGGCGATCGTACTTCCATTTTTGTTCTGATAAGGGCTTCGTAATATTTTTTTGAAAATACCCTTGACTTTATATATAAGCCTATGATACATTAACTCTCGCCGCTAAAAACGGCAAGCGCATCTGAAAGAAAGCAAGCTTGATTCAAAAAATAAATTTGAAAAAAAGCTTGCATTAAGATGGGTGAATGTGATATATTAAAAAAGTCGCTGCTAAACAAAGCGACACAAAATGACAAGATGAAAATTACGAAAGTAATAAGGTTTTGTCGAAGAATTGTCCTTTGAAAACTGAACAACGAGTGAATGTTTTAAAGAGAATGAAAATTCTCGCTAGCATTGAATTTTGAGCTTAAGACAAGCTCTG
>NZ_JMLS01000013.1 GCF_000686845.1 Paenibacillus sp. UNC451MF | reverse complement strand
AGAGCTTGTCTTAAGCTCAAAATTCAATGCTAGCGAGAATTTTCATTCTCTTTAAAACATTCACTCGTTGTTCAGTTTTCAAAGGACAATCTTCGTTCGTTTTCGACATCCGTCGAAAGCGACCTGATTAATATATCACACTCGAATTTCTTTTGCAACTAGTTTTTTTAAAGTTGCTTTCATTCGGCGTCCTGTCTTGCGACCGGAATGACAATATACCATGTATTCTGAAGCAATGCAATGTTTTATTTTTCCAAAAACCATAAAAGTTATTATTCTTTTTTGTAAGTCAAAAACTCTTCCCACCAGAACCGGGATACACTTGGTAGCCTGGTCATTTCACCTTGAGATTACTTGCTAATCGTTATCGCTTGCTTCCCTAACTGCTCCCAGCTCTCGATAAATGGCTGCTTCGCTACTTTTTCTGCTTTTTCACCGTTCAATGGATTGTTTACATATACGTAGTCTTGATCGTAACCCACCATAAGCACCGCATGCTCATCAAATGTAGCTTCTATTGTTGAACCATCCTGAGAATGCCACTCTGTCCATGATTCTGATGGCTCGAAATTCGATGTTGTCCATACCATCACCGGGCGTTCTTGAGCGATCTGTTTTTCGACAGCTGCAAATTCCCCGCCAGTCAGGTTAAGCACTCCTTCGGCATCAATCTGATGAAGCAGTTCTTCTATTGGTTTATTATAGACGCCATACCCCATCTGATTGCCCATAATGTCTCCTACAAAACCGTGATTGGGATCGCCCCACTGCTCAATGTCCTGGCTCTCTCCTACTATTAATGGAGTTTCATCCAGGGGAAGCATGTTAACTAAATCCTCCCGGGTATAAGGCAATTTTACATAGTCAATAAGCATCGCCAAACTTGTAATCTCACAACCATTATAATACTCAGGCAATTGTGAGAGTCCCTCTACGTCAATAAGGTGCTCCTCTACGATTTGCTCTTCATTCCTTGGAGCATCCTCCTCAGAAACATAAGATAGCTCATCCGTAGTCTCAATAACCGTGGATTTTAAAGCATCTATGGTCGTGGATAATTCATGATGATTATCTTCTGGGTACAGCATTAAACCGATATAGAGGAAACCCATACACAAACTACGCGCTATAGTCATAGAAACTCACCACGTTTCCCAGAGAAATAGTACTAATTTTCATTTAACAGCTACCTCTAATGTTTGTCAATTTAATAGAAAGCACCTTGCTGACCGTATTCACAGTTCACAAATTAACGATAAGTAGTATTCAAAGCATCCTGATTCATCTGATCCATTTTTGTTGGCCGCGCAGCAGAAAATGAAAGAAAATCCTGTTCTTGACAATGGTTGGGGTGCAGGACAGACTGCAGACTTTTAGCAATAAGTCACTTCCTATTTTTTCTATAAACTATTCCTACGAATCCACTATATTTTCTTATAAAACATGCTATATTGAATTTGTGAAATCATGTCGAAATATGTATGTAAGAATAATGCAGAATTGAAGAGAACTCTCATAAAAAGTTCGGAAGCAATACCAACCAACTGTGGGTATCAAGGGAAGGATAAGAAAAGATATGAATTTTATACTGATGGCAGCCATGTCTTTGGTCCCCTTGTTTTTAGGAATGTCCAGCAAAATGATTTTCAAAACAAAGCTTACTAACGCCATGCTCGTTTTTATGATATTCATGAGTCTATGGCAGTTGGATGTGAGTGTTTTATACAGCATCGATCTATTTCGTGAAGAAACGATATTTTTTCTCTTCAGACTTTTGCGAATCGGCTCTATCATGCTTCCTCCGGCCTTTTTATATGTAGGCTATATGGCCTTAAAGCACTTATCCAAAGAACAAGGGAACTGGATGAAGTGGATTATCAATAAATATACCTTAACGGCTTATTACTGCTGGTCTATTTTCATCTATATCATCAACTGGACGGACCTGGGTGTCTTAGGCCTGAATACCATTGCAGGCTTTGGGAGCGCTGACGTTGTGCTCTTCCCGAAGTACGGTGAGTGGGGATTCTTATTTGCCAATCATATCAAGCTGCTAATTGTTAGCATTCTTCTGACACTCATTGCGAGCCGAAAAGTCATCGATAAATATGTGAAATTTTTTCTTACCTCGTTTAGCTCGGCCTTTCTACTAACCTATATCGTTGGAGTCATGAATTTGCAGGAAATGACCTTCATTTATTCCAGTCAAATCGCGGTCATGATCTTTTCTGTATTCATTTTCTTTATTTTTACCCACATGAACACAAAGATGATAAGAGAAACCAATCAAATTATCAAAAGAAAAGAGCAAGAGGAACAAATTGAAATCTCAACCTCCGGCCTCATCCATGAAATAAAAAATCCGCTGACTATTGTGAAAGGCTACTCGGATATTTTGGCAAGAAACGATGAATTAAATAGTAAGGCATTAGGAATGGTGAACCAGATTCAAGTTGCGGGCTCGCATATGAACAGCGTGATCACCAATTACGAACAGTTCATCAAAAGCGGAAAAATCCATGCATCCGAAGCTGATATTACGGAAATTATTAAGGAAGCTCTTGTATTAACGTCCATTAAAACTAAAGAGAAGAACGTATACATCGATCTGAACGAAGAAAAACAGATTACAGCCATCGTAGATATAGATAAAATCAGGCAAGTCTTTATGAACCTGATCAATAACAGCATCGAAGCCATGGAGGAAAAAGAGCGCAAAATCATCAAAATCCGAACCAGCAGCAGTAGCAATGAGATCCATATCCTGTTTGCAGATAGCGGCTCAGGGATTCCTGAGGAAGCATGGGGAAACATCTTTACACCGTTTCATTCAACAAAAGATGCAGGCATGGGGCTGGGGTTGTCTATTTGTCAGCGTATCGTAAATTCTCACGGTGGGAATATTGAGATTTTGAAGAGTAGTGAGGAAGGAACTGAGATTAGGGTTACTTTGCCAGCGGTTTGTTATGAAGGGATTGTTGGTGGCTAGGTTGGTGGGGATGGTTTGGGACAAGGATTAATTCATCTCTGGCCGGCAGGGCAATTAACCTGAATTAGTGCTCTAAAGTAAAGACATAAGTGGAGAAAACCCTTATCTGGTACGGGTTTTCGCCTACATATGTACAGATGTTAAAAATTCACCTTATCAATTTGAAGCTTCAGTCTTATCCTGACCGTGTATGTGATGATTCCTGCACAGTTCTTTTCTTCGTAACATCGTCCAAGTACTATGTGAATTTGGATTCCCCGCTATAAGTCAAGAACAACCACTCCAATGCTCGAGTCATCCCAATATAAAAAAGAGAGACTTCCCTTTCTTCTACTTCTTCAAGGGGGAAAGGCATGCTATCAACATTGACAATGAACACAGTCCGAAAATCAAGACCTTTTGCGCTATCGATGGTAGATATCTTTATCGTATTTTCATCTCGTACGAAATTACGCTTGGACTCCGCATTTTCTGTGATCCACGTATACGGCAATTCATGCTGTTCTAAGCTGTTCTTAATTTCATCAATGTATGAAGAACGATGACTGTTTTTTACCCGATATAAGATGGCATGTCCTGAAATAACCTAATAACCGATGAAAAACGATTCCCAGACCATTAAAAAAGTTCAGATCCCCTCTCAAGTACCTTGTTCCTTTTTACAGAATTAATGGTTAATACTTTCAATCATTACCGCTACCTGTTGCATACCAGAAGCCACATACTTATAGCGTACATTGTATTTCGCGCAAAATTCTTTAAATGCTTTATGCTCATGTTCTTTCCAGTTAGGATAGTTGAAGTATTCGTCAAACACAATAACTGACCCATCTCCTAGTAACCTATGAAGATTTTCAAAAATAGTTACAGTAGATGAGTAGATATCACAATCTACATGTAGTAAATCAATTTTTTTACCTTTGTGTTCAGCCGCAAATGCTGGCAAAGTTTGGTCGAACCAACCTTGAAATAACGTCACGTTTGATCTAACTTCTGGAATGTTAGTCTTGAATGTTCCCTTTTCTAAAAAATAGCCATCCCAGTCCTCTGGCAAACCCTCAAATGAATCAAACCCGTAAATTTGCGCTGCTGGAAAGCGGTCCGCCATAAAATTAATAGATTTACCTGCATAAACGCCACATTCTACAATAAAACTGTTTTGTGGAATATACTTTAGACAATGCTCCAGCACTTTTAGTTTTTCTCCCCAAGTCTTCATGGGAATGATCATTGCTTCTTTCATATTTTGTTCTATATATTCAGCTGACTCTTTGGCAGCTTTTTGTTTCAAAAGTATATATGGATTATACATCGGATTGAAATCTTCCATCATAAATCGTGCTAACTCTGTGTGTGTTTTTGAGTTTTGCAGCATACGGTTAATTATTTGATAATCTTCATTAAAGAACTTTTTTATGCCATCATGTATGGATTTTTCCATAACATTAGCTTGGTTTTGGCAGGTTTCATCTACCGCAGTTCGAATTGAATCAACTAGAAACGATTTAAATTTCGTCTTAATCCTATTAATAATGGACAATTAAACCTGCTCCTCTATAAAACTATTTAAATAACTTTGTAACAACCCGTCGATCATTCAATATGACCCATCACATATTCCCATATTTCATTACCGCTTGTTCCTTCAGCATTTGCCAAACTGGAACAAACTTCTTTACGTTGTTTCTCACTCCATTCATAACTGCCGCTAACCATATTGACGAATGATCCTAGAGGAAAAGATGAACTATTAAAGGTGCTTCTCAAATCTACTCCTTCTTTTGGAGGATGTGGGTATCGACACACAGCATTTCGTTGCTCATCCTGCTCTCTTGGTAATGCAACAAGGACCTCCCTGACTTCTCCAGTTCTTAAATGAATCCCAATTAACGTCGGAGCGGTAATAGGACAAAACCAAATCCAATCATCACAAAGAACGGCTCCCGAATACAAAGTATCATTTGCCTTCATAGCCCTATTACGCTCAATAGAGTGAAACGGGTACCATGAGTTAACAATGGCCCAGTTACATTTTTTTATACCAGAGTATGCGGCAGAGATCTCACCGCTTTTTGTAGAGATTTTTATAATCATATTCGCATCATGCGGAACAAGCCAGATATGCTCACCATCAAAAACTGCATTGGAAAAAGGCTGTTTACCTCCATCAAATTCTTCCGGCCACTGATCATATAAAGCCACTGCATTGGTTTGAGGATTCCATTTGTACACCACGGAGGAATTTTCTGTAATTAACCACAATGCTTGTCCATCAGAAACAACGGCTCTGACAAGATTCTGGAGAAAATCCAAATCTTGCTTTACCATATCTCCAGAGACAGGATCTATCTGTATAAGCGATCTATTTCCACGTAATGTTACCCAAAGAAGATCATTATGGATTGTACCACTCAAACATACATCCTCCTGATTTAAACCAATGAAATCATCTGGGACTATCTTGTACGCTAACATCTCTCCTGTTTCCATGTGAAGTCGAACCATCGTAGTAGATTGAGCAGGAAGCATCCATAAATAATGTTCATACTGCACCGCAGTACTAAAACATCTTTCTCCCAGATTCGATATGGGTGGTAGAGGATGTGATTTTATCTCATCTGTTTTACGGTAATAATTTATGACTTCAGAGGAACGACCAGGAACGAACCATAAGATATCTTGATAATTACATACCTTAACAAATAACTGAGGATCGATATAGCTCCTATTAAAGAAGTCATGTATGTGGGATAATTTCTCCGTTGTGAGATCCAGTGAGAAAAATCCTCCACGATTATTTGAAGGAAATATCAATAAATTGTCGGATACGATTCCCTGGTTAACTGTAATAGGCATAGTGGACTCCTCATTATAGTCTAACCATGCTGGATGAACTCCCCAATTATCTAAGGTGGATTTAATATTCGGGAAAAGCTTGAGTATCGGTTTTCCTGTAACAGCATAAGGAGCAATAACCGAGCTAAAATCTCCTATATAAGCATCCGAGAGAATGATGGCTGTATGCATGTCCTGGGATTCGTCATAAACGGCATTCGGTATTTTTTTGAATTCTTCAACAAGCGATAAATATGAATCCAAAAGGTGCGGTAGCATAGACTGTAATGTCTTTATACTTAACGGATGTGGACGCCAGATCAGAGCAATGTCCTGTCTTTTTTGAAAGAAACGGAAAATTTCCTCCATGCTTTTAATGATATCCTCTTTTTCATTCAAGAGCCTACCTAGAGTGGAATTGAACAAAAATACGGTTCTTCCTTTCAGAGCCGCTTCCCACTCTAGGGACATTGCGGTACCTTCCTGCATTCTATTGTATACATAATCTATTTTGGGTGAACCTAAAGCAACGACTTGACTTGGTTGTACCTCTCCGGATTCCAGAAATTCTTGCCTAGTCGATTCCGATTGGACAAAGATTTTCCAGGCATTTTTGTAACTAGGAAGACGGAAAGAATGAACGAGCTTACCTAATGAAACATAGTAAGGTATATAAACCAGCTTATCCGTATAATTAATCAAATTTGAGCTAAAAAAATGGGGATGAACCATTGTCACTGTATTGCAATCATCATATGGATTATGAATAAAAATAACATCTGGCCGCTGCAAACTTAAATCATAGTCGTTATAATGCGTGACTTCAACATATGAGGGAAACCGGTCTCCATCATATTCTGCAGACACTGCCTCCCCCTGTGAATCAAAGGTATAATAGGGAATGGGAATCGTTCGAACTATACAGCTTGGATCCGCACTAACTGCACGCCACACACTATCAAGAGCATCCCACATTTCAGCCTTATAGGGTAAAAAGGCAATTTCATAGTGAACTTGGACACACTCTTCAATCCACGTTGACAGCATATCTGCCGACTTGTATGCCTCCGCAAAGTTCCTCTTGTTAATATCTTCCTGGCAGGCCACGCAAAACGAGATGTACTCCTTGTCCTGCACCTCTCCCAATTCTGATGCGATATGAGCAATGCATGCCAGACAGTCATCCTTTAAATACTCTGCTGTAATGGCTTCCGGTGTGTTTAAGAACAGAAGGGCTTCCTTTAACGTATCGGTGAGTTCCAAGACTTGTTTCTTATGCTCAATTCGCACAGGAACACTCTTCCTTTCTTTGTCTAAATATATATTAACTACTACCGTTTCTTACTTTTTTCGACATTTCTCCTTGCTTTGCACACATTATATCTGACCTAAATCGCTTTGTCACACAGTTTGTACTACTTAAGTAGGTAAATATATGCAATTTCTATTATAGCTAATGTTTTCCTCGAAACATGTCGATATAAGTAAAAAGAGTATATATTCTATTATCGGAATTTAGACCTCATCTCTTAAGCATCAAAACAACATTACATATCCAATGGGGGAATTTATTGTGATTATTACCAAGACCCCGTTCCGTGTAAGTTTCTGCGGAGGCGGAAGCGACATGGCATCATTTTATGAAAGTCATGGAGGCTGTGTCCTAAGCGCTTCAATCAATAAGTACATGTACATATCCATTCATCCATATTTTGACCCGAGATATACCGCCCTCAAATACTCAGAAAATGAAACAGTTAATGATATCTCGAAAATCAAACATAAAATTCTTAATAGCGTACTGAATCAAAAAAATATATCCGGTGTCGAAATTACCAGCACTGCGGATGTACCTGCCGGAACAGGTCTTGGATCATCCAGCACTTTTACTGTAGGGTTACTGCATGCTTTATCTTGTTATAAAGGTAAATATATATCGAAAGCGAAACTGGCTGAAGAAGCCTGTGATATTGAAATCAATAAATTAGGAGCCCCCATTGGTAAACAAGATCAATATGCTGCTGCTTTCGGAGGGCTTAATTTTATACGTTTTAATAGAAACGGCAGCGTATCGGTCGAGCCTATTGTCATGAGACCGGAAACATACACAAAGCTGCAAAATAACTTGATGATGTTTTACACAGGAACTTCGCGCTCTGCCAATACGATTCTCAGTGAACAAAAACAAAATATTAGCCAAGACGACAAAGCCAACAACCTGCTTCAGATGTGCGGACTTGCAGAGGAAATGAAAATTGCTCTCGAACATAACGATTTGTCCTCGTTTGGTCATATTTTGAATCGGGGATGGCATTTAAAGAAAACGCTCGCGTCGGGAATTTCCAATCCGGAGATCGATAGAGCTTATGATACTGCAATGGAACATGGCGCATTAGGGGGTAAGCTTCTAGGCGCCGGAGGCGGTGGATTTCTTCTGTTCTACTGTGAGCCTGAGAATCAGGAAAAGGTAAGGGCAGCCATAGGCCTCAAAAAAATGGATATTACATTCGAATATGACGGGTCTTCTGTTATCTACATTGGAGATAAATATTGGTCCCATTCATAGTTTGGAGGACAAAATCATGAAAATGCTAGTAGCTGGAGGAGCCGGATTCATCGGTAGTCATCTCATCGACGCTCTGCTCGAGGAAGGGCACAAGATAGTTTGCATAGATAATTTTTTTATTGGTACAAGGAAAAACATCGAACATCTGCAAAATCATCCCCACTTTAGTTTCTATGAGCAGGATCTCTGTAATTTCGAAGCGCTTTCTGGTGTATTCAACAAGGAGAAATTCGATTTTGTATTTCATCTTGCCGCGAATTCGGACATTCAGGCAAGTGCCATAAATCCGCAAATTGAATATCACAAAACTTACACAACGACGTTTAATTTGTTGGAATGCATGAGGGTTCATGAAGTTAAGAAATTATTCTTCGCCTCTACATCTGCTGTTTATGGGGAAAAAGATGGAGTCCATGTAACTGAGAGTTCCACCCCTCTGGAACCCATTTCTTACTATGGTGCCGCTAAACTTGGATCGGAAGCATTGATATCCGCTTATAGCTACATGAATCAAATGTCAGCGTTGATTTTCCGTTTCCCTAACGTCATTGGTCCTAGACTTACCCACGGTGTAATCTACGATTTCATAAGGAAACTAAGGGAAAACCCCAATGAACTGCTGATCCTTGGGGACGGGACTCAGGCTAAGCCCTATATGCATGTATCTGATCTGATTAACGGGATCGTCATGCTCAAGGATAAGCTTGAAGAAGGCGTCTTATTATATAACATCGGGGTTAACACGCAGACGACAGTTACTAAAATCGCCGACATTGTATGCCAAAAGATGGGACTTACCAGTGTAAAGTATAACTATACTGGTGGACGCGGGGGCTGGAAAGGAGACGTTCCGGTGTTCGCGTATAATCTCGATAAAATTCATTCGATAGGTTGGCAAGCCGGATGGACTTCTGATGAGGCGGTTGCTAAGACGGTTGAGGAGGTCATTTGATGCAGGCTATCATAATGGCTGGCGGTAAGGGAACACGTCTTAGGTCGATTACAAATGATGATATTCCAAAGCCTATGGCCCAAATCCATGGAAAGGCGATACTTGAGTGGCAGGTTGAGAGCCTAAAGGCAAATCATATATCCAAGATTTTAATGATAACCGGTCATTTGGGAGAAAAGATCGAAGAGCATTTTGGCGATGGATCCCGTCACGGTGTGGACATCACTTACTATCGCGAGGAGAAGCCGCTCGGTACGGCAGGGGCTTTATTTTATCTGAAAGAGTGGCTGACAGAGAATTACTTTCTTCTTGTGTACGGGGATGTTCTTTTCGATATTGACCTAAGGAGGATGGAGAAATTCCATCTTGAGCAGCAGTCGTGTGCTACATTGTTTGTTCATCCGAACTCTCACCCCTATGACTCTGATTTAGTTGTAATGGATGAAACACAAAGGGTCATTGGATTTGATTCCAAGCATAGCAAACGGGACTACTGGTATAACAACTGTGTCAACGCAGGTCTATATATTATAGGCAGAGAAATTTGCGATATGGTTAATAAAGACGATAAGACAGATCTGGAGAAAGACCTGCTAATGCCACTAGCTGCAAAGCGCGGTTCGATCTACGCTTATCAATCCCCGGAATACATTAAGGATGTAGGGACTCCTGAGCGGATTAAAGTTGCAGCGGAAGAATTATCTACCGGTTTCGTAGCATCAAGAAATTTGATGATTAAACAAAGATGCATTTTTCTCGACCGCGACGGGACGATCAATCAGCATAGAGGACTTATTAATAAAGAAGAGGATTTTGTTCTAGAGGACCATACAGTAGAAGCAATTAAGCTAATTAATCGGTCAGGTTATCTCGCGATCGTTGTTACCAACCAACCCGTTGTGGCGCGAGGGCTTTGCGATATTCCTGATGTTATCCACATCCACAACAAAATGCAAACCCTTCTGGGGCAGCATGGCGTGCTGCTTGATGATATCCTTCTCTGCCCGCATCACCCGGATAAAGGGTACCCGGAAGAAAACCCATTGTATAAGATCGCTTGTACCTGTAGAAAGCCTGATACGGGATTAATTGATATCTGTGTTCAAAAGTATAATATCGACCTTGCATCTTCTTGGATTATAGGAGATACAACCGTTGATATTCAAACCGGGAAAAATGCAGGAATGCATACGGCTTTAGTACTGACTGGAGAAGCAGGCAAGGACAAGAAATACGATGTTCAATCCGATTTGACGAGCAATCATTTACTAGAAGCCGTGAAAGCTATATTACAGATAAAGGACTGCTGATAATGGACTATAGAGCGGATATTCAAACTTATATCGAACACGAAATTAATACATTAAGACGTTTGGACATTAATGCTATTAATGATGCAATGAATTTGATTATGAAGACGTACGAAGCTGAGAATACGATTTATATTTTCGGTAACGGCGGCAGCTCTACTACGGCATCACACTATCAGAATGATTTCAATAAAGGCATTTCCGAGTACGTTGAGAAGAAATTCAACTTCCAGTGTCTCAATGATAATATCGCAACAATGATGGCGATTGCCAACGATATAGGATTTGAAGAGGTGTTCCGTTTCCAACTTCGAGGTCGTATTAAGCCTGGCGACATAGTTATGGCCATTTCAGGAAGCGGTAACTCCAGGAATGTTATTAATGCGGTGGAGTTTGCGAAGGAACACGGAAATAAAATCATTGGTCTGACAGGGTATGATGGTGGGAAACTAAAACAGCTCTCTGATATTTCTTTACACGTACCGATCGATAGTATGCAGATTACCGAAGATATTCATCTGATTCTAGACCATTTAATTATGTCAATTTTTTATAGGACACTTTGCGGGATACCTCATATTAAGTTGAAGGAAATAGCAGGATAACGTTTTGTTAGGTCAATCGGTCAATAAGGAGGGTTGCATATGAACCAGTTGTGGCAGTATGAGTGTGTTTTAACCGATGCAGACCGACGAATCCTTGATCGGATCAATGGAATGATCGGTCAATGGGACGCCTATCCTTACCTAGACGTTCTTCAAGCATACCGGGAGTTTGATTTCATGCTTAAGCGCAGCTTCCTTGCTCTCATTCAACAAATACCAACGATACAAGCCTATGCTATTCTACATAACATATGGATAGAGTCAACCAAGAATCTGCAAGCATTTTATGCTGAACGTGATCTCTTCCCTTCTCCTAACGGTGCCGTTAGACTGAAGGATTTAATTGAATTAAGCTATTTTTATGCCCAGCAGTTACTGAATCGGCCTGAATCTCCTGCTGCGGTTACTCCACTTATTAGTGTTATACTGCCAGTATATCAGGCACAGCAATACCTTTGGGAAGCGCTTCGTTCAGTGTATGAGCAGACATTCCAGGATTTTGAACTCATTCTTGTGAACGGCTATCAGAATGGCGACCCTCTGGAAGCCATTTTATCTGTTTTTGAGGACACACGTACGTTTATCGTTCAGGAAACAGAAAAAGCTCGACTAGGTGCATCTTTAAATTTGGGAATCCGCCAGGCAAGAGGATCATTCATCGCTCGTATGGATTCAGATGATATCGCCCATCCGGAACGCTTTTTCAAACAAATTAAATTTCTTCAAGCTCATCCTGAAATAGACTTCTGCGGAACACAATGCCGTGCATTTGGAACGATCAATAACTGGAATAACAAGCCTTACCCCCTCCTACACCAGGAGCTCCAATGCAGATCACTGAAATTTTGCAGCTTTATTCACCCAAGTGTAATGTGGCGTAAGGAGAAATTTATAGAAAATAATTTGTGGTATAACGAAGAAGTTTTAGCTGAAGATACAGACTTATTTGCTCGAGTCGTATTTTCCTTAAAAACAGCGAACCTGCAGGAAACGCTATTGTTATATCGTAGAGAAGGAGCAAATCTTTCTATAGAGGTTCTTAAAAAAAAGAATAATAACAATCAAAGCCTTGCAGTTATCCAAAGCATCATGTTAGAACGTAACACTAGGGCTGCACTCTATCAATCTCTGAATCAAGTTGAATTGAATCTTATTCAAAACAAGACTATCGACTCCTTTACTTATAGAGACGCATTGCGGATTTTTAAGTACCGGTTGGGACGGGAAGACTTATCTGACCTGCTGCCGCCAGATACCAGTGAATCTGAAACCATTTTTCTTGCAAACTTAAATAACCGCATACCTGTCATTTGGGGGTACGGCTGGAACGGACAAGTACTGGAATATAGGTTGCAGGAGCAGGGATTCAAGGATTACCGCATTGTTGATCAACGCTTACAGGAGCTTGAGATAAGCCTCGAATCTCCTCACGCAATGAGGCTTGAAGAACTAGAGTCGAACCCCGGATCTTACTATGTACTTATTTCCATGGATAAGCATTTTCCTGAAGTTACTCACCGATTGGAGAGTTATGGATATGCACCACAAGAAGATTATATCGAATTTTTTGTTTAAGGGAGAGGAAGCTTTTGACTAAGGCAATCCTTATGGCTGCGGGACGTGGCACAAGAATCAGCAGAGATATAGATGGAAATTGTAAATGCACTCTGGATATTGGCGGTACAACCCTAATCCAGCATACGGTCCAAATGCTCCTGGAGCATGGAATCGAAGTACATATTGTTGTTGGATACCAGAAAGAACGAATTATTGATGCGCTTAAAGACTTGCCTGTCACGATTCACGAAAATCATTTTTATTCCGTTACGAACAGCTTGTCCTCCCTATGGTTTGCCAAGGATGCGTTATGTGGGGATACCATTATCTTAGGCAATGCAGATGTATTTTGGGAAGAAAACCTGCTTCCTATTTTAATGGAAGATGACCGGGATTGTGTGATGCTCTGTGATTCCAGCCGTGTAGAGCAAGGTGATTATTTATTCCGGGTAGAGAATGGTGCCGTCCGCGAGTATGGAAAAGGACTAGATAAAAATAAAGCGAACTGCGAATATGTCGGTCTTGCCAAGATTCAGGGACCCTTTATAAGGGAATGCAGAGCCGAGCTTACCTACATGATTGAAGCTCAGCGTCACAACGCCTGGTGGGAGCAAATTTTATATAATATGATCCCCGGCCGTAACATCTGGACTAGTGATATTGCAGGTCATTTCTGGGCGGAAATTGATTTTATTGAGGATTATCAGCGCATCTTGAACTATAGAGAGGTGAAGCTGGCCAGATGACAACTCCGAAAATCAGTGTTATCATTCCTGCGTGGAATGCGGAACCCTACTTGGCCCGATGTTTAGATTCTATTAAAAAACAGACCTTCTCGGAATTTGAGGTTATTATTGTCGATGTGGAATCTACGGATAAAACTGCTGAAATAGCACAATCGTATGCAAAAGAAGATGAACGTTTTTTTTATAATCGATATAAATTCTCTCCTTGCGGTATTGGCAGAAATTTCGGTATGGAGAAGGCTCGCTCACCGTATATCTCATTTGCTGATTCCGACGATATTTTAGAACCGGATATGCTGGAAGCCTTGTATTCTGTAGCAACCACCGAAAAGGCAGATATTGTTGTTTGTGACTTTAACATGGTTTATCCGGATAAACATATCGCATCGTTCTCCCGGCTTCAAGAAAGTACGATTCAGCTTTCGGACGAAAACCTGGCTGACTATTATTTCCGGTTTAACGCGGCTCCTAAGCCAAACAACTATGCGTGGTCCCGTCTTTACCGCAGGGAGTTTATCCAGCAGACTGGCATTCTCTTCCGACATGTATTAACAAGTGAAGACCATCTGTTCAATCTGATGCTGAGCTGCTCCCATCCGCGCATCTCGCACATCGAGAAAGCTCTATACAACTACATTCAAAGAGAAGACTCTTCCGTGCGTTTAACCGCAAAAAACACAGATCAGGGTAAAACCTACTTTTCCGTATTTGATATCGCCAGAACCTTTTTGGAAGGAACCGATAAGGAGTTTGTAGCCCCTATACTAGGAATTTACGCATTTACGAGAATAAGAAGCATCGTCTTTTATGGACAGTTAGCCTCACTATCCGAGGATAAGCTGCAAGAATCATTAACGAGCTTCCTTGAAGGCGAGAAGGTGGAATATTACTTATCTCTCTGTCAGAGAAACGGCTATATCCAGCATTACTGTCGTATACACGGCATTCAACCGGAACAAGAGCAATTATTCGATGAACTCCTTGCCTTATGCTTGAAAAAGGAAAAAATCACTTTAGACAGAGGTTGGTTTGCATGAGTCCTGCAGTCAGCATTATCGTGCCAATTTATAATGCAGAAGCTTATCTCCCTCGTTGTCTTGATTCGCTCTGTAGACAAACTCTTAGCAGCGTTGAAATACTGTTAGTTATTGACGGGAACTCCAACAAAGAAAGCCGGAGCATCGCAGAGGCGTATTGTAGTAGAGAAAGTCGTATGAAAATCTTGAGTACTCAGGCTTATGGGGCAAGCACTGTGCGTAATATCGGTTTACGATACGCAAAAGGGGATTACATCGGCTTTGTGGATTCGGACGATTACGTAATGCCAGAGATGTTTGATGAGTTATATTCCTTTGCTTCTACCCATTCACTTGATATTGCTGTGAGCGGAATATTAAGGGATAATGCAGATTCAAAGCCTATACATGCCCAAATGCTGTACCGGGAGGAAGTCACCCGTGCTTCCCTTACGTCACGGCGTAATTTTATGTATAAATGGGTATTATCAACTCAAGCTAATCCTGTGTGGAATAAATTGTATCGAAGAGCATTTCTACAGCAGAACGATTTATTTTTTAATGAAATGATACAAATGGGCGAGGATGCCGTTTTTAATACAAGTTGTTTTTCTTTAGCCGACTCCGCTGGTTCCATGAACCAAGCTTATTATGTTTACTATAATCGTCCAAGCTCCCAAATGTACACAGTACAAACTAAGGATACCTTGCGGGACTTTCAGCATCGCTGGGAGGTGTTCCAAAACTGTGCCGAGCGCGTCCCAAATGGAGATACGCTGCTTGCTATGGCTTCTTTGCGCCTAATTGCCAACGCAATTTACATTTTCAAGATTAGAAACCAGCTATTAGAAGAAGCCTGCGATTTCGCCGGGCTTATAATTTCACACCTTGGGTTGCAGCCCTATCTAGAAGTTGCACTGCAGCCTGAGGTTTTGCCTGTCTTTGCTAAAGAGTGTCATATGGATGAAGCGGCTCTGCAAAATTTCAGAAAATTTGCGGAATCCGCGTATAACGGAAAAGAAAAATTACTTGAATGGCAGCTATATTTTAAAAATGTTATAGAAAAGAAGGGT
Organism: Paenibacillus sp. UNC451MF; assembly: GCF_000686845.1. GTDB lineage: Bacteria > Bacillota > Bacilli > Paenibacillales > NBRC-103111 > Paenibacillus_S. The sequence continues at coordinate 216,105 of NZ_JMLS01000013.1, read as the reverse complement.
TGAAGCGTGAAATACGCACTTGTTACAGGATCTACCTCCGGTATCGGTCTAGCTATTGCCAAAAAATTGCTGGAGGAAGGCTGCTTTGTTTTCGCAAACTTTGCTCACAATGAGGATAATGCTCGTGCTGCAGAAGATATCTTTTCTTCCATTAGCCCCAATTATTATATTATTAAAGCCGATATGTCCAAAATGCATAGTTTGACTACGGTATACGAAACAATAACGAATCGTTGTCCTCGATTAGACTATCTTGTGCTCAACAGCTACGCTACGGACAAGACTGATTTCCAAGAGGTTACACCTGAGCAATGGCAGCATGTTATGGACTCCAATGTCAACATACCTTTCTTTTTAATGCAGAAACTGTATGATCATATGGCAGACAGAGGATCAGTTGTATGTATCGGTGCTGTGATGGGTCTATACCCTCATGCCATCTCTATCAGCTACGGCGTTTCCAAAGCGGCCCTTCATATGCTATGCCGTAGTATGGTCAAAATCTACGAAGCAAAACAGATCAGAATCAATGCCGTTTGCCCAGGTTTTGTAGATACACCAGCACAGCTCGGCAAAGCACCCGACCACCGGCAGCGAATCGAAAACAAAATCGCTTTACATCGATTCGCGCAGCCAGAAGAAATTGCAGATTTTTGCTATAGTGTTATCATGAACAGCTACATTAATGGAGCTGTTATCCCTGTTTGTGGCGGGTATGATATGGCTTAGCTCGTGAGATAAGCCATATTATTTTGATGAGATTTGGGATGAAGGGAATAAGCACGTTGTCTATAAACAGGACTGTTGATACAGCTCCTGTTTTCTTCCAATTGGTATAATATTCTTGTAACAACTTGAACAATGGTACCATTCAAGCATTAGGAGTGATTATTAATGATAGAAGATAGTATGTCAAATGAAGAAAAAAAAATAATGAATGGGATTAATAATCGTCTCAAGTTTACAGAGCATCACATCGAGGAAATGATGAAATCCTTATTGGACAATATTGAACAAAAAATGAATGATTTTAAAGACAATATGAAAGAATTCATTGAAAAGAAAATACAGGAATCTAATTTTAACCAACAGGAAATCACGAGGTTAATAGATGAGCGTGTTTGGAAAAGTGAACTGGAAATAAAAAAAGTAGTAATAGAGAATACAAACAACATTCAACAAAAAATTAAGCATCATGGTGCTCAGGCTAACCTGAATGAAGAAGTCACCAATAAGAGAATTGCCGACATATCCTATGTTATTAATAAAAATAAATATCTACCTCGAGTTAAAATAAAAATCATATTTTTATTCCAGGTTGCCTCATTCTGGCCATCATGGGAAAGTTTTTGGGAAGAATGCCTCAATGACGATAGATTCGAAGTCAAGGTAATATTATTTGATCATGAAGTAGAAGAAAAAACTCAAATAAAAACAGCAAGAGAGTTTTTAGATAAAAAAAATATACAATATATAGATTACAATTGCTTTAATATTGAGCAGTACCAACCGCATATCCTTGTCATGCAAACCCCCTACAGTCATTGGCATCGTCCTAGACATCTATGGGCTGATGAAATTAAATCAATGGGTATAAGAGTCATTTACATCCCCTATGGTATTGAAATAAGTGATACTGAAAGTTCCCGTGCGGCACATTTTCAGAATGAAGTCGTCAGAAATTGCTGGAGAGTGTACACCATCTCCGAATCAATGAGAGAACAATATATCATGCATTCTCAAATAGGCGCACAAAATGTTAAGGCCGTTGGTCATCCTAAATTCGACAAATTGTATACTTCGAAAGAGGAATATGTTTCAAATAAAATCCAAGAAGCAGCAAAAGGAAGAAAAATCATTCTTTGGAAAGTACATTTCCCAAAAGAATTTGAAGTAAAAGAAAAAGGAAAAGTAATGGTTACTCCTTATATTGATGAATATTTAACGTTTGCAAGAAAAATAATAGATTACCCCGACTACTTGTTTGTCTTTTGCCCACATCCAAAGTTTTACGAAATGTTCCGATGGTTAAAAGAAGATAAAAGTAAAGGGTCGGAACTACAAACAATACTTTCCTTACAAGATAATGTCTACCAGTATGAAGATGATGATTATCGCCCTGCTTTATTCCAGGCAAATTATATTATTGTTGATCGGTCAGCTGTGATGATTGAAGCTGCTGCAATGAACATTCCAGTAATGTATGTTCATAATTCTGATTATAAAGAGCCGATGACCGAAGCGGTTAGCCATTTGGTTGATAGTTACTATCAGGGAACTGGAGCAGAAGCTATGGTTCAATTTATCGAAATGTGTAAACGTGGTGAAGATCCTTTAAAAGAAAAACGGCTCGAAGCATTCCATCAATGTATTCCATTCTCTGATGGATTGAGCGGAAAACGTATTAAAGAGGATATCTTGGCTGGATTAGAATCAGAGCTTGTAACAAATTATTAGTCCATTATAACTTATAAAGTTCCTTGCTAAATTTAGATACTAAACATCTGCATCATACCAAAAGAACCGGATATCCTAAAAATACTTTTAGGATATCCGGTTCTTTTACTACAAAGAAAAACTATCTCATTCTAGGTTTTGCATACAATACTGTTTCTGCAAACGCTGGTGTATGATGTCCTAGATAAAATTCATAGTCAACTCCAAAGGAATCAATAAGACTTGGGATGGTCACAAAATCAGCATCATTATGATAAAGACAAATAGCCAATTTTGGTTTTAATCTTTGAATGGTCCTTTTGGCTCCATTCAATGCTCGCACCTCAGCACCCTCAATGTCCATTTTAATGAAGTCTAACTTTTCAATATTATATTGTTCTACCCAATCATCAATTGTTATTGTTTCAGCTGTTACAGCACCATCCGAACTATTTTTTTGATTAATCTGAGTCGCTCCACCTTTTTCAGTAAAACAAAGCTTCTCCCCAGATTTGTTCCATAAAGCAAATGGATTTATATTAATTCTTGAGGCTAATTCCGAATTGATCTCCAGATTATTTTGTATTCGCTCAATAAAAGCCGGTGTAAATTCAAATGAAAATACTTTTCCTTTTTCTCCAGTAAGGTAAGAGAACCATAGGCTCGTATCTCCAAATAATACTCCTGCATCTAAGACATAATCGCCTTTTTCAATATGAACCTTAGGATGGTTATATTGGTTAGAATACATTATCTTTGCAGTTGAAGTAAACGTCCAAGAATGCATTGGGACCAGTAATTCTTCAAAATCCATAAAGTTAAAATACCTAGTTACTCCAAAGTTGTCATAGCCACCGCTAGGATCTTCTAATGGACTAGTTGAATAATAACTTTCTACTTTCTGTGCAAATTGTTTAAAATCCTCCATATTAGGTATAGGGGTTTTCCATATACGATGAGCCAAGACATCATTTAATAGAACACGTTCACTTGGATCTTCAAGCCGTTTATCCAGATAATTTGAAAGAGTATTGTATTTTAATAACGATTGAATTCCATTATCAATGGAATTTGCTAAAATATTTTTTAATTCATCTCTATTGATTACTAAATTATCTTTACCTTCCAATGTTATGTCCCCTCATTCTTAGCGTAATATTTACTATCACCTTTTGCAAATACCAAAATAAAGATATAATTATTATAATATAGGATACAGGAAAAAGTAGAAAAATTATTAGAACTGCGCTCTCTTTATCTCTGAACGAGAGAATATGAATCACTTTTTATTCAAATTTGTTGCTAATATCCCCCAGATCTTCACGAGATCCTTTACCATTATATATCGGTTAGACGAACTTAAAATTGTAGGTTTATGTCGAAATTCTACTACATTTGCAAAGGGATTCTTCATTTTACACTGTTACTTCTCCGTATTCTTGATCCTGCTCCAAACTAACAGTGAGTAACACTCCACATGCACTGTATGCGGATTAATCTGAGAGTTTTATAGAAACTGTTATAGTGGGTTGAAGCCTTGATATTACTGGCTTTTTGACGTTCGTATTATGTTCGTTTTTTTGGTTTAGGAGAGATTTTAACACCAATAGAAAAGTAATAGGCACATTAGTGGATACATGTACCAAGTAACTATTAAATGGGTTCATATTATGGAACCACATGAACCAAAAATAGAGAATCTCCTGTTCGCTCCGCACAAAACTCATATCCGTTTGATAATTTTCTGTGGTTTCACACGTTCTGTAAAATATATGATTCCATTGCCCCAAACCGCGGACACAAAAAAATATGCCTACATCACTATTCACGATGATATAGGCATATTCAAAAGACTATTTCGTTGCTCGATTGCGCTACCAAACACAGGTTAAATCCACATGAGGAATAAAGTAGTAGTCCACGACTAAAAGTTTACTACTAATTGATTAAATATTTCATAATTTGTTTCGCTACAACATTCGCGGCTTCTTCGATTGAATACCTGCTTGAATCGATTTCTATTTCCGCGTTCCCTGGTGCATCGTTTGTGCTCGAGCTGCCTGCAAGCGGTCCGTTTACATAAACTTCTATATATTCTTTGCCAATGATGTCTCGCGCGATTTCTCGGTCGTTGTCGTATGGGGAATCAATCGATACCAATGCAATAAGTCCCGCATCGTTCATCCATTTTGCAACTTCCACCATTCGCCGCGCTGATTCTCCCTGACCATTCTCGAGTAACATGGTATGGTAGCCTGCCGATACCAACCGTTTTTCGACTTCCTTCGCAAGGGTTGATTTATCTGAATCTGAACCGGTGAACCATAGAGTTAATGGGTTCTGTCCTTTTTGTTGGGCACGAACCTCTCTGGTAACTTCCGTATCTAACTTTACCAATCTGTCGGAACTTTGAAGAGCTTGATCAATAACTCCGCAAGCGGATGTCATATTGGTTACGCGATCGATCAGAATAAATCCGCCAATGCTTTTATATTCCTCAAAGGAATCAAAAACAATATTATCCGATAAAGAAAATTCGCATTTTGCCAATTCATTTTTAATAATTCGATCTGCTGAAACCGTGTTGCCAGTATTAACATCGATTTTATGCATAATGGCCGTCAGGGTACCTGGCAGGACTTTCGTCCCTACTTTTACCAAATAATTCTTACCTGGTGTTAGTACGGAATCATCCATCCAAAGAATCGTGGCGCTAAAACTATCCGCCTCTTTAATTTGACTGTCTTTCGTGAATACACAGCCCCGCGAAACGTCGACCTCACGATCTAATTGAATGGTTACGGGTTGTCCGGCATGGGCTGAATCTCGGTCTTGGTCTGTCACTAAGATGCGTTTGACTTTCGCTTTTTCGCGACTAGGTAAAGTCGTCAACTCATCGCCTACCGCGATACTGCCAGCCTCAATCTGGCCTTGGAAACCGCGAAACGTATGGTCCGGTCGGCATACACGCTGAATTGGCATCATAAAATGTTTCGCTTCATCCGTATTATGAACATCCACATTTTCTAAATATGATAATAAAGGAAGGCCCTCATACCAAGGTGTATTTTGTGATTTTTTTGTAATATTATCTCCTTCTGTAGCAGAAACAGGGATCACTTGTATGCTTTGAAGTTGAAATTCGGCTGTCATTTGGAGGAAATCTTCTTTGATATTATCAAACTTCTTTTGATCAAAATCCACTAAATCTATTTTGTTCACGGCTAATACAAGATGTTTAATTCCCATGAGTGCGCAAATCCGGGCATGCCGTTTGGTTTGGGTAATTATCCCTTTTGTTGCGTCCACAAGAATGACGGCAAGGTCCGCAAAGGATGCGCCAACTGCCATATTCCGTGTATACTCTTCATGTCCCGGTGTATCCGCTACAATGAATGAACGGTGATCCGTAGTAAAATACCGATAGGCCACATCAATCGTTATCCCTTGTTCGCGTTCGGCAAGTAACCCATCAAGAAGCAAGGAATAGTCAATTTTGCCGCCGCGGCTGCCAAGTCTGCTGTCCAGCTCTAACGCTCTTTCCTGGTCGGCGAATAAAAGCTTGGCCTCATAAAGCATATGTCCAATTAAAGTGGACTTTCCGTCATCTACACTTCCGCATGTAATAAATTTAAGCAGACTTTTCATTTTAGAAATAGCCCTCCCGTTTCCGTCTTTCCATACTTCCAGCCTCTTCTTGGTCAATAACCCGAGTTGTCCGTTCGGATGAAACTGCACCAAGTGTTTCTTCGATAATGGCATCTAGCGTATCCGCCTCAGACTCGGCTCCGCCAGTAAGAGGATAGCAGCCTAATGTGCGAAACCGCATCTTCTTCATTTCAACTTTTTCATGGGGTTCGAGTTTCAAGCGATCATCATCCACCATGACCATATGTCCATCGCGATTGACGACGGGTCTTTCTTTTGCAAAATAGAGAGGCACAATATCAATGTTTTCTCTGCGAATGTATTGCCAGATGTCTTTTTCCGTCCAGTTGGATATTGGGAAGACGCGGATGCTTTCTCCCTTATTGATTCTTGTGTTGAAAAGCTTCCACATTTCCGGCCGTTGGTTTTTCGGATCCCACGCATGATTCTTATTCCGGAATGAAAAAATTCGCTCCTTCGCACGCGACTTTTCCTCGTCACGTCTTCCACCGCCAAACGCAGCTGTAAATCCGTATTTGTCCAATCCCTGTTTTAATGCTTGGGTTTTCATAATATCGGTATACGAGGCACCATGATCAAATGGGTTGATCCCTTGATCAACACCTTCCTGATTCGAGTGAACAATCATTTCGATCCCAAATTCTTTAGCTTTGCGATCGCGGAATTCGATCATTTCTTTAAACTTCCACGTTGTGTCAATATGCATGAAAGGAAATGGCGGTTTCTCGGGATAAAAAGCTTTCAGCGCCAAATGCAGCATCACGGAGCTATCCTTCCCGATCGAATACAGCATTACGGGATTTTCACATTCCGCCGCTACTTCTCGTATAATATAAATCGCTTCAGCTTCGAGCTGATCCAAGTGCGTCATTTCTTGTATGGAATCATGTTGATCCAGCTGCGTCAGTTTTTGCATGGAAAGGCGCCTCCTATTAATCCCTACTAAGTTTATAGTATTTGTTTATATTCTATCAGATTCTAACTTTTATGCAAAGTGGAAGAATCTAAAATTCTCATTGTTTCTATTATTTTGGGTCGAATACTGTAGTATTTTTCCGAAAAATAACGCTCCCTTTAAAACAATAATCACTGTGTGACACAATTGAGCTTACTTCGTTGCGCCTGAACAGCGGGTTCTTTACGTTGTGGGAGTCGAACCCTGTTCATTTATCCATGCGAACATTAAATATTCTGCTAGTAAAATAAATATTGGGGACGCAACATTTCGCGTCCCCAAACTTCGTTTACTATTATTCGTCCTAATCCTAAGATAAGAGATGGTATATTATTTAAATTTCAATAATTCTCAATTTGCTAACACATGTACCGTATGCGGGAAGCAATCTCTTTACCGCGGCATCTGTTATAATTACTTGCTCCCGCATAGAATCAATGTTCTTGCAGTCAGTTATATTTATATTTTTTTCTTTACTTTACTTTATCACGAATTTTTGCGGCATTTTTACGGCAGATTGTCGGTTTTATTACATCGTGCCGCCCATTATGTCTTATACTGTAACATCATGAACAATAGGTATCGAACCCGCGGTTTTCGCGGGTTTTTAGCATATTTAACTGAAATATCTTTAATCATTTTTCACGGCTTTTTATAAGACTTCGTTAAATTTAATGTTAAATTTAACGTTGTTTGATAAAAGGCGACTTATTAGCTGTCGTTACGTTAACAGTCCACATGGTTAAAGCAAAAAATATGTAACACCAAAACAACTCTGTATTAATAGCCCTTTAGTCAGTATGCGCACGCTAATGCATTTACACGCGGTACCAGCATCTCTGAATTTGGTTCCACGGACCGAGGCTGAATGCCTTATGCGTGAAAAGCTGTTATGTGAAGTGGCATACACCTATGAATAATCTACAAGTTTTAGTTCTTTCAATCGACTAGGATGTCTCCCCTTTCGACCATCTTCATCAACAAACCACTTAATCTTTTTTGGTTTTTCTGTCCTCGAAAGATTATTTATAATTTGGGTTACTTCTCTTTTCCGTCGTACATGTTTTTTCTCATCTGAGCCCCAAGCAATAATTAAAAGGTCTACGTTCATTATTGCCTTCGTTATCCATTCATTATTTTTATCTCCAGTATTACCAATAGTACTACTAAGCGCAGTATGCACCGTAGCCACATATGCAAATAAATTAACTATCCTCAAACAATTGTATCCCATATCTACAAGTAAATTAGTTACTCTCATTATTGATGTATCCGTTTTGAATTCATCGGCATAACTTGGGTTTAGCATAACTATTGTTGCTGTCTTATTTACTTTTTCTTTTTGTCCTTCCCAAGTTCGTTCGAGATAGTACCTATATTTCCTCTGACTGTCTTCATATATTGCTTTTGATGTTACGGTCCCAAAATACTCTTTCATAAGACCTCCTGTTTTTATCATATGCCATTTCACATAACGTTCTTGCATTCACGAAACCCTTACCACCTTAAGTGAGTGTAGCGAACGGGTCGTAAGACTTAACCGGTGCAGGATTGTCTGCAGCCCAACTTCCTCGAATAAACTTCTGCGGACCGAGGGTCGTATGGCCCGATGCATGAATGTCGTGTTATCAGAAGTCCATGCCTTTTGTTCTTTGTATTACACCAAATGCACCAGAAAGCCTTATGATAAGAACTCCCTACACTTCTCCACAATATGGTTATATTCTGTTCTTGTTAATTGTTTACTATCGATAAATTGATCATAGCCCATAATAATAGTCCTGCTCATTACATCCTTATTGCACATCCCATACTCTATACACATTTCAAATCTTTCTATCGCTAATTGGAATAAAAATTCTTTCCCTTTACTGTGTATCCATTCTTTAGGAACAATAAGTATGAATATATCTTTATTTTCATTTAAATACACATGAGCCTTTAACAAGTCGTATAATATTTTTTCCTTGTTTGCTTTCTCGATTTCAATAATTGTTCTAGAGTTATTAATTGTTGTTACTATGTCGTAATCGATACCCAATTTAGCGGGAATGTTTGGGGAGAGTGTCTGACGGCTACCAAGTTTCTCTTTTAAAACCTCGTCAAGATTGGAGACTCTTTGATAATTATTTGCTGACGAATAGCAACTTAATTGATAATGAATCCCTTCAAGAGTCTTTAAATGGCTAATAACACCTTCGATCTCCACTTTCTCTTTCAAGTAGTGGAACTCAATATTTCTTATTTCAAATGTAAATGAGATCATAATTTAACTCCGTTCTTAATGGATTTCTAATAACGTTCTTGCATTCGCTCACCCCCGCTGACTTAAGCTGCGTAGCAGCGGGTCGGCTTGCCGACTTAGCCAGTGAGGGGTTGTCCGCTGATTAACCCTTCGTCGAAAATCCTCGCGGATCTAGGGGCTTAACCCTCGACGCGTGAATGCTGTCTTATCAGAAGGTCAGTTCTTCATCGAAATATAATCAGGTCTTAGTTTGCAGTTTTATTACTTCATTATTTAGAAAAGCAAATACATCAATGCAATTCTTCAATAGACTTTCAACTGTTTCCTTTATATCAATATCGGATTGACCGTGATATCCCTTATGGACTACTTTGTTCCTCAAAGATGTATGCTATTGCTTCCCATTCAGTTAAAAAATTAATGTGTCCAGCACTAGCGATTACATCTTTTAGTTTAAAACCACTTAATTTATTTATAAGTGCAATTCTCTTTTGTCTTCCTTGATGCGAATCCATTAAAGCCTCAGCTGCTTGGTTGGAGGATACATGCTGTTGAATCAACAGCGTTAGTACTTGCTCTAGTAACTTCTCAAAATCATTTACATTCATGAAGTATCCCCCAAAAAGACTCTATGATGCAATAATATAGATTTTCGATTTAATATTACATATTTCCTGCATTTCTCCTGACATAAGAAAAAGCACCATCATTAGATGATGCTTACTGTGCCGCAGCTATTTAATTTATACATTTTCAGAAACATTCATTTTATAGACTCAACTGGACTAATTGGATCTGTTTTTTCAGATAACTAGAGATATCAAGGGTATCAATTCTAAATTTTTTCAACCAATCAATGCAATAATCATTTGTGTAAATCTCTTGATATCCTATTTTACTTGATAAGATTATTGCCGCTTCTCTAGGAAGCCCAATTGCCATAAACTCCAAAGCTGGAATAGAACATGCTCCATACTCTAAATATGATGATAAATTAACAACTTTGTCAACTTCATCGTTCTTACCAATAGAGCCTAGAAACATTTTTAAAACATCATTATAAACCTGCGTATATTTTACTATTTTATATCTGATCGTATTGTTGAGAAAATCGACTTGCGATTTTAGGTGACTAGTTATTTTTCTTTGGTCTTTTTCAAGAAAAGATTTGTTATAAAAGATAATCTGTGAAAGTGATGTGCCCAGCATCCATCTATATCCTGTAAAACTAATTTTACGAATGAATCTTTCATTCCAGCTATCTCCTTCAAAGAATTTATTTATTAATACTAAAATATTTATAAACCTTTGATAGCTGGTACCATAATTATAAACAGGATACAACGGTATATACTCACTTATATCCAGTTGAACCGATTCAAAAAACCGCCACAGATCATTAATCCTTTCAGGCATAATCCCAGGAATCTTCTGTAACAATTCTTTTGGGGGTAAAAATTCATCAATCATAGTTTCTGAAATTTGATCAATTTCTTTCAGTATTTGAACATTATTTTCATCTTCATATATAGAACCAACTAGAGTTCTCCCCTGAACTCTTTCGTTAATTATCAAAGAGGTTAATTGTTCATCGTAATCATCAACCTGTCTAGCTGTATTTCTATTTAGTAAATACTCTTTAAACTTTCCACTATCGAGTTTTAGCCTTTTTTCGGAAGATGGTGTTATTTCTTGTAATCGCTCTCCATTTGTTGGGTTCGTTTTCCATTTGTCAATTTCGATACAAATAATATTTCCTGAAAAATCATTTCCCATCCTACCAGCTCTACCTGCTAAGTTCCAAAAGTTTAGTTTATCTATCGGTTCACCTCTACCCTTTTCAGGCTTATAAACAAAAATATTTTTAGCTGGCATATTCATTCCCTCTAATAATGTAGAGGTACAGCAAACAATTTTTAGCGCCCCTGCCCTAAATAAGTCTTCAATGCCCGACCTTATTATTGCTGGCAAAGAACCAAAGTGAAATGCTAGTCCGCACTTAATGAAAGCAGCCAATTCATAATTCTCAGCTATAAATTCTTCTATAAAGTCTGCAAACTCATTTAGTCTTTCATCGTTTAATGGTTGAAATTTACCGCTATTCATTAAAGTCCGAATTACATCTGTTGATTGCATCGGTTCGTTTGCATAAACAATTGAAGTTTGGTTATTCCAAAGTGAAGTTGTCACGTCAGCTAGCAGTCTATATCCAGCTTCTCTCCCGCTATTTTTATATTGTACTTCACCAACCAAAATTTCATCGTTATCTTCTTCATAAATTGTCTTAATCAATAATTTATCTTTACTCACAATAACTTTTATCAAATTTTGTCTTACTAAAGGGAAACTCTCTTTTTCTCCAATACCTTCTCCTATTTTGAAAGTTTCTAATAACTTTTCTGGATTTTTAACTAAAGGACTAGAAAAGAGCACTTTCGCTCGTGGCCAGAGGTTTTGAGCGAATTTAATAGCATTTTCTAGTAAAACACCCCTACCTTCACTTTGTATATTATGAGCTTCATCAATTATAACTAATCTTGTGTTTAATTTTTTTGAGTAATTTACGTCTGCACATAATTGATATAATCTCTCTTGTGTCAATACTAATATGTTTGATCTGTCTGGTTTATTTACTAATGGCTCTATCTCCGATGAGCAACCTACATAAATATTCTTGAGTTCCAGCTCTTTAATATATCCTAATAGGTCGTTCATAACTTGCTTAATAAGAGCCCTTGTAGGTACTATATATATTACAGTTGCTCCAAGTTGATTATTTATCATATCTAAAAGTATTTTCAGAAATATGAATGATTTCCCTGCAGATGTGGGGGCTGAGATACTAATTCCGTCACCAAAATTAACCAAATCAACAACTTTTTTCTGAAAATTCGTTAATAGATACTCCCTATCAAAGAACTTTCTTATGTTGAGACTTTCTACTACATAAGCTTCAACTGATGTTAATCCTCCAAGCAATCTTTTATAATCGCTTATATCTTTTCGACGTTCAAGTAGTGATATTGCAGGATAGTTCCCTAATTTTCTTAAAACTAATAGCGAAGCTAGGTTTATGCCATTAGAGTGGCTGATCAAAGGTAGAGTTGTTGCAATGTTTAGTGCTTTTTTCTGATTTTCAACATTCGTAGAAGAAGCTAAAAAATGAGCGGATTCCAGTAATATTTTCTTTTCCTCTATTGATACCTCTTCAATCTGGTCCTCAACAGTTTCAAAAAGATCTTTTTTCACTTCAATTTTTTTAATTTTTTTTAATAGTTCTATTACTTTTTTGCTACTTTCTGCTTTTTCAATTAAATTATTCACTGACTCATCTCCTTTCTCATTAAAAGTTACTAATAATCATTTTTTCGAAATCTGAAGTGTCAACAAAAGGCAATATAAACCAATTCACTTTTGCGTTGCTAACATCAGAATTAAGCCTTATTATATTAGTTATAAATTCATGATTTTCTTGACATTCTTTTATATAAAATTGCTTAATTAACTCATTAATATCTTTACCTGGAACGCCTCTCTGTTCAATTAATTTAATTTTTTGAGAGTCATATCCTGTAAAGATCGTAATTTCTAATTCAACATCATTCCAATCCCTAGTTACATTATCCATAAATTTATGGATTAATTTTTTAAAATGATTATCATCCATATTCTCGAAAATATAATTATCACATATAAAAGCGTCATCTTGAATATTTAAGCAGTCCTTCAATAATTGAACTATTTCGATTATCCCTTCCCTAATATTGGGTTTAAGATTGCCTTCACCTAGATAAAACACTAACTTATTATCTTTCATCCCCAAATGAATTTCGTTAAAAAAGTTACTGTTTTCACTCAAACTAAACCTTGTTAAGAACTTTGGAACCTCTAGAACTCCTTCGAGGAGCATCCATAAAACGATTGAACCCAATCTGTTTAGACGATGTAACTCGGTTACCGACTGCTTTGTTTTTTGGGAAATCTCATAAAACATTTTAAACGGATCTTCTGTGAGCTTTTGCACTTCTGAAAGAGTACAAGCATATTGGTGTAAAGCAGTTATAAGATATTTTGCTAATTCCTCCAATTTACTAATACCTAGTGCATCATATTTTAAAAAGTAAGAATCAATTGTTAAATTTATTCCAGAAACTGAAGTGTTGAAATCTATTTTTTGAAAGAACTCGCCACAGGAATTTTTTTGCATTTCAAGTCGCTGTTTAAGCAATCGGTTCTTTTCGCTTTTAAAAGTAGATTTTATATTTTTACTGTTTTGGACAAAGAAGTCTTCACATTTTCTAAAGCTTATTGCCTTAAGTTGCGATTTAACCGCGCTATTCTCTTCAAATATAATAATCCCACATATCGATCCATCTATCACCAAAGGAGCTCCTGACAATCCCCCTAGATCATATGGCCAATCCTCCTTAATTTTTGAACTATAGAGGTGTAAGTCATAGATTGTTTGGTTATCAAAACTGCTAACATAGTGAATATCTCCATCAATATAACAATAATCAGTTCCTTCATCATTCTCATTCCAATCTTTCGGGTAACCTATTGTCTCCCATTCGCTCTCTTTGTTGATAGCATCACTACACAGGTTTAGCCAATCATTAATATGTTCTATAGGCGAAGTCAGCTCAAGAAGAGCGATATCGTATTTCTCATCATGATCTATAACTTTAGCAGTTTGTGTTTTGTTTTCTCCATTTTCCAGCCTAAATTCCAAGAAAATTTCAGTGCTATCCTTTATGTTTTTATCCACACAATGACGTGCAGTAATTGCGTGTCTATTATCAATAAAAAACGCAGTACCAACACTTTCATAACCATCGAATAATTTACATGTTATTCTATAGATTTGCCCTATTGTTGTTATGATAATTGCCCCCTTTTTATAAAATGATGGTCGTATTTTTATTGTTTATTGATTTGGATAAATCATTAGTATACTTAATCTCAAAATTGTACTTTTCCTTAAACTCTTCTTTATCTATCTTACTTATGATATGTAATGGTCGATAATTAAATATTAATGATTTCTTTTTAGAATTTGGTGTTGCAATAACTCTATAAACAGTCTCGATATCGGGATGGGAAAAACCTTTCCCTCTACCATTAGTTGAAAAAATAAACTTATCGGAGTCAATAAGCTCCAACAACTCAACACTGGTATTATGTTTGCTTCCATGGTGAGATATTTTTACCGCATCAAACCACAATCTCTCACAATTCCAAGCCGATTTAATTATTTTTAGATTTTTTATTATGATATCTGGATGAGAATCACCTAAAAACAAAACCCTCTTACCATCAAAATCGAGAATAAATGCTATCGAACTACCGTTTACTTCAGTAGTATCAGCTTCAAAAGGATTAGTTAAAGAGTTCTTAATTTCTGTTTCTTCTTTTTCACTAGAAACCTTGTACAGTTTGCGAAGCTTTGGGTTTTCACTGTTAATATTTGTAGTGTAAATTTCAAATGCATCATCCATTAATTTTGAACTAACTATCTGTTTACTATAACCCGCCGAGGCCAATTTCTCTTGCCAAACAGTTTCTAGTTGCTTTAACTTGTTCTCATCGGGTGATAGTACGGTAATACCAACTTCATCGTTAATAGTAATTTTTCTTAAATTATCAACTCCATTATCTAGTATTTCTTCAACAGTTACCGCACTATATTCGAAATCTCTATTCCAAATATTCATATATTCATTAAAATACATTAATGAAGCTAGAGTTGATCCCTGCATTGCCCCGACACTCTGAACATCTCTATTTCCTTTTTCTCTTGGACGACCTTTTCCAATAATGGATTCCAAAACCGAATCGTTCTTGACATCAGATTCATCTGCTTCGAAATCACTTTTCCAAAATTGTATATGTCGATAGCTATTAAACCAAATATTTTCTATTTCAACTATATTAGGATTTTCGATTTTTCCATTCTCACTTAGAAATTTCAAACCACCTGCAATATGGTCTTCGTCAATATGTGTAAAAACTAATAGTGAAATAGATTCACCCTTAGATTTTACTTCTGTTAATTTATTCTTAATGCTATTTGTATATGTTGACATAAAGCCCATATCAATTAGGATGTTCGTAGTAGTTTTTCCATTACAGGAAATTAAAAAACTATCCCCATATGATGCTGGGAACATTTCGATTTTCATCATATTAATCGCTCCATACTATGGAATATAAGTTTTATTTTTTTGTCGATTAAACAAGGCATACATTTCATAGATTATACCATATGTTGGAACGATTCTTTGTAACAACTTCAAATCAAACTTATCCTTGCGCCGTTGATGCGCTCCTATAAAAATCTCTGGACAACTTATGACCTCAACGACAGAAATCCCCCCCGCCCTAAGAGCTAACATAACTTATTCACTTATCTATCAAAACCCCTGCAGTGGTCGTGTTTCCACGGAGTAAGGAAAAAGGGATTTCCGAGTCGCGGTTTCCAACCCGCAAAACCCAGAAATCCCTTACCTACAAGGCTTTTCACACACTTACTTCTCCACCATTGACATCCATGCTACCACATGGCTTGAGTGGTGATCGCAGACATATTGATGTAGCAGTGTTTACCTTAAATTTTTAGAACAGGGGCTGGTACCGGCGACCTTGCACTATTGGAAAGCCCTGCCTATTTCCTCTAAATGAATCGAGTGTGACTTCGTGGCAAAACAGGCCGGTAATGAATATAAATTTCTCCATATTGTAGAAAGGAAAGTCAATAAATAAAACTTACCCCACAAGAGTTTGTGAGGTTGTGCATTTCCGTCAAATGAACTAAAAATTATCTTTCATTCTACACAAGAAGTTCTCGATGTGATGAGCAGTCAGGTGGTAAAGCTCTGTCACAGCTATGGCTCAGTTTACTCATTAAAATTAACAAGTTGTCATCTACCTATTTTATTGACGGCAGTTTTTCTTATGATTGAAAAACAAAAATTAATCAAACTGAACTTGCAAAATTATTATATCTGCCTAATTGCTTCAATTTTAATTACACCTTATTGTTGATGGAATTTCAATAATTCAATAATTTTTTGTTTTGTAATTTCCTTCCCTTCTTGTATTCGTTGAGGTGTTACAATTCTAGGATGCGCAGAATCATTTCTTAGCTTCACAACAACATCCAACTTAAGTAAAAAGTCAATATCAAAGAAACTATATTCAAATTTTCCCACTAGGAAGTTCTTGAAGTCTTTAAATATTCTCCCTTGTTCCAGATAAGGGCTTGTATCATTAAGTACAATTCTTAAAATATAAACCATTCTACCTAGTTCAAAGTGCCATTTATTGTCGTTATTTTTATATCTTGTTGTAAAAAGGTTAACTGCCTCAGCAAACTTCTTAGTCTCATTATCAGTAAAGTCCTTTTGAAATATTTTATTAACATTTAATCCTTTTGAAACTAGATTCTTAATGTAACCTTTAAACATTTTAGTATATATTTCTTTTTCTAACGATTTACAATAAGGCATTATAGCTGTAGATAAATCAAAATCTTGTGTTCCGGTGTACTCTTCAAAAAGGAGCTCCGCAGTAGGTAAAAACCATTTCGATTCCGGCTCTAGTTTATCCCAGTATGGCCTTATCCATTCTTCAACGACAGGAATATAATATTCTATATCCGACTTATCAATAAGTTCATCAATTTTTTCCTGAATTTTTTCGATAATAGTTTCTTCGTTTTCGCCTTCTAGACCTAATTGGTTTTTAAGGCTTGCCACTGAAGAATTTAGGCTATTTAATCTTAACTTTAAATCCTGAATATCATCAATATTCTTCATTAAGGAGTTATAAACAATAACACCTGTGTTTCCCTCAACATCCATTACTTCATCATAATGAGCCTTATCAAGATAAGCCTTGTAGTTTTCTATTTCTTCTTGAAAGGAATTAATAGTAACCCATTTTCTATTCATGTTTTGTGCTATAACAGGAAATTTCTGATCTAAATCAAACGGCGAAAAAATCCAATCATTCTCATTTGTAACCATATTGAGAAGATCAATAAAATTTTCTGCCATCAAAGTACATGTCCACTTCTCTTTAATATCAAAAAAACTACTTGGACTAGCTTTCCAAACTGAAGATTTTTCCCTGGGGTTATCTTCCATATATCTCTTTATGTATGCTTTACCTTCTTTAATTACAATTTTATTTTCTTCAAATAGCTCGTTTAATTTCTCCTGATTATAAATCCATTTTAAATTGTTGCTAGGTATAATTTCCTTCCAAGTAAAACTATAACGTCCTAAAGGTCCCCCACTTAGTATTGGATTTAATCTATATCTACCCCGCTCGTCTTTAAAATTATAGTTATCCTTAAATAATTCAGGCTTCTCGAATACTTTATTTAAAGTATAACTTTTAGATTTTGAATAAAAATACAATAATTCATGATTCATGTGATTTGGGTTATTTAAATTCATAGGTCTCTTTGCCATCTCAAGAGTAATTTGCTTCACATATGAATTTGAGAAAACTTGATCCAACATGAGCTTATAATCTATTATTGAATCTGCGGGTGCCCTGAATACCAACATACCTTTTTCGTCTAAAATTCTCATCGCATTTTCTAATATTTTTGCTATAAATTCCCCATAATCATCTCTCTCTTCCTTTTGTTTCACTGCATTTCTTTTTAGCCGTTCTTTCTTTACATCTTCTAAAGTAATTTCTCTAATATCACAATTCTTCAATGTTGCAATATATTTTTTAATATCAGTAGTTGAGTCTTCATTCTTCTCTGTTCTGTTTAAAAAATAACCATCGTTTCTAGTAAGCCAAGGTACATCAAGATATACAAGATTAAATTGATTATCTAAAATAGATTCCATGATTTTAATTAGATTTTTATTATTAATTAGTGTATTTCTTATGAATTGCATAAAATGTACTTCCTCTCGGTGGATTGAATTGGACCCTGCTAATATTGATCCCCACTTAAGCGCTGTCAAATGTGCTTTTGGGATGAGTCGGAGACTTGTTCCATGATATCGATTTCATTGGCATGTGCCATTGCTAGCTTGAGATGATGCATCTCCTTGTCTTCAAATGCCTGATGGCTATCCAAGATTTGAGACAGTCGAGAGTTCCTCCTTGGCGTTAATTCGTTTTCTGCATCCCGCAACGGCTTAAGATACGTAGCCTTAAGAAGCGCCCTGGCTGCACTGCTCATTTGAGTGCCTTCGTCATCGCCCCCAGCTTTCACATCAAAAAAAAAGCGCCTGCCCTTACGCGTTGCCTTTTGGAAAACCTTAAGATAATACTGCGACACGCCATCTACCGTTTCAATGCTTAGCCATTTGAGAAAGTTTTTCGCTTCAGCGGGGGTCATATCACGAAATACACATTGAATTTCTAGAGGGTCGGAACGATCCTGCTCTTCAGTTCGTCCATTTGGCATATGAAAGTCATCATACTCGATTTTGAAAAAGTCGTTACTCTGTGTTGTCAAAACTACTTGATCGCATCAATAATTGCTGTTTTTCCGGCATCGTTTTCACCAACAATTAGGTTCAATCCGGAATTGAATTTCAGTTTTAAACCCGGTTTGGGTTTGGATTTAACTGTATCTATTTCACCGCAACCGTATTTCCTAAAGTTCCATATACTTAGTTCTGATAAGAACATGTTCCGAGAACTCCTTTATTAAATTTGAATATTCCAATATTCGACAGTAATGATTCGTTTCCTCCCTTAATACCATACACTCCTGGATTGAACGGCTTTATATGGTCCCATAAAAATTAATAAGTTTTAGACACCGAATCTCATAGTGGCAGCTACTTTTATAATTTCGTTATTTGCCCATTCAACTTGAATATTCTGAACCTAGTCATATCCCATTCCATTCAATAAACCTATGAGACTTGTTCGCTCTCCACTCCAACTGTAGTACAATAAGGAAAAAACATAAGGGGAAACATCTCATGCCCGTCTTTGAAATTACAGGCACACTAATTACCGGCAATGAAATACACGAGTCTATTGAAGCTGAATCAGAAAAAAATGCTTTGGGGATTTTTCGAAAAAGACATGGATACTTAAGAAAAGGAAAGTATCAGATATACCAGCAAGGTCTGCTGTCTAATCCGGAAGAGTATCCCGATCTCCCCCCCAAACAACGCTTTGTCCAGACAGTAAGAATCGATACGATTATCGAGCTTGCTGAGAAAATTAGGAATGATATGGGCAGCTCCGAGGACTACCAAACACTCAAGAGTTATTTTTCATCAACAATCAGAGTCTCCATTCAAGAAAAGTGGACAGGCATGACAAAGGTGTCGCCTAAAGACATGGAAGATGAACTGCTCGCAGCCATCATCACAAAATATATCCCGGAATACGATAGAACCCGTGGCAAATTCTTTTTTTTCATCAGGATGAAAATCGGCGGATATTTGACGAAACAATGGAATCAAGAGACGTATGTAAATCCCGGCAAAGATAAAAGCCGGCCGCGATATAAAGAAGAGCGCTACGCGGCCATGCTCATGCAAACTGTGCCTGGGATCGATTATGAAGAAGACGAAGAAGCACGTTTGATTGCACTCGGCAAAGCCATCCACAAAAGCGGGCACGACATCCCCAAGGATTCTCTGAAGTACTTCTATCAACGCATTGTCGCTCTCGGGCTGCATAAACAATTTTTAAAATTTCCTAAGCAAATACTAACGATGGAACTTTACTATGGCAGCCTGTCCAACAAAGAGAACGAAATTGCAGCCAAGCGCGACCGAAAACAACAGACCATACACAGGACCAAGAAAAGAGCTGAACAAAACATCCTAACGTATATTCAAAAAAATTATTAGTCGAATAAAAAACGTCTGTTTTTTGGGTGAATCGTTGGAGAACCTAAAAGGGTAATCACCGATTACAAGGGATAAAGTTAACGGTATATATGCATGACTCATTCTTAATCTAGTTTTAAATATAACCTTATGCTCCCATTAATCAATAATTTAATAATCGTCAGGCCCTATAAAGGTCCTCCTATATCAAGTAAAAGTTTCGCTCCGTAGCCTCATCCTATAAGATGAGGCTTTTTTTCGTTTATGCCGCCATTCCTCCATTTACATACTTCAAGGCCCTATGCGATCAGCCAATTTCGGCTGCCGCATAGGGCCTTTTTTTGTTTTCCACCCATTTTCAATTTTCTATTTCCAAATATTGTTTTTTTCATTGGCCCGAGTGCCAGCCGTCCGTCCGGCTGCCACTTGGGCCTTTTTTTGTTTCTGCAAAATTTGCGGCAAGCGCTGGAGTAGTCCAGTGCTTTTTTATTTCCCCCTAAGGAGCGACGGACATGACAAATGTGCAACCTGATTGGTGTAACATCCCGGCTTCACGCTATCCCTTCTTAAAGAAGCTGAAGCGGACGAACAAGCGATGGAAGAACGAGGTCATCTACTACGACGAGGTGAACAAGGCTTATTACCACAAAGACCCCTTGCACGGTGAAATTGAAGCGTACGACAAACGTGGCATTCATATCGGTGTCCTAAATCCTGACGGTACGCCACATAAGACGAAAGTCGCAGTCAAAGGAAGGACGATAAAAGATATCCTCTAACGCAAAAATAAAGCATATGCAGGAACCGACGGTGCCCCTGCATATGCTTTTTATTCGGCACACTGGGTTCCAAGTAAACATTCTTCTCAACGAGATCTTCTATTCATTTAACCACCTACTAAAAAGACCAATATCCCTATTTTCAAATGTTCCAGTAATGAAAGCCCTATCCAAGAATACGTTGAAATCCTCGCAACTTGTTTCAGGTAATAAAGCACACGTATGGCAGGCTGCAAGATTTAATGCTTCTCGCCCTTGACCTTTACTTGAAATACAAACAGGGTCATTTGAACAAAATTCACCGTAATGCAGTGCCTTCTTGAATGTTTGAGGCAAGCAATCCCAGTAACCTTGCCGCACCAAACCTCCAAGCGTCCCTTCTGAATCTCCGCTGGCAGTATAAATAAGTATCCCCGACATCTCATAACCTTCATCAGTGTCGCAATAAATTCTTTCCCTTAGTGATGCAGCTGTATACCCGCATTCAAAACTAAGTTGCCTAATTAATAAATGTGCTATGGTGTGAAGCAATACGTATTTGGGTGAAATGTTTCGAGAGGTAGCTTGACCCTGAAAAGACCTTCTGTAATTTTCGTTTAAAATCTCAGATCTCTGATGGATCTTGTTCGTTTTTTGAATCCACTCCGTGATCTTTTCATTGTCAAAATCGATAAATATTCCCTCACCACGCACTTCGTAAGCCGGATACCATCTAGTCTCAGGTTCTTTTACGGAAATAAAACCCGAAATATTATCGCTATTTTCATAGGAATCTGGCGGGTTGATACGCGTAAATCCCGTAAGGGCCCGCACCTCTCTAATTTTATGAATCAGCGAGACACTATTGAGGTAAGGAATGTTATAATTCTCTTTTTCCGTAGCTTCCCTCACAAAATCATTGCCATCTAAATCATCACTGACAATCTTTCCAGCAAGCGCCTCGTATTCCTCGATTCGATATCCCATACCATTGGGGTTTATTACCAATGAATCGTCATTATTTTCAATTAAGCGTCTAGTCAAGATGTGTTTGACGACTTGCACGTTAGCGGAGATCTCCCGTGACAAGTCGGCACTCCATTTATCAAGTCGTGCCTTGGCAAAATCTACTCTTTCCTCCTCATCCAATTCTGAGAGAACAGTCAAACACTTCGCATATACTTTCGACACTTCCACCTGTCCATTGATTTTATCTGAATATGGCGGTATGACCAAAGAACTAACGATCTTTGGATAATACAGGGAAGACGCTCCTCTTTGCATAGCTCGTGGGTATGAAGCACAATCTACTTTTTTATTTTTCCAAGGCATGTTACCCGTACAGGAATAGCCTTTACCATGAAGTTGCTCCATTTCTTGCAT
Source organism: Paenibacillus sp. UNC451MF (assembly GCF_000686845.1). Classification (GTDB taxonomy): domain Bacteria; phylum Bacillota; class Bacilli; order Paenibacillales; family NBRC-103111; genus Paenibacillus_S. Next base: position 193,830 of record NZ_JMLS01000013.1, on the reverse strand, counting down.
AGCATTTTTTTCAAAAGCTTTTGAGAGGTTTGCTCTAGCTTGACAATTACTACATTTTACAACCAAACCTTCTAGTCCAGCTGATGCAGTTGCTCCCGTTTCAAACTTTAAACTTGGGCTGGAACATACCGGTACGGAACCACCGAAATTTTTATCATGGGCCCATTTTATCCAGGGGAAATCATCTATATGCCCTTTCTCACACGCCACGACAATTCGAGTAGGAACTAATTCTTTTTTACATTCCATGCAGCGCGGCTTTTTCATATGCGGATTTCTCTCTAGTTGTTTCTCGGTGGAATGTTTTTTATGTTGCGCAACCCAATATTTTAAAGATTCAAACCTTCTACACTTTGGACAAAAGTACCATTGTGGGAATCTTGTGTATGCTATTCCATAATCGAAATCGGAATCTCCGCGCCCGGGCATACCGAAATAATCTACCCTTAACGACTTTTCAAGTCGTTCATCATGAATTGCCGTTACTTTTGATTCCCAATATTCCGGGGCTGCAGTCATCAAAGTCTGATCAGGGAAATCAACCATTGCCCCTACACCGTATTGTAAAATGGCTTGAGCACTTCTAATGCTATGTGTAACCTTATTAAGATCCAAGATAGCTCGTTGTGTTTTTAATTCGGCCATAATCGGTCACTCCCATATAATTAGTCCGGCAATAACGTTACGATCGACATTACGCATTGAAGTTAATGTTTCTTTGGCAATGTCCGAGCTATCTTGTCCGAACACTTTTAGCAATCTTTTATTCTCTGCTGGAGGAGGAGTTACAATAAATCTGTCTCCATAGTAAAAATTTTTACGCTCCGAATCCTCCACCCTATGATGCCATAAATACCAGAAGTCGCTTATTTCTTGCAGTATTTCTTCACTCTCATCTTTGAAGTCGAATTCCGATCGGCTATTGATTTCTTTAATACGTTTAATGATATACTCCTCTATTAACTTCAATCCTTCAATATCTTTATCAAAGAGAGCTGCTTCGTTATCTCTGGATAACCCGTACATATGACGCATTAAAGTAACCATTATTGCATGTAACCCTCGGTCTCGAGCGGGTTTAGAAAACGGAGTAACCCCAGTCGGCTCGACGTATCTATAGAACGATTCGTGATAAGCCCTGAATTGTTCATAGTGGGACCTGTCTCTGCTTTTAGCACCATCATATAATGTAAAGGCCACACCAGGGTAACTTCTGCCGACCCTACTAGAAGCTTGAATGTATTCACTTGTTAACTTGGGTTGTCCCACTAATAACATGACATTAAGTCTCGCCACATCAACACCAACGGAGATCATGTTCGTAGCCAGCAAAACATTTATAGGATACTTTTTAGCTTCCTGGTTAGTTTTGGTGTATTCAAGTTGCTCAAGTTTCTCCAAGGTCTCATTTAATAGCGAGGTAGAAATCCTGCTTGTTAACTCATCTGCCGAGCCGATCGGCCTAATAAAGTTTTTCCTGCCGAATCTCAGGGCCGTTCTGCGCATAAAATCTTTCACATCATCGTCAACTAGCGTCATACATTTGCTTAGGTCACGTAGGCTATTGAAATATACAGCCAATGTCCAAAATTTGTCCTTTACTTCATACGGTAGATCCATCATATGAATTCGCTGTAACAAGGCGGCGATAGTTCGAACCTCCATCATCGCTTTGGTTTTACCAGCCGGCATTATGCCTACATATAGTCTACCCGGTTTGTCCTTTTTATCGGCTTCGTAAGCGAAGAACGAATCATTCGCGTCTATCCCGGGCGACGGAAATTGTTTAACTTCCCTGTTATAAAGACTGGAACATTGATCTTTGGCACGTCTAATAGTTGCTGTAGACGCAATAATTTTAGGCTTCACGCCTTTAGCACTACAAAGTGCATCAATTGCCGTCTCATACAAGCCTACAATTGTCCCCAGTGGACCTGATATTAGATGCAATTCGTCTTGAATGATCAACTCTGGAGTGCGGTTATCGCTTAAAGTACCGAAAAAACTTCCGGCATCATTTTTCCAGGGTAGCATCGCAAATTTATCAACGGTACCGAACAATAATGTCGGCGGATCATCGTACAGTTCTTCGTCTACTACCTGTATCGGTAAAGTGGATTCGAACTCGCATCCTTCTTGAGTACAAAATATTCTAAAGTGATTATCATTCCTCATTAAATAACCCCATTCTCCCAACAAAAATTTACCGGTAGAATCAAGGTCTTTAACGAGTTTTGTCCCGCACCAAGGACATTTTAGAATTTGAAATTTATGATATTTATCCTTAACGTATCTTAGTTCACTTGGCGACGCTTCAGATAATTTCTTTAAATTTCGTTTTGCATCATCGTTCTTATTAGGAGTATGCGTTCCGCCAATCCACAATCCTATTGTTATCTTTTCTTTACCCAACTTATATACAGGGTATTTCGGCCGTTTTCTCTCGCAGTCTTTTCGGATCGATTCACAAGCGCATATCAAAGTGCCCGCCCTTAAGAATTGTTGCGCGGCTAGTAATCTCAACGTGTATCTCATGATAACCGTAGTTCCGCCAGATTCTTCCGGGAATGCAAATCGTCTATAGAATATCGTAAATGCCGTCAATCCTAAATAAGCCTCGGTTTTACCGCCACCGGTTGGAAACCAAATCAAATCAACCAAATCACGCTCGTCACAATCTGTTTCTATCATTGATCGAATGCTCATTAATAGAAATGCTAATTGAAACGGACGCCATTTGTGCTCTGTCTCATCAAACTTAAAATAATTAATATCTTCCATCTTTTTCTGAAGCTCTGAATTATTTGGATAATAGTCGTTTTTTTGGAGTTTACTATGGATTCGTTGCATGAACATAGCTCGATTTGCCAACTCAAACGAAGCATAGACCTGTTGTTTTTTTTCAAGAAGTTGCAGCCCATAGTACATTCGATTGCAAGATTCTTCACAATCAGATATATGACGTTCCGTCGCTTTACGATACCTAGTCTCCAATTTCTCACTTTTGGTTTTGATATCCTTTATCCATGAAGCATACGCATCCACAATCGACCGAATACTTTGTAGTTTGTTTGCTTTATCTGAGTCGTCCAGATCAGAAAGATACTTCATAGATAAGGCCCTTGTATCTATTGCTTTGCGAGTGATCTCAAAATCCATTTGAGGTACGTCGTAGGATGGAATATATTCCGTCCAAATACCGCCAAGACCATCGTCATTGACATCCCAATCAACCGATACTCCATGACCCGTTGCGTATATCTGCTTTTCCCGATACAACAGTTCAAGCGACATCTCTTCGTCTTCCTTGTTATTGCCATATACACGATTTGAATATTCCTCAAAAAATAATCCAGGATTCTCTTTTGTATATATTTCGATCTTAGGTTGAAAAACCGAGTTCCTCCCGTTATATCCGCCCTGATGAGTATTTACAAGCAGTACGGTTATAGATTGCATTCCGGTTTTATTTTTCTTTTTAAGTGCCACTAATTTTAAATCTTTATCACATATCCTAGGTATTTCAAAGTAATCTATTAATTGAAAGCTTACTTTAACTCGAAGCGTGTGGGGTTCTCGTACAAATCCTTTCTCAAATTGATTGCAAATTCTATACAAGCAGTCAATCAAATAAGGATCATCCATGCCCTCTTGTTCTTTGAGCTGGCTCACTTCTTTTCGTGTTAACCTACTTTTTAATTTTAATAGACCGGTTTCCTTCGAATAAGCTACAATTTCGCTCACTTTATATGGTAATTCGTATTCTTGAGGGTTTTCTGGTACAAACGGTAACTTGCAATCCTCAAGTTTAGCGTTTCTATAAGTACCAAATGAAACGTTAAAGCATAGTTCATTAGAGTTGCCGTTAACAAAAAATGTATATCCCATTGATGAGGGCATATTTTGCATGGAGAGCCCAATATCCTCGTCTAACGATCCAATATCGTTTTCCTCCGTAACGTTTCCGGTTCTATTATCATTTTTGTCATTTTCTAAATATGACTCTCCTTCTCCAAGTTCTTCCTCAATGAAAGATTGAAGGGTATTAGTTACAGTCGGTAATTCGTTATTATCAGCATTCATGATATTTTTTTGTGGGAAAAGAACACCCACACTATAACGGATCTCAGGTAAATCCGTTATTATCTCATGATCTTCATCTGGTAAAGAAAACTCCGACCCAGGTCCAAGCAATTCTTTTCTAAGTTCGTCTACAATATCATCCCGCGTTTTAAGAAACTGATCGGATTTATCCAAGTAATGACACTCCTTCCGAATTAGTTCAAGATAGGCCGGTTTGCCAAATGAGCAGGAATCGATATATTTTCCACCTCAACGATACTTTCAATCTGTAGAAGCATCGACATCTTGGCAATGTCATCCCACAGGTCAGTGAATAACTCACCTGATGAATTGTCGGTTCTCCCATACTTTTTGATTATTTCGGATGCTATAAATCGAAGAATTCTTACCCGCATTGAGCGTACCTGCTTAGATGCCTCTCGAAATGAATCAGGATCTGTCAACATTTCGGGATCATCGGTAAGGATTGCAATTGCATAGTAAGATTCACTGTCGCGCGGTCCAACAATATGACTATCTTCATCTAGCCAAGATCTTAAAGTCGTCTCATGTTTTCCTTTACCGATTTCATACAATTTATCGGATAGATTTTTGTATGATAGTCCGTGTTGATATATATATTCTTTTAGAATGTTTTTCCAGTGTGTAGATCGTCGATAATATTCTTTGAACATTTCGTCGCATTTGTTCTCTGATACCATTCTATGCATTATTCTCTCGACAATATCCCGTGTTCCCGAGTCGTAGTTAGTCAAAATAATCATATCGCCTGCGTTTAGTTCCGTAACTCCGGTTTCTACAACCGACTGTCTTTCAACATCAAAAACATAAGCGGTATAGTGACGGGTAAAGTAAACATATTCACCAGTTTCTATGATTGCAATTTTAACAATGTCAGCCTCTTGTTTAATATTTGAATCAATGGACTGTATGTATATTGAGTCTTTCAGAGATTTTCCCATTAGTCCTTCAAGTGTTTCTTCAATAAATATCTCTTCATATTCATTTGAATCATTTTTTTCATTTGCCAAAAGTTCTTGTTGAGTGTCATTTTGTGTGAGTTTGCTTAGATTTTCAATATGGTTGATACAGTTTTCGCTATGTGTCTTCGCTTGGCTATAAAGTTTTTGTTCATTTTCGTATAAGATCACACGAACATTCCGAGTGTTACATAACGAAGAGGGATCTAATGTTTTCCAATCAAATACTCCGGTGAATATGACTTCATCGTATTTTTTTTTCGTATTGAATCTGTTTGGTGTAAAAAAATCTATTTTATCCGCAATTGATGTCAGAGATGCCGGCAGAGCCTGTTTAAAAATATGAATATAATAATTTTTTGCAATAATTACTGCCAATCGCTTTTTCCCATATTGGTGGGATTTAACAATTTCTTTAAGAATCTCAAATTTGGGATTATTTTCGTAAAACGCCGTTTTCAGCTCAGCGAGTATCATTATGACACTGAGCATATCATCAGCCATCGCAGTTTCGATATTTCGGTTTAGAATATCTTCCATTTCTGAAAGAACAACACTTGGTAATGAAAAGTTAACCCTGCCACTCATCACTATGTTGTCCATTACAACAATTGGAAATATGGATCTCTGAAAATGATTAAATAAACTAAATCCTTTAATAACAAATTGCTCGGTATCCTCATTTACAGAACTTCTTGCAATTTGATATAGTAACTTTCTACATTCGAAAAAATTAGTACGACCCAGCGGATCGTTTATTTGCGACAAGTGAATTTCTTTATTTATATAACTATTGGCCATTTCGTACAATAGCTTGCTCATATCCGAAGAATCATTCAAATAATCGGATAAATCACCGATTTTTCCAAGTAATGCGTTTCGAGTCCAAGCGTATAACTCGACATTTTCAAAATCATCGTATTTAAAAGAATTTATGTATTTAGAGAGCTCAGCCAACATAACAATACTTTTAAGCGAATTCCTTTTATACAAACTTGCAAGCTCCGTTGAGTCATTAAAAAAATGTGAACCGTTAATAATTAATGTGCCTATATTTTTATCTTCTAATATTAGTTCCCTAGCTACGGAAAGCTTTCCAGCAAATTTGACGATTGATTGTAGTCTGGCAGAATTCCCTGGATAATTAATTTCTTCACCCGAAGAAGTATAATAAGCAGAGGGAAATAACTCACCGAACGAGAATGATTTACGATTATCTACACTAATTCTAAAAGTGGCCATAAACTCGTCAGCATCCTGTTTATCACATACAATGACAACCGATGTGCTAAAGCTGTTTTTCATTTGATTCAATTCAATAGAAAATAAATTTGCCATGAATTTCAATCTAGCGGTTGAATTTCTTCTGATCCCTCTACCATCTAATGTTGTTGCAGAGCCGTAGTATGGTCTAAGTTTATAGGCAAGAGCTGTTGGAACGTACGTTGTAAGCGGCGATCCTTTCCCTGCACTTTCGATAATAATCTTCCCTTCGCCATCGACCCCACGGTATTTACCTCTTTTATCGCCGTACACAACCAAATCGCCATCTTTGATTTCTTGTAAGAAGGCAGTGTTATCACTTTCTTCTAAGAGAAAAACATTATATGCTGCCATTGCAATAGCAATATATAACAAACTATTCGTACCAGGATGCAAAACAACCCCGCGTCGTTTACCAGAACCAGCCAATAAATCTATAAATATCCTTGAGTTCTCATTAAGTAGATCAAATTTACCAACTGATTTACCGCTTATATAAAAAGATGATTTTGTATAAGCATTACTAAGTGAATCACAAATGCTTAAACACATCAAAATTACCCCTTAAAATTTATATGTTATTAGTTCATACTTTATTAAAACTTCTGCAACTAAACCCTTTTTCCTTTTTTCTACAAAATTTTTATTTATTGCTGCCAAGCTCCAACTGAACATAGCTATTTATATTTCTTGATTATACCGTTGTTCTTTATTAGATGAAATTTATGACAGAATGAAGAAACAAATTGTCAGTCTCTAAAATTATGGATTGTACCCCATAAAACTAGTCAGCGCAGATCGACCCCAAAAAAATTACATAATACAATTAGTCTACGGTATCTTGCACAATAGGAATTTACTTGAAGGATAGTCTTTAGAAAAACGCATTGGGAAGTTTCCACATAATTTCATTTAATGTAAGAGGGAGTTTTTTCAGGTTGTGGGGATATAGTTTTTGAAACGTCAAAATGTTTTAAACGCGCCACTTTAGTGTAAAATATATCCTTATTTTCTACAAATACGTGGTTGAAGGTTTATGTAATGACCGGATTAACTGTCCTTACGGAGATTTCACATTATGGTATTACCGCGATTATGACAAATCCGTTTTTCTATCAATTATTCATTCGTCATAAAAGAGGATATTTGCTCCATTAGTTTCTCTCTGTCTCTTAATTGGCATTGCCAAATGACTAAGACATCCCAACCCATTACCTTGAGTTCGGCCAGATTATGCTCATCTCTAAGCTTATTTTTTTGTATCTTTGCTTCCCATTTATCTTTATTAGTTTCGGGAAGCTTTGATCGCTTGCAGTTTTCGTGACCATGCCAAAAACATCCATTGACGAGAACAATTTTTTGATGTCTTTTCAAAACAATATCTGGTGTACCCGGTAAATTTTTTTGATGTAATCTAAAACGATACCCCATCGAATGTAATATTTTTCTTATAATGACTTCAGGAGCTGTATTTTTAGATGATATTTTACTCATGATCTCGCTTCTTTTTTTCTGATCATAAATATCCACTCCAATTCCACCACCAACTTACATTGAATTGCTTGCTACTTATATTTTAATATTTTTTCTAATGTTATTGTTAGATGACTTTCCTCATTTACCTGTTCTAACTTATACGTTGAATTAAAGATTTCATATCTTTCATCTTATGGGTTTTATATAATATGTTAATCAAGTGCTCCCCTTTGTATTCATTTTCTAACATTATCTATCAGTATGCCGTGCCATAAAATCCAGATAAAATTTATCAGTTGAGGTTGATTTCCAAAATGAATGTTCTGGTTGTTGCACATCGGAAATACTGAAAAGGGTCGTGCGTATTGCACGTCCCTAATTCGTCACCAATTATAATACATTTTCTTTCTAAGTTGACTATTAATAGCAGCATGAAAAGAAAAATCTTTTGTAAAGCTTTAATGCTTTTCCCAAAAATGAAGTTAATTCACTTCAATGCCATACTTAACTTGAGTACTTCTTCACTACCTCGTCTAAAGTGTTAACTGAAATCAACTGATTTAGATCAGAAAAATCCCAAGCGATGCCATCATATCTCGTATCTACCTCAATATTGAAAACAACATGCATAAAGTCACGCTCGATATTGGGGTAATTTAGAGATTTTATTCTGTCTAAACTAGAAATATGTGGACTACTGTTTATTTTATATATTCCTAAAGTCCTCTTATCCCACGCACCAATCAAAATTATAGACTCCGCACTAAACAAGACAGGATTAATAATTAATTCATCATCTACAAGCTCTAAATTAGACACGACTTTACCTGTAGATTGAACCCAGTCAAATATTTCTTGGTTTTTCACTAAAGCCAAAATTATTTTAATATCATCAACAGGTTTTTCTCTTTCCCCAGAAATTAATCTTCTTTCCGGGACATTCGCAAAAACTGCACCCTCACTTTGTTCCTTATGAACTAAATAATTGTAGTATGAATATCGTTCTCTCATCGTTGAACGATTGCATAAATGATCAACCACTTTAGTCAAAAACTCTGACAAACCAGTAAGACCTGATGCTTCGCCTGTTTTTCCCGGTGAAATAGCAAATGCACCTACACCGGGTAATATCTCATGATAACCCTGCCACGTTTTATCCTGTGTCCCCGGATATAGAACATAAGCACCTTCAGAGCGATTTATTGCATCCCTGTAAGAATGCATCTTTAGTAAGTCAGCCCGTTTATAAATACCTTCTCTTTGTCTCTCTTTCTCATCATCCAGATTCTCGTCACTTCTTCCAAACAGACCCTCAATGTTATCCACTTTATACTTCGCGTCAAAATGAATATGTACCATAAGCTCTTGTTTTTCAGCATCAATCATTGAAAACTCCGCCGGCCAAAAACTCAGAGTATAATCTGGTCTCATTTGTTGTGTCCAAGAGCCTTGTTCACTTCTGTTCGGGGTCCATTTAAAGGTCTTGTTGTACGAGAATTGAACACGTAGTTTTCGACCTTTATTATCCCATAGTCCGTCAATAACTAATTGTTTTCCTGACTTTAGTTTCATATACAAACCGTCAGCCGAAACTTCTATCAATCTATTTACAGGCGGTTCACTTAATTTAAACTTTTTTGACACTAAACTCAGCAGTTGAAAGAATAACCAGTACTCATATAGTAGTGGCAAATCACGCTTTCCTGAATTAAAAACGTCTTCGCCACCTTCCCATATAAGTTTTGTCGCTAGTTGAAACCTGATCCATGCTTGCATTAACTCACGATATCCTGCTTTTCTCTGTAGAACAGTACTGCCATATGGAATGTAGGTTGGCTCTTGTAGACCCCTAAAAAAATCGGCCGACAAAGTTTCATAAAGATACTCGTTAAGGCTTTTCACTTCAGATAATAGCCTCTTATCGGCCATTCTCTTTTTTGTTGACAACACTTTTTCTATTTTACTTAAGAAATCGGAGTATACTTGAAGAGAGTATTTAATAAATCGGTTTTCAGGAGTATCATTCACTTCTATTTTTTCATTGACAGTCACAAAAGTAGGGATTGATGGAGTACTTACTCCCTTTGAATACAATACTCCGTGTAATCCATGTGAAGTTGGGACAGGCATTCTTTTTGGATTCCGCGCGATTTGTTTAATAGAATCGGACGTATGCCTGACATTCTTCCTGATATCTTGGTTTATTCTTTCATCAATCATAGATGTATGACCGGTTGAAATAATCCTACGAATTGCATCTTTAAACTCTCTAGACTCAATGATCGATTTTAAGAAAGCAAATCTTTGTTGTATCGTATCGGGATCTTTACTAGGATCAGTGGCGAGTTTTAACTGAGTAGGTGATTTAATATCAAGAAGTAAATCATTACATTTATCACCAATGTACTGCAACATTGAACGGTAATCTTCTCTGTAGTTAATCTTTGTGGACTTTATTTCTACACTTGTCCGACCAACAACTTTCCCATGACCATCTTCCAATAAGAGGGGGAACAGCCCGTTATATGATCCCGTCTCAATACGTCCTTTTTGAATTGAACCGGTTATCTTGCTTGGAATAATTACAGAATTTCCCCTGATTTTAATTCCTATACGCACGTCCAGAAGTTCATATTCATATACTCCGTTCTCAACCAATTGAACTCGTTCTTCGTTGTATAAGCGTTCTTCTGATTGGTTTAAAACGAATAATGAATTTTTTCTCTCAGCGTAAATTACCATCTTTCCAGAAGCCCGTTTAGACTCGTCTTCAAATATTACCTCAGTTACCTCGACTGTCTCCATATACTAAGCCTCCGCAAAACTTGTGAAGCCATTTTGCTCTAATTGCTTTAGCATTCTTACAATCTTCCCGTAGCTTAATTTTAAATATGCTTCCTGTGGATTCTTTATATATCTACCATGTTCATCAACTGATAATGGATGGTCATCAAAAGTATCCATATACGCTGCTTTAGTAGCCAAATCTTTAAGTGATTCCCCGTTAGAGAGAATCATTTCTTGACTGTTACCCATTTGCCAGAGGTGCTCTTCGTAGCAAATGGCTGCCAAAGCGCAAAGTAATGGTTCCAGTTTCTTTCTTGAACCATGTAACTTGGGCAAAATTTTCTGTAATACCTGTGCATCAACTGATTTTTCAAACGCCGAACCAATTGGGGATATTAATTCGAAATAATAAATAAACCGAGCCATCTCTTTAACAGTTCTAAAACCAAATTCAGCACCGTATTCGTTCAAGATATCAAAAAATAATAGGACTTCTTCCTTTAACATGCTGCGGCTCATTGTATCATTATCTGGATCTAAACTCGATGCTGCTACAAAAGCCGCTGCAAATCTTTTCCCCTTACCATTTAACGTTTCAATTTGTATCTGATTCGGATTATCCATATATAAACTGATATCTTCACGATTTACTCTAAATTCAATTGTATTGGCTCTATCGAGGACCTTCGGTGAAAACATATAAGTTGTTTCATCGACATTCACTGTTCCAATAATAAATAAATTCCGAGGTAACCTTTCTAGAGTCGATGGCACTCCATCTCTTGCTACCAAATCACTATGGAGGAATACTTGTTCATTAGACTCAATAGCAGAAAGGATATCTGCAAAATAACGTTCCACGTGTGATAAATTCATTTCGTCGAGCAGTAAAAAATATGGGTTCATAGCATCATTAGTTGCATTTAAAATAACATTTAATGCCTGAGTCCTGACATATTTATTTCCGTCCAAAGCATCGGCATATCCAAGAATGCTATCCCTGCTTGTCCAATCAGCACCTACAGAGACTAGCTCAAAATTACTTGAAGTATCTGATCGATTCGCTGATATCCACCTTGCAAATGCCTGAGATAACTTAGTTTTACCTGAACCGGATAGTCCTGTGAAAATGACAAACGGCTTTGCTAAACAACTAGCAATAAATCTTGAAATAAACTCTACACTATAGTTAAGTCCTACGGCTGCAAGGTCTTGATGAAATGCAGACACAATTTCGGAAATTGAGTCGGTATCGTAATTATTGGTTATCGCGGCATCTCCAATATAATAAGAAAACCACTCCTCTTCATTTTGTGCCTCAAAGTATCTCGGAGGGTTCTGTATTATTTCCTTTATTGAAGGTAGGGAAGTCGGAGTGAGATGACGAAAACCGTCGCTATCAGCATTTTGAGTGATGATCAGACCACCCCACCCAGCAAAAGAATACCAAGGCGCTATCCTAGCAGATGGTTGTTCCGTGTGAACAGGTTCACCTAGTAGACTCCGTAAGATTTCCTCACTAGTTGCTGAATAACTTGTAATTTGTTCCCTAGCATGTTTTACCTTTTGAATAGCCTCATCTAAGTCCACCATCTTTGTTATCCTTAGAATCACTCTATTCATTTCTTCGAAATGAAGTTTATTTTCCAAATTAAACATAGCCTTCCAAATACAAATACATGGAAGAACGTCACAACTTGTTGGCAAGCCATAGTTATCTGAAGGGTTCCGTAATTGGTATCGCGATAAAATACTTATCGCTGACTTTGCTACCTGAGAATATATTCTGTCCCGTTCTTCTTCTAAGTTACTTTCCATTGATCGTATTTCTGTACCCAGCCGGGAGAGTCTCAACTTGTTATCATTATCTTTGAAAACCAGCCCGAATTTCTCATACATTTTTCGATATGTTCTAATTCTCGAGTCTGCTACTCCCCAGTCTGTAGCCGCTGCTTGACCTCTGTAGTCATTCCACTCATGACCGTCTAACTGAGTAAATTTTTGTAAATGTTCGCGTAGATCTGCAGCTACCTGTATTTCTAGAGCAGGAAACTCTGTTGTATCCCTAGCGCCACTAGGCCAATGTTCCATACCTATCCGTCACCTTCCGCTAACAATATCTCTTTTATTTTTGCGGCAATTGCTTTAGCAAGCAAAGGAGGTACAGCATTCCCAATTTGCTTTGCTGCTTGAACCTTAGTACCATAAAAAATATAGTCATCAGGGAAAGTCTGTAAGCGCGCACCTTCTCTGAGTGTAATCGTTCTATCTAACTCCGGATGACCAAACCTGCCCCTGGAAAAACTATCAAATCGTGCTGTTATTGTTGAACTTGGCTTGTCCCACGCCATTCTACCATAAACATCCAAATGCCTATGTGTACTATTGTTCTTGTGGCAATCTAACTGTAAATGTTCAGGGAGTGAGTCTCTGCCCTGTCCTTCGGTAATTGATCTTATCCGCTCAAGGTTAATTGGTGAAAGTTTGTCTGCTTTATGATTATGGATTGTTTCATCATCTGTTGTTATCATCAAATCTGAGATTGCTTCTCTTACAGTTGATGGAGTATTCGTAAAAGGCCTAGTATGATCTGGAAACGTGAACTTAGTAAAAACTCCTTCGGTTTTTTCCCCAACAATAAAGACGCGCTTTCTAACCTGGGGGACTCCAAAATCAAATGCATTTAATTTCTGTATGTGAATAACATAACCAGCCTTCTCACATTGCTGTTCCAATTGTTTTAGAACCGGTTTCCCTCTTGTTGATAGCAAACCTGCGACATTTTCCATAACGAAAAATTTTGGTTGTACCTCTAGGACAAGACGGATATACTCCATGACTAATTGATTACGAGGGTCGTTATCCTCGCCTCTTCTTTGAACGCTGAATCCTTGACAAGGGGGTCCCCCAAAAATTACATCAAGGCCATCGATTTTACGACTAATCGTTTCCTCAATTACTGTTTTATTAATTTCATAAATATCGCCAACATGACCGTGATTACCAAGATTCTTATTATATGTTTCAATACAGGCTGAATCATTATCAAGAGCGTACAGTATGTTAAAACCCGCCATCGAGAACCCAAGGGACATTCCTCCAGCACCGGAAAATAAGTCAATAGCGGAAAAAGTTTGATTTTTGCTCATCTCTTCCTCCAAAATATTCAATTTCTCTGTTGCTTCAAGTGAGCAATAACGCTGCTATACGATTGAAAGAATGGTTGCTCAATATTTTCTTCCTCCTCATTACGGTTCTGGCCAGCCATCATAGTAAGTACGTGCGCTGCCAAATGTGTTGAGAAGACTGGTGGTACCGCATTTCCTACCTGCTTGTATTTATCATCAAACGGACCCTCAAAAATAAAATCTGGAGGAAAACTCTGTAGAAGTGCTGCTTCCCTAATGGACAATCCTCTGTCTTGCTCTGGATGCGTAAATCTGCCGCAGGAAGGTGTCCTACATCTTGCGGTCATTGTTATTGCAGGTTTATTCCAAGCAAGCCGACCATAAACATCATAAAAGCCTTTTACTTTATCTAAACAAGCAGGCCCTACTCCAGGTGGACGAGACCCACCATCCTTTGGGACTTGTTTTAAAATCTCAACTGTTTCTTTCCTATGATTGGAGGTTTTATGCATAGGATCATCCTTGCTTGCTTCACCTGCTATTAAAGGAGGAAGGTTTCCAATTGCATCTCTGACAGTTCTAAACGATTCCCTTGAAAGAACTGGTGCTGGAACTGTTGGACTAAATTGTTTGGAGGCCAATACTACAGCTCGATGTCTTTCTTGCGGGACGCCATACTCGGCCATATTGACAATGCTTGATGTAACTTGATATCCCTCTGCTTCTAAAACAGTCTTAAATGCATTGAAATGGTGCCAATGTTTCTTGGCCAATAAATCTGGTACGTTTTCCATGATTATAAAATCTGCCTTCAACCCAACAGCAATTTCTGCAAATCTCCCCACCAAGGAATTTCTTGAATCTTTCCTAGGATCCTTTTTCCTATGGGACGAGAAACCTTGGCAAGGTGCACATCCAATTACAATAAGTGGATTGCTTTTGTTTCTCTTAGCCGCTAGAATATCCACAATATCTGATATTTCTGCGTTGCCTAAATCTAATTGATGTGAAGAAACACCATAGTTTGTCTCATAAGTCTTATTTGCATGTTTATCAAAATCGAATGCGCCAATATTACGGAAATATCCTGTCTCTTCTCCAACCTTGTGGAACCCATAGGACATTCCACCTGCACCTGCGAAAAAATCGACAAAGTCAAAGGTTTGTTGTTTAAGAACCTTGCGAATTCCAAGCCAATCTATATAATTCAAGTGATCTTTTAGTGTACTCATCGTCATTTCACTTCTTCCTTATGTAGAAATATCGTATTTAGACTCGAATAATGGGCAAGATATAAATTTCTATATATCTCATAAAAAGTCCTGCTTGTCAACTAATATCCCCATTATAGCAAATATACGTTCGCATAAAAAGGAAAACAAAATGGGAAGAACATTAATGACTACTAGTAATACTTCGCATTCAACTCAAAAACTATTATTAACGTAAACTGAGACCATTATCTCTTTTCAGCCCACGAAGGTACTTCAAGCCCAAAATTTATGCATGATCGTATTATTTTTCTTTTAAAAGTTTCACACCAATCCCTTCTCTCGTAGATCACCACTTGTCGTTCCTCTTCATGCTCTTCGTAAAACCGAAACTCTGCCTCCAATTCTTGCAACGTAAAGATCCCATGATCCCCCGATTCTTTACAGGAATAACAGTAGAACCAACCGTTAATGTGCATATCTGCATCAACTTCTAATATATCCCCACAATGTGCTTCACATTTATAGGATTCTACTATTGATATATCAACTCCGTGATTTTCACAAAACGGCTTTAATATTTCATACGCCTCGGTGACCATATCCGGATTATCAAAAACATAGCTCAATCCCCAATGATAGGGGTGCTGATGATGTTCAATCACATAGTGAATGAACTCTTCATAACCGGACAAGTATAAATCTGTGCATACCTTATCGTAGATTCCCTTTTGATTTTCATCCAGACTTCCATAATTAGCATCACTTCCACTAACCCAGTACAGCATTTTTCTACTTGGCCGCCATACAAAAATACGCTTTTGGAGCTCTCTTAGCTTTAATGTATAGTGATATATTTCCCAAGCATAAGGACCGTCGTCCCCTTCTGCGTGAATAAAGTCAGCTTGATCATCAATCAACTCGTCGATTTCTTCCAGTAGATCGTCAACCTCGCGTTCAAGGTTGGTTTTCACATTGTCTAACGTTTCCTCCCAGCGATTCAGTAAATCAACATACGCCCGTCGCAGAATTAAATATCTATCCTCATATGGATGAGGGTCATAAGAGAGATCATTCTTTTCTATATACTGATCCATGCAGTCTTCCGAACAATAATTCGTTCCTTTGGCATCAATAATATATCTCTCATCCGTTTCCTTTTTACATTGGGTACAATTCATTTTATTTACTCTCCTCGTAATCTATTAGCATTGGTGAACGACTAAGCAATGTCGGTCTCCATTCCAAGAAACCCGTGTCTCCAACCTCTAATCTGTACTTTGCCTCTATTACATTCATTGCATTGACATAAGCTTCTCTTGAAACCCATAAATCGGAAGGTTGTCGCGGCACTGTACTCAAAAGCAACACTAAGAACTCTCTATAGGTTAGGCTAATTCTTTCTGCCGCGTTGGAATCTCCTAGAATCAGTTGAACTATTTCTTCTATAGCCGACTTTGCATGCTTACGTTGCCCGATTGTTGAGTATGAACTTTCATAGGTATCTGCATGAACAGGCATGAACGTCATTATCTTCTGGTCGAATAGTTCACTTGTCGTACCGCGATACCGAAACATATGATTCTTTCCTGCTGATCCATGATGATATCAATATATCATTCAGAATAGCAATCAAAACCCGCTTAGAACGTATTTTTTATAAGTGTGCAATTGGAATCCACTACTTTTCATCGGATGGCAGTTGGCAAAATTCCTTGAACTTGTCCCAGCGTGAATCATTGATAGAAATGGATAGTAGATATGAACGGGGATTTTCAGCTGCTTCATTTGCCGATCCTATTGGTTGTTGTGCATTCAAAATTTTTAGCTCCTTTCATTATTCAGAAGTATCTTCAAAAGCACTATACACAGACATCTCTTAGAATTCTGATTTGCTGGAAAAATTCCCACAGTTCGTATAGCACTACAAATCAAATCTATATTATTAACTTGATAAAGACATAAAAGCCGATACCAATTAATTGTTCTGCTTTATGTCTTTCTTTTGAAAACACGCCGATACGGCTGTTTAATAAATTCATCCAAAGGGAGATGGTATTATGCCAGCAAATGTCGAAACTATGTTTTATGTGAGGGAAGCGCCTTGGCACGGACTCGGAAAACGAGTCGAACACGCACTCAGTTCAGAAGAGGCACTGAAGGCATCAGGACTAGATTGGACAGTCATTCAAAAATCAATTCAAACCGAAGATTTTTCTGAAGTCCCAGGCTACAAAGCAAACATCCGAGCATCTGACCAACGGATGCTCGGTGTCGTTACGGACAGATATAAGATTGTCCAAAACCATGAAGCATTTGCCTTCGCTGATGAATTGCTTGGTGAAGGCGTGCGATTTGAAACTGCCGGTAGCTTGCAAAACGGCAAAAAAG
This sequence comes from Paenibacillus sp. UNC451MF, assembly GCF_000686845.1. Classification (GTDB taxonomy): domain Bacteria; phylum Bacillota; class Bacilli; order Paenibacillales; family NBRC-103111; genus Paenibacillus_S. The sequence continues at coordinate 176,511 of NZ_JMLS01000013.1, read as the reverse complement.
TATGGCTTCTTGCCAAGTTGCCAGAAAACTACATTATCTCTGGGGATCATATCTCTCCTTATATGGTGTTCTCCAACAGTCACGATGGAAGTGGGAGCATCAAGGTAGCAATGACCCCTATTCGAATCGTCTGTCAAAACACCTTGAATCTCGCTCTTAATAGTGCCAAACGCATATGGACGACGATTCATACTGGTAATATTCAATCTAAGCTAGAAGAAGCAAAAAAGACATTACTCCACGCTGAACTTTATATGGATAGACTTGGAGCCGAAGTGGATAAGCTTCATAAGATCAAAACGCCAGATCATAAGGTTCAGGAGTACATTGAATTCCTCCTACCTATGCCAGACAATGCAACAAACCTTCAAGAAAAGAATGTTCAGCAGCTACGTGATGATTTACAGGCAAGATATTTCGAAGCTCCGGATTTAAAACAGGTCGGTAAAAATGGGTATCGATTTATCAACGCCGTATCGGACTTTGCCACACATGCCAAGCCTCTCAGAGAAACGGCATCCTATAAGGAAAACCTGTTTCTACGCACGATGGAGGGTAATCCACTTCTCGACAAAGCTTATGAGTTGATTTTGGCTTCAGCCTGATACTCTCTGTAATTCTGATTACTGATCAAATATTCAATGGGTTATGGAGGTCGCTCGTTACATGGAAAAAACTCAGCCCGAATTAAAATCATTACTCGCTAATTCACTGCGTGAAAAGCAAGGAAGCTACATTATTGAAGAAATTTTCAATCGATTTCCTACCACAGAAGATTTGTTCGAAGTGACCGAACAGGAGCTAATATCTATTAAAGGTATTGGGCAAATGAAAGCGCGGCAAATTATCTCCGCGCTAAAGCTTGCTCAAAAATTGTCATTATCAATTAATCCACCCGTATATAAAATTCGTAAACCTGAGGATGTCTACAAGCTTGTTGAACCGGAATTTCGTTACCTGAAGAAAGAGCATTTCGTTTGTTTGTTCCTTAATTCGAAAAATGGGGTTATTGCTAGGGAGACTGTGTCGATTGGTTGCCTTAATGCAAGTATTGTCCACCCCAGAGAAGTATTCCGTCCGGCAATTAAGCGTAGTAGTGCCTCCATTATCTGCGTCCATAACCACCCCAGTGGCATTCCCGATCCAAGTCCAGAAGATGTAGAGATTACGAAACGCTTAGTGGAGGCTGGAACCATAATTGGGATCGATGTTCTCGATCATATCGTCATCGGCCATTATCAATACGTCAGTTTAAAAGAACGAGGGTTAATGTGATGCACACATTAACCCTCGTTCTATTTTTTGGAGGTGCATTCATGATAACCGCAGTAAAACTTCATGCAGACATTCTTGTTGAAACTGAAAATCTATCCTACGAGCACTGGCTCGTCTATCGACGGAATGGTATCGGCGGTTCCGATCTATCCGCTATCTGCGGTATATCCAACTGGCGAACGCCGGTGCATGTATATCTTGAAAAGCTTGGAGAAGCCCCTGAAGATCAATTCAGTGAAGCAGCGGAATGGGGAACACGACTTGAACCGCTTATTGCAGATAAATTCGCCAGCGAACATCCTGAGTGGGCAATTACAGAGAAGAAGGTCATTTACTGCCATCCTGAACATCGCTGGGCTCTTGGTAATCTTGACCGTATGATTATTTGCCCAAACCGCGGCCGCGGCATTCTGGAAATCAAAACTGCAAGCGAATACCTGCGTCAGGAGTGGGACAATGGCAATATTCCCGACTACTATTACGTACAGCTGCAATGGTACATGTTCGTCACCGGACTAGATTGGGGATATTTTGCTACGCTCATTGGCGGTAACAAATATAGGGAGTACGAGGTCATACGTGACGACGAGCTCATAAATCAACTGCTACGGCTAGCCTATGATTTTTGGCATCATTATGTGCTTGTCGGTAACTGCCCTCCTGTTGACGGCTCTGAGGCGTCTACAAAGCTTTTAAATCGACTATATCCCGAAGCTGAGAACGGCACTATCATTCCACTGGAAGAGATCATACACATTGAAACATATTTCGATAATAAGCGCCAACTCAAGGTTTTGGAGTCAGCCATTACCGAATTCGAAAATCGAATTAAATCTCTATTGGGCAGTCATGAAATTGGAATCGCTGGAGCTTATAAGGTGAAGTGGGAAAACCGCAGCCGAACCGGAGTAGACAGCAAACAACTCAAAGAGCTTAATCCTAACGTTTATCAAGAATATCTAAAAACAACCCACTTCCGCCAATTCAGCATTAAGAAGGAGGCTGTAAAGAATGGCGAATGATTCAACAAGCCTCTTTCAAAAATTGAACGCCCCTTTCCCCTATTCCGAATACCAGTACGATAGCTTTGGAGATCGCTGCTATATCTCAGGCCAATCCATTACAGAACGTTTAAATGAAGTGCTGGGTGTCGGATATTGGAAGTACGAAGGATTGTATGAGACAGAAAAAATTATTCAGGAACCAAACGGAAAAAGTTCTCGTGTGAAAATGTATGTCCGTTTCAGCTTCTTTAATAGCGAATTGCAGGAATGGATTACCTTCATTGATTCAGGTAGCGAGCAAATTAAACCAGGCATGCACGAAGGGGATGCAACGAAGAGTGCAATTACGGATGGCATGAAGAAATGCGCGAGCCGAATAGGTGTTGGAAGCGATCTCTATAAAGGAAAAATCACTTGGGATAAACAGCGGCAATCTATCATCGTACCAGAGAATTATGAACAGTATTACCGTGATAAAGGATGGGAATCGAAGTCAACCATCCCTTCCCAACCGCAGTCGCCAAATAATCGCACCAATAAAAAATCAGAACTTACAGATAAACTGAAGAACAAGACTTCAGCTATACAAAATCAGATTAAAGTGGCATGGCAGGAGTTAGCAGGTAGTCTTGACGGATTCGATGAATGGTACGCGAAAAAGCGTCAAGAGCGTGTTACCGATCAACAAATCATGAATTTGCTGCAAAAACGGCTACAAGAGAGACAAATCACAGCAAGTGCATAAGGGTTACTGTACAAACGGTCAGATCTCGAATCTGACCGTTTGCAATTTCTAGAGGGGAAGTGACGAGAAGTGTTTACAGGAGCAAAATATATAACCCAAGGCATTAAAAACAAAGTTCCCGCTTTTCTGCAAAATATCCTTTGGTACATGATCGAAACGATGGAAGTCGGCCAGAAAGATTATTTACAAGTGTTTCAATTGGAATGTGTTTGTGAGAATGGGAATCAAAAGCAAAGAATCGTACATTCACAAGAGCAGCCTCCCTTTCAAAAAGAATACATCATATGCGCTAAAAAAATAGTAATAGAGAAGATATATGTGATTGACGATGACATTCATTGCACGATGTTATGCGCTGACGAATATTAGCACGGTATAAACGCATACGCAGGATTTTACTATTGGAATATATATTATAGCTTTAGTCACATTGACGCTATGCTAGATAGCGGTCTTCCGTTAAGTGCGGAACATAGTGACGCAGGTTCATAGATAATGAAAAACAGCATTCTTCAAAAGAATATTTCCTTTTATAATACCTTTCTATGCTATTGAGTAGTGAGGCAATCATCAAAAAAATGCTACTGGCACTATTTGATGGTTATATCCATTTATTTAACGGTTTTATCATATTGAGTGTATTTGGAAATTGCAATATCGTTTTATATGGGGTGAGGAGATTGAAAAATATAGAACTTATTGGTGATAATATTCGATTAATCCGACAAAAAAGTGGACTAAGCCAAGAACAGCTCGCTTTACTGTCTAACATGAATACATCTTATATTGGACAAATTGAGCGAGGCGAGAAGAATCCTACCGTAAGGACTTTAGAAAAAATTGCAGCTGCCTTGGAGATTAGCATTACTGACTTATTTTCATCATCGGATTCTCCCAAAACAAGCGACAGCCGCAGCCAAAATCAACAATTCTTGGCTATTCTTACCCCTGAAGATATTAAACGCTATATGCTCAGAATTCTAAAGGATGAAAAAAACAAACCGCAATTATAGTCAAACAGGAGGGAAAACAAATATCGAATGACGACAGCAAATATTCCTAAATTGGTACTGCTAAAGCCACATTTAAGGGTGGAGATTACTGCGGATTCATTGTAGCCCATTTCAAAATTACATCAATATTACTGCATTAATAACAATCAGTCGAAAAAAATTCAATTAAAGGAGCCATCTATGAAAGCCCAATCTATTAAATCAAGCACTGCTAATAGCGAATCTGCTCAATCTTCTATTCAACTTGAAACCCCAATGAAATCCTTCAAGAAGTTATATCTTATCCTCATTTTACTAGGAGCAATTGCGCTAGCTTTCGGAGGTCCGGTCGGGATTCTATTCGGAATTGTAATAGGTTGGGTAGCGGCATATCTTACGCTGCAAGGCATTTCAGGATTCAAGCTTATGAAATTGAATTTTAAGGACTATCCTCTTCCCCATCCTGTAACAGATGTCCAACTATACGAGCATTTATCGTCTATATCCTTTCATCCTGATTTTAAACTGGAACAAGGAGTATGGGGGATACGATTTATTTTCAAGAACATGACAGCCCATAAAATTCACATTGATCAGAAAAAACAAACCTACTCCATTATTTCGAAACTAACCAAAAAGAACCTCGTAAAAAAGCGGCATAATCCTGGAGTTACTGAGTATTCCTTCGCATTTACGGCCGTTCCGATTATTAAACAATTGGTCGATGAAGCGGCGGCGTCATTATCAGAGCCTGATTCATCATCCGCTAAAGGTTCAAATTGAGTTTACAAGGATTGGAGGTAACCTGAGTGATCGCTATTTATGTAGTACTAAGCATCCCCTTTGGCTGGTCTTTCATTTGCAAACTGCAAAAAAACGTCACGGTATTTACAACCATTTCAAACTACATCGTTTATAAGATTATCCTCTCTACCTTTATTGGTTGGGCCGTTACGCCGCTTTAGTAAGTCTTTAGAAAAATAGATTAAATATAACCATTAATGAAATGAGGATAACCACTATGCTCAAGAAACTAATAGTACTCGGTATTTCTATCATGCTAATGTTTAGCGTCTCACAGGCTGTATTCGCAGCAAAAGAGATTGGAATAAAAATTGTCGGACAAAAAGAAGGTGTTGTGCATACGCCAATAACGGAAGACGGTGTACTGATTTTTTCAATTGCTGAAATCCTCAAGTTTCTTGATCTTAGCGGGACAGAAACCACTAATACTCGCGGAAAACCGATATACTCATATATCACATTTCAAGGGCAATGTTTCAAAATTACAGAAGGCCAGACAGACGTTCAGGAATACGAGGTAGATGAGTCAGGTGCGTGTATAAATGCCACCGGAAATACTTATCAACTTGAGAAACCGGCACGTTATCTGGACGATCCCACTCTAGGTGTCTATGTTCCTTTGAGCTTTATTAGCAAAATCTTGGCGAATGCTCCTTATGGCAATACATTCAGTACGAAATATGTTGACGGCACTTTGGAATTCAGTATGTACAAAGAAGATACATCGGGCTTAAAGCAACATATTAATCCCGTCAAACTCGCAATGAAGATCAACAGTCCTTGGTTATTGACTGAGGATGACGGAAAGAACTTCGACGATAACGACCATAACGTCACTCCCGTTATCCGCAGCGACAGTACCCTGCTTCCTATTGCACCGATTATCGATAGATTAGGCGGAACTACGAAGTGGACTGGTAGCGAACAGAAAGTTACAATCAGTCTCGGTGATGATACAATCGAGCTTTGGATTGATCAAAAGACTGCATCTGTAAATGGTACGAAGAAAGAATTAGCAGTTGCACCGACCATCATCAACGGAAGAACCATGACTCCTGTTCGATTTGTTACCGAGAACCTCGGAGCGACAATTCGCTGGGACGGAGATTCTCAAATGGTGTTAATTTATTATGGCGGTGCTGAGGAGAGTGCAACTGACTTATTCAGTTTTGATTATAAGATTACCATGCTTGATGCCGTTCAGAAGAAAGAGGATAATCGGAAAACGCTTGAAGATGTGGTGAAGGAAAATCAACAGAAACACGAGAAGGTTCAATATAATGACTATGAACCATTGGATTATTACGGAAAAATGATACATGTCGGGGATACTGTCGGTTCAGGCACATTCGACGGAATTGTCAAGAAAATAAGCGGAACTAAAGTGCTTGTTTACTGGAATCATGCCAGCTTCGTTGTAGAAAAAGGCAAGGAAAATGAAACCGCCGCATTGTTCGGAATCAAGTGGCTGACCGAACAATGGGTTGAGGCTAAGACAGTTACAGTCGGTAATTGATGACCAATCTATACTATAGGGAAGTTGAAAATGGCTCCCCTGTGTTGTTTATATAGATTATAGATATTGCACTTTACTACTGTAACAATTAATTAATAACAACTCTCAATAGCTGCGTAAACTCTTTATCCATTTCATTAACTAAATTGGGGATATGATCGTATCCCCAATTTACCGGAATGGTGACAGGGTTTATGCAGCTTTTTCTAATTTTTTTTATAATGGAATTAAACTCCGCTACACTATCCTTGTCTTCCAAGTTATCACTATACGATAACAAAGCCTGATATATTGAACGCTTCTGATTCACCAGCTCAAGGATCTCGATCATTTTGTCTATAGTCTTTTTGCGGTAATTATCACAGGATTTTACTCGCCTCTTGGCTTCATCCAATGTAAAATAGTCCTCAAATCCAACTGTTTTCTCGTAGTAATAATAGATCATTTCTCTGGCAATATCGTCATTTGCAAAATTCATAAAGTCTCGGTATTTCCATTTGAACTTTTGTTTCAAACTATTCGTCTTTCCGTTTTGGCATTGGATTTCAAGACGAATAATATTACTTGCATCTTTTAGCCGTTCAAAACTTTCAAACTCGGTTTGCATTTGGTACTCTTTATTATAAAAATTTACGACGACAGAATGATTCTGGGTCTGAATATAGAAGCTATTCTTATAAGCCACCTCCCTCCCCGATCTTTTATCTAAATTAGTTACAGGGGAAAAGCGGGCAGGTATTTCTGCTCTCCTAATCAGTTCAATGTACTCTTTATGATTAATCGATCGTATGTTAATACAATAATCGATTCTTTTGACTTGGTATTCGTCTATTTTGTTAAAGCGGTATATATTTTTACTCGGATGCGTTTCAAATGCCTTCTGTAGAGGCTTCAGAACTCTTTTGAATTGATCACAAATCTCAACAAAATCACTTGCCCTAGCAACCTTTACATACTCATTTGCTTGTATAAGCACCTTTGGGTTTAACCGTATTTCAATTGCATGATAATTGACCCCTTGGCTGTCCTGGTTAATCCCCTGGATATTATTGGATTGCACTCTAATTGGTTTCCTTGCACACCTCAGTATTATAATAATTCCATGTTCTTTATATAGCTCATAAATACGCTCGTTGGTATGATTGGGATTAGTAAAATGTCTGGAATTCTTCTCTTTTGATAGCTCTGACAAACAGGCCTTCAAATTAGTATAATCAAATGCATCAATGCTTTGGAATAATAAAACTGTATGGAACATAGTGCCACTTCCTTTTCTTGATTTTGAATTTTTAATTTCCACATTTTTATATTTTGAAACAAGGTCCATACTACACAGAAATGTGTTGAATAATGTCAAAAGTTTTTATAGTTAATATAGTAATCATATATACATATATATCTGCCACTCCCATTAGAACATGGCTTCGAACTCCTTCCTGGTTTGTGATTTTAATCCACTTGAATAAGAGTAACATTGCTAATCTGCCTATTTACTGTCCTTTCATGCTTATTTTTAATAAACTGTTACGAAGATAATAAAGTAATACAATGTAAATTAACGATATATAATGTGATTTAATCAACAGTAAAATAAAAAAACCAATGCATGGAAGGTGAAAAGTATGTATGATGATTACAATGAAATCTTAACTGTTCCAGAATTAGCGGAACTCCTAAAAATCGGTATGAATTCCGCATACGACTTGATTAATTCCGGAGAAATCGAGTCATTCAAGGTTAAGAATTCTCATCGTATACAGCGAAGTGCTGTCACGGACTATATTATTAGAAAGAGTACGAAGAAACACTGAGAGGATCGAATGTGATTAATACATGAACGATTACCCAAAATTATTTACAGATCACCATATCAAAAGTTTCTTCGACCGTTTGAATGGTATGGCCCCGCTAGATGGCGAGGTAATAATTCGAGAGATTCTTAAATTAGAAGAGCAATACCGGGATGAGTTAATTTCCAATGACAATATCGATAGGATAAAGAAACAAGTCGAAAACAGAGTCGGTTTATTCCGAAAAAGTTTGGGATCGTACGTGCAGGCCAGAGAAAAATTAACCCGTGGGGATTATTCAGAGAGCGACTACCTCGTAAGAATTGTATGCTCCGCTTATTCATTAAAAAAAGCTGCAGTTGATAAGCAGCCATTGGCAGACTTGGTTGCCCTGATTCAATTATTAAACAGCAAAGATGAATCCGATGTTGATTACGACTATTTGCAAGTCATTGAACTTACCGAAAAACCCACTATATACTCTTATCTTCGGCAAATACCGGATCTGCGGGCTGCAGTTTTCTTTATTCGATATAAATTGGGTGCTGCGAATGAAGCGCGAGATTACTTCGAATCGTACGAACACGTTCCCGGGATTGGCCCACATAGTTATATTTACCGAGCACTGTATTACTTTGCGCAAAATGAAATCGACCAAGCATACGCCGATTTGAATTATATTAGAGCTTATACGGAAGGTTCTCAATGGATAGAAGAAACCATTCGCATAGGAATTGCCCATAAAGTATTAACTCCTGAAGTCGCTCAGGAAATAAAGTTATGGGCCGGCAAGAAGGAGTGATCATTATTTACGGTTTTAAGATATTCGATGTTGATCAAATCAAAGAACTAATCGACCTGCTAGGTTTAACTGACTTTACAGCTGATAAAGAAATGGGGATGCTTAAAAACCCAACGATTAGCCAAATCGTTGACTTCGTTTATTACGAGTGTCTCCCATTTGTCCCATCTCAGGTGCTGGAAGCATTCATGCACCAAGACAAGTTGACATTCTTTCGAAAGAGCGCAACGGAACACCTGCACCTAACTATCCGGATGAGAATGGACTTCGAGAACAAGTTAGGTGCTGACGATAGCGTTAGTTTATATCATTTAATGAAGGATCAGGGACAGTACACGGATGAGGGGAAACACTATTTACAATTATCGGAAATAAACACATGTTATGGGGATAACTACTTCAAACCATCCAAAAAAACAGGTGATAAACGTTCAGATCCATTTCTGTTCCCTTCGTTCCAAGAGAACCTTTTTGCCCGAACGATCAAGTCCAGAACGGTCAATCCTTTGTATTCGCAGAAATCTGCTAACTACAAAAACGTTCATAATCTCGTTACGATATTAAACGAATCAGTAGCCGAAGGATTCAGCGGTACTGTTTCGCAATATCTGATTGAGTCAAATTATAACTTTAATCTGTTAAAGCATATCACAGCGTATGTAGGAGGCTCCCCAATCCAAAACATTGATTTCATTAAACTAATGGTTTTATTTGGATTGCTCCCCAATGTATTTTCCAGGAACGAGTATATAAAAGTCCTTCTAACGTATAACGAATCCTTTGCTCCCAACTTGTTTGAGTTTGCCAACCATTACTTTCAACAAGTTCAATATGAAAATAAAGGAACTGTTCAATCTAGCAGGGAAAAAAATAAAACCATTTGGCGGAACCAATACGATGTAAAAGCTATCTTAGGTGACCGCCTCTTGAAGGAATATAGCGAATATCGGCAGACCGAAGTCATCCGAGACATGACGAAAAGCCTTTATATGCTATCGCAATTTACATTTCCGCTCATGGAAATGTATACGTACTATTTATTAAAGCAGGTCTATCCTATAAACGTACCTTTCGATGACTTCTCTTTTCCCACTACTGACGATGACGATCAGCTTTCGTGGAAACAACAAGAAATTTTCGATTTATTCGCTCCGATCATATACAAGATTAAATTGAAGTCGTTACAGTTTAAGACTCAATTGCCTGTGTCTAAGAAACATGCCCAGTCGTGGATAAATACAGAAACTAGTATTGCCCACATTCCACTGTCCGAAGAATTTCGTAGCGAGCCCTTGCTCAATGGAATTTTCAATGCCAACATAATTTCCAAAAACCTTGTCGAACATTGCGAAAATGAAATTAATCCTGCCTTTCATAAGGTAATAAATTCGGATTCATTCTTACGCAGCTTAGATAAAGTTCGGAATGCAATGAAAAATTAAAAATCATACCTAAACCCAAGTCCAGTTTCGTGCTGACTTGGGTTTTTTATTGTTCCAGCCAAGAGGCTATTGTCATTTTAGGCACCAAAAAAATGGCGTGTAAATGGTTATTAATCGCAGACTCGTGAATCCAGTAGAATCAGAAATACCAAATGCGAAAAGGAGGGAATGCAGATGTCAGCACAAGGACAACAATCAACGGCATGATAAATAGGTAGTCTTGCTAGAATCTAACTCCTAACTCTTTGACAACCTTATAAAAATATTGATTTGGGATGTGATGTCATAGTGAGCCATCTAAGTTTAATACGTAAAAATTATTTCGACCTGTTTGCACGTTGGCGACTTGATCCCTCCTCTCTATGGGAATCGGATGCTATTGAAATCCTTACGGATTGCCTTCATGGAAGTCATCCTGAGTACCGATTTAGCCGGCAAGGGATCGAAATCGCAGTAGGTGAGGGTGACAACAGAAAGTTTCAATCGTTGACCGATACTCTTTTTCTACCCTGTGGGGAAATTCGTCAGCATCGATCCAGTGGGATAAGTCGCAAAATCCACATAATGGGCATTAGGAATATGGTTTTGTTGGAACCGGTCATTTTAAGTCCAGCAGAATTTTCATCCATGAAATGGATTCGTGAAAAATGGGGGTTCAAAGTATGGATATCCCCCATCATTTCGAATGCAGCACAATATATTCAGGACATTATTTACCGCATCAACGAGTTCGTCCCCTATGTTGACGAGTATTGTAGCCTAGGTTGGATTAAGGATTCGAACGGGCAAAGCAAATATATCACAGGTACTAATATTATTGGGGAACATAACGCAGATCATGTTGTTATCGATGATTCGCTCAAGGAGTTTCATTTAAAGACCACCGATATTTCGGAAAAAAATGCGTTTAAATTTGTTCTCAACACCATGCTTCCAATCGCGCCTATAGAAATAAGTAATACCGCCCTTTCTTTTATGCTTCTAAGTTTAATGACCTCTGTTTTTAAAGACTGGAGATATAAACCGGACTTTGTATATTATCTGTTTGGTGAAAGCGGCAGTCGCAAAACAAGCATATCTAAGTTATTTTTCAATATGTACGAGCAATACGCCGATGCCGTTCCAATCAATTTTAAAGCGACTGGACCAGCTATGGAACAAATGATGGTAAACATGCGCGATACAGTAACCCTGATCGATGATATTGCACCATCAATCAGTTCCGCTGAGAGGCATGAAACGGAGAAAAAGCTGGAAAACATCGTTAGGGCATATGGAGATTCTGTAGGTCGTCAAAAAATGGAGTCTAAAAACAAAACGGTACATATGAAGCCCGGTGGGTTAGCGGCGATAACGGCTGAGGATAATGTGTTTAAAAGCCTCTCCTCCTTGGCTAGATGTTTTATGATCCCAATCCGAAAAGAAGACATTAACCTTGAAAGACTAACTGCCGCTCAAGGAAACCGGACCTACTTTCCGACAGCGATAAGATTCTACTTACAAGCAATTACGGAAAATTTCGAAAAGCATGTAGATCACTTAAAGCAAGCATTTTTAAGCAGCAAAGATTTTTTTACTAATGCGCATCCTGATTCACACGGCCGTCTTATTACAACGGCATCATGGTTAGATGCTTCTTTTAACGCCTATATGAATTATGGATTACAGGTAGGATTCCTTACGCTGCACGATTTCGATCTTAGAATGGATGAGAACAGATCCATGCTTCTGCAATGGATACAAGATCAAAACCTGTATCTGAAGAGAAACAACGAAGTAGATATGTTTATCCATGCACTTGCCCAGCTCATAACCTCTAATCGAGCTCATATTCCAGAGATTACGGTTGAAGGAAGACAAAATAAAATTATAGACGCCCCCGGGATCAAATCACTGATAGGATACCGAGATTTTAGCAATCTCTATCTTCTTCCTGATTTGGCCTACAGTGAAGTGCGAAGCTTTTATGGCAGGCTAGGAATCGAATTTCCAGTATCCAAAAGATCGTTAATCGACCGCTTATTTATGCGCGGAATATTAAAGCCGGATAACAATAAGGACGGCACAAAAACGGTTCGTATTAAAGTGAATGGCCAGAGGGTAAGTGTTATTCGACTGGATCTAGATGCCTTTCGATGGTGGGATGAAGAAGAATAGTTTCCTTGCTTACTTGATAATTCACATTACCTTGGCATCTTGGCAAGTTAGCTAGAACGCAGACAGATCGAGACATTATCGTACCCAATATATCCGGGATAGTACCCCAATAAACCAGAAAAGAGGAAAGTATATGAGTCAAATTCACGTTTACAAGAAAAGCTCACCTTCTATTCACGAGCAAATCGTTGTAGCCTATACCTTCTATTGCAACGCGGCTGATCGTAAATCACTCGAACGGTTGCGCGATGAAGCCGAGGAAGGAAACCTTTGGGCAGCCGTCTGGTTAGCTGAATGTTACTTTCGGGGGATCACGAATGATCGTGAAGACGATATTAAAAAAGCAATGAAATGGCTAGATGAATGCGGGAATTTCCCTTTAGCCCAATTTAAATTAGCCGAGCGTTACTTGGAGGATGAACAAACTCAAAAAAAAGGGAAAAAGCTATTGAAAACGGCCGCGGAGGGCGGACTTGTAGATGCTCATTTTTCACTAGGAACGCATTATTCGTCCGGCAGAGTGTTCAAAAAAAATGTTAAAAAAGCAACGAAGCACTTCAAAATTGCAAGTGCAATGGGACATCCCGATGCAAACAAGCAGTTCTGGAACCTAGAAGAAAAGGCGGATTAACTGCTACCGTCTAACTAAATTGATCAAATATATATTATTCATCTGAAAGCACATTATATGAAAGAGGCGAAAGAAGGATTTGAAGAATACTATCACATTAGAAGAGATTGTTAAGGCTTGGTACCGCGAGATAATCGAATACTTTAATTATCCTATTGATTACGATGCTTTAGATCAGAAAGTACGACTCGCTTTTGCGAATAATCATCGTATATTCGAGTCTTCCTTAAAAGAGAGCAGCAAGATACTCATCCCCGAAGAAGATGCGGCAATGGAAAAAATTGATATCAAGATGGAGTTGGGATGGGTCTCTCGCGATCGTTACCACCTTGCGATGGACAGAGAAATATTAAGTAAACATAACCGCTGAAGGAAATGGGCAGGGTACCTGCCCATTTCCTTAAAGGTTATTTGTGACCATCAGGCTGAATCAATCAGTGAATTTTTCTTTATTTATAACACTACTAATAACGGAGGTATCGAAATGGAGAAAATCACCTTGTCGGTTAAAGATGCCGCTAAAATAACGGGTTTATCTACTACTACGATTTATAATATGTGTGCAGCCGGGCAACTGCCGCATACGAAGGCACGGAGTCGAATTTTACTGTATCGACCGACTCTTGAAAAATGGTTGGCTGGTGGCTTCTCGGAATTTAAACAGGCTTAATGTTTATTTTTAGACCCCATTCCCAATACTTGTTGAACTCCTCAAGCGGCAAGCGGATCGGACGCTTGCCACTTGTGTTATTAATCCATATATTACCGAAATTCCGAAATAACTATCAGCTCCATGATCTACCAAACATTGCTGCGCTAGGAGGAAAATCGAAGATGAATTACATTAATAAGCTCTTCGGTTGCCTGTAAATCCGAATTTGGCGAACGGCTTGCCGAATTTACCAAGGAACATATTTCACTGGCTAAGGAACTCACCTTTAACGGACGGTACATGACTACTAGAGAACAGGAAATCGTTATGACCCGCATTGAGACATTGCGGCAGGAGCGGGATGCCATCATTTCATTATTCGATGAAAACAGGAGTGAAGCATAATGGCAAACTATCGTCAACGCGGCAGTAACTCATGGGAACTTACCATCAGCCTTGGACGCGGTGTGGACGGCAAATACACCCGGCGCACAAAAACAGTCGTGGTAGAAGACGAGCGCATCTTACGAGCGCCCAAGCGTCTAGAAATGCACTTGGAACAAGAATGGCTTAAATTCAAAGAAGAAGTCGAAGCGGGGAGCTACATAGCACCCGCAAAGCTAACATTTAGCCAATTTGTGGAGTTATGGAAAGAGAAATATGCGGACAAGCAGCTTGAACGAAAGACCCTCTACACATATATGGTGAATCTGAATACTCACATATTGCCTGCATTCGGAAATTTGCAACTCGATCATATAAAGCCATTGCACATTGTAGATTTTCTCGACTCGTTAGGGAAAGAGGGAAGCCGCAAAGACAATAAGGTCGGCATTTTATCGTCTGGAACAATCCAAATGAATCACAGGATATTAAAAAACATCTTCTCTCGCGCGGTTGAGTGGAAAGTTATAAAAGAAAATCCAGCAGCGGAAGTGAAAAAGCCAAAAGTAACATATAAGGAGATTATCCCGTACGATGAAGAAGAGATAAAAGCCATGTTACAAGCCCTTCAGAAAGAGCCACTCCATTGGCGAATGATGATAACGCTGGCTTTAACCACAGGGATGCGGCGCGGTGAATTGCTTGGGCTAGAGTGGAAGCATATCGACTGGAAGAATGGCGTTATCGATGTACAGCAAAGCATTGCTATTTCTTTGAAAGGCGAAGTCATCGTGAAGGAACCTAAGACAAAAAACTCCAAACGAAAAATTGCGCTCCCCCGCCCAGTACTGGAGGATTTGCGAGATTATTACGCTTACCGGGTTAAGGAGCGGAATAAAATTGGTGACGCGTGGCAGGGCGGTGAATACTTTTTTGTATTCGCCCATGAGGACGGTTTAGCTTTTCACCACGAAAGCCCTTACCAGTGGTTTCGGCAATTCGTAAAGAAAAACGATTTCCGGTATACGCGTTTCCACGACCTTCGCCATGCATCGGCAACGCAGCTGATTAATCAAGGAGTTCATGCAAAAGTTATTTCTGAGCGGCTTGGACACGGCAGCATCACAACCACAATGAACATATACGGACATGCCCTCCGTTCCGCCGATCAAGCCGCAGCCGATAAGTTCGAAAATCTGTTCCCAATAGATGCGAAGCAAGCAGATAAAAAGACGTTGGGGTAATGTTTCTCCCAGCGTCTTTTTCCTTGCTTTTATGCTATGTTATTCTGCTTTTACACGTAACTTTGCGGCAGATTTACGGCAACTCTTCGAAAGTGCCTCTGTTTCACCAATTCCACAAACACTGTATCAGTCTATGAACGCTTATGTATCAATGGATTTTAGTATCTATCCCAACCCTTACAAGCAATACGACATTTTTGATACGTATCGAGACAAGAAAAGGAATATAATGTCGTCCAACTAATCATTTACAAATAGTTCCTCCTCAAATTCCTGTAGCAAACTCTCCGTGACATCAATATTGTGGTTATTTTCTAGGCATGTCCTAATAATTGTATCTCGAAAACTGTTTACATTATCTAGGTAAGCATACCCAGCTCTCCACAATAAATCATCAGTTTCTTCTGGATTAAAACCCAATCCAAATGCTAACTGAATTACTTTATTTCGTGATGGTTTTCTTTCCCCACGTAAAATTGCATAGTATGTATTCTTATTTAAATTTGATTTTTTGAGTATTTCAGCACCTGAAATATCTCGTTTAGCTATTTCTTTCTGAAGAAAGCGATGAAATGCAATTGATTCAATTCGACCTCGTTTCCCACTTAACCATGACTTTAGATCATCTATACCTAATCGTTTTGTAGTAGAATTTGAGTCAATGCCCCTTCTTTCCATCCAACTTCCTCCAACGAGTTTACATTTAGTAAACCAATCTATATCATTCTCAGTTTATATTAATATTAAGGGTTGATAAAGAGGAGCAGTGAATAAATGGTAAATAAAATAACTACCGAAACGGTAAAAAGACTTTTTGATATTCAGGATTGGATGGAACTCGCTACAAAGACTAAAGTCAAGCAATATCTTGCTTCATATCCTTTTTTAGAAAAAAAAATTAATGAGGAGATTATCAGTAATATTCCTGCGTTTACCGCAACGTTTAAAGAAATTATTTCAGAACTTAATGAACGGAGGAAAGCGAAGAACAAAAAGAGTGTCGATATAATAGATTCTCTAAATCGTTTGCAAACTGCTCTTTCGAAGGAAGTTTTAACATTGGAAGAACGAAAATCTGTCATTGAACAAATAAATCATATTACAAACAAAATTGAAGAAAGTGAGAAGAAGAAAGAGGACCGAAAAAGAAAGATAATTAAAGGAGTTACAATTGCAGGGACTGCTCTAGGATTAATGGCCACCCAATTGATCAAAGGAAGTAAACACAAATAAACGTGCCCTAACGAGGAGGATTCTATCCTTATGAATAATAGCGTGGATCTACTAAATATTAATAAATCATTGAATAAAATCTCTGTGAAGGATAGCAATTTACTTACTGAATCTAAAGTAAGTAGCAACACCAGATATGATCAAAAGGTCGAAAAATTTATACGAGCTTTGAATGGAGTTCCTTCATTTATGGAAATAAAAAAAGAAATAAGTGCAAATGAACTCTATAAAATCATTATCCCTCCTGACATACTTACAAAAATTACAGACGGAACAGCAAAACTTAAATCAGATGACCTTGGACGGTTGTTACCTTCTGTAACGGATAGTAAGGGAAAAATTCTTTGTCAAATAAGATTAGAAGAGATACAACCAGAGCAATATTGCGATATGAGTAAGGTTGCTATCCAATCTTCTCTTTCAAATATACTTAATGAGCTTGAAGCGATACGTGAAAATGTACTAGACATCCTTGACGGCCAACGTACAGATCGTTTAGGGATAATTAAAGGAGCTGAGGACACGTATAATCAAGCTATATTAGCAGAAAACAAAGAAAACAGAAAAGCATTATTACAAATGACGGTGAGTAGATTAAATGAGGGAAGGAGACAATTAATGCTTTCTCTTGAAAGTAAACTCCGTCTTGTTGAAGACTTACCGGATACTAGCCTTAAAATATATTGGGAAGCATTAATTCAGAAGAACAGAACCACAAAGAATAATTCGTTATATAAGGAAATACAAGAAATTATTGAGGCGATTGTTAGTTCAACGTATTATCTGTCATTATCTTACGAAGAGCTGGAAGAGTATCGATCTCTTAAAAAATCATTTGAACCTTTTCAAACGAACCTACTTCGCTACGCTGCTATATGTAATAAATTATCTGAATACATTCCTTATAGGGCTGATCTTCCTACTGATAGAATATGGTACAAGAATCCAGATAAAGCACTAGCAATAATGAAAGAAAAAATTGACGAGATCGAATTTCAGAATAAAAAAACATTGGCATTAAATATTAAAGGACATTCACTTCTATCTCAAGGAGTTTTTATCAATGAATAGATGTTCAAAATGTGGAAGACCACTTGAAAAAGGATTAACAGGTAAATGTAGTTACTGTAAAACTAAAGTGGGAAATGATTCTGGAAAGATTGGAGCAATAATAGTGGCTGCAGCCCCTATTATTTATAAAATAGTTAAAATGGTATTAAAGAACCGCAAAAAATAAGTTTTAAATATTGGGGGATTTTGTCATAAGACACCAACCAAGCCGTTGCCGATAAGTTGAGTCTGTTCACATTTGATGCCAAGCAAGCAGACAAAAAGACGTTGGAATAATCCTCATCCCAGCGTCTTTTCCTTTTCTTTATGCTCTGTTATTACACCAATGCCTGCAGTTTTACGGCAATTTTACGGCAACCCATCAAAAACGCCTCTGTTATACTAGCTCCGAACACACTGTATCAACCAATTAACCCTTATATATCAATGAGTTTTAGCATCTGTATCAGTCTTCAGAAGCAACGCGACGTTTTCAACGTGTGTCGTATGCGGAAACATATCCACCGGCTGAACCTCGACGGTGGAATAGCCGCCCGCCGCGAGCACCTGCAAGTCCCTCGCCAGAGTCGAGGGATTGCACGACACGTACACCACTCGAGATGGACGCATCTCGAGGATCGTGTCGAGCAGCGCGGCGTCGCAGCCTTTGCGCGGCGGGTCAACCACGATGACGTCGGGGGCGATGCCCTGCCTACGCCATTCGGGGATGACCACCTCGGCCGCGCCGGTCTCGAACTGAACGTTGCGGATGCCGTTCAGTTGGGCATTGCGCCGAGCATCGTCGATCGCTTCGCCGACGATCTCGACGCCGTACACTTGGCGCGCGCGCTGCGCCAAGAACAGCGAGATCGTGCCGATTCCGCAGTAGGCATCGATCACGGTCTCTTCGCCGCTCAAGCCGGCGAAGTCCAGTGCCTTCCCGTACAGCACCTCAGTCTGTACGGGGTTCACTTGATAGAACGATCGTGCGGAGATCGCGAATCGGATGTCTCCGATGGTATCGTAGATCACATCGTCGCCCCAGAGCACTTTCGTCTTGTCGCCGAAGATGACGTTGGTCCGCTCTTTGTTGATGTTCTGGCAGATGCTTTTGATGCCAGGGATTGCTTGGCGAAGCAGGCCGACAAGCTCGTCCACGTGCGGCAGGCTCTCGCCGTTCGTGATGAGGACGACCATAATGTCGCCCGTATTGAAGCCATAACGCGCCACGACGTGGCGCAGCAAGCCTTTGTGGTTCTCCTCATTATAAGCTCGGATGCCGAGCTCACGGGCGATGCGTTTGACCTCGGCTACGACGAGGTCATTGTTCTCCTGCTGAATGAGGCACGCATCCATATCGATGATCCGGTGGCTGCCTTGGGCGTAGAAGCCCCCGACCAGGCCACCCTCTCTGTCGGCGGAAGCCGCCTCGAAGCCGATAGGCACCTGCGCCTTGTTGCGGTAACGCCAAGGTTCAGCCATGCCCAGCGTCGGATGAACGAGGATTCCCTTATCCTCGGTGTCTTCGTTATCCACCCACCCATTCTCTACGCTCTGCTCCTTGAACATGTCGTCACTTCCAGCAACCTTCAGCTTGCCAATCCGCTCCAGGTTGTCCACCACCAGCTGCCGCTTGAAGCGGAGCTGCGCCTCGTAGCTCAGATGCTGCAGCTGACAGCCGCCGCATTGGCTGTAGATCGGACAGGGTGCTTCGATACGGTCTGGGCTTGGCTTCAAGATGCGCAGCAGCTTGGCGTAGCCGTACTGCTTCTTCAGCTTCATCACCTTGACGAGCACCCGCTCGCCCGGCAGCGCTCCCTTAATAAAAAGGGTAAAGCCGTTCACACGGCCTACCCCTTCTCCCTCGTGCCCGATGCCGACAATATCGGCTTCATATTCTTCATTCTTCACCACAGGCAGGCCGCTCAGATCTGGTGCAGGACTAACCGCTCTTCTCCCTGAAGTACGATAACCACCTTGTTCCCTCGCTCCGCCCTGCTGACGTCCCTTACCTTGCGGCCTTCTACTTCCGTTATTGCTCTTCGTGCTCATTTCCGTCCACTCCAGATTTCATTTTCCATGGCAGCTTGATTTGCTGCAAAGGATTTGTTTTATATACCGATTGACCGCTTTCGTCTACGAAGATGTGCAGGTGAGACGGCAAGTTCGTGAAGATACACGGCAGGGTGCCGCCGAATTCGCCATCCAGATTGATCTGCACATAGTCTGGAGAGGTCACTTGAATGCTGCGTGTTTGAAGATAAATAATATTCGGGTCGCCCAAGTGCTCGCCTCGGAGCGCCAACGTTACAACGCGGATGAATTCCGCGAGGTTACACTTCTTCAGGATCAGGACATCGAACAGTCCGTCGTTAAGGGAAGCGTCCGGCGCTAAGCGCTCGAAGCCTCCAACGGAATTACTGTTCGAAATGAGGAACAGCATGACTTCCTCATGGAACTCCGTTTCATCCGTCCGAATGTACAGCTCGATTGGGCGAAGCCGCGGAAGCTTCTCCAGCCCTTTCATATAGTAGGCCAGCTGGCCGATCATCGTCTTCAGCTTGCTCGGTACCTCATAGGTCAGCTCTGTCATAGAGCCTCCGCCGGCAATGTTGATGAAGTAGCGCTGATTCATTTTGCCGACGTCGATGACCTTCGTATGCTGCTGGAGAATGACATCGACTGCACCTTCCCAGCTGCGCGGAATATTAAGCGCCCGGGCAAAGTCGTTCGTCGTCCCTAGCGGTAAAATACCGAGAGGAGGGCGATACTGCTTTTCCGCCATACCGTTGATTACTTCGTACAGTGTGCCATCGCCGCCTGCCGCAATGATGACGTCAAAGCCGCGTTCGATAGCGTCTGCCGCTGCCAATGTAGCGTCTCCCTCGCCTATCGTGGCGTGTGTGGACGTCTCCAAGCCGCCGCGTTCCAGCCGCTGTAAGATCTCAGGCAGCCGCCTTCTCATTTCTTCCCTACCGGAAGTTGGATTATATATCAGTCTTGCACGTTTGGTCATTCCTATATTCACCCGTTCGCCTCGATTTGCTGCATGGTTACCACTCCAAGTAAGAAGCTGCCTGCCGTTCCATCCATCGCGTCAGCAGCGGATGCGGCAACAGCGATCTCCCATTGTATTTATATGTATAGCCTTGCATACGAGAAGGAATCACCTCGTTCGTGAAGTACCCTTCGCTAAGAAACAGCGGAGCTACCAGCACGGTATGATGCGGTTTACACTCGCTCCACTCGGTCAGCTTACTCTGAATCTGGTCAGGCAGCAGCATGGCCGTACCCACTTCATCGAAGCCGCCCATCGCTTGAATGCGCTGTGCCAGCTTCTGCATACCTCCGAGCCAGGGCTCATAAAACCCCTGTTCTACACTGCCGTGTCCAACCAACAGAACGATTTCCCGGGTCGGATCAACTGACAGCGGCTTCATTTTTTCATATAGGATGGCTGCTATATCCGGATCATCATCGATCGGTGATGTGAAATGCACTTTAGCCTTCACTGCAAAAGGAAGCATATCTGTCGGAAGCACAGGCTCCGGCTTCACTCCTAGTGCATAGCTGATTTCGTCGATATGCGTACTACCTGAAGAAACGAATAACGGCACGACTATGATGTCCGTCACCCCTTGAGCTTCCAGATAAGTAATCCCGTCCTGGATAAGCCGTTTCTCCACAATTTCGAGAAAAGAAGAATATACCGGAACATGTTCCGGCACCTGCATCGCATTGACTGCCTCATCCACTAGACGAACCCATTCTTCGCTGCGGGAACCGTGACTTATGACTAATATGCCGTATTTTACCACCGAATATCCTCTCCCCCGCGTGAGAAAAACGTCTATCGACGTCCAAACCTAGATGAGCGACCGCGTTTGGCGGAAGTTTTTATCGCTAATAGGAAAGTTTTTTTATTGAGCTTTACATTCCCTATCTGGTAAAAAAGAAGGCGCAACGGTGTCCTTCCATCCAGTATTACACAGCTTTGTCCTATTATAGCACACTCCCGCCGCATCCGTTGCCTCTTTGGACGGCAACTTTGTCTAATCAGCGGACAGACTGGGATGATGCTCACTTTGTCCACAAACTGGACTTTTCTCGCATGGATTCATCGCCAAAACATGCTTTGGCGGCATTTTGCAAAGCCCGGCAGTGCGGCTTTTTGTACACGAAGAAAATCCCTCCCATCTTACGATCGGGAAGGATTGCGACCAAGCTTACGCATTCGCTAGCGTCCGAGACGCTCCAGCGTCATTTTATAACCATCGTTCCCGTAGTTCAAGCAACGCTTGACGCGAGAAATCGTAGCCGTGCTGGCACCGGTTTCCGCTTCGATCTGGTTATATGTGTTGCCTTTGCGCAGCATTCGGGCAACTTCCAAACGCTGGGACAAGGATTGAATTTCGTTCACCGTACACAAATCATCAAAAAACACGTAGCATTCTTCAATATCTTTAAGCGTCAGGACCGCTTCGAACAGTTGATCGATCGCTTTATCATTTAACTTTTTTAATTGCATCTTTTCGTTCAACCCCTATGATGGTCTGCTAACATTCCTACAGTCAATCTATTCGACACCAACGGAGGAAATCCTCCCTTTAGATTAGCAATTCGTTACTATTTTTATGCGGTAATGAGGTAAAATCTCGAAAACATGGTAAACCCGTGACAGGAGTCCAATCCATCCATTTGCCTATGACATAGACTAAATTAGGTAAAACGTCTATGCCCAATCGGTTGTGTCATCTCATACAATCAACCAGATCGGCATTTCGTGATTAGAAATCCAAAACAAAGGATCGTGAAACCCGTGAGTTATCAAAAACCAACTATCGGAAACCAAGGGGCGCCGATGCGAAGCTTTAATCAATCGGGTTCTCTCTTTGAAGGAGGACAATACCCCGTTCAGTATCCAGGCATGGAAATCAACAGCTATGCGCAGTCTCCTGTCCCCGCGAATCCCTCCGGCGGAGGCGGAATAACGTCTCTGTTTGGCGGATCAGGCGGTGGCAGCAGCAACTTCAACCTCGGACAAATCAAGCAAATTATCGATCGTCTCGGCGGTATCGAAGGCATTGTGGACACGATGACCAAAGTACAGCGCATGGTGCAAAGCGTACAACAAGTGGCCCCGCTAGTCAAGGTGCTGATGGGTAATCTTGGAAAAAAGAAAGATGGAGATAGTCTGGACGCATCGCCCAAACGCAGGAAACGCCGCAGACGCAAAAACCGTCCTGTGCAAAAGACTCGGGTCAAACGGCGCACTCCCAGATAAAGCCGTACCATAACGAGCTTATCCATGATGAAAAAAGAGCTGCACCGAATGCCGGGCGGCTCTTTTATCTGTTTAACCAAATATAGCCCGATATAAACGGTTATTTGCCAAAATGTCTCTATATACCTGGCTTCAGCCGTATTTTGGGGCTTATCGGCTTCATTTCCACCCTGCTAATCTGTATTCATCGCCACAACTCACTTCAGGCGTGTCCTACAGAACTGTAAAAAAGCCCGGCCAAGAGCGACTAAATCTCCGACCGGACTTGTTATTTTAGTGAGTAGATTCTAGTTGGCATAGCATCCTCAAAGATTCTTCAGCATACGCTGACTTACCCCTGCTGTACTTTTGCTTTTATCGGCTCTAACGGCTTATGGTTGCCGTAAACCGGATACTCGCGTGTCGATGGAGCCACCCATTGAGCTGCATTGCGGATCACACGGCGCACTTGCTCATTGTAGTAAGTAGGGTACGTTTCATGACCCGGACGGAAATAAAAGATTTTCCCTTGACCACGGTGGAACGTGCAACCGCTGCGGAATACTTCCCCGCCTTCAAACCAGCTGACCATAATCAGCTCATCCGGCTCTGGAATATCAAAGTGCTCACCATACATTTCTTCCGCTTCCAGCTCGATATATTGTCCAATGCCTTCCACGATCGGATGGCTTGGAGCTACAACCCAAATACGTTCCTTTTCATCGGCTTCGCGCCATTTCAGGTCGCAGGAGGTACCCATCAGCTTTTTGAAAATTTTGGAGAAATGGCCTGAATGCAGGACGATCAAGCCCATGCCATGCAGCACCCGCTTTTGGACGCGTTCTACGATAGCATCCTCAACCGCACCATGCGCTTTATGTCCCCACCAAATAAGAACATCCGTATTGTTCAGCTTTTCCTCGGTCAGCCCATGCTCCGGCTCATCCAATGTGGCATAAGATACTTCCACTTCAGCTCCTAAACCCTCACCAATAGCTTGATGGATGCCGTTTGGATAAACGGAACGAACCTTCTCGTTTTCTTTTTCATGACGGAATTCATTCCAGACCGTAACTCGCAGCTTTTGACTCATGGGACCTAATACCTCCATAGTTATGTCTTTTTGTTACCTTGATTATATAAGATGCCCACCGTAAAAAGATATTCTCAATATTGCCGCATCTATATGCAAATGTGCCATGTCCTTTCCAAACATGCTATACTACTCTTATGAAATCGTTGTTCTATATTATGCAATAGAGTCTTCCTTTTTATGGGAATGGGGGTTTACGGCCAGCGCATGACGAAATGGGACGATACGGAAACCGTTATATTTAATGAGCTCGTCGACTACCAGAATCCATTGCTTCGCCTGAAAATATGGCAGATCGAAAGTCCGGGAACTACCATATCCATTCCGAAAGTATATAAGTGGCATTACCATAAAGAAGTCGAGTTTCTCATTCTAACCGAAGGCGGATTAGGCATTCAGACGAAGCATGATACAAGACTGCTGCAGACGGGCGATGTCCATTTATTTGGGTCCTCACAGCTTCACAGGACGAGGAAAGAGCTTCCAATGCCGCTCAGCTATATTGTATGCCAGTTCGATTTATCTCAGCATTTTGACGAAAGCACGATGCCTTACTTATCTTATTTTAGCGAGGTACGACGACCTCTCGGGCAGTTGAACTATATTTTTCGAGAGAAGCCGGATGTGCAGCGACAAGCATTTGACCTCATTATGGACATTTACCATGAAACCCAGGACAAGGCCAAAGGCTACGAGCTCGCGATAAGCGCTTCCATCCGCAGGCTGCTCCTGCTGCTGCTTCGTCACGACAGCCGGGATTTGCTGCAAGGAGCCGATAACGCTGAGCTGATGAGGCTTCAACCCGCCTTGGACTATGTGGATGCCCACTTAGGTGAAAAGATCGCTATCGAGCAGGCGTGCGCCGTCCTCAACTTGAGCTATCACTATTTCATTAAATATTTCAAAAAGGTCATGGGCATGTCGTTTGTTGACTACGTGAATTATAAACGGATTAAAAAAGCCGAGCGGCTCCTTCTCACCCGGGATGTGAGCATTATTGAAATCGGTGATGCAGTCGGCATTCCGAACATGGCCCAATTTTACAAGCTGTTCAAGCGCCACAACCAGTGCTCCCCCAAGGAGTTCAAGCAGCGGATGCGGGGCGATAGCTCGATTGAGCAAGCAGCTCATATCATGTAAGGGGACTTCCTCATCAGATGGATGAGAGGCCTCTAAAACTTGAAATATTGTTAGTATACTCCAGTGGGATATACCCCCAGCCGCTTTTGAAACCCGTGAATTTGATTAGAATTAGTGATATATTCACGGATTTCAAAGGCGGACGTAAACTCATGCGAGGCATAACCCACCTACCTATACAGCATATTTCCCAAAGCAACAACTTTCTCGACAGACTCGCTTTGCGTAGCCATGACTGCTTCGTAAGCCTTGCTAGAGGAGGATACCCACCGGAGTACCGTGTACAATTCTGAAACTTCTATGGTTTCTCTTCATCTGGAATGGGAACGTATCCCCTTCTTTGTTATGTCTGCGTATCAGTCGGCTATGAGGGGATTATCAGAGTGCAGCCATTCATCCTTGCCAAATTTATCTATACAATAAGAAGGTAACGGAAATGCAAGGGAATGGTGAAGTATGAAAAAAAATCGAATCGCGGCATGGGGCCGCTTATTTGCGCTGACCTGCGTTTTGATCGCTCTGGCAGGTTGCAAAGGAAATGAACCGAATCCGGATGAAGCGATGCAATCGTTCACGAACGCGTGGCAGCAACAGCAATACGAAGCCATGTATGAATGGCTATCTACAGAATCCAAACAAAAAATCGACGCGATTACGTTCGTCACCCGTCATAAATCGATCTATGAAGGTATCGGGACGAGTGACTTTTCCATTCAATGGCAGCCTGTAGAACAGGATGATTCCCGAAAAGTCAAAGATAAAAAGACTTACAAGCTGCATGTGAATCTGAACAGCACTTATGGACCTATTTCATATGATCAGAACGCGCTTGTAGTCAAAGAAGATGTGAATTGGAGAGTTCAATGGGACTCCACCTATATTCATCCCAAATTGGGAGACAAGGATAAAGTCAGAGTTGAGGATACGAAAGCTGAGCGTGGAGAAATTTTGGACCGCCAAGGCTTCGGATTGGCTATCAATGAAGACAAGCTGGAGCTTGGAATTATCCCTAAGAAGCTGCCGGAATCTACAGACGAATCGGTTCAAAAGCTGGCCGACCTGCTGAAGCTGGACCCAAAAACGATTCAAAATCTGCTTAAAGCCACATGGGTAAAACCGGATTTCTTCGTTCCAGTGACTATCGTTCCCAAAGGAGATCAACGGCTCGAAGCTCTTACGACGATCCCAGGCGTAACTTATCGAACTAAGAAAGTGCGCTCATATCCTCTGGAAGATGCCGCTGCACACTTGGTTGGTTACATAGGCAAATTAAGCGCAGAGGAGCTCTCCAAGTACAAGGATAAAGGGTATACAGCCGATGACTGGATCGGCAAGACCGGACTGGAGCTTTCCTTGGAATCCACGCTGCGTGGAAAAGACGGAGGCCGTATTTATATCGTCGATGCGGATGGCAAAGAAAAAGCCACTCTAGCAAGCCGTGAAGCGGTGAATGGTGAGGACGTAAAGCTGACGATCGATTCGGCGCTTCAGTCTGACTTGTATCGTCAGCTCGCCAAAGATTCCGGGTCTGGCGCCGCCCTCCATCCTATGACAGGTGAAGTGCTAGCCCTAGTTAGCGCTCCGTCATATAATCCTAACTTATTCATTAGCGGGGTAACCGCCGAGCAATGGAAATCTTGGACGGATGATCCTAATAAGCCGCTGCTGAACCGTTTTGCCCGAGCGTATGCACCAGGTTCCGCTTTTAAGCCTATTACGGCAGCCATCGCATTGCAGGAGCATGCTCTTGATCCGAATGCGACGAAAGAAATTGTCGGAAAGACTTGGAAGAAGGACTCCTCATGGGGTAATTATTACGTATCCCGGGTATCGGTATCCCAAAGCGCGGTCGATTTGTCCAAAGCGATGATGTATTCGGACAACATCTACTTCGCTCAGGTGGCGCTTGAGATGGGCGAGCAAAAATTTATGCAGGATGCAAGCAAGTTCGGCTTCGGGGAAAAACTCCCCCTCCCTCTTGCGTTCGATGCTTCATCGCTCTCCAACACACCGAAGATGAAGAACGACATTCAATTAGCCGACTCCGGCTATGGTCAGGGGGAGGTCGTCATGAATTCGCTTCATGTAGCAACGACCTACACCGTGTTTACGAACAATGGGACGATGCTGAAGCCAAGCTTGATCTTGAGTGAAGGAGCGAAGCCTGAACCTTGGAAAAGCGGATTGCTTGATCCGGATGTCGTTAAAACCGTGACCGATAAAATGGTTGAGGTGATCGAAAATCCGGCCGGTACAGGCCATGCCGCGATGATCAAAGGCACGAGACTGGCAGGTAAAACCGGTACCGCCGAGTTGAAGCAGAAAAAAGACGTCGCCGGACAAGAGAACGGCTGGTTCGTCGCCTTCAACACTGACAACCCTCAACTGTTGGTTGCCCTGATGGTGGAGCAAGTTCAAGAGCGCGGTGGAAGCCATTATTTGAGCGAGAAAATAAAGACCTTATTTAAGTCCTATATTAAAACCTCATAATATAAAAGAAGAAACGGCTGATTAGAGCCGTTTCTTCGTCTGTCTAGGAACCTGTTACTTCGAGAAATTTGCAATATAAGCAGGTGGGGTATGCTCCGGAAGAGTTTACGTCCGCCTTTGAAACCCGTGAATATACCTATAATTTCTAATCGAATTCACGGGTTTCAACAGCGGCTGGAGGGGCATACCCCACCGAAGTATTGATTGCAATATTTCGAGTTTTACTGGTTCTCGACACTTAAACGGCCTAAAAGCCGTTTCTTCTTTATATCACCCACTACCGAAACGAATCCTTCACATCCACCGTTACATGATCATGGTTCGAGTCCGGTTTTCGGTAAGTAGAATTCTGAATAAGCTTCTGCAACTCCTGGTCATACTCATTGCCGTCTAATGGCAGACGCACCTTGCTCTCGCGTATGGAGGACAGCACCATTCCATTGATGATCATGAGCGAGTTCAGCCCTTCTGCCGCGGGAACCAAGGGCTCCCGCTTTTCTGCGATAGCTTGGAGGAAATCCGCCAAAATACGCTCATGGCCCGGTCCAGTGCAGTTATCCCATGCGATCTCCGCTACATCATGCTTTACAGTACCAAATGCTTGCTTGGCATGCTGGATATAGTCGAGCGCAGATTCGGTGTTTTGGTATAACGTCACTTTTTTATGCTCATACACAAGCTTTCCGTACTCACCGACAATCTCCAATCGATCTGTGCCCGGACACTCCGACGTAGAGGCAATGAAGCTCCCCATCAAGCCCCCTGGGTATTCGAGAATAGCATGCACTTCGTCCTCGACTTCAATATCATGGTACTTCCCGAAGGAAGCTGTAGCAGTAATAGCTTGGGGGAGTCCAAACAGCCACCACATCATATCCAGATTGTGCGCGCACTGATTTAACAGCACCCCGCCGCCCTCACCTTTCCATGTTCCCCGCCAATTGCCCACATTGAAATAGGCCTGAGGACGGAACCAGTTTGTGTTAAACCAAGCAAACCTCATTAATTTCCCGAGCTTGCCGTCCTGCACCACCTGTTGGATATACTGCCATTGAGGTGTTGTGCGCTGTTGATATATCGCAGCGAACACCAGATCCGGCGTAAGCTTTTTTTGCTCCTCATAGACTGCAATCATACGCTGAGCGTCATTCACATGGGCCGCTACCGGTTTTTCCACGAGAACGTGAATGTTTCTGCGCAGCGCCTCGATGGTTACCGTTGTATGCTGATAATGGGGAGTAGCTACGATAACCGCATCCAAATTGCCGGCATCGAGCATCTCGATATAATCGGTAAAACCCTGTACACCGTATTCGGCGGCTAGTTTACTTACTTTTTCTTCCTTTTGGCTCCAAATGGAAACAACCCGACAATGTTCCATATGAGACAACTGCTCGTAATAAAGCTTGCCCATATTGCCCATTCCAATAATTCCGATGTTCACCTTAGCGTTTCCTTCCATCGGCTACACCGCCTTTCCGCTGTCTAGTAGCATACAGTGGGCTTCGGGAGAGGTCTGGCGATTTGCTCGACTTGATAGCCGAATCCGTAACCTGTTAGACTGCCTAGCTGCACTTTACCTTTTTGCCTCTGATACAATCCCGGGTGAAACAGGGCTTCGTAATGAGAGGCTTCTGGGTAAAATTGCATCCCGTTCGTTTCCACTCCCATAATTGTACCTGCATGATAGGCTAGCAGCAAATGAGGGATTTGCGCCAGCATCGGATTCGTTAAATCTTGGACCATCAGCGTCATACCATGAGCCTTGGCCCAGCATAAGCTAAGCAAAGCTCCTGTTTGCGTTTTGCACGTTTTGAGCGCAACGCCGGTCCACCCAAGCTCCCTCCCCAGCTTAACCAGCTCCCAGTCATGAGCGCTTTCGTCCATGAACAATGGTTTTCTGGCACTGACACTGCGGACATCGAGCTGATGCTCCTCTAAATCATAAGGGAACGGCTGTTCAATATACAATATCGCTTTATAGATGTCCGGGTGCTCTTGCATTAAACGATCCAATATCTCGTTCACATAACTGCAATCGGTCACTTGGCAATTGAAGTCGGCGGTCAACCATACAACTTGCCCTGCTAAAGCAATTTCACCCACCTGGACAAGCCGTGTGTAATCCCAGGCCGTATCGTTGCCTGTCAGCTTGACTTTCAAGCATTGCAAGCCGTCGCGTTCAATCCAATCCTCCAACGTATAAGGATAGCCGTCATCGAGTTCGTCTCCGGTCAATTCATCCCGGTACAGCAGATCTTTGCCGCCAACCAAATGCCAAGTGACCAGTTCCTTTTGGGAAGGAATGCTGAAAAAACTCTCCGGGTATAATCCCTCAAAGCTAACGGATGACCCAGCTGCAGGCTCCAAATAAGCGGACAGATCGTCGTTCATATAGGTGCTGTTGTAGGTCTCATAGGTGTTGACTCGATTTGTTTGTCCATAAGCATCATGAAGCGCAATGTCAAACAGGGAGAAGCAGACGAGCGCCGCCAAGTAGGGTACGGGTTCTGATAAACCGGAGCTTGCGTTAAAAGCATCTACCACTCCAGGCAGCCGCTGCTTCTGATACAACGAACCTAGCTCAAACGGATGCCCCTGCTCCTTCCACTGGGATAGGTCTTCGGCGATGAGCCGGCAAATGCTCTTCAACGCCTGCTCGCGCACTTCATAGCTGAGTGAGCTCGGCCACACCCACTGCACACTTAACGGTGTTTCCCCCCAGCCTTCGGCACGTTCGCCACGGCGATTTTCTGTCTGAATGCATACTCTCGCGCAGGTTACAGTAGTGAGCACCTCCGCTCCGAACTTCAAAGGAACACGGGTCTGTACAGGAAGCTCATACAACTGCAATCCCGTTATAGCTATATCATACGGCTTCATGGCTCAGCTTACCCCCGCCTCATTCATGATTTTCTTGATGTAGGCAACCTCTGCTTGCAGAGCAGGAATAAGTAGCTCCAAATCGCTGCTATGGTAGAAAGGCTGGAAATTGAGCACTCCCTGGAACTTCACTTCGTGCAGTGCCTTCGCGATGACATGCCAATTCGTCACACCGTTCTGACAAGGTGTCCATTGTTTGCTCCAGCCTTTGCTCGGAGCGGTCTTGTTATCTGGATTGAATACGTACTGGGCATCCTTCATCCCCATACCAGCTAGATAGCTTCCTAACGTCCCTATTGCCCTTCTCCAGTTATCCGTTCCTTCATGAAACTGGTTGCCTGGGTCCGGCATAATGCCTACATATTCCGATGGCAGTCCTTCCACCAGAGATAGAGCAGCATACGCATGGTGAATGAGCATACGATCCCCGTGGTGAATTTGATAGACCGCTTTGATGTTGTATTTCGCGCATAACTCAGCCATTTGATGCATGGAGGCCCGTGCCTTTTCCATTTGAGTAAACAAGTGCTCGTGCTCATCATACGAAAAGTACGACATGCGAAAACTGCGGATGCCAATATCGGACATGACCCTCAAAGGCGTATCATCTTGAGCGAGCATTTCCGGTGAGAAGCCGGTTGTTGCGAACTCCACCTTCACGTTGCTGCGCTGCATGGCCTGCACAAAGGCTGGAGCTTCTTCTGCAAATCGTTCTGGGGTTACCCAATATCCGTCGCGAACGACCAAATCAACCGCATCGAATCCGCTATCGCGTGCAACGGCAGCAAGCTGGTTCACATCGTAGCTTTGGAAAAACTTAGGGAAAAGTGTATATAGCATGGAATTCATCTATTTTTCCTCCAACGGCTATGCCAAACGATCCAGCATATCCCAAGTAACGACCATTTTCGGTTTGGAACCATTCAAATAAGCCTTTACGTCTTCAACGACCTGATTACCGATATGGTAGCTTTGGCCACCAGCCAAGTGGGAAGTATAGATGCAATTAGGCAGCGTGCGGATCGGATTGCTCATCTCTGCAGGTTCAGGATCGGATACATCAAGAAAAGCAAACAGACGTCCTTTCTCCAGCTCAGCAATCAATGCTTTCTCATCGATGCAGCCTCCGCGAGAGGAATTGATAAAAATGGCATCGTCTTTCATTGCTTGGAATTCGTTAGCGCCCATCATGTGACGCGTGCTGTCCGTCATTGGCGTGTGCATCGTGATAGCATCACATTGCTTACACAGCTCTACTAACGAATCGACCTTCGTTGCTCCGAGCTCTGCTGCGGCTTCATGCGTTATAAATGGATCGTAGAGCAGCACCTGTGGGCCGAAGGGACGTACGAGCTGCAGGAAGTACCGCCCTACCTGGGAAGCACCAATGATTCCGATAGTGGCAGCTGCCAAGTACAATTTATTGGGTACGGGTTGTCTGAACTCGGTTTGGTTCGTTTGGGCATTCGGAATCACTCTGCGCAATCCAATGATCATTTCACCAAGCACCATTTCAGCAACGGTCTTCCCGATGGCCGGGGCGCAGGAAGCGATCATAATATCCTTACCTTGCAAATCGTCAGTAAAAAAGCCTTTGACAGATCCGGCGGCATGCTCCCACAGTTTGAGAGAAGGACACGCGTCTAATATGGCTTTCGAAGGTTTAGGTGTTCTCCAGGATCCAACAGACACTTCGCAATCCTGCAAAAATGCAGCTGCTTCTTCATCGTTAAACTGTACATCGGTTGGATTCCATTGCACTTGTGTGATCGATTCAAGCTCTTTGCGGCTGGCTTCCGAAAATATAGCTTTTTGCATACTAACAGGCATTAACACTCCTAATTTGGTCATGATCCATTCACGCCTCTCCGTCATTATTTTACATAGCTAATATAACACCTTGCTAAGTAGGGACGAATGGCAAAATCGAATCATTACTTGTCGTTTTGTGTGATGATTGATATTGTAAATAAGAGATATTTCGTAGAGGGGAGGCATGGAGCGAATGAACTCTAATCTGCTCATTTTGTTTAAGGGCGAAAAACATGACTACGGAAAGGTGTCTTTGCACTCTCATTTGTTCTGGCAGCTGGAAATTGTCACACGGGGGCATATTACTTATACGCTGCTGGAGACAGAGAACGAGGTTCTAAATGCAGGAGATATGCTGTTGATTCCTCCTCATCAGGGGCATGAATTTATATATGATGTTCCGGGAGCTGCGTGGATTACATTGAAGTTCGAACGCAGCTTGATTGATAATAAGCAATGGGGCGGCGTCATTCAGAACTCGCTCTTCACCGAGAAATTTACGGCGTCGCTTCTAGCTACGATTACTGGAACGATCCTCAGACCCTATGAAAAAACTTTCGTTGAAGGGATGCTCGAATCTCTGTTTATGTTTATCAACTCGGAGGATTTTTGCAAAACGGAGGATGAGCCTACTCAGCTTGTTCGTACAGTTACAGATATGGTGAGGGAGCGAAACGGCAGACCTATCAGCATAGATGAGATTGCCCATCAATTATCTTATACTAGAAGTCATGTATCGAAGCTGTTCAAGCAGCTGACCGGGGAAAATTTGAAATCATTCATTGATAGAGTTCGGCTGGAAAAAGCCAAGGAGATGCTGCGATATAGCGAATTCAATATATCTTATATCACGGAGGAGCTAGGTTTTAAGGATATTTTTACCTTTTCGCGATTTTTTAAACGAACGACGGGAATGAATCCACGACAATATAGAGCCAAGAAATAATGTGTTTAATTAGAAAAGCTCCTTCCCGCATACGCGGGAAGGAGCTGTTTAACATCGATTTCGGCACTCGCCGAATCGATTAGAAAATGCGGTTTTTCCAGCCAAGCAGCTTGGCGATAGCTTCAACATAGTAGTAGTCTCCGTAGATCAGGGAGACATTGATGTTCTGTCCAGCCGGCTTGTTGCCTGTACCTTCAAGCAGAATCGCTTCATGCTCAGGACGATCCCAAGTAGCGTAGTTTTGCGTCAACGAGAGCAGAATACGCTCTGCCGCATCACGGTAAGCGATACCTTCAACGCCTGGCAATGCATCAGCCAGCTCAAGCAAGCCTGAAGCGGCGCAGGATGCAGCCGAAGTGTCGCGAGGCTCGTCGGCCAAAGAATCTGCCGCGCGGAAATCCCAATGTGCCACATGATCTTCCGGCAGCATGGACAAGAAGTAATGTGCTACGCGCTGTGCTGCGCGCAAATATTTCTTATCGCCAGTATAGCGATAAGTGTTCGCCATACCGTGCAGCGCCCAAGCTGCGCCACGGCTCCATGAAGAGTGAGGGCCTGCGCCTTGGCCGCCAAGGGACTCGATGAATTCACCGGTCTCCGGGTTGAAGCTGACGATATGGTTCACGGAACCATCCTCGCGGATGAAATGGTTCACAACGGTATCCGCGTGTGCTTTACCGATATGGCTGAAGCGAGGATCTTTAATCTCTTCAGCTGCCCAGAACAAGATGGACAAGTTCATGGAGGAGTCTACGATCGACCAGCCGATTTTTTCCTGATTCCATGCACGCAAGAAGTTACCTGCAATATTGAAACGTCCTGCCAGGAAGTTCGCTGCCAATAGCCCGCGGCGTTTGCCGTCTTCGTCGCCTGTCAGCTTATATTTAATTACAGCTGTAGGCAAGTATTGGAAGCCTACGTCGTGATGGAAATTATTTTGTTGGACGGATTTTTGCTCGAGCTTTTCGTCCCATACCCATGCAGCATTTTTGTAATGCTCTTTGCCTGTCATCTCGTGCATAATCCACAAAATGCCCGGCCAAAAGCCTGATGTCCACCAGTCATGGCGCAAATCATCGTAGATACCTGTGTCGGCAGGAGCTACGTGAGGGGACTTGTCACCGATTTGGGTAATCATACGGTCTACTTTATGCTGCAAAGCCTCCCAGATATGCGGAAGCGCTTCTTGCAGATTCGTTGCTTGCTTCAATTTGCTAGTATCCAATGTAGTCATTTTATTTTTCCTCCTTTAGATTGGACTGCTTCTATTCTAAGGGGCTGACAGGAGACAGGTTGTGCTCCTGCACATCCCTGGCTCTGTCCTGCCTTCTAGACCGTTAAAAATACAGTTGGTAAGCCGGCGCTTGCTACACTTACTATAGAAACCGGTTCGCGTGTTGCCGTTCCGTTCGCCGCAATAGCCGCAGCGGGGCCTCCTGCCGAAACGAAACCAGTAACCGGTACGCTTGCAGCTGCTGCACCAACAGGATCAAACACAATGCGTGCGCGTCCGTTCGTCAGCTGAATCAAGCTGGAGCCGCGCACCGTACCTTGACGGTCGATCAGCTTGCCGTCGCCGGTTAAGCCGAAGCGAACGAAGTTCAATGCATCGAGGCAGCGGACGCCATTAGCGTCATAAGCTACCGCTTCAACGAGAATGTTGCCGTCTTGCTGCTTCTGAGCGTTCAGCTTCAGTTCAACAGGTTGGCCCCAAGCCTCCGTTTGATATTCAAACGACAGCTCGTCGGTTACGGTAACGCCATCTTTGGTCGCTACTACTTTCACCTGGTTCATACCAGGCTTAAGCACCGTATCCCAACGCAAGCCTGCTGCAGGGAAGTTTTGCGAATCGCGCTGCTTCACTCCAAGACTTACTCCGTTTAGGAACAGCTCCGCTTCCGTACAGTTGGAGTATACTTTGATGCTTTTCAGCTCATCCGCCGCTCCCCAACGTACCGGCATCGTGTGACCATAAATGCGTGCCATCGGCTTGCTTGTCCAGTACGATTGATAGACGTAGTAGGCTTCTTTTTTTGTAAAGTCGCGTTCGATGATCCCTTTCATGTTCAAGTAAGGAATCGGCGAATCCGGACGAACCGGCGTTGCAAAATCTTTGAACGCCCATTGCGCTGCGCCTGTCAGCCACTCCATCTTCTCCTGGGACTTCAAATACCAGTCGATCATTTCGCAGAAGTACGTCTCCGACCAGTCTCCGTCACGGGATACGCGCGGCTCACCGCCAGTTAGCAGGTAATCACCATCACGCTCGTCAGTATCTCCATCGCCGCCCTTGATGAACTCAAAGCCTGTGTACGTTTTCTCCACATGACGGGTTGCCAGGTTATCCGCGCCCCACTCCATATGGAAGAAGGAGTCAACATTCTCAAACGCTTGACGGGAGCTATCTTCATAGTCCGTGTAAATACCGCGGTACCAGCCTGCCCAAATCGAAGGCGAGTACACGTCGATAATATCTTTACAAAACTCGCAGCGGCGGATGGCCGTCAAACGGCTTGGATCCAGCTTGTGTGACAAGTCATGAAGCTCCTTCATGAACTTGCGGATTTCCTCTTGATCGAAGTAATCGAAGTCGCACTCCCAGTCGTTCTCGTTGCCGAGTCCCCATAGGATAACCGAAGGATGGTTGTAATGCTGCTCGATCATGGCAGTCAGCATATCACGGCATTGCTGGCGATACTGCTCTCCACCAAGTCCTCCACGGCACCAAGGAATTTCTTCCCATACCAAAATTCCAAGCTCGTCGCACAACTCGAGGACGATGCGGGATTGCTGATAGTGACCGAGACGAATGAAATTCGCTCCCATGTCCTTGATCAGGTGCATCTCTGTACGAATCATCTCTTCCGTCATTGCCGGACCTACGCCCGCGTGATCCTCATGACGATGCGTACCGCGCAGAAGCAAACGCTCGCCGTTCAACTTGAACGGTCCGCTCTTCACGAATTCGAAGCTGCGCGCTCCGAAGCGCTCGACTTGTTCCGTACGGCCGTATGCACTTTCCAATTCAACCGTGCAGCTGTACAAGTAAGGCTCGTCTGTCGTCCAAAGCGTCGGGTTCGCCAGTTGGGTTACGGCAAGCTCCTTCATTCCCGTCCATGGCTTCTCACG
Source organism: Paenibacillus sp. UNC451MF (assembly GCF_000686845.1). GTDB lineage: Bacteria > Bacillota > Bacilli > Paenibacillales > NBRC-103111 > Paenibacillus_S. The sequence goes on along the minus strand of NZ_JMLS01000013.1, from coordinate 140,034 downwards.
AAGCTGGAATTGCGCCAGCTCTTGACCTTCGCGATTTTTGATGCTGACCTTCAAGGTAACATCCTCTTGCAGGCTTTGAGGATTATACAGAGCAGCGCGAACCGCTACGCGGCAGCTTCCATGATCCTGTGACAGCTGCGGCTCTACATGCACTCGTTCCAAAGAAACAGCTGGCACGTAAACCAGATTCAAATACCGATAAATCCCACCGTACAGGTTAAAGTCACTCGCATCGGACGGAATCGTCTCCAATTCGCGGCTGTTGTCGCAAGCGACGGCTACCGGAATCAGTCCATTGTAGCGCTCGATTTCACGAGCTTGTGCAACAGCTTCTGTAATATCCACTGTAAATTCGTCATAGCCGCCCAAATGGGAGCCTACTTTATTAGTGTAAACGTACACATCCGTACGCTGACCCGCTCCTTCAAAGTGAAGCAGTGTTCTCCCTTGAGGATAAGGGTTGTTCACTTCCAGCTTGTTGCGGTACCAGCCCTGCCCTTGATAATATTTGCCGTCAGGATCCAATACGTCCAAGCCGTTATACGAATGCGGCAGCTCTACTCCATGCCACGGCACATTGTAATGATTTTGCAGTTTGTCTTGGCGCCATACTTCCCAAGGTCCGCCCAGACTTCCACGGTGATGTTCCCATTGCTCAATTAATCTGCGCTTGATCAATCTATTCACACTCCGTTGGTCATAGTAGTTTCACATGCTGTGTAAGTCGGAAGAGCCTCTTGCCGAGGTCTTTCTTAGCTAGCGTTTTTCGTGCAATCCTGCAGCCAAACAGTTGGGCAAGCAAAGCAGCGAAATCGCCAAAAGATGACAGTTCACCCTCAGTTAAATGAGGGATCGTCATTCCTATTAATTTATAAAATAAGCTTAACAAAAAATGCTCGTCCAATGTTTGGTGTGTTTATGATAAAATGTTGTTATATTACGGTTAACCGACCGAGGTGACAGAACCGATGAAAATAATGAACTATATGAACCTGAATCGACATCCGGTTAAGCTTTCTTTTACCTTAGATCGCACTCACGAATTCGTTGAAATTTTCCATGCTCATCAAGGGATGGAGCTCTTATATGTGCATGAAGGACACGGCAGTGTCATTGTGAATCAACAGATCATGAGGCTTGCTCCTGGCAGTCTCGTCTACTTCCGTCCGTTTCAGCTGCACCGCATTCAAATGAAGATCAGCGAAGCAACGCCATATATTCGTTCGTTGTTCGTATTTGAACCGACAGAGCTTGATCGCTATCTTGCTCCATTCTCGTCGTTACAATCGTTCTTTCGTTGGCTGTGGAAGGACCCCATTGCCTATCAGGTGTTCTCTGAGCTGCCTCAGCAGCAGATGGTTCAGCTGCTCCATTTGTACCGCAAACGGATCGAGAAAGCATCAGCGGAGGAGCTGCTGGAAGAACAAATGCTGTTCCTTGTATCGCTGCTGCATGAACTGAAAGGATATTGGAATCCCGAAGAAGCAGCGAGGCCCGTCAGAACCAAATCGACCAGTGCGGAGCAGGTTATGGAGTGGATCGAAGACCACTACATGGAGGAATTCCATTTGGAAAACTTGGCCAAAGCCGTTCACTTGTCGCCGAATCATATCTCCGCCGTGTTTCGTCAAACAGCCGGTACCAGCATTACGGAATACTTGACGGCCCGGCGCATCCGTCAAGCTTGCTGGCTGCTGAAAACAAGCGATTTGACCGTCCAAGAGGTCGGTCAATCGATCGGGTTAAGCAATTTCCCTTATTTTTGCCAGCTATTTAAAAAGCATGTGGGCTTAAGCCCTTATCGCTACAAGCGTTCCTTCGACTAAATCTCCATAAATCTCAGAAGCCCCGGTTGACGGCAGATCAACTGCCCGGAACCAGGGCTCTGCTTGCATGTCTGCGATGCAGCAGCCTAAAACCAAACAATCTTATCCAAAAAAAATTAAAAATGACAAAAAAATAAGCCAGCACCGTGTTTCTACGATGCTAGCCTTTTATTCTTCAAAGACTTTTACTCTTTGTTGTTATTGTCCGCTGTTTCTTCCTTTGCCCACCGGTCATATCGGCCATCGACTTCGTCCGCCATCTGACGATACAGCTTGGTTTCTTGTACCACAGGATCAATCTGTGCCTGTATCCGGATCTCCGTCTTTATCGGCAGCCGCTTGCGGGCCGCTTCTTCCGTATCCTCGGCATCCATTTCTCCTTCAGTCAGCTTGCGCGCGAGCTGCTCTTCCCATTCTTTTGCATCCATCGACAGGTCCTCCTTCAGCTTTCAGCCTTCCATTCGATCTAAGCTTACTTCTAATTTACCCGATGGTGCAGCTGATTACACTTATTTTTTCCGGTTTGCAAATACACGGGGACCTGTCTGCCCACGCACACCCTTACTTAGACTGCAAATTCGGTAAGCCATTACCCCTCTTGGTAAGTGACCCGTCCCTCTCCTGCAGGTCCGGCAAGCTCCAGCTGTCCGAAGCCGGTAACCCCTTCCTTCGTACCATCTCTTCCTGGATCTACATAGCGGAGGAACCACTGTTCCAGCCTCGCCTTCATCGCAGTGCGCTGCTCCTGTGCTTCCGGCGCGTCGATAAGATTGATCCGCTCGTCGGGATCATTCGTCAGATTGTACAGCTCATGCGGTCCGTAGGGGTACCGGTGGACATATTTCCACTCCCGAGTCCGAATCATACGTACAGGCCCGTATTCGTCGAAAATGACGACATCCTCGCGCCCGGCTCCTTCTTCCCCAAGCAGTGACGGTAAAAAGCTGCTGCCCGGCAGGCCTGCGGCTTCCGGATGATCAAGGCCAACATACGCCAGCAAAGTCGGCATGAAATCATAGCCGCTGACAAGCTCGTCACAAACCTTACCTTGCGGTATACGCCCAGGCTGACTGAAAATAGCCGGAACTTTGACCGACGTATCAAACATGTTTTGCGGGAATGTGCCATTCCCCTTGCCCCAGATGCCGTGATGGCCGCAGTTGAATCCGTTATCGCTCATGAAGCAAATCAACGTCTGCTCGCGTAGGCCCAGCTGGTCCAGCTTGTCGATAATACGCCCTACATTGTGGTCCATGGCCGTTACAGCTGCAAAATAGCCTTTCAAGTTTTCGGTTTGATCATCCGACCATGGGGCGGTTTTAATTGACCATGGATGCTTGGGCTCCTGAGGACAGCTCTCAAATGCGCAGTCCTCGTATAAATCCAGATATTCCTTCGGATGACTGTCGATCCAAGGACTGTGTGGCGCCGTGTAATGTACGCTCAAATAAAAAGGACTGCTTCCGTCCCTCTCTTCAAGAAACTGCAGCGCATCCTCGGTAATGACATCCGTCAAATATCCCGGCTCTTCGATGCATACACCGTCCCTGATCATAGGGGCATCGTAGTATGCGCTGCCCCCGGTCTGGTGAACGTACCAGTGGGTAAATCCTTTCTGTGGAACGATACTGTCCCCTAGATGCCATTTGCCGCTTAATCCGCAGACGTAGCCGTTCTCAGCCAATATTTCCGTGTAGCCTGTCTGGCCCTCCAAATATTGAATGGTCCGCTCCCCAACATTGCCTCCTCGAATCCAATCATGGACGCCATGCTGCGAAGGAATGCGGCCTGTGAGAAGTGATGCTCGAGCAGGCGAGCAAACCGGAGACGTACAGAAAAAATTAGAGAACCGCATACCACTTGCCGCAAGGCGATCTAGATGCGGCGTCTTAATTTCGGAATTGCCTGCACAGCCTAAAGCCCAAGGGCCTTGGTCGTCCGTGAGAATGAACACGATATTCGGCTGACCACTTCTTGCTTGAGTCGATTGATCCATGAGGGAACACTCCTTTGTAATCCAAAATAGATACAGAGGGCTGTTTTCCAACATCCCTCTGTCGTCTTGCTATTTTTTGCCTTGCGCTTGGTATGCTTTGTTAACGGCATCCAATACTTTGCTGCCGCCCTGATCTCTCCACTTCTTGGATAGCTCGTCTATACCCGAATCGATTTCCCGCTTGCCGGTAATCATTTCAAGATAGTACTGGTTCATCAGTTCACCCAGTACGCCGCTCATTTCTACTTCCTCCGGTGTCGTCGTATTGATCAGATTAGGCACCATATTTTTGGTAGCAATATCAACGGACTCTTTCGCACGGTCAGCTTGCGGTTCCGTTTGCGGCAAGTAATTTTCCGTCAAAGGCCACACTACGCTGCCCCAGGCCAAAGGATGCGACCAGCCGTTGGAAGCAAATCCGTCTTTAGCCCGCTCTTCCTCGTTATATACCATTTTATCGCCTTGCTTTGTATAATGCACTCCTTCAATGCCTAGCTCAAGTAAGCTGCGGCCTTCCTTGGACAGCATGAACTCGATGAATTTAGCTGCCTTTTCGGGATTTTTGGCATTTTTCGTTACCGCTGTGAACAAACCGTTCTTGGGTGCGCTATTCATGCCACGTTTACCGTCTGGACCCGCTGGAGGTGACGAATAACCCAGCTTTCCTTCCGGATTGATCTTCTGCAGGCTTGTTTCAAGACGGCTGACATGACGGAATAAAGGAGCGGCCATGAACCCGACTTTTCCTTGGTAAAACTTTTGTTCACGCTGCTGTGCGTCATTAAGTAAAAACTCCGGATCGATCAGCTTCTCATCCCAAAGCTTTCTCAAGTATTGAACCCCCTGCTTAAACGCTGGATGCTCAAAGATCGGAGCCACCTTGCCGCTGCTATCGAGAACCCAATCGCCATGCGGCATACCGTAGGCATAAAATACAAAGTTAAACGATGTGTTAAAGCCGGTATTTTTTTGAGCGGTCAAGCCGTACGTGTCGTTCTTGCCGTTTTTGTCCGGATCTTTGGTTGTAACATCCTTCAACGCCTGATAAAACTCATCCAATGTCTGAGGCGGTTTAATTCCCAGGGTATTCAACCAATCGGCACGAAATGCCATCGTTGCATTGGCCCGCTCTTCAATGAATGGATAACCGTAATACTTACCGTTTACGGCGGTCCATTTCAGGTTCTTCTCCAGCTTATCCTTCACCGTCGGCATCACGGATAAATAATCGTTAAGCGGAAGCAGCAGCCCCTCGTCGATCCATTGATTCAAGGAAGGAGAAGGATAATTAATCGTGACTACGTCAGGCAAATCCCCTGTTGCCATGGCCACGTTAATTTTTTCATAGCCGTTCTCGGGAACAAACTTGACCTCCAAATCGATGTTCAACCGTTTGTTGATCTCGGCAACGATTCGGTCTCCCGGCTTGATTCCCATCGCCGCATTGTCACCTGTCGTCAGGAACACGATCTTCGTCGGTTTATCGCCGCTGCTATTGTCGCCACCTGCCTTCGTTTCCGTATTCCCACTGCTGCATGCCACCGCCGAAAGCGGAAGCGCAGCCGAAAGCGCGAGAAGCATCCCTTTTTTCCAAACGTTCATATCTTTGTCCTCCCCTTATTTAGAACTTCATTGAATGCTTTCGTTACTTAAGAGCCTCTATTCTTTAACTGCACCTAGCGTGACGCCTTGAACGAAATATCGTTGAAAAAACGGATATATCATCATCACCGGTATGGTGGAGATCATGATCGTTGCCATTTTTATCGATTGACCTAGCAAGAAGGGACTGTCCCCGCCCGATTGAAAAGAGGCTTCATTATCGATCAGCATCGACCGAAGAAACAGCTGCAGCGGCCAGTAGTCCTTGTTCGTAATGTACATGACCGCCGTGAAAAACTCATTCCATTTGGATACCGCATAAAACAACGAGATCGTGGCCAGCGCAGGCATCGATAAAGGAATGACAATTCTCATCAAAATGCCGAAATCGTTGCAGCCGTCTATTTTGGCCGACTCCTCCAGGCTCTCCGGAATCGATACGAAAAAGCTTCGCATAATGATAAGGTTATACGTTTGAATCGCCGCTGGAATCATCATCGCCCAGACGGAGTTAAGCATCCCGAGCTGCTTCACTACAAGATAATTGGGAATAATGCCGCCGCTGAACATCATCGTGAAGACGATAGCGAACATGATGACCCTGCCCCCGGGCAAATCCTTTTTAGATAGCGCGTATGCGGCCAATGTCGTTGCTAACATGCTGATGACCGTTCCGAGCACAGTGATGAGAATGCTGACCTTATATGAGGTCCACAGCTGGTCCAGCTTCCATAAATATTGATAAGCCTCCAGCGTGATTGTCTTCGGATACAAGTGAATGCTGCTCGCGATGCTTTCGTTCAAGGGCGTGATCGACACGATCAAGGAATCCCAGAACGGATATAAGGTAATGACCGCAATTAGCGTCAAAAGTGTATAATTCAACCCGTCGAACAGCTTGCTGCCGAAACCGGTGTGCGTCATATGATCCTCCTTAGAGCTTTCTGAAGGAAAGCTGTCTTCGTAAGCATTTGCTGAGCTTTCTGAAGGAAAGCTGTCTTCGTAAGCATTTGCTGAGCTTTCTGAAGGAAAGCTGTCTTCATAAGCATTTGCTATACCTACTCTGCTGATAACCTCCCCGCGAGAGGTCTGCTCAGTCTAGTAAATCCCCTGCTCACCCATCATGCGGGAAAGCCGATTGGCCGTAACAAGCAGCACGAAGTTAATAGCCGACTTGAACAAGCCTAACGCTGCTGCTATACTGAACCGTCCCTCGGTCAAACCGATGCGGTATACATAGGTGTCGATGATGTCTGCCGAGTTATAGACGCCGGGATGATACAAGACAAAGATTTGCTCGAATCCAGCCTCCATCAAACCACCGATACGGAGAATCAGCAAGATGATAATCGTACTGCGAATGGAAGGCAGCGTAATGTGCCAAATGCGTCTCCAACGATTCGCCCCGTCCATCACTGCAGCTTCGTAAAGCTGTGGATTCACTCCTGCAAGCGCTGCCATATAAATGATCGTGTTCCATCCGAATTCCTTCCATATCATCGACCATACCAGGGTGCTGCGGAAATAGTTTTCGTCGGTTAAAAAACCTACCGGCTCGCCTCCTAATGAACGAATCACGTTATTGACGACACCGCTATCCGTGGACAGGAGGCTGATTAGCAATCCGCCCATAATAACCCAGGAAATAAAATGCGGAAGGTATACGATCGTCTGAACTGTCTTTTTAAAAACCAGTCTGCCTGCTTCGTTCAACAATACCGCCATAATCAGCGGCAGAGGAAAACCGAAGACAAGCCGATACAGGCTGATGATGATGGTGTTCCAAAACACCTGCCAAAACTTATCCAGCCCAAATAAATACTCAAAATGCTTCAATCCAACCCAAGGGCTTCCCATAATGCCTTTGGTAATGCTGAACTGCTTGAATGCGATGAGCGCACCATACATGGGATAGTAATGAAAGACGCTGTAATAAGCTATCGCTGGCAGCAGCATGATGTACAAATATCGGTAAGCGAGAATGCGCTTCCAAAGCGTCTGCTTTTGTACCCATACTTGGGTACTCGGCTTCGTCGCAGGCAGTGCCATAAAAAATCCTCCCCCTTTTCTAGTCTGCGCTGTCCCGTTCGGGATACACTTTCATCGTAAAAGGTAGAGGAAGCACCCTCAAGATTCAATTTATGAAAACGGTTTCTATTCTTCTGATTCATTAGGTATCAATTGTTCAGATAAGGTTCAATTCTTCACTTTTCACCGTTCAAACGGTCCATTACACCGCGGTTTCTGTATTCTGTCGGGGTAAGACCCGTCATTTTTTTAAACGTGCGGATCACATTCTGCTTCTGCCCGAAGCCGGTCAGCTCGGCAATTTCATTAATGTTCTTGTCCGTGTTTTGAAGTAAACGACATGCTTCCTCAAACCGGATTTCCGTTAAAAAGTCAATAAACGTTTGTCCGGTCACTTCCTTGAACATTTTGGATACGTAGTTGCTGTTCATAAAAACAAGATCCGCCAGCGTCTGCAGTCCGATCGGTTCCCGGAAATGAACGCGTATGTAGGCGACCAGCTTTTCGATGACCTCCACATTTTTATTTTCACGTTTATCCTGAAGCTCTTCTGCCATTTTCTCCATGACGCGACCGAGCCAAGTGCTGCTTTCCTCCAGATTGTGCAGCTTGGAGAAATCCGAGTACCAGCGATGCTCCTCTTCATCCGGCTCACCGTCTTTTTGCACAAGCTCCACTCTGACTGACACCAGACAGTTCAGAAGATGCGTCAAAATCATCCGTTTGTAAGAAAAGCCGAATTGCGTATCGGTATGCAGCTGTTCGATTATTTGGTCCTTCATCTGAATCGCCTTATCCAAATTGCCGGTTTTGAGATCACCGATTATTTTATCCACCTGATTGCGGTAAGCGATAAACCGGTTGCGGTTCGCGCGGTTGACCTGCAGATCGTGGATCGATAAAACACTGCCTTTACCAGCAATTTGCTCATAAGATAACGCTTCCAAGGCTTCGTTGTAAGATAGCGAGATTTCAGATATTTTCTTGTACCTGCCTCCTATTCCGACTGTTATCACTACATTCTCCATCTGCGAGGACACCGTAGTCATCATTCGGAATGCAAGCTCCTTAGCCTTCGCGAAGGCTTCATTATGATCTGTCCATTGATCGGCATTCATTATGACGACATCGTGCTTGTGGAACTGGCTAACATAGACCCCTTTGCCGTAAGCTGCCAGCTGCTCCTCGCCTATCGTGCGTATTTGAAAATGAATCAGGTTGCGAACCTGTTCCTCGCTCTCCGGTACTATGGCTTGGTCCAGATGTATGCGCAATATCATCACGATAAATTGCTCCGGCTCCAGGTTTAACCGGTAATATTCAAATTGACGCAGCATTTCTTCATCGTCAGCCGCTTTGCCGGATAACAGATTCACCAGCACGTGATCCTGCAATATCAGCTCTTGCCCGCGAAACTTGGTCTTGAACTCTTCGTTCTGATGGAACAGCTGATTGATCGAGTCCCGGATAAAGCCGAATTCATCCCTGTACATGACCTGAGGAAGCGGCTTTTCCATGTTAGTCGTAATGGACTGCACCATCTTTTTGACCGGTAAGTAATAGTTCCTCGATACGATCACCATCAGCAGGAGGCCTATGGCAAGCACAACAAGCGAAAGGAGCAGTGTAAAATGAATGACATCCTTGGAGCGTTTGAACACTTCATCATAAGGATTGAGAGTCAAGTAAATCCATCCGTTAGAGGAGGAGGTCATATACGAAACCAAGGTCGGCACTCCATTAACCTCTTCAACAAAGTAGCCTTCCTTCTCCCGCTGGATACGCTGAATATCCGCCTGATCAAAGCGTGACAGAAGCATCGATTTATCCTTATAGGAGAGCACCTTGCCATCCGAATCCAATATGGCCACGTTGCCGAGCTTCCGCTTATTGGTGTTGACCACAGCATTGTACAGTACATCTTCCTTCAGATTAATGAGCAGAGCGCCTTTTTTCTGCACATATTGAATCGGTACGCTGAAGTAAAAGGAGATGACGTTATCCGAGCCGGATCCCGAGACTTGACTTGCCGCCTCCCAGGACGATATGCTGCGGCTTTCAAGAAACTTCTGCAAGCCTGCATTGTAAGCAAATTGCGGAACATCCGTAATTCCAGAGCTAGATATCAGCTTCTGATTGATCGCGCTGAATAAATAGATGGAGTGCAAATAGTTGGAGGAATTGATCCGGTCGGAGAACAGATCGCTCGTATTTTTCAAAAAGCGGTATTCCTCCTCCAAATTCCATGGCAGCCATACGGATTTCTGGACGTCGGTATTTAGTGCCAAAGAGCTGGCCATTTGCTGCACTTCCCCGAGCGCCTGCTCGACAATCTTCCTCGTCTGGGCAAGCAACTCCGTGTTGGTGCCGAGAACCTCTTCTTTCAGCATAGAATTCGTATACCGATAAACGAGCGTACCCGCAATCAGTGTGATTAGAACCATCGCAATCGTTAAGTGAAGCAGCAGGCGAATAAATACGGTCCGCTTCAAGATATGTTCCCCCTAACTTGTCCAGTTCAAAGAGTTATGACTTATAGTCGTTCATAGTGCTCAAGTCCGTCCCTCACGACTGCTCCAGCACCTCTTCTTCTGCAATAATGGCTTTGCCTGACGCTTTGCGGTATTCCGAAGGGGAAAGACCGGACTGCTTCTTGAAAATGCGGGAAAAATAGTACAGCTCCATTCCGATGTTGTCCGCTACGGCGGAAATAGATAAGTCCGTTGTGGCGAGCATTCGGCGTGCCTTCTCAAGTCGTTTTTTGTTGATATAAACTATCGGAGAGAGCCCCATCATCGATTTGAAATAGTGCATGAAATAGTTCGGATGAAAATGAACCAGCTTCGCCAATTCCTCCACCGTTATCGGCTCGGCCAAATGGCGCTCAATATAAGACAGAACGATGTTAATCTTCGATGTACTGGAGGTAGCTGCCAAGTGCAGCTGAGTCTCCGACTGCTCGATGTATTCGGATATAATTTCGAATAGGATCGATTTAATGCGTAGCGGTGCCGTAACAGAGCTATCCGTGTGCAGTCCCAGCAGCTGCTGGAACTGCCTCTCAAGCATCGGCTCGTCTTTTACCATGATCCAATGGGGCAAATCCAGCATTTGAAACAGGTTCACATCCCCCACCGTTGCCGAGAAGTGGCACCAATACTTGCCAAGCAGATTGTCGTTCTCAGGAGCGTAAGACAGCTTCATGCCTGCAGGCAGCAGGTACAGCTGGCCAGGCTCAGGATAATAATCCTTGCCGCGGATATGAATCCATCCGCCACCTTCACGTATATAGTACAAGCGGTTGACGTCCGTCATCATGTTCGATACCCGCCAGTTCGTACCTACCTTCGTATAGTGCGCCATTTGCAGCGTAATCTGAGTATTTTCCAAGTAGCTTCGCATTAGCTGCAGCTGCAATTTGTCTTGATCCATGTTAGCCTCCCACTCAACCAAAAAAGCATTAGGATTGTGCAAATGTTTGCTACTATCATACATCCCCTAAGCCCCTTTTGCATACTAGAATATGTATGTAAGCATTGTACGACTAAGGAGGATGAACTCAAAAATGAGTGTGACTCGTCAGCAAATATTGATTTTGCACTTAAGCGATCCCGACCTCGAATCCCGCACCGTAGCTTGGGCATTATACGACAGCACGATCCCCAAAGGCCAACTGCAAATGAATACAGGCGATTCGAACGAACCGATGTACGGCTCCGTGCTGGATGCCATGCGCGACGGCTGGAATGTTATTCAGCTTCCGGCGCCGCCGATATTCCGGACTGGCTTCGAGCATGAGCTCGGGCACCTGCCTTACGAATATGTTCTGGAAAGAAAGGTGACGATCGATGAGTAGCGTAGAAAAAAAGCATCTGCTGACTGCAGCGCAAATGGCTGATTTTGCCGTCAACGGCTTTTTGAAGCTCGACGAGCTCGTTCCAAAGGAATTAAATGATGCCGCTTACAAAGAGCAACGTGAATATACAGGGCCTGGAGGACGCTATTGGAATGACTCCAAAGTGATTCGTGAAATTTTTGAGCTGCCGCAGGTGAAGGGAGCCCTTCAAAGCTTTGTCGGAACGGCTCCAATCTACGATCACTCCTTCATGCACATCGTCCGCGCCAAGCATCTGAAGGGTCAAACCTACCATGCCGACTCCGTTATCGATACGCGCGAGTTCGGCTTCGATATTCAAGCCTTCTACTTCTCCCATGATGCACCCGATGAAATGGGACCCACGCTTGTTCTGCCAGGCTCCCACCTGCGCAAGGTAAGCAACGGCAGCATCGGACGCCATAAAAATATTATCGGCCAAAAGCGGATGGTTTCTAAGGCCGGAACGATCGGTTTTCTGCATCACGGTATTTGGCACTGCGCTCAGCCGAATTTCACCGATCAAACCCGCTACGTATTCAAGCTTCGCTTGCGTCCGGGACAAGAACAACGGGCGCTGTTCAATACCGATGGATACGATAGCCCGGAAGTGCGTGAGGTATTCCGCAAAGCATACCATCCTTGGTGCGGCGATGAAGCGCGTGTGAATCAAATCCAGCTCGCCAAGTTCTGGCGCTATCTGTGCGGCGATAACAAGGTAGATACTTCGTTCGAGGGCGTATTGACTCGAATGGGAATATAGGAAAAGGACACATCCTTTTGCGGGTGTGTCCTTTTCCTATGTAGAAACCCTGAAAACTCAGAAATGTATCACGGTGCGCCGGTGGGGTATCCCCTTCCAGCCGCTGTTGTTATCGGGAAAATTGGAATTAACTTTATAGAGGAGATTTCCCGATAACAAAGGCGGACGCTTGCGCTCCTACAGGAGATACCCCACCTACCACCCTTTGCATTGTCTAAATAGCCGGGTTTCTCCACATTTCAGGACACACCCTCAACAGATGTGTCCTTTTTAGTGTAGGAGCTTGTAGGAATTACTCCTCTTTTCCCTCAGAGGAGGTAAAATACGAATTCAAGATCATAACCGACTCATTGCCCGTACGGAGGTAATCCTCCTCATAGAATCGCTTGGATACATAAGCTGCAGCCAAAAACCCGATACAGAGCACCACGAACATCGTCCAATGCATGTTAACCGTATAGAAGTAGGACAAGACTAGATTAAGCAGCTGAAGCATAATGACGAAGCAGACTGCCACTACAAAAATGCCTGTCAAAGAACGATACGTGCTGCAGCGAAGCTTGTACAGAAGCAGCGGCGTTTTCCAGCCCCTAATAGAAGACAAATGCGAAGCCCACCGGTAGAATGGAGCCCAACCCATTTTTATTCTTATTTCCCGCAAGGTTACATGAAATTCATCATAAAGCTTTAATTTGACGGCTTCCAGTACCACCGTATTCTCCTTAAAGCAAATTGCACGGTTCCTTTGGAGAGGCCCCTGCTCTAACAACCATTTACCAAAATAGGAAATGATAATTCCGATCAAATAACACCCGATCAAGCCTACGATAACCAATCCCACTGTAATGGCCATGGGGAGGGCGCCTTCTTCAGCTAGTTGTTGAAGCCCATAACTGATAATATCGCTGCTTGCATGAAACGAATTCAGGAATCGCTCATGCATCGACCAGTCGATCAGTAAGCCATAAGCGCATCCTATTGCCGCTATAAATATAAGTCCTTGAAAGAACAAACCGACGATATCCAATAAAAATGATGCTAGCTTTTGCAAGACGATTCTCCTATTTACGAAATTGGGATGTGACTTGATATGTCTACCGTTAGTTTATTCGACAGTTTTATTCCATTTTCCTACCTGAGCATTCATTTCCATAATATAACGAAATATCCAGGTGCGCACGAATGTAAAAAAAGCGACCCCTCATATAAAGGAGCCTGCTTCTTTAATAAATATTTTCAGTACTGTCTGAATCATATTTAAATTACATAGCTTTATTTCTTCTTCCATCCATCCTTCAAAGAAACGATACGATTAAAAACCAATCGATCCGCCGAGGAGTGCTTGGAATCTACACAAAAATATCCGTGCCGCATAAATTGATACCGGCTTTCCGACGGCGCTTGGGACAAAAATGGCTCCAACAAGCAATCTGCCAGCTCGGCATAGGAATCTGGATTTATTTTATCCTCCCAGCCCGCTTCCTCATTCTGTAAAGCATCCTCATCCAGCAGCAGCTTATCGTACAGTCTAACGCCGGCTTTCACGGCATGTTCCTCCGACACCCAATGAATCGTTCCTTTCACCTTCCTGTCCGTGAAGCCGGTGCCGCTTTTGGTCAATGGATCATAGGTGCAGTGCAGCTCGGTAATCTCTCCTGTCACCGGATCTTTCATAATCGTTTCACAGCGTAAATAATAAGCGCCCTTAAGTCTGACTTCCTGGCCCGGAGCCAGCTTTTGAAAGCCTTTGACGGGATTCTCCATGAAATCCTCCCGTTCAATATACACCACTCGTGAGAAAGGCACCTTCCTCTCTCCAAGCTCCGCATTTTCCGGATTGTTCGGGATCGTCAGCCATTCAACCTGCCCTTCCGGGTAGTTCGTTATAGTGACCTTCAACGGCTTCAGAACAGCCATAACGCACGGAACCGTCGTCTTCAAATGATCCCGCAAAAAATGATCCAGCAGGGAAATATCTACTGTGCTCCAGGTCTTTGATACACCGATCTCATCCAGAAAACGATGGATGCTCTCCGGGGTATATCCCCTGCGTCGAAGTCCTTTAACCGTTGGCAATCTTGGATCGTCCCAGCCCTCTATGAAGCCTCCTGACACAAGTTCTCTTAGATATCGTTTGCTCGTTACCATTCCGCGTATATTCAATCTTCCGAATTCTCTTTGCTTAGGCGCAGGTTGGATGTTCAATGAATTAAGAACCCATTCATACAAAGGACGGTGGTCTTTAAATTCCATCGAGCAAAAAGAGTGAGTGATCCCTTCGATTGCATCCTGCAATGGATGGGCATAATCGTACATCGGATACATGCACCATCTATTTCCCGTTCGATAATGGTGCGCGTGGATAATCCGGTACAGCACAGGATCTCTCATATTCATATTCGGCGAAGCCATATCGATTTTGGCTCTGAGGACCCGCGCTCCCGTCGGAAATTCTCCCTGCTTCATTCTCGAGAATAAATCGAGATTTTCCTCTACAGTGCGGTTTCTGTATGGACTTTCTTTGCCCGGCTCCGTCAAAGTACCCCGATAGTCATGGACTTCATCTGCACTTAAGTCGCAAACATAGGCTCGACCGTTTTTAATTAATTGAACTGCATAATCATACAGCTGGTCGGAATAATCTGAGCCATAAAAAACAAGGTGCTCGGGATCAAATTGAAGCCACTTCATATCCTCAATGATGGCATTTACGTATTCCATATCCTCCTTCAGAGGATTCGTATCATCCAGACGAAGGTGAAACTTTCCACCGAATTTCCGGGCTATCGAGTAATTAATATTAATGGCATACGCATTGCCGATGTGCAAATAACCGTTTGGTTCAGGCGGAAATCGGGTGCATACCCCCCTCAGATCCGGCTCCTGCAGCGCAAGCTCCTGGGCAATCATAGCTTCCAAAAAATGCATCGGTTTATCTTTATTAGTTAAAATTTTCGTATTCTCCATGGGTTACAACCTCCCTATCTATCATGCAATAGCTCGCTTCACGCTAGTGACTCTAGAAAAACAAAAAACTCCCACCCCCAAGAATGATTCATCTTGGGGGCGAGAGTACGATTCGCGTTGCCACCCCAGTTCATCAGCATGTCGCCATGCTGATCTTATCAGGTACGGCCAATCCTTGTTGTAAGAGAATCGCGATACCCTAGCTCTGTAACAGGAGCTCCTGTCATAGCCTCCCGCTTACATGGCTTATACATGCAAGGATCGGTATGAGACTCAGAGGCTTGTTTCGGTAAAATATTCCTTGCCCCCTTTCAGCTGCCGGGGCTCTCTGTAAAAGAATGGTTTTACTTACTCTTCTCGTCATAGTCGGTTTATTTTGAATTATTGAACAATTTACATCATCTATTCCGGTTTGTCAAATGGCATATGGAATGGTTGATGCTTCATATCAGCCTATTCATTTCAATTCCAATTCATTCGTACTTCACTCCGACGGCATTCTCAACCACATCACGAATTAACATATAGGATTCACCATTCGTAAGCTGATCCGGATCGGAAATCTGCTTCACTGTATCCATCTTAAGCCATCCACGCTGCACCAGATCAGCCACCGCCTCTTCCCTCGTGCTCTTTAAACCAGTTGCCGTTGCGAGGGTTAAAGCAGCCTGATCGAGCGTCAATGGCAGCGCAGCCGGATTTGGCATGTGCCGGATAGCCAAGGTCGCCTCGCCCTGGAATTGCGCCGGATGCACCTTTCGCACATTAGCCATGTGGGAAACAAAGCGCTGCGGATTGGACTTGCCTTCCAAGTCCCAATTTGTATTATCATATCCCCCTAACGTGACCGCCATGCTCACTGCGGCTTTCAGCCCCCGGTATGACTTATGCAGTGTATATGCTGGCTTGTCGAATGAATACAACATAAGTTCCACTTTTTGCTGAATCAGCTTGTCCCTTAATGCAGCTATTCCGTCTTTGGATTGTGATAGCTGCCTGAATGTCATCCCTTGGTCTATTGCTATTTTGGCGGCTGCTCCAGCTGCTTCCCCGGTTGCCATGCCGAGGGGTATAACGCGAGCGCTTCCATGAGGCAAAGAATCGAAACTGGCGGCCCTTCCGACGACAAGCAATCCGTCCACCTTAAGCGGAACAAGGGAGCGGAAAGGAACCCCGTATTGCTTCGGCTTCATCATAACCGAGCCGGGATCTTTATAATGGGTGCTCTGAATATCGACTTCGTAGGAACCATAGGCTATGGCGTCCCAATAATCCCTGTTCTCCATTAAATCGGCCATCGACAAACGGTATTCCCCTTGCATATGCCTCGTTTCTCTGACGTATAGCTCGGGTGCGGTACCTAGCAGCTCCACCTGTTTGAACTCACTGAAATTGTTTTTCATGTAGGAGACGACATGCTCCGCTTCTTTCTTGCCGATTTCTATGCCCTCTCGAACGGATTCAGGATTCAGCGGGTCCACCCCGAAAATTTGCATCGCATTAATCAATATGGTGTTGTCGTTCTGCCTCCCTATATTAAGGCCTCTCATACGTACCCGCTCTTTATTCGTGGACACATACTCTTTCATTTCGGGGAAGCCCCATGCACTCATCTTGTCACTGCCGGTATTCGGATGCTTGCCGAACGACTCCCACACCTTAGGCGTAATCCCGCCCAGCTTGAACACCAGCGTGACAGCCATCTGAGAGTCCGGATCAGCGATATCCTGTCTCCCCGTCGTGAACGGCGCTCCCGCCATGGCGGCAATATCCCCGTCCTGCGTGGCATCAATGACAGTCTTAGCATACACACTGTGGCTTGTGTTATTGGAGCTCACGATAGTCACGCCAGCGATTTCATTCCCCGCCCTACCGGCCTGAACCAAGGGTTTTATTTCTTTGGCCTTCATCAGAAGGTCGATATTCGGCTCGCTGCGCACCATCTTATAAAACACATTGGCAGCCGTATGCGTATCAAATGAGGTTCCCTCTATCTGGTCATACCATTCCTGAAAAATTCCTTTGTTCAAAAAGTTATGCTTTCCCGGGATAGCAGGCTGCTGGGGAGCATAATTCAAATCCAATGTATTTAACCAGCCTAGGGTCATAAGTCCACCGAGAATCTCACGGTCCCGTCCATCTACCAAAAGCACCTTAAGCCCGTTGCGTGCTGCCGAAACGGCGGCCGTAATCCCTTCCGGATCCGTTCCTATGACTATCGCATCGTAACGTTCCTTCACCTGAGCAACCGATTCCACCTTCATTAATGGCTGCTGTGGATTGGTCCCTGCTGCATCATGCTTTTTCCATGCAAACCACCCTAATGTCCCCCCCATCATAGCTATAAAAATAATGACACCTAACCCTACCCGCATCCTTTTTAGCTTCACAACTTCAACTCCTGTTACCCTAAAGAAATGAGTTCAATTCCATATATTGTAACAGGAACCTTTTTATAAATTCAATACCATTCAAATCCTACAATTCTATTCACTAGTCAGCTCCTGACTTCACCCTCTCTTCCGCATAGGCTTTATCTAATGCCTGCTGTCCCTGCTCCTGGATCTGCTGCAGCCCTGCTTCTACAGACACTCCGCTCTGCAGCATCGCTTCCATCTGTTTTTCCATAATCACCTGAAGCTGCTCGGTGAATGAGAGGGGAATGTTCTCGTTATATCCTGATTGCACGTTCTCATTGTATTTCACGTTATAAAACGGCTCCAGGCTATGCCCATCGATCTCTTTGGCGAATTCCTTACGTACCGGCAATTCCATCGATGTTTTCGATGCGATTTTGGCAGCCTCCCGGCCGTTGAAATATTTAACTACCTCCCATGCAGAGGATACATTCTCGGCTTGAGCGTTAATGCTGTAAATCGGAAGGATATAAAAGTTCGGATTACTGCTGCGTCCAGGATTAGACGAAGGTGCGCCAACCATATCCCACGCAAATGAAGCCCCTCTCTGCTTGAGACTGTTGATCTGCCCTATATGCCCGATCGTCATGGCGGCCCTGCCCGCACCGAACATATCCTCCCGCTCCACATCCTCCTTATCGTAACGCCGTTTATCGGGCGTATAAGTCCATTGAAGTACCCCGCTTTTGTAGCCGTCGATAACAAGCCCGTATATACGTTTCCAAGCGTCCGTATTCATCATAAGATTTTTTCCAGCAGGATCAATGAACGCAAGACCCTCCGCCTGCCCGATATAAGAGACCAAATCCAGCGGAGACTTCATAAAGCCCATATGGAAGCCGTAAATCCGCTCATCCTTGCTTCCTTCTCCCTGAAAGCGCTGCGCCAGACGGATCAGCTCTTCCCAAGTCATCTGATCCTTCGGATAAGCGATATGGAGCTTATCGAATACATCTTTGTTATAAAACAAGACGGAGCTCGAGAAGCTTGGCGCCAAGCCGTACAGCTTCCCTTGTCCTTTCAGCTGCAAGTAATCAACGGCCGCCGGAAGCAGATTGTGCAAATCAAACTGATCCTTCGTGATAAGCGGTGACAGATCATACAGCTTGCCCGCTTGAATCAGCTTGTCGTACTCAAACGTGCTTGTGATTAGCAGATCCGGCTTTTGCTCGTCAATCAGCTTTATGTACTCCTTCATGTAGTTTTTACCCGGTCCATATAAATCTTGAGTAGACACAACCTGCACATCCAGCTCGGGAAATTTGGCAGTAAAATAGTCCGCATACTCGTATTGGAAATAATCTTCGCTGCTCATAGCGATACGAAGGCTGCCTTTAGGTTGGGGGGCTGCGGCACTCCCCGATTGATCGCATCCGTTTAATAAAAGCACCAATCCTGCAGCCAAAGCCAGCAATGAAAACCCGTACTTCTTCCGTCGAAATTCTGTAACCGTTCGTTCGCTATTGGGGATGTTCATACAATCCTCTCTCTTTCGCTCCATTAATTACGGCTGTCGAGCATCGCGTTGAACAATGCTTTTTGCGCGTCTTCCTGCAGCTGTCTAAGCACTTCGTCCAGCTTCGTCCTGCCCTCAACGACGGAGCTCGTTTTTTGAACGGCAATCGGACCAAATGCCTCGTTGAACTTGCGCAGCAAGCGTGGATGCACCGAGGAATCCGGCTGCTCTGCAGGCTTCATACTATAAAATGGTGCATAATTATGTTCATCCGCAGGCTTCAATTCCTTCACTCTTACCGATAAACCGCCACTAAACGTCTTATCCAGCTTCTTGGCAATTTCCAAGCTGTTGATCAGCTTCACCATCTCCCAAGCAGGTCGGAGATGCTCCGATTTTGCATTGATCGCGTACACCGACCCGATAAATAAAGAGGATGTCTCGTCCGGCCTGGCCGGATTGACAGGCTCGCTTACAATATCCCATTTGAAAAAAGGCAGGCTGTACTTGGTGGAGGCCATCTTCAGATCCGTGCTTAATGAGAAACCCGAGAGCGCCATCGCTGCCTTGCCTGTAATGAACGGATTTCTTTTGTACACCTCATCCATCATCATGCTGCGTTGAGGCATAGGCTCCCTCTGGTAGACATACCCTTTCTGAAAGCCGTCAATTGCCATGCCCCATACTTTCTTCCAGGCTTCCGTGTTCACCGTTGCCTGCTTGCCATCCGAACCGATCAGGCTCATTCCGTTCGTCTTTCCGATTTGCATCGCCAGCTCAGAAGCATCACTGTAGTAGTACGGCATAAGCCCGTAGATACGGTCCTCTCCTTTGCCGTCCGCCGGGAAACGTGCCGCCAGCTGCAGAAGCTCTTCCCAGCTCATTTTCTCCTTAGGGTACGGAACGCCGTATTTGTCGAATAAATCTTTGTTATAGTACAGTCCATTCATCTCGTATTCCGGGGTAAGTCCATACAGCTTGCCGTCTCCAAGTTTACGAAGCGTATCTGTTACTCCAGCGTACAAGTTCTGCAGATCGTAGTTATCCTGCTTCATGACCGCATCAAGCGGGTACAGCCTGCCCTCCTTGGCGAACTCGCCGTACAGCTCCGGGGACATGTATATGACATCCGGATTTTCCTTATCCATCAGCTCAATCATTTTCTCTTTGTAATCTCCTTGATTCCACCAATTCGTGTCGACAGGAACGATCTTCACTTCCACGTTGGGATAGCGGATGGTGTAAGCTTTGCCATAGCGCATGGAAAATGTATTTTCATGAAAGTAAGCGACCTTCAGTGTCATTTCCTTCTCTTTATCCATTGGTGTTAGTGCTATCGGGTTAGTCGGCTTCGACAGCTGTGCAAGCATGACTCCGAGCTCCTCCTGCTTCGTCATAGCAAAGGCCAACAGCACACACACCAAAAGTACCGGACTCAGCTTAAGCCAGCGCCGGCTTCTCGGATTCCCCTCCATCTCGACACGCTCCTTAATCTTCCTCATCAAATCTTTGGAAAAGCCCCCCTCGCCCAGCCTTAAGGGTGAGCCTGCCAATCGTTTCTCCCATTGCTCCGGTTCCATCTGTTTCATGGCTTGCCCTCCTTATTCAACAAACCGCTCACTTTCGCTCTTGCCCGGAACAGCCTGGATTTGACCGTTCCTTCCGATAAAGACAATAACCCGGCTATCTCCGTATGGGTTAACTGATGATGCGCATGAAGCAGCAGCACCTCCCGCAGCTTGCGGGGCAGCTCCAGCACAACCTGCCATACTTCTTCCTCTACCAGCATACTCAGCGCTTCCGCCTCGGCTGAAGGACTGCTGCTGTCCTTGGTCTGAAGGCCAAAGGGAATAACCTTGCGGATCCAGGCGGAACGCCAGTGGTCCTTTACCATATTGCGCGTAATGGTAAGCAGCCAAGTCTTCACGGACGCCTCTCCCCGGAAGGAATACAACCGTTCATACACCTTTACGAACACTTCTTGTGTGATATCATCAGCCAGCTCTTTTTTACGTGTCATGAAAAAAGCATAGTTCCATACATCTTCTCCATGCGCGAGCATGATTTCTTCTAAAATAATGTTTTTATCCATCCCGCCGGAAAGTGATTTCAAATATTCAAAGGCCACCCTGTTCACCTCACCAACAATTGGACGAACCATTTGCCGGAAGGTTCCCTTTATCCGGAAATATTTTCTTCATATGGGTACAACACGTAACTTTTCCCTCGTTTAATTCGTCTTATTGGGAGGTGGAACTCAACTCTTTTACCTTTTGCCTTCACAGGCTCGAAAAAATTTGAATTGTGTGGAAAACCTCTCAACACAGCTGCCTATCGGCATGGTAAACTATGGTTGAGTAAAGGAGAATGCAAGATGAGTATACGTCTGTTACAAGATAAATCACGTCAGCGATTCGACTGGCGATTAGCCTCTGTATACGTAATGACAGGCTTTTTGGCGGCGATCCTGCTGTGGATAGGAATCATTTGGATTATGCAGCGCTAATTTACGGGATATTGGTCTGGGGAGTGGGAAACTAGTGGGTAGCGGTTTTTTTCGATATACGGACGATCAGACCGAAAAGCAGGATATCCGGAAACGGAGACACTTTTCGATTCGGTTGAATTTATTCTTTTTTGTAACGTTTTCCCTGTTTAGCGTTCTGATTATTCGTTTAGCCATCTTGCAGTTTGTAGAGGGGAAATATTTCAAGGAAGTCGAAAATATGATTTCCCACAGCGAAAGCCCGATCGCTCCCATCCGTGGTTCCATATTCGACCGTGCGGGGTATGCCATCGCCCAATCCCGGTCTATGCAATCTCTCTACTATCGAGTGGAAGGCCGCGCAACGGATAGGGACGAGATCATCGAGCTGGCCAAAAAGCTGGAAACGATATTCGCTGATTACGGTAAGCAGGATGCCAAGGTGCTGCCTGCCGCCGAAATATTGAAGCTGATGGATGTCGGCTTTGACATGAATAAGAACAAAACGAAAGAACCGAGCTACTACTCGATTCCAAGACGGATCAAAGCCGATTTATCCAACAATGAAATCGCCTTTCTGCTGGAACACCGGGATGAGTTAAAAGGAATTGAAATATTGGAGGACAGCATCCGCCTCTATGATAATCAGAGAATTGCCGCCCAACTGGTCGGCTATATGAAACGGTTCAACGCTGCGAGAAATCCTCAATCCGGTCTGGCCTATTATCGGAGCAAAACCGATGAATATTTGGACGTGGAGGACGTCGGCTTCGATGGTCTGGAGCTGATGTACCAGGAGGAGCTTCGCGGCAAAAAAGGCAGCAAGACTTACCCTGTCAATGCAGCCGAAAAAATCATCGGCCCCGCCACTATCGTGAGCCCGGAAAAAGGCCATAACCTTTATTTGACCTTAGACAAGGACATCCAGCTCGCGACGCAGAAGGCGATTACCGATCATTTAAGCTTTCTTAGGAACCGTTCGGCAGCAGGAGAGTTCGCCTATGCTCCTTATGCGCGCTCAGGCTACGCAGTAGCGATGGAGGTTCAGACCGGTAAGGTAATTGCCATGGCCAGCATGCCGGACTACGATACGAATCTGTGGACCGGCGGTATCAGCAGCAACGAGGTCTACAATCAAATCATGCCATTCGTCAATAATGGCACCATTACGACGTCATACCCGGATTTTCCAGCCCAGGAGCGGAATAAGCATCCATCTTCACTCGTATTCATGGGTTCCGTCATCAAGCCCCTGACGATCCTTATCGGAATGAGAGAAGGCGTTATTACCCCTTATTCCACCTACAGCGACTCAGGATCGTTCTCCTTCGGAGTTGGAAATAATGCCACAATCCGAAATTCAGACGGCCATGCCTACGGTGCGCTGAATCCGACAACGGCGATTTTGAATTCATCCAATACGTACATGTCGGCTATGGTTGGAATCCCGCTCTGGAACAAATATGGCGGTGAGAAATCCAAGGTGCTCGATGTATGGGCAGAGCATTTGGCGGAGTTCGGCTTAGGCGTAAAAACCGGAAGTAATTTGCCCAATGAAATTGCGGGCTCCAACGATTTCTTCCAAAACGCAAAGACAAGCAGCATGCAGTCTGCTATGGTCTATGCATCGTGGGGTCAAAATGAGAAGTACACCACGCTCCAGTTAGCACAATATGCCGCAACGCTGGCTAACCGTGGTAAGAGGATGCAGCCACAGTTCGTCGAGAAGATCACAACGACGGATGGCGAGCTTGTTAAAGGATACGAATCCGTCGTTTTAAACGAGGTCAATTACCCGAAAAATTACTGGGATACCGTAATTAAAGGGATGAAGAGCGGCGCTGCAGGCATTGAGGATCTGCCATATCCGGTAGCTCGCAAAACCGGTACGTCCACACAGGCCGTACCTGGTGGAACCGTCGATAATGCGGTGCTTATCTCCTTCGCTCCGGCGGACAATCCGGTTCTTGCCGTAGCGGTCGTCGTCCCGGAAGGAAAATTCGGACGGTACGGCGCCGCCCCGATCGCAGCCAAAATCTATGAGGCGTACGATCAATATATCGGCGGGCTCAGCAGCAGCAAAGCCAAGAAGTAATAAGCAGCTTCTTATAAAAAGACCGAAAAAGCCGGAATCCCGCTGGGATCCGGCTCTTTTAATTACATTGCTTTGTTGTCCTTATCCTGCTTAGCCACTTGCTCGCGGCTAACCTGAACGAACAGCATTTGATCCTTCTGCAGGTAGGTCTGAGCAAAAGCCATGACAGCCTCCGCCGTCACGCTGCGGATTTGTGCAGCGAAGTGATGCGGGTCCGGATTGATTTGATATAGCTGCTCGGATGCCAGCCTGCTGTTCACGGACTCAGCCTGATCCTGCGAGATCATATGCCTGCCAATAATCGCATTTTGGGTTCTTTCCAATTCCTCATCCGTAATTCGTTCACGATGCATACGCTCGACCTCTTCGAATATGACTGCTTTGGCATCCTCAAGTCGAAGCGGGTCGGTGCCGACATATCCTGTAATGAAGCCTTCGTTAACCATGGGACTAAGTGCTGCCCATACTTCATAGGCTAGCCCCATCTCTCCCCTAATGCGGCGTTTCAGTCTGGAGCCATGACCGCCGCCAAGAAGGTGCATGGTAACATACCCTGCATATTTATCGTTATCGTATGCGCTCGGACCGTACATTCCCCAATGAAGATGGGCTTGCCGGATATCTCTTGATTCGTGAATAACTCGACCCCCGAGCTGATAAGGCTGCAGCTTATCCAACGTTTCTGAGAAAGGCTCCGCAGCAGGAATGTCCAAAGAGCTTGCATATTCAACCAGCTCATCATGCTGAACATTTCCCGTCGCGACCAGCACGATATTGCTAGCTTGGTAATAGTGCTTATGATACTCCACGAGATCCTCTCTCGTCATTGCCGTGAGCGTTTCTTCCGTCCCCAGAATTCCCGCCCGTTCCGGATGCATCGCCCTCAACATACGCATTAGCGTGCGGCTCCCATAATCACGTGGATTATCGTGAGCACGCTTGATTTCCTCGATGACGACTTTCTTCTCAAGCTGGAGCTCCTCTTCCGGAAATACGGAATGGAACACCATATCGGTCAGCAGCTCCACCCCCTCCTTCCACTTATCAAAAGGAACATATGCATAGTACCGTGTCCGGTCTACACTAGTAGCTGCGTTCATTCGGCCGCCATAGTTCTCGATATCGTTCGTTATCTGTTCTTTCGTGCGGTACTTCGTTCCTTTAAACAGCATATGCTCCAAAAAGTGTGCGATTCCGTAAGGATGCTGCTTTTCATAATGCCCTCCCGCCCTAACCCAGAAGCACAGCAGGGTCGATACGGCTTGCTCGTTGTGTTTACTAACAATGGTAAGTCCGTTAGCCAAAGTTGTTTTTTGCATGTCCCGGCTCCTCTCAGCATGCTACTCGACAAGCAGCAAAATGCCTGCTAATGATATAAGTATTCGAGTATTTCCTGTCTGTACCCTTCAGTTCCTACAATAATTGATCTCCAACCTGCCTGCGCTAACAAAAAAAGCCCGTCCGCACAAAGCATGGCGGCAGGCTGCACTTAATCGTTATACCTTCAGCATCAAAATAATGATGGAGGTCAATCCGAAACACACATTGATCAAGCATAAAAACATAAGCACCTGCTTCGGATTCAATCCGCTGGCAAGCAGTCGGTAATGAGCTTGGCTCGTATCCGCCTGATATATCGGTTTGCCGTTCAAGAAACGTTTGGCAACAACGAATAAATTGTCGAATATCGGTACACCGAGAGCAAGAATTGGAATAAACAGCGATAAAACCGTTGCCTGCTTGAACGCCCCGTTCAATGCGATAACCGCCAGCATGAAGCCGATAAATGACGCTCCCGCATCTCCCATAAACACTTTAGCCGGTGGCTTATTATAGCGAAGATAACCCAGTCCGACTCCAACCAAAATAATGGCCATCATAGCTGAATCGGGCTGGTTCTTGGCCAAAGCTACGATAAACAGCGTCAATGCTGAAATCGTTGATAAGCTTCCTGCCAATCCGTCCATACCGTCAGAGAAGTTAATGACCGTCGTCACGCCAAATATCCAGGTGATAGTCAATAAGAACTGCGCCCAGCTCCAGAGAAGAACTTCTTCCCCTGTAAACGGATTCGTAAATCCGTGAAATACAATCCCGGATTTATATACGATAACGGCTGCTAGCAGCTGCACAATAAGCTTAGGCAGCGCGGACAGCTCTTTGCCGTGCGTTTTATACCAATCATCCACAAGTCCGATCATTAGCACGAGCAATCCCCCTGCCATGATAGCCAAGGTTTGACTCATATTGTCTCTTATAAAAAGAAAGTATGTAATGACGAATCCTGCGAAAATAGCGATCCCCGCCGTAAGCGGAATCGGTTCGCGATGAATCTTCCTTTCGTTGTCAGGCCTAGGCTTGTCCACAAAATCAATTTTGTAAGCCAGCTTGCGCAGCGGTGGTATGAATAACAGCACAATCACAAACGAAACCAGTCCAGCAATGAAATACGGAATAAAGACCCCTCCTCAGAAATTGTCACAAGTCGAATTTATAAGGATACATACTGACAATTTCCATTATATCACAGACCTAGGAGGGTGAACATGCTGTCGAAATAAGCCCGTTTAACCGAGAGAGCCGCTAATTCGGGAGTAGATCATGTCGGGATGCCAAACCGGATGCTCACCTAATACCATACGATCCGCATAGGTGACAATAGTAAAACCTATTCTTTGGAGGTATTCAATCGCCTTGTGGTTGTGCTCGCTCACTCCGGCCGAAAGATGCTTCTCTACGACAAATGCCTGCTGAAGCAGCCTGCAGCCCGCTTCTTCATCCTCGGCAACTATTGGACCTGAGCCCCACGGGGCTCCGTGCAGGTAGTAACCGCGAATTCCGCTGCCATCCTCCCTTGGAACGACCCAGCCCCCGTTATTTTGGAGAAGCTTCTCCAGCACCGAGATTCTTCTCTCCCCTGCTGCACGCTGATCCAACTCCGAAAGCATGGGAAGATCAGAAGGATGAGCGGCTCTGAGCGGAATCGATCCGCTATATGCCTCGAAGTCAGCCTGCTGCTCCGCCTTCAGAAAGCAGTAACGGGAATCGCCGATGAAGCCGAGCTTCTCGTAGACCGGCTTACCGAATTCCGTAGCTATCAGCAGCAGCGTGCGGCAGCCTTTCGCCTGGAGTCCCTCCATAATCGTTTTCGTTAGCAGCGAGCCCAAACCTTGCCCCCGTGATGAGGCATCCACGATGATAGGTCCGACCCATCCCGTTTGTCCCCAATCCGTTCCATTAGCGACACCGATAATCCGATCCGCTCGTTCGGCCACAAAAGTCATGCAGGCCGGATCATTCAAATAAAAAATGATAGGCGGCAAGATGTCTCCCCAGCCTTCCGGTCTCAGTTGGCCTACTGCGTCCAGATCACTCCATTGCATCGGTCGAATCTTGGTCTCCATGGGTAACTCAGCCTCTTTCGTTATGCATAATAATTAATAATAATGTATTATTATACATTTCATTGAAGGAAGATTCCACCTTTTTCTTGTCGTTCCCAGTGCCCCGCTTACCATCTTTTGCATTTTTCGCTACTAATAGCTTCCTCGACAGACTCAAAACCCGGCTAGCAGCCGGGTTTCCTTAGCTATAATCTATGTCTTAAACATGACTCAGGCATGCAAGGGGCGTTCGGCCTGTGACTAGCCGTCCGTCCTCGACGTAGCCCTCTTCCCTTCCCTCCAGCTCTGCAATTACCCTTTGACGCCAAAAGGCAAGACGAGGAGCCCACGCAGGATCATGGGACAAGTTGGTCAGCTCCTGCGGATCGGTTCCAAGATCAAAAAGCTGTTCTTCTCCAGTCTGAGAAAACCAGAGGTATTTCTCCTGTCCATCCGTTGCATAGTGGTTGGATAAGCTCCCGTAAGTATGCTCGCCGTGAATATATTCCCGCCAGTTGACCGATTCTCCTCTACAGAGTGGCAGCAGGCTAACACCCTCTACTGTTTGGGGAATGGTGACGCTGGCTGTGGATAGAACCGTAGGCATAATATCTCGCAGCTCGATCACTTGTTCTACTTCGCTTCCTGCACGAAGCCCCAGCTTACCGCTCGGATCGCTTATGATAAACGGGATTTTGGCACTTCCTTCATAAGGCAAACCTTTTCGGAAATAATGATGATCCCCGATCAATTCTCCATGATCCGACGTGAACAGTATAACCGTATTGTTGTAAACGCCGTATTCCTGAAGCGCGTTCAAGAGACGCCCGATTTGATCGTCGATATGCGTTATTAGAGCGTAATAGGCGGCGCGAGCACGGTTCAAACGGCGTTTTGGAAATTTGCCGAAGATGGCGGTTGGGTCATTTCCTCCCCGCTCCGCAGAGGCGACATTTACCCAGTCACCTATCGGCGGATCCGGCATCTCCATATCCTTGTACATGTCGAAA
The DNA here is from genome assembly GCF_000686845.1 of Paenibacillus sp. UNC451MF. Classification (GTDB taxonomy): domain Bacteria; phylum Bacillota; class Bacilli; order Paenibacillales; family NBRC-103111; genus Paenibacillus_S. Next base: position 112,132 of record NZ_JMLS01000013.1, on the reverse strand, counting down.
TAAGCTTGCGGGGGGTCGAGCGGTGAATGCGGGCGTACGAACGAAGTCCACAAGAAAAAAGGCTTGCTTGGATCTCTCCTCCGCATAAAATCAATGGACTGGGTCACCGTCCAGTTCGTCGGGTGCATTGACTCTGGCAAGTGCCACGGTCGAGCCACAGTTGAAGCATTGCAGTCGAGCCCGTGATCGGTGATGTCAAATCCTGCACCTGCGGTTTGCCTCAGCCACTGAAGATAATCATCGCATTGGTCGAAATGGGCATCCGTCGTCGTTTTATACTTATCACGGTTATGGTGAAGATAACCGTCATGAAGCACAACGTTATGGAAGCCGCATAAATTGCGTGCGGGGTACACGTGCATCTTACCGACGCATTGGGTATGATACCCTGCTTGCGCCAGCTCTCTCGGCAGTGTATGCTCATACGTCCACGGTACACAATCTTTATAGCCTACACGTCCATGTGAGCGTTGGCCCATTCCGGTAAAAATCGCTGCTCGAGCCGGGATACATGACGGCGTAGCGGAATATGCACTGCGAAACAGCACGCCCGAGCGTGCGAGACGATCCAGATTCGGCGTCTCCACCACGGTATGACCAAGTACGCTAAGGCAGTCCCAACGCATTTGATCGACTGTAATTAACAGAATGTTCGGCTTCATAGGCGCATCTCTCCCTTTCCTGCAAGGTCTCTCTCACCACAATCCTTGTCCACCCATCCTTCGCACAAGCCAGTTCGTGAACAGCAGCATGAGCAGACCCACTACGGATTTGAACAAGCCTGCGGCTGCCGCCAGAGAATATCTGCCCATAGAGAGGCCTACCCGATACACATAGGTATCGAGAATATCGGCGATGTTGTATACCATCGGATTGTAGAGGATAAATACTTGATCGAAGCCTGCTGATAAAATATGTCCGGTGCGAAGGATCAGCAGAATAATAATGGTATTGCTGATCGATGGCAGCGTAATGTAGCGAATCATCTGAAACCTCTTCGCCCCGTCGATTCTCGCCGCCTCATACAGCTCTGGATTAATTCCGGCAATGGCAGCCAAATAAATGATCGTCCCCCATCCCGCTTCCTTCCATATTTCCGAGATGACCAGCAGCCCGCGGAAGTTCCCAGGATCCAGAAGCGGCGACGATTTGAATCCTATAACAGACAAAATCCCGGTACTTGACGAGAACAAGGTAAACATTATGCCACCCAGAACGACCCAGGACAAAAAGTGCGGAAAATACAGAATGGTCTGTAAAATCCGTTTAAATGCGCTGCCCAGCAGCTCATTCAGCATAAGCGCAAGCAGAATCGGAAATGGAAAGCCAAAGATAAGCTTATAAAAGCTGATCAAGATCGTATTCCTCAAGGCTACCCAGAAGTCTTCCGATTCGAACAGCAGCTCAAACCATTTCAAGCCTGCCCATTCACTGCCAAAGATTCCTTTGGCCAGCTTGAAGTCCTTGAACGCAACGATAATACCGCCCATCGGAACATAGTGAAACAAAAGGAAGTAAAGCAGCCCCGGAAGCAGCAGCAAATAATAATACTTGTATTTGTGAAATAACTTTATGCTCATGGCCGTCTCTCCTGACATGTCGTTATTGGAGCGGCCGCCTGTTAGCTAGGCGACCGCTAAGGGACCCGAGCCTATTTCTTCGTCTTCTTCCACTCTTCATTCACCTGGTCCTCAATTTTCTTACCACCCTGCTGGTAATACTTCTGTACGAATTCATCGAACTTATCGAGGGGCATCTCGCCAAGAACGATTTTTGCAAAATATTCGGTCCAAAGCTTGATAATATCCGGATACTCCAGCTGGGCCGGGACGGTTTTCCAGAATGGATTCGTTATGACGTATTTATTCGTAACCTCCATTGCCTTCAACGAATCGTCAGCCATCCAGCGCCGATCCACCACCTGAGTGAAACGAACCGGGTTGGAGAAGCCTTCCTTATATAAGTCGGAATAAGAGCTGACAAGCTGAGTAACCCTGTTTTTCTGTTTATCGAATGTATAATGCTCTCCTTCCATGCCATATGTAATAAGATAAAATCCGCCGTCCGGTTCGTCAGACGTCGACCAGTCGATCATTTTGATCAATAGATCGGGATTTTTCACCTTGGCCGAGACCGCCTTGATATCTCCATAAGCCGGACCTGCTTCCGGCCAGCCCATTAAGCCTTTAGGCCCCTTCGGAGGCAAGAGGAGCGCAAACGAAGCATTCGGGGTTACTTTTTTCAACGAATTGATCAGTGGCTGCTTCGGATCTATATCAAACGCCGTTCCTTCGAACACACCCAGCTTGGAGTTAATGACCTTCTCGTCACGCTGCTTGGATTCCATCAGCAAAAATTCGGGATCGATGAGTCCTTCCTTATACCATTGATTCATCAGCTTGAGTACGTCCTTTGTCTCCGGCAGCACCATGCCCTGCTTCAGCCTTCCGTCCCGTTCGAACCAGAATGTCGGGGCAATCCCGAAGGCTCCGAATATACCAGAAAAGTTCGAGGTCTTGGTGCCGCCAAGCCCGTAACTATCGTTCTTGCCATTCTTGTCAGGATCTCCAGTCGTAAACGCTTTGAGCACGTCATGGAGCTCATCAAGCGTAGTCGGTTCCTTCAGCCCCAACGTGTCAAGCCAATCCTTCCGTACAATAAATCCATTCGTATTAGGACCATTAAACGGCTCCGGACGGTAGCCGACAGGTAATGCGTAGAGCTTGCCCTTATACCGCAGTGCCTCCAAGTCCGATTCCTTGAAGAGCTTGCTCGCATGCGGCATTTTCTTAATATAGTCGTCAAGCGGCAGCAGCAGGCCATCATCAGCCATCTTCGCCATCGTCGGCAGGTCGAGGTTGAAGTAATCCGGCAGATCGCCCGAGGTGGCCAGCAGATTCAGCTTGGTCGTATAATCGGGTCCAGTTCCCGGCATATTTACTGTGAAATCAATCCCTTTGATACCTGCTTTATCTAGGGCTTTGACGATTTCCTTCCTGCCTCTACCCCCGTCTGCCGGATATTCCGCAACGCCGTTGCTCCGTAATATTTTATAAGTAATGGTCTGCCCTGGCTTATCACTTGTATCTGTTGGTTTGCCGTCTGTTGCCGTATTGGATTGGCATGCTGCAAGCCCGGCGGTTAGCGTCACTGCCGTAAATGCGGCTGTAACCTTGTTAAGCTTTTTCATAACACTCATCCTCTCGCTTAAGATTTAACAGCACCAATCATGACGCCCTTTACAAAATATTTTTGCAAAAACGGATATACACAAATGATCGGCAAAATGGATATGACAATGGTTGCCGCAATGACAGAGTCGGTGGATGCATTCGTCAATTCCCCGGTCATTTTTGCAAGCTCCTGCCCGTTAATTACGTCTTTGAGCATAACCGGAAGCGTATATTTGCTTTTGTCATTCAAATAAATGAGTGCCGAGAAAAAGTTGTTCCACCGACTGACCGCCTCCCATAAAGCAACGGTAGAGAGCACTGGCATGGATAAAGGTAAAATAATTTTGAAAAAAATGAGAAGCGGATTAGCCCCATCGATCATCGCCGACTCTTCTAACTCTGCCGGCAAATTAACAAAAAAGCTGCGCATGATGATTACATTGAATGCCGATATAGCTCCTGGCAGAATTAAGGACCATAGCGAATTTACAAGACCTAGTCCTTTTACGAGCAAATAAGTAGGAATCAATCCGCCCCCGAACAGCATGGTGAACAAGATGAGGAACGTCACCATGTTTTTACCCGGCAGACCTTGCTTGATCAAAGGATAAGCCGTAGATGCCGTAAGCAAGGTGCTGAGTACTGTTCCTACTGCGGTTACGAACAGCGTGTTGGCGTAAGCGGTCCATAAATAACTGGATGATAGTACCACTTGATAGGTAGCAGATGTGAACTCCCTGGGCCAGAAGAAGAATCCTCCCCGCATCGCTCCCTCCATCGAACTAAACGATAGGGCAAGCTCATGCCACAGCGGATAAAGCGTCAGCATGGATAGAAGAAGCAAAATCCCCCCATTCAGGATCTGAAATACATAACTCCCCATAGGCTGTTTACCGTACACATAATCACCCCCTCCCAACTGTGATTTAGGTCGAACTATTTGAATGCGTTTTCATTATGTAGGGAACGGACGGTAACCAACAAGGTGCAATCCTTGCTATTGTGTATAAAAACGATTATTTGGCTGCCGTGGGTCAAAAATTCTACATCAGGAATCCATTTTATACATTCGTTAAAATAAAAAGAGACACCTCCTTTTAGCTTAAGGAGCGTATCTCTGATGTGATGGTTATCTTTTGTCCGGCAATGATTTACGAAACTCTCCCGGTGTCATGGCTTCGTATTTTTTGAAAAAGCGGATGAAGCTGTGAACATCTGCATAGCCGATCATTCCGCTGATTTCCTGCAAAGAATACTTTTTGTCGTTCATTAGCAGCTCCTTGCTGCGGGTAATCCGATGCTTCGTCAAGTAATCCAGCGGCGAATGCTGGGTCTCGGCTTTGAAAATGCGGCTCAAATAGCTGCTGCTAAGACCTACATGATCGGCAATATCACTGATCGAAATCGGCTCACCGTAACGCTGCTCCATATATGTGATCGCCTTACGGATATACAGGTTATCGTTTTTCTTGTCCTGCTTTTGCTCCAGCCGTTCCATCAATTCCTTCAGCCACTGGCGGATTAGCTGCTCCAGCTGCTGTTTGTTGCGGCAATCGTGGACTCTCATCACCTGAATCACACGCAACGATTCCGGGTCACAGCCTTCCTGCAGCAGCTCGTTAATGACTGTGCTTAACAAGATGACTATCGTCTCCTGTGTATGTTCATGTACGCCTTTGTCATTATAGACGTACTGCTCGAATAAGGCGGTTACCGCTTCATTCGTTTTCTTATCATCCATCGTTTTGATCCCATGGACAAGCATCTTCTGAATCGCAAGAGGATAATCAAACCTTGGCTCCGGGGCTGTGTCTCCAATGAAGACTACATCCGATTTATTGAACAGCGCTTTGTATCTCATTGCTTTCCTAGCCTGAGCATAGGATTCATGCAGATCATCCAGCGACGCGCAAACTTCCCCGAACGCAAACTGCAAATGAATTTGAAATTGCACGTACAGCGAATCGCTAATGGCTTTGCAAGCTTGAATCAACACTTCCTTCCACTCTTGCTCTATCGAAGTCCAAGGAAAATTAAGAATGAACCCGAACCGTCCTTCCTCAAGAATTGTTCCATAGACCCGGCAGTCCTTTGGAAACATATTCTCAATAAGCCCGAACATATAGAGCTTGATCTTCGTATCCTCCTCGGTTTGGACATAGTCATGAAGGTCGGGGTCTACGATACAAACACCAAAATTCGGATAAATCAGATCGATACCTACTTGCTGGAGCTGGCTGGATATAAAATCGGCGTCGGTTACGTTATTGCTCAGTATTTCATAAATCAGCCGGTGCCGGATAAGCGATTCGTGCTGCTCCATCGTCGCCTTGACCTTTTGATTCTCATTAATCAAATGATCAATCCCTCTTCGAATCAGCGTATACTCGTCTTCCTTCGTTGACAGCATAGGGGGGATAAGACTGGAAGCGTAGCTTTTCCATATTTTTTTCCATGGACTATAGAACATGAGGGCTAGCAAATACGACAGTAAGAAGCCGAGGAGCATGACAATGAGTGACATCTTGCCTATTGCAGTAAATTTTTGATTCATCGTTTCTTGATAGATCCGGTAAGGGGTAGCTTGAACGAGAGTCCATGAGCTCATCGGGGATTTCTTGCTGCTAAGAAAATATTTCTCCCCACCTAGGCTAGCAATAAGGGGCTCTTCCTTCTCCTTTATTCCGTTGTCGGCTATGTACCTGGATACGTACTGAGACAAGGGAGCGCCTCTGCTTGAGAATAGCACTTCTCCCTGGTTGTCGCCGTCGATGATAAATAAGTAGGATGAGCTTGTCGGAAGCATGTGCTGCAGCGCTTCAAAAAACTGATCTTTGCTGACATTAATGAACATATAGCCGAGCTCGTATTTGCCGGTTAGCGGAATTTTCTGTTTAAACGAAATGACCTCATTCTGTGGCAGATCGAATCGCGCCAGCACCTTACGCACCTTATAGCTCAATTCCCCATCGTCTTTGCCTGCCTGATCAATCCACTCTTTATCGTAAAACTCTCCCCTCGGATAAAAGCCTTCGTTGCTTGTCAGCACTTTATCGGACAGTTTAAAATAAACGTACGCTGACTGCACCATACGGCTTGCCGTAATCTGATCAATAAGGTTGTTCTTGAGCACATTGAAGTCGTACATGCTTGCATTATAGGGATTGGCCAGCAGCTCATTCAGATTGGACAGCAGGGATAGCTGCAGGGTCAGATTATTGAAATTGCTGAACATTGCGCTTACTTGCGAGGATAAACCCAACAGCTCTACGGAGGCGGCACGCTTGTATTCATCCTTCGTTTCCACAGAATAATTATAGAAATAGAATGAACTGATCAACACGGTAGGAATGAAGATGGTTATCAAATAAGACATCCATATTTTATTGAAAATGTTCATGGTAACCCATTTTCGTTTTATTTTCATTGGCCCCTCATTGTATACGCTTTCATTTTTGGTTCTATTTTATCATACGAGCTTCCGCTTATCTATGATTAAATAAACCAAGGATTTGTCATACATCAATAGGTTGATATATGCTTGTACTCATATACAAATATGATCTGCTTTCGCCAGGGTTTGCACCAAAACGAAATAAGGGAGGACTCGAAATGGATACTTTACCGTACAAGCTTCAAACGATCGTGCCGATATTGCGGATGTTCGATGTCGAGAAGACCAAAGATTTTTATTTGAATTATTTGGAATTCAAGCTTGATTGGGAGCATCAATATGAAGATAATTTTCCATTGTACATGCAGGTCTCACATGGTGACTGCGTGATTCATCTGTCTGAGCATCACGGGGATTGCTGTCCGGGCGCTGCCCTTCGAATCCAAGCCGAGCACATTGAAGCTCTCCATGCGAAGCTGGTCTCCAAGCAGTACAAATATATGAAGCCTGGGCTTGAGACAGCACCATGGGGAACTAAGGAAATCGGTGTTATCGATCCGGCGGGCAACCGGTTAACCCTCTATGAAAATATAGCCAGAAACGATTAAAGTATAAGGCCTTTCGCTTCCTCATGGGACGCGTTGGGCCGTTTTTTTGTTTCATTGTTCTTTATAACGGGTACTAATTATCATGCAAGACAACCCAATGGAAGGGAGCGTGATGAGAATGATCAGCTTGCTGATAACGATCATCATGGCTATAGTCATCGGGGCTATCGGTTCGGCAATTGCGCCTGGCGGTATGTCCGGGGGTATAATCGGATCGATGATTGCGGGGTTCGTCGGTGCATGGCTCGGTGCGCTGCTGCTCGGGACTTGGGGACCTATCATCGGAGGCTTCGCCGTCGTACCAGCCATCGTGGGAGCAGCTTTATTCGTTTTCTTGCTCACCCTATTGTCCAGAACTTTGAACGGCAAACAGTCTTAAACCAAATAAATGCTGAGGAGAGTGGATGAGATGACAGCAACGGAAAGCAAACGAAATGACGTAGTATTGGGAACCATTATTGGAGGTGCTGCCGGAGCGCTGATCGCTCTTCTGTTGGCACCCAAAACAGGACGCGAGCTTCGAGAGGACTTGATGGGCAAGGTTCAGTCGCTGCAAGCCAAAAGCCAGGACTGGATGGACATGGTCAAAACCAAAACAGCCGATACGGTAGAAACCGTAAGCGCACAAGGCTCCGAGCTGCTGGAAAAAACAAAGCAAGCGGCGAACCAAGCATTAGATTCAGCGCAAAAGGCAACCGATGAAGCTGCCGATAAGGTGAGAAAGGTCGCAGATAGTACTGCTGATACAGCGCATCGTCTTGCTGATAAGGCAAGCGACTCCGCACATAAAGCTACGGACAAAGCGGAAGACGCGACACATGATGCACTGGATAAGGTGAAGCCTTATTCTCACTAGACTTACCCTCTAATATGAAACGATGCTTAGGCTACTCCTAGGCATCGTTGTTTTTCGTAATCCCCGGACTTGGACAGCAAAAAAAGAACCAAAAAAAGCGGCTAACTCATGTCAGCCGCTTTTTTTGGTTCTTGTCCAAGCTATCATGTATGTGATTTCGTTATTTTTCGAGCAGCACGATCAGTTCATCCGGCATCGTTTGTTCTTGAAGGAGCATCCCTACATGCAGTTTGGGCCGATCCGGTTTAACAAAATGCCCATCTTCCAGATGATAGCCCATCTCCTTGGCCGCGGCGTGCAGCTTACAGAACAGATCCGCAGCTTGAATCGCTTCATCCAAGCCAGAGAACGTTTCCAACACATTGCCTGTGCCTAGTGGATTAACCTGCGATTGAATGGTAACCTGATACTTATCCATGTCCAACTGACGTACGGTAACCTCATTTCCCCCGCAAGGGATACTGTGTTTGACTGTCATGGCAACCACCGCCTTTTTGTCATAAGTTAATGTGTTACTAATCATCATTACCCTATACACAGCGGCTTGAAACGAACGCGAAATCAACTAGAATATGTTGGAATCCTTCCTTTTGCCGCGGATTAAATCGCCTGTCCAGCCCTTCCACTTAAGCCATGCATATACGAGAATTGTGAGAAATACAATAATCGCAATCGACATGGGGTATCCCCACTCATACTCAAGCTCGGGCATCGCTTTAAAGTTCATGCCCCATAAGCCGGCAAATAGGGTAGCCGGGGTGCAGACAACCGTGAAAACCGTCAGTGTTTTCATAATCTCATTCCCCCTGTAGGAGGCTATATTTTCATCCATAGCGAGAAGTGTGCGCACTTCATCATGAAACCGTTCCATTCGGAGCATAAGCCGCTCCACCCGAAGCGATGTCAATCGATAGGCTTCATTGTGATCCAGCTGATCCGACGTGTAGGCTTCCTTCACTGCAACTAACAGCTCCTCAAGAGGAACGATCCGGTGTCGCCAATACAGCAGATCATACTGCCGTTCTATGAGGTGATCCAGCAGCACTGAGTTATTAAATTTGCGCATGCTTCGTTCCAGCTTGGTTAGATCTGCAGTCAACACATCGAGCCCGTGCAAGCACACTAAGGCCATTTCGCCAAGCAGAACAAAGAAGCCTTCTGCCGCCGTACGGCACCCCTGCATACGTTGAACGAGCTCATCCTCGTCCAGATCGCTCATGCTGGAGTAATACAGCTCAGAGGTGAACAAATCTTGCTCATCCACACAATACAATAAGTGTCGATCCCCATCTTCCCGCTGATTCATGAGGCTTCCGTACAGCAACGATCCATATATGGCTTTCAAACCGTTGTCTCGCTCAAACATACGCGGAGTTTGAATGCAGATGTCCCCAAAATGGTTTTTCCATGCCGAACCGTGCCTGGAATGCGGAAGCCCTGTGTTTATCTCTTCATTTTGCTTGGAAACCCAATCGTTTCCTACGTGCCATGTCCATCCTTCTGGCATATGGATTTGTCGAATCGCCATCTTCTCACTTCCTTCTGAACGGAATCCCATGCTAACGTAAAAACACGCCCATAAGGGCGTGTAAGAGCGTCGAGAAACTTGTTTCTTCGAGAAATTTGCTATATGGGAGGTGGAGTATGCCTCGGAGGAGCGAAAGCGTCCGCCTTTGTTCTTGGGAAATCCCCGCTGTGAAGCGAATAGATTGAAAATTTCCCAAGAACAACAGCGGCTGAAGGGGCATACTCCACCGGAGTATACTAGCAATATTTCAAGTTTTATGAGTTTCTCGTCAATCGGACACGCCCATAAGGGCGTGTCCAATCCATTCTTTCAGGCATCCGATATTTCACGGGATTCTGTGAAGAACTGCTTCAGCTTATCAATCGCCCGCTTCTGGATTCTTGATACACTCATTTGCGAAACGTTCAACTGCTCGGCTATCGTTCGTTGAGACTGGCCTTCGACATAAGCCAAATGGAGCACCTGCTGCTCCTGCGTTTTCAGCCGCGCCATCGCATCCTCCAAATCCAGCTTGCGCTCGATCTGCTGAAAGTCATCTTTATCCTCGCTTAGTAAATCGCCAATGGTCGCCCCACTGTCTTCCGTAGAGAGAGGCGTGTCCAAAGAAACATAATGGTAATACTCGCGACCGGCCAATATTTCTATGGTCTCCTCTACGGAAAGCTCTACCTCTTGGGCAATTTCCTCTACATTAGGCGACCGCTCCAACTGAACCGTCAGCATATCGATAGCTGCTTGAAGTCGGCCGCTTTTTTCCTTCACGCGTCTAGGAACCTGAATGTACCATGACTTATCGCGTAAGTAATTTTTCATATGTCCTATAATGCTCTTCATCATATAAGCTTCGAATTGGACTCCTTGCTCCGTATCAAACTGCTTAAACAGACGGAGCATCGACATTTGTCCCACTTGGTATAAATCTTCATAGAGGTCCGGACGATTGCGCGACATTTTGCCAGCAGCCATCTTGACCATCGGTTCAAACTGAATCAGCAAAGAGGTGGCTACCTCATTGCAACCCGTTTGCTGATATTGTGCAATCAGATCGTGGACGTTAAATGCCGGTCTCTCTGAATTTAGTTTCATACCATTTCCTCGCTTTTACTCAGACGTTTGGTCAATATGACCTCGGTCCCCCTCCCACTCATCACTTCCACTTCATCCATCAGCGCCTGCATCAAATAAATACCCAAACCGCCAATGTTGGCTTCTTCTAACGATTTATGATGAAGCGAAGTGGCCTGCTGAGCTTTCTCTTCGAAATCAAAGCTGTTCCCTTGGTCCTTAACCGATATACGTATCCCGCTCTCAAGCATTTCGAATTGGATATCCATAGTCCCTGAACTGCCCGGCTCATACGCATGGACAACAACATTGTTGCATGCTTCGGCTACAGCCACTTTCATATCCTCGATTTCTTCGTAAGAGAAACCAAGCTTGGTGCATATCCCATACAAAGTCAAACGTACCAGGTCTATAAACTCCGCTTCGGCAGGTAACGACATACTAACCGTACGATTCTCCCAGTTCATATCTGCTCTTCTTTCCCTTCTTATATAGCGTTATTCTTGGTTTCTTGGATAAAAGGGGTTAGCCCGGTCATATCGAATAATCTCTTAATTTTAGGAGGTATTTCCTCCACAACGATCGGAGCTTTTAAAACGTGCCTTGCTTTAAGAAGCGATAAAATAACCCCGATACCCGTACTGTCAATGTACCCTAAGTTACTTAGATTCAATACCATCAAACGGTCCGTGTCCGCCACATAAGAATCGACTGCCGCACGAAATTCAGCCGCTTTGGACAAGTCGAGCTCTCCTGTTAAATAAAACAAATTGCTATCTGGAGTGACTTTCTTTTCAATTTGGAACGTGTGCTTACGATTCATTCTTAACTGGCTCCTCTCTGACATCCATACATATTATCAATTATCTTATCATTACCCGGATCGGGAGCCAATGAAACAGGTTGCAGAATAATTTAGCTCATTTCTCCTTATCTACTCCAGACTCTTGATGCAGTCGGCCTTGGAACCAAGGTTCCTACTTCGCTAGCGATTGATGCCGTTTAATTTGCTGCCAGGCGTTAACCACCAGCGGAGCCAGCTGCAACGCTTTCGCTATTTTGTCCGACATCGGCTGACAAGCTTCCTCTGTCACCTTGTCTTTAATTGTGCGTGCTACCGTGGTAGATGCCTGCTTCACCGACGACGTTATCTCCTCTACCGCTTCACCGACCTGCTTAACAGAATCAAATGTCGGCTCTAAGGATTGCAGCTTTTGCAATACATCCATGGTAACCTCACTTGTGTGCTGGAGCACTTCGGACGCCTCCATAGTCACTGTCTTCATTTCACTTTGGAGCTCGCGAATGGTCGTATTCGTCTGACCTAACAAGTCGGTCACGGAACTCAGCGTTTTAATTAGAAATACAACTAGTACAACGAACGCGATGGCGATAACGGCTACACTAATTTGAATGATCATGGGATCCCCTCCTATAAGCTTCCTTTGCGGCTTCCTGTTCTACCCTTATTCGGCTATTACCCCCAGCCAGCCAATGTGAAACTTGATTCACCCAAAGGTACGCAGGGTAATACTTTTCACAAACGCTTCACCAAATTCAAATGCGAATGCAAAGGAGCGATGCGTTATGGAACATTTAAAAAGCGTAGATATCGAAAAGAAGAACATCGAACAAAAGGTTGAACAAAAGTATGATAAAGGGCTTGTCGCGTCAACCTTCATTAAATATGCTGCCTACATCGTTATTTTCTTCGGATTTTTATACTTCATTGTGCGCTATATATTCCCGATGTTCCGGTAATATAATGCATAATTGCAAAAAAGCCTTGCTGCGGGACCGACCCCGAAGCAAGGCTTTTTTGATTATAAATTAGTATGCAAGCGTGAAAAGACCGTTGATATGAGTCAAGTAACGCATGTTACTTGCTTCTTTCATCAATGTAGCAGGCAAGCCTTTCAAGCGTGTTTGGTTCGCACCGATCGTACCGATACCATCTTTGCGGCCAAGGCTCGCAAGCGTACCGGAGAATACAGGGCTGAACTGTTGTTGAGGTCCGTTGTTGAAGTAAGCGAAAATATTGTAGCCAATCGTTTCGCCCATTTGCCATGCTAATTGAGCTGTAGGAGGATAAGGACGTCCTTCATTTCCCATAACAACCGCGCTGTCACCAGCCAAGAATACATCTGGGTGGGAAGTCGATTGCAGATTTTCTGTTACTGTAGCACGACCACGGTTAACTTCGATTCCACAGTTAGCAACAACCGAGTTACCTTGAACGCCGCCTGTCCATACCAATGTGTTCGTATCGATAGCACGTCCGTCTTTCAACGAAACGGTAGTTGAAGTCATTTCCGTAATAGGTACGCCAGTCAAGAACTGAACGCCGCGTTTTTCCAAGCTCGTTTGCGCACGTTCAACCAATTCAGGTGCAAAGCCTGCCAGAATGGAAGGACCTGCTTCTACGCAGTACAAGGAAATCTCGCTGTAGTCGATACCTTTTTTACGGCACAAGCCTGGAAGCATATCCGCAAATTCGCCAACGAGCTCAACGCCTGTAAGACCGCCGCCACCGATAACGAAAGTTGCGTCTGCTTTGTCTTTTGTTTTGACATAAGCATCGATGCGCTCTTCAACGTGTGCACGCAAACGGTTAGCGTCAGCTGCCGATTTCAGGATGAAGCTGTTTTCTTGCAGACCTGGAATTCCGAAGAATGCCGTTTCACTACCCAAAGCAATGACAAGAACATCATACTCATAAGTTTTGCCGCTTGCCAAAAGAACCTTTTTCTCGTCTGGGCTGATTTTTTCTACAGTATCAATGCGCAGATTCACATCTTTACCGCGAAGCAGCTTTTCCAAAGGAAGTGCTACAGCTTGCTCGGACAAATTACCTGCAGCTAATCTGTGAAGCTCGGTAATGATTTGGTGAGTTGGAAAACGATTAACAACCGTAATGGTTGCTTCTTCTGCTGTCATATATTTGCGAGCTGTCAATGCAGTCAACAAACCGCCGTAACCGCCGCCTAAAATTAATATTTGCTTCGACATACTTATCCTCCGTTCTATGATCGATCCAATGGATTAATGCTGTTCCTTCTGTTCACGGCGCTCAGCCATAACATCAAGGAAAGCTTGAGAAAGTTGAAGCATTTTTTGCACTTGTGGATCTTTCAGCATTCTAAGCATGCCGAACAGACCGATCGAAGATGTTTGTGCTGTTGCTACACGGTCGTTAGCTTCAATTGCAGCCGATGCAATACCTTTTGCACCCTCTTGAATCGGTTTTACGAATTCTTCCATACCGCCCTTGATATCCTCGATCAGTACTTGGTCCGTCACTACGTTTTGTACCACATCGTAGGTTTTTGTCAGGATGGTAACCAACTCTGCCAATTTGGGCAGGTTTTCAACCAGGACAGTAAGAGATTGCTGCACCTCAGGCTTCATCAATTGGTCAAGAACATCCGCAGATTCGCGCGAAATCGTTTGTGTTGCTTCTGACATAAGTAACGTCCTCCTTTGCTTTGAGATAGAAAACCGTCAGTGTCTGCATCCCTGTTCATTTCTATAGCTTTTCCGTCTCAAGGAGATTTATGAAAAATTGGATTTCATTCTAAATGTAACTTTTTTCACAAGTAAGAGCGAAGTCCATCATTAATTTTTTATCCTTGCGATAGAACAGGTGCGAACGGAATCCTATGTAGTTCCTATTATACTCCTAGTTCGCAAAATAGAAAAAAGCAATTTTCGACAAATGTGAACATTCTGAGAACAAATTCAGCGATTTTAAGGACTCTCGCGGCCTTTATGGCATGGAATCAGCGCTTTTTAAACCAAGCCTGCCGTTTCCTTCCTAATTGAAATAAAAACGCCGTCTTTGGCTGCGTCTTCATCAGACGAACCAAGAGAACGGCACTGACCTGTAAAGCATTAAGGTTGAGGTCGAGACAGCTGTTTTTCCGCCAGCCGATCGGCTGCAGTAGATGCAGCAATGCCTTCTAGCTTGGAGGCTTGGTATACCGTGGAAACCGTGGCTGCTATGCATTCCACCTGGCGTTTGGCCTCAGCCCTATCGCAATCGCTTAACTCGGCAGCCGTTACGATGATTCCCCCGGCATTGATAACATAATCGGGAGCGTAGAGTATGCCTGCATCGTACAACATGAGCCCATGCTTCTCTTCAGCCAGCTGGTTGTTAGCCGCCCCGGCCACGATGCTACATTGGAGCTGCCCAATAGTAGTATCATTCAGTATTCCTCCTAGAGCGCAAGGCGCAAAGATATCGCATGAGCATGCATAAATAAGATCGGGCTGAACCGCCGTGGCTCCAAATTGTTGAACCGCGCTTCGGACACGTTGGTCGTCCACGTCGGTAACGATCAACCGTGCTGCCGCATCATGTAGATAGCGGCATAGAAAAGTGCCTACCTTCCCCAAGCCCTGCACAGCAACCGTCAGATTCTTCATAATAGGTGAACCGTAGACTTGCTTTAGGGACTCGACTATACCTAAGAACACCCCATAGGCCGTCATCTGTGCCGTAAAATCTCCCGTGGCGCACAGCGAGCCCGTCGTATCGGTCACATAACCGGTTTCTTGTCGAACCGCATCCATATCATTGACCGTAGTTCCCAAATCGATGCCGGTAATATACCTGCCCTGCAGTGTATGAATAAAGCGCCCCAGTGATCGGAATATAGCTTCTCGTTGAGTGCTATCAGGCCGGCCCATTATGACCGCCTTACCACCTCCGTAGGCAAGACCTGCCGCGGCGCATTTATAGCTCATTCCCCTAGCCAATCGAAGGGCATCTCGGATAGCCTCCTCCTCTGAACCGTAGTCCCACATTCGGCAGCCTCCTAGCGCAGGTCCTAGCCTGGTGCTGTGAATCGCTATTACCGCCTTCAATCCGCTAAATTGATCCTGGCACAAAACAAGCTGCTCCGCATGATCCCGCTCCATCGCTTTCCATAGTTCCATACAGAAGTCCCCTTCGCTCCAAGGCCGTTTGATCAGGGTATCGTTAACCTAATTCTACTATAGACATATTCAACGATATGGACACTGGTGACTCTAGGATGACTTATCCCTTTAATAACAAAAAACCCGTCTCCTTAATGGAAACAGGTCTCCTCATTGTATTATTAACTTTCGCTCTACTGCGCTGCCTCATGGAAATAATGAACCGAGGTAACCTTACCGCTAACGGTGTCGGTATAGATTTTCAATACGTTGACTCCATCTTTATAAACAATGCCGTCCTCACTGACAAAGTAAGGCTTGCCCAGCTTTTCCTTCAGCTTTACGATATCCATTGGAAGCAGCTGACCATCTATATCCAGCTTTCCTACTGAGGCGGGCACAACGACATACTCGATGCTTCCGTCGGTCATAATGATGCTGCAGTCTTCAAAGGTATATGTCTTTAACGATGGTAATATTTCATCTTGTTTAATAGATAAGGGCTGTCCTTTCATCTCAAATACCGTCTTCAAATCATCTGTTAACGACAATCCATTAATCGTTTGAAAATGAGGCTGTCCTGTTGCCTGATTCCCATCGGCTTCGGTATATGCAGACGTTTCAGTTAGCGGTGCCTGCGTCATAGCCAAGGCAGCTTCATCAGGAGCTGCTTGAAATACCCCTATTCCCGTCAATAACATAGTCATGGTTATGGTTACGATCCAAGACATCCTGTTCATGTTCCTTCCCCTCCCTAAGATGGTGTTAGGATCCAAAAACATGCTGCTTGAAAACAATAAACCTATTATTAGCCTATGAGCTCAGCCTGCAATTGATTAGCCGAAACAAATATTTTAGGCAGCTTTTGGCCTTGTGGATTTACAATTTCCCGATCCCCGATGACCATAATCGAATCCCCATTCAGAGAACCGCAGGTGGCTCCGTCCCGAATGACCGCTCCCTCTCCGATGATGGATCTATAGATCGTCACTCCGTTTCCTATCTGCGCTCCAGGCATGATCACACTATCACAGATCCGACTGCCCTGTCCTATAACGACTTCGGTTGAAATAACCGAATTTTCCACCTGACCATGGATCGTGCAGTCCGAGCAGACTAGCGATTGCTTCACATGTCCGAGAGACTCTATAAACCGAGAGGCCGTTACCCCTTTGGCGCTATATAGCGGCCTAGAATCCATGCTAGCTGTAAAGCGTGGACTTGCGCCCAGCAAATCCATATGAGCTTCCCACAAGCTATCGATTGTACCCACGTCTCTCCAGTAGTCCTTAAATTCATGAGCATGAAGCTTGGCCTGTTCCTTCAACATCGCTGGAATCACATTTTTGCCAAAATCATGGCTTGAACTGGCATCTTCGGCATCCCGTTTCAAATAATTACGAAGAAATGAGGTATTGAATATATAGATGCCCATGGAGGCAAGGTTGCTTGTCGGCACTTTAGGTTTCTCCGAGAACTCGGTGATACGTCCGTTGGAATCTGTCTTCATAATGCCGAACCGGCTTGCTTCTGACAAAGGTACAGGCGTTACGGCAATGGTTGCATCTGCCCCTGTTGCCAAATGCTGTTCCAACAGCTTGCGATAATCCATATGGTAAATATGGTCTCCCGAAAGAACGAGAACCGTATCCGGATTATATTTCTCAATAAACGGCCAATTGCGATAGATCGCATCGGCAGTCCCGAGGTATTCCGCACCCCCGATATGGGCCTGACGAGACGAAAGCAATGCAATCTCTCCCCGCTCTGGTTGTTCTAACCAGGCGGAACCCAAACCGATATGATGATGCAGAGACTCAGGACGATATTGTGTCACTACACCAACCGTATCAAGGCAGGAATGTCGGCAGTTACTAAGCGCAAAATCAATCATACGGGCTGAACCGCCAAAGTGAACAGCAGGCTTCGCCTTTTGACTTGTCAGTATGCCCAATCTCTTTCCTTCCCCTCCGGCAAGCAGCATAGCTACACATTGCTTTTGTTTCATCCCGTCATCACCAAACCTTTCAATTTATGTAGTTTCATGATCCTCATACTATTGATTAAACGAAGGGGATATCGTTGAAACAATCGCTTTAGGATATGGGCAGTCCCGATTAGTATGGTCGATATTAGACTTTTCACTCTTCATCACTTCGCTTATTTTAATCCTAGCCCGCATGAGACCACGAAAAAAGGCAAAAAAAATAGCCTAACGGCTTTTTTTAAAGGGAACTATAATATGCTCTATAAAGCTGCGCCTTATTACTCCAAAACGCCAATTCTCGCACGAATCGTAAACACGAATTTGGCTCCATCCGTATAGGTTGTGTCAAGTCGAATGGAACCGCCGAGCAGCTCAGAAAAGTTTTTACAAATAGCAAGACCCAGACCTGTCCCTCCATATTTGCGGGTTGTAGAGGAATCAAGCTGGGAAAAAGGCTTGAACAATATATCGCGCTTCATCTCCGGAATTCCGATGCCGGTATCTTGCACAGTGAATTGGACATCCACTTCGCTATTATTACGACACAGCTCGCTTACGGTCACATGAATACCGCCACGTTCCGTGAACTTCACGGCATTGCCGAGCAAATTAACGAGAATTTGCCTTACCCTCGATTCATCTCCGGCAAGCAGCTCAGGCAGCCGCGGATCAATCTCATAGGTAATTTCCAGCGACTTGCGCCGGCTTTCCAGCAGAAACAGACCCACCGATTCCTGCAAGCAGGAATGAAGGTGAAAGAGCTCTTCTGTAATCTTCATTTTACCCGATTCAATTTTGGACAAATCGAGAACATCATTCAATATAGTTAACAGTGAAGCTCCGCTCTTGCGAATCGTATCAACATACTCCCTTTGCTCCACGGACAGTTTCGTATCGAGAAGCAGATCTGCCATGGCCAATACCCCATTAAGCGGAGTCCGAATTTCATGGCTCATTACCGCTAAAAATTCAGACTTTGCTCGTGCGGCTTGTTCCGCTTCCTCCTTCGCCAACTGCAGTTCTTTCGTCCTCTCTTGCAGCAATGCCGTTTGTCTCTGGAGCTCTTGCTGGGTCACATAAATATGAACAAAGCCTTCGATTTTGGATCGAAGGACATGCGGCATGACAGGTTTCACCATATAGTCGATAGCCCCTACGGAATAAGCCGTGCAGGATTGATCCTGCTCGTGATATGCCGCGGTAACGAAAATGATCGGCACAGCCTTCGATTTGTCGCGCGATTTAATCCATTTGGCCGTCTCAAAGCCATCCATTCCAGGCATTTGCACATCCAAAACAATAACAGCGAAATCATAGGTCAGCAGACAGCGTAGAGCCTCTTCTCCGGAATGAGCCTTGATTAGACGGTACGGTTGATCGCCAAGCATAGCCTCCAATGCCAACAGGTTTTCCGGTTGATCGTCAACTAGCAATATATGAATCGGTTCGTTCATTGAAGCTTTCCATTCCTTTCTGTTATTGCTCTTGAATCGCATTATTTAATCTTACAATACATTTTTTCCTGCGGATCGAGTATTTCATAGTAAGCTGCATGCTTTGTAAATGTGATCGTCTCTTTGTCACCTAATACAAACACACCCGCTCGGCACAAGCTCTCATACATAAGATCATGTACCTT
Source organism: Paenibacillus sp. UNC451MF (assembly GCF_000686845.1). GTDB lineage: Bacteria > Bacillota > Bacilli > Paenibacillales > NBRC-103111 > Paenibacillus_S. The sequence continues at coordinate 92,959 of NZ_JMLS01000013.1, read as the reverse complement.
GGCCTGCAGCTCGGAATCAAAGTAAATAAGCACATTGCGACAAAAAATAACATGAAATTCGTTAAACGAACGGTCAGTGACCAAATTATGCTGAGCAAATACAATGTTTTTTCTTAAAAACGATTGAAAGGAAGCCGAATCCTCTGCTGCCTTATAATAACGCGAAAATTCATCCTTACCGCCGGCATGAATATAATTCTTCGTATATTCCCGCATTTTTTTCAGAGGATAAACGCCCTGCTCGGCACGCTGCAGCACACCCTCGTTCATGTCGGTCGCATACAGCGTGGTTCGATCGTACAGGCCCTCCTCGTATAATAAAATAGCCATGGAATACACTTCCTCGCCAGTCGAACAACCGGCATGCCAGATACGGATAGAAGGTAAATTTCGCAGAAGCGGAACGACCTTTTGTCGGAAGGCTGCAAACAAGCTTGGGTCACGAAACATTTCCGTCACATGGATAACCAAATCGGATACGAGACGCTCCATGCAATTTCTGTCATGCATCACTCTGGCCTGCAGCTCGGACACCGTCTGCAGTCGTTCACCATAAAGCCGGTGCCAAATGCGCCGACGCAATGTAGGGTAAGCATAGTGGCGAAAATCGTACCCATACAGCCGGAACAGGCCTTCAAGCAGAAGTCCGATCTCTATTCGCTCACGCTCTGCTTCCTCATCCACAGGGTCCTCTTCCCGCTCTGTGGTTCTTGGTGTCCAAACGTTTCCTCTCACACCTATCCTCCTTCCTTGTCTTCCACTCTCGTTCAGTGATTTATTTACAGAGCCACACTCGGATAAGAGAAAGCAGCTGCTCCGTATGAACCGGCTTTGTTATATAATCCGACGCCCCTGCCTGCACGCACTTCTCGCGGTCATCCTTCATCGCTTTTGCCGTTAGCGCAATGATCGGTAGCCTTTCGAACTCGGGTTGGCTGCGAATAGCGCGCATGGCCTCGTAGCCGTCCATTTCCGGCATCATAATGTCCATAAGAACCAGATCGAAGTCCGGGTTTTCCGCCAGACGTTCCAGCGCTTGCTTGCCTGTTTCCGCGAAGGAAGTTTTCATATCATAGCCCTCCAATAGATTCGAGAGGGCAAACACATTGCGAATGTCATCGTCCACAAGCAGCACTTTTTTCCCAGAGAATACCTCTTCTTTACTGTGAAGCTTCTGAAGTATGTGACGTTTCGATTCAGGCAGATTCTCCTCTACCCGATGAAGGAACATAGCGGTTTCGTCCAGGAGTCTCTCCGGTGATTTAACATCCTTAATAATGATGGACTCGGCATATTTCTTGAGCCGCAGCCGCTCCTTGCTATCCCATTTATGCTCCGTGTATATAACGATAGGCAGACGGCGCAAGCTTTCTTCCGATTTGATCCGGTCCAGCAGCTCGAATTCCGCCAAATCGGTTGGGCCCATATCGATGACCATGCAATCGAACGATCGACTTTGCAGCTCCTTCCATGCCTCCGAACCACCGGGCACACTGACAATGTTCACATCGTCGTGCTCAATGAGCTCAGACAAGCTGTTGCGCTGGTCCTCATCGTTTCCTACAAGCAGAAGCCTTCTCATACCGCTGTCTAAAAAAGCCTCAATTTGAACGAACGCCTGCTCCAGACTTTCCTTACTGGACGGTTTCTGCAAGTAAGCCATGGCTCCCATGGCCAAGCCTTGTTGAATTTCATCCACGACAGATACAATGTGCACCGGAATATGCCTCGTGCTTGGATCATTTTTCAAGTGGACCAGTATGGACCAGCCATCGATAACAGGAAGCTGAATATCAAGCAGTATGGCATCAGGCTTGTATTCCTTAGCCAGCTGCAGTCCGGTGTCTCCTTGGAGTGCCGCAATGGTCTTAAAACCGCGTTCACGTGCAGTATCAATACAAATTTGCGCAAAATGCACATCATCCTCTACGATCAGCAGCACCCGGTCACCTTGCTCCAAGGAGCTGCGATCATCAGACAGTATGGGGATCTCACTGGTTTGAGGCTTCTCAGCGGGTAAAGCCGAGCTATAGCTTTCCTGAAGCTTTAGAAGCGGTACCGCCACTTCCTGCCCGGTATCTGATGCTGCAGCGGCTTCTTGTATGCTGTCATAATACAAGGATTCATGATTTTGAGGTATATACAACGTGAATTGGCTTCCTTCACCTTCCACGCTCTCCAATTCAATACATCCCCCTAGAAGACCCGCCATCTGACGACTGATCGAGAGGCCCAGCCCTGTACCGCCATAATTGCGGCTGGTCGTGCCATCAGCCTGCTGGAATGCCTCGAATATCATCCTCTGCTTCTCCTCGGGAATACCTATTCCGGTATCCACAATCGTAAAGCGGACCATAGACGGGTCTTCAGCATACGTACCAATCTGAATTGTGACGCTTCCTTTGGATGTAAATTTAAACGCATTGGAAAGTAAATTTTTCATCACCTGCTGCAGGCGAAGGGTATCCGTCACTATTTCCTTAGGCGTCCCTTCTTCGATAGCAATGTTGAACGATAGCTTTTTCTTCCTAGCCAGCGGCGCGAATGCCTTGAATAGGGAATCCGCAACATCTTTTATAAGGACATGCTCGGTATGCAGCTCCATCCTGCCGGATTCCACTTTGGCCAAATCAAGCACATCATCGATCAGCTTCAATAAGTCAGTGCCTGAAGAATGGATCGTCTCTGCATATTCGACCTGCTTGCCGCTTAAATTCCCTTCTTTATTCTCTTTCAATAATTGAGATAGAATCAGCAGACTATTAAGAGGCGTGCGCAGCTCATGAGACATGTTAGCGAGAAATTCCGACTTATATTTGGAGGCGAAAGCCAGTTCCATTGCCTGTTTCTCCAGAGCGTCGTTAGCATGCTCGATCTGACGGTTCATTTCCTCAGATTCATAAATTTGTTCTTCAAGCTGCTTCGTTTTGCGCAGTAAGTCGGTATTGCTCTGCTCAAGCTCCTCCTGCTGACGCTGCAGCAGCTCTTCGGAAACTTGCAACGCTTTGGTCTGTTCTTCCAGCTTCTCATTAGATGACTTCAGCTCATCCTGCTGGCTCAGCAGTTCTTCCGATTGGCTCTGCAATTCATCGGTTAACATTTGTGAAACACGCAGCAGCTCCTCGACCCGCAGCTGCCCGCGAATACGCTGTACCGTCACAGCGGCAATCTCACTAAGACGATCCAGCAGCCTGAGCTCCAGTTCAGTTAGCGGCTGAAGGGTAAGTACCTCGAAAACCGCTACAACTTCATCTAATGCAACGGCCGAACGAATAGCGAGAGACACCGCGCTAACTTCCCCGAAGGAGGAGCTAATCTTCACATAATCGGCAGGAACCTCCGACAGATCAATAGGCTTTCCATCCAATGCGCATTGGCCTATAAGTCCTTGTCCAGGAGCAATCTCGCTCATCGGCTCCATCTCATCAGCCCGGGCATAAGTCCCTTGCAGCAAAAAGCGCTGATTGGAACTGTACTTACCGTCAGCTTCCTTCTCTGCAACATAGATCGCCCCGCTCTGCGCTCCGATAATACGGCAAAGCTCTCCGATGAACGTCCGCGCCATCTCATCAAAACGCTGGGCTCCCTGCAGCTCCGTAGAGACGAATGAAATGTGGGATTCGAGCCATGCCTGATCGGCATTCAATTGGCTTAATTGGCGCTCATTCGCCGTCGTTTCCTCCAAATCCTCCGCTATCTCGTTAAAAATATGAGCAATATCGGCAAATTCATCCGTCGTTTTGATCTCGATACGATAAGATCCCATCCACTTGCCTTGATCTCTTTCTGCGCCAAAATTAGTTATAATGCCTGAAAGCATGCCTAGACCTCTAGTCACACTAAGAACAATCCAGAACATGATGGCTATTCCAAGCAGCAGACTTACAATAGTTAGTAATAAGGTGTATAGGTAGGCACGGCTATTGGCGTCCTCCGCAGTCGTCAAAGCCTGCTTCATGGCTTCTTCCTGATAATCCGTCATGGCGCTGATGCTGCCGACAAAGTCGTCCTGATAGCCAATCCCTACCGCCGAACGCAGCTGGTTCGCTTCTACCTGCTTTCCAGCTCTGTACAGCTGAATGACATCATCTTTGTATTGCAAAAACTTTTTTCCGTTCGTCAAGATGTCAGCCGCTAATGACTGCTCCATGGTCCCTTTGAACTCCGAGTCCATTTGATTGAGTGCTTTGGACACGAGGGAGCTATCCATACGAATGGCTTCAATATTTTGAGTTGACTTGGACAGATCCGCATTCAACAAAAGATTGGCCATCACTTTAGCAAGCTCCGTCGTTGCGTTACGAAGCTCTGCCGTAAGCTGTACCTTCATGTAGCGATTATTATATATTTCAGTCATGCTCTCATCAATGGTGGTCAATCGGTTAATACCAATTCCTGCTAGCATGAACATGAGGATCATCAAGGTGCCGAAGCCGAGAAACAGCTTTGATTTAATTTTCATACTTTTTCTCCTTCTAGCCGAATCCAGACATGTTACTTCGCTCGAATCATGACCATGCAAATATCGTCCTCCTGCTCCTCTCTGATTTCCGGAGGAATGAGACGATCTATAATACAAGTCAGCTCTTGCTCACCGCTGCATGAAGCAAGCTCTCGGACCAGCTTGTCCGTTACATCCTGTCCTTCCTCTTCTATGGCCTCTGATAGGCCGTCCGTATATAAATAAAGTTGGATCGGCTGCTCATATTCAAATACCCTTTTTTGAATGTTCATCTGTTCGAAGAAGCCGACAGCACAGCCTCCCTCATCCAACAAACGGACAGGTTGTCCTTTTTCGAACAGCATTCCCGGCGGATGCCCGGCATTCACATATTCTATGGTCTTGGCTTTCGTATCAATTAATAAATAGATCGCTGTAAAGTAGTAGCTGAAGCTATCGTTTTTACGTTTGTTCAATTGATTCATATAACGGTTGAGCTCGGCAATGACTAGATCCGGCGATACATAGCGGGTAATAGTGTCCTGCATGACCGAGGAAATGAACATGCATACGAGCGATGATGAAATGCCATGTCCCATCATATCTAGCAAAATAACTCCATAACGGTGCTCATCTATGCGATACCAAGAATATAAATCCCCTGCAAGCTCGTAGGAAGGATGGTACGAAGCGCTAATATCGAGTACGTCGGTATGGATAGGTTGACTCAATACGCTGCTTTGAACCTGCTTGGCCAGCTCCAGCTCACTCTTAATGCGGGCGTCATTTTCCTTATGCCAGTCCTTCTCATGCTTCAATCGAAGGGCTACCCCTATGCGGGCTATCAGCTCCACTTTGTTGATCGGCTTCACCACATAATCGGAGGCTCCAGCCTCCAGCACTTCTGCCAACAGATTTGAATCACCGAGCGCTGTTACGATGATAATTGGAATATCCTTAAGCTCTTCGCACTGTTGAATGCGTCTACAGGCCTCAAGCCCATCCATCTCGGGCATCATCATATCAAGCAGGATTAAATCTACCGGTTCTTTAGGCCCTTCTCCCGTACCGACATTCAATAAGTCCAACAGCTCCAGGGCAGAGGACATTTTTATAAAATGCGAGTATCCCTTATTACTTAATATTTTCTCAATCACCATCAAATTGATGGGATTGTCGTCCACGATCACGATATTCATCCGTTACAATCCCCTATCGTTACGCTATTTCTTGCTTCTTATTATAAATATTGCTCTATAATTATGTAACCATTCCGCGCGATATTGAATCACCATTGAAGTTTTGTTTCACTCTGCATACAAGCGGTTAAGTAAAGGCATGCCAGTCAAGGCAGCTGGGTTAACCTCAAGAAAGCACAAATACTCGATAGAGACTGGGTAAGAAAAGCTGCAAGTTTTCTTCAAAAACTCAGAAGCTATCTTGAAAACTCTAAGGAGGGATTACCATGGACAACAAAGTGAAGCTGGTCATGACAGAAGAGCAAGCAATTGAAGCCATTCGTTCTTTCCGAAGGGAAGGCTATGCACTCGAAGAAATCTACGTGCTGGCCCACGATGACAAAACGACCGAAGGCCTAACTGACCTGATGGATACGAACAAGGTTGGTTTATACGAAGAAGGGATTGCAAATACCTTCGCAAACTTGTTCCGTTCCAGAGGAGACCAGCTGCGTTCTAAAATGCATTCGCTTGGCCTAACCAAGGATGAAGCCGATCATTTTGAAGCAGAGTTGGACAAAGGTAAGATCCTTGTTATGGTATGGTACGACGATATCGATCGTCATGACCTCGAGGATGCGCGCCGCCGGAATCTGCAACGTGAGGAGCCGGTTGTTCCGCCCGCAGGGCTTTATCTATCCGACACTATGGGACCGGACGGGACGCTGCGATAGCAGATCAACTGCTAGATAACCGATAATAACCGCTCATTGAGCCAATTTCAGGAGGTGAGGCATATGTTAAGCTGGGCACTTTTATTTCTAGTCATTGCGATCATTGCCGGAGTCTTCGGATTTCTCGGGATTGCTTCCGCAGCAGCCGGTATTGCCAAAATATTGTTCGTCATATTCCTAATCTTGTTTGTCATCACGTTAATCATGGGTCGAAGACCTTCAGCCTGATAAGCGATAAACCTGCTTAGGATAGTATATAGGGTTAAAAGGAGCTGTTTCCCAACGCGATTGGGGTACAGCTCCTTTTTATGCACCGTACGTCCTTACCCGGACGCTTCCGTATGTTCTCCTGTGCCTGCGCCGTGCCTGCTGGCATCCAGCCGTTCACGAGCACTTTCCCTTCTATTCGTCACGGGAATGTGTGAGCCTGCCTGGGCCAAGCCGAACACGGGCATGTTACTATAAAAGCATTCATGCTTTCCCTCATCAATTAAATAAGACTCATGGAAGATACCTACGGTTCCGCTTTTCCCTACCTTTTGGTTGAACTCACGCCATGCTTTCAAATGAATGGCTCCGTGTCTTGCATAATGCTCCAGCTGCTCGAAGCTTCTCCAATATTGAACTACGGTAATACCACGCCAAGTGAGGAAATAGCTGGCTGACAAAAATCCAAGGTCACGATTTTGATACAGCTCCTTGAGCATTTTGGGCATTGCCTTCATTACAGGCACCCACTTATGTACCGCCCACAGCTTGTTAATCCGCATCCCGATGATGAAAACAACGAACGAGCCATCCATCTGCGCCGTATATCTTCCTGGGATAACCTTAGACATTATGCAATTCACGCCCTTCTATAGGTATATAGATTGCTAACTGCGAATTAACAGCTTCAAATGTTCGTCATACACCTTCATGACATCTTCCGAGCGATATAAATGGGCCGTGAGAAAGGCGCCGTAAAAGATCGTGAAGGCCATTTGTACAGCAGTCGCAGCCGTTATTCCTTCCCTCAGCTCACCATCGGCATGAGCTTCCTCCATGAACTGCCGATACAGCTCAAACAGATTCGGGTCCTGTCGCCCCAGCTCCATATGATCGGGGAACAGCAGATATACCTCCGCCTCACTCAGCTCAGGCATGCACGGGTGCATCTTCATTTCACACAAAAAGCTGATTAAGCTTAACATCAAGCCGGGCCATTTCTTAGCACGTTCGGCCACATCGTGGAAAATATGCCGCAGTGCGGCAAGCCCCCGTTTAGGCTCCTTCTCTAGCTCAATCATCCGATCCGTCAGCCAGACACGCATGTAATAAACGAGTACATCTTCCTTTTGCCGAAAAAACTTAAAGAACGTCACCTTAGACACTTCTGCCTTGCGGCAAATATCCTCCAAATACACTTCCCTAAACGATCGTTCGCCGATCAGCTCCAAGCTTGCTTCGTATAGAGCCAACTTGGCTCGGGCCTTTTTCAGCTCCCGCAAAGCTATTGCATTTTCCTTCAATTTTAGTAAAATCCCTTCACAACAAAAGTTAACTTATATAAATAAGTTAACACAAGTTAACTTTTAAGTCAACAAATTTTCCCAAATAAGTCTTAACACAACCTTTTACATGGACTGCTTCTTTGCCCTCAAGCCTATCCTCGAACCCAATCTTACTTTATCCAAAAAATTCGTTCCGAGTACCCCCGCCACAATCATAACGGCACCGATCACATGATAATATTCCAGCTTTTCACCTAAGAACACGACCCCAGCTCCCATGGAAATCAACGTGGACAAGTTACTGAACACACTTAGCTTGGATGCTTCCAGCCGTGAAATCGCATACGTCAACAGCAAGGTGGTGACTAACGAAGACAGAACTCCAAGATACAACGTAGACAGCACAAACGTGGGAGAAGTTAACGGTTGGAGAAAAGTCTGAATACTGCCATCCAAGCCATGCTTGACAAGAGCCATTCCATTGAAGCATACGAAGCCGATGGTCAGCATAATAAAGGATATTTCCATCGCTTTGAACTTTTGACTTAAAGGCCGCGCCAACACGTTATATCCGGCAAACGACAGGCAGGACAGCACCAGCAAGGATATGCCCATCAGATGATCTGCCGCAAGCTCAGCTCCCTGCATGATGAAAATAAAAACGACCCCGGCTACGGACACCATAACGGATAGCTTCTGCCATAAAGTCGTCCTTTCTTTCAAAAAAATCGCAGCGAGTATCATCGTAAATATCGGCACCGTGGCCTGAATAATGCCCCCCTCAGATGAGGAGCTGTAGCTTAATCCATATACCTGAAGGCTGAAAAACATCGCCGGATACAACAAAGACAAAGGCAAGATCCGCAGAATGTCTTTCCAGCTTATGTGGAGTCGAACCCATCCAAAAAGAACGGGAATGCTTATAGCCAACCAGGAAATGGTGAATCTATGCGCCATAGCATCCATAGGGTCCGATACGGTGAGCGCCAATTTTACAAATAGAAACGACAAACTTATAATGATGGCGTACAAGGCTGCAGCCAGATAAGCTTTTACTTGCGTACTTCTGAACATCACGATCACTCCTGCCATTCATCTCATATTGCCGGCCGGCACCTTTACTATAAGTTAGCAGCAAACCTCATACAACCTAAATAACCGCCATCTGTACCGATACAGAATGCAGAAAGGAGCGTTCAGTGCTAAAGTATGTTCAGCTTATCCAAGACATGGAGGCCCGCATTGAGCGCGGAGACTTCAAAGACGGACACAAGCTCCCTCCTATTCGGATGCTCTCCGAGCAGTATGCCTGCAGCAAAAGTACGGTTATCAGCGCCTACAACGAGCTGGAGCGTCGACACCTTATTTATTCGATTCCTAAAAGCGGCTACTACGTAGTCAAACGTGACAACAGATCCGAGCAGCAGGAGCAGCCGACGATGATAGATCTGGCCTCCGCGGCACCGGACTCGAGCGTGTTCCCTTATATCGATTTTCAGCACTGTATCAATAAAGCGATCGATATGTACCAGAACGATTTATTCGAGTACGGTACACCGAGCGGACTTCCCTCTCTCATCCGCGTGCTTCAGAAGCATCTTGCTAATTACCAAGTGTTTGCGGAGCCGCACCAAATTTGCATTACCTCCGGTGTACAGCAAGCGTTGGCTATTTTAACTACCATGCCTTTTCCGAATCAAAAGGAGACCGTGCTTATTGAGCAGCCGAGCTACCATTTATTGATTCAGCTGCTGGAAACTCACGGCATTCCAGTCATAGGCATTGAACGGACCTCGCAGGGGATCGATTTCGATGAGCTGGAGAAGCTGTTTCGCACCGGGAATATCAAGCTGTTCTACACCATGCCCCGGTTCCACAATCCGCTAGGAACCTCTTATTCCACCCGCGAGAAAAAAGCCCTTGCCGAGCTGGCAGGGAAATATGACGTCTATATTGTAGAGGATGATTACTTAGCTGATCTGGAGGACGATTCCAAGTCGGATCCCGTCTATGCCTACGACCAATCCTCTCATCTCATCTATTTAAAAAGCTATTCGAAAATATTGTTTCCGGGATTGCGTGTCGGTGCCGCTGTAGTTCCGCATCTGCTTGCAGACACCTTTAACAAGTATAAGAAGCTGCAGGATATCGACAGCTCTATGCTCTCCCAGGCTGCTCTTGAAATTTATATCCAAAGCGGCATGTTCGAGAGGCATAAGCAAAAAATTCAAGCGGCCTACATGCGGCGTATGGAGCTTTTGACAAATGCTCTAGAACGTGAGGGCGACATCGATTTTGCCCGTCTGTACAAGGGGGCTCATACTCACATCGCAGTTGGCAAGCCCTTCTCCACCCCTGCGTTAAAGGAGCGTTTGTTGAGACAGCACGTAAAGCTGGATTCAGCCGATGCTCATTATTTGTCCGATTTCCCCAAGAAAAGCTTAATCAAGCTAAATATTTCCAATGTGAAGGAAGAATATATTGAACAAGCCGTTATTTTGATTGCCGGAACCATCCGCAGAATGCGCCGATAATTCCCGCTAAAATGAGCAGCACCTTGTAAGGCCGCCTGAACGTCGAGGCGGTCTTTAATTTGACCTCATTCGACAAAATCCAAGTCTAAAACGCACCCTTTATGGATATGACTGCTAGAGTGAGATAAGGGAGCTGACCTGACGAACATGAACTCATCCAATAAAATTTCCGTGCTCCAATTGTGCATTCTTCTTACAATGACCATAGGGCTGGCTAATCACGTCACCGTTATTCCTCTGCTGCTGCAAACAGCCAAGAGGGATGCCTGGATCAGTGTCCTGGCTGCCTTTGTATTTTTCATTGCCTGGATATGGATTCCATTTGCAATAGCAAGAAAAACAAACCAGGCCAATCTCGTCGATTGGCTTAAGAGCCATGTCGGAGTCTGGTTTGCGAGACTGATGCAATGTGCCGCCGCCGTATATTTGTTTTCCATTGCTTTCATCGCGCTGAAAGAAACCGCAACTTGGACCAAGGTGTCCTATTTACCCCAAACTCCGCTTCTTGTCATCGTTGCCAGCCTAATGATGCTTTGCTGCTACACAGCAAGCAAAGGCATCCAATCAATTGCAATTACCGCAGGGGTACTTCTACCCTTCGTCATGATTCTCGGGTATTTCGTTATGGGAGCCAATTTCCAATACAAGCGGTATAATCTGCTATTTCCGATGATCACAAGCGACCTTTCTTCCATTGCTCAATGTATGATTTACATAGGAGGAGGGTTTATTGAGCTGATTATCGTCGTGCTAATGCAGCATTTACTGAGCCGTCCGGTCAAATGGGTCCACTTATTTGCGCTCCTCTCCGTGATGTGTGGATTGACTCTAGGTCCTCTCATGGGATCTATTGCTGCCTTCGGCCCGGAAGAGGCCGCTATTCTGCGTTATCCTGCTTATGAACAATGGAGGCTCGTAACGATTGGAGATTACGTAGCTCACGTCGATTTTTTCTCCATCTATCAATGGCTGTCCGGGAGCTTCATCCGAGTTTCCTTGTCGATCTTTCTGATCATCGATTTGTTCCAGATTCGACAACCCCGCAGACGTCAACTCATCATCAATCTGATCAGCATATGTCTGTTCCTTCTCTGCTTGCTGCCGATCAGTGATATGACTTACGTTGCCTATATTCACGACTATTACGCGATAACCTTCTATGCAGCACTTGCTGTTTCGCTGATCCTCATTACACTCGTAGTTGTAAAAAGCAAGAAGAAAGGACGAAGCTTATGAACCTTCTTCATTGGATCCGTAAAACGCTGGATAATGAACGTACAACCGCACCTTTGGCTAGAAGTCAGCCTTCCAAAACACTGACTCAATGGAACGAAGCGATGCTTCGCTCTTATTTCGCTCATTCGGCAGACGTAAGTGTCGTTAGCCACAACTATACCAATGAGGCATGTCCCAAAGTAGTTTTCGTTTATTGCGAAGGTATGATCGATTCCAAGCAAATGCTGGAGTGGGTTATTCCTAACTTAACTATAAGCATCAACGAACACTCCGATTGGAAGTCCATTACGGAAAATTTGACTGATTTGCTCCAGCTTGAATCGATTCGAGACGACGATAGCATGTTTACATGCTTATTCAGCGGTCATCTCATCATCGTTTTTGAGGCTTTATCACTGGTCTACACAGTCTGTATACCGCAAATTCCGCAGAGGACGCCGGAGGAATCGGCAACGGAGATTTCGCTTAAGGGTCCCCGGGACGCCTTCACAGAAGAACTTTCAACCAATATTGCCTTGGTCCGCAAACGACTGCGTACGCCATCCTTATGCAATGAACCTTTCGAAATAGGGACAAGAAGCCAGACCAAGGTATCTCTTATGTACATTCGGGACATCGCCAACCCCAACACGATTCAAGAAGCGCGTAAACGGCTCCGAGGAATCCATGTAGATGCCTTACTGAGCAGCGCTCAGCTGGAAGAAGGGCTGTCCGACCGTTCCGTTTCTTTATTTCCCCTGATCGATTATATCGGGAGACCTGATTTTATAGCCGAGTGCTTGCTTCGCGGGCGCTTTGCCGTTATCGTGGACGGTTCACCCATGGCACTTATTGCCCCTTCCAACTTGACAGAACAGCTCAAATCGCCGGAGGATCTGCATCTTACCTTTTACTTTGTCAGCTTTGAACGATTATTGCGGCTGATCGGATTGTTCGTAGCCATATTCACGCCAGGCTTTTGGGTTGCCTTAAGCACTTTCAATATGGAGCAGCTTCCTTTTCCGCTGCTGGCAACCATCGTTACATCTCGTACAGGTCTCCCAACATCGGCACCGCTCGAAGCGCTGCTAATGCTGTTTTTGTTTGAAATCTTCAGAGAAGCCGGCATACGGCTTCCGAAGGCCGTTGGACAAACCATCGCTGTCGTGGGAGGACTCATTATTGGGGATGCAGCGATTCGCGCCGGATTGGCTTCTCCTACCATGCTGATTGCATCCTCCGTAACCGCTGTCGCCACATTTACTTTGGTCAACCAGTCATTAAGCGGCACCGTGAGTGTTTTGAGGCTTTTCGTTCTGGTATGCTCCTCTGTTGTAGGTTTGTTTGGTTTTTTCATATCGTTGTTCTTCATAGTCGTGTATTTGTCCGGGCTGCGCTCCTTTGGCCTCCCTTATCTCGCACCGCTGTCCCCAGTGACGTTCAGGAGCTTGATCCCCGCTCTGTTGGCGATGCCCTGGGGCTCTGAAAAGCATCGACCAGGGATGCTGGATCCGATCGATTCCACTAGAGAAAGAACCGATCCAGAATGAAGCGTATAGGAATACTTGTAAGCCTATTTGTTGCCATGTGGTCAATTAGCGGCTGCTGGGATGCTCAGAACGTTGAAAAAATCAACTACATCACCTCCATCGGCCTTGATTATGAAAAACCGAATTATATCGTCTATGCTCAATTGATGGAATTTTCAACGATAGCCAAACAGGAAAGTCCTCAAGGCAGAAATAAGGCAGCTACCTGGATAGGCAAAGGAAAAGGCGAATCGCTGAATCTGGCCATGAACGATCTTTACAACACGGCACAGAAAAGAATCATTTGGAGTCACGTGACAACCATCATCATAGGAGAAAGAGCATTGAAGCAATGGCCGGGCGGATATGTCGACGCTATAACACGATTCCGGGAAATCCGTTTTACTCCGTGGGTATTTGCCACCAAGAAACCCATTACGGAAATTATGAATGCGCCTGCTTTCTTCAATCTGTCTCCCCGCGAGACGATAGCGCATTCGCCTGCTGCCAACTATAAGCAGCATTCTTGGATTCTCCCGCTTCAATACATGACATTTCTGGGAGATTATTATGAGCCGGCAAGAACGGTCCTCCTGCCTATTTTATCGACCAATCCTAATCAGTGGGAGAAAAATGGAAAGCCGGAACAGAAACTGGAATGGGACGGCGCTTTTATTTTGAGCGGCAAAAAAATGAAAGGGTCTTTAAACCAAGAGGATTTGAAAGGACTGCGGTGGGTAACCGGCCAAACGCTCCGATCCCCGCTAAAGGTGGAGGAGGATGGTAAATTACTGGGGGTCGTATCACTCGAAGACCCTTTAGTCCATATCGATGTGAAAAATCCCTCCAGCCATCCCAAATACGATTTGCAAATTTCCTTACAAGGCAATGTCGTCGAGTTGTTTGCAAACACGCCGGAAAAACAGCTTCTGGCAGCGGCAGAGAAAATAATTCAGAATGAAGTCAGAGCCACTTATGAAAAAGGGCTCCCCCTTCATGCTGACGTACTACAGCTAAAATATGCCCTGTATCTTCAGCATTACAAGGACTGGAAAAACCTGTCCGAAGAGCAGCTTGATTTGGATAAAGAATCATTGGAACAAATTGATGTCCAGCTCCAATTACTGCATTCGGGCATGTTGAAGGAGAAAAAGTAAGCTTGTGAAAAGCAGCAACAAAACACAGCCCCCGCCATTAGGGGGCTGTGTTTTGTTGGGGGGACGGTTAAACTATCGGTGCCCCAACACTTAAGGTGCCTCCGCAATCCTCAACCGGAAAAATATGCGGACGCTCGTTAGGATTCTTGTTCGGCAAATGAATCGTCAGCATCAAACCGCCCAATAGCCCATGGAACAGCATCCCGTGGCCTCCATCCTTGCGGTACACCGGCTCCGCTTCGTGAATCCAGGGACCGCTAATATCTCCGTTCAAAGAACGGGCGATCCCCATTGCGTAGCCCTGCTCTCCGAAGCTGGACCATAGGAGCAGCAGCTCTCCTGTTTTGGAGCTGTAGAAGAAAGGCCCGTCCGTCACGAACGTGTCCCCTTCCCGAACCGGCCTCACCCATGGCGCATCCGAAGCTTTGAACAAAGTAATCACATCGCCCTGCGTCTCTGTCAAATCTGAGGATAAGCGCAATGCACATACTTCGCCATCCTTGACCTGCAGCCATTCGTGGCAAAATACAATCCAAGGCTCTCCTGAGCGATCCACATACAAAGTGCCGTCCAGACATTCCCAATCAGCAGGTGTTACAGGGCCGTTACCATGCGGCTTAAAAGGGCCTTCCGGGCGATCTGCTACAAGAATTTGCGTTGCACGGCAGCGATCCTCCGATTTAAAGCTGGCGAACATATAATAGCTGCCCTTCCACTCATGAACCTCTGGAGCCCAATAATGGCGGTCCGCCCAGAATGAAGCGTCCGGACGAAAAGCCCGGTGGGGACCCTCCCAGTTCACCAAGTCATCGCTTATGTAAACGTCGAACCCTTGCGGCTTCCCCGTCCAAGCGGTTTCACCCGAGGTTCCGTATAAATAATATTTGCGTTCGCTCTCCACCGGTAAAATAAAAGGATCGCGAAGATGTATGTCGTCTAGTCTCTTCATTCAATTCTCCCTTTCTAGGCTTAGGCGGCTACTCCGCCCGATACCTCAACGGTTTCCATCTATATGAGCTTATTATACTTGGAAAATGGAAATTATTGTAGCTAGGTTCAGCCGGGTGAATAACGCCATGAACAAAAAGAGACCCGCAAGCCAACGGGGCTGCGGATCTTCATCCAATGTATTTATATGAAAAGGGGGGTCACTTATTATTATAGGCTTGCAACATTAATCTAAGATGAAAAATAGATTTCATTTTCATTACAAAAGGCTACAATAAGATGACTTGCCCTTCTAGCCGTGAGCGTTCAGCGGCAAATCCGATCCGATGACCGGAAATGGATTGATCCAGTGTCGTAGACATGACGGAGGACTGATCGCCGCGAAGCATTTTGACAAAATCCTCAACAAGCCTTAAATCTCCACCACCGTGACCGTCATCCGTAATGCTCAGTTTCACATGCTCTTCCGTGTAGTTATGCCCCTGTCTCGGATCCGGATGGCGGACTACGAAATGCCCGTCCTCCATAACCCCTTCGATTTCGCCCTTCGTTCCAATAATATGGAGGATACGGCAAGCTTTCGGAGTGGCTCCGATCATATTATGAGATGCGGTGCTGCCATTATCAAACTCAATAATGACGGATTGCCTATCCACGACATCATTGTCGCAGTGCCATACGCAGCGTCCGTACGGATTATCGGTGCGTAACGATTCCAGCTTCTCTTCGGTGCTCAGCTTAGCCCCCAAATGATGATTGTTCCACACATAGAAGCCCCAGCGGCCCTGCTCGATATAGTTTTTCTTGGCCGAATATGGACAGGATTCTTCAATACTGCAATCAGTCAAGCAGCGAGTTCCTGCTCCTTCCGGCGCTTTATCAGGGCGAAAATGCGAAAGACTTCCGAAGCTGCTGACCTTGATCGGACGGGCATCTCCGTTCAGCCAAGTGATCAAATCAAGATCATGACAGCATTTGGCCATCAGCATCGACGATTTGCACTTTTCCTGCGAGCCCCATTTACCGCGAATGAACGAAACCGCCATATGATGATAGCTTACATGCTCGGAGGTCTGGATGTTTACGACTTCACCAATCTCCCCTGCTGCAATCCTTTCACGGATGGCCGTGTAAAAAGGAGCGTAGCGAAGCACATGACAAATCATCACGGTGCGCCCTTTTGCGTCCGCGGTACGCTTCAGCTCCAGCACTTCTTCTTCGGTCACTCCGATCGGTTTTTCCAGCAGTACGTCATAACCGGCTTCAAGCAATGGAATCGTAGTTTGCACATGCAGCTCGTCCATCGTTCCGTTAATGGCGGCATCCGCGAATCGAGGAAGCGCTGTCAATTGATCCACGGTGTCAAAGCAGCGATCAACCTCAATACCAAAACGTGCTGCGGCAAGCTTTCTGCGTTCTAAGTCCGGCTCCACGACACCCAATATGCGAAGCTCTTCAGGATGCTTCTCTGCATAAGAAGCATAGATCATACATCGTTGTCCCGCCCCTATTAAAACCGCGGATAGCGGTTCTGACACTCCTTTAGCCAACCGAATCCTCTCCTTTGATCAACGTTGGATAACATCTTCCCGAGGAAATCATAACGCAGATTTATGATGGATTCAATCATTATTTCTGAAATTTTCGGTCATATCAATGGGTGCCGATTCCCCAACCCTCCGGGATCACTTGTACCCAAGTTTGGCCCGGTTGCATCGACAGCTCACGACCGTCCGAGAAGGCACGGATCATCCCATTCTTCTGTTCCCACGTAACTTCCTGCATCAGCCCGCCCTGCAGTAAATAGCCTTTGCCCGGCCCAGTCACATCGACATCGCGACGCCCCTCATTATCGAGAATTTGATGCTTACTCTCACAAACCAGAATGTTGGCTGCGGTCAGCTGCTTGCCGGTTTCCTTATCGTTATGCGGCTTTCCTTCCATGAACCTTTTGTACAAGCCGCTCTCGGCATCGTATTCGTACGAGACGTTATAGCCGCGAATATAGTTAATCGTCGCCTTCGCAACCGGCTTGCCCGATGAGAGTTGCGATTTTTCCAATGCAAAAGCGTATGAGGCTCCCTGAAGGCTCCATTCCATACGGAATTTTTTGTTAGCTGTCCCCTGACGTATCTTTTCCATGCTGGTGTACAAATTGTGCGGCATTTTCCGTTCGCTTGACCGCCAGTAATACGCGCTGTCGCCATACACCTCGTCGAGATGCTCGAGCTTATGCTCGGCGATCAGGTCCATTGCATCCTGACTCCAGCCCGCATGGACGATGACGCCGTCAAGCGCTTCGCCCAGCTTGACGAAATACGGCCGGATGCTGCGCACCGGCCCAATGACCTTCGGCGCCTGAGCCTGGTACACGGCCACAAAGCGCGTGATCTCGCCCTCGGCCAATATCTCGTAGACGAGATCGGCCTGATCGAGTCCGCTTTGCGGCCGGGCCTGCGGCGCATTTTCCACCATGACCACCACCGGTCGGTCATGGATAGGCTTTCCGCTGACGAGCCCCGTCAGCGGGAAGCGGTACCCCACCGACTGCTGCGCCGCAGTCGGCTGGTTCTGCTCGCCGCTGCCGGGAGGCTGTGTCACGGCAGCGGCGGAGCCAGCATCGACGCCGGGCCTTGCGGCGTCGTGCTTGTTGGCGGCGCAGCCTGCTGATGCCGTCAGCAGACTGGCCGCGAGCGCGAGCAGCAGGCCGGTGCGGAGCCGCCTGCTCGCAGCGTCATTGCATCGTGTGCGAATCATTATGCTTTTCACCTCTACTTGTCCGTTATCTACTAATCTATATATTCTATTAACCACAAAAGTAGAAGATATATTTGCTATGCCCATCCCTCCCCCAAATAAAAGCCCATTCACAAGCCATCCAAAATTTTCTTAAAGTTTGTGATTATTTTCACATGAAACCCAATAAAAGAAGAGTATGATAAAGACAAATAAATGAAGGAGATGATCTACATGTTCATGACATGGTTTAGAGAAAATAAAATCTCTTCGGTGCTTTGGCTCGTATTTCGGCTTTATCTTGGGTGGTCGTGGCTTACGGCCGGGATTGAAAAGCTAAGTGGCGACAAGCCGTTCGATGCTCAAGGTTTTCTTGCAGGAGCGGTGAAAAAGGCCGTCGGCGATCACCCTGTCGTTCAGCCTTGGTGGGCAGCATTCTTGAACAAGGTAGCGCTGCCTCATGTTGAGCTATTTAATTTTCTCGTCATGTGGGGAGAAATATTAGTGGGGATAGCCCTCTTGCTCGGCCTCTTTACTACTTTCGCCGCCCTAATGGGAGCTGTCATGAACTTCGCCTTCTTGTTCTCGGGCTCGACCAGCACGAACGTTCAAATGGTTCTGCTTACGGTATTCGTGCTTGCCGCTGGAGCTAATGCCGGTCGTTATGGACTAGACCGTTACGTCCTTCCCTACCTGCTCCGCAAAATGCATCACGACGGTCACAAGCCAACCGCAACGGGAACCGGACCGATGAAACCACACCACGTTTAAAAATAGTGTGAAGTCAGCCAAGCAGAATAACGCTTTCGGTGAACCCCAGCAAAAAAAGGCCGAGACCCTCAACGGGCCCGGCCTTCTACTTGGTACGTCCATCCCATCTCATCCTAACACAAGCGGTGCTAGCTCACTTCGTAAACCATCGAATCACATACATAACGAGCGACAATACGACACTAATAACGATACAAGTTACGACCGGGAAATAAAACTTGAAGTTCTCCTTCTCCACCACGATGTCGCCGGGCAATCTGCCTATTTGCAAATACTTGCTTCCGACCGTCCATAGCAGGCCTGCAGCGATCATAACGATACCACCGATAATGAGCATTTTGGCAACAGGATTCATCGCACTCGCCAGACTCCTTTTTTCGATATATTGTTTCTATATTATCACCGTTTGCCCAAATAAACCAAAAACCCGCTGACGGAATAAACCGACTGCGGGCTATGCTGCAAACTTATTAAATGGAAGCCAAAATACCGCGAACTTCTTCGCCGTACTGCTTCAGTAATTCCTTGGAGCTGTACTTGCCGCTGAAATCTTCTACGCCCAGGTAACCGTCGTAGCCAATTGCTTTCAGGTCGCTCAGTACTTGCTTCCAGTTCACGACACCCTCCAGGTTCGGTTCCCAGTAGGAAGTCCAGCCCTGCGAGCCGTCTTCGCGAACGTCCGTTTTTTTCCAGCCTGTATTTTTAATATGAACATGTGCCAGGTAAGGTCCTAACAGCTCCATACCCATACGGAAGTTTTCGTATCCTTCATGAACCATGTTACCCGGATCAAACAATACGCCGATGTGATTTGGATCGAAGCGACTTACCAAACGAAGTGCCGCGGATGCGCTGGCAATGATCGTATTGTGGTGAGTCTCCACAAGGCATTTCACGCCGTATTTTTTAGCCAAAGGCTCAACAGCTTCTAAATAACGAACTTCAAGATCAAACAGCTCGTTATAATGAGTCGAACGGTCATAGTTAGGTACGCCAACACGGATCACTTTTGCACCGAGCTTTTGAGCAACCTGCAGCACGCGCTCCGTAGCTTCAATATCTCCAGCCTTTAAGTAAGGTGTAACACTAATCGTTTGCAGACCATACTCACGGGCTACACGTGCAAAGCGTTCAATTTCTTCATCCGATGCAGAAGGATCAATCGAGCACAGATTGTTGCGCCAAAAGGACGGCTTCTCTTCTTTAAACTCGTCGGGAACTTCTTTAAAACGCCATTCGATGCCTTCAATTCCTGCTTCTTTGGCGGCAGCAGCTAATTCTTCGGGTGACAGGTCCGGTGTAACAACAGTAAATACGGAAAGTTTCATCATTGAACCTCCAGCTTATTTTTAGACTTCGGTTTTGCTAATAAAATTATAACAGGATGAAGCATTTTTATCTATGTTAACGTGAACATTTTCAAAATTCTGATTATTTTATTTTAATTCTAGCTGAGGACTGTTCTTCACAAGTGTTTATAATTCGCACTGAATATGCGCTCCCTTGGGCCTCAGAAGGTCCATCCTCGTGTCGCTATTTGAGGAAAAATGTCCCAAAGGCTACGCTCTGACGACTAAAATCGGGAACAGTGGCCGAACAGTATAATGTGCCAAATTTCCGAAACCAGGAGGGATTGGATTATGACATTGTCCTCGACGCTACATACAAAAAGTCAGGATATGAATTGGTTTCACCTGATGATCGCCGCCCGTGATTCGGGACTTTCTACTGAGGAAGTCCGGCAATTTTTCAATGAATGTAAAAAAACAAACATAAAGATGAAAAACGCTCGTAACCAAGAAGAAGAATAAGCTCTTTTTTTATAGAATCCGCGGATTCTTCTTTTTTAAATCGATATGAAAGCGATTACAATAAAATAAACCACAGATGGCTTATTCTTTGTTAAATATAATGATATTATATAATTGACGAAAGAGAATAAAGGGGTCACGACCATGTTTGGCAAAAAAGTCAAGGAATTGCGTTTGGCGCAAGGGCTTTCTCTCTCTGAGCTGGCCGAGAAGGCCGGTGTAGCCAAATCGTATTTGAGTTCAATAGAGAGAGATCTGAGATCGAATCCTTCGGTTCATTTTCTGGAAAAAATCAGTCAGGTACTGGGGGTTTCAGTGGAAACCTTGCTGCATAATGAAACCACCCCTCAAGGACAGCTCGATGAGGAGTGGTTGGAGCTGTTACGGGAAGCTAAGGCTTCCGGCGTCAGCAAGGATCAGTTTGCGGAATTTTTGGAATTCAACAAATGGCGCAATTCGCGTAACAAACAAGAGTAGCCCCTGAAGCAGGGGCATTGCTGAAAGTCCTTTCTGCCTCAGGAAGGGCTTTTTATCTGTTCGAACGCAGCTTTCATGAGATCATAGCTTTGCTTCAATGTTTCGTGATATTCGACCTTATTCCAGACAGGCCAGCGGTAGAGCGGCAGCTTGGATACAGAGACGGTTTCGGCAGCTGCTCCCCCAGCCGCAGGCGGAGCGTTTTGTTCGCTTCGCTGCTCAATCCATGGAAGGAGACGAATGCCTTGGGTCGTTGTCGCTGTCAGCTTTCCGTCCTTCTCTTCGTAGCTCATTACCTGCAAGGAGCTCGGATCGGTAAAGCCTAACAGCATCCAAGGGATACGCAGTTCGACCGTGCTTCCTTTGGCCTGCCACATCGCGAGAGAATTAAAATCCGGTGAAGTGCGGTTTGTTGTCCCTCTAATTAAGCGGCCTGCAGACACATCCTCGAACGGATTGTATTTGGTTGAGTCGGGAGGGATCATCTCCATTCCGACCGCCAGCTTCCACGGGTGAAACAAACCGGAATCATCCTTCATTTCCTCCGGCTTCACCTGGAGCATGCCATACAGCTTACCATATAAACGGGTGTGAAAATCATAATTGGATGCGATTTTCACTTCGCTTTCGTTATCCTTGCCTAACGTGATGAGCGTCTCAAGACCTTCGTCTAATTGACGTCCCCCAAGCTCCTGCGCATGCTTGTTGCCGCCGGGAACCGTATCCACTCCCAGATTCAACAGCTCATGCTCGGGATCGAACGGCTTGGCGAGCTCCGCCAGGATATAGACGTAGGCTTCATCATGCGTCATAGTTATCGATTTATAGCCCGGATAGGACCCTTGAAGCACTTGCTTGTCCTCGGCCTTGAGCTTGTTCCAATCGCTGCTGTCGCCATCGATGTTAAGTACTCCCTCCTTGCCGGTCGCTTCCGCAACAAGACCAAAATACTGCTCATTCGTAAGCACATTGTGCCAATATTTACGACGTGCCTGCGGGATTTCGAATTCCATCGTGTTCCACGTCCGTTTGAACCATTCGTCCTGCCATGAAAATACGATGCCTCCGGCCATTCCTTCGGCATGAATATCCTGCAGCAGCGTTGCGTTAATCCGTCCTTGTTCGGCTTCGTCATGCCCACCCTGATTGCGGTCCATGTTAGCCAGATGTCCGATACCGAGGGAGGATGGAACACCAAACTCCGTGATCATGACGGGAAGCCCCTTATGGTATGCTTTTAGTTGATGCAGATAGCTTCGATAGGTGTTGAAGGTGCCATCCGAATTCTTGACATCCTGCAAAGTCGTATCCAACCGGAAGAAGTCCGGATAATACGGATAGACGTGAAACGATGCGAAGTAACCGCCCTGCCAGCCTGTGGCATCAAGATGTGTCGCATCCACACTGGACATGTCTTCCTGTATCAGAATTTCTCCAGGGTGCTTTAATGGATCGGTAGTCACCCAGTTCGTAAACGTGAGCGGATGCTTCCAGCCATTTTGCTCTTCCTGTACAGCCAGATGGTCCAGCAGTCGCGCCAGCCAATTTTCGAACGGACTCGCTTCAGGCTTGGCGGATATAAAGGTGCCTTGATATCCGGTTTTGTCCTTATGCTTATCGTTGGTGTTCTTCACCATATTCGGTTCCCATTCTGTGCCCAAATGCCAGGCAAGCAGATAAGGGCCGGCGTTAGAGCGATACGCTCCGCTGGCTTTGCCAAAGCGCTCCGGAATTTCGACGGTCCCATAGACAGCACCGACGGCCAGTGTAATTTCATTTTCAAATTGCTGGTAGATGTCGTCCAAGAAAGCATCTTTTTTCTCGATTAATTCTTCCTCGGGCGTCCAGATTCCCTGGATAAAGTAAAGCGGATTGTCCGCATGCTTCTGATTGTACTCTACCAAGGCCTCATAGAAGGCCGGAGATAAAATGGTATATACCCTAATGGTGTTCGAGCCAAGCTGTTTAATTTGCTGGAACCATTTCAAATAGGTTTCCTTGGATATAGGCAGCTCCCCTGGGTCATGCCCCGGCAGCGCTGCGCCTACGTTGACTCCTTTTGCGAAAAAAGGAGTCCATTGCTGTTTATCGTACATTTCGATGTGGTCATCCTGGGTGCGAAACTTGATGTGCGATCCGTCGGCGCTCTTCATGCTCTCGACCTTCTTTGCAGGCCAGTAATGCCAGATGAGGGTGCCGACGAGAACAACCGCAATCAGGCGCAGCAGCCAGGTGACGGGGAAGCGTGTACCCTTCATGGCTTTGAACTCCTTATCTACTCCCTATTCTTTTCGATCAAGCAAGCAATCTTCGCAGTCGAGCCTCCAGCTCCACCGGCGAGAACGGCTTACGGATAATGTCTGCCACGCCGAGCTCGAAGCATTTGTATACATCCTGCTCCACGCCCAGATCGGTCATTACAACGACTTGGCAATCTGGAGCTTGCTCCGATTGCGATACGCGGTGAATGAGCTGGTATCCGTCGAGCGCGGGAAGCATCAGCTCCGTAAGAACCAGCTTAGGCTTTACGGCCTCAATGAGCCGCAGTCCTTCCAGACCATCCTGCGCAGGATGAACATCGTACCCTTGGTGGCCGAGGCGCATATGGAGAAAATCCTGCAGATCGCCATTCGGTTCTACCATGACGATGCTAGGGGCTGCAGCCCCTATAGGCTGTCCTGAATAGATGGCGATTTCAAGATTGCTACGGTCCGCCTCTCCTAACAAGGCTTTGAAATCACCAAGCGCCTCCGGCGTAAGCTGAGAGCTCTCAGGGAAGCTTGCAACCGCAAGACTGCCGGACAGAAATCCAGCGTCTTGAAGGAATGCTTTTACCGTTATAGCCAAATAATGGGTGAAGGAAAGTGATTGTCCCGGAAGCAGTAAGGTGAGAAGCTCTTCATCTGCTTCATATGCGGACAGCACCGTCAAGTTCAAATCCTCCATCTTCAAGCGTGTCTCCAGATCCTGCAGCTCTATGGATCGCAGGAGGCGAGAATGGGCGGTAATGACCCCACAGCTGTTCCATCCTGCTGAGGATTTCAGTACTTGGTTGATTTGATGATAAAGTCGATCTGACCCTACGGATTGAGATAACACTGAGGTTTTCATATAGGTTCACTCCATTTCGTTTCGAGAGTTGATTGAGATGATAAGTAGTAAGCAAGCGATCAGATGGCTTGTGCCTTCGAAGCGTTGGACTCAGGAGCGGAAACACCTGACTTCGCCGTGTCTCCCGTCCAGCTGCGACGGACCATATTCCCCCAACCTTTGTTTCGCCGCATATAATCCCAATGGCCGTGCAATTTCCACCATGCGTTCATTGGGTCGTAATAAATAGAAATGATGACAGACAAGCCTAGAATGCGAAGCAGACTCGGACCACTAACCCTGCGCCCCATGGCAATTTCCTCGATAATGAGGGAGCCTAGAGTGAAGACGAGCCCAATCAGAAGGTTCGCAAGCAGGAAAACTAGCAGTACCGGAAGCTCCGTCATGTCCATTAACACATAACCGACTAGCGCTGCCAGTCCCGATAGTCGAATATAAGGACTAATCGTTTCGTACAAGATGGTATAAGGCAGCGATAGCCAACCAATGACCTTATATTTCGGGATAAAAAGCATGGAACGGAATCGGATCACGTTCCACAACGTACCTCGGATCCAGCGGCGGCGCTGCGAACCCAGGATGCCGAGCGTGTCGGGCGCCTGTGTCCAGCAAACGGCATCGGGGCAGAAAATGATTTTATATGGCAAATTCCGCGCAAGCCTATTCTGGTGCAGCTTCATGACGATATTCATGTCCTCGCCGGGACAATCCTCTTCGTAGCCGCCGACTTCAATCAAGCAGTCCTTGCGGAACAGTCCAAAGGCGCCGGATACGATCAAGAGCCCGTTCACAGAGCTCCAGCCGATCCGCCCGCCGAGGAAAGCCTTCATGTATTCCACATATTGCAGGGCGGGAAGCCATTTGTTCGGCAAGCGAATGGAAGTAACTCGACCGTCTTCTACCGTGCTTCCGTTGGCGATACGCACATTGCCGCCGATAGCAATATGCTCCTCCGGATTTTCCATGTAAACCTTGACCAAGCGGATGAGCGCATCTTTTTCCAATAAACTGTCGGCGTCGATGGTCGCAACAAGAGAATGCTGTGCGACATTGATGCCGGCGTTCAATGCGTCCGCTTTGCCGCCGTTCTCTTTATCAATGACAATCAGCTTCGGATACAGGGGGTTGTGATACATGCCCCGAATCGGCTTGGATTCGACGAGAGTTTGATAGTGAGTCAATCGGCTCGGCTTCAAGTCGAACTCCTCAATTAATACCTGCAGGGTACGATCCCTGGACCCGTCATTGATGACGATGACTTCGTAGATCGGAAACTCCAGCAGCATCAACGAGCGTACACTCTCGATAATCGTCAGCTCCTCATTATGAGAAGGGACCAGAATCGATACGGGCGGCACGTGCTCAGAGCCTGCGAGCTCCCTGTATCGGGAGTACATGGTGCTTTTGACCAGCGATAGCATTTTCTGATGGGATACAGCCAGGATGAACATGTATAACAGGCTGGACCCGATAATTAAGTAAGTGGCTGCAATGCCATAATCCAGTAAGAATGATCTCATCCGGTTCCTCTTTCTACGAACCGATGGGACTCTGCCGTGATGGGAAGGCTCGTGTAGTTTTGTTGAAAAATCGTTCGATACAAGCGGGACAACTCGTTATTCTGAGGAATTTGCTGCACCTCTTGCGCAGCGGCCGCAGCCGACCGGTCCATCGCCTCATGAATGGCGTTCCACACCGTATCCTGAGCCGGCCCCGCTTTCATATCGCGTGCCGTTTCGCACAAGGCCTCGAAGCCCTCGAGACCGAAACGACTCAAGCTTTGGGCGCTGAAATAGCGTACCTCCCAATAAGGATCGGTGAGTGACGCCTTCAGCGGTTCGATATAAAACAGCAGCTGATGCTCACCAGCCGCTTGCGCGGCGGCGGCCCGGATCTCCCCATCGGGATGGCCGAGCAGCTCGCCAACGCGGCCTGGCGGCAGAAGCTGCGGATATTTTAGCAGCAGCTTAGCTGCGCTGATCCGCACATCCGCGGCATCCGACAGCAGCAGGCGGTCCAATGCCGCTAAGCTGTACGGACGGTTCCCGCCGGACAAGCCGACCAAAGCTAGCCTTAGCATGGCTTCGTCCGTTTCGTTGTCCAGTATCCCAGCGTATAGGGGCGCCGGATCCATCGACGATGCGGAGAGGATATCCGCTGTTAGCTGCAGAGCATGAGGATGTTGCTTCATGAGCAGCGACATGAGCCGATGCAGCTCGTCCGGCTTCTGCGCGCATTTGGCGGCCGCACGTGCGATCACGAACGCGGTCGACTCCGTTGTCTCGCGCTCCAGCAGCTCCAGCAGCGCTTCGGTGCATTCACCGGCGCGCATTACGCCTAAGTGGTAAGCTGCCTCGACACGAACTAAGTGCCAAGGACTGTCCAATCGCCGACGCTCCATTTCGATCAGTCCCATATCACGACATAGGGCTGTTAGCTTGTCACGGTGTCGGCCGTGAATCGTTTCGATCCATTCCAGCAGCTTGGATTGTACTGCTCGAAGCTCCACCTGGGATAAGGACCCAGGTGGAGGCAATAGAGCCTCGGCCTCGTCAATCTGGACGCTCAAATAGGCAAAATAGTCCTGATGTTTGGCAAGACTTTGGCTTAGTTGCCTTGCGTTCCTTTGATTGCGGAATCGCAGCAGCCCCAAGACGCCGAAGCCGCCGGCTATTACGGCTCCCAGTACGTACAATACGGAAGCCGTTTCTTGTAATGGCTCCATCTCCATACGTTTCTCTCCTCCAGCAGCATGCTGTACTTTTATTCTACCGTAACGCTTTTGGCTAAATTTCGCGGCTTGTCCACATCGTTGCCTCTGATCGAAGCCGTGTAGTAAGACAATAGCTGCAGCGGGATCACGCTAACGGCAGGCGTCAGCAGGGAGTGGGTACGCGGCACATAGATGACGTGATCCGCTGTCTTGGCAATCTCCATGTTGCCTTCCAACGCAATGCCGATAACGTATGCTCCCCGCGCTTTGACTTCTTTGATATTGCTGATGGTTTTCTCCATCAGCCGGTCATCGGTGGCCAGGGCAATGACGGGGGTTCCGTCTTCGATCAAGGCCAGCGATCCATGCTTCAGCTCTCCTGCAGCATAAGCTTCCGAATGAATGTACGAAATTTCTTTCAGCTTGAGGGAAGCTTCCATCGCGACGCAGTAATCCAGTCCCCGACCGATAAAGAACAGATGCTCATGGCGGGTAATCAGATGGGCGAGCTGTTCAACAGGCTCCAGGTGCTGAAAAATATCCTCCACCTGTACAGGCAGCCGTTCGAGCATGGCCAGCATCTCGATCAATGTGACCTTATCGATCGCATCTCGCGCCTCCGCCATGTACAGTCCCAGCAAATAAAAACCAATCAGTTGAGTCGTATAAGCCTTGGTCGAGGCGACAGCAATTTCCGGCCCTGCCAGCGTGAACAGGACATCGTCGGCTTCACGCGCAACAGAGCTGCCGACCACATTGGTGATGGCCAGAATGCGAGCCCCATTCGCCTTAGCTTCGCGCATTGCGGCGAGCGTATCGGCGGTTTCGCCGGACTGGCTGACGGCAATGACCAGCGTAGATTCCGGAATGACAGGCATCCGGTACCGATACTCCGAAGCCAGATCGACTTCCACGGGAAGGCGGGTCAGTCGTTCGATGACCGTTTTGCCGACCAAAGCCGCATGATAGGCGGTTCCGCAGGCGACGATATGAATTTGCTTTACAGAGCGGACCTGCTCCTCTGAGAGCTGTATCCCCGGCAGTACCACCTTCTGAAGGTCCTGATCGATCCTACCGCGCATCGTATCCCGGTAAGCCCTCGGCTGTTCGTGAATTTCCTTCAGCATAAACGTATCGAAGCCGTTCTTCTCGGCCATCAACAGGTCCCAGTCAATGTGAAACAGCTGTGTTGCAATAAAATTGCCTTCCAAAGTCATCAGATCGACCCCCTCACGGGTCAATACGGCCATTTCACCGTCATTCAAGATGTAAACATCCCTCGTGTATTCCAATATGGCAGGAATATCCGATCCGATGAAATTCTCGCCATGACCGACTCCTATAATAAGTGGACTTGCATTCCGTACCGCGACCAGCTTGTCAGGTTCATAGGACGATAATACGGCAATAGCGTAGGCGCCCCGGATTCGCGAAGTCGCTTGGCGAACGGCCTGTATCAAGCTGCCTTCATAATAATGAGCTATCAGATGGGAGAGCACTTCCGTATCCGTTTCGGACACGAAGGTATAGCCGAGCTGCTCAAGCTCATCCTTCAGCTGCATATGATTTTCAATAATGCCGTTATGTACGACAGAGATGGTTCGATCCTTGTCTGTATGGGGATGAGAATTTTCGTCCGATGGCTTGCCATGCGTCGCCCATCGTGTATGACCTATGCCTGCGGAGCCTTCCAGAGGCTCGAATTGCAGCCTATTCTCCAGTTCGGTAATTCTTCCCTTCGCTTTGTTCAGTTTCAAACCTGCGTCGGTATAAATAGCCACTCCGGCCGAGTCATACCCACGATACTCCAGTTTTTTCAATCCTTCCAAAAGAATCGGCTGCGAATCTCTGCTGCCGATATAACCAACAATACCGCACATTATTTACTCCTCCTTATGGTTGTTTTGATAGATTTAATGTTTTTGCAGTTCAATCAACCGCTTGAGCTCCTCCCGGCTGATGCCGGCATTCGTCGCCTCTTCGAATAGCTCATACCAGGCTTGCATCGATAAATGTGTTTGTTCCTTCGCTTCCGGTTGGACCAGTTGTTCCAAAGAAATGTCCAGTGCGGACGCAATTTTATCCAGCAATTGAATGGACGGGTTCGACTGAATGTTACGCTCAAGGGTGCTCAGGTACGATTTGGCTACACCTGAGGCTTGTGACAGCTCAGATAAGGAAAGTCCTCTCTCCAAGCGCAGCTTCCTCACTCGCTTTCCCAACATGTGCCATCGATCCTTTGTTGTAATTGATGCCCAATCGAGCATCTTCCGAAAATTGTTCTATTTGGAGAACAGATGAATCGTTCCATATACAGAACGATACCTTGGAGTATATCGCATATTTGAGCAAAATAAAAATCGAAAATCGCGAAAAATTTCGATTTAGAGAACGATATCGTCGAAATTCCTCTAGAATTCTCCAAAAAACGGCATAGTTTCGTTCTTTTTATCGAATGACGAATTCGATATAATGAATGTCGGAACAGAAGGACTCCCAGACACCCATCTGCCCTACACGTATCAAAAATATAACGAAAAGGAGAATGGGGTATGGACCAAACGAAAGCTCAAGTCAAGCTAAAGCGAGGCGAACACCGTGCGCTGCCCATGCAATATTTGCTGTTGATGCGCCCGCGACAATGGACCAAAAACTTGCTGGTGTTCGCCGCACTTATTTTTTCTATCCAACAGGCAGACTTGAATATGCTGATTCGGGCTATGACCGGCTTTGTCTTGTTCTGTCTCGTTTCCAGCTGTGTGTACATTTTGAACGATTATGTAGATCGGGAAAGAGACCGGATGCATCCGGAGAAAAAACTTCGGCCGCTGGCCTCCGGCGCCATTCAGCCGCAGATGGCATTGGTGTTCGGATTTGTTTTGCTGTTATGCTGCGTTCTGGTGGCGTTTCGTTTTCAGCCTTTGTTCGGGTTTGTCCTTTCCGCGTATTTTTTCTTGAATGTGCTCTACTCCTTAAAGCTAAAGCATGTCGTCATTCTCGATCTGCTGATCATTGCCTCAGGCTTTGTTCTGCGGGCGGTTGGCGGCGGTCTGGTGATCGGCGTGTCTCTCACGCCTTGGTTTCTGATCTGCACCATGCTGCTGGCTTTGTTCCTCGCTATTGGAAAAAGGCGTCACGAGCTGGCGCTGCTCGAAGGCGGCAAAGGAGCGCACCGCAAAGTGCTGGAATCGTATTCGATGGAAATGCTGAATCAAATGTCGGCTATCGCCACGACATCAACCATCATGAGCTATGCGCTGTTTACTTTTACATCGGGACGTACTATCCATCTGATGTGGACACTGATTTTCGTGCTGTACGGGATGTTTCGTTATTTGTACCTGATTCATATGGAAGACAAGGGTGGACGCCCGGAGAAGCTGCTGCTCGAGGACAAGCATATTCTGCTAACGGTCGTGTTGTATGGCTTCTCCGTCGGCTGCATCCTGCTGTTTTTCAACAAATAAAAGGGGGTGAACCAAGCGTGTGATCAAATACATATGGTTAATCGCCTCCGTCCTCTTGGGCGCCGCAGGGCAGGTTTTAATGAAATGGGGCGTCAGCGCTGTCCTGCCTGCGGGATCTGCATTATGGACGTGGACAGGCTTCAAGACCTATTGGCCTGTAGTGGCCGGTATCGGGAGTTACGGGCTTAGCTCCATCTTCTGGCTGCTTGCTTTGAAGCGATTCCCGCTCAGTACAGCTTATCCGATGGTCAGTCTGAGCTATATCCTGGTCATGGTGCTCAGCTTCTTTTTATTTCAAGAGACACTTTCCATTCAAAAATGGTGCGGCGCCGTCTTGATTTCCGCCGGGGTATTAGTGATTGCTCGGGCGGGATAAGCGAGAGAAAGCTTTTGAAGTTTCTTTTTTACAGAAAGAATGCGAGGCAAAAGCTTATGCCTCTCCCCCCTCCGCTACTTACTCACCGGGCTTTTACAGATTATTTCATAAGTTTCCAAGGCGGATGTAATCTCGAAGGGTCCCCCTTCGTTTCATGGCAATGAAAGAGATCGGCAGAGAGAATTGAGGTGGTCAGTACATGGAAATTAGCGCCCGCATCTTATACCCCGCGCTGCCATTTATAGCATGGCTCGTATCCGGAACATTGAAATATGCGGTTAACCGCATCCGGCATGGGCAGGAGGCGCGTCGGCTCATCGGGAACGGAGGGTTTCCGAGCACGCATACGTCCGTCGTCTCCTCTGTCACGATGCTGATCGGTTTCGATCAGGGCTTTGGCACACCGATGTTTGGGCTAGGCGTCGCATTAACCTACATTGTGATGATTGATGCGGTAGGGATTCGGCGCGCCGTTGGGGAAAATGCCAAATGGATCAATAGACTTACCCGTGAAAATGCCGCAACGGTAGAAGCCGGCTTGCGGGAAAGGCAAGGGCATACCCGCCCGGAGCTGCTCGGCGGACTTGCTGTAGGCACTCTGCTTGGTTGGGCAGCTTCCCAATGGCTCTCTTAGGATAAGACCGGAATATGCCAGTTTGTGACTGGTTATTCTCGGAATTAAGGGGTTCGACATGGGTGATGTCTATGATAAACCATTGTATATAGAAATCAGTTTACTAGAATTAGCGATGATAGATTGAGGAGTGACACAATGAAGAACCGACTTGCTTCCTTTAGTTTGATGACCGGGATGGCATTATTGATGCTTGTTATAGCCGGCTTCGTCATTCCGTCACTTTTGTTCTTGGCCAAGGTGCCGCTGCTGCCGCTGCATTTTTGGTTAGCTGCAGCAGCGGCGATCGGAACGGCTTGGCTCGTGTTCCAAGCTTCAGGCGATGAATTGCCACGATGGCTGTTCGGGGCATCCATCGGGTGTGCAGCGCTGCTTTTTGCAGGCAGCCTTCTGATCAGCAACTATTTTTACGATTTATCCTACGACGGACAAGCGTATCACCAAGAAGCGATTATTTTACTCTCGAACGGGTGGAATCCGGTCTATGATGAGCCTGTGTCCATGCCGACAGGGAATAGTGTTTGGGTCAACCATTATGCCAAGGGTGCGGAGCTTGCAGCCGCAACCATTTATAAAGCGACGGGCTTGCTGGAAGGCGGCAAAGCCATCAATTTGCTTACGATCGCTGCCTCAGCACTGCTGAGCTTGTCCGCACTGCTCCATTTGCGGCCAAACCAGCGAGTTCAAGCTTGGGTCGTTGCTGTGCTGCTTGCTCTGAATCCTGTCAGCATCTATCAAGCGTTCAGCTACTATGTCGACGGCTTGCTGGCGTCACTGCTGCTGTGCTTGGTTGCGCTCGGCGCACTAATCTATGCGAAGGCGAACCGGGTTTTACTAATCAGCTATACGCTGACCATGATCCTGATCATGAATATCAAATTCACGGCGATAGCTTATGCAGGCCTGATGACTGTCGGGCTCCTCATCGTCTTGTATATGAGCGAGCAGTTCGGGCTGTTGAAGCGGGTATTCCGCATCGGCGCCATCGGTGGACTCGCGGGCGTCCTGCTGGTCGGCTATAACCCGTATGTGACGAATACGGTGCGGGACGGGCATCCGTTTTATCCGTTAGCCGGTGAAGAAGCGGTCGATGTCGTCAAGAATTTCATTCCGCGCAACCTCGAAATGATGAACCGTTTCGAGCAAGCTGCTTCATCCTATTTTGCAACGACTGTAGGCAACAGCACGGAGAAACGGCCAACCCAATTCAAATGGCCATTCACCTTCACAGACCGTGAGCTTCAGGTATATGGAGAGCCTGATGTAGCCGTGTCTGGCTTCGGCCCGCTGTTCAGCGGGACGCTAATTATTTCGCTATTGGTGCTGCTGCTCGCTTTTCGTAAGCGCACCGGCTTGACGTTAGCGGCCATTGGCGTCATCCTGCTTTTGGCCGCCTCGGCATTTGTTAATCCGGCGGCATGGTGGGCCCGCTATGTACCGCAGTTATGGTTCGTACCGCTGATCTGCGTCTGGCTGGCATTGAGTCTGCAAGGCGGCCATAGGATAGTCAAAGTCACCGGCTGGACCTTGGCGGTTTTGATTGCAGCCAATGCGCTGATAGTCACCGGCATGTATACGAAGGAACAGCTCGCCTGGAATCAAGAGCTGAAGGGTCAACTCGCTGAACTGCGTGATGCAACTCAGCCGATTCCGGCTGAATTTACCTACAGCTGGTCCAATCAAGAACGTCTGAAAGCTCTCGGAATCGAAGTGAAGGAAGAACGGGAGCTCAGCTGCAGCACCGACAAAGTGACGCTCGCGAAGTCGGGCACCTCCTTATGCTTGAAATAGAGAAAACCTCCATCGAAGCCTTTCAAAGATGAGCGCCCCCGCTCTATGGTTGGTTTTATCGCCAATAGGAAAGTCTACGTTAATCCCTAACAAACTGATTTTTTCCTATGTGGTAAAAACAAGGGGACAGAGCTTTTACAAAGGAGGATATCATGCAAGTGAATTGGGTTAACAAACGCACCACCCTTATGGGCCTATCGGTCATAGCTCTGCTTGCTGCTGCAGCGCTTGCACTGTCCTTAACACATGGGACACGAAGCTGGTTCGCAGGCTCGGGTAAGACCGCTCCGCAATCAGTGATGCCGGTATTTGAAGAACAAGGCATTAAACAGACCGCTTCGGTGAAGGAAGGCCATCTGGAAGTGTACAATGGCAACGGCTGGACACCGCAATTTTGGTCTGGTGTCAACTTGGGAGCAACCACTCCCGGGCATGCGCCCGGAGAGCTGAGTCCGACCAAGGAAGATTATTTGCGATGGTTCGGGCAAATCAAAGAGATGCATGCCGACGTCATCCGCGTATATACGATTTTGCCGCCCCATTTCTACGAAGCGTTAGCGGAATTCAATGGCGGACGCCAAGACCCGCTCTACGTGCTTCACGGCATCTGGGCGCCGGAGGACCAATTGACCGGGAGCGGCGGAGAAGGGAGGGATGCCTATCAGGAAGACACCGTAGCTGTATTTAAGAAAGAAATTCAAGACGCCGTTCATGCCGTTCACGGCAATCTCAACCGGAAGGCCACGCCCGGACATGCATCTGGCAAATACGACGCCGACATTTCTCCTTATATATTAGGTTGGGTTGTAGGCACAGAGTGGGATCCTTACGTAGTAAAGGCAACCAATGACGCTCATCCCGGTTTGAAGCCGTTTCAAGGGACGTATTTTCAGGCGAACCCAGAGGCTAATCCATTCGAGAGCTGGCTCACGCAAATGCTTGATACGGTAGCGCAGGAGGAAATGAAATACGGCTGGCAGCATCCCGTTTCATTTACCAACTGGGTGACAACCGACCCGCTTACGCACCCTAATGAACCGGCGGAGAACGAAGATATGGTATCTGTCGATCCGATGCATATTAGTCCACGGGAAACG
This sequence comes from Paenibacillus sp. UNC451MF, assembly GCF_000686845.1. Classification (GTDB taxonomy): domain Bacteria; phylum Bacillota; class Bacilli; order Paenibacillales; family NBRC-103111; genus Paenibacillus_S. The sequence continues at coordinate 58,746 of NZ_JMLS01000013.1, read as the reverse complement.
TGGAAAGCAGGCTATTTTGCTTCCTATCATATTTATCCGTATTATCCCGATCTGCTGCGCTACGAGGACAAGTACCAGAATTATAAGGACAGTACTGGAGAAATCAATCCCTATGCGGGCTATTTGCATGATTTAAGAGAGCATCATAAAGGCATTCCGCTGATCGTGGCGGAATATGGGATCCCGAGCTCGAGAGGACTCGCCCATTACGGTCCGCTGAACCGCAACCAAGGCCTGCATACCGAGCAGGAGCAGGGTGAGATCGATGCCGCTCTGTACAAAAGTATATATAATGAAAATTACGATGGCGCCGTATTGTTCTCGTGGCAGGACGAATGGTTCAAAATCACCTGGAACACGCTTGAGCTGGATACGCCTATAGCAAGGCGACCGTATTGGCGAAATATGCTTACCAATGAAGAGCATTTTGGTGTGCTGGCCGTTGAACCGGGAAAATCGCCGGAGGATACGATTGTGCTGGACGGCAAGACGGAAGATTGGGATCGTCGAAAGCCTGTGGAGACCAAGCAATATCCGGGCTACAGTCTATCCGTTTCCCACGATGAAGCGTACTTGTATCTGATGTTAAAAAACACCCAGGGCGATTGGAAGCTCGGGGACAACTCCTTATTCCTTGGCTTTGACACATTGAATGGAGGAAGTACTACAGCGGATCAAGCGCCGGGTGTCGGTTTCAGCAGTGGTCAAGAATTTGTCATGAAGCTGCAGGGATCCAATAATTCATCCCTGTATGTAGGCAGTGCCTACGATTACCATAGTTGGCTGTACGGATCCCAGAAGAAGCTCATGCCATGGCAGGAGAGCTGGGCTCATGCGGAGAACGGCATCTTTTTACCGTGGAAGCTGCCTGTCAACAAAGGCTTTGTCCTACCGCAAACGAAGGAAAAGATCCCCTTCGAGGATGTGGAAATCGGACAGCTTCATCAAGGTACGACGGATCCGGCAAGCCCGGATTTCAACAATTTGGCGGACTGGTTTGTATCCGGGTCGGTCATCGAGGTGCGTGTGCCTTGGATGATGTTGGGGTTCACCGATCCAAGCCAGCACAAAGCGTGGAAGTATCCTTATGAAGCAGGAGCATTGAAATTCGATGATGTGAAATCGGTCCGCGTTGAGCCGCATTGGGTTCATGGAGCCGAAGGGAAAGAGAAGCAGGAGTCCCTAGCCTACAAATGGGATAACTGGAATAAAGTCGATTACCATGAGAGGCTCAAGAAAAGCTACTCGATTTTGCAAAGCCTATTCGAGAAGCAAGGCAAGCAGCCACCCAAAGATGCGACCCCTACTGCCTCAACCAACTGACCGGTGGTTGCAGTTCATTTTTTTAAAATGAAAATAAGTTCAAATGATCAGGTATATTCTAAGGCTAACATTGAATTGGAAGGAGCAGGAAAGTGAATCTGCGGCAAACAAAACTATTCAACACTTCAACAACGAGAAGGAGGTTATGCTGGTTGTTGCTAAACTGCTTTCTGGCGGGACAGGTGTTCATGGGGTTTTCCTTGTTAGGCGGGACCTCCGCTCAAGCTGCTGAAGCTGAAGGTCAACGGGTGCTAAGTACGTGGATGTGGAATCCGTATGTGATCGGCCAAGAGGCGGATAGCACACTGCAGCAGCTGACCAACAAAGGGATCAACCGGGTCTATCTGTTCGTAGACTCAAGTTATCCGGCTCCTTACTACAGTGCCTTTATTCGCAAGGCGAACGCTCAGCACATTGAGGTTCAGGCGCTGGGCGGCGCTCCGAATTGGGTGCTTCCGGAGCACAACAAGAAATTATACGAATTCATTGACTGGGTTAAGAGCTACAACAGGAGCGCTCTTCCCGAGGAACGTTTTGCCGGGATTCATTTGGATGTGGAGCCTTATGTATTGCCTGAGTGGCGCAAGGATTCAGATACGGTGATCGGACTTTGGAAAGACACGGTAAGTGGATTTGTCGAAGAAGTGAAGAGCGACTCTACTTTGACCGTCGGCATGGATATGCCGGTATGGCTGGATTCTTTTCAAGTGGGAGACGGTCAGGGCGGCAGAACGACTTTGTCGGATTGGCTCATTCGACGCATGGACGAAGTGACGTTGATGGCGTATTTCAACAAAGCCCAAGACATCGCAGCATCCGTCCAAACTGAGTTAGCCGCAGCAGATCAGGCCGGCGTTCCAGTGCTTGTAGCTGTGGATACCGTTGACAGCGGTGAGCCAGGCACCTTCTATGGCAAAGGCGAAGCTCTCATGGTGCAAGAATTGGCAGCACTGCAAGAGAAACTGATTATCCACCCTTCCTTCAAGGGGATCAGCATCCATGAGTGGGATAGCTGGATAAAGATGAACTAAATGAGTTGGCAGAGTCCGCATTGGATGCGGGCTCTGTTTTTTTATGCGATTGCATAATCCCGTGCTCTCTGAGCTTGCTATCTTATTTAAACATCCAAGCGGACAAGCTTAAAGTACCATATTGATACTGCTGATGCAGTAGTCTCGCCGATTGATGTTGGTCTGCAGAGCCCATGCTGATAAATAATGGAGCCAGATGCTCCCGGGTAGGTACGGCTTCAGCCGCTGACGGAGCCCTCCGCTCGTAATCGAATAAAGCCTCGAGATCCCATACGCTGATTTTGTCCGACATCCATTGATCAAATCCGACAGCCCAACTCTCCGCTCCCGACGTCTCCCACTCCAGCTTAGACAGGTTATGTACCGTCCCTCCGCTTCCGATGACCATAATGCCTTTGTCTCTTAAAGCAAGCAGCGCTTTTCCAATTCTATATTGTTCCTCAGGCACCAGCTTGGGATTCACCGAAAGAGCAACAATGGGAATATCCGCAGCAGGATACAGAAGTCTCAGAATCGTCCATGCCCCATGGTCGAGTCCCCTTCGATGATTAAACTCGCACCGGATGCCCTCCATGGTCAGCAGCTGCTCGATTTCCATACTTAGAACCAGGTCTCCGTTCGCCGGATAATGCAATTCGTAAAGGGAATCCGGAAAGCCAAAAAAGTCGTGCATCGTCTCCCATTTCGGGGCGCTCGATATCATCTGGACAGGATGCTCCCAATGCGCGCTGAAGACGGCAATACCTTTAGGCTTCGGAAGAAGCAGACCCAAGTTCCGCAAAAGCTTGGTATAAGGAGTCGTTTCCAATACCAATGTAGGCATGCCATGAGCAATAAATAAAGCTGGAACCATCGGACCACGACTCCTTTATTCTTTACTTTTACCTAGTCTCGGTGCTCTATTGTACCTAACCGCAAAAACTCCCTGTTTCCCTCCATTATAACTGTAAAATGGCTTCCTGCATCGGGTTATAATAAAATGGGACAAAACGTTTTCCAATATTTTTTGGGTATGATACAAAATCAAACCGGGGTCCGTCTTATATATAGCTGCAGCTGAAAGGAGGACAATCGATTGGAACCGCAACAAACATCTGAGTTTTTTCGTGAAGTGTTTTATATACATTATCCTACCGTGCGCCGCAAGTTAGTTGGCCTTGTCCGTGATGAGGCGGCCGCAGAAGATTTGGCTCAGGAGGTATTTCTACGTCTCTACCGCAACCCTCCTGATGACCCGTCTGTTATGGGGGCTTGGCTGCACAGGGTGCTGACAAGAATAGCCTACGATTACTTAAATAAAAAAGCACGCGAGCGTGCTCTGCATGAAAAACAGTCGCTTCATATTCTTAGTACCGAAGAGGATCAGCCATCCAACGAGCAAATCCTGATGAGACAGCTCGATCAGGAGGAAATGCGCGAATGGTTGGAGGAACTGCCTGAGAGAGACCGTAAAGCACTCCTGCTAAGATATTCAGGATACAGCTACGCGGAAATAGCAGAGCAGCTGCAAGTGCGTCCCCCCTTGGTAGGAACACTGCTGCACCGGGCTACAGAACGGCTAAGACGCCATGCCGAAGCGCAAACACAAGCACATGCACAGATTGAATAGGAGGAGATTCCATGAGCGAATCCACGAAAAAGAATGAACGGGAACTAGCCGACGCAGCTTGGGCCAAGCTTCAGGAAAAGCTTGCTCAAGAGCCTACCCAGCCACAATGGTCCCGCTGGTCAGAACAAATGGCTGCGGAAGCTACGGCTGCTCCGTTGACAGCTGCTATGGCAGGAGAACCTGCGGAAGTACCAGCTGCAAGTCCAAAAATAAACCTTGGTTCGAAGGCGCCACGCCTTGAAACCGAAACCGTTAAATCTAAACCGTCTAGCTCGTTTGCAAGCTGGCTGCATAGAAACAAGAAATGGGTAGCCAGTGCCGCAGCTGTGGGCGTTATCGCCGTCACTATCGCTACACCGTCCGGAAATCAGGCACTTGCAGCGATTTTGAATAAGTTTCGCATGCAGCAGCTCACCGTCGTTCAGGAGAATGATTTGCAAACGATTCTTAACAGTGCTTTCGGGGATGGCAAGGAGCGCGAGTCGATTAATAAGTTTGGCACATTTAGCCATACCTCTGGTAAATCGATCGGAGAAGTCGATCCATCAGAAGCATCCAAGCTCGTGGGACACAAGATTATCATCCCGTCTGATTATGATGCGAAAAATAAAATTTACGTTTCCCCATCCACCAGCCTCACCTTTAACATGAATGTAGATGAGGTCAATAAAGCGATGAAACGTCTAGGCGCAACCAAGCTGCTGCCAGAATCAGTAGACGGCAAACCAATAACTTTGGATATGGGGGCAGCTGTTCACCTCTATGTAAGCAAGGCTTCTGAAGAGAGAGGTGAATCCAAAGGCTATTCGTTCTCGCAAATGCCGGTACCCACCATCACGGTCGATCCCTCCATACCAGTAGCCGAGGCGCTGGATGCGGTTCTGCAATTCCCTCTATTGCCGGCCAATTTGAAGGAAAGCTTGCAGACCGCAGGTGTACTGCAGGGCGGATCGGTACCGCTGCCTATCATTGAAAACGGTCAAGTCGAGAAAATAAAGCTCGAGGGCTTGGATGTCATCGTAAGCACCAATAATTACAATCAAGGTAAGAATGCCTATTATTCTGCAACCTGGGTGAAGCAAGGACAGCTGTTCAGAGTCGATGGCAGCAATGAATTAACGAGCCGTGCAGCCCTTATTGCTAAAGTAACGGAGTTGATCAAATCTTGAGCCATGCCATAATTGAAGCCCAGGATTTAAGCAAGGATTACGGAAATGGCCGCGGTTGCCGCGGTATTACGCTCCAAGTTGGTGCAGGGGAAGCCTTTGGCTTCCTCGGCCCTAACGGCGCAGGGAAGAGCACCTTCGTCAAGATGCTGGTCGGACTCATTCGTCCTACAGGAGGACGGGCGATGATTATGGGCGAACCGATAGGTTCCTTGGAAGCACGGCAGCATATCGGATACTTGCCGGAGCTATACCGCTATCAGGAGTGGCTGAGCGGCGAGGAGGTTGTGAGGCTGCATGCCAAGCTGTGCGGCATTGATAACGCAATTGCTGCGAAGCGAATCCCCGAGCTGCTGGATCAAGTAGGTATCGGACTTCGCGGTCGCGACCGCGTCAAGAACTACTCCAAGGGTATGCAGCAGCGACTAGGCTTGGCCTGTGCTCTCGTTAATAATCCGAAGCTCGTATTTCTGGACGAGCCCTCCTCCGCGCTTGATCCTATTGGCCGTATGGAGGTTCGCGAGCTGCTGATTACGCTTCGAGAGCAGGGAAAGACCATTTTCTTAAACTCGCATTTGCTTGAGGACGTTGAATTGCTGTGCGACCGCGTCGCTCTCTTAAATAATGGAAACATACTGCAAACCGGGGCCGTCTCCGACGTATTGCAGGAAAAAACCTGCTGGCACCTGCGTGTCGGCGGGTTCACGCCGTTTGTTTTAACATGGCTTGTGGACATGACAGGACTACCCATTACAACAGCCACGCTCCCTGCCCCTGCCGACAGTGATACCGTATGGCTGGAAGCGGAGCTGGAGGATGACGAACAAATCGGCTGGCTGAATAGCCTTATTATTGAGCAAGGCATGACACTGTATGAAGTCAAAAAATCGAAAACAAGGCTGGACGAATGGTTCATGAGCGCCGTGTCCGGATTAAGTCATAGGGGGGAACGCGCATGATCGCCATCATTGCAATGACTTGGAAAGAGCTTATGCGCAAACGGGTTATGCTGCTGACATTGCTCATGACGATTATTTTTTTGCTGGCCTTTTGGTTTGTGGCTCAAACTATCGGGGAGCGGCTCCACGATAACCTGGACAAGACGAGCATTACTTATCTCATTGAAAGCTTCACGTTGGGGAGCATTACTTTAACGCTCGGCTTCTTTTTTGGAGCCTTCGTCATCGCTTTCTTATCCATCTTCAGCTCCTTTTCCGTTATCTCGGGAGAGGCGGAGCAAGGTGTGCTGCAAGCGCTTCTGCCTCGTCCAGTGCCGCGTTGGCATTGGTATATGGGTCGCTGGATCGGCTACGTCAGCTTGGGGATAGGCTATGCCACCCTGCTATTCATCTCTATTTTATTAATTACCGATTATCATTCCGGGGTTCCAACGGACACGACCCCATTAATCAAATCGTTCCTTCTGTTCGCTTCCATCATTCCGATGCTAGTATCTGTCTCGATGCTGGGCTCCTGCATATTTTCCGCACTGGGGAACGGCGTATTCATGACAATGCTGTACGGAGCAGGCTGGCTGGGCGGGATGATTGAAAAGGTCGGCAGCATCGCTAGGCTGGAGGGTGACGCAGTAAAGCCGCTGACGACAATAGCGGGGCTCATGTCTCTCGTGATGCCAACTGAGTCTATACAGCATCGAATGCTCTCCGAAATGTTCTCTATCCCAGAAATGCAAGAGATTATCGGCTTGGATAGTGCTCTCGGTCCATTCGGTATTGGACAAGTCCCTTCCAATTCCTTTCTGATCTATGCGGCGTGCTACACGCTAATCACAATAGGAGCAGGCTTGTTCATGTTTCAACGTAAAGACTTTTGAATCCTATACGAAAAACCCTACGGTTCCCCATCTTCCAGGTACCCGTAGGGTTATATGCATTTCGCTGAAGCCTATTAATTCAGATGCGGCTCTACCCAGGACATCATATCCTGCAGCGGTTTGAAACCTACAGTAGTTGCTACTTCAACGCCATTTTTGAACAGCTTCATAGTTGGAATGCTCATGATTCCGTAAGCTCCAGGAGTTTCCGGATTATCATCCACATTCATTTTGGCAATCGTCAGCTTGTCGCCCAGCTGTTGATTCATTTCTTCCAGTACCGGAGCGATCATTTTACAAGGTCCGCACCATGGCGCCCAGAAATCAACAAGCACAACACCTTCTTGTGCAATCGTTTGTTTAAAATTTTGATCTTCTACTTTTATTAAAGACATAGTTCACACTCTCCTTTTAGATGATTATTAAACTAGTTATATATAAATCCAAACCATTAGTCGATTCGAACCCGACTAACAGCTGGTCCTGAACCATATCCTTTGAAAGACTTGCTTTCACCTGCAGCATCAAATTGAAGAATACGGAGGTTGGCGTACAAATCGTCAAACCACGACTGATCTCGAGTCATCAAGGCCAAATCAAGCAAGCTTCGCAAGCCAGCCTCAACCGGTACATAATCCGTCAATTTACTTAGCTTGTTTAAGGAGCTGCTCACCACTTCTCCAATTGCTTCTTCATGATCGCATTGGGTGACTCGAACCTTCACCGTACCATAGACATCAATAGATTCAACGTACCCTATAAATTTCTCATCCTCAGCTGATGTTCCGCTAACCCAATCACTTACCTTAATCCAATCTTGATGGATCGCCGTCATAATTGCCACTCTCCTTCCACACGTTGAGTTTACTGAACTGAAATTGAATACATTACAGTTTGACGAGTAAACGAAAACTCCCCAGCTTGCTGACGTTTTGCCTCACTAATGACGATTTCCATACAACTGAGATCATATTAATAACAGTTTAATGGAAAAAGAAACACTATCGTTTCCTCTCCTGCTCTTGACGCAACTGCTCCAATACGTCGCGGATCGTCATTTGACCGAAGTAATCAATCAATTGCTTCTCCGCCCCAGCGAATATGTCATCCATCACCGTAGCCATATTACATGCAATCATACAATCCTGCTCCACATCGCCCGAACACCATCCCGGTTTTACGGACCCCATAGAGGTTAAACGATACATCTCGGCTAGTGTTACCTGTTCCGGGTCGCAATGGAGTAAAAATCCTCCACCGGTCCCTTCCTTGGCAGCCACATAACCATGCTTGCGAAGCAGCGCCATGACTTTGCGCACTCGGGCTGGATGGGTGCATACATTGTGGGCGATCATATCACTCGTCGCCATATGATCGGGCCTATAAGCGAGCAGTACCAGACTATGAACCGCTATTGTAAACTCGCTATTCACAGGATGCCTCCTCATAAACCTGATGGCTAACTTGCTGCTGTTTCTTACCACATAGGAAAGTTCAAGCTCACTAAAAGCTTAATCGTTGTGAAACACTTTCTTATTGGAGATAAAAACTTCCGCTAGTCGCGGTCGCACATCTTAGAAAGGACGTCGATTGACGTTTTTCTTACTGTTATTATATCGATTACAGTTCTTTGTGTCAAGGGCTAATGCATGCATAGAATGACCGTCGACAACAAACGATAAGTTATGCTTCGCAAAACTCAGCCTATCCTTCCGAAGCAAGTTTTGCTTCGCAAAACTCTAAGCCTATCCTTCCGAAGCAAGTTTTGCTTCGCAAAACTCTAAGGAGTTGAAAAACATGTCTCAGCATACGGAACATTTTATTAAAGAGCTGATCAGCAAAAACAACGACCTCTTTACCGAGCATGATTTTACAGAATGCCAAAAAGCGGTCAAGGACTTTACTGGCCTAGTCACCAACCTGGAAACCACCCAGTTCAATTTTCGCAGAAAATTATCGGAAGTGGCGGATAAAAACCCTCATGATATAGAAAAGGTCGTCTACCTTCAAGGCATGGTGGACGGAATGAATCTCGTCATAGGACCTCTGAAAAACTTTTTGAACCAATGAGATTAATGAATAGAACATGGATTCAGTATGCAGAAAGGGGCTAACTCTACTTTAACCGAGGACCCCTCCGCTGCAAGCTTACTATTGATTAATAATCAGCTGAATGATGCCCGAAATGATAATGGCCTGGCAAAAGGATACGATAATCCTCTTGCGTACGGCTTCCTTATACGATTTGCGTCTGTTATCGAACATATTAATAAATAAATATCCGGATACAAATAAACAAATAAATACAAATATAAAAATCCCCATTGCTACCTCTCCCCATGCTGATATGCTGTTTTATAATTGCTTGCTGGCTTAAACTTGAAAATTCGGGTCAAAGTCGGCAACGACAAGCACATCCATATGGCGAGAGGAGCGAAGCAACCTTTTCACCAAAGATCCATGCCACCATTCCTGCCACAACGTTTGTCTAGATTGCCCTATAATCATCTGTGTTGTCTTGTACTCGTTAGCTTTAGCTACCAGTACATCCGTAATGTGATTTCGGCTTTTGGCCGTTTGAATGTCAAATCTCCCTCCGAGCCGTTCGGTCAGCTGCTTAATAGCTCCAAGCCTACCCGTCAGCTCCAGAGTCAGCGGTGCATCATCTAATTGTACATACGTCACAATCCACACGGCCTTCAGCCTGTGAGCGATACGAAATCCTCTGCGAATCAGCCTCTCCGCATGCGGAGAGCTGTTGACGCATACATAAATAACCTCCTGCCTGCGCCAAGGTCCCCTCAAAGAGCTCTTCCGTTCCCACGACTCCAGTCGTTCATCCACATCATCGGCGATTTCACGAAGAGCCAGCTCCCGAAGTGCGATTAGATTCCCCGTCTTGAAAAAGTTACCCAAGGCTTGATTCACTTTATCCATTGCATAAATGTTGCCTTCCTTCATCCGCTGCTGAAGCGACCCCGGTGCCACATCAATAAGCTGAACCTCATCTGCCAGCCACAGAATGTGATCCGGTACCGTTTCGCGGACTCGAACGCCCGTAATCTGCATGACGGCATCATTAAGGCTTTCCAGATGCTGCACATTGACCGTCGAGATGACGGAGATGCCTGCATCCAATATTTCGATAACGTCCTCGTAGCGCTTTTTATTCCTGCTGCCTGGGACATTCGTATGAGCAAGCTCGTCGACAAGCACGATTTCGGGAGCCAGACGAATAATCTCCTCGGTGTCCATTTCCTCCAGCCTGGTGCCGCGGTAATCTATCACTTTGCGGGGAATCGTCTCCAACTGGCCCACTTGCGCCAACGTTTCCTTTCGCCCGTGAGTTTCAAGCAGACCAATGCGCACCTCCGCTCCTTTGCGGAGCAAATCATTGCCTTCACGCAGCATCGTATACGTCTTGCCTACGCCAGGCGCAGCCCCAATATATACCTTGAATCGTCCGCGCTTGATCTGCTCAATCCTCCGTTCCACCTCCTGCGTGCTGAGCCGCCTGTAAGGATCTTCAGCAGGCTTCTTCCGCTTGGCGGGAAGAATTCGTTCGCCCTCATACTCTGATCTGTCAGCAACAATGAAGACGTCGATGTTTCTTGTTTTTTGCAGCATATCGTGTACGATAGAGCCCTGCCAAAATTCCTGCCAGCGCGTCCGTTTGGAATGCCCCATGACGATTCGAGTTACGTTATGCTCTATCGCATATTGGACCAATACGCCAGGAAGAGCTCTGCGCGAACAGAGCGGCAGCTCCTCGAAGCTGCCTCCGACCTTCTCAACCAGCTTCATAATGGATCGTTTGAAGGCGGCCGCTTCCTTACTTAGCTGCTGCTTCTCATTCACAAACGTAACGACATTAAGATCCCCGTTCAGCCGTTTGGCAATTTGCTGTCCCCGGCGTACATGGATCGAGCCGTTCCAATGGTACTGCGCCGATACCAGAATGCGTTCCCCCGCACCCGACGGACCGAGCAGTCCCATCTCCTCACGGTATTTCTCGAGTGAATCATTGACCCCTTCCGCCACAAGGCGAAGCGACAGCTCTCGCAGCACCGCAAGATTGCCGCGCTTGAATACATCCACATCACCTTGGAATCGCATGTTGCCTTCAGCGGCTCGGGTTAGCATCGTTTCGGGTGTGACATCAATCAGGACTACCTCATCAGCCAGCTCTAGGGTATCGGAGGGGACCGTTTCCCTTACTTCCATACCGGTCCATCGTTTGACCAGCTCTGTGACCCCTTCCAACTCATAAGCATTGATGGTCGTTATGACGCTGATACCATGGCTCAGCAAATAGTTAATGTCCTCAAGTCGCGTAGGAAATCGGGCATCCTTACGGTTTCGATGAGCCAGACCGTCGACCAAGACAACCTCGGGATTACGCTCAATCAGTTGTTCGAGATTCAAATCCTTTTTCTCGACGCCATCCTTAAACCAATGAATACTAGGAACTCGTTCAAGGTCGCCGATCTGCTCCATCGTTTCCGGCCTTTGCATCGTGGATACGGCGCAGATGACGACATCGAGCCCTTGCTGCTTGTGCGCGTGTCCTTCACGCAGCATATGATACGTTTTACCGGAGCCGCTAACCGCGCCGATGAATACCTTCAAACGCCCGCGGTGAAGCTTGGATATGGATAATAATATTTCCTCGGGCGTTTTTCCTCTGAAGGTTTCCATCTTAGCCTCCTGCTGCATAACTGACTTCACTTATCGTTATTTGCGAGTCAACGTCTCCAAATCTATGTTCAGCTTAAGCACATTGACTCTCGGTTCACCGAACAGTCCCCAGTCGCGTTCCTGCGTATGAGCGTCTACCAGTTTATTTAGCTGATCTAGTGAGATTCCGGTTAGCTTACTGATGCGAGGAACCTGCGCTTTAGCCGACTCAGGACTGATGTGCGGATCAAGACCCGAAGCCGAGTTCGTAATCAGATCGATAGGAAGCTTGCTGATCGGTACGTCCGGGTTATTCGCCTTCCAATCATCTATAGATGCTTGAGTACGTTTGATTAGCTCAGGATTGGACGGAGCATAATTGTTTGTGCCGGACGCTTCCGCTTTATAGTCAATACTGGATACACGGCCTTGGAACCATTTCGGGTCAGCAAACTTCTGCCCGATCAGCTCAGAGCCGACGATTTCCCCTGACGCATTTTTCACCAAACTTCCGTTAGCGTTGCCCGGCATCAATACTTGAGCCAAGCCTGTGCATACCAAAGGGTACACAATACCGCACAATACGATAAATACGACGCCTATCCGGAGTACTGTAAAAAAAGAAAAGGTTCCGGTACCGCTTTGCGAGGCCGACTTATTCATATTTTTTCATTCCTCTCTGTCGTTCGAGGGATCCCGGGAAGCCGGGAACCCTCAACTTTTCTCTATATCCACACATTAACGATCAGGTCGATCAGCTTGATTCCGATAAACGGCACGATAACTCCGCCAAGTCCATACACGACGATATTTCTGCTCAACAGCTTCGTTGCGCTCATCGGCTTATATTCCACGCCCTTCATTGCAAGAGGAATGAGCAGCGGAATAATAATAGCGTTAAATATTAATGCCGAAAGTATTGCGGACATCGGCGACCCAAGGTGCATAATGTTCAAAGCTTCCATTTGCGGAATCGCAATCGTGAACATAGCCGGTATAATAGCGAAATACTTGGCTACGTCATTCGCAATACTGAATGTGGTCAATGCCCCGCGAGTCATCAGTAGCTGCTTACCTATAGCAACCACTTCGATAATTTTGGACGGGTCGGAGTCCAGATCAACCATGTTCGCCGCTTCCTTGGCGGCAATCGTTCCGCTGTTCATCGCAAGGCCCACATCAGCCTGCGCAAGCGCCGGCGCATCATTCGTACCGTCGCCTGTCATGGCAACCAGCTTACCTTCGGCTTGCTCTTTGCGAATGACAGCAATTTTGTCCTCCGGCTTGCTCTCCGCGATGAAATCATCTACTCCCGCTTCCCGGGCGATAGTTGCAGCTGTCAGCGGGTTATCCCCGGTACACATGATCGTTTTAATCCCCATTTTGCGCAGCTGGTCAAACCGCTCCTTCATGCCAGGTTTAACCGTGTCTTTCAAATAGATCAGTCCATACAGCTGATCATTTACTGCGACCGCCAACGGCGTGCCGCCTTCGGAGGCAATCGCATTGCCTCTCGTCTCCAAATCCGCCGGGATCGAGCCTCCTTGAGCGATGACCCACTGCTTCACCGCATCGACAGCTCCCTTACGTACCTTACGGCCATCCGCCAAATCGATACCGCTCATCCGGGTTTCTGCTTTGAATTCAATGAATTCCCCGCCTACTCCCAACGCTTCATCGTAGCTCATTCCTTGCTTTTTCATCCATTCGAGCACCGAACGTCCTTCCGGAGTTTCATCCTTCAGTGAACTGACCGCTGCCCAGCCGGCTACAGCACCGACACTTTCGGAGCCAATAGGGATAATGTCGCTAGCCATCCGGTTACCGTAAGTAATCGTCCCGGTTTTATCCAGAATCATCGTATTGATGTCACCGGCAGCTTCAACCGCCTTACCGGACATCGCCAGTACATTGAATTGAGTGACCCGATCCATCCCGGCAATCCCGATAGCCGATAACAAACCGCCGATCGTCGTCGGAATAAGACAGACGAGTAGAGCAATTAATACCGGAATCTCCAAGTTGATCTCCAAATAGCCAGCGATAGGAGCTAAGGTAACAACAACGATAAAGAAAATGAGTGTTAAGCTGGTCAGCAAGGTGTTTAGAGCGAGCTCATTCGGCGTTTTCTGCCGTTTAGCGCCCTCGACAAGCGAGATCATCCGGTCAATGAATGATTCACCGGGATCGCTTGTAATCCGCACCGTGATTTTGTCACTCACCACACGGGTACCGCCTGTGACGGAGCTGAAGTCACCGCCTGCTTCCTTAATCACGGGAGCGGACTCCCCTGTAATTGCCGATTCGTCGACGGAAGCAAGCCCCTCAATCACTTCACCGTCCCCCGGAATCATTTCCCCTTGGGACACAACCACGAGGTCTCCCTTACGCAGCTCCGTCGACGGTACCACCTTGATCCCTGTACCGTTATTGATCATTTTATTTGCCGTAATTTCTTGCTTAGTCTTTTTGAGAGAGTCGGCTTGAGCCTTTCCTCTCCCTTCGGCCAATGCTTCTGCGAAATTAGCGAACAACACGGTGAATAATAAAATAAGGAATACAGTAAAATTAAACCCTACGCTGTTCTCCGTTCCAAAGTAGCTAGGGAAAACCGTCATGAGCAGCACGACCAAAGTGCCTACCTCTACAACAAACATGACCGGATTTTTCATCATCGTGATCGGATTCAGCTTCACAAAACTTTCCTTAATAGCATTCATGACGATAGTCGAATTTAACATCGATTTACGATGGTTTTTTGCATTATTTTCATTCATACGGTTTCGCCTCTCCTATTTAACGAATCGTTACATGTTCCGCGATAGGCCCAAGCACGATGACCGGCAGGAACGTTAGCGCTCCGATAATTAATACCGTGCCTACCAAAATCCCTACGAACAGACGGTTATCCGTTCTGAACGTACCTATCGTTTCAGGCACCCACTGCTTGCGCACCAGAGAACCGGCGACTCCGAGCAGGGCAATCATCGAAATATAACGACCGAACAGCATGACGATACCGGTGGAAATATTCCAGAACGGTGTATTATCGCCCAAGCCTTCAAATCCTGAACCGTTATTGGCAGCTGAAGACGTGTATTCATACAGCACTTGCGATATGCCGTGATACCCCGGATTCGTGATAGCGACCTTTCCAAGCTCTGTAGCCAATGCTACTGCCGTTGGCACAAGAATGATGAACGGGTGCGCCAGAATCGCAATCGCAATCAGCTTCATTTCGCGTGGTTCGATCTTTCTGCCGAGAAATTCCGGTGTGCGTCCAACCATTAAACCGGCCAGGAACACCGCAAGGATGGCATACATCAGCATGTTGACCAATCCGACGCCCTTACCGCCGAATACGCAGTTCAGCATCATTAGAGCAAGCGGTGTGATCCCGCCAAGCGGCGTCAGCGTATCATGCATATTATCAACGGAACCGGTCGTCGCCGCCGTCGTAACCGTCGTAAACAGTGTCGATTGCGCAATACCGAAACGAACTTCTTTACCTTCCATACTACCTTGCGAAGCATCGATACCCAGCTTGTTCATCAGTGGGTTACCTGCAGACTCCGAAGTGTAAACCAAGGTTAAGAACAGAAGGAACAGGATCATCATGGCTGAGAAAATAACCCAGCCTTGCTTCCGGTTTCGTGCAAACCTGCCATATGTGTAAGGCAGCGCAGCAGCCAACGACCACATCGATAAAATTTCGATCACATTCGTAATGGCATTCGGGTTTTCAAAAGGATGCGCCGAATTGACCCCGAAGAAGCCGCCTCCGTTCGTCCCCAGATGCTTGATCGATTCCAATGATGCTACAGGACCGATAGCGATCTGCTGTTCGCTTCCCTCCAGCGTGTTCACCGTTAAGGTCGGCTGCAGTGTTTGCGGCACATGAAGCGCTATTAGAGCCATCGTGACAATAATAGCGAGTGGGAAAAACACCCGAATGTGCGCTTTAACAAAGTCTTCGAAAAAGTTGCCGATCGTCTCGCCCTTGCTCGTGACTCCGCGTATAAAAGCAATCGCTACACAAAGCCCTGTCGCTGCAGAGGTAAACATCATCATCATAATGACAGCCATTTGCGAGAAATACGATAAGCCAGACTCCCCGCTGTAGTGCTGCAGGTTGGTATTGGTCATAAAGCTGATGATCGTATTGAACGACAGTGTTTCCTCCATGTTGTCGATGCCGTTCGGATTGAACGGTAAAAACTTTTGTATCCGAAGAATGATATATCCGATCGCCACAAAGACGATATTCGTTAAAATAAAGCTTAAAGCATACGTTTTCCAGGTCATGCCTTGACGAGTCTTGAGACCTGTTACTGCATAGATCGCTTTTTCGACTGGAGCAAACCATTTACCCGTACGATTGCCTTCGTTGGAAAAGACGTGATATAAGTAAGTCCCCAACGGTTTGACCAGCAGGACTAAAATGACAATCACGACGGCGATTTGCAAAATTCCCATGGTTGTTTCCTCCTAAGAGCTTTGCGTTAGCAAAGCTAACTTCGTAAGCATCATCCGCTAAGCTTTGCGTTAGCAAGGCTAACTTCGTAAGCACCTGCTGAGCTTTGCACTGCAAAGCTTAAAATTTTTCAGGGTGAATCAAGGCATAAGCCAAATAAATGAAGAGAAGCACGGTAAAGATTACGATAACCATCATGATCTTTCGCCTCCCGTTTCATTGACGACCCTGCCGCACCAGGACAAAAATCCGTAAAATAGCAGGTAGATCACTACCAATAGCCCTATCATGTATAGATCCTGCATAGGAATGCCTCCGTCCGCATCAATTGATTAAGAAAGATACTTCATGACTTGAAGTATGAATGACATGGTCCGCTCCCAGGCCCTTGTAGACTAGCCGCGGATTCGTATTGTGCGTTACGACGCAAATATCTTTGGACGTCCATGTCCTGCATATTTGAATGAAACGACAGCACAGGTTGAGCGAGCTCTCGAATAAAAATACTTTACCTATCGGAACCTCGGGCAATATCCACGATTCACATTCCGACGTGTCGATCCAAATAATATGCTTCACGCCCAATCTCTCTAGACGCTCCTGCTCCGCCCGGCTATTCGTAATAGCTGCGAATGGAATGCCTTTGGATAGCAGCAGCCGGACAAAACCTTCGCCGGTTTTGTTGGGCGCCGATACAAGAATAAATTCTTGAGCGGCGTTCATCTTCTCGTTCCCTCCTAATTCTCCCCATGAGGAGGCAGCGATAATCAGTGTTGGGACATAAAAAAAGAAGCCTGCGAAAAGAGGAGAACTCTTCTCGCGGCTTCTTACAGCACAGCAAACAGCTGTGCGAGCACACGATCATCGTTGCCTCTCTCGATACGCTTACGAGGTTAGCTGTCGGATTCGGGCGTGAGAGTCGCCCTACCCAAAGCATAGCTTCAGGATTCACCCCATGAGCCGATAGGCTCGTTGGTTCCCCCGTTCCTTATTGCACTAAGGACTCAGCGATACATTGCAAGGTCATATTGAAATTTTTTCATGGAAAAACAACATTTTTTTCATAAGAAGACGCAAGAAGACCACAGAGGCTTAAGCCCTGTGGTCGTTAGTAGCGATCACAAGCTTCATCATCCTCTCTCCATAGACCTTTAACTTCTCTTGTAGGAAGTTGTAGTCTGTTCCACGCTGACGAGGTTAGCTGTCGGATTCGGGCGGTGAGAGTCGCCCTACCTGCAGGTGCAAGCTAGCTTTGCACCTTCTGGATTCACCCCAAGCAATATGCGGCCGGCTCTCACACCGAACGAATATCGCTGAATTGGTTCCCCCGCTTTCCATTAAAGGAAATTAAGCGATCAGAATTTGGAAACTTTGTTTTTTCAAATCATGAATTGTATATTACGCCTGTTACTCTCAACTGTAAAGAACACTTGAGAGACTTGTGAGATGAAATTACAGCAATGGCTATGATGTTAACGCTTACTTAATGCACGATCTCCAGATAACTGCTTCATGCTCACTCTATCTATGGTTTTCATAAAATGTTTCCCTGTATTTTCCTAACATTCCCCGCTGACTTTACTATGTGACCATACTTATTTCAGCCAACCGTTTTTCTCCGCGATGCTAATCGCATCTATGCGGTTTTTGGCCTCGAGCTTTTGTAATATGTCCGAAACATAGTTGCGCACCGTACCGCTGGACAAGAAAAGCTCCTTGGCAATATCGTTAGCTGATAAGCCTTGAGCAACTCGCTTTAGTACTTCCTGCTCCCGCTCCGTCAGCGGATTTTCCGCTTCCCAGAACGTTAGCGACAGCTCCGGGCTAATCGCCCTGCCGCCTTGATGAACCTTGCGAAGTGCTGCACCCAGCTCATCTATCGGGGAATCCTTTAGCAGAAAACCGTGTACCCCAGCTTTCATCGCTCTTTGAAAATAACCTGAACGGGAGAACGTCGTCAAAATCACGACCCGGCACGGGTGCCCGAGCTCCTTTAGTCGCTCTGCTACATCCAAGCCTGTCATTTTGGGCATTTCAATATCCATAATGCACAGGTCCGGCTCCAGCTGCATTATGAGCTTCAGCGCTTCCTCGCCATCCCCCGCTTGACCGATGACGTCAACATCGTCCTCCAAATCCAGCAATGCGCTCAAAGCGCCGCGCAGCATCACCTGGTCTTCTGCAATAATAACCTTCATCACGCTTCCCCTCCCGCTTGTTGATTTTTTACAATTTTATTCACCGTCATTGTTACCTGAGTGCCGCTCTCACTTGATGATTGAAATTCCAGCTTGCCATCGATCAAATCCAGCCGCTCTTTCATTCCGAGCAAACCTCGCCCTGAAGATACTGTTCCCGGTGACGGGCACTGAGCCCCGACTCCGTTGTCGCTTACCGTAATCGATATTTGACTGGTATTTTCTATCAGCTCTACCTTGCACTTAGTTGCCTTGCTATGCTTGACCACATTGTTGATCGCTTCACGCAAGCACATTCCGAGAATATTTTGTGTGATCGGTGAAGCCTGCACAGCTCCAAAATCCCCCTCAGTCTCCAGCTCAATCATCGCAGCGGTTAACAGCTGCTCCGTATGACGAATCTCATCTTTTACCGATACCGTATTGATCCCCGAAACAAGCTCCCTAACCTGCTTCAGCGCAGCGCGAGCCGTCATTTGAATATCCTTTACTTCCGCCACGGCCCGTTCGGGACTTCTGAGAATTAATTTTTCCGCCAGCTCGCTTTTCAACGTAATTAACGACAATGTATGTCCAAGCGTATCGTGAAGGTCTCTGGAAATACGCTGTCTCTCTTCATTTTTGACAAGCCTCTCTATTTCCTCGTTAGCCGAATTCAGCCTGGCTCTCAATTCCCTCGACCTCATCCCTGCCCGCAGAATGAATGGAAGCCCGAACATGAGTGCAGAGGAGGGCAGTATAACAGCCAGCTCATTACCGGAGAACTGTTCCAAATGAAACCCTAAAACAAATACAAATAGGACAGCCATAATGCCTAATGCCGCTATAAACTGTACCTTGGACCTTAAAAGCCCTATAACCGGAGCCGCATAAAAACCCATGAACCAAAAGCCGAGGTCATATCTCAAGCAAAAAAAGACTATGATCGCCATCATCAATAAGATAAGCAGCAGCCTCTTGCTTTCACTGAGATAGCAGCATACAGTGGCAATAACAAACACGAGCAATACAGCAAGGCCGATCCACATTTCGTGAACCGGCAATTGCAAAATGTTATAAATCGGAGAGGCTAAGTAAATGAGCCAAATCATTTGAAATATGCCCATGCCCCGGTTCAAGGGTCGTCCTTCTCTTTTGAACATTGTCTATACCGCTTCCTGTCTTTTAATCATATACGTAGATAGTATCATAAAGACAACAACATAAGCAGCAAGCACTATGATACCGATCCAATCCACAGAGCTTCCGGAAATAATGTTCCATGCCCCTTGGCCGTACCGGTAGGAAGGCAGCCATAGAGCGATCTGCTGCATAACTGAAGGCATAGCTTGGATTGGCATCCACAAGCCCCCAAGAGCCGACATACCCATAAATAACACCTGAGAGACCACCTGTACGATTTCCACGCTGCGGATGGTACCAATAAGCGTCCCAAGGGCTAGAAAAGGAAGCACACCGATCCAAATCCAAAGTCCGCACAAAATCCACTGAATGGAGGTCAACTGAACTCCTTTAAATACACTTCCGATGATAAACATCAGCACGATCACACCGAGATTCAGAATGGATTGCGCTGCTATTTTGGAAAATACGTATGTTCCTGATGGCAAAGGCGTTATTTTGAGTAGCTGCAC
Source organism: Paenibacillus sp. UNC451MF (assembly GCF_000686845.1). GTDB lineage: Bacteria > Bacillota > Bacilli > Paenibacillales > NBRC-103111 > Paenibacillus_S. Next base: position 38,800 of record NZ_JMLS01000013.1, on the reverse strand, counting down.
CCAGCCTTGCTTCCGTTCTTGGGCAAACCGGATGCTGATCGTATTAAGGCTGCCCCCAATGACTCCGAATACGGTCATGGACATCAAATAATAAGCCTTCCATTGGATTCCGTCTATTTCCGTGTTTGCATCTATCGTGCTCGTAAAAATAAAGTAGAAGATCACCGGCATCAACAACGCCATAACGACAAACTTTCTATTTCTTAACGTGCGTAAAAGCTCCGCCTTACATTGGGCTAAAGCTGCATTCATCTTTATCATCTCCCTTTTTTTAGGAATGGCTGCTTTCATGCTGAACTAAAGTCTGGAACGCTGCTTCCAGCCCGCCGCTCTGAATCTCGATATCTTTGACGTCCAAGCCGTTTTGGATTATGGCATAAATCAGTTGATCTGTATCCCCGCTCGTCAACTTGACTCTTCGGCCGTTCCAGACCGCGTCTGTGACACCAGGCAGAGTCCAGATTATTTCCTGGGTTATCCGAGGTCCAGCCGTAAAAGATAGCGTCCTGCCGTTAGTTGAAGCTTTAATCTCCGCCGGCGTACCATCCGCCCTCAGCTTGCCTTTGTCAATGACGACGATTCGATCAGCGATAGCATCGGCCTCTTCAAGATAATGCGTTGTTAAAATCACTGTTCGTCCTTGCTGCGCCATAGCGCGGACCGTTTCCCAAAATAGCTGCCGGGAGGTCACATCCATGCCCACCGTCGGCTCATCCAGAAACAAAATCGAAGGATCTCCCGCCAAAGCCAAGGCAAAGTTCAATCTTCGCTTCTGACCACCGGATAGCGCGGTGGCCATTTTATGCCTTTCCTCTTCCAAGCCGGACACCTTCAGCAAATGATTTAGCGGCAGCGGCTTTGAATAATAGTGGCGAAATAGTTCGATTGTTTCTCCAACCTTAAGTCCATCGATCGCATGCACATCCTGTAGCATTGCTCCTAAACGATCTTTTACTTTGCGGTCTTCCGGGCTGCCGCCAAGCAACCGGATCGTACCCGCGGTAGGCTGCTGTAGACCAAGCGTCATCGATACCGTGGTCGTTTTTCCTGCTCCGTTCGGCCCCAACAGCGCTACAACACTGCCTTCTTCTATAGTCAATGAGAGATCGTCAACCGCTAACTTCTCTTTATATTGCTTGGTTACGTGATCCAATTGAATGACTGGCTTCACTTCACTCACCTCGTCGTATTTGGTATGTACTTAGTTTACTTGGAATGAAGACTGCTCGGTATTCATGAATGTCACTCTTTTCATATGACAATTGTCATGTTGGATGTCGGTTGTGTACCCATACCCCAGCTATAACACAAATACCCCCATCCGAAGATGAGGGCGATGTTTGTTTATGGTCACTTGCTATCTTTTAATTCCGTAATAGTAAAAGTGCCGGAACTGTTAATGATCGTATTGACATTCAACCAAGTGACTCCCACTTGAATGGGTGTATTTAGCGGAAGGCTCAGATCCTGAATCGTAATCTTTTCGTTAGGCTCAAGCTTGGAGACTACCATTTTGGCATCGGGTCTAATCGTGCTGCTCGACATCTTCTCCTTCGTATCCACCCGATACACTACAACGACGTTGTTTACCGGCTTCTCCCCGGTATACTGCACTTCTATAGCATACTGCCAGGGCATTTCCGGAGAGTGATTCGTTGGCAGCAGGGCTAGCTTCCATTGATCCAGATGCTGTGGGTTGGTTAGCTCCGTCTTGACCGAAGAAGGCTCCAAAACCTTATCGCCCTTGTTCACACTGGAACATGCAGCAAGCATCATTAGACAAACAAATAGACAAAGCCTTTTCATTGCAGTCTTCACCTCATTTGGTTAGATGCTTTGACGCCTAAAAAAGTTTCCATTTTTATACAACTTTATGGGTTCCTATCAAAACCGGATCGTCCATCCGCTGCGGACTTGGCTTCTTGTATACGACACCCCGTGGACCTTCAAGCCTCTGGCATCCAGCAGAGTAATGATATCCCCACGCTGCCGCAAGAAGTCGGAATACCCTGGCAATGTCAGCGCTACAGTCAAATACTGTCCTGGCTCTATTTTGCCGGTCAGAGGATATTTTCGCTTAAATTTATTCGCTATCGACCATCTGGTCAAATCCAGAGAACGATCCGTTACATTCAATAGAGTAACGGTTTCGTAGTCAGTCGGTAACGCAGGCTTAACCACAGCTCCCACAATATATATCGAATGCTCAGTATGCAGCAGTCCCTTGCCTTGCACGTAACCAGCCGCTCCTGAAATTGCTTTGTGGTCCAGATGTATAGGATTACCTGTCGTATCCTCGGTATGCCAGGATTGAGACTGGAAAGCAAGAAATATAGCAATCCATCGATTACTTGGCGGAAAATGCAGCAGCAGCCCCCCATCCTGATAGACCCCGTTATCCTTGATTCGCAACCCTGCGTTTCCTTGATTCATATGGATATCGTGAAGACCGTTCCCCGGAATAAATCCGAAGACGCTATCAGGCTGCTTAGGCTCCGGCCCCCACACATCACCATAGGCGTAAAGCACTGCGTCGCTGCACTCCATCGCCCGTTTCATGTACATTTCCAGCTTGCCGTTCAAATCATTATCATGTCCTGGGACTTCAAAAGCCAGAGGAACCATATTCCGACGGTCAAACAAGTTCCCTCGAATATAATCCAGAGCCATGCCGCCGGGCTTGCTCTCCAAATGGGTAAACCCAACCGGCAGCCCCGGCAGATCCCCCGTTACCTCATGCTCAAAATGCTCATCCGTATAGTAAAGCAGCTCCGAAGGAGATAGCTGAGACTTCACATTGATAGCAATCCGGTAATGGGTTCCTCCCGCTTCCACATGCAGCTGGTAATGGGGATTTTCCCGAGTCCCCTGCCTTCTCCCGATGACTTTACATTTCAGGACTCCATAGTGGATCGTCATTTGAATCTTCCTTCCTGTGCGAATTCCTTCCTAATAGATTTAAACAAATAGGAGAGCAAGTCAATAGTTCGTCCATTTTCTTCAAAAAACTTGTAACTTTTTTTACTAAACATCTGTCTATACTATGATGAAACAGTTATAATTAACGGGCTAAATGAATCATATAAGCAAAACGCACTTAGTTAAACCCAACGGAGGAATTGGAATCATGAACAAAGCATCTCTTACCGCTTTACTTCTCGCTTCATCCCTCGCTTTATTCACAGGCTGTGAGGGCTCCAAGAACGAATCATCCGCCAAACCCACAGAAAACGCTGCTCAAGCGCAAAATAACGTTTCTACAGCGACCCCTAATGGGAACTCCAACAGCACCGCTACAGGTACGCCTAGCACACCAGGCACGCCTTCTCCTTCTCCAACCTCAACACCCAGCACGGGCAGTACTACCGGCAAACCAACCGATACAGGAAAAGGCGCCGCCAATCAAGTGGTTACCGCACCGGAAAGCATATCTGTGCTGGTGAACAAGCAGTTTGCCTTACCGGATAAATACGAGCCGACCGATCTCGTATATCCAGATGTGCCGTTTACGTTCAAGGATAAAATAGAAAAACGTAAAATGCGCAAAGAAGCTGCTGCTGCTCTTGAGAAGCTTTTTGCAGGCGCCAAAAAAGATGGTATCTATCTGGCCGGTGTATCGGCCTACCGATCTCATGCTACACAAAAAACGATATTTAACAACTATGTAAAAACAGACGGCGAAGAGAAAGCAAAAACATACAGCGCGGTCCCAGGTCACAGCGAGCACGAAACGGGACTGGCCATCGACGTCTCCGGAAGCGACGGCAAATGTGCGGCCCAGGATTGCTTCGGAGGTACGAAAGAAGCCGAATGGCTTGCTAAGCATTCTTCTGAATATGGCTTCATTATTCGTTATTTGAAGGGTAAAGAGTCTATCACCGGCTATCAATACGAGCCTTGGCATATTCGCTACGTAGGAACGCAGATGGCTAAAGAAATAGGAGCCAAAGGCATTACTTTAGAAGAATACTTAAACGCCGTTCCGGCATCCAAATAATCATCATTTATAACCCATATCCTAGTTTCCACACAAAAACAGCTCCGAAGCCGCTTTATGGCGATTTCGGAGCTGTTTTCAGTTTGTCGACCGTTACGCTTCTTATTGCTTTGTAAGAATAATCGGTCCTTCAGCGGTGATAGCAATCGTATGCTCATATTGAGCCGATAAGCTGCCATCTACCGTTCTGGCTGTCCATCCGTCAGCATCGATCTTTGCTTTATAGCCGCCGATATTTAGCATAGGCTCAATGGTAATAACCATGCCTTCCTTCAATCTTGGCCCTTTACCTGCAGGTCCGTAGTGAGGCACCTGAGGCTCCTCGTGCATTTTTTGACCGATAGCATGACCTACAAACTGGCGAACTACTGACAGGCCTTCGGATTCGGCGTATACCTGAATGGCGTGGGAAATATCGCCGATACGATTGCCGTCAATCGCCTGTTCAATTCCTTTATACAGCGCAGCTTCCGTCACCTTTAACAGCTTGTCCGCTTCTGGAGAAACATTCCCAACCCGATAAGACCAAGCCGAATCCGCCAGCCAACCATTCAGATTCACGACCATATCGATCGTGACGATGTCGCCTTCCTGGAACGGATTTTCATTAGGAAATCCGTGGCAAATAATATCGTTGACCGAAGCGCAGGTAGCAAACGGGTATCCGCTGTATCCTTTTTGCTCCGGAGTAGCGCCGTGCTCCGCCAGAAACTTCTCCACAAACCGGTCGATGTCCATGCCGGAAACACCAGGCTTGATCATCTTGGCTATTTCCCTATGGCAAGCAGCGAGTATTTTGCCTGCTTCATGCATGAACTCTATTTCTTCTTTCGTTTTAATTACGATCATTGCCATCACTCCCAGCTTCCTGTAATCCTTGATCCATCCTTTTAGTATAACAGTTTTTAGGGTAAAAGATGATGAATGAGCCGTGAACTTTTTAAAAATGGAATCTTCCTGGCAAGTTAGGGGATCTTAAGAAAAAAACATCGGGAGGGTATGGCTATGGACGTGTTCTCTTATTTATTCCACCATTACGCTTTGTCTGCTGTTCTCCTTATCGGAATTATCACCGCCGTGTTCATCGTATACAAAAATTGGGACAAAATTATTATCAAGGGGAGTGGTAGGAAGTAGCCACATTTTTATAAACGAACTGACGATATACAGTGAACCCATTCTTTTCATAAAATTTTGCTGCAAACACATTATTAGCCCAGTAATCTAACTCCATAATGCCGATCTCATTCTTTTGAGCCAAATGTTCAATATACTCCATCATGATAGAGCCGTAACCTTTATTGCGATGACCGTTCGAAATACTTATTTGATGTATGAACACGGATCGATAAGATTTCATGAACGCACTTTCCTTATATTGCTTCAGTTCTATCCAGGCGTAGCCGATTGGCTGCCCCTCATCCTCCAATAGAAGAAAGATGAATTGGGGTTTATCAATGACGCTTTGGAAAAAATCCCGAACGGCTTCATATTGATAAGGCTTAAAATGCAGTGGATACAGCTCAACATGCACATCATGAACATGTCGGTTCAAATGAGCAATTGTTTCGTAAGCCATTGTTTGCGTTATGCTTACCATTTCACAATCTCCCTTGCTATGAGTTAGTAAATTGGTAAAATTATACACATTACTAATGGAACATGGCAATGAAAAATTTCCTAGGGTCAGGAAAGCTCTTTTCTTGATTACGGCACAATAAAAAAAACAATGTCTGCGAAATACTTCTCAGACATTGTTTCCATAAGTTGCTTGTGAATTAAACCAGCGCCTTCTTGGCAATATCGGTACGGTAATGCTTGCCTTGGAACCGGATACGATCGGCATCCGCATAAGCTTTGGCACGTGCTTCGGCAATATCCTTGCCCAGCGCCGTAACTCCAAGCACACGTCCACCGTTTGTTACGATCTGTCCGTCCTTCAATGCAGTTCCTGCATGGAATACGAAGGAATCCTGAACGTTTTCCAAGCCCTCGATAGGAAGTCCTTTAGGGTAAGACCCTGGATAGCCCTCAGAAGCAAGAATAACACATACAGCAGCCTCATCAGACCATTGGATATCCATTTGTTCCAAATGACCGTTCACCGCAGCAACGAAAATATCAAGCAAATCCGTTTTCAAGCGTGGCAGCACAACCTGAGTCTCCGGATCGCCAAAACGTGCGTTAAACTCGATAGTCTTAGGCCCCTGCGGGGTGATCATAAGGCCGGCAAACAGCACGCCGCGGAACGGGCGTCCTTCGCTGACCATCGCAGCCGCCGTAGGTTTAATAATCGTTTCGATGGCTTCATCGATAACCGATTGAGGAATATGCGGCAGCGGCGTATAAGTGCCCATGCCTCCCGTATTCGGACCTTTATCATTATCGTAGACAGCTTTATGATCTTGTGCAGGCACCATTGGGCGTACGACATGACCATCAACGAATGAAAGAATGGACATCTCCTGTCCTGTCAGGAACTCCTCAATAACAACCTGATTACCGGAATCGCCAAAAATTTTGGTGACCATGATGTCGTGAAGCGCTTTTTCTGCTTCTTCCATCGATTGCGCTACAATAACTCCTTTACCGGCAGCTAAGCCGTCCGCTTTAATAACCGTAGGAATGGTTTGCTTGCGCAAATAGCTCAGAGCAGCTTCATAATCATCGAATGATTCATAGGCAGCTGTCGGAATGTTATATTTTTTGAATAGATCCTTAGAAAACACTTTGCTCGATTCCAGAATGGCTGCGTTTTGACGCGGGCCGAAAACCGGAATTTTTTTGGCTTCCAAATGATCGACAATGCCCTCAGACAAAGGATCATCCGGTCCAATTACAACGAGATCAATCGCATTATCGATAGCGAATTCGCCGATTTCCTCGAATTGGTTCACTTGAAGTGGAACGCATTCCGCTACTCCTGCAATACCCCCGTTACCTGGTGCGCAGTACAGCTCCTGCACCTTAGGGCTTTTCTTCAACGCCCAGCAAATGGCATGCTCACGGCCTCCGCCGCCAACTACTAATACACGCACGGTTTTCGCTCCCCCTTAATCCTTGTTCACTACGAGCAGCTCAGTCTGGCCGCTTGCGATATCGATCGTTTTGACAAGCAGGGAGATCTTGTTCTCGTCGTTCAGCGCTTTCCAGTACAGGTCAGCGATTTCACGAACATCATTCGTAAGAGGAACAAGTGCAGGCTCTCCTTGGAACGATGGAAGAGGATTGCCGTCCCCTTGATACGTATGAATGCAATGCCCATAGCCAGGAATCGCTTTTTCGTACGTATAGGTGTGGCGCAGCGTTTGATCTTCCACATTGCCGTTGGATTTTAAGATAGACAGCTTGTAAGAAAATTGTCCGTCCTTCAAGTCAATCAGACCGCTGATACGAGGCGTGAAGTTCGGAGCATCCGGCTCGTACGTACGAGTTGCTAGTGCGGATTCGAAGGAACCGCCGGATTGCAGTGCGTCATAGATCGTATCGGTTTGGTCACCATTAGTAACGATGTGAGCTCCGTTCACATGTCTCACCGGATAATAAATGATGAGCGAAGGATCGGTTAATTTGGCAGGATCTTTAGCTTCCGTACGAACAAATCCATTATCCTCTTGAATAAATACACGGTTACGGCTGTTCTCGCTGCGTCCCATAATCCAGTACACCTGAACCAGACGGGTACCGTCCGGCGTTGCGCCGATAACGATACCGCGTCCTGGGTATGCGTTGCTGCTTAAAGAATTAATATATTGATCCGCTTGAGCGGCTCTAGTCGTTGTCACGATAAAATCCTCCCCTGAACTGCGTCGATTTTAGTGGTGGAACAGGCGTACGCCGGAATAGCACATTACCATGCCATAGTCGTTAGCGGCTTTCACCACTTCTTCATCACGCATGGAGCTTCCGGCTTGAACTACGTATTTCACACCGCTGCGGCTTGCGCGGTCGAGATTGTCGCGGAAAGGCAGGAAAGCATCAGAACCATAGGATACGCCTTGTAGCTTGCTCAGCCATTCGCGTTTCTCGTCACGAGTCAAGCGAGCCGGAACCTCATCGAAGCAAGCTTCCCAAGCTGCCTGCTCCACAGGAGTCAGCTCTTCTTCAAGCCACAAGTCGATGGCGTTATTTTGCTCTGCACGGGAGAGGCCTTGACGGAATTTCATGGTTAATGCTTGCGGGTGCTGACGAAGGAACCAACGGTCAGCTTTGTCTCCAGCAAGACGGGTACAGTGAATACGGGATTGCTGCCCGGCACCGATACCGATCGTTTGACCGTCCAGCGTGTAGCAGATGGAGTTGGATTGCGTATATTTCAAAGTGACTAATGCGATCAGAAGATCTCTTTTGGCATTGTCAGGAAGGTCTTTGTTTTCAGTCACGATTTTATCCAAAGCCGAAGCGTCAATAACGCCGTTATTACGCTCTTGCTGCATCGTCAAACCGAACAAAGTACGAGTTTCCACCGGATCTGGTACATAGTTAGGATCAATTTGCAGAATCAAATAGCCGCCGTTTTTCTTCGCTTTGAGGATCTCAAGAGCTTCATCCGTATAACCAGGGGCAACGACCAAGTCAGAAACTTCACGCTTTAACAATTGGGCTGTAGAGGCATCCACAATGTCACTAAGTGCAGCCGCATCCCCGAAGGAAGACATTCTATCGGCACCGCGAGCACGTGCATAAGCCGTTGCCAATGGGGAAAGCTCCAAGCCATCTACGAAATAAGCTTTTTTCAAATCATCCGTCAAAGGCGATGCAACTGCCGCTCCTGCAGGACTTACATGCTTAAAGGAAGCAGCCGCCGGAAGGCCGGTTGCTTGGCGCAGCTCACGTGCAAGCTGAAAGCTATTCAAAGCGTCCAACAGGTTAATAAAGCCCGGATCTCCGTTCAAAACTTTGATCGGAAGTTCTCCGTTGCTGTACAGTTTTGCTTGTTTTTGATGCGGATTCATTCCGTATCGCAATTCCAGCACGTTCGTCCCGCTTGTCGTCTGGCTCATGATTTAATCCCATCCTTCGGTTTAAGGTTCGTGATATGTTCTAAATCAATATGTCCTGTAGCTATATGTTGAATAACCTGTGGAAGCAGCTCATGCTCCATCGGATGAATCCGATCGCTGAGCGTTTCCTCAGTATCGTTCGGTCGAATGTCGAGTGCACGCTGAGCTAGGATAGGTCCGCTATCGAGGCCTCCATCTACCAAATGCACTGTGATACCAGTAATCTTCACTCCATGCTCAAGCGCCTGTCGAACGGCATTGAGTCCGGGAAATGATGGCAAAAGCGACGGATGAATGTTTATCATGCGGCCCCAATAAGCATCGACCAGCACATGGGTCAAAATACGCATGTAACCGGCCAGCACGACAAGGTCAACTTGCTTGCTCCTCAGAAGCTCCATAATTTCCTGCTCATATGCTTCGCGAGACAGGTATTCCTTCGGCCGGAACGTATGCACCGGCACTCCGGCTTCCTGCGCACGCTGAACGACCTGGGCCTGCGGCCGGTCGCAAACCAATAGCTCGATGCGAACATCGAGCTTGCCTGCACTAACCGCATCCGCGATCGCCTGAAAATTCGACCCGCTTCCGGACGCGAATACGGCTATGCGAATGGGTTTAATCATACTTCCGCTCCGGTAAACGTTACGACGCGTTCCCCTGCGGTCACTCTGCCGAGCGTATATACTTTTTCTCCGTGCTGTTCAAAAATAGCAGCCGCTTCCGCCGCTTGCGCTTCGGACACGACAATCACCATACCGATACCCATGTTGAAGGTGCGGAACATATCGTTGTTGCTGATACCGCCATCCTGCTGCATCAATTGGAAGATCGGCAAAATTGGCCATGAGCCATAATCGATCTCCACATTTACGTCAGCTGGAAGCATACGTGGAATATTCTCGATGAAACCGCCGCCTGTAATGTGAGCCAAGCCTTTAAGCTGCACTTTTTCCAGCGCCGCCAATACGGATTTAACGTAAATTTTTGTAGGCTCAAGCACGACATCGCCCAGCTTACCGCCCAGTGCATCGATATGATCATGCAGGCTGTAGCCTTTTTCTTCAAGCAAAAGCTTGCGCACCAAGGAGAAGCCGTTGCTGTGAACACCGCTGGAGGCCAAGCCTAGCACAACATCACCAGGTCGGATGGTGGAGCCATCGATAATTTTCTTTTTGTCTACGATCCCTACGGTAAAGCCTGCGATATCGTACTCCCCTTCGGAGTACATACCCGGCATTTCTGCCGTTTCTCCGCCGATCAAGGCGCAGCCGGACTGCACGCAGCCGTCGCTGATCCCTTTAACGATCGCTTCGATTTTCTCAGGAATGACCTTATCACATGCCAAGTAGTCCAGGAAAAAGAGCGGCTCTGCGCCTTGAACCACAATGTCGTTCACGCACATAGCAACAGCATCGATTCCGATCGTGTCATGCTTATCCATGGCAAAAGCAATTTTCAGCTTAGTACCAACGCCGTCTGTGCCGGAAACAAGCACCGGTTCTTCGTATTTATCTTTATTTAAGCCGAACAACGCGCCGAAACCGCCCAAATCCGTCAAAACTTCTGGACGGAACGTCGTTTTCACGTGTTTCTTCATTCGTTCTACCGCTTCGTTGCCTGCCGCGATATCCACACCGGCCTTTTTATATGCATCCGACACTTGGTTTCACTCCCTATTGGGCCGAGGTTTGGTTTGAGTGGAAGCAGAACCCATTTGATGGCCTCAGCAGAGTGCCTCGGCTGCTGTCCATGTGCTGCCTCCGGTCGCTGTTGAATGAGTGTGAAGGTCAGGTGACAACAAATAGCTTACGCGAGCGGATCATTCCTCCAATCCCTGTTGTCCCCTAATTTCTTGATAAGATACCGTGTTTAACGGTTGAAATTCGGGGACAAAGGGGAACGCTGCGCTTCTCCAGAACGATTCCGCTCTCTTCGCTATTTGATCACCATACTAATTGAACACTCATTCAAAAGCTGCTTCACCGGCAGACATGGACCTTCGCCTCGGCGCTAGCCGCGCTCGCTTCCAACGCAATCCCAAACTCGGCTGCGTTTATTTACTATATAATGGCGGAGTCGTCATTATCCTCCTCCGCCTTACCTTAAACCTTAATCCTTAAAACCTTAAACCCATAAACCCTAAACACTAAACCTTTAAACCCTTAAAGAATAAGGCATCGCAAGCTCGCCTTTACGACGATTAAATCCTAATCGTCGATTAACAAAGATTAATCGCACCCGCAGCCGATAGAAGACTCCTCGGTAATCCGAGTTGGATAGCTGTTGTCAAAACAGGCTGTGCAATGACCACGGTTCAGCTCGACATTAGGACGGCCGATAGAAGCCAGCAAGCCGTCTTTGCTTAAGAAATGAAGCGAATCCGCGTTGATAGCTTGGCGAATTTCTTCGATCGACTTCTGAGCGGCGATCAATTCCTTGCGGTCTGGCGTATCGATGCCGTAGAAGCAAGGGTTTTTGAAAGGAGGAGAGCTGATACGAACATGCACTTCGGTCGCTCCTGCTTCACGAAGCAAGTTAACAATGCGAAGGGAAGTCGTGCCGCGAACGATAGAGTCATCGATCATGACGACGCGCTTGCCGGCCACAATGCTGCGCACCGCGCTCAGCTTCATCTTCACGCCCTGCTCACGCAGCTCTTGGCTCGGCTGGATGAACGTCCGGCCGGTGTACCGGTTCTTGATGAGCCCAAGCTCATAAGGGATACCGGTTTGCTCGGCATAGCCGATCGCCGCTGAAATACTGGAGTCCGGTACACCGGTTACGATATCGGCGTCAACGAACGATTCCAGCGCAAGCTGGCGACCCATCCGCTTACGCGCGGAGTGGATATTGATCGCATCGATGTCGCTGTCCGGACGCGCGAAGTAAATATACTCCATCGCACAGATAGCGCGCTGCTTAATCGGAGAGAAACGGTCCTCGATCAGTCCGTTTTTCCCGTCCAGAACGAGCAGCTCGCCTGGCTCAACATCACGATAATACGTTCCGCCAACGGCATCAAATGCACAGGTTTCCGAAGCGAACAAATAGGCTGTGCCAAGACGTCCCATTACAAAAGGGCGCAATCCGTGCGGATCACGAGCCGCAATGACTTTATCCTTCGTTTGGAACAAGAAGGCATAGGCTCCCTCTACTCGAAGAAGAGCTTCTTTCACGGCCAGCACAATATCATCATGCTTGGAACGGGCGATCAAGTGAGCGATAACTTCTGTATCGCTTGTTGTTTGGAAGATGGAGCCTTGGCTTTCGAGCTCCGCTTTAATATCCCCAGCATTGTGCAGGTTACCGTTGGTAGCAATCGCAAGATCGCCTCCACGGTATTTGAACACTAATGGCTGAGCGTTAGCCAGCTTGCTCTCACCTGCCGTCGAATAACGAACGTGAGCAATAGCTGATGAACCAATCATCGTGCTTAGGTTATCGTTATTAAAAACTTCCTTAACCAAGCCCATACCACGATGGTAATGAAAATCGGTTCCATTAGCCACGCAAATACCGGCACTTTCCTGACCACGGTGCTGCAAAGCATGCAGACCGTAGTAGGAGAGGTTAGCGGCTTCGGAGTGACCATACACTCCGAATACGCCACATTCTTCGCGAAGCTTGTCAAACAGCCCGTCATGGCTGTTGATTCCATCATTATAGAAACGTCCTGTCCATAGCTGCTGCGGCTGCATTACTTCATCAGACATGGAATCGCATCCTTCCAAACCTTTTCTAGTTGTGCGACCGGTGATTGGATGACTGGTTTAGCATTCACTTGGATTTGCAGTTCTTGTCCTTGAACTTGGCCTAACTCTTGATATGGAACGCCTTGCTCGGCAATCCACTGTTTTAAGGCTTCAGCTTGCTCTGGCGACGCGCTTAACAAGATACGGGATTGGCTTTCGCTGAACAACGCGATATCGTTACGCAATTCCGTGGAGAAATTCACTTTTGCACCAAGACGTCCGCTAATGCAGCTTTCAGCCAATGCAACAGCCAGACCGCCATCGGACAAGTCATGCGCAGAAGCGACAAGCCCTTTTTGAATAGCACCCAATACGGTGTTCAAAAGCTTTTTCTCAACATCCAGATCAAGCTGCGGAGGGCGTCCTTCCGTTACGCCGTGAATCACGTATTGGAACTCACTACCGCCCAATTCGGCTTTCGTGTCGCCGAGCAGGATGATGATGTCGCCTTCTTTTTTGAAGGCTTGCGTAGTAATGTGATCTGTATCGTGAACAAGACCGACCATGCCGACAACCGGCGTTGGGTAGATCGCGCCTTTTGCATTTTCATTGTATAAGCTTACGTTACCGCCGATAACTGGAGTTTCGAGCTTGCGGCAAGCTTCCGCCATACCGTCAGCCGCTTTTTCCAGCTGCCAGAAAATTTCCGGCTTCTCAGGGCTTCCGAAGTTCAGGTTGTCCGTAATAGCCAACGGCTCAGCACCGGAGCATACGTTATTGCGAGCGCCTTCGGCAACCGCGATCATCCCACCCACTTCAGGATCGAGATATACATAACGGCTGTTGCAGTCCGTGGACATCGATAGCGCTTTGCGGGAGCCTTGAATCGTAACTACTGCTGCGTCCGAACCCGGACGAACCGCTGTGCTGGTACGAACCATGTAATCGTATTGATTGTAAACCCACTCTTTGCTTGCAACCGTTGGGGAAGCAAGTACTTTAGACAATGCATCGTTCAAATCGGTCACTTCTGCATAGCCGTTCGTATCGATTGAACCATTTTCAATATAATAAGCAGGTACTTGAGAAGGCTTGTTATAAACAGGGCACTCATCAACAAGCGCCGTTACCGGCATATCGCCTACGAGTTCACCTTTGTGGAACAGCTTCAAGCGGCCGTCATTGGACACTTTACCAACTTTCGCGCAGTGCAGACCCCAACGCTCGAAGATTGCTTTGGCTTGAGCTTCATGCTTAGGCTCTACTACGAACAGCATGCGCTCTTGGGACTCGGACAGCATCATTTCATATGGCGTCATGCCATCTTCACGTTGAGGCACTTCATCCAGGTACAGCTCCATACCGTTGCCTGCTTTACTTGCCATCTCCGCGCTGGAGCAGGTTAAGCCTGCGGCGCCCATGTCTTGAATACCAAGAACGATACCGGAGTTGATCAAATCCAGACAAGCTTCAAGAACCAGCTTCTCCATGAACGGATCGCCTACTTGTACAGCCGGGCGTTTCGCTTCGGATTCAGCAGTTAATTCCTCGGAAGCAAATGTTGCTCCGTGGATACCGTCGCGTCCCGTTGCAGGACCTACGTAGAACACTGGGTTGCCTACGCCTTTAGCAACGCCTTTTTGAATCATATCATGGTCGATGATCCCTACGCACATAGCGTTGACAAGCGGATTGCCTTCATAGCTTTCGTCGAACATAACTTCGCCGCCGACTGTCGGAATACCAATACAGTTACCGTAGCCTGCAATCCCGGAAACAACATGCTCGAACAAATATTTGACGCGCTCATTTTCAAGACGGCCAAAGCGCAAGCTGTTCAGTAAGGCAACCGGACGCGCACCCATAGAGAAAATGTCGCGGATAATGCCGCCTACACCTGTCGCTGCGCCTTGAAAAGGCTCAATAGCGGATGGATGGTTATGGCTTTCAATTTTAAATACAACGGCTTGATTGTCACCGATATCTACGATACCCGCGCCTTCGCCCGGACCCATCAATACGCGAGGACCAGTAACCGGGAACTTGCGAAGTACGGGCTTGGAATTTTTATAAGAGCAGTGCTCGGACCACATAACGCTGAATACGCCGATTTCTACATAGTTCGGTTGACGACCCAAGAACCCGCAGATTTTATCAAACTCGGCATCGGTAACGCCCATCTGCTTGTAAATTTTTTGCTCTGCGACTTGTTGTGCAGTTGGCTCCTTAGCCGATAGTTGCTGCGCCATGTTTTTCCCTCCAAGTGCTCAAGATCGATGTGAACATCCGTTTGCCGTCAGCTGAACCGAGAAGCTCATGCACAGCGCGCTCCGGATGCGGCATCATGCCAAGCACGTTGCCGTTTTTGTTACAAATACCTGCGATATCATCCACGGAACCATTAGGATTCGTACCTGCTTCATAACGGAACACGATTTGATTGTTTGCTTTAAGATCAGCCAGCGTCGCATCGTCGCAATAGTAATTGCCTTCGCCGTGAGCGATAGGAATATTGATGAGTTCGCCTTGTTTGTACTCTGATGTAAATGGAGTCGTTGTGTTTTCCACCTGCAGCATAGCCGCGTGACAGCGGAATTTCAACGATTGATTACGCAGCATCGCACCTGGAAGCAAACCGGATTCGAGCAAAATTTGGAACCCGTTGCAAATGCCGATTATATATTTGCCTTGCTCAGCAGCCTGAACCAATGCGTTCATTACAGGAGCAAATCGTGCAATAGCGCCGCAGCGCAAGTAATCCCCGTAAGAGAAGCCTCCTGGAACGATAATACAGTCATATTGAGATAAATCCGTTTCGGTATGCCAAACGTAGCTAACAGGCTGGCCAATCGTTTCTTCTACCGCTTTGTAGCAGTCGATGTCACAATTGGAGCCAGGAAACACCAGTACAGCGAAATTCATCATGTGCTCCTCCTTCACTTTAGGTCGATGTCTGTCTATTAGTAAATCCTATCCGGAAAATTACTGTCCTTGATTAAACCAATTCGTAACGATAGTCTTCGATAACCGTGTTAGCAAGCAGCTTTTCACACATCGCTTTAATACGTTCCTCAGCTACTGCGCGGTCGCTTGTGCCAAGCTCCAGCTCCAAGTATTTACCTACACGCACTTTACCTACTTCGTCAAATCCCATCGAGTGCAAAGCTCCTTGTACTGCAACCCCTTGCGGATCGAGTACGCTTTGTTTGATCGTTACATAAACCGTTGCTTTTAACATTAGAGTGAATCCTCCTCTGGAGTGATTATTGTAATAACTCAAGCTTTTCCGAGAATGAATAAGTACCGGATGAAAGCATGTACTCAGCTTCGCCTTGCTAACTATTTAAACCATAAACACTTCGTGTGGTTCATATTCAACACTGCAAAATGTAACGGCCACAAACTACTTCACCAATCGGTCGTAAATAGCTCTGTAGCGGCGTGAAGTCTCCTCGACTACATCGGCAGGCAGTGGAGCCGGCTCGCTGTTTTTATCCCAATCGGTAGTGGAAAGATAGGTCCGTACCGGTTCTTTATCCATGCTATCGATTTCGATGTCATAGGCGAAGTTTTCTTTCGCCCAGAAACGTGAGGAATCCGGGGTGAAAATTTCGTCAATCAGAATGATTTCCCCGTCTATAAGGCCAAACTCAAATTTCGTATCCGCCAAAATAATGCCGCGCTCTTCACAGAACTGACGAGCAAATTCGTACAGCATAATACTTTTTGCTTCCAGCTGTTCTGTCAGCTCCGCTCCGACAAGCTCCTTCATCCGTTCGATGGAGATGTCCTCATCGTGGCCGACATCGTTCTTAGCCGCAGGAGTGAAGATAGGCTTTGGAAAACGTTCGTTTTTACGCAGGCCAGCCGGCAGCTTATGACCGTTAATCTCGCCTGTTTTTTCATATTGACGCCATCCGCCACCAGTGATGTAGCCGCGTACGACGCATTCAATATCGATACGTTCCGCTTTCTTGGTGACCATGAAGCGATCCTTCATAATTTCACGGTCTGTCACGATATCGCCCAGCTTCTCGACATCGCCGTGCACTACATGATTCGGCATGATGTTCTTCGTTTGCTCGAACCAGAACTTGCTCAAGCTGTTCAGTACGTTGCCCTTATCAGGAACAGCCGGAGAAAGCACCCAGTCAAATGCGGAGATGCGATCGGTTACTGCGATCAAAAAATGCTCTCCCAAATCGTACAGCTCACGAACCTTACCTTTATAGAGCAAAGGCGCTTTGACATATTCCTCGGCACTCGAAATTGCTTTTGTTGAGACCATGATAGCTTGGTCCTCCCCAGAGTATATTAATTTAAACCTAAACGTTTGAAAATCGTGTCCACATGCTTCAAATGCCAGCTAGGATTGAAGCAATCTTCGATATCCTCGAGGCTCAGCTGCTCGCGAATGGCAGGCGTATTCTCGATAATCTCACGGAATGAACGCTGTTCTTCCCAAGCTTGCATCGCTCTAGGCTGTACCGTATCGTAAGCTTGCTCGCGGCTGAAGCCTTTGTCGATCAGCTTCGTCATGACGCGACCGGAGAACGGAACGCCGTAAGTGCTTTGCATGTTGCGCTTCATGTTCTCAGGGAACACCGTCAAGTTTTTCACAATGTTGCCGAAACGGTTCAGCATGTAGTTCAGCAGTTGTGTCGCATCCGGCAAAATAATCCGCTCTACCGAAGAATGCGAAATATCGCGTTCATGCCACAGTGTTACATTCTCGTAAGCCGAAATCATATGTCCACGAATAACGCGGGACAAACCGGAGATGCTCTCGCAACCGATCGGATTACGTTTATGCGGCATTGCGGAGGAACCCTTTTGCCCTTTAGCGAAAGGCTCTTCCACCTCGCGGAATTCGCTTTTTTGCAGCGCACGGATTTCCGTTGCAAACTTATCGAGCGATGTGGCGATCAGTGCCAGTGTAGCCATGTATTCCGCATGACGGTCACGCTGCAGCGTTTGTGTCGAAATCGGAGCCGGGCTCGTACCGAGCTTATCGCATACGTAGGCTTCTACGAACGGATCGATGTTAGCGTAAGTGCCGACCGCACCGGAGATTTTTCCGTACTGCACGCCATCGGCCGCAAAGCGAAAGCGCTCCAGGTTCCGTTTCATTTCTTCGTACCAAAGAGCCATTTTCAAGCCGAAGGTCGTTGGCTCTGCATGTACGCCGTGCGTACGTCCCATCATCGGCGTATCTTTATACTCAATCGCTTTGTTTCTCAAAATTTCAATAAAGTTAATGATGTCTTTTTCCAAAATTTCATTCGCTTGTCTTAGAAGATAGCCTAATGCCGTATCCACTACATCCGTGGAAGTCAAGCCGTAGTGAACCCACTTGCGCTCAGGTCCTACTTTTTCAGAAACCGCACGGGTAAATGCGATCACATCATGACGGGTTTCCTGCTCGATTTCATAAATACGGTCGATATCAAAAGCCGCGTTTTTGCGAAGCTCTTTCACATCTTCCTTAGGTATGACCCCAAGCTCTGCCCAAGCCTCGCAGGAGAGCAGCTCCACCTCAAGCCATGCATTAAATTTATTTTCTTCCGTCCAAATCCTAGCCATTTCCGGTCTTGTGTAACGATCGATCAAACTATTCCACTCCGCTTCTATCAGCTAATCTATTCGTTAGTTGTTAGTTTTCCATATGTTTGAAGCCTCTATCCACTGCAGTGCCTCGTCGACCGATTCAGCCAGTACATTCACATGTCCCATCTTGCGATTATGTTTGGCTTCTTGCTTGCCGTACAAATGTACCTTGGCAGTAACTCCGGCCAGCTGCTCTGATTCCGGCTGAACGATCCAGTCCAGAAGCGGCTCTACATGCTGCCCAAGTACATTACCCATTACAACTGGTGTCAATAGCTCCGTCGAACCGAGCGGCAAATTGCAAATCGCCCGTACATGCTGCTCGAATTGCGACGTTGCGCAAGCTTCCATGGTGTAATGTCCCGAATTGTGGGGGCGGGGAGCCAGCTCATTCACGAACAGCTGTCCGTCCTTGGTCAGGAACATTTCAACGGCTATCAAACCGATGACATCCATGGATTCAGCAATGCGCATTGCCAGACGCTCCGCTTCCTGTTGAATGCTTTCACTCGTTCTGGCTGGCACAATGGATAGATGCAAAATATTATTAATATGAATGTTTTCCGCAGCAGGGAAAGCCTTTACTTCGCCGCGGGGGCTTCTCGCCGCTATAACGGATATTTCTTTTTCGAAATGGATAAACTGTTCCAGCACTAGCTCTGTTTTGGCTTGGCTTAGTGCGGCGTAAGCTTCCTCCACTTCATCCAGGGATCGAATGACCCATTGGCCTTTGCCGTCATATCCTCCGGTCGCTGTCTTCAGCACGCATGGCGTACCAAATCGTTCGACCGATGTGCGAAGCTGCTCTGCGCTAGTGATTTCCGCATACGGCGCTACCTGCACGCCTGCCGCTTCGATAGCGCGTTTCTCGCGCAACCGGTGCTGCGTAGTATAGAGCAGCCGGCTTCCTTGAGGCACATACGATTGAGCCATTAAGAGCTCAGTCACATCGGCATCCACATTCTCGAACTCGTAGGTGATAACGTCGGACTGCACTGCGAGCGTTTTAGCTGCCTCTACATCGTCGTACGACGCCACGATTTGCTGATCGGCTACTTGCCCGCAAGGAGCATCAGGAGTCGGATCCAGCGTAACGAAACGATATCCCATCGCCCGTCCGGACAATGCGAGCATTCGGCCTAGTTGGCCTCCGCCCAGCACGCCGATCGTTCCTCCGGGACGAATAACCAACGCATCGGTGCGGCTGTTAGCAGCTTGGCTCATTCCAGCACACTGCTTTCTATCACCGACTGGCGAATCCGCTCACGACGCTCACGAACTTTTTGCTGCAGCTCCGGATCAAAGGCTCCAAGAATTTGCGCAGCCAGCAAGCCCGCGTTGGTTGCACCTGCATGACCAATCGCCACGGTTGCTACCGGAATTCCGCCAGGCATCTGTACGATGGAGAGCAGCGAGTCCATTCCGTTCAATGTGGAAGTTTTCACAGGCACACCAATAACCGGCAGTTCCGTTTTTGCGGCGACCATGCCGGGCAAATGAGCGGCTCCACCCGCTCCTGCGATAATAACCTTTAACCCGCGCTCTGCGGCAGATGCCGCATACTCGAACATCAAATCCGGGGTACGATGCGCCGAAACGACTTGCTTCTCATAAGAAACCCCTAGCTCCTCCAACATGTCGCATGCATTCTTCATGGTCTCCCAATCCGATTTGCTTCCCATTATCACTCCAACAAGAGCAGACATTTCTAACCTCCGTGATATGCGCTTTTTCTTGTAATGCAATCTACTTAATCCCTTTAAACACAAAACGTCCGGCAGACAGCATGCATATGCAAACTATCGGCAGGACGACGAGTATTCCTCAAGCGCAAGCTAAGGCCTAGCGCCTCGGCGCCGACCTTCATTTATTACGCTTACTCGTAGTCCAAAAATTTATGGTTTTTGGGTAGATACTTCCGGGCCATATCCCCGACATTATACGAGAAACTGTGACATTTTCAGCTAAAATTCATGATCTGATAACACCTTTAGTTTACCAGTGATGAAAGGCTGATGTCAACAAAAAAAGGCGAACATTATGTGAAATAACTTCCGATAAAGTTCGCATTTCAAATGCCATTTCCCGTACATTAGCACCGGTTAGTTCGTAGATTGCTTCATTTTTAACAGTAAGCCGTAACTTTCGCGAATTTCTTCAACACTTAAATTGCCCTTCGCCATATCTTCCGGGGACAAATTCAGCCATCGCTCAAGCATAGTGATTCCTTGCTCTACTGCGGTAGTATTTCCCGGATCATCATCCAGCATGAAAAACAGCATATCTTCCGCCTTGGATAACTGCCCTGCGGCATCATAATACTCCGTAAGTACCTCCATCATAAAAGGATTCATCCGAATGCTTTGTACTTTGGGCAGCACAGCGTCAATACGCTCGTCTACATCCGTTATTAAATGCTCGGCTTCCTCCATGCGTCTAATGTTCAGCAGAAGCTCTAACGCTTTTAACAAGCAGCCCGTGCCCTCATCCTCTTCTCCTGCCTCGTTCAGCACGTCCCCCTCCGCAACGAGCATATCACTCAGGAGAAGCCCTTTCCCCACATCAAAATATCCGCTTGTCGACAGCAGCGCAATAACATCTTTCACAGATAAAGCACGAACCATTTTGGAGTTGAGTCCTAACAATTGTTTCATCGCTTGTGTCAGCAGCTCCATGGCTTCTGCAAAACGACGGTTTTTCCTTTGAAACATGACTTGTCCCATTGAAACTGTAAATTGCTCAATCATCCTCATAAGGTAATCTCTGCGGTACAACATGATCCCCTCCCATGCTATCAACCAAGTGCTGATCCTTCTTATATTGTACCGTATGTTGAGGTCTATTGGAAAAATGATAGCTCATGGGAAAAAGAAAAACCCGGCCTTGGGCCGGGGTAGTTTCAAATCTGATGTACGTTGTGCTAGGCGAGGGAATTGGTCGTGGGATTCCGACCGCTGCTGAAGTCGTGCTCCTTGATTCAGCGGTTGGAACACGACTTCAAAGGCGGACACTATCGCTTTTCCACCCCACAACCATTCCCTTTTCTATACATGATCCTCTAAATCAATACTCATCCCACATAAGCACGATAATTACCTAGCTCCGTCTGACTGCCTTTCGCAGCCCAATCAAAGCCAGCCTCGGATGGCAGCGCCCACCTGTGATAGCTATCCAGCAGCGCTTCTCTCAGACCCTCTACCCAAGTGAATTTGACCTCTTCATCCCTAAGTATCATTGAAGCAGGGAAGGTTCGGATGGCCGGCATAGAATCGAGCATCCCGTTCGCACATAATACTTCAGCATAGGCAGCCTCCAAGCCGCAAGGAATACTCGAATCACCCGAAGCAACAGCCTTTATGCATGTCCTCAGCTTGCTGGACTTGAGGGCATCATAGCCTTTAACCGTTCCATCTGCAAACACAGCATCGATACGATTACTGTTCTGACCGGATGTATAGGTAATTGTGGCTTTTTCAAATTCATAGCAGAAGGACGGTCCGAAATTATGACTAACCGCATGCGTAGCGTAGAACAGAGCCTCTACCCCACCTTCTCCCTGAACACGAACGGCGCAGGTATCGAAATTTTCGATGGGGTTAGCTCTGTACAGCTCAGCCTCCACGCTTTGCAGACGCAAGCTTTCATCCGTTTTCGAGCCGAGGATATAAAACATATTGTGTAAGTAATGCGATGTTGCATTATGCGCAACGCTGTCCAAGATCCATTCGCCCTGATCGCTCTTTTTGCGCCCTTTCCAGCCGCTTGAAAAGTAGCTGTCGGTGCGTCTCCACAGCACAATCGTTTTGAGTCGTTTCGGCCTACCAAACACGCCTGACATTACGTCTTGCTTCAGCTGCTGAATTTGCGGTGTGAACGACCAGTCGAAGCCAATAGCAACAAACTTCCCTGAACGGTCGCGAGCATCCATCATCCGCCGCACCTCTTGCACCGTCGCAGCGATAGGCTTTTCGCACAAAACATTACTTCCGTTAGCCAATGCAAGACACGTCTGCTCGCAATGAAATTGTATCGGTGTGCTTATGACGGCCAGATCCGCCTTGTTATCAGCATAAAAGTGGTCCATCGTAGTATAAAAAGGAACTTTCAAATCCTGAAGCGCCTGATAATGGTTGCTCTTTTCCGGATGGACATCAACAACCCCCGCAATAACCGGATGTATGTCGCCATCACTATAAGCATGAAGCAGCTCGTTAACATGGGTATTACCATAACCGCCGATCCCTACCAGTAAAATGGATACTTGTTTTGCACTCATTTCCTCACCTCAGTTTAGAAGTTCATTACAGCCTGCATTTGTGCAGGTTTGGCAAGCTTCATTCTACACCCGTCACGGATGGAATTCTTATAAAGAATGGAATTGTTTTCTCAATTTTGGAACCGCTATCTTAAACCTTGTGAATACGGGATAAACCGCGTATTGCTATTGGATGGAAAATTCGTTATATTAGGGATGTAAAAGTTTTTCTTATACAATTAATTTTCATGAAAATTATTTTCTTGTAAAGAGGAATATGTATGCCTGGAATCTTGAGCGCCATTCATGAACAAATGGAAACGATGAACCCGAAGGAAAAGGAAATCGCTGCCTATGTTCTCTCCCATCCGCAAAATATAGTCCAAATGGGCATCACCGAGCTTTCACAGCAATCGGGAGGGAGCACAGCTACCATTTCCCGCTTCTGCAAACTGTTCCATTTCTCCGGATATACGGAATTCAAAGTGAAGCTTGCAGCCGAGCTGGCCCAGCAGCCTTCCATTCAAACGTATCAGGATATTATCGCAGGCAATCCACTCCAGAGCATTGTCGCCGCCATGGAAGCCAATCACGTAAGCTCCATCACCGATACAACGCGGATGCTGGATATGAAGCAGCTGCAAAAAGCGATCGACGCGCTGCAATCGGCTCGCCAAATCGATCTGTACGGGGTTGCTACATCAGGGCTCGTTGCGCAGGATTTTTATCAAAAGCTGGTTCGCATCGGCAAGCGGGCTTTTGCATTCTCGGATCCACATATGCAGATTACCTCGGCCTCCAACCTTACGAATGAGGACGTTGCGATTGGAATCTCCTATTCAGGGGAGACGGAGGAGACGATCGCTGCGCTGAAATGTGCGTCGGAGAACGGCGCGACTACTATTTCTCTAACCAAATTCGGTACGAATACGCTGACATCGCTAGCTTCGATCTCTTTGTTTACCTCCACCCTGGAGGAAGGCATGCGTCGCGGCGATATGGCTTCCAGGATCGCTCAGCTGCACGTTATCGATATTCTATTCGTTAGTCTAATCAGCGACAGGTTCGATGATTTGGTTCCCCGCCTCGAAACATCATTTCAAATGGTTAAAAAATACCGTTAATCCTAAGGAGCAGATACTTGTGAATCTACTAACCTTCGACTCTCATGAAAAGCTGCACGAATCCGGGGCGGGCATCATTACCGGCTTGGTGCAAACGAATCCCCGAGCTGTGCTTGGTCTTGCGACAGGCGGTACGCCGGTCGGCATCTATGAAGAAATCGTAAAGAGCTATCAGCGCGGACTGGTTCGCTTTCAGGACGCGACTTCATTTAACCTTGATGAATATGTGGGACTTCCGGAGGATCATGCGGAGAGCTACCGGAACTACATGAACACTCATCTGTTCAATTATATTGACCTGCCGCGCAGCCAAGCGCACATTCCTGATGGCAACGCAGCAGACCCTGTGGCGGAGTGCAAGCGTTATGACAAGCTGCTGGAGCAAGCCAAGCAAATTGACCTGCAGCTGCTTGGTCTCGGACATAACGGGCATATCGGCTTCAATGAGCCGGATCACGCTTTGATTAGCGGAACTCATGTCGTCGAGCTGCGTGAAGAAACCCGGAAGGCGAATGCGAGATTTTTCGATTCGATGGATCAAGTGCCCACTCACGCTTTAACGATGGGCGTCGGAACGATCCTGAAGGCGAAAATGATCTTGCTTGTCGTTAAAGGAGCCGACAAAGCGGAGATCGTCCATCGTGCCTTAACAGGACCCATTACAACAGATTGCCCTGCATCGCTGCTGCAAACACATCCTCACTTAGTCGTATTGTTAGATTCCGAAGCTGGGAGGCTATTCAAATGAGTGAAGGCAAAAATACTTATATCTATAACGTAAGGATCGTAACCCCAGATACAACTATAAAAAACGGCTGGATTCTCCTCTCCGACGGACATATCGCTGCCATTGGCAAAGAAACCGGAAGCGTCGAGCATGCCCGCACGCTGGCACGTGACTGTGAAGTTATTGACGGTCAGGGCGGCTGGATGCTGCCAGGCTTCATCGATGTTCATGTTCATGGCGGCTATGGCCATGACTTCATGGATGCAGATGCAGAAGGGCTGGATGAGATTACTCGCTTCCATGCACACAACGGTACCAGCGTAATGCTGGCAACAACGGTAACTGCCTCCAAGGCAGATATCGATCAAGTACTGTCGCGGGTTCAAAGCTATCGCGAAGCCGGAATGCCCTACGCGCAGCTGCTAGGCGTTCACCTGGAAGGGCCATACATCAGTGCCAAATGGCCAGGAGCGCAGAATCCTCAGTTTATCGTCCCTCCACAGCCAGCCTGGCTGGAGGACTGGACGCAGCGTTTCCCTGGTCTGATCAAGATGCAGACGCTTGCGCCCGAATCCGAAGGCGCGATCGACTACATCGAAGCTTTGACCCGTCAAGGTATCGTAGCCGCATTGGGACATACGGATGCATCGTTCGATCAAGTGCAGCTTGCGGCCGAACATGGCTTGAGTCACGCCGTGCATACGTTCAACGCGATGACCCGTCTGCATCATCGCGAACCCGGCACGGTTGGCGCGGTGCTGACCAATCCAGCGATTATGGCGGAAGTTATCGCTGACGGACATCACGTTCATCCTGCCTGCATTCGGTTGCTGGCTCAGATGAAAGGCCCCGATAACCTGCTGCTCATCACCGATGCCATGTCCGCTGCCGGACTCGGCAACGGTGAGTACAAGCTTGGCGGTCTCGACGTTATCGTGAACGGCGGCGTAGCACGGCTTAAAGAAGGCGACAGCCTGGCAGGCAGCACGCTGACCATGATCGAAGCCTTCCGTTATACCGTAAACGAAGTCGGCATCAGTGTGGAGCATGCAAGCCGCATGGCGAGCGGTACTCCTGCCCGCAGACTGGGTATCGATGCCGAGACCGGCGCGCTGGAGCCGGGCAAACAGGCTGATGTGCTGCTGCTGAACAAGCAGCTGGAGCTGGAACGCGTTTGGGTTCAAGGACGCGTTATCCGCTAAACTCCATCCCCGATCAAATGCACAGGAATCATTTTAAATACACTAACGCCAAGCAGCTGCAGTCGCAATTGCTTGGCGTTTTCCATTTTCTTAAAAGAAAGATTCCCTAGCTGGATACACATGCATAAACCTAATCCAGTTGGGAATTTTATAGGTGAACTTATGGCTGCTCTTATTGATGAGGCAGCTTATTTATTGCCCAGGAGATCCGTAGTAATTCTCTCCAGCAAAAAATGAAGGAGTGATTTTAGTGGCAGACACTAAACCGAAGGGGCATGTTGAATTTCGGCAGCCTCCAGCGAAGCTTGTAGCTGATATGGCTGGAGATGAAGAGATGAGAGAACATTTAGAGGAAATGATGCAAAACGACGGCCATCCGGGGAGCTGTTCTGTGGTCGATACCTCAGAAAAAGATAACGGTTGAGCCGATTGTGTACCGCCCTTTACTATATCCATTAAAAAAGAGCCTGGCTCTAGGCCAAGCTGAGTCTGTCGAGAAACCCAATTATTCTGAAGATGGCTGATGACGGGAGGTGGGGTAGCCCCTGGAGGAGCGAAAGCGTCACCTTTGTTATCGGGAAATCACCGCTATAGAGCGAATAAATTGAAAATTTCCCGATAACAATAGTGGCCGGAAGGGGATACCCCACTGGAGTACCACGTACACATCTGAAGCTTCATTGGTTTCTCGACTCGGAGCCTGGCGTCTAGGCCAAGCTCTTTTTATTCTCCAACCATGTTACCGAATCCCCAAAATGATGCCCACTCTGCGACAGCGCCTCCAGCGCTTTCTCTTTCCCCACGCCGAAGCGGATCATTAGGATCGCTACCCGAGCATCCCCTTCTGCTTGCTGCGCAAATGCCGCAGCCAATTCATGCTCCACTCCAGTAGCTTCGCGCACGATCCGCACCACCCGGTCGCGCAGCTTTTCATTCGTCGCCTGCACATTGACCATTAGGTTGCCGTAGACTTTGCCAAGCTGGATCATCGCAGTCGTCGTTATCATGTTCAACACCATCTTCGTTGCCGTTCCTGCCTTCAGGCGAGTTGAGCCGGTCACGACCTCCGGTCCAACCGGAACTTCAATGGCATATTGTGCTTCTTGGCTTAGTTTTGTACCTGCATTGCAGGATACGCCTGCGGTCAAAGCCCCTAGCTCGCGGGCACGTCTGATAGCTCCAATGACATAAGGTGTATTCCCGCTAGCCGCAATGCCAACCACAGCATCGCTAGCCGTTATCTGCGCTTCAATTTCTTTGGCTCCAGCTTCCTCGTCATCCTCGGCATTTTCAATCGCCGTTGTAATGGCAGTTTCTCCACCGGCTATCAGCCCTGTTACAAGCGCCCTATTGACACCAAATGTCGGCGGACACTCGGATGCATCCAATACTCCGAGTCTTCCGCTTGTTCCAGCCCCGACATAGAACAGTCGGCCTCCCTGCTTCATCACTTCCACAATCGCTTCAACAGCCAGGGTGATCTGTGGAAGCGACTGCTGAACGGAAAATGCAACCGTCTGGTCTTCTTCATTCATTAATCGGATGATTTCTGGAATGCTTAGTTGATCCAACTGGCCTGATTTTGCATTCCGCTGTTCGGTTACGGGTTGTGCTGTGCTGTTATCCAACTTACGCTTCCCTCCCTGTCTCCCACTCCGCAATCTGCTGCTTTATCGTATCGGTAATGCTAATTCCCGCCTGCTTCAACGCGAGTATATAACAGCCGGCTGCCGGAGGAATGTTCAACCGTCTTAAGCTCAATCCACTAGCTGCGATAGCTTCGTCGGCTGCCAGTTGCTCCATAAACCAATTGTCCAAGAACAACCCGCCGCTCAGGACAAGCGGCAATTGAGATACATCCGCATCCGGCTGCAATGCGGCCAGACTATTTTTTACCGTTATGACAAGCTCGGCAAGATCATGGATACCTGCCTGTACTATCCTTTTCGCTATCTCATCCCCTTGCTTTGCTGTCATCAATGTCAATTTGGCCGCTTCAGCTATCACTGTTCGCACATTGGATTGTCCATACACATAGCTGATGATCTGATTAGGGTCCTGAAGAGACCAATATTCTAATAGCTGCTCCGTCAAGCGTGTCTTCGCCCCTCGACCATCGTGCTCCTTCATTACCGCGATCAATGCCTGTCTGCCGATGTCATAACCGCTGCCCTCATCACCTAGCAAATACCCCCATCCGCCTACGCGAACGTACGTATCCGTTACAGGTAAGTAACCATATGCAATGGAACCAGTACCTGAGATTAGAACTATGCCCGCTTCCCCCCAAGTGCCTGCAGCCAATGCAGTAATTGCATCGTTATGAATTGTAACCGTCACATGGTCTGCCAACAGCTCACGCATGAATGCGTGTATACGTTTCCTCTCCTCAGGACGGTCAGCCCCTGCCAATCCTAGAAATACTCCTGCCAGCTGAGCTTCTTCACTGTGGGAGAGTTCCAGCGCCTGCTTGATAAGCTCAGTGAGTACACGCTTCACTTCATCCCAAGGACGCGATTTGATGCTGCTCGATTCTCCATAGCAAATAGCCAATATACGGCCGCAGCCGTCACCGATCATGCAAGCGGTCTTCGTTCCACCACCATCAATACCGATATATCTTCGGTTCCTTAACTCACCAGCAGCTTGTTCCTCCACATTCACTAGGCCGTAATCCCCCTTTCACCGAAGCATGACATGCGATCCCTTACCGGAACACGGCCACAGCTTGTTATTGCTGCAATGCTATTTGACAGCACCTGCAGTCATTCCCTCCATAAACTGTTTGGATGCCACAGCGAACAATACAATCATAGGTAGCGAAGAAAGCGTCAGCCCCGCGAACAGCACGCTCCAATCAGTAGAGTACTCGCTGAACAAGGTAAGCATTCCGACAGGAATCGTTTTCTTAGCTTCCTCCTGAATAAAAATCAATGGAAAGAAAAAATCGTTCCATA
Organism: Paenibacillus sp. UNC451MF; assembly: GCF_000686845.1. Classification (GTDB taxonomy): domain Bacteria; phylum Bacillota; class Bacilli; order Paenibacillales; family NBRC-103111; genus Paenibacillus_S. The sequence continues at coordinate 10,233 of NZ_JMLS01000013.1, read as the reverse complement.
CCGTAATAAAATTCATGATCATCACAGTGCCCAGTGCAGGCCTCATGAGAGGTACAATAATTCGCAGTAAAATATTCATATTGGAGCAGCCGTCGATTCTCCCCGCTTCCTCCAGCTCCTTAGGCAGTGTCCGGAAAAAGCCCGTCAAGATAAGCACCGATAAAGGGAGTCCAATCGCCGTATACACAAGAATCAGCGACATTTGCGTATTCAGCAGCTGCAAATTTTTCATCAGCATAAACAAAGGCACAATCCCCAGCTTGATTGGTATCATCATGCCTAACAAAAAGTAGAAGAACAGTGCGCCATTCCATTTAAACGGAAACCGTGCGATATAGAACGATGCTAATGCACCAAATACTAGAATTAATGCGACAGATATGATGCTGACCGCAGCACTGTTCCAGAAGTAGTCGAAATAATGGACCTGATCCAGCAGCTTCCGGTATGCCGCTAAGCTCCACACATCGGGCAAAGCGAGCGGATTTTTGAAAATCTCAATATTCGTCTTCAGCGAGGACAGCAGCATGAGGCATATCGGGTAGAGACTTATTACCGCACACAGGAAAGCTATAACGTACTGGACTATGCGCACTCCTATTGAATGTTTCAACGAAAGCCCCCCTACTCGATATCCCTTTTTTTCATGACTGCCATAAAGAGCGCCGATAACGATGCAATAATAAAGAATAACGTAACCGCCAGGGCCGAACCCAGGCCGACGGCAGTACTGTCACCGCTGGAGGAGCCAAATGCCGTACGGTAAAAGAACACGGCCAATGTATCCGTCGAATGAACCGGTTCTCCCTGCGACCCTTGCATCGCATACACCAGCTCAAATGCTTCAAAAGCCTGCACAAATGTGAATACTGTAATTATAACGACCGACTGCATCATCATGGGCAGTATAATAGAACGGATCAGCCTAAAGCCCTTTACGCCATCCAATCTTGCGGCTTCAAGCACCTCCTGCGAGATGGAGTGCAGTCCTGCCAGCAAAATCAATACTGAGAATCCGATCCCGAACCAGCAGTTCGCCAATATGATTGCCGTCAGAGCGGTCACAGGCTCCCCGAGCCACGGTCTCGCCCACGACTCAAGACCAATTTGTTTCAGAAACACGTTAACTGCACCAAAATTCGGATTCAGCAGCAGCTTCCACAAAAAACCTACGACGATAACGGACAATAGCCTTGGCAAAAAGTACGCTATTTTGAACAACTCCGCACCCTTCACCTTGGAGAAGATGATGTAAGCTAATACAAACGCTATGCCGTTCTGTACAATCATCTCAAGCACGAAGTAGTAAGTGTTATGCCCAAGCGAATTCCAGAAATACGTGTTGAACGGTTCCTTGGTAAACAGCGTTACGAAATTTCCGATCCCGAGAAAAGCACCCTTCTTTAACCCCTGCCAATCGAACAAGCTGTAACTGAACGCAGCCAAAATCGGATACACGATGAACAGTGTAAAGACGGCGAGGGCCGGAATTGGAAACAGATGAATAAATCCTTTTCTCCAGTCGAATGATTTAGGCTTATGCTCTGGTGCTTGCAGTTGAACATTGGTTCCATTCATTGCGCCTCGCCGCCTTTTCCATCTGTATTTTCAGTTATTTTGCTGCCGGCTTAAACCAGGTGTCCGCGCTTTTTTGCACTTCGTCAACAACCTGCTGAGGTGTTTGTTTGTTTAAGTACAAGCCCTGTAAGGACGTTTCCAGCGTTACTTTGGTGGTCGGAGTACCTGAGCTGAAGTGTACGACAAACATATAAGGAGTAGAAATGCTGTTTGCAAATTTCGAAATTTTCGTTACCGTCGGATCCGTCGCTTCCGCGCCAGGAATCGTACTTGGCTTCATCAACTCACTTGCTACGAGCTGACCGAATTCTTTCGTTGTCATAAACTCAATGAACTTCATCGCTTCCGCTTTGTTCTTTGAAGTTTTATTAACGGAGAATGACCCGTCTACCCATGTAGTTACCGTTGCTTTACCTCCAGCAGGAGCCGGAACAGGGAAAACATCCATTTCCAGGGCAGGGTTCATTTTCTTCATGACAGCCAGTTCCCAGTCTCCCATGACCATCATAGCGGCTTGCTCCGTAACGAACAGATTGCGCATGTCATCCATCGAAATCCCCACATAATTATCTGGGAAATACTTGGTTAATCCCTGCATCATCTGGATCGAATCGACGAACGCTTTATCCTTAAAGTTCGTTTGGCCTGATGTTATTTTCTTTACAAAATCAGTTCCGCCATAAAAGCCGGGACCGAGCGCTCCATGCGTCAAAGAAAGGATCCATCCTTCCTTGGAACCGAACGCAAACGGAGTCACCTTGTTTTGCTTCAGCGTATCCGCCGCCTTGATCAAATCTTCCCATGTTTTCGGTTCTTCAATATTGAACTTTTTAAAGATCTTTTTGTTATAAAAAATTTGCGTCGAGCTGAATACCGTCGGAACGCCGTATACCTTGCCATCCTTGCCGGTCGCTGCCGCCAGCGTATCTTTCGACATCACACTTAGGCCTTTAATTGAATCAAGCGGCTCCAAGTATCCCGCATCGGCCAGAGCAATACCCGCCGCATAAGGACGAAGCTGAATAATATCCGGGCCGCTGCCGGTTTGCAGCGCTGTGTTCAGTACCGTATTGTACTCCGTGCTTTTGGTCGGTGAGAACTGGATCTCTACGTTCGGGTTTTTCTTCTGGTATTCTTTAATAATTTTCTCGTAAGCTTCCTTATCTTCCGTCCTCCAGCTGCCCATGGTCAGCTTTACTTTCTGTGCTTGCGGTTGTGGTGTTGCATCCCCCTTGTTATCCTTTGGTGCTGTTGTGGCTGCCGGCGTGTTCGAAGAGCTGCAACCGGCCAGTGACGCCGCTAATACTGCTGCAAGAACTAGAGAAACATGTTTCATTGTGATTATTCCTCCCTTTAATGTTCTTCTTTTTTTATTTAACCCCATGAATCGAGGAATAAATACTTTCGTGTAAAAGCGGTCGCAGCTGCCTTATCGGGGTTGCTCTTCCGTAATGGACCGCATTCGTCAGGAACACGACGACAAGCTCACTTTGCGGGTCTATCCAAAGACTCGTTCCAGTAAACCCGGTATGCCCAAAGGTTCCATGAGGCCAATGACTGCTGCAGCTTGGAGCAGACGGCTGTCCGTGCCATACTTCCCATCCGAGTCCACGTCCCAGAAATGGTTCGACTGTGCACTCACTGCGCCACTTAGCCGGCAGTACACTAGGGTTCGTTAGAAGCCAGCTTCTCCCATATAGCGCCAAGTCGGCTGCAGTCGCAAACAGGCCTGCACTTCCTGACACCCCGCCAAGCTGGTAGCTCTTCTCGTCATGCACTTCTCCATGGATGAATGCCCCGTTATACTCCTCTGTCGGAGCAATACGATACCTCTCAACTGCCTCAGGCAAATACATGGTATTGAACATCCCGAGCGGACGATGAATTTCGCGTTGGACGAAGTCATTCAGCCTTTCCCCCGTTACTCGTTCAACGGCAGCACCTAGAAGAATAAATCCGAGATCACTATACTGCACTTGGGTCCCCGGCTCATAAATCAAATCCTGTTCATATACTTCCCGCATCACATCCCGAGGCTCATTTCGATCCGCCTTCGTCAGATCCGGAGGAAGACCGGATGAGTGCTGCAGTAAATGCTTAATAGAAATCTGCGGATGGCGAAACTCTGGAAAGTAGCGTTGCACATGATCCTCGAGCTCCATCTGTCCACGGGATACCAGCAGCATGACAGCCGGCAGTGTTGCCGTAACTTTAGTTAGCGACGCGATATCAAAGAGCGAATCGTTTGATAGCGCTTTCCTATCAGAGGAGCTCGAGAGGCTGTAGCCTCCGAATGCCTGCTGCAAAATAGTTTGGCCGTGCAGTGAAATATTAACGACCGCTCCGGGAATTTTCCCGTCTGCCACCCAACCTTCAATTAGTTGTATAATGTTATCCATTGCGCTTCGACCCGCTAACCGCTTTACGCGTTTTTTCCAGTGACTGAATGCTTTCCTCATAGGTTCGGCTCGCTATGCCCACATAAAGAATATCAATGACGTTCAATTGAGCAATCCTGGATGCCATGGCACCGCTTCGTATGCTTTGCTCCAACGAGCTCGTAAATAATCGAATGTCTGCCATTTCCGCTACTGGATTGCTTCCGAACTTGGTTAATGAAATGATGGTCGCACCAGACTCTTTTGCAATTTTTAATGATTGAATAATATTTTCCGTCTGACCGGAATATGAAATCCCAAAGGCCACATCCTCCTTGGTCATATTCGCTGCCAACGTCGCTTGAGAATCAAAGTCCGGGGCCGCCTCGCACCATCGGTTAATCCGGGAAAGCTTTTGTTTAAAGTCTTGGGCAATGACTGCGGATGCTCCCACTCCAAAAAAGTAAACTCTTCTTGCGCTGCTCAAGCAGTCTATCGCCCTCTCTACATCTTTGGACGAAAGCACTGTCAGCGTATCTTGAATGGACAAAGTGTTATTATGCGAGATGGACTGGATTAGATCCTGCACCGACCCGTCTATTTGAATTTCTTGATAAGAATGAGTTTCCGAATGAACGGACTTAGCGAGATCCGCTGCAATACGGAGCTTTAGCTCTTGGAATCCTTTTAGATGAAGCGATCTGGCTAGCCTTACAATAGTGGCTTCACTAACTCCCGCCAGCTCCGCTACTTTTTGCACGGATGCATTGACGACCGTCTCAGGGTGATCCACTATGTATTGAGCGACCTTCTGCTCTGTCGGCTTTAATGTTTGCAGCGCTTCCTTTATTCCTATCAGTCCGCCGTTTAACATACAGGTTTCTCCTTTGTGCTTGTTTCTTTTCCATTTGTAAAAGAACATTTACAATATTATTATAAAATAAAATTTCTTAAAGTAAATATATTTCTGAAATTTTATTTCAAAAAATATTTTGACAAAATACTACAAAAAACTACTCATACCAAAAGGTTTTTTGCCTACATTTATGGAAATAAATAAGACCTATTTTTTTACTTAACAGGGATCCCTTGAGAAAAGGAGGTGCAGCGGATGCAAATCGTGAAATTTAGAAGGTGGATAGATAACTTATACCTTTTCAACCACAGACATACGTATACTGCAGTTGTCGAACATTTTCATGCACATGACGGGTTGGAGATATTGTATATTCACGAGGGTAGAGGAAAATTCATCATTAACGACTGTGTATTTCAGGTGCGCCCCCATACATTGATTTTGATCAAACCATTTCAGATACACTACATGCGCATGGATACGCCTCCGGACTATACCCGCAGTGTACTCAAAATGAGGGTGTCGTTCATCGAGCAGTACGCTTCCTTGTTCCCTTACCTTTCCTCGTTCCTAACCCAAATCATGGATAATAAAATGAGTCGGCAGCTGTTTTACTTGACTCAAGAGCAGGCGGCACATCTTGATCGTGGATTCGATGAATTGAATGAAATCCTATCCACCAGTCCGGAAATCATGCATAAGGAAGCAGTGCTTTTGTTTTCATATCACTTCTTTTCCTATTTTCAAAGAAAGCTATATACGGCGGAAGAGCTATCTAACGAACCGTTCACTCAAGGTTCAACGCAGCATATTAACAACATTTTGAGATGGATTAACGATCATTACAAAACGCACTTCAAAATGGAAGACATCGCTCGGGACTTGCATCTGTCCCCTAATTACTTGTCCAAGCTTTTCAAAGAGCAAATCGGCAAAACGATTACCGAATATACAATGGAAAAAAGATTGGAAGAAGCACGAGCGCTGCTTCATTCACAAGACTTATCCATCAAGCAGATCAGTATCGAAGCAGGCTTTCATTCTCCCTCGTATCTTATCTATTCTTTTAAGAAAAAATTCGGTATGACCCCGCATCAATATGCAGAAGGGTTTAAGAAGCTTATTCATCAGTTAAGAGAAAAGTAATAGCAGCCCTATGTAAGCGCTAACACATCTGTGATAGAATTTTGATACTTTTCTATAACATTCTGATATTCGGTTTACTATAAGATGAATTCAAATCCATAAATAAGCATGGGGAGGGTTTATCTTGGTAAACAAAAAAGCGGTTACATCCTTGTTGCTCGTTACATCCGTCATGATGTCTGGTTGCAGTACGAAAGAAAACTCCGCAGCAGGCAGTACTGGTGATGCCGGTAAAACCGAAGTCGCCAAAAGCAACACGCCGTTTACTTTATTATTTTATACAGCTCAAAACGGCAACTACGCTAATGAAGAGAATTTCTCTAAAGAGGTCGGGGATTTTATTACAGCGAAATTCCCCCATATTAAAGTAGAGCACATTCATAAAGGAAAAGGACAGGACTATCCGGATTTGATAGCTGCAGGCACAATCCCGGATATCATTCTAGAGAGCAGTACTAACGTGAAGCCGAGAATTATTTCGAATGATCTCAATTACGATCTGACTGAGCTGATCAAAAAGCATAATTTCGATTTGAATCGACTGGATCCGACGGTTGTTCAAGTGATGAAGAATTGGGGCGACGGCAAGCTTTACGGTCTTCCTTTTATGGGAAGCAATTTGATCTTGGGCTACAACAAAGATATCTTCGATAAATTCGGCGTTCCCTATCCTAAGGATGGCGTCACCTGGGATGAGGTGTATGATATTGCCCGCAAAGTATCGCGCGTAGATAATGGCGTGAATTACGTGGGTCTTCGCTACAATAGCCCGTTAGTGTTCAAGTATAATCAAAGATCGCTAGGCTTTATGAACGAGAAGGAAGACAAAGCCGCGGTCAATACCGATGCTTGGAAGGATCTGTTTGCTAACTTCAAAAGAATCTATGATATTCCTAACAATGAAATCACGATACCTGGTGAGTTTGCCGGCGGCACTGAAGCTATGGACTTGAACGTTACAGAAAAGCTTATCACATGGTCTCAGAAAAACCCAACCACCAACTGGGATATTACAGCAGCTCCTGTGTTCAAGGATGCCCCGAAGGTCGGTTTCCAGCCTAACTTCTACTCGATGTATGTGACTAAGCAATCCAAGCATAAAGACGAAGCTTTTGATGTAATCGCTTACCTGTTATCGGATGAAGTCCAAACACAACTATCCAAAAAAGCGCTGCTCACGCCTCTCGCAGATAAAAAGATCCAAGGTGTGTTCGGTCAAGATATCGAATCGTTAAAAGGAAAAAATTTGCAGGCTGTCTTCTATAATCGCTATGCTTCTCCTGCCCCCATCCGTGATGCAAGCTTGACGTTCGCTGATGTAGCCGGGGTCCCAGGCAATACATTTGATAAAATGCTTAAAAATAATATGGATATCAACACGGCGCTGCGGGAAGCAGAAGAAGCCATCAACAAAGCTTTGACTGACGCAAAAGCCCAAGGAGGTAACAAATAGGATGAATCAACTGCCTTGGCAAGGCCATCTTCCCCTTAAGGAAATGGCTAAGCAAGTGCAAATCAGCAGAAGATTGCACCCCACCTGTCCTCAGCCTCAAGCAGCCTGGTCTATGGATTCGAAGCTTTACTTGAATCATCCATCTATCAAGGCCGCTTTATGGGGCCCGCCGGAGCAAATTACTTTAAGCATGATTAAATCGGATATTTTCGATCGGAGAATTGCTGAACCTTCCATCTTGACGATACAGGAAATTCGTGATGGTGCCTTTTCCGAAGCAAACGAAGGCCTTCTAGATATTCAACCTACAGGAAATACGAGACCCAGTTATGGGTCTCTTGACCTTAGGGGCGGACGTAGAGAACCTTATGCTGCATTTCGTGCCTATCCGTTTCCATGCCAAAAGCCCGTCGGCCAAATCCTGATCCGATGTTACGAACTCATAGGCAGTGATCAGCCTGAAACCATACAGGTATGCAGTAACGGCTTAACCCGCAGTACCATCGCTCATGGGGATGCGTCGCTCCAGCTGGATGTTCTTCTCTCTATGAAGCGAAGCGTCATAGCGATGCGGACTAAGTTTACGGGATTATCTCAACCTCTTTCCTTCCGTTTATACCGCCATAGGGATCAGGCTCACCGTATGTATATGAATGCCGAAGGGACTGAATTTAAGCCGATGCATGAGCGTCAGCCTGTGTATCGGCCGAGAGATAGCGATCAACCTATCGAGTATTATAACTATGAAGATGAGGCCAAGTGGAACGGGCCGATTGAGCCTCCTACGAGCGGCAGTGAAGGAAGATTTTTTTGGATTAAACAAATGCTGCCGGCTGAGAAAACATTCCCCAATGGCTTCGAATATGTGCTAATGGGATTGGTTAGCGACAGCGAGGCAGACCTGGATTCTGTTGAGAACAGCTTTGGCTTAGGAACTCTCCCTTATTCCGATGAGAGCTGGAAGTTTCATGACAAAGACTACGAGCACATTCGTCAAGCTTCTGGGGCCGCCGCTACGGCGACCTTACTGGCGAATGGTTCCGGGCAGGCTACGATCTACACCGTTGTCATCACCTCCAATGATGCTGCAGACATTATGGGAGAAGCAAGGCAGCAGCTGTTGAAAGCCGAAGCTGACGGTTTTGAAGCCCTGCTTGAAGAAAACACAGATTGGTACGGGGCGTTGTATGACAAGAGAGAAAGCGGAAGAGTTCTTTATCCGGGAGATTCGTATTACGAAAAAGAAATAACCCATTTATTCAACAGCTGGGCTTGCAAGCATAGTGGTGGATGCCAAACCGATGCGCGAAAGTTCGAAGCCAGCGCTTCCTACGCAGGTATTGAAACGGACATCCAGCCATGGCATAGCCTGCCCTGCTATAATGAGTTGTTCTACACTTCTACGGTCGTTCGTTCCCGAGAAGACTCTCTGGATATGTGGTGGCAGCTCGTGGAGCACTGGCTCCCGGCTGCGCGAAAGAATGCTTCCGAAGTATACGGCCTCCCGGGCATGATCCTAGTACATGGATACTTGCCCCCTATCAAGCCGGATCGTTATGTTCATACGAATTCAACACTTGAATTGTGCTTAGATACTGGAGCTCAAGTGCTCAAAGTGCTTTGGGATATGTGGGATTACGCTGCAGATGAAGCTTTGCTGCTCAGACTGCTTTATCCGGCATTACGCGATTTGGCTATTTTCTATGCATCCTATATCGAGCTGCAAGATGACGGCCTCTTCCACATCGTCCCTACAGTCGAAGCGGAAAGCTGGGGAATCCAACCGAGGTTCGAATACAGCCGAGATACGATCAGCGCTATCTCCATGTTCCGTTGGACCTTCAGCAGGGCAGCCGAGCTTGCAGATTACTTGAACACAGACCAGGATTTGAAATTGGAGTGGCTGCATGCCGCCAAGAATCTCCCATCATATCCGACATTTGAGACGGAAGAAGGGCTCATTTATGCCGGTGTTCCTGGTATCAAGCCGCGTTGGTTAAGAGGCTGTCATCCTTGGTATATCGGCGTTTATCCTACCACGCTAGCGGATGAAATCCATCTGGACAGCAGCCAGGAGGAAAAGGAGATCATGCTTCGCACCGCTCGCCTAGTACCTGCTGGTCACAATCGTCCGGTTTATGTTTTGCTCGGAGAGTCCAAAAACACGTTCCCATCCGTTGATGGTACACATTCAAGGATAATCGAAACCTACGAAGACCTGTGCAGAGCGATAAATGAGGACCCTGAACGGGTCATCAACAGCCGGAGCGGACGCATTCATTTGTTCCCGGCCGTACCCGATTGGGCAGAGGTTTCATTCCGAAGGTTCCAAGCTCGTGGCGGTTTTTGGATATCTGCTGCACGTACCACATCCGGTGTGACGGTAGTTGAAGTCGAAGCCCGCCGTTCAGCATCGTGCCGGATTATGAATCCATGGCCGGGGGAAAGGGTAGCAGTTGTTGAACTCGCTTCCGGCAATAATATGGATGTCAATGTCGATAAGACAGATCATGAGTGTATTATTTTCAATGCTTTGGAAGGTCACATTTATCGACTGATAAAAAGATAAAACAAGAGGCCGTTTCCGCAGATTTCCCTGCTGAAACGGCCTTGATGTATATCTGTTATGTACGATGTTGTGATTGCACAAAAAAAGCAGCTGATCTGATTAAAAGATCAACTGCTTTTTGCTTGGCGACGTTCTACTCTCCCAGGACCCTGCGGTCCAAGTACCATCGACGCTGGAAGGCTTAACGTTCGTGTTCGGTATGGGTACGCGTGGTTCCCTTCCGCCATCATCACCAAACGGGATTTTTCGAAGC
>NZ_JMLS01000012.1 GCF_000686845.1 Paenibacillus sp. UNC451MF | reverse complement strand
GTTGCAGTTTTTCGAATCCCTCAATTGTATTTTTAAAAGAAAGATGTTTACTGGAAAGCACAATGCCACGAAAATTCGTAGCTTGAGCTACATGGACTTCTTTTGCCATATCGATGCCTACAACAAGATGGGAAGTGGTAATTCGTTCTATGCGTTGATTTTGTCCGTCTGATTGCTTAAACTTCATAACAAGAGCGCCTCCTTGATGGTGTTGGGTTTCGAACCCGTGGACAAACCCATCATACCGAGGCGCTCCTTTTTTGACAAAGCCCATTTCTTAGGCTATACAGGAATGTTTAGTTGAACGTTGATGGCGAATGACCATGGCATCACACAACTCTTTCTAATAAAATCCCCACTTGCTTAGCCATTGCTTCAGGCGGGCAGGGCATTCCGTTTGTAATCCACCATTCAACCGCCCCTACATAAGTCGTCCCCATAAACCGCAACATGACCTCTTTCGTTTGCCTCCAGCCAAAGGTGTCTCGACAGAAAAATCGCGGCGGTTACGAATACAGTCCCTGGCTAGTTTAAGGGCTTTGCCTGCTGATACTTTCCGACTATCCAGATGATTCGAATCGATTGCTCTGGCAACGCGTCCAGATCGATGTTAACAATAATTCCCAACCGATCGATAATTAAGTTTCGAATCGTACTTTTTCCGCTTCCGTTGTTCCCGGCGAAAACGTACATGATCGAAGTCGGTTCAATCACGCGGATCTTTCTGGTCGGTTACCGGAACAATTTCACCGTTACTGTATTCCTTAACGATTTGACCGCCGGTAGACTTATATACAATATATGTCTCTTTGGCCTTGGCATCCAGTTTAGCGCGATAATGTTGGCACTTTTGTGTCGGATGTCTACATGCGAATCTTGTTTCCCTCCTGCAAGGGTTCACTGCTCTCTATAATGATAGATTCCTGATCAAACAGTCCGCCGGTGACGGCAGATTGCGACGCATTGGCATCATCAACCGTGATATAAACTTTACGTACATAAAAGGCATTGCCGAGCGGCCCGTCCTTTTGCTCAATGCCAAATACATATTTCTTGCCACCTTCATCATGAATGGCCGCATTAGGTACGAGCACCACATCCTCCAGCGTTTGGGTCAGATCAACCTGGGCTGCTTCACCTTCCTTAGCAGCAGGGTCTTGAATGGAGAGGATAAGCTTCTTCATGGGAACCGTGGAATTCCCAGTTGCACTTTTACCGATATCAGAATTCACAGGTTCACCATCCTGAATGCTTTCGATCTGCCCCTTCATTTGTCTGGCTTCCTTTCCAATCACTTGCACATCCAGCTCATCCCCGGCCTTGAGCAGGGTAACTGCCGGAGCTGGCAATGATAGCTCTAACATCAAGCCCAGATTTCGATTAGAAATCATCACATCCGGTCCGCTGGAAGGAAAGCCTTCCATTGCGTTAACTTTGGTAATTATTCCCGCAAAGGGGGCGACCAACTCCGAATTCTCCTTTAGGCTGTCCTGCAGTTTCTGAATGCGCCGATGCTGGGTCTCGATATCAATCTCATGACTTTCATAGGCGGTTGTTGCGTCATTGATTGTTATTTCATTCCCGCCTTTCATGGCCTCCATTAAGGCATATTGCAAACTGCCCGTCGACAGCTTTAATTTGGCTAGACTTCCTTGTTCATCCTGAATCTGCTGTTTGATGTCCTTGCTGTCATAAGTGATCAGCGTCTGCCCTTTTTGCACCACATCGCCTTTCTTGACCGCCAACTTCTTCACTTTCCAGCCAGAGGTACTGCTTAGTTCAGTCTCCGCTTTCCATTTCATAACGCCGGTGCTCTGAAATTCGTGACTCAGCACGCCACGGCTCACCGTGAGAAGCGCTACCTTCGGCAAGGTTAACGACATTAACGTATTGCTGAACAAGGTGAATAAGATCAGCAGCCCAAGAAACACGCCTGCGATTACAGCGATTGTTTTCTTGCGCCCTGCATGTTGGACTTCCAATGTGATCACCCCGTGAATGAACTACCCTTTAATGCCCGATAATTGAATGCCTTCAATAAAATACGATTCCGCATATAAAAACAGCAATACCATGGGAGCCATATACAACACCGATGCAGCGAACGCCACGCCGCGTGCCCCCTCATTAATTCGTGACAAGTATAAGGACAACGGCTGTTTAAAGACATCCTCTAGAAAGATCAGCGGCTGCTCTACCATGTTCCAGTTATCCACGAACAGCAGTACCGTCAAGGCCGCCATGCCCGGCTTGATAAGCGGTAGCATGATCGAGTAGAATATCCTCAACTGTCCGGCCCCGTCCATCTTGGCTGCCTCAAGGTAAGAATACGGAATATGCAGCATGAACTGCCTCAACATAAACACACCGAACGCACTGAATATTCCCGGCAAAATGATCGCAGCAGTACTGTTCATCAGCCCCAGCTTGTCCGCAATAATGTAATTGGGGACAAGCGTCACCTGAAACGGCATCAGCATCGTCATTAAGTACACGATGAACAGCTTCTCCCTTCCCCAGAAGCGGAGCTTGGTAAAGGCATAGGCTGCCAGTGAAGCTACAACTACCTGCCCGATGATGATCGGCAGCACCATAAAGACAGAATTCCAGAACATGTGCAGGAAGAGCGGTTTATGCACCAGCACTTCCCCATATTGGCTCAAAGAAACCCAGTCGGGAATCAGCTTCAGGTTAATAAAACCGTTCTTCTCACCTGCTGCAACGTTGACCATTTTCCCAATAAGATGATAATTATAGTCAATTTCGCTCTCCGTCATTAAAGAGTTCGAGAATGTAATTAGGATTGGCAACAGCATCACCAACGCGAAAATACTCATTACTACCGTCAACGCTACTTTGCGAAACAAAACCATTATACCCACAATCCTTCCTTATTCCATAAAGCTCCGGAAGCGGCGTTCCATCATCAGCATGACGCTTGCGAAGAGGAGGATACCGGCTACCATGAGCGTAGCTGCCGCCGTCAGCTTTTGCACATCCAGTGACATGAACATGTTGTTCATGTAATGCTGAAGCATGTAAATGCGATCATGCGGATAATCGCCAGCAATCAGGTATGTTTCCCGGAACACTTTGAAGGAGTTTATGATCGACATCAGGACCACAAAGAACATCGTTGGCGTCAAATAGACCCATGTGATATGCAGCCACTTATGCAGCCCACTCGCGCCTTCTATATCCGCAGTCTCATAATAATCCTTCGGAATACTTTGCAGACCTGCGAGAAATAAAATAATGTTGTAGCCGATGTTCTTCCATATATACACCACCACCAATACCACCATGGACCACTCCGACTTCATCCAATCAATCCGTCCCATGTGCAAATGTTGCAGCCATGCATTCAGGGTTCCATTCCAATCAAACAGGATTTGCCACATCATCACGATCGAGGCAACCGGAACCACCATCGGCAGTACAAAAGCAGTCTGGAGCCAGTTCCGAATAAACAATCTCCGGTTGAGCAAATGCGCAAAGCAAAGGGACAGCGCAATAATGAGCGGAACGCTTACTCCCGTAAAGAGCAGCGTGTTGGCGGCCGCCTTGCTGAACGAGCCACTGGATAGCACCGCCTGATAGTTGTCGGGACCTACAAAAGTACCGTCTATGGTGTTATCCTGGAAGGAGTAGAGCAGCCCCGTGGCAAACGGAATGAGATAAAATACGGAAAATCCGATCAAGCTAGGTGCTAGGAAAAGAACCGCAGCCATCCAATCTTTGCGTAGCAGCCTGATTCCTCTGATCCCCTTGATCCCCTCACGTTTTCCTGTCATCTGTCGCTCCTCCTTCCCTTGCTGCTACTCATTCAGATAGCTACTCATTCAGACAAGTAGTTACTCTGTTCTGAATGAGCTTGGCTACTTCGTCAGCCGACTTCTGACCGGTGAAAAAAGCCTGTGCCTCCGCGGTGATGATCTCGTCAATCTTGGAGGGCTTGAATTGTGGCGTGTACGTCGCCCCGTTCAGGAATTTGTCCAAATCATCAATATCCTGCTGTGTGATTTTGAAGCTCTTGCCTTTCATCGGCCCGATCGGTTGATCAGACTGGATGGACCCTTTTTGAACCAACGCTTGCGCTTTTTTCGCATAAGAGGCTTTATTCAGCGGAAATCCGGTACCGTCGGGTTTACTCTGCATTTCATCCGACAGCAGAAACTTCACAAAATCCCACGCCTCGGCTTTTACAGTTGAACGCTCATTCAGCCCAATCGTCTGGTAGGTTCGGAAGGAACCACCCGGATGCTGCGGATCGGCATTTGGACTCAAATAAAGCTTCGAGGTATAGGCATTGCCACCAGTAATGAATTCACTTTTCCGCAACTCCTCGATATAAACCTTTGGTGAGTTGATCTGAGCGGTGTGGAACAACGGGAAGCGCGCATTTGCATCGACTACTTTTTTAACGAACAACGTTTTTACCAGTTGAAGTAGGTTGGTAAAGTCGCTGGATACAAAATTGGCGCTCCTCTGCTCCAGATTGATGAAGGTTGCATATCGTTCATTCACAAATTGCGTGGTCATATACTCCGGCGTGCTTCTGCCCAAAGCATACTGGTGGTCCTTGTCGGCTCCTTTAGTCATAGCCTGGGCTGTCGTGATGAACTGCTCCCAATTCCACTTGCTGTCATCGAATGTCACGCCACTCTTCTTAATAGCATCTTCATTGCCCACCAGACCATAGATAAAGAACCCGATTGGCAAGCCGTACATTCCACTGTTAACCTTTATCCCTTCCAGAATGTTAGTGAAATACTGTTCTTTTTTAAATTCAGGGTCATGGTCCATGATGTCGCCAAGATTGGCCAGCATCTTTCGCTTCACATAGTCGCCAGACGGCAACTGATCCATCTCGATTAAATCGGGCCCTTGACCCGAGAGCATCGCCGTGCCCATTGTTTTCACAAATTTCTCCAGGTTCTCTTCCAAATGCGCATCATCCGTCTCAACCGATCTCAGATCAATTGTAATGTTAGGGTGCTTGGCTTCATATTTTTTCTTAGCTTCTTTAAAGTAATCACTCGGGAAAAAGGTAGAGAACACCACGGTTTTCTTCTCCGTAGTGGAGGGTGCGCCCAAGCCTCCCGGCTGACCTGATGAGGACGCCGATTGATCCGTTGACTGCTGCCCCGCCTTCACTTCACCAGCGCCGCCGGAGTTACTGTTCCCTGCACTGCTGGCTCCCCCATTATTTCCTTCGGCGCTACCCTTAGGATTTCCAGTACCAGCACTGCAAGCAGAAATGCTTAATACGAACATCGCTGTCAATATCATCAGCATGACTTTTTTCATAACGTATACTTCCTTCCGTTTCTTTGATAGTGTTCTTGGCTCCCCTTTGCCGGGTACTTTAACAGTATAGAGAGCGGATATATCAAAAGTGAGATAGAGTTATATAGAAGTTGTAAAGTTTGAAGCGCGGGTGGCAGCACGCAAAAAAAAGGCTGATTCCAAGCCATATTCATGACTTTGAACCAACCTTCTATATAGATTAAGTTTAATCCCTCTACAGTTTGGAATTATAACTTAGCAGGGCCATGACATCCTTGCTGAAGCCTACGACTGCATTACTGCTGTAATTAACCACGACACAATACTTCAGGGTCTTGTTATCCTTGCTCGTATAATACAGCTCCACATTGGAACCCCAACGGGTCATATCGAGCTGCAGGGTTAACTCAGTCAATGGATAGCTTCCATGTTCTTCTACAAAATGATCGGTAAGATCAAATACCTTTTTTTCCGAATAGCGCGACATAGCTCTGCTTTCCCGGTAGGAACGCAGAATTTTTAACACGTCGCCATTCTTGGCATTTAATACAATATCATAAGACTCTTCAGGAACCTCCGACGACGTCAATGTCACATAATACAGTCCGCCGGTAATAGCTTGGATATCACTGGTGAACTGCATTCTTTGCTGGGACATGCCTTCCACGACCACCGGTCCGGCAACCTGACTGGTCTCTTTCAGCAGCTCCTTGAGCTTGTTCTGATCAACAGCCATAATCTCGAACTGCACATGATCCAGGGCCAGCTTTTTGTTCAAAAATTTGTCCACCGCTTGTACGCTCAGTGTCTTCACCGCATCCTGGGACAGAACCCCTTCGTACTCGATCTCACTGTTCTTATGCTCCTGCACTATTTTTTTGATCATCACGGTATCCTTGGGAATACTGTTGAACCAGCCTTGGCATCCTGTCAACAGCACCAGTGTAGCCGAGTACAGCAAAAGCATCATATATTTTCTCATGAACGTAACTCGCTTTCCGCAACATACTTCGACGCAAAGACAACTTCCACCGTTGTCCCTTGCTGCACAACACTGTTTACCTGTATGACAGCACCGTGTATAACGGCAACATTTTGACAGATCGCCAGACCCAGACCTGCGCCGTTACTGCTTCTTGTCCTGGATTTATCCGCCATAAAGAAGGGCTCGAATATTTTGTCCTGATCCTCCTCGCCAATTCCGATACCCTGATCAATGACGGCAAGAATATAATTCCCGCCCCGCCAATACGCACACAGTGTAATCGTCTGTTCCGGCGATGAGGCTTTGAGCGCATTATCCACGAGATTGAAAATCAGCACCTTGATTAGATCGTGTTCCAGGGGCAGCTCTCCTTTTTCACAATCCAGCACAATCCCCACGTTTTTCTCCTTAGCCATGATCTCAAGCGCGGGCTTTATCTCCGTAATAATCTCGCCGAGATCCCGCAATTCCATCCGAATCTGTTCCTTCTGTAACAAAATCAAATCCATCAGCTTCAGTGATAGCGACTCCAGCCGCTTCCCTTCGGAATAAATTACATTCAGACCGTCCACGAACAGCTCTTCGTTGTATTTGGTCGTCCGCAAAAAATTGGCATACCCGATAATCGAGGTCAGTGGCGTTTTTAGCTCATGCGTAAAATTATTGATAAACCGTTGCTTTCCCTCGTTATTACGCTCCAACTCGTTGATTTTATCTTCGACAACCTCCGCCATCTCATTGAAATTAGACCCCAGAATACCGATCTCATCCCTTGATTTCAGTGTGACGCGCTCCGAGAAATCCCCCTGGGCAATGACTTTCGCTGTGCGACTCAGGCGGTCAATGGATCTTGTCAGCCCTCTGCTCACGAAGAACATAATCACCATAAACAAAAGACAGGCTGTTAGATCGACTTTGGCAAAAAAGCTGTACTGGTCTATCCGGTCCTGATATACCGCGGTAACATCTTTCATATAGGTGAATACATATTTTTTATGATTAATATCTGTAATGTTCGACGTAAAAAGAATCGTCCGGGCATCAATCTCCCGTAGAATAGAATGAATGCTGTCCTCATCCAGATTATCCAGTTCGCTCCGTGCCACGGGCATTGGGAAATCGGAGTTATTAAACACCGTACGCTGCGAATCATCCGTAATATCCATATAAACACCTTGATCACTGTTCTTATCCACAAATTCATTGGCAATACGCGTCAGGACCGTCTTCTCATAATCAATCGAATCATAGATTCTCAGAATCGGCACGATGGCATCCACGCTGGAATGAATGCTGATGTTCTGGCTTAGAGCCACGTTAATTGCCTGTCCCAGCATCTTGTTGTGGCTGCGTTCAATTACCAAAATGGAAGCAATGTTAAAGATAATGACAAACACGAGAATCGAGAACAGATATATTTTCTGCCAAAACTTCATCCATCAGTCCTCCAGCCGGTACCCGATTTTGTAGATCGTCTTGATCTGCTCCTGCAAACCTAGCTTCTTGCGCAGCGATTTGATATGCATGTCCACCGTTCGGGTCTCTCCGTAATAATCGCCGCCCCATACTTTATCCAGGAATTGTTCCCGCGTCAGGGCGATATTCTTGTTCTTGAGCAGGACCACCAGCAGATCATACTCCTTCGGTGTCAGCTCCACTGGCGAGCCTTGGATCACGACTTCTCTTTTATCAAGATCCACTTGGACATGCTGAAATTCCACCACTCTGTCTTCATGACCATATCTGCGCAGCACTGTCTCTATACGGGCCAGTAGCTCGATCGCTTCAAAGGGCTTGACCATATAATCATCAGCACCCAGCTTCAGACCGTTCACTTTATCGTAGACCGAGTTTTTCGCCGTCAAAAAGATTACAGGGGTGCCGTGAGGCTTGATTCTCTCCATCAGCTCAAAACCATCCAGATGGGGAATCATCACATCCAGCAAAATAAGATCGAACTTCTCTCTCTTGAGCATCTCGAATGCCGCCAGACCATCATACACCTCGGTGGTGGCATAATTCATGAGGTTCAGATTCATCTTGATTATTTTGGATATATGAACATCGTCTTCAACGATCAGTATCTTCTTATTCATCCGTATCATTCTCCTGAACAATCATATAGTCGTAATTCTTCATGATTATATATGATTAGGAAAGCAATTGCACAGCAACAAGCCGCTTCCCTAGTAGGCAAGCGGCTTATGCGTTTCTCGCTTAAGCGTGTACGTCGTCATGGTCCGTTCCTGTAATGATCTCATGCCAATCCTTGATATCCTGTTCCAGCGGTTCCGATATCTCTTTACATCGCAAGGGTATCCTTACCCAGTGGCAAGTGAACCGGCGGTGTCTTTCAAAAAAACAGTCAAAACACGAAAATAAAGTGTTAGACTGTTTCTTGTTTATTGCGCTAAAGTACCCGTTAGTGGAACTGAAAAGAGCTAAAGGTTTCAACGATCGGAATGGTATTTACACGGTGTTTTAAATAGAACTTGATGGCGGCACAGTCGATGTTAATAAACTACAACGGATCGTTATGCATCCGTTCAACCACCTCGTCTACGCTGACCCAGCGGGGATTTTTCGTTTGGTCGCCTTCTTTGAGCAATTCGCCTTCCACCCTGCAAATAAAGTAGTAACCGACCGAATCGATCCCGCCTTTAATGGTCTGGTATGCGGTAAATGGCCTAACACATTCGACAACAATATTAGGATTGATCCAATTCGTATCAATACGCGTATCTTCACCTTCAATTGACGTGACATTGAGACCGGTTTCTTCCTTCACTTCGCGGCGCAAGGCGGTTAACAACGACTCGAACTGTTCCACCCTGCCTCCCGGCAGCTCCAGCTGTTTCGGTTCATTCGGTTTGTTGCGAGTTTGGATAATAATTTCAGTTTTCCCTTCGCGTTCACGCTCTACAATGGCACGGGCATTGACAAAAAACAATTGCACTCACTCATTTTTAAAATAATGGCAATTACTTGTATAAAATTTCTTTATACTTGATAATTTTCCTGCATTTCCATTGAAGATAACTGCCCGTTATTTCAACGAACAGGAGCAGGTCGCCATGGCGCCTGCTCCTGTTCTTATGATTATACTATCGTTCGCCGTTAGCAATGACATGAGGTTCATTTTGTTCTCTCGTTCTTTACCCGCCTACGCCATAGGGGCGAGTTTTCAAACAATCAGTCCATCGGAATGACCGTACCAAAAAATTCGACAGACTTTATTTCTTTATCATTTATAATAGGAGTAAATGGTTTTACGATCGTTATGGTGTTAGTTATGAGGTCTCCTGATGACATCCCCTTAAAAACAGCCGTTGTCTCGGATGTTCCATCTTTGTAATGTATGGTGATCGGATAATGATCCGCATACTCGTTTAATCCTATTTCCCGCGAGGAGCGACTGGCCGCCTCAGAAATCTCTTTTGTATGCGTACTGTCTACTTTTATTGTAACGGAAATCGGCGAGATGGAAATGGATGATAGTGTTGCTTCGTAGTTATATAATGATATGCCCTGATGTATCTGATATGTTGTTGAGATATCCTTATAATCCAAATTGAATTTGATTTTCCATGAACCTAAATTTATTTTTTCAAATATATCGGGATATACATCAGCCGCCTCTAAATTACTAAGCAGCAAAGTAACAGGGCTTCCTACAATTGTTCTATCCTTCGTTAGATAATTCATCATTAAACTGATCTTATTATCGTTGGGATTCTCATCGTCCAATAAGGTGTAACCGGTTGAGGAGCTATTTGATCGAAATTTATCAAAACTTAAGTGTGTCTCAAAACGATACCTTTTTGCATCTAGAACTGTACGTTCCGGCGCGGTGAAGTCCATTAAGATGTAAATCAAATTGCTGTCGCCGATAATTTGCTTAACTTCAAGCGTTCCATTCTCGTTTACCTCTTTCACGTTGACTAAATGAGCGCCGTTTTCCAAGTACACCTCTTGCTCGCTATTCGTCGGGTTTAGAAAGTTCAAAAATTTTATATCGAGGCCCATATAACTTGCTGCAAAAGCAGTTGTCGTTATCAAACAGATCATGACCGCTGCTGCTAGCATAGCGGATCTTACATGTCTCCAAGATATAGGAATTCTTTTCTCCACGGTTTCGGATTCAATTTTTACAATCATTTCATGTAATAGTTTGTCCTTATGTTCCTTATTAGGCTTTATGGTTTCAAATATTCCCTTGAACTGGTTTTCCGTCAACATATATCCCTCCCAAAACAGCCTTCAGGCGTGTGCGTCCTTTTGATAATTGCGTTTGCAATGTACTCTCTTTTCGATCTAACAGTTTTGATATTTCTTTTACGGAATAATCCTCAACATAATAAAGGTACAAAACCGTTCTGTATTTTTCAGGAAGCCGAAGCAATTTCTCGAGTATATCCCTCTGCTGATCATCGTTATCCCAGTACGTTTTTTCCGGCAAAACGTCTATATCGACCCGGCGAGATCTCCACCAGCTTTTTAATACGTCTTTACAGGTATTTTTGGTCGTCACAATAAGCCATGCTTTTTCATGCTCGCGGTCATGAAAGGCTTTATTGTGTTTGAATAGCTTCAAAAATATAGATTGAACAGCATCATCCGCATCAGTCGTATTTTTCAAAAGGATGAAGCAAAATCTGTAAACCATATCAATATTCCGCTCATAAACTTCAGCAAATTCACTATTTGTGCGCGTTAAAGATTGATTGTTCATTTATTCACCTCCTATATATAACACGAACGATAATTCGAAAATATCTCATAAAAAAAATTTTTTGAATTGTAAAATCGTTAACTTATTTTGATGTCTCTTGACTACAACAATATTCCAAGACTTCTGTACTTCCTTACTTCAATGGACAAAAAAAAGAACTGCCGGCGGGGGCAAGTTCCCTCAAGTACCGTTTCCCAATAGCTTAATGAGAAATGGGACCTCATGTACTTAGTCCTAGTTTATCAATGAGAAAATCGCCTTGTTCGATTTTCAAAAACTTCTTTTCAAGACTAAACTCCCATCCATTTTCAATCGCATATCTTATTAAACGTTCGCAATTCCTTGGCCTATGTGGATTGAAGTGCCAGCTACCTTCCCATGTAAATAAGACTTCAAAATATGAGGTTTTGGATGAATATACCTTAAAGTTCACAAATTTATTACTAGGGATTTCATTAATAACACAGTGGAATTGAGAACCACTTACCAGTATCTTTTTAGCTCTCTTGCAGAATGTCTTCCCCATTGACCCTCCTGAATACGATAGTTTTCAAGCATGACGAGTCATCCTGTTATTTTGAAAGTATAGCACATATTGGAACTATCCTGCCCGTTACTTCATTAAACATCAAAAAGGAGCTAGCCTTTCAGCAGCTCCACGCTATCGTACCCGTTAGCGTAATCACACAGGCTGATAACACACATCATTTCCACCAGCACGTGAAGTATCTCGTCACACAGATCTCTTTTTAGCAGTTGTGTATGCCGACCGATCATTGTGAAATCGTCCAACTCAACGCTCCATATTTTTCCACGCGGAATAGTCATGTATGGCGTAGCCGGCAAAAGACGGCTGCCGTCGTAAGGATTGGGTCAACATTTCCAACTGCTTTCGCATTATGCTTTCGTCTTTGGCATAAAAGGTCGTGTAAGATTGGCCTGTGTCGTTTGTTTCGACTCCGACGATAACTTTTTTTCCAAGCGTTTTCGCGGTGTCAATTTCATGTTCAACTATTTCCAGAATTCCTCCTGCGCCGTTTGTTCTGTCCCGGTAAGCCATCAAGGTGGCACGGTCAAACCGCTCCATCATCCACCGGAAAAGAGTAGGGCACCCGTTTTCGGACGTTATTTTGATGTCATCCAGCCAAAAAGGAAAATCCGCCCCCCACTCCATTCCGGGAAGATGTTCGCGCTGATTTGCGATATAATCTACGGTGTCCATCCATCTCTCGATCAGAACCTGCCTATTTGCCGTGTTCCAATCGGTGAGGTTATAGGGCTCTATGTCGAAATGCACCCCGCTGAACTTTTCATTATCCGCCGCAGCGGCATTATAGCTCTGCAGCCATCCTAGCATCTGGTCGAGCCTGGCCCTATTTTCCGGATAAACCCAACCGGGATCCCCGTCGAGCAGAAAGACCTTGATGCCGAGCGCACCAGCTTTTCGGTTAAAAGCTTCATAGGCCACCGGATCGGCATCGTATCGTATGCTTAAATAGATAAGATTGATTTCGTGCCGGCGGGCAAATTCGAGAATTGGATCCGCTTGGCTCGAAGCTGCATCCCGGTCCCAAACCCACGTTGCCCTGACATCGGGCTGGTTCGACTTGCCGAGAAGTATGCTGACACACACTGTAATTAGTATAATTAGTAGCATGTATAGAACGGCGATGTGTTTTCTGGGCTGCCTCAAGACTTCCTCCAAAGGTAACTGATTTCAAGGGAAACTAGAGCCCCTTGTTTTCATAATACTTAAATTAGTCATGAGAAACTACAGGTAAGTATATCTACCGAGGGCAGTATCAAGCTCTATGGTGCATCCTATTATTCACCCCGCGCCATATTATTTGTGAGACTGTTTTGCGCGTTATGGATCCGTTCACCATCAGTACAAAAAATAAAAAAGCCACCGCAGCAGCAGTATTGCACTAATCTGCCCTTTAGCTGAAAATCATCTATAAATAGATGATCATTGCTTATAAGGTGTTTTATGATGTTCGCTTATTTCTAATAACGTTGTTGTGTTCCCGAACCCTCCGCCCTAAGACGCGTTAGTGTCGGGTCCTACGGACTTGGGCGGTGCAGGGTTATCTCCCTGATTCTATATCTCGAATTGCCTCGGGCAAACCAAGAAGCATAAGCTCCGTAGCGGGAACACTGTGTTATAAGATGTCGGCAACTTCTTCGACTGTACTTTCAAATTCTTCTTATTACTGACAATGATTTATTAAATGTGCAATTTCTTTAACTCTCTCCATTGTAATTCCTTCTCTTTGTTCAATTGCAAGCGGATGATTCGTTTGTTCTAATTCAATTAAAGGAACAGCACCAACTTCTTGTGTATGTACCGTTGTCTTTATCGATAATGTACTTATTGGATATATTGAAAGTTCAGTCGATAACCAACCAAAATAAGGTTTTTCATTTTCCCTTCCTTCTACGTGCAATAACTCATTAGATTTCAGAAAATTTTCTTCACTTAGAGAAACCCAGACACTCCATATAAATTTCTCTTTACTATCAATTATTGGTATTTCAATATGTCCTCTAATAAAGAAATGCTGTTCATCAATTACACAAAAATCTCTAATTAATTCTGTTCTTTTCTCTTCTGGTACAGTGTAAAAATAATATGGTGCTTCCATTCCGTAACATAAAGGAAGTTCACATAATTCGTTGTTACAGTGAGGACATTTCATGTTTTCTGCTCCTTATCATTTCTCCCCGATTTCTTATAACGTATTATCTCTGTGACACCCTTCGCAGATCCCTCTTAGCCATATCTATATTTACGACAGACTTTATTACATTTCGGAAAACTATTCCTCCACAATAATCATAAACATCTCTATTTACCTTACCATATTATTCATTTCTATGGCTATTCCCATTAAAGTAGCCTGCCCTTTAGCTTAATGATAACAGGGAGCAGCTACTACCGCACTTCAACTATCGTACCCTGTAGTTCAACGAGGTATCGAGACTTAACCTTAAATTATTTCGACTCATAGGCAAATTTATAATCAAAAATATGTATCGTAGTTATCCCCTTATCTACTCCATTATTTGCGTTCATTGAAATAACAAAGGTAGTTGATGGATTAATAACTTCATTTTTGGATTTCCTCACAACGTATTTCCCATTGACTTCCTCGAAAATATAAGTGATGTTGTTAATATTCTCGTAAATCACGCCTTCTCCATATTTTCCCTTAACATCTTCATACATACTTCCTATTTCAATACCTCTATTCGTTAAAAATTTCTTTGCAGTTTGCTTGTCTGATGATAAAAGTAAGCCAACAACTTTGTTATCCCGATAAAACACTTCAAAACCATCATAGGAATATATCCCCAGAAAGTTCTTATCATTGGATTCTCCAAACACCTTGTCAACTTGTTCTTTGCTCATACCAAAGCTAATTTTAGCATTTGTAGTTGATTCGTGAACCTGTAAATCACTTTGATAAAAGATTCCAGGCTCTTGCTTTTGTAAAACTTTCTCTGAGCTAGTTGAACAAGAACTTAAAGTCAATGAAATTAAAACTAAAATAACCTGTAACATCATAAATCCCCCAATGTTTGAGATGAATACTAATATCAATAACTTCGTATTCAATTTACAATTTTTGGGGTAGATTACATGCATTTGGTTAGGTTCTTTGCTCAACATTTCTGCCCGTTAGCATAACAAAGGCCGCTGGTTTGTACAACGCGGCTGCCGGCGGGCATCTTTACCTATTTCAGGGTTTGAGTTAATTATAATTAATCTTTCCCTATATTGTGGATGATCTTAATGTTATGATTGTGTTGTTGTAAAAATAAATCGTAATGAGGTGAGGACAATGAAAACCAAAAAATATACGTCTTATCCTCATGTTGCTTTTTAGTTATTTTTTTACGAATACATTAGGCTCTGAGGGTAGGATTCACTCTCAGGGCTTTTATATTTAGGCAGAAGCAACGTTTAAGCTTTCTTGCCGGTCTATGACAGCCACTTACGGAGTGGCTGTTATTTTTTTAGGACAAAAGGCTGGTCAAGGCAACAATAGTGGTTTTATTTTGAAATTGGTTAGGATTTAATCGTTTATCTTACCAATTGATCTGAACTCGATTAGGGGGAATATGTATTGAACTTGAATTACTTAGGATGGAATTCATTTTTCGCGAAAAATTTCAAACAGCGCCGGTTTATGTTTGAGCAGGCTCATACCTGGAGATTAAGGGGCGATCCGTTTCGTCGTTACCTTGTTCCAAAGGATAAAGGGCCCCCTTCTTGAGATACTGTTTCAACTTCGGCATCGTTTCCCGTTATTCACCGCTTTCCAAATATGAAAGGATGATGCTTTATTAAAAGACTCGCTCAATATTTTCGCTCATTACAATCCGGACAGTCATCTTACAGTATGATTTATGAAGGTTCATACTATGATCAAGGGGGGACGATATCTGACCCAACCTATTGGAATAATGATGTTGCCTATTACATTGAACGGACACATAAACTCACACTGGATAAACCATGTATCACCATAAAAATACCTTTTGACCGTCTCGGTTTAGAGGAAAATATGGATCAAGTTGTTCTCTCAGATTTTGCATTAAGAGAATGGGTTGAGCATATTGAGGCATTAAATGAATTGATTTATAATCGGTCACGTTCTGATAAAGAAAATGGTGCTTTTTATTGTTTTCGTCCAACCAATGTGGTGTTGCAACGTAATGCATCCTTTGTTGAAGTCATCTCAGAAAAATGGTATCTATGCTTAATGATTACAGTTCAACTTCCATTCAAGAATAATGATAAAGCTATGCGCATGCTCTGCAAAATACTTCCAAAAGAAGTGGAGGAGTTAATTGCCAGGTTTGATCTCATCAAATTAAATGCTGCCTATGAATTGGTAAAAAAACAAAATATGATTCGCGAATGGCTGAAATCCAGTGAGTATTGTGCGTTTATTGCGAATGGCAGCATTTTACCAAGAAATAAAGACAACAGCGGGCCACTGGAGGGTGCCTTGCCTTTTACATCCCCGGAAGATGTTGAAGTTGAAATTTGCGGTTTGCGAGGAGTGGGAATAAAACATGGTGTGACGGTCATCACCGGCGGTGGTTATTCAGGTAAAAGCACATTGCTGGATGCACTAAATTCGGGGATTTACAATCACTGCATAGGCGACGGACGAGAATTTGTGATTACAGATCAAAGTGCAATGGAAATATCTGCAGAGGAAGGCCGTTCCATAAAAAACATCAATATTACGCCTTTCATAAAATGGATACCCAATAGTTCAGTAGAACAGTTTTCGACTGACTATGCCTCAGGTTCCACATCTCAAGCCGCAAATATTATGGAGGCAATCAACGTCGGGTGTAAGCTTCTTCTTATTGATGAAGACAGAAGTGCGACGAACTTTATGATTCAAGACATCAAAATGCGTTCATTAATCAAGCGTGAACCCATTACACCTTTTACGGAACGTGTCAGGGAGCTTTATGAGGCTGTTGGCGTATCTTCCGTTCTTGTTATTGGAGGTAGCGGTGAATTTTTATCCGTTGCCGATCAAATCATCCTGATGGACAATTTTGTGCCAAAAAACGTAACCCAGGAAGCTAAAAAATTATGTGAACACGACAAACCACGCGAACGTATCCCCCTTACAAAATGGGAGATTGAAAGAAAAATAACCACCGATCACTTTTCGAGCTATCCACAGGGCAGTGGTACAGAAAAGCTGATGGTTTCAACCATGGGATACATGATGATAGGCGATGAACAAATTGATATCAGAGGGCTTTACAATATCACATCACACGCCCAACTTGCAGCTATTGCCTTTTTAATTCGAAAAATAGCTATAAGTAATCAGGATCGCCTCATCTTTCTTCATGAAAAGATCAGAAAAGCTCTCGAAGATATGGAGAGAGAAGGAGTGGATATTGTATTTTCTTCCTTTTTTCCTGGTTTCGAAAGATGGCTTGAATTA
This sequence comes from Paenibacillus sp. UNC451MF, assembly GCF_000686845.1. GTDB lineage: Bacteria > Bacillota > Bacilli > Paenibacillales > NBRC-103111 > Paenibacillus_S. The sequence continues at coordinate 253,767 of NZ_JMLS01000012.1, read as the reverse complement.
CCAAGAATTAATGAAGTATTATCTGTCATAAACCGAATGAAACATTTGAATTTTATTCAACTTGAGCCCTCTGAACACCTCTAATTACGACATAAATATACGGTTATCCAATTAGGAGACGGGTTGAAGTGGAGGATGGCTGTAGGATAGGCTCTGCGCTAACCTAAACAAAGGCCCCGCTCGATATTGAGCAGGGCTCTCTCCGTGATAAAGAAGGAAATCAAGGAAATATGGATTGGACTCACTCAAAACCAACTTATGGAACAACAACTTGTAAAATGGCAGTCGAGGTCACTCTTACTTTGCTTCTTCCCAAAGTCGGCGCAAATTGTCCATGCCAATTTTTGAGCCGAGCCTGCACTCTTCCATTCCTTCAAACTCGATGGTGGCATACCCGTTGTAGCCTGACTCTTTGATTAGTTTAACGACTCTGCGAATATCGATATCTCCGTGCCCAATAATGGCGCCTCTCAAATAATTGCCATGAGCCGTTCTAAACCACTCTCCTCCTCCCGGAGGCTGATCATACGACCGAAAATAGAAATCTTTAAAATGAATTAACGAGGCATAAGGTAAATTTTTCTTAACCCCAATAATGGACGATTCATCCACGCACATGAAATTGCCAACATCTAGCGTAGTCTTGAAGTTGGGCCGGTCTACAGCCAGCAGCACGCGCTGTACACGGTCGCTCGCTTGGACGCTGAAACCGTGATTTTCAATGGTAGTTGTAATCCCGTATCGAGCGGCATAATCGGCGATAAACCTGCTGCCCTGTACGATAAGCGGAAGGCTATTTTCAAACCAACCGATTGTCATCTGTTCCGGCCTAATCGTAAAGGCCGTCACATCATGCCTCATATGCTTCATGCCCAAACGGGCCACCAGATCGACATGCTGCTTGACTCGCGCCACTTCCGCCTCAAAATCCTTCTCTGTACCTTGAACGAAATTGGCTGGCATCGAATAGTTGGACAGCTCGATTCCCACTGATTTCGCTTTCTCGCGGACAGAGTCCGCTAGTTCCGGATTGTCCACCAGTGTATACCCGTAGGGGACAATTTCCATATGCTCCCCACCGTTATCTGCAATCCACTGAATCACGTCAAGTACGGACATTTCTCCAGCTTTAATGGCAGGAAGCAAGCTGTACGTGCTCAAACCGATTTTCATGTCGCACGATCCTCCTTCTACATTTTAAAAATCTCCAATTTCTCCATGAGATGAAATTCACATTTCTAGCTGTCAACCTAACATCAATTATCTTTCCATGTCCATGCTATATACTTATTTCTATCAGGGTTAAATTATAGCCCATTTGAATCTAAATTCGATATGTAAATAGGAAAACCCTTCCATTTATCCTATGCATTATAGCCTTTAGCTTAATGAAAATGTCACGGTTATCGGATCTACTTACACCCTATTACACGGTGAGCCGTATTTTTCTCAACTAGTTGGATAAGCTTGTCCAATTCATAACCTGCTTTCAAATGTTTTAGAGGCCTGCCGTTTAGGCAGGCCAATCTTAATATCCTTATCTTTTTGCCTTATAGAACTCATGATATAGCTTCATAAGAGCTCTTTTTTCAATCCGCGACACATAACTTCGTGATATACCCAATTCTTTAGCAATTTCCCGCTGAGTTCGCTCTTCCCCGCCATGCTCTAATCCAAAGCGGCCAACCACAACTTCTTTTTCACGATCATCCAATATGTCCAAGTTTTTATATATCTTTGACTTTTCGATCTTCAATTGCACTTTATCTACGACATCATCGGCTTCTGTACCGAGAATATCGATTAACGTGATCTCATTCCCTTCCTTGTCCGTTCCAATAGGGTCGTGTAAAGAAACATCTTTTCGTGTCTTCTTTAACGAACGTAGATGCATCAGAATCTCATTCTCGATACATCTGGCTGCAAAGGTAGCTAACTTCGTGCCTTTATCCGGTGAAAAGGATTCGATCGCTTTGATCAATCCGATGGTTCCAATGGAGATCAGATCCTCCAGATCCTCGCCTGTGTTGTCAAATTTTTTTACAATATGAGCGACGAGCCTGAGGTTATGCTCAATTAACAAGTTTCTTGAATGTTGATTACCTTCCGCCATTTGGCGTAAGTGTTTATCTTCCTCTGCCTCTGATAGCGGCTGGGGAAACGCATTATTTTTGACGTAGGAAACGAGGAGCATTAACTCTTTAATGAACAAGGCTATTGCTGAAAAGAAGCCGGGCATAGCTGCCACCCCCTACAAGTTGTGCGGAGAACTGTTTCTACTGACTCCGCTTAAAGAGATCAGTATTATTTTTATGTAGGCGGAAGCCTATACGTGCCTGTACTCCGCAAATAAACTCAACTATTGTGGATAGAACATAAAAAGATTGCCGCAATCCGCCCTCGCTGGCAAGATGGTTGGCAATCCTTTTCCATTTTTTCTTTGGAACTCATCTGTACTAAACTACATAGCGTAGGGTGGCTGCTTCATAGCGTCCCCTTCCCATCCCATTCCAGATAAAATTGCTCCAAAAATGCTTCCATATAGCTATGTCTAGCCTGAGCGATCTGCTTGCCAGTCTCTGTGTTCATCAAGCCGGACAGCTTCATTAGCTTTTCGTAAAAATGATTGATTGCTGTTGAACGACCATTCCGATATTGCTCGTAGGTCAGTTCTTCCCGGTATGGCTGCTCCGGATCATACATCAAATCGCCTTTCCAGCCTGCGTAGGCAAAAGTGCGGGCAATCCCGATCGCCCCAATGGCATCAATCCGATCGGCATCCTGTACGACTTGAGCCTCTTTGGTCCGCACTGGAGGATTATGGCCTCCTTTAAAAGACATTGTGCCTATAATATCCAACACATGTGACGCAGCCTCAGCATCGACTTCATAAGACACCAACCAATCCCGAACCTTGTTCATGCCGACTTCAGCCGACGAATTCAGCTTCTCATCAGCAATATCGTGCAGCAGCGCAGCCAGCTCACAGATGAACGAATCGGCCTGCTCCTGCTCAGCAATATGTCGCGCGATTCGAGTCACACGTGAGATATGCCACCAATCATGTCCGCTTGAATCCGATTCTAGCTCTCTTTTCACATCTGCGGCCGCTTTTTGCAATATAAGTTCTTTATTCATGAATTGCTCTCATCTCCCGTTTTTCCGAAGCATAATTCCAACTTCCATCTCGCCCCGAGTATACCTTGTTTCGCTCCAAGCTTCAATACAAGGCACACTATGCTTATTTATACGTTTTCGGTACAACCATCCAAGCATAACAACCTTGCCGGTCATATTCTACAAAACATGTGAAAAGCCAGAGTCAGCCATAATGTTTGACAAGGAGTGGAGATCGTGGCAAAGGGTATCGTGGACGTTTATGTATCAACAGAAATGGAAGATAGCAGTGTGAATCTAGTGTTAGACTGCGGTGGCGGCTTACCGAACGATCTTCATCTAATAGAAGACCGTACAGAATTAACGTTAAGACGCGGAAGTGTCAACAGCGAAATCGAATTGATTCAGGAGAAAGGCAATGAATGCGCGTTTAATTATATGGAAATTAGCTCGGAAACAGCTCAAAGATTTGGCCTGAAAAGCGGGGATCGGGTTGTATTGGATTACAGGCCAGCTACGAAAACACTCTCTATGCAGCGCTTGAATTCCAGCACGGCCTTCGGGATATTACTTCACGATCCAAGAAAGAACAGAGACAGAGTCATTACTATCGGATACGCTTTGTTAAGCCAACTGGGCATTCCGGAAGATGTGGCAGGCCAGAATATCACACTTACCAGGGGGACTATAAGCAAACAATTAAGAGTCATCATCCCTCAGAACGAGCTGGACGAAACATTCCGTTTGAGCGCTTCGAACTTGAAAGCAATGAGCCTTTCTCCAAGAAGAAAATGGAAGCTTTCTTACAATCAAACCACGAAAATTATAACTATCGTAGATACTATAACCGGAATCAGCAAGCAGGTAAAACGTACGGTCAAGCCTGTTCGTAAATCCAAATCCACGGCATTGCCTAATAAAAGACAACCTAAGAAAACAAAGGTTTAGTTTTGTAAGGAAATATTTGTATAAAGAAAATTTAATATCCATTTATTGTTTAAATTGTATCTATCCCATGCTTTAACCATGTATAGTAATAAAGGACTGACTTTCATTTGTAGGAGGTAAGGTTGTTGAAGTGGTTAGTGTTGCTGCATGTGCTATCAGCGATCATCGGGATAGGACCGACATATTTCATACATGTATTGTATCGCAAGAGGCAATCGTTTGGTGAACTAAAGCAATCCTTAAGATTGAGTACTCTGCTCGAATTATTCCCTAAAATTGGAGGAAGTGTTGCAGTCATCAGCGGAATTGTTCTTGTCACTCAATCTTCTACTCATTTTCTTGACTTATGGATTATCGGCTCCCTACTGCTATATGTCTTTATTCAGATCATGGTGATCGGGGTCGTGGCGCCTAAGCAGATGAAATTGAGAGAGCTGTTAGAGGACACGCCTCTTAAAGACCAGGAAATGCTGTCGGAACCACTGCAGCAGCAGGTTGCTTCCATCAATCGATGGCTGCTTGTCATAGCAGGAATGGGAATTATTTTATTCATATTAATGTTCATGAAGCCGGTATTGTAGCCAGGATTAGCATAAAAAGCCTGCACTCAGAAATCATCATCCATCTGAGTACAGGCTTTAGTTGTTTAAATCGTCGCAATGAGTCGCGCCAGCAGTAAGGTACGGATAGGTATTTCCGATACCGTCACATATTCTCCGGGCGCATGAGCAAAGTCTCCGCTTGCGCCAAGTCCGTCGAGCGTAGGAACTCCGCTCGCTGCGGTGAAATTGCCGTCACTGACACCGCCAGTTGACGCCTCTGCGAGCGTTAACCCCAGCTCCTCTAATGCAATACGCTGCGCGAATTCAAACAGCCTTCCACTGGCTGGGGTGCGCTCCATCGGCGGCCTCATCATGCGGCCGCTTACCGACACTTGCGCCTGCGGATGATGTGCCTTCAGCGCCATCAGCTCCGCATGCACGCGCTCAGCCTCCGCGATCGTAGGCACCCGAACGTCGATCTCCGCCTCCGCGTGATCGGCCACCACGTTGGTGCCAATGCCTCCGCGAATGAGGCCGACGTTGACGTTCGTGCCGACCGCCGGGTCGGACATCGCGTGCAGGCGCTGAACCTGCAGCGCCAGCTCCTGGATCGCGGATACCCCGCGATCCGGTGCAACCCCCGCGTGCGCGGAAACGCCGCGCACTTCGAGCTTGTACCGCCCGCTCCCTTTGCGGGCGGTTTTGAGCGCGCCCATGGGAGCCATGGGCGGCTCCAGTACGAGCGCAGCGCTCGATTCGCGCGCGAGCTCTTCAATCAGCCCGCGCGACGTCGGGCTGCCGATCTCCTCGTCGCTGTTCAGAAACAGCGACACGCGCGTATCTGCCGGCCATGCTCCGCTGTCCTGCAGCGCCTTCATGGCGTACATCGCCTGCAGTACGCCGGCTTTCATATCGTACACACCCGGGCCATATGCCCGACCGTCGCGGATAGTGAATGGCCGCTTCGCTGCCTCGCCCACAGGCCATACCGTGTCGTAATGGCCTACAAGCAAGATGCGTCGCGAGCCCTGCCCGACCTCGATCAGCAAGCGATCTCCCGCTTCCTCATGAGCCAGTCTCACAACATGGGCATCCAATAATTTAACCGCTAATGCTGTGAACCAATCCGCCATCTGATCATTGTGCGACTTACTTTTCGAGGGCGAGTCCATATTTACACACGCCTCCAGCAGCTCCAGCAGCTCCGGCATATAGGTTTCTATTCTAGTAAGTAATGACATCGCTCTCCATAACCTTTCCTGAGATGCTCCTAACCTCTGTTAGTGCGCCTGGGAATTGGAACCGAACAACCGATCCAAACCATACACAAATTCGAGGATCAAAATAAATACTAAGCTTAACAAAATCACAACTGACGAAATCGATGCTACCAACGGATCCAACGTTTCCTGCATATAGCTAAATATAGCAAGAGGCAGCGTCGTCATTTGGGGTGACACGAGAAACAAGGAAACCGTTACATTATCGAAGGAAGTAAGGAACGAGAAAATAAATCCAGAAATTAGCGCAGGTTTCAGCAGTGGCAGCGTAATATCGCGAAACACCTGCCCTGGCTTCGCTCCGAGAATGTAAGCCGCTCTTTCCAGCGTGTAATCGTAAGCGCTTAGTCCCGTCAAAGTCAACCGGATAACGAACGGTACCGAGATCAGAATGTGAGTAGCCAACAGTCCCCAGAAGGTTCCCGCGATAGCAATTCGGGTAAAGAACAAGAGCGCTGCTATCCCTATAATTAAGGAAGGTATGGTTAAAGGTGACAGCATAAGCGCATGAATGAACTTTTTGCCCCGGAAATTATATTTGTGAAGCGCTAATGCGCCAATCACCCCAACCAGGGTTGCCAGTATCGCTGTGATGGCGGCAAGCTCAAGACTGAACACAAAGGCATCGATAAATTCCGGTCGATCAAGAATTTTTTCATACCATTTGAATGAAAAGCCTTGAGGAGGAAACGTCAGCACATTTTTGGAAGTCAACGAAACCGGTATAACGACCAGAAGCGGCGAAATAACGAACAAGACAACGAAGAACGTGATGATACCCAACAATGGAAATCGCCGCATCATGATGAAAACACCTCTTTATACCGTTTCGTTTCAATAATCTTAGTGAACAACGCAACCAGAGCATAGGTAGATGCCAGCAGCAGGAAGGATAGCGCTGCGCCCAACGGCCAATTCAGTGTAGCCATGATTTTCTCATAAGCAATAACAGGCAGCACTTTGACCGATGTTCCTCCCATTAATGCAGGGGTTACGAATGCGCTCATCGATAAGCTGAAAACCAGCGTAATGCCCGCGATCATCCCAGGCAAGCTTAAAGGAAGCGTGATGGTAAAGAAGGAGCGGACTCTCGAAGCCCCCAATATCCCGGCAGCTTTATAAAGCGAAGAATCAATAGCATACAAGCTGGTCGCAATAGATAGCACCATGTAAACGACGAACGAATCGGTCAAGCCGATGACAACTCCCAGCTCATTGTAAAGCAGACGAAGCGGTTTATCGATCAAGCCCAGCTGCATTAGTGTCGTATTAATCCATCCCTTCTCGCCAAGAATGACGACCCATCCGAAATTACGGATAACGACGCTAATCAAGTGCGGAGAAATGATGAGAAAGGTCACAATTCCACGCAGTCTGCCGCTTGTTCTTGCCATAAACATGGCTACCGGATACGCAAGCACAAGTGCAACGATAACCGTGTACAAGCTGACCCGGATCGTTCTCCACAACACCCCGATATAGTAAGGGTCTTGAACGAACAATAAATAATTTTTCAAGGTGAACTGCTGGTGCTCATCCTGAACGCTCTGTAAGAAGATATACAGCATAGGGATTAAGAAGGCGCCGAGCAGCACGATAAGTCCAGGTGCCAACAGCAGGAGTGCTGTGCGCAGCGATCCTTTTGACGTTACTGAGGATGCAGCCATCGCTTATCGCTCCTTTCCGGGAAAGACGAACACGTCCTCCGGGTTCCAATACAGCGTCACTCTTTGTCCCGGCTGCAGTCTTCCTTGCTGAACAGCGGATTGTACACGCACCATCAAGGTCTCGCTGCCCACTTCGACTTCACATTCCACGAAGGAACCTAGAAACGACAGCTGTTTTACTACACCCTCGCTTCGAGCGTACATACTATTGTGTTGAAGTGCAGCGGACGCTTCCTCGTCCAATGCCAGCATGAGCTTCTCCGGACGAATATAAATGGAAACGGAATTTCCCCCAGTAAAGCTCTTTCCTCTTGGATTTGCTTCTAGCTCGAAAGATCTACCCGCCTGCCCTGCTTCAAGCACTAGCTTGGAGCCTGCAAAGCCCTTCACTTTACCGGTCAACCGATTGGACTTACCGATAAACGTATGAACAAATTCACTTGCCGGTTCGTTGTAAATTTCCCATGGTGTCCCGATTTGCTCGACTTTACCGTGATCCAGAACCACAATGCGGTCGGACAAATAAAGCGCTTCTTCCTGATCGTGCGTAACGAATATCGTCGTAACGCCAGTTTCCTGATGAAGGCGCTTTAACTCATCCCGCAGCTCTTCACGCAGCTTGGCATCCAAATTACTTAAAGGCTCATCAAGCAGCAGCAGCGACGGCTCTGTAACAAGCGCCCGTGCAATCGCAATGCGCTGACGCTGTCCGCCGGACAGCTGTTTCGGATAACGGTCAGCCACATGAGGCAGCTTTACCAGTTCCAGTACACGGGCTACTCTGGAAGCGATCTCAGCTTTAGGTACTTTACGCAGCTTTAAACCATAACCTACATTCCCCGCAACCGTCATATGGGGAAACAACGAATACGTTTGGAATACCATACCCAGATCTCTTTTGTTCGATGGGACCCCATTCATCCGCTTCCCTTTGACGATCAACTCACCTTGGTCCGGGTCAAGAAACCCTGCGATCATGTTCAGCGTCGTCGTCTTGCCGCACCCAGATGGGCCGAGGAAGGAGATGCATTCTCCCTGCTCGATTTGCAAATCGAAATTATCAACAACTACGTTCGAACCGAACGTTTTCCGTATCCCGTGAAGCTCTACATCGTAAGTTTTGGCCACGTTCTCTCACCTATTTTCCTACACTGGGTGCAATCTCTTTGTTGAATCGGTCAATCCATTCCGGTGTTTTGGCACCTACGGTCTCCAAATCGAACTTCACTACCTTGCTGCGGTCAAAATCAAGCAGCTTCGCCGTCTCATCCGGCAGCTTAACATTTGTTACAGGGTTATAGTACAGCTTGCTTGCATACATCTTCTGAACTTCATCCGACAGCAAGAATTCAACGAACAACTTCGCCGCATTCGGGTTCTTCGTGCCTTTGATAATTGTCGCTACGTTTGGAACCAGGTTTGCGCCTTCCTTAGGTACAACAAACTTCAATTCCAGACCAGCATCCTTTTGCACCAAGCTGCGCGCCATCGTCCAAGTAGAGTAGGCAGCACTTTTGTTTTGCAGGTTTTGCTGAAGCTGTGCCGCACTCTTCGCAAAGGTAGGCATATATCCTGCGATCGTTTTCATTTTGGCAAAGCCGGCATCCATATTTTTCTCGTTCCCACCGTTAGCATAAGCCAGCATAATGAGTGTAGAACGACCGAAGTTACTTGAAATCTCAGACAGTGTCAGATTGCCCTTCATCTCAGGACGGGTCAAATCGTTCCATGAAGTCGGAATCGGTAAATTCTTCTCTTTCACCATAGCCTCGTTGTAGGAAATGCCCATCGGTGTAAAGTTAACCGCGACTCCACTGTTGTCCTTCGTCTTCAAATCTTCGGAGACTTTCTTCATGCTCGGAATGTCTTTCTCGTTAAGCGTATCCCACAATCCTTCAACTCGGCCCGCTTCCTGCTCTCCACCTTCTACAATGGTTACGTCCATTTGCGGAGAAGCCTTTTGCGCTTTAGCTTTTGCAACAATCTCGGTGGAAACGCCGGATACATAAGTCAGCTTCACATCAGGGTATTTTTCGTTAAACTTTTTGAAAATTTCATCCTTCATCAGCTGTTCAACCGTTGCTCCGTTACCTGCTACTACCAGCTGCTTTTCCGGAGTCAATCCGCCTTCACCAGCTTTTCCCTCAGCAGCCGGAGCCGGCTTTGCCGCTTTATCCGTCGAGGTGCCACAGCCCGCCAGTACACTTCCAAACAGAACTACGGCGGATAATACAGAGATTGTCTTTTTCTTCATTGATGTTGATCCTCCCTTTATAATAGCTGTTTATATGGTATAGGAATTTACTGGAGCAGCAGCACGAACGATCAGCCTTTGCAGCAAACGCCTTCCAAAACATGGGCTTTTAAAAAAATGACTCCGACCACTTGTTCACTATAAGTGAACGTTGTATACTATATGTGAATCATGAATAAATTCTAGCATGATTTAAAATTTTGCGCAATTGTAAATATTCAATTTTTGTACTAGGAAAAATAAATTGATTGTGATAAAATACCAATATTTTCGTACTTGTCTAAGGGAGAAGGAATTCTATGGAAACGTATTTATCTTCCGTCAAAAATAGCTGCCATCTACTGAAGCTGTTTCTCGACTCACCTAAAGAGCTGGGCGTTACGGATCTCAGCAAACGGCTAGGCTTATCCAAGGGCGCGGTCCACAAGCTTCTCATCACCTTGGAAAGCGAAGGACTAATCCGCCAAAATCCGGCGAACAAGCAGTACGCATTAGGCTACACACTGCTCGAACTCGGCAATAAAGTGCTCAAGGACCACAACATGGTTGAATTTGCCCGTCCGCACATGCACCGTCTAGCCTCTGCGACCAAGGAACTGGTGTGTCTGTGTGTCATTGACGGCACGGATGCCATTTATGTTGATAAAATTGATTCGCAATATCCGATCCGTTTCGATATTGAAGTGTACCGCCGCTTTCCGCTGTACGCAACTTCCGCTTCACGCTCCATTCTCGCTTATCAAGCGGAATCCTTCATTGACGGCGTCTTAAGCGAGGAGCTGCGTACCTTTACGCAGCATTCCTTGAAGAACCCTTCAGATGTCAAAAACCGTTTGACTCAAATCCGGGAAAAAGGCTATGAAATGAGCTCCAATCTTCGTAATGTTGGCGTTACCGGTATCGCTGCCCCCATCTTTGACGCAGCCGGTCAAGTCATCGCTTCAATAAGTACGATAGGTCCTACTGACCGAATGGTTCCTGCTCAGGAAGACTGGATTGCTGCCGTATTGGATACAACCCGAACGATCTCCTTAGGTCTTGGCTTCAAGAGCAGCAACTAAGTTTTCTCTATAAACATGAAAATGACATTCGAACCCATCGTTCGAATGTCATTTTTTATACTATTGCTTCAGAGATGCCACCAAACGTTTGGCCTCACCTGTAGGAGTCGTTATAGTCTCATAAACGTTAACCGTTAATGGATATTCCTGCTCGTCGGTTTTCAAGTTATCAAACTGAATGAACTGAGTCCCGCTGACAAGCCGGTTAACGCCTGTAAAGCTTAGTGTTTTGACGGATAGCAGCCTTCCCGTAGGGTCTATGAGCTCGAAGGACATTTTCGAGAAGTTCTGATCGACAATAACCTGCTCCTGACGTTCGATATCCAAATCCAGCTTCAGCTTATAGGAGTACGTTGTAGGGCTTGGTGCTGCTGCAGACGACAAGTTAGCTTTAGCTGAAAGCAGCCATTGATTCAATTTCACTTTGAACGGATAGAACGTTAGTGTGTCTTCATTGAGCGAATTCGTCTGTAAAGCCAATCGATAGGCTCCTAACGTCGTTGAAACCGGAGCCGCCGTTTTCGTATCCACGATTTTCAATACGAAGTTTTGATCCTGCAAATCCGAAGGCATAATATACGAATAACTGATAACGTAAGATGTATTCGGCATAATCTCTTGAGTCGTTATGCTTTGACGGCTGCCGGAATAGGTCAATCCGTTCTCGGTTATCAACTTGGTTTGAAATACTGGAATCGGAAGGGGCTGATCTCCGTGATTGGTCAGTTTGTACTTCCCTATGACTGTCTGGTATCCCTCTCCTTCATTCTCATGCATATGAAGCTCGACCAGTGATACATCCATATTGGGATCAATCGCATCCGTATTTGAATCAAACTTAAATGGTGTGTTGTACTCGTATGGAGTTCCTTCAATGGATATATCCGATTGTCCCCCGTTAGGCATTGCGATGTTCAGTCTGCCTATGGAAAAAGGGGTTACAGTAGGAGTTCCTTTAGCATCCAACTGTTTGAAGGTCTCATTGGTTACAAGATTCAGACTGCTCAATACCGTATTTTTGTCTGTTGGGATAGCATAGTGAATATATCGCTGCTCTTGTGGGTCTAGAGAGATAGGACCCTGCTCCACCCTTTTCCCCGCAAAAATCGAAGCGTCTGTCCCAGAAACGTTAACTGCTCTTCCATCCATATTAAACTCAGGCAGCGTTTCTTTCTTAGCCGATCGGTTCTGTACCAGCAGCTTGACAGACGTCACTGTCCCCTGCTGTGAATTCTCTTTGCTAATAGCTACCGGTGTGTAGAACAAAGGGGAATCGATATTAGGAATTTGAAAAGATTCTCCCCAAGTTTTCAATTTGCCAGGTTGGCTAAGGGTGGACAAGGGCCCATCCCAACTCTGACCTGATACAGGGACCGTAAGCACTGCTGTTTCTGTTTTAGGAAAAGAGTACCAATCGACGGAGAACCAGACGAGTTCTGATAAGCTTACTGGATCTTTCCGATCTACCGTTAATAAATAGCTCAGTTCTTCCGTAGTATTCGGACGTATCGCATGCGCATTCAGCACGCTAGCCTGAAGAGTATATTCATCGCCTTCCGCCGTCCTCACCCTTAAATCCAGATCAGGAATTTTTACGACTTTGCCAGCGCTGCTTTTCATTCTAATAACAGCTGCAATCTTAACGCCATCTGAAGAAGACTCATTCAACAAGCTTTTAATTTCAACGTTCAAGCTATCCGATAACTTATACGAAGGTGAGACAGATACATTTGCAGCTGCTGCTGCGACCTCCACGGGCAATTCGGATGGGGCAGTATCTGCCCAAGCCGCTTGTGCCGAAGTCACTAAACATAAACTCATTAAAATCGATAAGGACGTCTTTTTACTATTCATTCTCATGCTGCAACTTCCTCCAATCGCGTATTCACTTTCAACTTACGGTTTTCCCAAATCATCATCAATCCGATACCTAAGGACAGCACACCGATCATTACAATAAAAACGCCAATTTCAGCTGAATAATATTTGATGCTACCTCCACGGTAGCCTATTCCCCTTATAAACTTGAACAGCCAGGTCAGAGGGAGCATATGGCTGATTACTTGGATCGGATAGGGGAATACGATTGGCGCAACTTGTACCCCGGACAGCATGAAGGACGGATAAACAATAGCATAAGTACGGAGCGCTACCTTGGACGGATCTGCAGCCGACCATCCGACCAGCATCCCCATCCAGGATACAGTCAACGTATAGAGAAACAGCGGAATCAAAAATTCCAGTGCGCTTCCCGCAAAACGGAGCCCTCCCAGCTGCTTCAGAAGCCCTATGGCAAGGAACAAACTAATGCAGGAAATAACGGCGTACGGTATGATTCTTAACCACAAGCCGATCGGATGGTTCAGCTCCTGGTGGAGCTTGCCTTCCACTCTTAGCCGTGGGACGATAGATGCCGCAGCAATTGCAGTAATTCCTAAAGCTACCACATTCACGAATCCAATAACCATGAACCCTATAAAGTCGGATGTCGGGTTATACAAGAGCCTTTGCTGCATGGACAATGGTGCGGCAATGCCCGCAGCAGCCTCATCACCTAATCCCATCACCTTTAATTTACCTACCGATAAGGTCAAATTCTCGATCGTTATCAATTCTTGAATTCCGTTACGGATATTCCCTACGGCAGAAGGCATCGAATTATCGATCAGCACGCCCACATTCACTTGCTTGCCTTGATATCTCAGCTGCTCCATACCACGGGGCAAGTAGATGACCGCCATATATTTTTCATTCGCTAATAAGGTGTCAGGCTGCATAGCCTGGTGGAACACATCTGTTACCTGTAAGTATTGAGAGGCGTTCACCTTCTCAGTAAACTGGCGGCTGTATATACTGTTGTCTTCATCTACTACTGCAATAGGAGCCTCGTTAATCTGGCTGTTCTGAAACATGTAGCCGAATAATGCGGCAACAATTAGGGGTGCAATCAAAATCGCCGGAACAAACTTGCCCGTTAATGCAATTCGCCATTCATCGAGCTGGGATCTCATCGACACGCACCTCCGCAGTCATACCCGGCAGCAGCTTATCCGTCCGTTCGACGTAAATCCGAACCTGGAACGTATTGAGATCGGCCGTTCCTTTTTCACGGCTCATTCTTAAGCTGGCAAATTGAGGTGCCGCCGTAACGAATTGTACTCGACCCTGCACTTGATCCGGGATTGCCGCAAAATGTACAGGCACCGTCATGTCAGGCTTCAATTTACCTACCTGCTGTTCATCGACATACAGGTCAAAATACAGCTTTTCAGTTTCTACGATAATCACTGGCGTTCCCGAACCTACGTTCTCTCCTGCCTTCGGAACGATCTTAACGACTTTTCCGTCAACCGGTGATTTCAATGTCATCCGTTCCTTTTGGATTTGAAGGGATTGAAGCAATATTTTTTGCTGCTCCAGCTGTTTGGCTAAGGCATCCAGACCGATCCGCTGGTTATTGATATCTTCTTGCCCTAGCTGGTTCTGCTCCAGCACGGCCTGTGCTTTATCCGTTAACAAGGATGCCTGCTGCTTCTCCTGGGATGTTGCGCCGTTTATCAGCTTGCTTAGAGCGGCATTCTGCTGATCTCGTGCATTCTGAAGGGTTGTTAGCTGGCTACGCGCATTTTCCAAAGCATCCCGATGATCCTTGTAGGAGTATGGATTGGTATCATAGGTTTCTTCCATATTCAGCAGCTGATTGTACAGCTTCAAGGCGTGAGTATACGATTCGTCAGCCGCGGCGACCGCCAGCTTTTGCCTTTCTATATCTTCGGATCGTGCCCCCTCATGCACTTGCTCCTGCGAGGTTTGTGCCTGTGATACACCGATTTGCGCTTGCTTCAATGCATTGTTTAATTTTTGCTGAGCAACTTGGAGACCATCCTCCGTCTGCTGCAGCTTTAGAGTCGTCACATCGATATCCGCCTGAGCTTTTTGCAGCTGCAGGTCGATATCCGTAGGATCGAGAGTCAACAGTACGGCTCCTTTCGTTACCCTCTGCTCTTCCTGAACGGGAAGCTCGATAATCTTTCCTCCCACACCTTGAAAAGACACATTCACCTGCTCTGCGGTTACTATACTCGCCTTCTTACTAGCGGCAAGCGTAACAGCATCTTTTCCTTCCGCAGCTAGCATATACCCCCCGCTCCCCAAAGCTATTGCCAATGCCACCACTGCAATGACCGCTGTATTCCGTTTCATCTCTCTGTTCTCCTCCCACTGTTACTCTTTGCACTGTAATCCGTTCAAAATAAATCGAGTCGTGTAAGCGACGACCGAATCCAGACTTTCTTCTTTAGCCTGAACAGTGTCAGACTCAAAAACAGGCTCAAGAAAAGGACTTACCCTCGAGAAAATCAACGTTCCGAATACAAAATGCATCGTATGCTTCAACGACTCATAATCGAATCGGCCCATTCCGCGGCCAGCTTCTAGAATATGCCTCAGCTGCATCCATATCGAGAAAACGATAGATTGTATCTTCTCCAACCGCGGGCTTTGCATCATGACTTCCTGTTGGAGCATGTTAATAAGCTCCGGCTCGGCGATTCGAAACTGTACAAAATCCCGAATTAAGCTTCGCAAATCAGCTTCAGGATCCTTCAGATCGTATGTCGTCTGTGCAAATTGCGGAGTTAATGTTTCGAACAACGCATAGTATACATTCTCTTTGCCGCCGAAATGATAGGACACTAGTGCAAGCGCTACTCCTGCTTCGTCGCATATTTGACGGACTGTTGTACCCTCGAAGCCTTTGCGTGCGAACAATCGCTTGGCTGCATCCAAAATTTTTATTTTGACATCTTTCTGGTCTTGTTTCATGTGATTCCTCCTTATAGCGGCAATGCTGCTGCTATTTTTCAATGTGCAAAACGGTTACTAGAGCTATGTATACTTGTTCCATCCTTTGATAATATAACCAAAATAAAGTTGAACAATTGTTTTGAACGTTCGTTTTGAACAATCGTTCAAATTAGCTATAAATGGATAATACATCCGCTTGGATGGTTTGTCAATAGGGTTAATGAGAAGAATCCGACGAAAAAAAGACCGTCCCTCCAGAACTTATCTGGAAGGACAGCCTCTTATCTTTTATTGAATTCCATTTAGCATGGTTCACTACATGCCTGCTCCAACTCGCGTGCTTGACTTATCTTTATACCCAACGTTGTTATTGCCCCAGCATTTTTCATATTCAAAGCCGGTCAGCTTTTCAAATACAGCGCGGGATTCGGAATCCGCATCCGTCATCGAACCGCCCTCTTTCAGGCGCTCGACTTCTTTTACCAACACTTTATGAGATTCCACATTCAGCTTGAACATAACGGATGCAATGATACCAACAATCCCAAGGATAATCGTTCCAACGATCAGCACCCCAACAATAGCATGCTCTGCCGATACAGGCTGTACGGCCTGTTTGGAGACGAAACCGTACTGCTGCAAGGTCCAACCGAGCAAGAATACAACTACGGCTCTAATCATTTTACCGGCGAATGTCATAACCCCTGCATAAATACCTTCTCTTCTGCGTCCGGTCAACGCCTCATCCACATCCGCCATGAACGTATATTGATTCCACGGGATGTAGTAGACACCTCCGGTACCAAAACCCATCACCAAAGTAATGACGTAGAGCCACAGTGTCATGTTGGACGGATGGATCATGTAGATCGCAAAGTAACCAAGCACTGCAAGCAGTACGATGGAAATCGCCATGATGTATGGCTTGGAAAATCCTTTTTTAACACAATAGCCGATGAATAAATACGTCGAGATCAATTGAATAACCGAGTTGAAGCTCGATAGATTGGATACATGCTCTGAGCTTTGATGCAGCGAGAATACGACGAAATACGTGAACGCCGATGTGAACAACCACTCTGCCGAGAAGCCGCCCAAGTACATCCCCAGATGATGTCGAAAGCTTTTGACCCGGAAAGTAGAGGAAATATCGATAAAGAGCTTTTTCATGGCATTAATAAAACCAAGCGCTGGCTCATTCTTAAGCTCTTCTTCCATTTCCTGCGTTGAACGCTCCCAGGAGTACTTGTACAAGAAGATCATCGCAATAACCAAAATAACCGCAAATACGATCCCTGTATACAAAAACGGTGTCGGAGAATCTTTGCCGTACATCGCAATAAATCGGCCAGGAATGAACGCTGCCGCGAAGTTGGCGATCTTACCGAAGATGGCTTTGAAGCCCGTCAATCTGGAGCGTGCTCCGAAATCCTTCGTCATTTCCGCTGCCAGTGATTCATAAGGTACCATAATCGATGTATAGATCAATTCGAACAAAATGTAAGTCACCAAGTAATACCAGTAACCGAAGCCGCCTACCCACATTAAGGGGTACACAACCATCAAGGGTATCCCAATCAAGATAAAAAATCGGCGGCGACCGAACCTCCTACCGATTTTCGTCCGATGCAGGTTATCGCTGATGAAACCCATAATCGGGTTGCTCACCGCATCTACAATGCTTGCAATAGAAAAAATAGATGCCGCTTGGATGGCCGATAAGCCGCAAAACGTCGTATAAAAGTACAGCAGCCACGCACCACTTACCGCCAGTGCTCCACTGCCCAGCAAGTTGCCGCTGCCGTACGCCAAGGAATGTTTCAAACCGATTTTTCTTTCCATGTTGCAGCCCCTCTTCGTCAATAAGTGTTATCATCAGGTCTATTGGACATGACCTTATTATAAGAGGGGGCAACCTTTTCAAGAATAAAATATATTCCTCAAAGTGTTTGAGATTTTATGAATTTGTTTGTCGATTGATTGTATCAGCTCTATCAGCGGGATTGTTTGAACTCCGATGGGGTTTTACCGGTGAACTTTTTGAATATCACACTAAAATACTGGGGATTGCTGTAACCCACCTGCTGGGCCACCTCGTACGTCTTCAGTTCCGCTGAGCGAAGCAGACGTATGGCGTTGTTCATTCGCGTCTCCATCAGAAAGTCGCTGAAATTGATTCCGGCTTCCTTCTTGAATATCATGCTTAAATAATTGGTGCTGAGATGCACATGATCGGCGACATCCTGAAGTGATAAGCCCTCCTGCATATAATGCTGCTGGATGAAAACAACGGCTTGATCGACCATTTGCTGCTGCTGACGGCTACGACGGTCATTGACGGTTACTGTAATCTCAGATAAAAAAGCCCGGATACGTTCGAACATCTCCTTCGCCGTACGCTGCTGATGCAGCTCCTGGAACATTTGCTCTACCGCCTCTTTAGCATAAGGAGGCTCGCTCCAATCCTGAAACGCATTAGCTATTATAAAGACGATCTCGATACCAAGCAGTCTTAGCCGCTCCAGCGTCATAGGCTGCTTAACAACAAGTTCGCTCTCGATTTCATCAATCACTTGCATTGCCTCCTGCTCCAGGCCAAGCTTTGTCTTGAGCGCAAGGCTCGCTTCCCAGCCTTCAGCTGCCGATTGAACCACGCTTTCTTCCGACTTGATGAGCGTATCCCGATAGGTTAACACCTGATTCGTACCGGTTAAATGGCGGAACTCCGTTGCCGCCTTAGCCTCACGGTAAGCCGCAGCAATTCCAGACAGCTCTGAAGCTATGGAACCGATACCTACGGTAATCGTCGTTTTCAAATATTTGTTGACATGCTGCCGGATTAATTCCGCAATGTGGAATGTCCGTCTTTCCGCCGCTTGCTCGTCCTCTTCGCTACAGTAGATCATAGCGATTTCGTCCTCCATGTACTCGATAACCAAACCATTAACGCCAGCTTCGGCTTCAGACTCGGAAGCCATGACCTCCAACGCAACGTTTTGAATACAGTACTTGAGCAACTCTTGACCAAATCTATTTTTGGAGCCTGTCTCAAAATAATCATCAGCAATTAGCAAAATGACTGTATAGACACTGCCATCCAGAGTAAGCTCCAGGAAGCGAAGCTCCTCCTCGATTTCCTCCTGCTTGTACTTGCCTCTAAGCAAATTTTCGTAAAATCGCTGCTTGAGGAACGGTACGCCTTCCATCACTTTCTTGGCCAGACTCTGTTCCTGCTCCCATTCCTCCGCGGCACGCAAAGCCACCTCAAGCAGTTTATCGTTCTCAACAGGCTTCAACACAAAATCATACACCTTCAGCTTCAACGCCTTTCGGGCGAATTCAAACTCATCATAGCTGGTCATAAGGATGATTTTAGTATCAGGGTATTTTGCTTTAATAGATTCCGTGAGCTCTAGCCCGTCCATGAATGGCATCCGAATATCCGTTATGACGATGTGCGGCCGATGCTTCTCCACTGCCTCCAGCCCTTCCTCCCCATCCATTGCCGTAGCTACAACCTCTAAACCATGCTGCTCCCACGGTATGCTGCCCGTAAGACCTCTTAAAATGATCTGATCGTCATCAATAATAACAAGTTTCCACATTCATAGAACCTCCCACAAACCATCCATGCTCTAGGCATGTCTACGGGGTATCTTAACAGTAACCACCGTTCCGCTACCTTCCTCGCTCTCATAAGCAAGTCCGTATTCTGAACCGTAATGAAGCTGCAACCTTCGATGCACATTCCTGACGCCGAAACCGACAACAGGCTGTTCTTCCTCTGCGTCATCTCTTAGGCCATTCAAGCTTCGTCTAAGCTCCTCCAGGCGTTCAGGTGATATACCGTATCCATTGTCCTTGATACTGAGATAACAGTCATCTCCTTCTATCCGTCCATGTATCGTGATGAGCCCTGGGCGGCGCACCTTTTTCACCCCATGATAAATTGCATTCTCAACCAGAGGCTGGAGCGTCAGCTTCACAATCAAATATTCCTTCATGGCTGCTGGCATTTCAATTTCATACGAAATGGCGTTTCCATACCGCTGATGTTGTATATACAAATATTGTTTCACATGCTCCAGCTCGTTCGCAATGGGAATGATTTCACTCCCCTTACTGATGCTGATGCGAAAATAATTCGACAGCGCCGTAATCATCTGCGATGCCTCTTTGGTCTCGTTCATCTCACATAATTGCTTGATCGAGAATAATGTATTGTACAAAAAATGTGGCTGAATTTGTGCTTGGAGTACAGATAATTCAGATAGCCTTTTCTGTTCCTGCTCATGCTCCACTTGTGCAAGAAGAAGCTTGATCCGCTCCAGCATATCCTGTATCCCTTTGCTTAAAATGCCGATTTCACGGCTAGGCAGCTCCGGAATAACTACATCGAGATTTCCTTGCTCTATGCGGTCGATCTGACGGGTGAGCTTCCCTAACGGTCGTGCAATAATATTGGCCAATATACCAGATAACAGAGCGACAATAAGAAGAACCGCGGCCATAACCGACAAGCTTACATATTGGATATCGTTAATCTTTTCATAAATTTCATCCTGCGGATAGACAGCCGCAACCTTCCACTTGTTAATTCCTATTGTGTCGTACAGCACGACCATCTTCTTGCCTTCCGTGCTTTGCATATCCATCCTACCGGATGATGGTATCGAGGGATTCATCAACTCTCGGCGAAGATGCTCCTGATCGATTTCAAAAGGACTTTGAGCCGTTTTGAAGCTCACCGCACGCTCGGGACTAGCGAGAAGCAAATAACCGTTGGCACTTATTTTGGGTGCCGACAACAGCTCACGAAAAAAGTCCTCCTTCAGCTGAATGAGGATCATGCCCGTTCGATCCCCCTGCGGTCCTCCGAGCCATTTATATAAACCTGCAACGTTTCCTCCAGGCTGCACCCCAAGTTCGTCCTTATGCATATTGAGCCAATACACCTGGGATGCAGTTTCGTAAGGATACTGCATAAACGATTGGGAATCAAACGCCGCATCCGTCTGCAAATAATCCTGCCGGAGCATGGCAATGGAGCCCTTATTGTAGTAGATCCCAATGGAATCGATAATCGTATAAAAGTCGGAATACACCTTATCGAGCTGTTTGCTGAGTGTCACATAATCTCGCGGCTGCAATTCAAATAAGGGCTGTCCTGCCCTATAAAACAAGCTGCGCATATCGCTGCTATTATCAAGCGCTGTAAGATCGGTTAGAAGCGCAGTAAGCCTGTCATTCATAAAGTTCCGCGTTTGAAACAGCGTATCGTTGATACTCGTTTCCGCGTTAGCTCTGAGCTGCTGCGAGGCGAGCATATAGGAAACAATCCCTGTTATCGGCACAAAGACGAGAATCAACGGGACAAATAACCATAATATCGTCGATTTCAAGGAACGATTAGCCAGCCATCGCATAGCGACCCTCCCGTCATCATATATAACCTATGGATTCCGATTGTTTTTGTTTATATATTCTACATAAGCATTTTCCATTAAACCGGCCCAATCATTCAGAAATTGCTCTACTGTCAAAGTACCGGCCAGAACATCCTGCAATTCCGGCTCGAGCTGCTGTTTAACGAGACTTGAATAGTTCGGCAAATAAAAGGGGACTTGGACCATGCCGGTCCTCTCGTCCTGCATTGCTGCCAAAGCCTCTTGAAGAAACGGTGTTTTCCTTATGTATTCGCTGTCCCACGCCTGCGTATTTGTAGGCATCTGACCGACGTTCGCATTCCAATACGTTTGACTCTCTTTTGAGGAGAGAAAGCTGAGCAGCGTCCAGGCCGCATCCGGGTTTTTGCTTGTTTTGAAGATACCGTAACCGTTAGCAACTGTCACCATCGCTCTCTTCCCGTTCTGTGCAGGGGGCAGCAGCTCCGCTCCAAATTTGTCTTGTCCAAGCGCCTGAATATGATCGTTAAAGGAGCCGAAATTATGCTGTATTATTCCTGCACGACCTGAATCAAAGGCAGCTACCATTTCTTTATATCCATTTGCGATATCGCTTTTGGAGGTGTTGGCCTTATATAACGAAATATATCTGTTCAAAAATTCAACATGCTTCGGATTATTGATGGTACATCTTCCATCGTTCGTAAAATATTCGGTTATGCCGGAATAAGCATACAGTAAGGATGTCAGCTGTGTGATGCTCCCATCAGCCCCTCGGAGGCTATATCCATAACGATGAAGCGATGGATTCGTAAGCTGGACAGCCGCGGTGAAAAAATCGTCCCATGTCCGTGGCGCGGACAAGCCCTTTTCCCTAAACCAATCGGTACGATACCAAAACACATCGAAATTAAATGTATTGGGCAGCTGGTACAGCTTTCTGTCAGGTGCAAGCGAGCGATTGTAGGCTATGAAGGATTCCCCGATTTGTGAATGCTCCGGCCATCGCTCATAATAGTCATCCAATGGAAGAAGCACTCCTCTGGACGCATAGTCAGCGATCCAGGTTTCACTCAAGCCAGCGACATCAGGCATATCGTTAGCGTTGATTGCCACATCGTATTTGATTTTATTAAGGCTTAAAGGAATTCCGGTATACTGTACTTCAATATTCGGATACTGCTCATGAAAGCGCCGAAGCAGCTCCTTATAGTACGGTGTTCGACTGGGCCCTGCATTCTCATCCCAGAACCTAAGCAACGTTGTAACGCCTATTGCTTCCCCTTCTTTGACGGCTGAGGAAGCATTCGTTCCGGAACAGGCTGAAGTCAATAATGTAAAAGGCAGGATACACCTTATCATCAAGCTATGGACTCGCATAAGAAGCTCCTTATTCCGTTAATGTTTTCTTAGTATTGCAAAATGTATAGGTTCCCATCACTAAGAATTGGGATAGCCCCTGAATTCTTGTCAAATGCTTGTCATGAAAAAGGAAAAAAAGCTTGGTGCCGCAGTACGCTGCAGCGCCAAGCTTGGAGTTACGTACAAATTATTATTTACTGCTTCCAAGAATGTGAATCGGATGACCCATTGCTACTTCCGCAGCTTCCATCGTGATTTCGCCCAATGTTGGATGCGCATGAATTGTCAGGGCAATATCCTCTACTGTTGCTCCCATCTCGATAGCAAGGCCCATCTCGGCAATCAGGTTGGATGCTTCCGCACCAACGATTTGAGCTCCCAAGAGAAGACCGGAATCTTTGTCGCTAACCAGCTTCACGAAGCCTTCCTTCAGGTTCATCGATTGAGCACGGCCGTTAGCTCCGTAAGGGAATTTACCAACGGCAACGTTGATCCCCTTAGCTTTTGCTTCCGTTTCATTCAAGCCTACGCTTGCGATTTCCGGATCGGAGAACACAACGGCAGGAATGCATTTGTAATCTACAGCACTAGGCAATCCAGCGATAGCTTCAGCTGCCACTTTACCTTCGTAAGAAGCTTTGTGCGCCAATGCAAGACCTGGAACAATATCACCGATTGCATAGATGTGAGATACATTTGTTTGGCATTGCTCATTGACTTGGATCAATCCGCGCTCGCCAACTTCAACGCCTGCAAGCTCTAAGGAAAGGTCTCCGTCAGTGTTAGGACGGCGTCCAACCGTAACAAGCACGTATTGTGCCGTTACTTTCTTCTCTTCGCCCTTCACAGTGAAGGTTACAGTTACGTCTTTATCCGTTTGCTCGCAGCCTTGAGCCATAGCTTCTGTGAATACTTCCACATTCAGCTTCTTCAAGTTGCGGGCTACCAGCTGCGACATTTCTTTCTCGAAACCTGGAAGTACTGCATCGGAGCCTTCCAATACGGTTACTTTAGTTCCGAATTTCGCATAGGTTTGACCCAACTCGATACCGATGTAGCCGCCGCCGATAACAACCAGGCTTTCCGGAATTTCCGGAAGCTCCAGAGCTTCAGTGGACGACATGATACGGCCGCCGTAAGGGAAAGCTTTAAGCTCGATCGGACGGGAACCTGTCGCAATAATGCAGTGGTTGAAACGGTAACGAGCCGTTTCGTTATCGTTAAATACGCGAGCTTCATGCTCATTGATGAACAAGGCTTCGCCGTTAAAAATTTGAATTTTGTTGCCTTTCAGCAGCTGTGTAACACCGCCGGTTTGTTTCTTTATAATACCAGCTTTCCATTCTTGGACTTTTGTGAAATCCACTTTTACATTCTCAGCCGTAATTCCGATTTCGGAGCTATGGCTTGCTGCTTCATAATGATGAGCAGCCGAGATCAGCGCTTTGGAAGGGATACATCCGCGGTTCAAGCATACGCCGCCCAGTTCGGATTTATCCACGATCAATACGCTTTTGCCCAATTGGGAAGCACGGATGGCGGCCACATAACCGCCAGGACCTGCACCCACGACCAGAACGTCTATCTCAACGGAAGCGTCTCCTACTACCATTTGTATTACACCTCCAAAATGAGCAGCTCTGGATCAGCCAGCAGCTGTTTAATGTAATTCATAAAGTTTTGTGCCGTTGCGCCATCGATGATACGGTGGTCGAAGCTCAAGGACAATGCCATGACTGGGGCCACTACGATCTCTCCGTTTTTCACAACCGGTTTCTCCGTGATACGTCCTGTACCCAGAATCGCAACTTCAGGGAAGTTAATGATCGGAGTGAAGAACATACCGCCAGCAGAACCGATGTTTGTGATGGAGATGGTACTGCCTTTCATCTCGTTACCGCTAAGCTTGCCATCGCGACCGCGTGTTGCCAAATCCTTGATCGCTTCAGCGATAGTCCAAATATTTTTACGGTCTGCATCTTGGATAACAGGAACGATCAAGCCGTTGTCTGTATCTGTAGCGATACCGATGTTGTAGTACTTTTTGTAGACAATCTCGTTCTTCTCTTCGTCGATCATCGCATTCATAGCAGGGAACTGACGAGCAGCCGCTACCAATGCTTTGACGATGAATGGCAAGTACGTCAATTTAACGCCTTTTTTCTCAGCTGCTGCTTTTGCTCTACCGCGCAAAGCAACTAATTGAGTTACGTCCACTTCGTCCATCAGTGTTACGTGAGGAGCCGTATACGCGGATTTAACCATTGCGTTCGCAATCGCTTTGCGAATGCCTTTAAGCGGCACGCGCTCTTCGACGCGATCGCCGGATACTGCTGCTGCAGCTGTGGAAGCCGCTGCTGCAGGTGCTGCTCCAGCTGCTGGCGCTTCGCTTGCAGCCGATGGTGCTGCCGCAGGCGCGCTGCCGCCTGCAGCAAACGCGAGAACATCTTCCTTCGTCACACGGCCGTTGCGGCCTGTTGGAGTGACGTCTGCGATGTTCAAGCCTTTTTCGCGTGCTAGCTTGCGCACGCTTGGAGTTGCCAGGACCGCGCTGCCTGCAGCCGCGGTCGGAGCAGGCGCCGCTGCAGCTGGTGCTGCTGCAGGAGCCGTCGGTGCTGGAGCTGCTGCCGGTGCCGCTGGGGCAGCAGGAGCTGCGCTCTCGCTGTGACCGCCGTGGCTAGCTTGCTGCGGAACCGCACCTTCAACTTCGATCGTAGCGATAAGGTCGCCGATAGTACACATGGTGCCTTCGCTAACTTTGATTTCCACGATTTTACCTTCTACTGGAGCAGGCACTTCTACAGTGGATTTGTCGTTTTGAACTTCCATGATGATGGTCTCATCATTTACAACATCGCCCGGCTTAACAAGCCATTTGACGATCTCGCCTTCGTGAATGCCCTCACCGAGCTCAGGGAATTTATATTCAAATATAGCCACGATTCTGACCCTCCTAATGGTGGCGCAGCGCGAGTATGTAGGTTGGAAGTAATAAAGCAACCTTTATCGATCACACTTACCGTCTCCGAACTGTGCTAACTGCCTCCAGCCACTATTGAAATCGGGTTTCTTGATTAGATTGTCATTAGATGAAACCCGATTTCAAAGGTGGCACGTAAACTTTCCGCCAGTTACACAGCCCTCCGACCCTCTGTGATCGTGGGCTTTATTACTTCCAAAAAGCTGCTCTCGCTGCGCTTTTAAATAAATTACCCGTTTGCCTATATCAGCAAACGTAATAGTATCGCTCAAACGCTCCTTGAAAGGAGCGTTTTGTCAAAGCAACCGCGAATGTGAAAAGAAAGGAAGGGTGTGTACCGGAGGAGCCTACGTCCGCCTTTGAGATTGTGTATCCACAACTTCCTGATACATTCTAAGATACACAATCTCAACAGCGGCCGGAGGTACACACCCTCCTTCTTGAACTCTTTCGCGAATGGATTTGACAGTCGCTCCCTCACAGGAGCGCCATCTTAGAAATCTAGAACTTTATTCAAACCAGCAATGATACGAGCCGGGTTAGGAAGCCACTGATCTTCCACTTGCGCGAAAGGATATACCGTATCTGGAGGAGTTACACGAAGCACTGGTGCTTCTAGGTGAAGAATCGCTTTTTCATTGATTTGAGCGATAACTTCAGCTGCAACGCCGGAAGTTTTTTGAGCTTCTTGAACAACGATAACACGGTTTGTTTTTTTGACGGACTCTACGATTGTCTCGATATCCAATGGAATCAAAGTACGAAGGTCGATAACTTCAACTTTTACGCCGCGAGTTTTTTCGATTTCTTCCGCTGCTTTAAGTGAAGTATGAACCATAGCACCGTAAGTGATGATTGTAACATCAGAACCTTCGCGAACTACGTTTGCTTTACCGATAGGCACTGTGTACTCGCCTTCTGGTACTTCAGCACGGAACGAACGGTACAGGTTCAAGTGCTCCATGAAGAATACAGGATCGTTATCACGGATTGCAGAGATCAGCAAACCTTTTGCATCATATGGGTTCGATGGAACAACCACTTTAATCCCTGGAGTTTGAACAAGCAAGCCTTCCAATGGATCTGTGTGAAGCTCAGCTGCTTTTACGCCGCCGCCAAATGGAGTACGGAATGTAATTGGAGCATTGTAGCGGCCGCCGGAACGGTAACGCATACGAGCTGCTTGTACACAGATTTGGTCCATTGCTTCATAAATAAAACCTACGAATTGAATTTCAGCTACCGGACGGAAGCCTTGAATACCCATCCCTACTGCCAAACCGCCGATTGCGGATTCAGCCAGCGGAGTATCAAATACGCGCTCTTCGCCGAATTCAGCTTGCAGTCCTTCCGTTGCACGGAACACACCGCCTACTTTACCTACGTCTTCCCCGAATACAACAACGTTAGGATCGCGTTCCAACTCGACGCGCATTGCATCCTTTATCGCTTGAATCATTGTCATTTGAGCCATGGTATGGTGTCCTCTCCTTTACCCGATATAATCCGCTTTTTGCTCTTCCAAGTATGCCGGCGTCGTTTCGAACATGCTGTCGATCAAGCCAGGAACTGTCATTTTTTCAACTGCTTCTGCTTTCTTGATTTCCTCAGCAACGGTAGCTTTCGCTTCCTCGACTACTTTGTTCTCTTCTTCTTCCGACCACAAGCCTTTGCCAACCAAGTAAGTACGGAAACGGTTCAATGGGTCTCTAGTTGCTTCCCATTCAGCTGTTTCTTCTTTCGTACGGTATTTGGACGGATCATCACCGGACATGGAGTGAGGCAGGAAGCGATAAGTGATGGCTTCGATCAAAGTCGCGCCTTCACCGTTACGTCCGCGTTCTGCTGCATCTTGAACCGCTTTGACAACCGCAAGCACGTCCATACCGTCTACTTGAACGCCTTTAATACCTGCCGCTACTGCTTTATGAGCTACGGATTCAGCTGCTGTTTGCTTAGCAAACGGAGTTGTGATCGCATAGCCGTTATTTTGTACAACGAAAATGGATGGAAGTTTGAATGCGCCTGCGAAGTTCAAGCCTTCGTAGAAATCGCCCTCGGAGGAACCGCCGTCACCTGTGTAAGTAATGGTTACGCGTTTTTCTCCACGTTTTTTGAATGCCATTGCAACGCCCATAGCGTGCAAAATTTGTGCGCCGATAATAATTTGCGGCATCAACACGTGCACGTCAGCAGGAATTTGTCCACCATGCTGATGGCCACGGGAATATAAGAATGCTTGGTACATCGGAAGACCATGCCATACGATTTGCGGCATATCACGATAACCAGGGCAAATAAAATCATCTTTATTTAAAGCGAACTCACTACCGATCATCGACGCTTCTTGACCGGAAACCGGTGCATAGAAACCAAGACGTCCTTGGCGGGTCAAGTTAACAGCCCGTTGGTCCCAAGTACGGGTAAATACCATGCGTCTCATTAATTCTTTTAATTGATCGTCAGTCAATTTCGGCATTTCTTGCTCGTTAACCACAGTACCGTCTGGCGCTAGAACAGACAAAGGCTGCACCTTGGACACTGCCACTTCATATGGCTTACTCATGTACATTCACCTCAGCGATAGATTTTGATGCCTTGAAACCGGAGTTTCTGTTATAGTAGTATTATAAACCTGTTTTCATGAATAACACAACTACTTACCTGAAAAATATACGTTCTCTTCAAAGTTTAGACTATAACAGCTAACATAAATATATAATACAGATCGCAAAATAACGGTAAACTATTATAATACACTGGAGGATTTTTCATGGATGATTCCATATATTACAAACGCACTGTTGTGAAAGAACAAGTACCTTCCCAATTCTTGGGAACAGAAAGACCTGTACGCGTTTTTTTACCCCCAGGTTATCAGGAGCTTGTCACCTACCCTGTTATCTATTGTCAGGACGGTGAACAATTTTTCAACTTCGGTCGAATCGTCACACATATGAATAGACTCATCTTCGATGAAGGCGTCAATCCAGCCATTATCGTTGGCGTGGATGTGGATACAGCTGTCAGAACAAGTGAATACGCACCGGAAGGAGAGCGGTTCAGCGCATATACCCGTTTTTTTGCCGAAGAGCTGCTGCCTTACATCGAATCCAAGTATTCAGTAAGAACGGAAGCTGCAGATCGCATCCTAGCTGGCGATTCACTAGGCGGGACCGTATCCCTACATCTTGCCTTAAATTATCGTAGCCTATTTTGCAACGTTATATCCTTGTCCGGCGCATTTTTGCAAGAAACAAGAGCAAGGTTGGAACAAGAGCCCGATTTGTCGTGGTTATATCTCTATATGTTAATTGGACTGGACGAAACGGAAGTGAAAACAGAACGAGGAACCTTTGATTTCCTTGAAGCAAACCGATTGACCAAGGAACAGTTGGAAGCTAAGAACTGTAGGCTATGGTATGAGGAAAAACCAGGCAAGCACTTATGGGGCTTCTGGCAGAATGAACTGCCCGCCGCGATGAAGCTTTTTCTAAAATAATTGCAAACTAAGTTGCAAAAACAGTAGAAAGGCATAAGCTACGTCCTCCTTGAGGATTCGCTTATGCCTTTTCACACCTAACCATCAATTCCGTAGCGACTCTTCATCGACGAGATCATCTCTTGAACTTGAGCATCCTCAGGAATTCGAAGAACTCCGCCCATGGTTCCAGATTCACTCTCCAGCCTATGCGTTCTTACCGTCTGCTTCACCGCATCGATAAAGCGCTGCTCGTCATTAAGTCCGACAAGCTCCTGAAGGCTGGCCATACTGTTCTCCTGCACATCTGGAAAGCTTACCTGTTCAGCGCCTTGGGCCGCAATGCGGTAGAATTCCCTGGCAAGCTCCGCCTTGGACCTCCCGCTCCCTATTACAACAACAAAGGCCTGTACAACAAAGGCATGCGCCTGCCGACGCTGGGCTATTCCGCAAAATTTACGTCCTTCAATACTAAGATCGTAGTCACCAGGACAGTAGGAGCCATTCACTTCGCCCTTGGCTACATCCGGCGTTACACTATAAAGCGCATCCCGCACTAGACTATACATCGTTTCAAAATCTTGGCGGAAATCAATTTGCCCTTGTCTCTTGGGAAGGATCAACGAAACGTTTACTACACCCAGATCAAGCGGCACAGCCGCACCGCCTGAATTTCTGACGGCAACGGAATATCCTTGATCTTCTAGCCAACGCTTGGCTTCCCTTGCATAAGGCAACCTGCTGTCTCTCAGTCCCATAACGAAAGCTCTCGGATGTCTCCACAAATGAACCATTGGGGCGCCCCCATCCCCTACAAGTCTGCACAACAGCTCCTCCAGTGCGAAGGGATACAATACCTCTCCTTGCTCCGGTTGCTGCGTACGGTCCCATATAAGGGTTCCTTCCGGTAACGACCAATTCATCTGTTCCATTGCTTATTCCTCTTTCCGAATACCTGTTGGTTCATCTATCGTATGGTAAAGAGCCTGACTTTTACAGACAGCTCCCTCCACTGTTTCATTATAGAGGCTGATGACGTCTTTGACTAAGCCTTTTTCTCCGAATGAGCCAAAATTTCTTTGTAAATGCGAATCAAATGCTGAATGTCCTCATCCGGCAAATCCCCGAAAAACGTATCAACATTCGATTTTCTTTGATCTCTTATTGATCCTAACATGCTGCGGCCCTCTTCTGTAATCCGCAAATAGACCACTCTGCGATCCTCATCATCTCTTTCCCGCTCTACATAACCAGCCAACAGCAGTTTATCCGATAGCGTTGTAATAGCACCGGCTGTGTAGCACATAGCTTCTGCCATCTGAGATACCTTAAGGGGTCCTTCCGTATCCAGCTTCTCTAGAATAAAGCCTTGAGCAGCAGTCATTCCTTTCTCATTGAACCTGTTCCAGGCCAACGACATTTTGCGATATAGCTGCCTCGATACCTCTTCCAACTCAAAGAGGCTGCGGTGGTCATTCATGCTTTTGCTCCTTTTTCCAATGGATCTAGTATGTATTATTCATTAATACGGGCGAGTGGAAGTTTTGTTTCAAACATTTTCTTCAAAAAATATATTGACGGTGTAATATTCTACATGATATTTTTTCCATGAATAGTTTTACTATAAAAATATATTCTGAAAAACATTTTTACCACTTATGAATAATACCTTAATTTGTAAACCTGTTTTCGGAGAAGGAGGGAACCCATCATTGGCAAGCATCGACGACAGATTGAATGAATTCGAACAGCTTATCCATACTGCGATACGGCAATCGAACAAGTGGATGCCATGCCCAGCTGTGTCCAAACAGCAATTTCTGCTGCTTGCTACTTTATCTGCTAAACGCAGGATGACTGTAAGCGAGCTTGCTGAGGAGCTTTGCTTGTCACCCAGTGCTACGACTATTGCTGTTAATCGTCTAGTACGAGACGGTCGAGTTATGCGAACGCGGGATGATACAGATCGTAGAGTGGTCTGGGTTGAATTAACCGAACTGGGCCTACATACAGTTACCGAACTAAAGCAGCGCCGAAAATTGATTTTACAAGCTATGCTAGCCAACTTAAGCCAAGAGGAAACCGATCAGTTCGTGGCCACTTTTCGGAAAATGCTGTCCAACGCTAAGGTATTGGGATAAAACCACGCTTCCCATAAAAGAAAGGGGCTTAGTCCGCAATGAAGAAAAAAATCATTATACTCGTCCTGCTCGCGATAATCCTTCTTGGAGGAGGAGCAGGCGGCACTTATTACTATGCTATTGCAAGCAAATACATAAACACTGAGGATGCCAAAATTCAGGGTGACCTGCGAGCCATCGGAGCCCCGGGATCAGGCAAATTGATCGAATGGAACTACAAAGAGGGCGAGTCCTTTAAGAAAGGCGACGTATTGGGCATTGTAGAGACGACCCCCGCTCGCGGTAACACGCCTGCCGTGACTCAAGAAATAATTGCCGTAGAGGAAGGTACCATTATTCAATTCAGCGGTATTAAAGATCAAATGGTTTCCTCCAGCAGCGCTATCGCAATGAGTGCGAATTTGGATCAGCTCTATGTTACAGCTAACCTCCAAGAAACAGAAATTGCCGATGTCAAGGTAGGCAGCAAAGTCACAATTAAAGTCGACGCATATCCAGGCACTATGATTACGGGCCATGTAGAGCGTCTGGGCTTAGGCACGAATTCCTCCTTTTCCCTGCTTTCTAGCTCCAACTCGAGCGGTAATTTCACCAAAGTCATTCAGCGTATTCCCGTAAAAATCTCATTAGATGACCATCAGGGGCTCCGTCTGGTACCCGGTTTGAATGTTGCAGTAAAAATCGAGAAATAATCCCTCGTGTGTTTGGCAAAAAAAGATGGAAAGAAAGGAGGAATAGGTGTGGCATCCACAAACGCGGCCTCAAATGAATCGGTCCCTCAGGCTCAAACAGCAGCCAAAGGACCCGGTCTAGCCATGCTAGCGGTCATCATTGCTGTGTTCATGGCTATTCTTGATACGAGTATCGTCAATGTAGCTCTACCCAAAATGATGTCTGTATTCGGCGTAACCCAATCCGATATCGAATGGGTCGTTACAGCTTATGCCTTGGTCAGCGGAGCACTTGTTCCGGTTACCGGTTATTTGGGCGATCGCTTCGGATATAAAAGAATTTTTTTGATTGCTAATGCAATCTTCACCCTTGGTTCGGGACTATGCGGCGTTGCCTGGAGCAACGATAGCATGATTGTTTTTCGTATCGTTCAAGCCATTGGCGGCGGAGCCTTGATGCCGATCAGTATGGCGATGATCTTCCGTATGTTCCCTCCGGAGAAACGTGGAATGGCCATGGGGTTGTTCGGGATCGCTATTATGTTCGCTCCCGCTACCGGGCCAACCCTAAGCGGATATATCGTTGAATATTTGGACTGGCGGCTCATTTTCACTATTAACGTCCCCATTGGGATCATCGACTTTTTCCTCGCTATGGCAGTGCTTAAAGAATTTAAAGCGCCTGTAACCCAGCGGTTTGATTTTTGGGGTTTCCTTACTTCAACTACCGGTCTTGCGACGCTCCTGTACGGTATCGGCAAAGTATCGGAAAAAGGCTGGGGAGATTCCGAGGTCATCATTTTCGTTACTATCGGGATTACCAGTCTTATTATATTTGTCTTTATAGAGCTGCTGATTGATCATCCGATGCTGGATTTAACGTTGCTGAAGAACTCGACTTACACCTTGTCCCTCATCATCTCGAGTATCGCTACCCTAATTATGATGGGTGTTTTATTCCTGCTTCCCATATTTTTGCAGACACTATCTGGATTATCAGCTATTCAAACCGGTTTGATTCTGCTTCCACAGGCTATCGTTTCCGGCATTATGATGCCTATAGCTGGAGCTCTGTTCGACAAGATAGGTGCTCGTCTGCTTGCTGTGGTCGGACTGCTGTTTACTGCGCTGTCTTTGTATTTGTCCGCAGCTCTCGACTTGAATACCGCATTCTCCGTGCTTATCACATGGCTAGTGCTCAGGGCTATAGGTATGGGTCTTATGATGATGCCTATCCAGACAGCTGGAATGAATACCGTTCCTATGCACAAAATGGGCCAAGGAACTGCACTTTCCAATACGATTCGCCAGATCAGCGCCTCCTTCGGCATTGCTTGGCTTGCCCTGCTTTATTCCGATCGCCGGACGTTCCACGTAGCAGACCTATCCGAGCAGTTGAACATGTTCTCTTCTAATATTGCAAATCATTTTAATCAGCTGCAGGGCCAATATTTGGGAATGGGTCAATCGGCCGCGCAGGCTAAGGTGAGCGCACTTGGCTTTATTAACGGGCAGGTACAAATTCAGGCTACCGTAAACGGTCTCGATGACGTCTTCGTCGTTACCGCTGTGTTGTCTGTCATTGCAGCCGTTCTTTCTCTCTTTTTGAAAAACACTAAAGCCAAAGGCGGTCCTAAAGCTCACGTTATGGGCGAATAAAAGAAACCATCTACCGATTTTATAGTAAAGGGGCAACCAATCCAATGACCAGTAGGATAGAAAATTCAAGCAGGTTCCAACGCGTACTTATGACAGGTCTTGTTGTTATACTCAGCGGGGCTTTGGCAGCGGGCTGCTCAGTTACGAATGCCAACGGAAGCCAGACCAAATCGGTCAAAACGGTTCAGATAGGCAAGCAAAAAATGGATAATAAGCAGGAGCTGGATGCCGACGTCGTATCGTCCTCCCAAGTCAATGTTATAACCAAAGTCGGTGGCGATGTATTGGAAATGAAGAAAAAACGTGGAGATTCCGTGCAGCAAGGTGAAGTGATCTTCAAGCTGGACTCTGCCGATGCCGCCAGAAACAGGGAGAAGACCGAGCTGTCAAGACAAAACCTGCAAGCCCAGCTGGACAAAACGCGTGAAGATATTGCTACCAATCGTGGAGTCTACAAGAACACAATTGAAAAGCTGCAGCTGACTATAGCCGATTTGGAAAAAAGCTATAACAATATCCGCAATGATTATGATGCCGGTCTCGTTCCAAAAACACAGCTGGAAAAAGCTGAGACCCAGTTAAAAACATCAAAGCTGGATTTGGATACGGCTCAGAAGCAGCTCGCCAATCTCGATTCTACAGACCCTCTCGCATCCTTAAAAATTCAAATTGAGTCCGCCAATGTTACGCTTCAGGATATCGACAAAACCTTATCGGACTTTGAAGTGAAAGCCCCGATTAGCGGTATATTGACTGATTTAAATCCGGAGGTAGGAGTAACGGTTCCAGCCGGATATGTAGCAGGTGTTATCCAGCAGCAAAACCCGATTAAAATACATGCCGATGTAACCGAGAGCACTCTAAAGCTAGTCCGCGGCAAAAAGGAGCTTCCTTTTACACTGCAAGGAACGGATACCCAGATGACCGGTACGGTCACCTATCTAGCCGAGGTCATGAGTCCTCAAAGCAAAAC
This sequence comes from Paenibacillus sp. UNC451MF, assembly GCF_000686845.1. Classification (GTDB taxonomy): domain Bacteria; phylum Bacillota; class Bacilli; order Paenibacillales; family NBRC-103111; genus Paenibacillus_S. Next base: position 219,420 of record NZ_JMLS01000012.1, on the reverse strand, counting down.
CTTTGTGCTTGAATTAAGTGCCGCTAATGCGGATCAGAAGCTCAAGTCAGGCATGAGAGTAAAGCTTCAGCTTGGCGGTGATACCACACAAGATGTCGTAACGATTCCGGCAGCAGCGATTACCAAGGAAGGCAATGATAGTTATGTGTTTGTAGTCTCGAACGATACTGCTGAGAGAAGAAAAGTAACACTGGGACGTACGGCTGCTGATTCCACCCGCGAAGTCGTATCCGGTGTCAAGGAAGGCGAACAGGTTGTAATCTCCGGCTCTCAAGAATTGAAAGACAAGGACAAAGTAGAGGTTCGAAAATAACGACTCCTGGTTTCTTTTGACTATTTTCTATAATGGAGGACAGACGATGCAAAACCATTTTAAAAAAGCACTTTCGGCCGTTATCATCTCTTCCCTCGTTTGCACGCTGGGAACAAGCACCCTTCTTGCTGATGAAAGGGATAGCGCATCCATGGATAATCGATATCCTACTACACTGGAAGGTCCGCTCCAGGTTAAAATCAACGGTTTGTTAAGCGAGCATTCAATAAGCGGTACACGGATCGGCGTTAAGGTTAAAATGTATAATGTTTCAAATGATACCGTGAGAGTGCCTGACTATGAACCTCGAGTCGCTATCGGGAATGGGGCCAAGTATGTTTTGAAGGGCAGCGCGGATAACGGGGTTTCCGTACCGCCAATGTCAAGCATCGAGCTAGGGTATATGACCCAAATCGACGGTGGAGACGAATTGAAACCAACCGATATTGTCTGGATCGATGTGAATAAGGATGTCTATCCAAAGGTCGAAACGACGATGTTGGATGTTCCCGTGAGCAACCTCGTATGGTACGGGGATCAGACCTTGATTTCAGATCCAAATGCTATTAAAGCATGGGGCGAAACGTTCACTATTCCTTCTTTGGACTCTTCATTAACTTATACGCCGATCCACTTGGACACTAATTTCAAAGATCAGACACCTGTAAAAGTATTAAAACTGCTCGTTCAAAACCCGGGGATAACAACGGAATCCATCCCGAGCTTTTCACTTGACGGCAAATCAGCGACCTTGACTTATAAAGGGTATCGGGCGGATCAGGCTGTAACCACTCTAGATCCCGGCGATAAAAAATACATCTACTATGCTGTTCCTACCGACTTGGATATCCAGCTTAACAGCGTTACTATCTCAACATCGGAAACCTATAAAGTACCTAACCGTACAGATGCTTCCGCAAATATTTCATACAAGATCGGTCGCTTAAGCATCCAGCTTCCTGAAGGCAATGCATCGGATAAGGATACAACCGAGCCTGCTCCGTATATTATGAACACACCGCTTCGTATAGATCCGATCAATAATTCGGTGAATCCTGACATCGCCGTATCGGTTGTGGATATGCAAACCTACGAGAACGAAGGCATGGGGTATCAAACCGGCATCGTCAAAATGAAGTTCTCGAACAAAAGCGATAAGCCTTTACCCGTACCCCAATTTGCTGCTGAGCTTGTCGGCGGAGGCTATACTTATGCCGGCAGTCGTCTGAACAACACGGCCACACTTGTTGTTCCAGGTACGGACTATGTAATCAATTATTCATTCGTTCTCCCGATGAATGATGCCAAGAATCAATATACTCTCAAATTAATTGATGATAAGACAGCCGCACCCTATAAAATAACGATCTCTCAAGCTTATGTGGCTATGAACAATACTACGCTCGACAATCAACAATTGCTTGCCTATCCATATCAGGTAACCATTAAGGACTGGGCGCTCAGCAATCTGGCCGGAATGAATCAAGCGACTCAAACTTACAGCTACAATTATAAGCTCCGCATCAATACGGAATTGAAAAGTACTGATACGGTCATGGTTGATGCTAATTACAATAAACTGCTGATGGTTCTCGAAACGAGGGATGGAAGAAAAATAGCTTCAACTTTGAAAAATTTAAGTGGAGAAAGCCGTTTAACCAGCGGAGAACAGTTAATTTATTTCAATGACACGCAGCTGGATCAGCTTGAGAACAAACTGCGATTGAAGTTGTATGAAACCATCGATACGCCAGCAGGTCTAGCAAGACGACTAGTCGCTCAATTGGAAAGAGATTAAAGTACACCCGCTTTGTCAAACAGCAAGAAGGCGCATGGAATCTCTCCATGCGCCTTCAATAGTTAGCGGATTTCAATGAATGGATTTCGTTATAAATCCTTCAAGTTACCCGAGTTAGTCCATTGTTGGTTATTGTTTATCGTTTGTACTTGTTGTGCAGATACGGCTTGGTCCCATTCGTAAAGCGCCACGGTTCCTCCGAACATAATGACAGCTGCCAGCACAAGTCTTATTGCTTTGCGATTCGTCATGTTCGATTCCTCCAAGTTTAATAGATTTATTCTTCTCTATATCTATTATCACACTTAAAGATGAATCGAATCTGAACACTAACTGAATGTTTGCTGAAAGTATCAGCCGCGCGGCTCTAAGGCGACGATTTTAGCCTGCCCCCATGAAGCTACTTTTACCTTAGCTATAAGATTGTTGGCTTGTTCCTCCAGTTCTCTCCCCGTTCCTTCGGGAACATAATATTTTTCCAGACCATAGCTAATGCTTATCGAACCACTCCAATGATTTGTAACGGTTCCTCTAAGCACTGCTTCTCCGGGTTGTGGGGCAGGCTTGGATGCGTAAATCCCTTTTGCTTCATAGACTCCGTGTACATCGGGTTTTAACAGCACATACACTCGTTTGCCGCTATCAACCTCGATTTCTTTCTCGTTCCATAAGCTTGAATCGAGACGGCTAATGTCATATCCTAGCCTCACATAATCACCATACAAATAATCTCTTGGATCAACGGGTGCTGTCTTTAACTTGATCTCGGTACCGAACCAGCCGACAGCATAGTAGGAAACCGCAATGCCAGCAAGAACAAGCAACTGGAGGAGAACTAGAAGACTAAGCAGCCATGTCCTACGCTTAATTAACCTTACATCTTGGATCATGACGGCTTCCCTCCTTTAACCTCATCAAGAAATCGTTTGTTGCGCCGGTTTAAGAACCAGCTGAGTGCCAGCAGCAATACTCCTCCTATAATGAAGAATAGCGACTTATCCATAAAGTCCCAAGTTAGCTTCCCATAAGCAATCATCGAGCTGCATATAAACAAGACCGTACCGAAATTAATCTTGAACCTCCACTCTTCGATATACCCTCTCCAGAGCACATAGAATGAGAAGAAGAACAACGAAAGTAAATAAAGAATGGAAACTCCTGAAGGTAAATATACAAAAGGAACTACCAGAACCCACTCCAAAGCGCTCGATGATCGTTCATGCTTCAATTTACCTATGAAGGATAAAACAAACAATACCAACATAGAACTGATGAATATCCATGGAGTAGCCAAGACTTCATCTAAATCGGACGGATGATTAACCCAGCTTAGAGTTATTACGACTGCAAATATATAGGCTGCTGCAAGTGGCACTGATTGCAAAGCATATCCTGTACTGCGATCCTTATACCAATCCCCGAGGGTGTACAATACCATAACCGGTATAAAGAACCACAGAAACGCCCAATCTTTATGCAGAATGAATATGAGTGCATGCAGTACATAGCTTAAGCTGAAGCACCAGGTCAGCAGCGTGTTTTTGCGCATCCAAGCATAGTAGCCAAGCCCCAATGCCATGATGGCAAAGCCTATATAGCTGAATTGGTTAAATTCCAGCATGTTATAGAGTTGTGCCGCTGTGAACACAATCAAACTGAGCAAATATATAAATCGGCTTCGATATAAGTAGGTAAGCAATATTCCTGTGCTACCCCAAACGATAAAAGATGTAATATTGTAAGCGACCAGATGAAACATTTGGCCGATCAAGACGATCCCTGCACCGAAGGATACAAAGCCGAGAGCCGTCAGAGCAATACCTAGCTTCTCATGATCCTTTCTCTGGAAGATCTCTCCTGCGCCATAACATGCTACCATTATGATCATGATCAGAGATAGCCTCATTAACTGTGGAATGTCCTGCCAGTTGGCCGCTACAAAGCTCAATATACCAAGCCCCACCAAAATACTTCCAAGTATAGGAAGTATGCCTATAGCATGCTTTTTATCCTCATAAAGACCAAGAATTTGATGATATTGCTCACGGGTTACAATATTTTGGTCCACCCAACGGAGGCCTTCCTTTTCTAGCCATTTACGGCTCATCCCGCTGCACCTCTTTCTTTTGACTCACCATTTACTTAAAGTATATCTTGTAAAGCTGGAAATAAAAGTACTATCTTTCTCTAGTACCCTTAGAAGGTCGTAAATAAACAAGGAAGGAATAACGCAAAAAGAGCCTTCGGCTCATGCCAAAGGCTCTTACCCTCATATTCAGAAATCCATTAGAACAGAACATAGGCTCCAGGTCCGATTAATGCGACCCCAACGGCAATAGCAATGAGGATCAGGTTATACTCATAACCGTTCGACGTAACCCAAAAACCGTTTTTACCATGAACTTTGACGATAGCTCCCAACATGGTAAGGACGATCAATGCTGCCCCTATTGGTGTCCATACCCCTGCCGCGAACAGCAGTCCGCCCACAAGTTCAAATAACCCAGCTATAAACGCCATAGCAACCCCCGGTTTCATTCCTATAGAATCAAACCAGCCTCCGGTGCCTTTAAGACCGTAACCGCCGAACCATCCGAACAACTTTTGTGCCCCATGCCCCATGAAGCTGATCCCTACGACCAAACGAATAATAAGAAGGCCCCAACTCATCATATTAACCACTCCTTAATAATTAATTACTAACTTTATGTTAGTATATTACTTTATATTAATTACATTTATCAAGTCACTAACTAAAAATAACTTACATTTTATTTTTATGCCGACTACTTCTTAAACATTCCTATAAAAAAATGTTAAGGTGATTATATTCTAGGCCATTCCTTTATTGTGATCGTACTTGGGTGCAGTTATAATGGAAGCAAACCTTATCAACGTACTTCACCGGATAGGATGATGAGCTGTGTTAACACGTCGTAATTTTGTAAAAAAAATGTTGTTCTCTCTTGCTGTTCTTGCTGGTGGTGTCGGACTTAGCGCACCTTATCTTCGTCGCTGGATCGCACAGGCTGATTCGGATCCTGAACCGGTCATTGAACCTAAAGCGGTAGAGCCAGCACCGATTAAACCCGAACCATCCAAAGAAAAGCAGCTCTCCTTTTTCCTGCTTAGCGACCTTCATATTTCCGTCGGTGAATCCTCCATGACCGATAAGCTTCATATGGCTCTGCAAGATATTAGAGATTGGGAACATCCTCTGGATGCTATCGTACTTGGCGGCGATTTAACTGATTTCGGAAGAGAAAGCGATTACAAGCTGCTCCGGAGTATTTTAAATCAATATACTTTGCCTCCGCTCTATGCCAATATGGGGAACCATGATTACTATGATATATGGTTAACAGATCAAGGTGCCTTTTCAACGGAAACTATGCCCAATGGAAAAACGGACGCAATGTCCCGTGAGCGATTTCAGTCTTTTATCGGGTATGAGAATAGGCCCTATACGGATGTCTGGATCAATGACGTTCATCTCATAATGGTCTCGCAGGAATTGTACGTACAGGAGAAATCAGATGTTGGTGAGGGAGCTTGGTACTCAGATGCCCAATTAGAGTGGTTGAAGGATACAATGAAAGCTCATGAGGACGGAAAACCTGCAATCGTCTTCATTCACCAGCCGCTTCCCGAGATTGGCAGTGACGGACGAACACATCAATTAATAAGAGCTAAGGCTTTTCGGGAAATCCTTGCTCCATATCGTAACGTTTTTGTACTATCCGGTCATACTCACCGTAATTTTGTCAATGAAGACCACTACAATCGGCAAAATACGTTCCATTGGTTTAATAATGCCTCCGTTGGCAGAACTCGTAGTGTGCTCCCCGGCCAAACCGGTACTGCCGCGCAAGGATTATATGTAGAAGTGTATAGCCATCAGGTTATTCTTAAAGCCAGAGAATTTAGCGACCGAAGCTGGATTGAGAATGCCCAGTGGACGATTCCTCTTACATTCTCCTGAGTCTAATCGTTAGATTTAGGACATTGTTTCCTTTTTTCAAATCTTTTGTAGGAAAATATGTATTTTTGTCGAATACACTAGGTTAGAGTCGTTATTCAACCGCTCACATCATTCGCATAAGGTGATCACATTTGAACTTATTTAATCAACTGTTTCTGAACATGCTTATTATTATTACTCCTGTCATGTTGTATCAGTTATTTTGGGGAGATCGGCATAGTCTTAATCATTCAACAACCAATAAACGGGTTATCGCTATCTTATCAACGATCATAGCCATATTGTGCATGACATACCCCTTCCGGTTTTCTTCCGGATTTTTTTATGACTTCAGACTGATACCGTTAGCCGTGTGCATGCTGTATGCCGGGTTCCTTCCATCGCTGTGGGTTATGCTTGCTATTCTTGCACATCGACTAATTCTGGGTGGAAATCCTGTCGCACTCGTGGTTAGCACTGCTCTTCTTATGACACTAATCTTGCTAGTCAAATGCTTCAAACCCTACATTATGGATCAAACCAAGACTAAAAATGTAACGTCAGGGTTCATTCTTGGCTTATGCCTAGGCATTATCTCCACTCTTTATTCCTGCATAGCCTTCTGGTTTACCGAGCAAAAGATGGATCTCCAATATTGGACCTACTTCAGCTCCTACAGTTTATTCTGTGCTATAACTATGGGACTGGTCGTGTATGTCGTCGAGCAAATCAGAGCGAATACGCGGCTCCGCCATCAAGTTCAACAATCGGATAAAATGAATGTGCTCAGCGAATTAGCCGCTTCCTTTGCTCATGAAATCAGAAATCCGATGACCGTAGCACGCGGCTTCATGCAAATACTGAAGCAGCCTGACTTAGCGGAAGAAAAGCGAACACTGTACACCTCAATGGTAATGGAGGAAATCGATAAGGCCCACTCCATAGTGAACGATTATCTAGCTTTCGCCAAGCCGCATCTGGAAGCTATCGAGCTTGTGGATGCCAAACTGCTGATCGAACAAGCCTTACTATCGATTGAGCCTTATGCCAAGCTGTGTCATGTTGAAATCGAAACCCAGCTGGATGATAAGCTGACGATTAGTGCTAACAAGGATAAGTTCGTTCAATGCATTATGCACTTATGTAAAAATGGAATTGAAGCCATGCCATCTGGCGGCAAGCTGAAAATTATCGGAATTATTCAAAACCGGACAGTCTGTATCGATATTATCGATCATGGCGTTGGCATGACACCCGAAGAAATTCGCAGACTCGGAACTCCATTTTACTCCACCAGAGAGAAAGGAACTGGACTCGGGATGATGGTTACATACCGGGTTATCCAGACGATTCACGGTAAGATCGATGTCACCAGTGAGGTCGGGAAAGGCACCTGCTTTTCGCTGGTTATCCCTTCACTTCATACTAGCTCATATCATTGAGTAGGCTCAGCCAGCACATCCATGACTTGATTGAATAAAGGTATGGATGTGTTTTTTTGATCCGGCTCCGCATTTTGGACAAGAACCGCAACTGCATAGCGGGGCTTCTCTACCGGTCCATAACCGATGAACCATTCATTGACCTTCTCATTCCCCTGCTTGTCTACAACCTGAGCTGTACCTGATTTACCCGCTAACTTCCACTGGGCTTTCTTGAGCCCTTTCCCCGTTCCGTGATCCACCACATCCTGCATCCAAGAGAGCAGCAGCTCCGCAGTGGCGGGAGTGATACGTTCATTCAGTCCGTCCACTTCCTTTGCAGATAAGGTCTCCATGCTCCTATCATTACGAAAACGAAGCTCCTTAACCACACGCGGCGAACTCACCTTTCCCTTATGTAAGAGAGTAACTACCATATTGGCTGCCTGAAGCGGCGTTATGAGTACATCCCGTTGCCCGATAGAGGTTTGGGCCTTAACCCCTCCGTCCTGTTGCGCAGTGGTAGAAGAGAACACCTGCCCTTGCTCCTCCGCATCCCATGATTGAAAATCCTTCTTCTGCAAAAAATCGCCCTGCCAGCCCACTTGGACACCAAGGCCCAGTTTATGCGCATATTCTTCAAACTTACTGCCATCTAGACGCTCGGCTATTCGGGCAAATGCGATATTACACGACTGGGCATATCCTTCTTCTAAGGTTATCGTCCCATGCCCGTCCTTTTTCCAACAGGTGAGTCCATACTTCCCAAGCTCACCATCGCATTCAAACGTTTCCTTTAGATCAACTGCATGCTCTTCCAATGCAGCGGCAGCCGTTACTGTTTTAAATATAGAACCTGGCGCAACCGCTTTTAATGCTCTATTACTCCATGACCCCGTTTCCATATCGATATGATCGGGATCAAAGTAAGGTTGAGAGGCCATAGCTACAACGTCCGCATTTTCCGTATCCAGTACTACAACAGCGCCTTCCTTCACCTCAAGTTTTCTCATAATTTGCTCTACCTTTTGCTGGATCCCAGCATCGAGCGTCGTCATGACTTTAATGGGGTAATATCCATTTTGGGGTGCAAAAACTCTTGTTGCCAAGCCCTGCAGCGGATTTATTTTGGCATCAGTAAACAGGGACACTGAAGTTGAGCCGACTCCTTGGAGCCAGGGCTCGAAGCTTTTTTCCAAACCGGCCCCGCCAATTTTACTAGTGAGCTGAAGCTCTCCGCTGTGAAACTGGTCCGTGAATTGTCTTGTAATTCTGTCCGGATTTTGACCAATGAAACCGATAACCTGGCTGGCTAATGGTTTCATATCATAGCGCTGCTTGAATTGGGTCACGGCTGTCTGAGGCAGCTTCAGCGCTTCAATTTGTTCGATCTGCCGCTCCGTAAGCACAACAGGCTTCCCGTCAACGGACCATATCTGCGGAGCTTTCAGGGCAAGAGTAAAGCTTCTCCACTCTTCTAAGGAAACATTCAACAATTGAGCCATCTGCATCTGGGCTTCAGTTTCTTTATTATTTTCCGGGAAATGATGATTAACTGGGAACACTGTCAAGACTGATAAGCTTTTTCCTGTTAAGGGGATTCCGTTTCGATCGAAAAAGTCACCTCTCCCGCTATCCAATACGATTCCCTTTTCTCTTTGAATGACGGAATTCTCAACGAGATTGATGTGATGCCTTGATAGATTATGACTAGCTGCTAGCTGGACCCAAAATAAGCGGCCATTTAACACCACCAATGCAGCAATAATAAGTAATAAAGTGTAAAAAAGACGGTGTTTTTTCATCTGTGAGCTGTTCGCCATATTCTGCTTTTCCCTTCACGACCGGATATTAGCAGTATAAGCTTCTTCATCCATTTACAAACACTGGCACATACAGAAAAAGCCCTTTTCAAGACCAAATCCACGCCCTGAAAAAAGCTTTCTCTAACGAATCTTATTGTGTATAGATTATGCCAGATACATATCGTTTAAACTTCAAATTTGGATAAAGATTCCTGCAGTGAATTAGACAGCTGCTCCAGCTTGTCCGACAAGCGAACCAGCCCAGAGCTTATGCTTAATTGTTCCGAGCTTAACGACGCTACCTCTTGGGAAGTTGCAGAAGACTCTTCAGCAACGGCGCTAACATTGGACATCGCATCAGACAGCACCACTTGGGATGCATTCAGATTATCGATAGACTCTGTTACATCAGATAATTGAGTAATAAAGCCGTTCATATGAGAGTGAACTTCTTTAAAAATCGCATCAGCTTCTTTTACAGAAACGATCTGCTGCTGGAACATCGGATAAGCATTTGACAATGCATTAACGGTTTCGTCGATTTCCTTCTGGATGGTTTCAGTGACTTGCCCTACAATAGCAATCGATTGACGGGACTGGTCGGCCAATTTGCGAATTTCATCAGCCACTACCATGAACCCTTTGCCAGCCACGCCTGCGCGAGCAGCTTCAATCGTAGCATTCAGAGACAAAATATTCGTCTGTTTCGTCAGATTGTTCAATACATCCAAAATTTTGCGGATAGAACGCGTGCTTTCCTTAAGGTTGTCTACCTTGTCAACCATATCCCGAGTCATCGTCTCGGTCTCATTAGTCTTGCTGATCAACTCGGACATATACTGAATTCCTTGTTCACTAGATGACTGAACGCTGGAAGCAGCTGTACCCATGACGAGGTTGGAATCGATGACCGATTTCATTTGCATACTGATATTATGCGTCAATTCATTGCCTCGTTCCGATTCAACTGCCAAGCTGGACGCTCCGCCTGCAATCTCTTCAGTAGCAACAGCAATTTCTTTGGCTGATACGGCTGTTTTCTTCGAGGCATCCGACAGCTCTGCCGCAGTTGCCAATACTTCTTGTGCGGAAAGATTTGTCTGCTGAACCAACTGTGTGATTTTCTCCATCATCTGGTTAAAGCTATGCCCCAGCTGACCGATTTCATCCTGACTATTAACATTCATCCGTACGGTGAGGTTACCCTGTTCCCCTTCTTTCATGAGGTTACGTAGAGTCACGACCGGATGACCGATCATTCTTGCAACGAATATACCAATTCCAACTGCGATAATCGCAGCAACACCAGCTATAATCCATGTGACATTGAAGATTACCTTAGCATCCTTAACAAGCTCAGCGACCGGCATGGCACCCATCAAATACCAGTTCGTTTTCGCTGATTTATAGTACACGATCTGCATGTCCTTCTTGCCTGTCATTGTATTGTGGGAATCTTCAATTAATGAATCCTTGGCAACATCCAAGTTAGACTTTTCTCCGATCAAGGCGCGATCCTTGGAGAAAATAACGTTCATTTCCGGAGTCAGAATCATTGTCTGACCTTCGTCACCCATCTTAATATCGCCAAGCTCTTTGTCGATCGCATCCACGCTAACTTCCATTAACAAAATGGCTTGAGCTGTATTGGTTGACGTATTCTTCAAAACGCGTCCAAGCCCGAAGGTGGATCCATTTGTAGCATCCGCGTAGCCTTTCGATTTGGCTTCCAACCAAGTCGCTTTTCCGTTATTCTCGACGATCTTCTTGTACCACTCTTCTTGTGCTACGGTTTCCTTGCTAATGGAGCTTCCCGAAGCACTGAGCGGCTCACCGTTTGCACGAAGCAGGTGGATCGCTTTAATTGTTTTATTGGAGTATGTATAAACGTTCAGCTTATCTCCGATTTTTTGTCTCAGTTGTAAAAAGTCATAGCTGCCTCTGTTTACATTTTCAACTTCGGTCAGCAGCTTCTTCATATCATCGTCTAACAAAATTTGCATGGATAAGTCTTCATATACCCCATACAATAAATCCAGCTTCTGTCCTGCCTGAATAATCGTCTGCTCTGATGCATCAACTACCTTCTTCTGAAGCACGCCACTAGAAATATTGAATGACGTAAAGCCTACTACAAGTACAAAAAATAAGATACTGACAAGGAAAATTAAAAACAGCTTCATTCCAACAGATTTTAACGGATTCTCCAATCGAAGACTAGCTCTCGAACCGGAGGCTGTTTCTTTTACCATTTGGCGGCTGCCCGATCCTTTTCCTCGTACATTTGATGCTTTAATCCGGTTTCCAAATTTTTCTGCCCATTGTCTAACTAAAGACAGTATCCCCTTCAAAGGACCCACCACCCTGCTCTGAAATAGGTTAATCTGCGTATGTCGGGATGACGCTCAGCTTACCATGATATTCGACACGGTCCGCCTATTTCCTCTCAATTAATCGCTTTCATTGCAAAAAAATAGTTCTGACGACTTACCCGCGCAGTTTTTGTCAATACATAAACATTTCCATAGTAACACGTAGCATAATATTCCTTTTTTTGAATTTTGTCCATGGGCCTAACTTCCTACAAAAAAATAAGGAAGTCCCTATTCTATAGGAACTTCCTGTACTATGCCTCATGGTAGGCCTATTAAGCCTTACCCATTTTTTTACGCATCATATCAAACGCTTTGACCGGCTGCTCCACCTTCAGCTTAATTCTTTGCAGCGGGTGACGCGCCGCATCCAGCTCTTGCCCGGCTTCGTCGTGAATAGCTGGTACCACCTGCTTGAAGAATGTGCCTTTAGGCCCAAAGAACTCAACCTCTTGCCCCGGCTTAAAGTGATTGCGCTGCTGGATCGTTGCGACTCCGCTCGCTTCATCATATTCCATGACTACACCGACGAAGTCGTAAGGAGCCGCTTTATTCTCCGGTTCGAAAATATGATCTTCATGTCCTGGCTCGTCATAGAAAAAGCCTGTGTTCAAAGGACGGTTGGCCGCTTTCTGAATCTCATACAACCATTCCGATTTCAATTCATAATTAACCGGATCCTCGAAATACGCATCGATAGCTTGACGGTATGCGTTCACTACGGTAGCTACATAATGGACGCTTTTCATTCGTCCTTCAATTTTGAAGCTGTCGACTCCCGAACGGACAAGATCAGGAATATGCTCGATCATGCAAAGATCCTTCGAGCTCATAGAGAACGCATTGTCCTCCTCATCAAACAGCGGGATTTCCTTAATGCCCTCTTGCTGATCCTCCTCGCTGGTAAACAAATCATACTTCCAGCGACAGGATTGGCAGCAGCCTCCGCGGTTAGAGTCGCGATCCGTGAAATGATTGGACAACACACAGCGTCCCGAATACGAGCTGCACATTGCTCCATGCACGAACACTTCAATCTCGACCTCAACATTTTTCTTGATGTCCACAATTTCCTGCATGTTGGCTTCACGTGCCAAGACGACACGATCTACACCTTCTTCTTTCCAAAACTGTACGGCTTGCCAATTCATCGTCGATTGCTGAGTGCTCAGATGAATCTCGAGCTTAGGCGCTACACGTTTGCAGGTTTCAATAATAACCGGATCGGCAACAATAATGGCCGCGACTCCCGCGTCCTGAATGCCGCGCAAGTAGTCCTCAATTCCAGCGATATCTTCGTTATGAGCATATATATTCGTAGCAACGAATACCTTGGCTCCGTAGCGTGCAGCGAATTCAACGCCTTCACGCATTTCTTCGAATGTGAAATTATCGGCATTTGAGCGTAATCCGTACTGTTGGCCGCCGATATAGACTGCATCCGCTCCATAATGAACGGCAAATTTCAATTTTTCCAGACTGCCCGCAGGAGCAAGCAATTCGGGCTTTTCCAAGCGAATTCGCTTGCCAAGTAGATCTTGCTGTACCAAAGTCATGATTTCAACCCCTTTAAAATAATCATTCTTGCAACTAGCCAATTAATAGACTTGCTCTTTATAAAAGAATCCGAACGACAGCTCGCGCCGCGGGTCTTGAAGCTCGCGAATCGCATCCATCCATTCTTCCTGAAAAGCATAGTTTTCCGGGTCGGCAAAATAAGCATCAATCGCTTTTCTGTAGCTTAGAAGCACGGTAACGTTATATTTCAAAGACTTTAACAACGGGTCAATTCGGAAGCTATCGATTTGACCACCCATCAGCTCATGCAAATCCTCGAGCATACAAATATCGTCAGAGCTCATAATATGAGTTCCGTTGACATCCTCATAGACTGGATATCGTTCATCCTGGCGCTCCTGCTCGATCAGAAACAGCCCTTCTTCCCTGCCTGTAGCCCGTCGATCGCCATGTCCTTGATGATCTTGATAGTTAGTTAACAGACTCCGTTTGGAATGGTATATATTCGTAATACCATGTACTTGTACTTCGACTTCCATACTCGGAAGCTGTCTCTTGATCTCGAGCGTTTCCTCCAAGTTAAGCTCACGTGCCAACACAACGCGTGTAGCCCCCTTGGATTTCCAGTAGTTGGAAGTCTCGTAATTAGTGGAGGTCATCTCTGCATTCCAATGCAGCGGCAGCCCTTGGGCGCCTTGACGAATGGCTATTAGCACAGCCGGATCACCGAATACAACGGCATCCGCTTGCAGTTCTTTGACACGTCGTAAATATTCGGCCAGCTCAGCGAGCTGATCATTTTCCATAATCTTGTTAGCTACTACGACAATCTTGGCTCCGCGTTCATGCACCCATGGAATAAGCTCACTTAACTCATCCAGCTTAATTTCTCCAGGCAGACGCATTCCGAATCGATGCTCTCCGACAGCAACGGCGTCTGCTCCTGCTTCGATGTAAGCTTTAACCTCTTCCGCCGAGCCTGCTGATATATACAGCTCCGGTTTTTTCATCTTACCATTCTCCCTTTACTGATTCTTTTTGCTTGCCGCAATGTTTTGCTGATGCTGCTCGTAAGTTTCCGCGAAGATATGTCCCTTGCTCCCGTCCTTCTTAGTCACATAAAACAAGTACTTGGAGTCAGCAGGCTGTATCGCAGCTTTAATTGAGGCTAGACTTGGACTAGCTATTGGACCGGGCGGCAGTCCGGGATGCAGATACGTATTGTAAGGACTCTCGATTTGGAGATCCTTCTCAAATAATCGATCTTTCGGTTTATCCAGTAAATACTGAATCGTAGCATCGATTTGCAGCGGCATCGATTTTTGCAGCCTGTTGTAGATGACACTTGCTACTATGGGGCGTTCTTCGTCCAGAACGACTTCCCTTTCGATGAGAGAAGCAATAGTCATCATTTGATGGAAGCTTTGTCCCCGCGATTTCAAGCTCTCCTGCCAGTTGTCTGGAAGCGAAGCGAGCTTCTTATCCAGTTCCAGCATCATTTGATCGAGCATATCCTCTACTTTGATATCCTTCTTCCATTCGTACGTCTCAGGAAACAAGTAACCTTCCAGTCTGTTGTTAAGCTGCGCATTACTAGGAATGTAGGAAAACGATTGCGCAGTAAAATCTTTATTTTGTTGCGCAGTTTGCATGAACAACGTGATATCTGTACCGAACTGCTGGTTAACCTTTTCAGCAATTTGCTTCACTGTATAACCTTCAGGAACAGTCAATTTAGTTCCCTGCTCCTTTACCGTCAATCCTTTGTTTAATATGTCGACGATAGAATCAAGCGTCATGCCTGGCGTCAAATCATATTCACCTGCTTGCAGCTTATCCCCTTGACCTTTATATTTCAAATAGTACGTAAACATCGCGGCATTGCGTATAAGTCCTGCTTCCTCGAGCTTTTGCGCTATAGCCAACGATCCCGTACCGGAAGGTATCACAACGCGTACAGGCTTCTCAGAAGGCTGCATCGGCTCCAGCATCTGTCTTACATACCATCCGATGCCAGCAGCGCCTGCCAGGATTACGATTATTATGATTAGTGCGATTTTTTTGCCTACCGCCATCCTATGTCCTGCAGTCACGCTTTCTTGTACTCCTTCCACTCCATGAATTGCTATTTAACAACGAAAAAGAGCGGATTGTCTCCGCTCGCCTCCGTTTTGAAAGCAAATTGTAGTTTGCTACATATCGTCTTGCGGGAACGTCATCTCATCATAAAGCTCAGAAACGGTTTCCCACTCGTCATCATCATCTATAGTTTCGAGTTCAAGCTCCCCGTCATATGAAGTCACCTTAAAAATTTCTGGCTCTTCATTCTTGCCTTTCTCAGGCTGGAGCACAGCATAGCTTTGGTCACCCAGCTGAAATTCGGCCAGAAGCTTGTATGCAACGGATTGTTCGCGGTCGTCATACAAAATAATATCATCTCCGTATGCGCTGCGCAACTGATTCGTTGGTTTCATATCTTTCAATTCGTACAAAGAACTGCCTCCTGTAATGCCCTTATCGGGATTCTTCCTCGTCCTCAGCCGCTTCATCCATCAGAGTATTGAAGGTTTCTTCCACAATGTTCCACTCTTCTTCATCTTCGATGGTATACAACTGCAAGTCGTCCCCATCCTCTTCGTAACGGAAAGCATACACTTCTTCCGACTCCTCATCGGCGTCCATCGGAACAACCATCAAATACTTTTTGTCCGATCCGTCCACTTCAAACCTTGCAACCACTTCAAATTCCTCTTCATTGCCGTCATCATCCGGAATCACAATGATATCCAGTTCTTCTTCCTGTAGTTGTTCCTCTTTAGACATATCATTCACCTCTTCGAATTGGAATCCATATATCCTTGCAAAATAAGTGCAGCTGCCATTTTATCAATGACCTGCTTCCGTTTCTTACGACTTACATCGGCTTCGAGCAGCGTTCGCTGCGCGGATGCGGTAGTCAGCCGCTCATCCCATAAATGAACGGGTAATTGCAGCGTTTCTTGCAAGGACTGGGCGAAAGCGATACATATTTCTCCGCGAGGCCCAATCGTGTTGTTCATGTTCTTCGGCAATCCGACAACCAGCTCTTTGACGTCGTATTGCTCAATAATTTCACGGATTCTGGCATAATCCTTCTCCACGGTCGTGCGACGAATGACTTCCAAACCTTGTGCGGTCCAGCCCAATTCGTCACTTAGAGCGATACCAATGGTTTTATCCCCATAATCCAATCCCATTAAACGTTCCATTTGTTATACTCCCAAAAGGAGATCCGGACATGAGAGAATGTCCGGATCCGACATTCTGTTACGATTTATGCTGCTGCAAGTAGGAACGAACCAATTCTTCGATCAGCTCATCGCGTTCCCGTTTGCGAATTATGCTTCTTGCATTGTTATGACGGGGAATATAAGCCGGGTCGCCGGATAAAAGGTACCCCACAATTTGATTGATCGGATTATAGCCCTTTTCCTGTAACGCGTCATATACCGCCAACATGACTTCCTTGGGCGATGTTTCGATTTCTTCCGCTTTTACGTTAAATTTCATCGTTTTATCCATCGAACTCATCCCAACACCCCCTTAGAAACATAAATGTAATGCATAGCTGACAACAGCTGATATCATCTTATATTCGCTGTTTGTCGAATAATTCCTGTTGACAATGCAAATTTATTTTAAGGCCTGCTCGATTTTGTTAAGCAGTCACTTGAGCTACAAGCTGTTCAACGTGCTGCAGTGCTTCCTGAAGCTTGGAAGCGTCTTTACCGCCTGCTTGTGCCATATCCGGACGTCCGCCGCCGCTGCCGCCAACGATAGCTGCTGTTTCCTTGATCAGTTTGCCAGCGTGGAACCCTTTGGAGATCAGGTCCGGTGTTACAGCCGCTACCAGGTTTACTTTATCCTCGGAAGCTGCGCCCAGTACGATGATCGCCGAGCTTAGTTTGGCCTTCATTTGATCCACGATACCGCGGAGTGATTCCATATCGCCGGCACTTACTTGTGCAGCCAATACAGGTACTCCTTGAACTTGCTTCACTTGATCCGTTAAGGACCCGGCTTCAATCTTGCCTAGCTTCGCTTTCAGCGACTCGTTCTCGCGGGAAAGCTCCTTCAATTGTGCAAACAAGCCGTCGATTCGTTTAGGCACATCTTGAATGTTTGCTTTCAGCAGAACCGAGGAGTCACGCAGCAATTGAAGCTGTTGATCCAAATATTCGTATGCGTTGCGTCCAGTAACTGCCTCAATACGGCGAACTCCGGAACCAATTCCCGATTCGCTCACGATTTTGAACAAACCGATTTGGCTTGTGTTGGCCACGTGGCAGCCACCGCACAGTTCTAGGCTGTAATCCCCTACTTGAACGACGCGAACGATATCGCCGTATTTCTCACCGAAAAGAGCCATAGCGCCCATTGCTTTGGCTTCAGCAATGGGTTTAAGCGAAATAGTAAGCGGTGTGCTCTTCCAAATTTGGCGGTTGACGCGCTGCTCGATATCCTGAAGCTCTTCTGCACTAATGCTTCCGAAATGGGAAAAGTCAAAGCGAAGACGCTCAGGCGCTACCATGGAGCCCGCTTGGTTAACATGGTCACCTAGCACTTCTTTCAATGCTTTGTGAAGCAAATGAGTGGCCGTGTGATTCTTAATAATGTCATCACGAAGCTCGTCATTAACTGCCGCCTGCACACTATCCCCTTTGCGAAGCACGCCGGATACGACAGTTACAGTATGAACATGCTGACCATGTGGAGCTTTGCCGACATCATCAACTCGCAGTTGAAGATCTCCTGCGGTCATTAAGCCATGGTCACTTACTTGACCTCCGCTTTCTGCATAGAAAGGCGTCTTATCCAAGATAACCTGGCAAGTCTCACCTACGCCAACCAAATCAACAAATTGGTTCTCATGCACAATTGCAATGACTTTAGCAGTTGTTACCAATTCATTATACCCAACAAACTCGCTTTTAACCGTAAAATCGGATAGAGGTCCTCCTTGAACCTTCATGCTGTCGGCATCTTTACGTGCTTCTCTCGCACGGTCACGCTGCTCCTGCATAGCACGGTCGAAGCCTTCTCTGTCGACAGTCATTCCTTTTTCAGCGGCAAAGTCCTCGGTCAAGTCGAACGGGAACCCATAAGTATCGTACAGCTTGAAAGCGTCGGGACCGCTAATTTGCGTGCTGCCCTCTTTGCGGGCTTTCTCCGTCATTTCTGCCAAAATAACCAAGCCGTCGGACAACGTTTCGTGGAAACGTTCTTCTTCGGTGCGGATAACCTTCTCGATGAACTCGTGTTTTTCCACTACTTCCGGATAGTAGACTCCCATCACTTCACCTACGATAGGTGTCAAAGTGTAGAGGAACGGCTTATCCATACCGAGTACTTTACCGTAACGGACTGCACGGCGCAACAAACGGCGAATAATGTAGCCACGGCCTTCATTGGATGGAAGTACTCCATCACCCACAGAGAATACTACCGTACGGATATGGTCAGCAATAACCTTCAAAGCGACGTCAAACTCTTCATTGTCGTTATATTTTACGCCAGCCAGCTTGCAGGTTTGTTGAATAATCGGCTGGAACAAATCGGTATCGAAGTTGGAATCCACGTTCTGCAGCACGCTCGCAAAACGCTCCAAGCCTGCGCCCGTATCAATGTTCTTGTTAGGAAGCGGCGTATAGCTGCCATCCTTGTTATGATTGAATTGGGAGAACACCAAGTTCCAGACTTCGAGGAAGCGTTCATTCTCGCCCCCAGGCCAGCACTCCGGATCGTCCAAATCACCATAAGCATCGCCGCGGTCATAGAAAATTTCCGTACAAGGTCCGCATGGGCCTTCGCCAATATCCCAGAAGTTATCTTGCAGCTTGTAAATACGTTCTTCAGGAAGACCGATTTTTTTATTCCAAAACTCGTACGCCTCGGTATCCTCAGGATAAACCGTAACTGAAAGAAGGTTAGGATCAAGACCAAGCCACTCTTTCCCAGTCAAAAACTCCCATGCCCAGGTTATCACTTCTTCTTTGAAATAATCGCCGATGGAGAAATTGCCGAGCATTTCAAAAAACGTATGGTGACGGCGTGTTTTGCCTACATTCTCAATATCGTTAGTACGGATGCATTTCTGAGAGTTGGCAATACGCGGATTGTCAGGCACGACTCGTCCGTCAAAATATGGCTTCAACGGCGCCATCCCTGCATTAATCCACAAAAGTGACGGGTCATTATGAGGAACAAGTGGAGCACTCGGCTCAATCTTGTGTCCCTTGCTTTCGAAAAATGCTAACCACTTGGAACGGATTTCACTGGCTTTCATATTTATATCCTCCTACTATATAATCTGTTTTTGTGTTAGCTCCGGTTCCGTCAGCAGACGGTTGCAACACTTGCTCCAAGGACCCGCCTCATAACAAATACTTACCCCGATAAGCCGCCAGCTGAGCCACAAAAACTGTTTTAACAACAAAAAATCGCCCCTGCTAACAGGGACGAATCGATCGCGGTACCACCCTGGTTACTGTACAGCAGCTCAAGCAAGCCATTAATGGCATCTTGCCGACTGTACAATCTCCTTAGTAGACGAATAACGAGTCCATCCGGCGGATTTGTTCCGCACTCCGAAATGAGCTTTCAGCCATCCTTCATGCAAAGGTTCTCTCAGCTAGCCTTCATGCAATGAAGACTAGAACCTTTTCTCTGGATCATGGGCTATGACTTACTTGATTTCATCAACGCTTTCAATTATCCATTTTTTGCAGTAATTAAAGAAATTATATACGTTTCACGATATCCATGTCAACTCGTCACCTTTTTGCTTTACTCCCTCCTTTTATATTTATTTTGTTACATTAAATAACGCAAATAAATATAGATATTAGCAATGACAATCGACAGCAGCATCAGAGGAAATGCCACTTTGAAAAAGGTCATAAATGAGATAGGATGCCCTTCTCTTCCCGATATTCCGGCAACGATCAGGTTGGCGCTTGCTCCGATAAGTGAGCCGTTTCCTCCCAAACAGGCCCCCAATGCTAAACTCCACCATAAAGGCTCCAAATCTGTGATCCCCATCGTACCCATTTCTTGAATTAAAGGTATCATAGTGGCGACGAAAGGAATGTTATCGAGAAAAGCAGATGCGATGGCACTGAGCCACAAGATGAGAATGGCCGATTTTGTCACGTCTCCTCCCGTAATCCCTATTGCATATTCAGCCAGCGCTGCGATCACCTCGGTTTCAACCAATGCGGACACCAGAACAAACAGTCCGACAAAAAAGAATATCGTTGTCCATTCCACCCGTTGGAACGCTTGCTCCAATGCATGTTCGCCTGTCAGCAATAACAGCAGGAACGCTCCCGCCAGTGCAACGGTTGCAGACTCCAGATGAATAACTTGATGAACGAAAAATCCGAAAACAGTGAGTCCCAGAACAGTAAGACACTTTCGCAGCAATCGGGAATCGGTAATTTCCGCCTTCTCGTCCATATCCATAATGCCTTGGCGCAGCTCATCGGTTGTCTGTATCTTCTTACGGTAGATAAGAACAAAAAAAGGCAGTGTCACTATCAAAATGATTATCGATATCAGAGATAAGTTGTTAATAAATGCCATAAACGTCAACTCTTTGACGGCGCTTCCGATCATGATGTTCGGAGGATCTCCAATTAATGTAGCGGTCCCGCCAATGTTGGAGGCCATGATTTGCGATATGAAGAAAGGAATCGGCGTAACCTGAAGCTTCCTGGTAATACTCAGCGTAACAGGTACCATCAGCAAGACAGTCGTTACGTTATCCAGAAAAGCCGAGCCTACGGCTGTGACTATGCATAGAACAACTAGTATCCGGACCGGATGCCCTCCTGCTTTTTTAGCGGACCAGACAGCTATAAACTTGAATAACCCCGTATCCGCCGTTATACCCACAATAATCATCATTCCAATCAGCAGACCTAGCGTATTAAAATCGATGTGATGGATGGCGGTTTCTTGGCTGACAATTCCTAGCCCTACCATCAGTATCCCGCCGATCATGGCTACGATAGTTCGATGGATCTTTTCACTAATAATTAACGCGTAAATAACTAGAAAAATTCCGATGGCAATCCAAGCTTGTTGATCCATTTTGACCCTCCTTAGAAGATGCATAATAGCTGGAGGTGGGGTGTCCCGTGTAGAAGCGATAGCGTCCGCCTTTGTTATCGGAAAATCACTGCTAAAAGCGACTAGATTAATACTTTTCCGATAACAACAGCGGCTGAACGGGATACCCCACCGGAAAAACGGCAAAAAGGAGCCCTTGGTGACAGGCTCCTCCAAAATCATATGCATATGCACTTTTACCGCTCTAATTTTCAGCGCTTAAGGTAATACGCAGTCCAACCATAGTTGGTTTCAAAAATTTGGGCTGCTTCAGCTTGTGAAAATATTATGTCGTTCTGCGGTGTACGTAGTACATCAACACATGCTGAAGGATGACCTTCATGACGGCAAAAAACGGTACTGCCAAAATCAATCCGACAACACCGGCCAGCTCGCCGCCAACCAGCAAAGCGAATATGATCACCAAGGGATGCATTTTTAACGATCGCCCCACCACCTGTGGTGATATAATATTGCCTTCAAGTATTTGACAAATCGTGTTGACGATAACAACCATAAGCACCATTTTTATTGATATCGTCGATGCCATAATAATCGCCGGAGCCGCCCCGAAAAATGGTCCCAGATAAGGGATGATATTAAAAATCGCAACCCCGCAGGCCAATAATAATGCATACGGCATTCCTATTATCCAATAACCCAGATAAGCCAGTACCCCGATAATCATACAAACAAGAAATTGACCTCGGATATAGTTACCGAGCGCAGTGTCCATATCGACCAGCAGCGTAATGACCTGCTTGCGTTTCGCTTTTGGCACAATGGCCAGAACCGTCTTTTCAATAAGCTGAAAATCTTTCAATATGTAAAACGCCAAAAACGGGATAATAAACGCAATAAACACCATGTTGATCGTGCTTCCAATACCGTCTATGTACTGCGAAATAGCCAAAGAAATACCGTTTTCCAGCTTAGCTAACGATTGATTGATTCCTGTACGCACGCTATCCGGTAAAAATTGTACGCTGTTCATCCCGTCTACGAATCCTTGTGCCTTCATGGCCATTTGCGGCAAATGGTTGTTTAGCTGGGCAAGCTGGCTCATAAACATAGGAATGGCGTTCATGAGAACGACCGTCGTCGACAATATGAAAACAGCATAGATCAGCAATACAGCTACCGTTCGCGGAACTTTCCGAGCATTCAGCAACGATACTACCGGATTCAGTACATAGGAAATAATCATGGCAATGATAAAAGGAGCCAATATTTCTTTAAGAAAACTATAGATAGCCACTATCATCGGCCGAATTTGCAGCAGGAAAAACAAAATCAGCAGGCTCAATAAAATATAAACAAGCACCGTAAAAAGATGACTTTTATAAAATCGTTCCAATCGGATCACCTACCTCAGAGCACGTTCTATCGTACTCTTACAGTATATGTACAACCCTGGTATCTTAATCCTGAACAACCGAGAATTGCTGCGCAACGATCATAACCTGACCGAATTAGAATACACTGATTAATAGCACTGCCGCCCAAGATTCGATATATATAAGCAAAAAAATACCGGCCCCTCGCTTAAAAAGCGCTGAGACCGGTAATAACTTTATCTTTTAATTAAGCCAACAAATCAGTTGGCGTGAACTTGCGGCATTTCTTCTTCAAAAAACAAATCATCGAGAGAACTAAGCGTTCCGTCCTCTTCTACTTGATAGACGGACATTTTTTCTCCGTTCACCGTGAGCTCAATGAAGCAGCCCCAGCAATAAAACTGGTGCGAGCCAATTTTGCCGATATCTTTGGAATTGCAATTTGGACAACGTAGCATCTGAATCACCCTATTCTTCAATTGGTATTATACTTTCCTCCAATGTATCATTGCAGTGAACGGGTACGATAATCGCGTCTTTACCTACAGTTACGGAATCAGGCAAAGGAAGCCATTTACGCCCTTCCTTCAAGTCGGAGATAAAACCTTCTGTTAATTCGTATCCTATTACCTTTTTACCCCTATTTTGATCCAAATAAACGTCGTCAACGATCCCTAATTGCTGACCGTTTATCGTTAAGACGGGCATGCCTTTCAGCTTCCTGTCTCCGTTAACCAATGAGGTATAGTTTTTCTCTTCATCAAGGCGTCCGATAACTTCTTCATGTTCAATCGTAATGGCATCCTCGCCCAATGCGATAACATCTTTCCACAATATACAGCTTGGTGCGGCAAACCAATGTTTCGTCTCCAGCAGTACGGCTTCGACCTGCCAAGCGTCGCCTAACAAAAGGTCCTTAGCTGTACCTACCTGCTTACCGGATTGTACGCAAAATATCGGTAAACCGATCACGTCACGCGCTCTTTTCAATGGAGACTTCCTCCTGAAGCAGCTTGTTAATTAAACATTTGTTTACTATGTATTACGGACGCGTTTTACAATGGTTGCAATTTTTTGAGCAGCCATTTCAATTTGCTCCAACGTATTGCCGCGGCCAAAGCTGAAGCGTATGGCGGAAGTCATTCGTTCCTCCGGTAGCTCCATAGCCTTCAATACATGAGACACC
This sequence comes from Paenibacillus sp. UNC451MF, assembly GCF_000686845.1. GTDB lineage: Bacteria > Bacillota > Bacilli > Paenibacillales > NBRC-103111 > Paenibacillus_S. Next base: position 195,558 of record NZ_JMLS01000012.1, on the reverse strand, counting down.
TCTAAAGAACCAGAAGTGCAAGCGGATCCGCTGGCAGCAGCTACACCTTCAAGGTCCAAATTCATCAGCATGGTTTCCGTCGATACCCCTGGAAAGCTCACGTTCAGAATATGGGGTACCCGCTCTGTCGGATGTCCATTAACAATGGCCTGTTCCTTACCAAGCAGGTCTTTAAGCCTTGAAATCATTTCATTATGTAGTTTTTCCAACTTTTGTTGCTTTTCATACATTTCACTGTTCAAGATTTGTACCGCTTTAGAAAACCCGGCAATAGCGGCGACATTTTCAGTCCCAGGGCGACGTTTGCGTTCCTGATTGCCCCCGTGCAGAAGAGGCTCGAGCTTTGCCTGTTTCGATATGTATAGAGCACCGATTCCTTTGGGTCCGTTAACCTTGTGTGCGGAAAAGCTCATGAAATCAACCGGCATTCCGCTCAAATCCATACGTATATTTCCAAGCGCTTGCACAGCATCCACATGAAAATAAATGCCGAGGTTCCGTGCAATCGTTCCGATTTCCGTTATCGGTTGAATCGTTCCGACTTCATTGTTAGCATACATAACGCTGATCAGTATCGTATCCGGGCGAATCGCTTGTTCAACATCCGAGAGCCGAACACAACCGGTACTATCTACCGGCAAATAAGTAACCTCGAAGCCTTGCCTTTCCAAATGCTCGCAAGCATGCAGTACGGCATGATGTTCGGCTTGAGTTGTAATGATATGTTTTCCTTTACCTTCATTTGCTCTGGCGTAGGCAGCGCCAAATAAAGCCATATTATCGCTTTCTGTTCCACCGCTTGTGAATATGATTTGGGAAGGCGCGCAGCCGATAAAGGAAGCTACCGTATCTCGCGATTGATGGATAACGGAACGAGCTTCTCTTCCTGCGCTATGTGTACTGGAGGCATTCCCGAAAGTTTGCGTGAATAGGGGCAGCATTGCCTCGACAACCTCCGGATGAACCGGCGTTGTCGCAGCATGATCGAAGTATATAAACGTCATAACCGTGCTCCGTTATACTATATGTAGAACATATAATTATCGTTTTGTCCTTCATCCTTAAAGGATATCAGGTCATACAAAGTCGTAGAGTCGAGAACTTCAGCAATGCTGTCACGAATGCGAACCCATAAATCTCGCTTCGCCGGATCGTCCTCTTCGGTAAAGTCGACAGGGCTTATCGGCCCTTCCAACACCCGAATCACATCGCCTGCAGAAATATCTTCCGCTGTTTTCGATAAAATATATCCCCCATAAGCGCCGCGAATACTTTTAACCAATCCCGCATTCCGTAAAGGGGCTACCAATTGCTCCAAGTAGTGCTCGGAGAGCTGGTGCTTCTCGGCTATACTTTTCAAAGAAGTTGGTCCTTCACCATATCGGGTTGCCAATTCCATCATGATGGTTAAACCGTATCGGCCTTTGGTTGAAATTTTCAAATAAAGCACCTCATTTACATTTCATACATTTTGGTATCGTTTATATCGTAACATAAAACCCTGTTAAGTGGGAGAAAAACCTTGACATATTCATGAAATATTTTATTATTCGAACAAACCTATGTATAATACAATGGATACGACTTTCCTGATGGCTGTTTTAATAGACAGAGCAACAGGGAGAAAGCAACTTGATCAGCCCGGTTTTCAGCTGGTTTCAAGCTTAAGGTCGAACAAGCTGTAAGGAGAGATAACCCGCATGAATAAAAAAACACGTGTCGTCCTCGGGATGTCCGGCGGAGTCGATTCATCCGTTTCCGCTCTTCTATTAAAGGAGCAGGGCTATGAGGTTATCGGCGTTTTTATGAAAAACTGGGATGATACCGACGAATTCGGTCACTGCACTGCAGAAGAAGATGCAGAAGACGTTCGCAGAGTTTGCGACCAAATCGGTATTCCCTATTATACGGTAAATTTTGAGAAACAATACATGGACAAGGTGTTTCAATACTTTCTCGATGAATATCGCAAAGGAAGAACACCGAATCCTGACGTGATGTGCAATCGCGAGATCAAATTCGGAGAGTTTTTGCAAAAAGCGCTTGAACTCGGAGCCGACTATATCGCGACGGGCCATTATGCAAGAGTGGAAGAAAAGGATGGCCTGTTCCGTCTGCTGCGTGGAGTAGACAACAACAAGGATCAAACTTACTTTTTGAATGCACTGAACCAGTACCAGCTGTCTAAGGCTATGTTCCCTATTGGACATCTTCCAAAACCGGAAGTGCGTGCCATTGCCGAAAAAGCAGGGCTTGCAACGGCCAAGAAAAAAGACAGTACCGGTGTATGCTTCATCGGTGAGCGCAACTTTAAAGAGTTTCTCAGCGGATACTTACCCGCCAAGCCAGGGGATATGCGTACCTTCGAAGGCGAAGTTAAAGGGCGTCACGACGGCTTAATGTACTATACCCTCGGGCAGCGTCAAGGACTTGGCATTGGGGGGTCCGGAAACGGCGAGCCTTGGTTTGTGGCCGGAAAAGATTTGGAGCAAAACATTCTGTACGTCGTCCAGGGCGAGAAGCACCCGAGCCTGTACTCTAGCGGACTTCACGCGACGGATCTGAATTGGATTAGCGGCAAGCTGCCAGAAACGCCTCTGCGTTGCACAGCCAAATTCCGCTATCGTCAACCGGACCAAGGCGTAACCGTTGCATTCGGCACCGACGGAACCTGTGAGGTTACCTTTGATCAGCCGCAAAAAGCGATTACTCCCGGCCAATCCGTTGTTTTTTACGACGGCGAGGTGTGTCTTGGCGGTGCCATCATAGATGTGATGATTCCCCATCAATAACGTTCATAGACAGGTTGGATTAAAAAAGGTCACTTTATGGTTAGCCATAAAGTGACCTTTCTTTGTGAATCCTTATATACTGATGGATGAGTGCTCGGAATGAGGTCCCTTACCCTTTTTTTTCACTACGATTCTCGAGATTCGAAGCTGGTCCGTTTCATCGATAATGAATTCATAATGATCGTCATATCGAATTTGTTGACTCTTCTTAGGTGGCATTTCCACTTGTGAATACACCCAACCACCGATCGTATCATAATCATCCGACTCGATCTCTAGTCCGAAATAACTGTTCACTTCTTCAATTAGTAATCTACCGTCGATAGAATGCGTCATATCATCCTTTTTTTCAATTTGCGGGCGTTCCTCATCGAACTCGTCTTGAATTTCCCCGACGATTTCTTCAATAATATCTTCGAAGGTCACCAAGCCTGATGTTCCTCCATATTCATCTATCAGCAGCGCCATCTGATGTTTTTTCTTCTGCATAAGCTTAAGTAATGCACTGATTTGCATAGATTCGGGTACTTTGGTGATAGGTCGCACAATACTTAGAATTTGCCCTGTACTTTGATTGGACTTCAATAAATCCTTGATATGAACGAAGCCAATAATATTGTCCTTGTCCGGATCGCAAACGGGATAACGGGTGTGCATTTCGGTGACGGCGATCTTTCTGTTTTCCTCATAAGATAAGTTGGCGTAAAGGCAAATCATCTCGGTTCTTGGAATCATGATCTCACGGGCATTCGTCTCGGCAAAATCAAAAATATTATCTACGAGTGCCAATTCGGTATTGTCAATTAGCCCACTTTTATTGCTTTCCTTCATAAGTACTCGAATTTCTTCCTCGGTGTGTACCGTGTGATGCTCTTCCGTAGGCTCGATCCCCGCTTTGCGAAGCATCCAGTTCGAGGTGCCGTTCAAAAACCAAATCAGCGGATACATAAGCTTGTAGAATAATATGAGAGGTCCGGCAGACAGCAAAGTTACCTTCTCTGACATGCGGATGGCGTAGGTTTTGGGGAACTGCTCTCCTAGCGTTATGTGAAAGGCGGTAATGATCGTAAAGGCGATGACAAAGGAGATCGTATGAATAACCGCAGCGGAGAACTGCAGCGGAAGCAGCACCGGCTCAAGGAGTCTTGCAATTGCGGGTTCGCCAATCCAGCCCAGCGCCAAAGAAGCGAGTGTAATGCCCAACTGGCAGGCTGACAAGTAACCGTTCAAGTTGCTCACGATTGTTTTGGCGAATCTGGCGTTTCGATTTCCTTCCTGCACCAGCGCATCAATACGGCTGTTGCGGACTTTAACCATGGCAAATTCAGCAGCCACGAAGAAACCGTTCAGTAGCACCAGAAATAACACAAGACTAAAATTCCATATCGCGGGTAACGGGTCACTATCCATCAATACGTTTCCTATTCCCCTCGCTTGAGGTGAATAGGTACACCTCCCTTAGGTTTATATTGTAAATTATATATTAATAAGCTATACAGTCAAACGCTGTGCTATGCCCAAAAATAACGCATATAGCGCTTAAAAGCTTGAACAATTTGGAAAAAACGGCCGAAAGGAGTAAAATTCGGCCGTTTTTGGATATCCGTTATATGAAAGCCTGTTTTTCTTAGCGTATGGTTCCCTTACTGTTTCTGCGCAGCTCTTGATTATGCCTGATTTTATCTTCCATCCCCTGCTGCGTGGCTTCATAGAAATGCTGTCCCATCAGCGGCTGCGGCACATACTGCTGCTCCACATAATGACCCGGGAAGTTGTGAGGATACTTGTATCCCTTGTGACCGAGCTTCTCCGCTCCTGCATAGTGGGTATCCCGCAAATGCATCGGCACCTCCGCCGAGCCGATGGACTCGAAGGCACCCATCACCTTGGCAATCGCCAAAGGTATAGCATTTGACTTAGGGCTCTCTACAGCGAAGAGGATCGCCTGAGCGATGACATACTTGGATTCGGGCCAGCCAATCTTATGATACGCATCCATTGCAGATACGGACTGCACCATCGCCTGCGGATTGGCCAAGCCTATGTCCTCACTGGATGCGACTATCAGACGTCGCAGGAAGGTCATAGGATCCATGCCGAGCTTCTCGACGGCATAGAGGAACCAGAACAACGCGGCGTCACTGGAGCCGCGTACGCTCTTGTGGAAGGCCGAGAGGACGTCGTACTGCGTCGACTCGTCGGCCTTCACGATGCGCCGCCGAATCGATTCTTCGGCGACCGCAAGCGTTACGCTAACCACCCCATCCGAAGCCGGAGGGGTGGTTAGCGCGGCAAGCTCGAGCGCATTGAGCGCACGGCGGATGTCTCCGCCCGCCATGTGCGCCAGATGCGCTAGCGCTTCTTCTTCGGCCTCGATCGGCAGCATGCCGAGGCCGCGGTCCCGGTCGCTGAGCGCACGCCGCAGCGCCACAAGGGAATGCTCATGCGTGAGCGCATGAAGCTCAAATAGCGTTGAACGGGACAGCAGCGCCCCGTTCACATGGTGGAACGGATTCTCGGTCGTAGCACCGATGAATATAATAATCCCCTGCTCCACCGCCGGGAGCAGAGCATCCTGACGGGACGTGTTGAAACGGTGCACCTCGTCGAGAAATAAGATCGTTTTACGGCCATATAGATCTTTATTCGTTCTAGCCTGCTCAATGACTTCCCTAACGTCCTTCACTGTAGCATCAACCGCATTCAATTTGACAAACGCGCCTTGCGTTGCATGCGAAATAATATTCGCAAGCGTCGTTTTTCCGGTTCCCGGAGGCCCGTACAGCAATATCGACGTTACCTGATCCGCTTCAATGGCTCGCCGAAGCAGCTTCCCCGGTCCGACAATATGCTCTTGTCCTATATATTCACTTAGCGTAATCGGCCTCATTCGATCCGCAAGCAGCTTACCTGTTTGATTTTCTTCTGCTGCAAAAGAGAATAAATCCATACCATCACTACCTTTATATGAAAACTGTAATAGAGCATGCCCGGCATTTACCGTACATGCTCTATTATAAAGGAGCCTCAGGGAATTACAATGTTTCCCCAGGATCAGACTGCCAGAAACCAAGCCCCACCGCTTGGATCATGGCACCGCTCGCAAGACATTATTTTTTGGCATCCGTTATTTTCTTCGTGGTATCTTCTTCAGTTGCACGGAATACCGTATTATAGTCACCAGTCATGATGACCTTCGGAACCGCCTTTGCATAAGGGGTCAGCATCAGGCTATCGTAGCGGGATTTCTCCGGAATCGGAGCGAACTTGTTATAAAATGAAGCTCCGAAGTTTTTCCCTTTGAAAATGCTATCCGAGCCGTACGCTTTTTTCACCGCATCGTTGTTCAAGATCGGCATAAGACCGATTTTCGACAGCTTGGTTTGATGCTCATCACTGATTAAATATTTTATCACGTTCATCGCCTGGTCTCTTTGCTTGGACATGGAAGTTACGGTGAAATATGTAGGATAAGCTTGTGAGCCGACCTTAGGCAAACTGTCGAACGTCGGCAGAGACACCATATCCCAGTTCATGCTTTGGAATTCTTCAGGGAATACGAAAACAATGGATGAGAGCCATGCAAACATTGCCACATTCTTTTCCTTCAAAAATTCGTTTCGATAAGGAATCGCGTCTTTGAGCTCCTTCATATATTCGACGTAACCTTGAGCCTTACTCGGTCCTACAAACACAGTATCAAAATACTCGCGCCATTTTTCATTGGTAAAAATGGTCGGTTTTTCCGTAGCTGCATCGACAAAAGGAATCGACAGCTGATTCATGGGCAGCATATGTGTTTGTGATGAGGACAAGCCGATATACGTTTTGCCGTCCACACGCGTCAACTGCTGAGCCAGCTTGTTCGCTTCGGTCCAGGTCATGCCATCCTTCGGATAAGGAACTCCGAATTTATCGAATATATCTTTATTGTAATATAAAACCATATTGTTATTGAAAACCGGTATACCATATATTTTATCTTTGGATATCTGCTTAATGGAGTCCGCTACAGAAGGTTCCATTTTTGAAAAATCGATCTGATGCTTCTTGACCAAATCGGTCATGTCGTACTCAAGCCCGTTATCGAGAAGGCCTGAAGCAAAGCCTCCAATGGAATCCCAATAAATGTCGATGGTCTCTCCGGCTGTGAGCAGCTCCTTAATCCCGTAGTTCGATTGCTTCTGAATGTACTTGATGTTGTAGTTTGGAAATTTTTGTTTAAGCGCGTTGCCGAAACGCTCATTCCAGCTATCGGGAGAATCTCCGCTGTTGGAATAAACAACCAGAGTAGCCGGTTCATTATCAGCGTTGCTGGCCGATTTATCTGTTGCAGCACCCTGATCAGCTCCAGCTCCTCCTCCGCTTCCTCCACATGCTGCAAGCATCGAAATAAGCATACTAGACGCAATAACAGATAGGATTGACTTATTGAATTTCATTTTCTACAACTCCCCTTCATTCACTTCAGATTCAAATCAAGCCTTAGTTATATTACTTTTTTTCCTTTTCTAAGTATTGGACGAATCTTTCATTCGCGTCCCTCAGTGCGGTATTGACGTCTTTTCCCTGCTGCATTTCTGTGAGCGCTTTCTTAATTTCCGTTCGTCCTTGCCCATCGTAAGGGGTCGTGTAATGATTTTTACGAATTTTGGCACCGAACGCCGCATTGAAGTTTTTACCTTGAAGAGCCGGCAAATCACTGGCAAATATTTTTTTGTGTTCTTCTGTTTGTTTTAAGCTGGATAGCCTGCCGGAACGGACGACGATGTTCTGCACATCATCCGAAATAATGTGTCGCATCACTTGAAAAGCCGCCTGCTTGTTGCTGCTTTGTTTATTCAAGACCATGTAATGAGCATCCAGCTCACGTGCCGTTCCAAGACCTTCCTTGAAATTCGGCATCGTCACCATGTCCCAGTTCATCGGATGTCCGTCACTGTGAAGCTTTTGCAAATCGGATGTGATTCCTCCAACTATCATGGCTGTGTTTTGCTTATCCGTAAAGTTAGGTATCGAGCTGCCTCCGATACTATGTCCTGGGATGCTCGTAATCGTAAGAGCGGTCTCGAGGACCTTTTTCCATTCAGGAGTATCCAACTTGGCTTTACCTGTCTTAGTATCCACATAATCGAGCGATAAACCGAAGCCCATCTTATCGACTGTATCCGGATCAAGACCGCGGTATTGCACACCATCAACGGTTCGAGTCAGCTTCTTGTTTAATTCATGCGCTGCTTCCCAATCCATTCCATCCTTAGGATAGGGTACAGCCATCTTATCGAAGATGTCTTTATTGTAAAACAGCGCGACCCAGTTCATTACGTAAGGCAAGCCTATAATCTCGTTTTTGTCCGTGTACATTTTCAACGATTCCGTAATGGCAGGATCAAACTGGTTCATATCAATCCCTGCTCCTTTAGTAAAAGGAGTCAAGTCCTCTACCATCCCCAGTCCCTGCCAATTCATAACCGTCGTGCTGGCTGCCAGAATAATGTCCGGTACAATCCCAGCAGCCATTAAATCCTGAGGCATCATACCTTTCCCTTTGCGAATAAGCTCCAGTGTTACATTAGGATACTTAGAGGCAATAGGCTTGCTGAAAATTTTATCGAACTCTTCGTCCGTTAATGGAACGTCGAGATAGAAGCTAAGCTTCAAAGGTCCTGAAGGCATTTCATCCGCAGGCTTCGTATCCTGCACTTGACTGGTTTTTGGAGTCGAGCAGCCTGCCACCAGAAGCAATATAACAAGCATGGTGAGAAACCATGTTTTCTTTTTCACCGTAAGCCCCCCTATTTCTAAGTCAGTTTACATACGGTATTCGGAAACGCTGACCGGACCGATCAAGCCAGACGGCAGCATTACCTGATCTATTCGATTAGCTAGACTGTTAGTTACAGCTATTCGCAGTTCATTGTCACCGGGTTGAATGAACGACTCGATATTAAATGTATAAGGATGCCACATGCGCACTCCTGCGAACTGCCCATTGACCCATACTTCAGCCATTTCATGAGCTTCTCCCAAATCAAGCACTATCGGAGCAGCTTCCTGCGAGCCTTCGCTCTCAACAACAAAGTTGTTAGCATAATGGACCGTACCCGATAAGTGCTCCAATCCATCAATATCTGACCAACTGCCTAATCCTGTAATTAGGGCTGCAGCCTGTAGCTGCGATGCATCAACCATCCACCCGTCGGTAAGGGAACGAACCGTTTTGTCGAGGTCAGATCTTTCAGCGTTCACCGTGTTGCTCTCCTCATGCTGTTGAACGGAAGGATCGATGCTATAAACGATGCTTTGCCTTCTTTCTAATCGAACAGGAATGGTCGTCCTTCCGTTCGATGTATGAGCATCTGTGGTACCTATTGAACATTCCCATGGATCCCAACGCTCTGTCCGACCAGTTGTCTCAACCGTCATGGTTCCTTCATAGGCTTGTTCACCTTCGTGAACCACCACATAAAAATGATGCCCTTCTTTGACGACGTGACTCACTCGTAGATCTACACAAGGCGGATCCAAGATGACCGGACGTTGAATTACTTCGTCTAACGCAGATATCAGCTGCTCGGGAGCTGTAATCCGTGTCGTTGCCACCAAGTCCTGCTCCTGCTTATCCGTGTGAAGAACGATAACGATACCTCCGTCATCCCGGAATAATTGAAGTGCTTTCCTTGTCTCTTCCTCCCACAGACGCTCATTTTCTACCAATACAACGGAGTAAGCTTGATCCTTGATCTGAATACAACCGTTATCTATCTTACTCGCACTAACAAGTAGGCTTTCTTCCAAATAATTAAACTCTCTCTGATTCTCATAAAGAGGCTTTACCACTTGCCATGGCAGCCAATCCTCACGACATAACACCGCAATCGGCGTATTATTCACGCTGTCGGTCATCAGCCAACTCATTCTTTTCATATAATCGGAAAACAACCGATAATGAGGCCACCATATATTATTAGGACCCACATCTGGCGGGCGTTCATTAAATCTCCGCGGTCCGTCCACAGAATAATAGAATGCATGAGGACATAATAAATTGACTCCGCGAACCAGCAGCCAATCCATATACCATTTCATATCTCCGCCATTTAACGCCCATCCGCCGCCTGGGCTGCACACTCCTAGAAATTCGTTCAAATTTCTACGTCTACCCCTATGTCTTGCTGCATCGGATGAACATTTTGCCATCGTAGTGTGCCTGCCCTCCAAGGCCTTCCCGTCCTCTGGGGCAACCCAGCGCCAAACAACATCTTGCCCTGGAATTTGAAAATGCTCCAGCAGACCAATATCATCGCTTGCAGCAGGATGTCCGGTTAAGGAGATGCCATGCTCCGCGCACCAATCGCTCAGAGGCTTGTAGTAAGCATCAACCATCCGCTTGTTCACTGCCTTACGGTATGCTCTTCTTACATTTTCCGAGTTGTCCACCTCGAACCACAGCAAGGGTAAATCGGTTTCGTTGCAGCCCTCCTGGGTAAAGCAAGCCAGGAAGCCACCCGTCCATGCCTTTAAACCTTTCACATGTCGACGTCCAAGAATGTCCGGCTCATCTGTGAACATAGCCTGGATCGTATTGCCAAAATACGCCCCGACTCTCTCATAATACCTTTGATGCGTCAGCCGGATAAACTTTTGCGTAGCAAGAGGATTAAGCAGATCAGCCGCTGCTGGAGCGTTAGGCTCACCGTCGTCCTCGCCGAAATGAATCCCCCTAATCGTTCCTTTGGAAAAAGTCTCAATAAATAGCAGGATCGTTTCCCTGTCAGCAGGGGACTGTATCTTTCCATTCTTAGGCTCCACAATTACCGTTGCCCTGGGATTAATCGATTTATCATCTTTCTTACTTACCGCTTGGGCGGATATAAGAACATCCCCTGTTCCAAGTACATCTGAGAGATCGATCGGCTTGGAGCCGTCCAACTCCAGCATCTTCAATCCTCGGCTGGCAAAAGCAGGATCATTCTGTACTACCATTCCTTTAGCTGAGCCTGAAGGGTACATGGCCTCGTCATATAGAAATACAGTCATCCCTAACCGTTTAGCCTCTTTTACAGCTGTTTCCACAAGATCCATATACTTATCGGATAAATAAGGAATGGTTTCCGGTATTCCGATTCTAGGATGGATAACAAAGCCCATGACCCCTTTTTCCGCGAAACCGGCAATTTGGTTCACGATTTCCTCAGAGGTCAGAGCATCATTCCAGAACCAAAAAGGAACAGGAGTATATTCATCTGACGGCTCCAGAAATTGCTGCTGCAGCGATCGTGTCTCTTTCGCCTCGTTCATTGTTGCAGCCCCCTCTATGTTTGTCATTATTCCACCAATGAGACAACCGGCGGATGAATATAATCTTGGTATTTCTCTGCAACCTGGCTCGTTATGGTATCATCCGTATGGAAATAAATACGATGCTTGTAACGAATCGATTGCCCTTTCTGAAGCAGTTTACCACCTAAGAAATACAAATTGTTAGCCGCCAGAAGACCATAATCCCGCACATGCCAGTATGTCGGATAATCCACATTATCAGGATGATCGAATGCCGCAATACCGAGTGTCTTGCCGCCTACATTGCCGTAGTAGTCACACCATTGAGCGCGCTGACCCCAGCACTCCTTCTCGCCAACGGAACCAAAGGAATTGCGAATAACCCCTCCGTTATCTGCCTTCATTGATTCAGCCACCCTTATACCCAGTGGACCTGCTTCTTTCGTGGCTCCCAGCTCGACACGGCCGTTAGCAAGCAGAACAAAGTCAACGTCGATAAACCTTCCTTCAGCCGGCGTATTATAAAAGGTCATCGTCCGTGTCTCGGTCAGCTGCGGCTTCCCTCCAAATGAGCACCAATTTTGAGTAGAGGTAAGCTTTGCAAATACAGCACCTTCGGTTTTCTCTCCGAAACCGGTTAAAATTTGTTTCCCGTGCCGTTCCTTAGGCTCGTTCCACATATCGATATCGTTCACGTCTCCGATAGCAAGCCATAACGATCTGTGATGCGGATGCTCTTTTGTTTCAAAATCAAGTCGTGTAAAGCTTTCCCCGTAAGGACCCATAATCGGCCCGAGATAAGGCTTGGCGATATCAGGATTGAATACATAAGAGGTAAAAAGGCTATCTCCGATGACGATATCGATCTGATGCTCCTTTTCTTCCAATCGAACGCCTGACGCGGCTTGGTCTTGCGGACTTTTTCCCGAGTGGACAGTATAGGAAAGGTTTTCTCCTGCTGGTAAGCTTTCTACGATCCAGTGCAGAATAAGATCCCCATTGTCTTTCTCGCATTGTAGTGCAACCGGTTCACCATTTGGCCCCGACATGTGCAGCTCCGTTGTACCCTTCAAAATCTCAGCATCTCCGGGAATACGATAGGAAACAGGACAAAATTGACGGCTATGATGGCCTGATTTTACTAATAATGTAAATAAAGACATGTTATTCGCCTCTTCCGTGTAGTTGTGTTAACAAGCTTTTTACGTAGCCTAATGAATCTTCACTGCTTGTTGCTGCACTCTCCGTCATACATTCAGCGGATACGCGACCTTCATATCGACTGTCTCTAAGAAGCGAGAACAAGTTGGTTAGATCCACCCCTCCTTCGACATCCCCTATCGGGAAACTACGATCGAACTCGGCATAATGGACATGTGCGAGAAGCCTATCGTTAATCGCTCGTTTTACAATTTCCGGAGACTCTTGCTCCAAATACATATGATATGCGTCAGCTAGCACTCGAATATGGCGTAAATTCAGTTCCTGAGCTATATCCAGCGCTTCCTCCACTTTATTGATCACGTTGCTTTCCTTGCTGTTCAGCGGTTCAATGGCAACGACAAGCTCGTACTGAGCAGCGTAGCGGTCACACATGATTAAGAACTTTTTAAGCTGTTCTATTCCCTGCTCCATGGCAAAGCCTTCCGGTACGGTTCGAGCCGCACCGCTTCCAAAAATAATCAGTTCACCGCCAACCGCATGAATTCGTTTCATTACATGTTCAACATACTGCTCTACCGCAAGCTGTTGAACTTCAGGCCCCGTCAATTTCAACGTGGGAGGGATAAAGCTGTTAAACACAGGGATGACGATACCTGCATTTTTCAGCTTTTGAAGGAGCCTTTCATATTCATCTTCCGTTAATTGAGCCAGCGACCCTACCGTCAGCTCTGCATAATCATAGCCTGCATGAAGCAAACCGCACACTCCATCAAACAGTAGATCGACAGGATCTTCCCTGGTCTCCTTCTGATTCTCGCTCTGCGGCATGAAAGAACCTGCCGTCAAGCAACATCCGATGGCTGGAAGTGAATAGGAACGTTCTTGCAATCCGCTCATACTCTGCTCAGCTCCTGAACATAGGGCATGAACACTTCTTGGCCCGTTCTTGCTGATTCATAAATCGCTTGCACTATTTCAACGGATGCCCTGCCTTCCTTGCCCTCAATCATAGGCGGACGGCCAGCTATAACGGCATGGATCATATCCTGTACTTGGCCTGCATGACCTGTCTTCGGCAGCGCCCCAGAATCGGAAGCAGCTTTAGAAGAAGCCCCTGCGCCATACGTTTCCAACACATGAGCTTCGCCAGTGAACTGTTCGTCGTCATCGGCCATTTTAAACAGCTCGATTTTGTTACCCTTGGAATATATTGAACCTGACGCACCGTGAATTTGAACGGAAACCTCCAGACCCGGATATGCGCAGGTAGTGCCAATCAGCGTCCCGATCGCTCCGCTCTCGAACGTAATGACAGCTACGGCAGTATCCTCGGTTTCAATTGGATGATTGTATGTGCCCATTTTTGCAAAAACGCTTCGAACTGGACCCATAAACCACTGCATAAGATCAACCGTATGAATTGTTTGGTTCATGATCGCACCGCCGCCATCCATAGCCCAAGTACCGCGCCACCCACCGTTTTTGGCATAGTATTTGTCATCACGGTACCACTTTAAGTGGAAATTACTTGTGATCATCTTGCCCATTCTTCCGCTATCAATCGTTTGCTTGATCAACTGATTCGCTGGAGCAAGTCGATTTTGGAACACACATCCTAGAAACCGTTCTTCTTCAGCGGCAACCCGGTTCATTTCATCGATTCGTGCAACGCTAATCTCAAGAGGCTTCTCGGTCAAAACATGCTTACCAGCCCTCAGTGCCATCACCGTATGCTCCTTATGCCAGCCGCTCGGCGTACAAATGCTGATTGCGTCGATATCCTCGCGCTTCAAAAGCTCTTCATAGCTCGTATATCGGTTAGCCGGATCAATTCCATATTCATCACCGAGCTTGTTCAATACTGTTTCATTCATATCGCAAATCGCTACAAACTTGCACCCTTCTGCTTTGACCGCGCTGGCTAAATGACTTTTGCCAACCCCCAGACCGAATACTGCATATCCAATTTGTTTGGAAGACATTGTGCGTTCACTCCTTTTCCATTTTATACCACCAATGCGATGCATCCGCGGTTTATATTGCCTTTATTGATCAATCGTTTTCTGATTTGCACGGAATAGCTTGGTTACCGCCAAACGGAGGACGATCGGTATGACGCAAAATCCGATTAAAAGAGTCCCCCCAAAACCGGCATTTCCATAAATCGAAGAGAACAATAATCCTGCCGCGATCCATACGACTAAAAGAAGGACGAACAACCCGCTTAGCAGCACTACTTTTTTGGCCATGCCGCTTCCTCCTCAACTTTTTATTTCTTTGCCGCCTCTATCGCTTTATCAGCTTCTTCTTTTGCTTTACGCAAAGCTGTGTTCACATCCATTTTATTTAGCGCTAATTCGGACAGCTTATCCGTAAGCGCCTTTTCTGCCGCTTTGTCATACTCCGTCTTAGCCGAAATCGGCGCTGGCTTGTTAAAGTAAGCTGCCGCAAGATTCTTATTCTTGTTGAGACTGCTCTGACCGAATGCTTTACGGATCTCAGGGTTCGTCAATACCGTCATGCCGCCTCTTTTGGACAACTCAAGCTGATATTCATCAGAAACCAGGTAGCTCAGCACTTCATAAGCCTGATCTTTATTTTGGGAAAAGGAAGGTATGGCCCAGTAGACCGGATATTGCTGGCTCCCTACTCCAGGCTGATCCTTATAGGTAGGATACGCCGCCAAATCCCAATTGAAAGAAAGCGTCTCCGGACTTACGACCTGCCAATCCGAGAATATGCCAAAGATGGCCAGATCCTGTGTCTTCAACCACTCGCTAGAGTAAGGCAGCTTACTGCTAAGATCCTCCATCTTGGACTGATACAGAGAATCTGCGGCAGGTGCAAGAATCGGCTGAAGCAGCTGCTTCCATTTTTCATTGTCGTAAGTGGATTTTCCCGTAGCCGGATCAACAAAAGGGATTGAGTAGTTATTCATTCTCGTACTGTGGCTGGGCGATATGGCCAAACCTACGTATTTCTTCCCACCATCGGTTCGGTTAAGCTTGTTTGCAACCTCGTAGAGTTCTTCCCAGCTCATTCCGTCTTTCAAATAAGGAACGCCGAATTTATCGAAAATATCTTTGTTGTAATAAAGCGACAGCGTATTCGTCGTTACCGGCAGGCCCCATATTTGTCCGTTCCCATTTTGCTTTAAGGCATCGATAAGTGTGGGATCAAACCGGTTAAGATCGAGATTGCTCTTCTTAATCCGATCCGTTAAATCAAGAGTCGCTTTATTTCTTGGAAGAGTCGAGAAGAAGGTACCTATGGATTCATAGTATAGATCCACATTAATGCCAGCCGTAATCAAACTTTCCAGACTCGCAGCACCTGCTCCATCTTTGGGGCTCAAATATTTTATGGTCACATTAGGAAATTTCTTTTTGATATAGCTGCCAAAATTTTTCTCGAATTCATCGTTGTTGGTGCCACCGGCTGAATAAATGCTTAGCTCGACTGGCTGGGTACTAGTAGCTGTCGTATTCTTATCTGTTTGCTGGTTTATCGCTGTCTCTTTAGCACAGCCTGTGACCGCGGAAGCTGCCAGTATGACTGCAATCATTAATGAAATATTTTTGGCGATCAAGATGTATCCCCCTTTTTAAGACGAAAACCCTTTGAAAATAAGGTATTTGAGCCAAATGTTAACCTAGTCTACATCCATGGATGTAATCCTTCCCAACGAACAGTCCAGCTTCCATCGGAAGGAAAGCCCGGAGCGTGTCGGTCAGGTCCTCCCTGCCAGCCGCAGGCCATCATCGCAACAGCAGTCAGCAGGCCGCCATTGCCAGGTAAATACGCATACAAGCCAGGGCGCTGGTAGTTATGTCCGTTCGGTAAATAAGTGTTCTTCGTAACTTCTTTCAACAGCAGGTCGACAGCCCACTCTCCTTCTCCGAGCCGCGCCGCGGTCATCGCTGCCATCGGATAGTCCCAGCCCCACGTGCGTTCCCAGCTCCAGCTTTCCATCACTCGATGAAGCGTATTGCGCATAATGCTTGGATCCACCATTTTACCCGGCAGCATTCCCAGAGCACCCAGCATGGACGGATGGTCAATGTTGGCTTCTGTGTACGTGTTAGGGCAATTTTCATGAGCGAGGTATACGCCATCAGCTTCGGGAAGCTCAGATAACTGTTCACTCACCTCAAGCCATTTCGGATTCACCTGCTTACCAAGCCTTCTTGCCCATTCCATTGCGACTTCCAATCCATGGCGCCAATATTCCAGCTCATAAGTTGGATTCCAGGTATTCTCGGCCTTATGATTCTCTTGTGCTGGAATAACGGGCGGGCCCAGAACATAACGACGACGCTCTTCGTCCCATTCGGCGAACGAGGCCATGAATTCGGCAGATTCCAACACAACATCTCCGTATCGTGCCAGCGTCTCTTTCGTAGGTTCCGCCAAGTAGCACAGCTCTGCCATGACAATCGGATGCGGCTGCTGCCAAATGAGCAGCGGCGCAATGACCGATGGACTCTGAGTTCCTTCTGCCGCCACCATTTTAGGCCAACGAGCTCCTTGATAGCCTTGAGATTGAGCCAATTCTCGTGCTACAGGTAGAATCTCTCTGTACCAGCCCATACTGCGTTCCAGCAGCTGCGCTCTACCCCAAAGAGGAAAATGAAACGCATGCCACCAATGCATTTCCAGGTGCAGCTTTCCAAACCAGCTGTTATACAACAGCCCTGTTTCCTGTGGAGGGACAGATCCAGCACTATGGATCGCGGTGTTGAATTGCGAGAGCACGATGCGCCTCTCCAGCTCTAATGCACGAGAATCTTTGCTCTCTGCAAGCTCAATAGCACCCCCGCTTAACCAAAACGATTCCCAATGAACACGACTTGCCTCCATCATCTCTTGAGTCGTTGCAAGCGCTCTCACTTCGGTCAGCGGTAAAAACTGCGCAGTGAATTCCAGTCTTTCAGACGTACCATTTCCATTCAATATAAATTCATGCAAGCCTGTTTGCTTCAAAGTCCCTTGCGACCAGCTTAAAGAGACATTGTACCCATCTTCATCCATCGTACGTTCAATAAGCGCGCTCGTTGGCGTTTGTTGAAACCATTTCGTAGTATGACTGTCCGTCTCTCCCCAATAAAGGTCTATTGAACGATCCCAGCTTCGAGAAGTCATTCCTGGAGCCGGAAACCGAAATTGAATACCTATTCGCACTTCCGTTAGGAGCTGGCTTTCCACAGTTACTCCAAAGCTATCCTGCTCAGGGTGGCAAA
Source organism: Paenibacillus sp. UNC451MF (assembly GCF_000686845.1). Classification (GTDB taxonomy): domain Bacteria; phylum Bacillota; class Bacilli; order Paenibacillales; family NBRC-103111; genus Paenibacillus_S. Next base: position 178,079 of record NZ_JMLS01000012.1, on the reverse strand, counting down.
AGGTGTGCACAAGTACAGGTTGATTATCCACACGAAAGCGGCTGATTAATGTCCCGCTCCAAAGATCGAGAGTTTGCTCTATATCGGTAAACGCATCCGGCGTCAGCAGTTCTCCAGATGCAGACATGAAAGTAAAACCAAATTGACCTAGCTGAAGCCTGTGAGGATTTTGCCTTAGCCAGTGGTAGGCTTCTTCCTTATCTTCAGCACGAATCGGGTAACCGCCAAGCTGACGTTCTTCATCACGGTACTGCATCCGAACATCATCCAAATTCCATACATTTCTACCACCTGTGCTATGCCACGCCCACTGTGACTGGGTCCCCAATGGAATCGTGTATTGATCCGGAAAAGTTTGCATCCCTGTGAAATCCGCAGTAAAAGCAAACTCACCGTTCCCTACGGAAAGTGGAGATAATGCATTGATTTCTCTAATAACCGGATTATGCCGGGTGACTAAAGCCTTTCTGTTAATCTTCAAGCTGATGTGCCCCCTTTTAAGGAAAAAAAGAATCTTCTAAAATCATATACCAGTCTGATGACCTGACACATGGGGGGGTTACACGAAATTTATAGGGGTTACACCTCTTTTTTGCTAAATAACCATCTAATCGAACTATAAATATGGGTTGATTACATCATGAACCGAAGCTTATAATCATATGGAAGATTGTTAATTGTTTCCGGAGGTGTATTATGAATCCAATGGCTACAGAGGTATTCAGAGCGGATCAGCGATTTCGTCCGGGTATGAATATTTTCGTCAATCGAGCTTTTGAAGCGTTCAGTATTCCTCAGCATACGCATGATGCCATAGAAATCAGCTATGTTACCGAAGGGATCGGTTACCAATTTATTAACAATACCGTAGTTCCGGTTAAGCGAGGGGATATTTACCTGCTTCCCATGGGTACTTCCCATGTATACCGGCCTCCTTCTCCGGACAAAGTCCGTACTTTGTCCATTCTTAACTGTGTGTTCCGGCCTGAACTCCTTCAGGGTTCACTTTTTCCTCCAGTAGGCTCAGAACTTCACAACGCATTGTTCCATTCTCAAAATATGAGGCAGCCTTGGTTTCATCATTATGATAAGGATAGTAAGTATGGAGAATTGTTTCATAATCTTTTGTCGGAATATCGCTTAAAGCTGCCTGGCTACGAGATTATAGTACAATCTATCTTGACTCAAATTCTTGCTATGCTTCATCGGGAGACCTTGTCTTCCACCGCACCTGAAACGATGAATCTGAAAATTCAGGATGCCCTCCAGTTTATTAAGCAGCACTTTCATGAGGATATCAATCTGAAACAGGTTGCCGAGCATGCTTTTCTAAGTGTAAGTCATTTGCAGCGGCTCTTTAAACAAGCGACAGGAACCTCCTTCACCTCCTATGTACAGCATTTACGAGTTCAAAAATGCTGCGAGCTGCTGAAAGCTACCTCAATGACCGTACAGCAAATCGCTGGTGCCGTCGGTTATCATGACATGAAGTTTTTTCATACACTGTTCCGCCAAAGAACGGGAATGACTCCGCAGGAATACCGAAGGAATGATTATGTGCTTCCTAATCTAGTGGACAAGTGCTTTCCGGCACTGGATGAAAACGCACACAATTTAAGCTTGCCTACAGGACATTTTAGATAAATAAGAAATAGGAATATAATAAGAAAAAGCATGGTATGTGAGCAGCTGCTCGCAAACCATGCTTTTCTTATTCAATGGTTAAGCTTGGGGATTTCCCTTCGCCAATAAATCCTGTACAACAACACTGACCGCGATAAGCCCTGCAACCGGTGGGACGAACGCATTGCTCGCCGGAGGCTGCTGTGCCTTACGGATTTCGGGTGCGTTCTCTGGTACGATTCGTTGAGTAACTTCCTCCCGAGGCTTGATCGGTTCTTCCGTGGAGAACACGACCTTCACGCCTTTTTTGATTCCTTCTTTCCGAAGCTTGTGACGGATGACTCGGGCTAGAGGATCCATCGACGTTTTGGAAATGTCCGCGACCTGAAACTTCGTCGGGTCCATTTTATTAGCGGCGCCCATACTCGAAATGATCGGAATTTTGCGCTGCAAGCATTGCTTGATCAAATGGATCTTATAGCTGATCGTATCCGATGCATCGATGACATAATCAAGTGGATATTCGAATAGCTGCTCATACGTTTCTTCCGTATAAAACATTCGCAAGGAAACGACGTCACACTCCGGATTGATTTGCAGGATACGATCTCTCATCAAATCGGATTTAGGTTGACCCACCGTTGATAAGAGTGCGTGAACCTGACGATTAATATTCGTTATATCGACAACGTCCTTATCAATCAGTATGAGCCTGCCAACGCCGGTACGGGCCAGCGCTTCAGCGGCAATGGAGCCTACGCCGCCGATGCCGAGGACGGCTACACAGCTGTTACGCATAATGTCCAGTCCTTCAGGACCGATGGCGAGCTCTGTTCTCGAAAACTGGTGCAGCATAGGGCCGCCCTCCTTATACATTACAATATCATGAACAGGCGAAGAGCCGGTGATTCCCCGGCTGCTTCACTTGTGTATCTATTTATTTGGAAGCCGGCTGCTTCATTGCCACACGGATAGACAATTGTTCCAGCTGCTTGTCGTCTACTGTTCCCGGTGCATCAGTCAACAAGTCGGTTGCGCTCGCTGTTTTCGGGAAAGCAATCGTTTCACGAAGGTTCGTACGGCCAGCGATCAACATCACCAGACGGTCAAAACCAAAAGCAATACCGCCGTGTGGAGGCGTTCCGTATTCGAATGCTTCAAGCAAGAAGCCGAATTTCTCTTGAGCTTCTTCTTTGGAGAAGCCAAGTGCTTGGAACATTTGCTCTTGAACTTCGCGTTTGTAAATCCGCATCGAACCGCCGCCTACTTCATAGCCATTCAGAACAAGGTCATACGCTTGAGCACGAATTTGGCCAGGATCACTGTTGAAGTAGTGTACATCTTCTTCCTTCGGACGAGTGAACGGATGATGCTCTGCCACATAACGCTTAGCTTCATCGTCGTAGCTGAGCAGTGGGAAATCAACAACCCATGCGAATTTGAACTTGCTCTCGTCGATCAATCCAAGATCGCGTCCAATTTTCAATCGAAGGTTACCCAACACATCGGCTACAACCTTCTTCGTGTCGGCGGAGAACAATAGCAAGTCGCCTTCTTCAGCTCCCAAACGCTCTTTCAATGCTGCAAGTTCTTCTTCGGAGAAGAACTTCACGATAGGTCCCTTCATTTCGCCGTCTTTCAAGACAACCCAAGCCAAACCTTTCGCTCCATAACGGGAAGCAAACGTTCCAAGATCGTCGATTTCCTTACGGCTCCAGCTTCCGCAGCCTTTTGCATTCAATGCTTTAACTTGACCGCCTTTTTCTACAACGGATGCGAATACTTTCACGCCGGAAGTGGATACGATATCCGATACGTCCTGAAGCTCCAGACCGAAACGCAGATCCGGCTTGTCGGAACCGTACTTGCCCATAGCATCTGCATAGCTGATGCGTTGGAACGGACGCTCAATCTCCACATTTGCCGTTTGGCTCATCAAGCGTACAACGAGTTCTTCCATCATATCCAGCAATTGATCCTGGGACAAGAAAGAAGTCTCAATGTCCACTTGGGTAAATTCCGGTTGACGGTCTGCGCGCAGATCTTCGTCACGGAAGCAGCGGGCGATTTGATAGTAGCGCTCCAAGCCGCTGACCATCAGCAACTGTTTGAAAATTTGCGGCGATTGCGGAAGAGCGAAGAATTCTCCCGGATGCACACGGCTTGGTACCAAGTAATCACGCGCACCTTCCGGTGTGCTCTTGGTCAAAATTGGAGTTTCTACTTCCAAGAAGCCGTTCTCGTCCAAGTAATCGCGGAATACTTTGGCTGCTTTGGAACGAAGCATTAACGTGCGCTGCATTTCCGGACGGCGCAGATCCAGGTAGCGGTATTTCAAACGCAAGGATTCATCGATTTCAATTCCGTCTTCGATAAAGAACGGAGGATTTTTCGCAGGGTTCATAATTTCAATTTCCGTCACTTGAATCTCGATTTCGCCTGTTGCCAGGTTCGGATTCACAGTAGCGGCGTCGCGCTCTACGACTTTACCGGTAACTGCAAGAACGAACTCATTACGGGCACGATCTGCAATGTTCAATGCTTCACCTGAGAAGTCCGGGTTAAATACGATTTGTACGAGACCACTGCGGTCACGCAAATCGATAAACAATACGCCCCCAAGGTCACGTCTACGCTGTACCCAGCCGTTTAGAACGACGGATTCTCCGACGTTCGCTTTCGTTAAAGATCCACAATGGTGTGTTTTTAACATCATGATTTCATCTACCTCCAGAGTTGAATATAAATAGTTGAATTTATTGTTCGTTAAGCTTACGCATTTCGGCAGCAAAGGAATCTAGCTTCAACGTCTTCTGTTCGCCGTTCTCCATCGTCTTCACCGTTATTTCGCCGCGTGCCAGCTCATCGTCACCAAGAATAGCTACATAATGGGCTTGGTATCGGTCAGCGGATTTCATCTGCGCTTTAATCTTGCGGCCCAAGTAATCCTTCTCGGCTCTTAAGCCTTCCAGTCGCAACTGATACAGCAAGCTCGGAAGCTCTTGCTCAGCTGCTTCTCCAAGACCTACCAAGTATACATCCAACGGCTTAGCTGTCGGGATTTCGACTCCTTGCGCTTGCAAGATTAGCAAGGTCCGCTCCAACCCAAGTCCAAGACCGACGCCCGGCTGATCGTTACCGCCGATTTGACCTACAAGTCCGTTGTAACGGCCGCCGCCGCCGATAGTATCGATGGCTCCGATTCCAGCAGCCTTGTATTCGAACGCAGTATGGGTGTAGTAATCCAAACCACGCACTAGACGAGGGTTGATGCGGAACGGGATGTTCATTTCCGTGAGATATTTCTGCACTGACTGGAAATGGACGCTGCACTCTTCATCCAAATGCTCCAGAATAGTCGGCGCTCCCTCGCAATATTTTTGATCGATTTTACAATCAAGAATCCGCATCGGGTTGCGGTCGTAACGAGACTGGCAATCTTTACACAGTTTATCTTTGACCGGTGCAAAGAACTGCTGAATCGTATCCCTGTAAGCAGCCCGGACAGCAGGATTGCCGACAGAGTTAATCTCCACGGTCACATCCTTGATACCAACCTCGCTGTAAAATGTGTAGCCCAGGGCGATGACTTCTGCATCGATGCTTGGATCCACAGAACCGAATGCTTCAATGCCGAATTGGTGCAGCTGACGGTAGCGGCCTGCCTGCGGCTGCTCATAGCGGAACATCGGTCCGATGTAGTAAAGCTTGCTTACGTCTGGTTCTCCATACAGCTTGTTTTCCACATAAGCTCTTACGACTCCAGCAGTCCCTTCAGGGCGTAAGGAAATGCTCCGGTCCCCTTTGTCCAAGAAGGTGTACATCTCCTTCTCGACAATATCCGTCGTCTCCCCTACTCCACGTTGAAACAGCTCGGTATGCTCAAAGATCGGAGTGCGGATTTCACGGTAATTAAATCGCTGACAGAGCTCTCTGGCTTTTGCTTCGATATACTGCCATTTCTCTACTTCTCCGGGAAGCAAATCTTGAGTTCCTTTTGGTTTTTGAATGCTCACTATAACGCCACTCCTTTCATAAAATTCATCCTTAATGATCAATAACGGTATGGGATCCATGAAAAACCAAAAAATCCCCCGCCCCTGACGTTCATGTCAGGGACGAGAGATTCGTAATTCAAATCATCCCGCGGTACCACCCACGTTTCGAATCTGCAATCTATGCTCTGCTGTTACGCAAAAGCAAATGCAAATTCACACTCAAGCGGTTAACGCCCGCGTTACGCACTACAGCTACTGCCTCGGCTTTACAGCCGCTGGTTCCCCGTGTGTCCTCCGGGAGGTCTTTTCGTCCGGTTTGCATAAGGAAGCTTGCAGCCAATGGCTTCCCTCTCTGGTTATGCTGCGCTCGAAGTACTTTGTCCCATCAACGGATCATGATCTTCATTCTTTGCATAATTGTAATATTGAAATTTGGCAAAGTCAAGCAAAAAGCATGTAAATAGAGTGTAATTCCGCTATAACTGTCATTATTTTGCCGCGTTCAGCTGTTTATATGCGTCATGGATCAACATATAAGTGTCTCCATTGGTCAATTCCTGCTTTTTGCTGATGCCGTCCACCGTCTGCTTAGTCAAGTAACCTTTCGACTGAAGCACACTGATTGCATCCCCTTTGGAAATATCAAGCTTCAGCAATGAAGCGATCATGCCTGCAGCGATATCTAAGGACAACGGCTGTTTTTGCGGCTCCTTCTCATTAGGAATGACCGCAGCTGGGTTGCCCGTCAATACCGCAGGCTTGAATTTGCGTATCCCATTCAGCATATTGATCATCCGCTGCTGGTTCGATGCGCTATCAAGACTGAATTCATTTTTGTAACCGCCTGTAGCTAATCCAAGGCTGATAGCTGTCTTCAACCCTTCATACGATTTATTCTCCATGAAAGGCGCCGGTTTCAGCGAATAAGGCTTCAAATCCATTCCTTGCTTATTCAACATATCTTGAAGCTTCGCGATTGTTTCTTTCGAAGCAGACATTTGACGGAATGTCATGTTCTGATCAATTGCAATTTTAGCTGCTGCTCCCGCCGCTTCCCCTTCAGCCATTCCTACAGGGATTACCCGAGCGCTGCCATGCGGAAGCGTGTCGTAGCTTGCTGCTCTGCCGACAACCAGAAGTCCGTCAACCTTAAGCGGAACGATGCTGCGGAACGGAATGGCGTATTTATCTGGATCAATAACAACCGCGCCGTTGTCCGTAGGACTTGTCCGTTGAATATCAACCGGGTAGCCGCCGAAAGCAATGCGATCCCACTGATCGCGGTTCTCCAGCAGATCAATGATGGACAATCTGTATTCGCCCACCATATGGCGGGATTCACGAACGTACAGCTCAGGTGCGATACCATCCAGCTCAACCCCTTCGAAATCCGGGTAGCTTTTCTTCAGATAAGCAAGCACATGAGGGAGCTCGTCCTTCGCAATTTGCTGAGCTTCCTGCTTGGATTTCGGATCAAACGGGTCCACTCCGAAAATTTGCAGCGCATTGACAAGCATTGTATTATCGTTCTGGCGTCCGCCATTGAGACCGCGCATTCTTACGCGTTCCTTGTTCACAGCAGGATAATCCTGCATTTTGTCAAAGCCCCAAAGGCTCATCTCATTAATGCCGTACTTAAGCTGACCTTTATCCTCAGCAAGAATCGTCTTGCCGAATTGCTTCCAACGTTCAGGCGTAATGTTAGTAAGTCTGAATACCGCGGTGACAGCCATGCGGCTCTTCACATCGGCCAGATCCTCTCTTCCGTGCGTAAAGGCTACGCCGGCCAAATCTCCAATATCTCCATCCTGTGTTGCATCGATAACCGCTTTAGCTTGGATAGATTGTTTCAAACCGTCCGCTTTTGTTACCGTTATACCGGTCACTGTGGTTTTATCTGTCGTCTTGGCGATCGACGGTTCGATAGATTTGGTTTTCATGAGCAAATCGATATTTTTCTCTTTTAGGACCATGGAATAAAAAGCGTTGGCTGCCGTCGTAATATCGAAGGAATCCCCCTCAATTTGGCCGTACCACTCGCTGAAAATCCCTTTGTTCATAATATCATGCTTACCTAGCATCCCTTTGGCAGGATCATAGTTCATATCGATACTGTTCAACCAGCCTTCAGTCATTAGGCCGCCCAGTATCGTACGATCCTTTCCATCGACCAATAATGTCTTCATTCCATTGCGAGCTGCCGATACTGCCGCCGCAACGCCTTCCGGGTCTGTACCGACGACGATGACATCGTAGCTATTTTTAATATCCTTGCTCGATTTCACTTCCATCAGCGCTTTCGATGCAGTTTTACCGCCTGATGAACCTTCCTTCTTGACTGCATACCAATAAGCCGCCGCTCCTACGGCAGCCACCAACACAAGAGCTATGACCGCAAGCAGCCAACCCTTAGCATTGCCGGTAGAATAACCTGCTCTCCCCATTACACACCTCGTTGACGTATTTTATTGCTTTCCTGAGAACAAAAAGGAACAATTCCCCAAACTTTATATACGGTGAAAGGCTCCGAATGTTTCAGTTGCCTTGTAAAATTCATTTACAAGGTTTGACTGTGTCCAAACAAAACTAGACTTAGTGTACCACACCGTCTGCTCTCAGGAAAAGAAATAGGCCCCCGGTCTTTGCATTCTCCCGAGGGCCTTTCGATTTTTATCGGAATGTCTGACGAGTCTGTCTTTTTAACTGCTCGCTCACGGAAGAATAACCTGCCGACAGTTCGTTATCGCACAGTGCCGCGGCGACCATCCCTAACGATTCGTCCATACTGCAAAAGAGCAGTTGCTGCTCCGGTTGAACGACTGCTTTTTCTTTGCCGGATTGGTGCATGAGAATGTTATCTCCTTGTATGAGTATACCCTTATTTTGTCCAAATAGGAGTAAACCTAACCATGGAAATACGGTTTTCAGAGGCATCGTACAGCTTTCATTGAAATAATTTTTACTTACTTTCTATTATCAGTGTAACAGGGCCGTCGTTGACAAGCGAAACATCCATCATTGCTCCGAATGTGCCTGTTTCCACCTTCAAGCCTTGTTCACGAAGAAGCTCGTTAAACCGATCATAAAGCGGCTTAGCCTGCTCCGGCCGGGCAGCTGCCATGAAATTCGGACGTTTGCCTTTGCGGGTGTCACCATAAAGTGTGAATTGGGATACCGACAAAATTTGCCCGCCCACATCAAGCACGGAATGGTTCATTTTGCCTGATTCATCTTCAAAGATACGCAGACCAGCGATTTTATCCGCTGTGAATTTGGCATCCTGCTCTGTATCTTCATGGGTTATACCTACTAATAGCACGAGCCCGTGTTCGATGGACCCAACAACATTTCCATCTACCGTTACTTGGGCTTGTTTACTTCGCTGAACGACAACTCTCATTTTGAATACTACCTCTATTCATGATGATGATGCAGAAGGCTAGTTTGAAGACTCTTACGATTGCATAATTCTCTGCACGGAATATACATCCCTCACACGCTTTATCTTCTCAACAACTGCATGAAGATGCTCGATATTGCGAATCAAAATGGTCATGTGAATGATCGCCATCTTGTTTTTGTCAGAACGTCCTGAAACCGCCGAAATCACCGTCTTGCTCTCCGATACGGCCTGCAGCACTTCATTCAGGAAACCGAAACGGTCATGTCCTGTAATTTCAATTTCAACGTTGTAATTAGCTTCAATGGAATCCGCCCACTCCACCTCTATGACGCGATTCCCTTCCTCACCGCTGTCAGCAGCAGGGATATTGGTGCAATCCAACCGATGGATCGATACCCCTCTGCCCCTCGTAATATATCCGATAATCTGATCCCCTGGAACCGGATTACAGCAGCGGGCGAAACGAACCAGAAGGTTGTCCACTCCTTTGACACGAACGCCATGCGTAGGCCGCCCTTTGCGCTCTGATGGGGCAGACTTCAGCTCTTTGACTTCCTCTGTGAGCTGCAGGGCTTGCTGGCGCGCTTCCTCCTGCTGCTTACGCAGCTTCTCCGTCAATCGGGTTACGATCTGAGCAGCTGTAATGCCGCTAAAGCCGACCGCCGAATACATATCCTCAATCTCGTTGAAGTTGAATTTCTTCGCGACCTCCATTAGGTCGTCATCCTTCATCAAGGTCGGAGGATCAATTCCAAGACGTTTCAACTCGCGCTCAATCGCATCCTTGCCCTTCTCGACGTTCTCTTCCCGCTTTTCCTTCTTGAACCATTGCCGAATTTTCGTACGCGCATGAGAAGACTGGGCCAGCTTGATCCAATCCTGACTGGGGCCATATGAATGCTTGGACGTTAAAATTTCTACGATATCTCCGGTTTGAAGACGGAAATCCAACGGAACAATACGTCCATTAACCTTCGCGCCAATCGTCCGGTTGCCGACCTCCGTATGAATCCGATATGCAAAATCAAGCGGTACCGAACCGGCAGGAAGCTCTATAACTTCCCCCTTAGGGGTAAACACAAACACAAGATCGGAGAAAAAGTCCATCTTCAACGACTCGACGAATTCGGAAGCATCCTGAGCATCCTGCTGTAGCTCCAATATCTCTCGGAACCAATTCATCTTGTCCTCAAAGCTGCCCGATGGAACCATACTGCCTTCCTTATATGCCCAATGGGCCGCAATCCCGTACTCGGACGTTTTATGCATCTCGAACGTTCGAATCTGTACCTCAAGCGGTTCACCCTTGGGGCCAATAACGGTGGTATGCAACGATTGATACATATTGGGCTTCGGCATCGCGATATAATCCTTGAACCGCCCGGGCATAGGTTTCCAAAGCGTATGAATAATCCCAAGCGTTGCATAGCAATCCTTAATATTGTCAACAATGATTCGGAGCGCCAAAAGGTCATAAATTTCATTAAATTGCTTGTTGCGCGCCGTCATCTTTTTATAAATGCTGTAAATATGCTTCGGACGACCTGAGATATCGCTATCAATTCCCATTTCAGACAGCTTCTCGTTAACGGTTGCAATAACGTCCTCGATATATTTCTCCCGTTCGGTCCGTTTCTTCTGCATTAAATTAACGATACGATAATACTGCTGAGGGTTTAAATAGCGAAGAGCGATGTCCTCCATCTCCCACTTGATCGCCGAGATCCCAAGCCGATGAGCAATCGGACAAAATATCTCCAGCGTTTCATCCGCTATCCGCCGCTGAGCTTCTTCCGATTGATGCTTAAGCGTACGCATATTATGTAGGCGATCGGCCAGTTTGATCAAAATGACGCGAATATCCTGTGCCATCGCCACAAACATTTTACGATAGTTTTCGTTTTGCTGCTCTTCTTTGGTTTTAAATTTGATTTTCTCGAGCTTGGTCAGACCGTCCACCAGCATAGCGCAGGTTTTGCCGAATTTTTCATTTACGGTTTCCAGAGAAACGGTCGTATCCTCAACCACATCATGAAGCAATGCGGCAATAATCGAAGTTGTATCCATCTGCATGTTGACCAATATTTCCGCTACGGCCAACGGATGCAATATATAAGGCTCCCCTGATTTGCGAACCTGGCCCGAATGAGCCTGTTCAGCGAACTCGTAGGCTTCTCTTATACGCTTCAGATCATTTTCTTTTAAATAGCCGGACGCCTTCTCAAGAAGCTGCTCAATGCCCATTCGTTTATCCATTCCCTTAATTCGATTTTAATCCATTATGCCTTTGAAATAGGCGCTACGTCAACTTATTTGCGTCATTTCGACACACTTTGTCGAAAAATTTCTAGGTTTTGCTAAGTGGTGTGTGAACTTCTCTATTTTTATAACTTTTTAAGCGAATTCAGAATGATTTCGCGTCGTTCTCGAATATAGCTTTGGATCAGTTGAGGCTCGCCATCAAAGACGGATAAAGACCATTTGCGCATGGAGTCTTCATAGATATGGGGAGCAATGCTTTCATACATCCGTTGGACGACAGGCTGAATTTTTCTCACGGTTAAATGCTGCTTAACAATAGAGCGTAATATGACTTTATAACGATTGCGAACACTTGGATAGGATAGTAGTTTTTTCGTTAGCTGATTATAGCCCTCTACCTCAACCAGGTCACTTCCGCACTTTTTACCATAACAGTTGCGTCCCCATGTTCCTTCATAGTCCCAAGGGATCATGCGATACTTCATTGTTTTCCTGTGACGGTAGACGGCATAATTTTGATCGAACCCGTCATAATTTCCTGTACAGACGGCCCCCGCCAGCCAGCGGAGATAGTTTTCGATATCTACTCGCTCCTTCAAGTATCGACCTAAATTTGCACCCTTAAGCGTGTTCAGATTCATAATGAACGATTTCCATTGCTGGCGATCCGATTCAGTCCCCAGCATTTGTTCATACCCGTTGAATAAGGACGATTTTCTGCGCTGCGTATCAGGGTTTATTAAGGTTAGATCTGCATTATCATTAACCGCATAGAACAAAGATTTAACAGAAATGTTCCGGCTTCGGAAAAAAAGCCTATCCACACCTTCAATCTCCAAATAGACTCCAAGACTTTGCCCGTTCAGTTTCAGCAAGCAGTGACGGGTCCTAGGACTCGGCACCCCGATCCATTGAAAAAATTGAAATGACAACGCGTTGCGAATCATGGAAGGATCATCAAATTCGGCATTATAGTGATACGTTTTGCCGTTCCGCACAACCTCGTATGATTTTTTAGGATAATCGCGCGTATGACCTCCCCGGTAGCGTAGGAGGATGGGCTCTTTTTTCCCTTGAATAAGCATATGGGCTCTGACGTATTTTTCACTCCATACGTTTCTCTGCAGAGTTGAACGCTCTTCATCCCCAATCACAATAGACCGAGTAGAAAGTTCCATGGAACGATTCCGCCTTTCTTTATAAAGCAAAAAGCCTATCAAATACTTGATAGACTTTTGTAGGTAATTCACCTTATGCGGTTGTGATCTTAGCCGTCACGGCACTTGTTCCCATGCAAACAAATGCCGCCTTGAGACTAGCAGCTGGAATGTCTTCTGCTTTTATTGCAGTTGTCGTGCTTACTGCTGCGGTTGCCTCTACTTACATTACTGCGGTTGTCTGTTCTACTGCAGTGATCGTGTTTGCTACTGCGGTTGTCTGTTCTACTACAGTGATCGTGTTTGCTACTGCGGTTGTCATTTCTACTGCAATGCTCGTGTTTATTGCTGTGGTTGCCTCTACTTACATTACTGCGGTTGTCTGTTCTACTGCAGTGATCGTGCTTACTGCTGCGGTTGCCTCTACTTACATTACTTCGGTTGTCTGTTCTACTGCAGTGCTCGTGTTTACTGCTGCGGTTGCCTCTACTTACATTACTGCGGTTGTCTGTTCTACTGCAGTTATCGTGCTTGCTGCTGCGGTTACCTCTGCTTCCCCCACTACGATTGCCGCCGCTACCACAACTGCGGTTACCTTTGCTTCCTCCGCTGCGTTTTCCTCCTGGACCTGGCATACTAAACTACCTCCTCTACTAGGATAGTTCAGTCTATGAAAACAGGACTTTAATTGAACTAGACAATAGCTTGTCAGCTGAAAAATATACAGATTCCCCCTAGCAAATCGTCCTATCACAAGCTCTCATAGATAGAAGTGGAACTTCTATCAAATATAGATTGACAACTAGTACCAAGATTTGCCGGATACATATATATAAATTATGAATTCCCTATCATGATTAATGAAAGGAGGTCGCTGCCTATGAATTAATTCACTAGCAGGCAGCGTGCACGTGAAGTCCAAACGCCAGGTAGTCCTACGACCCAAGGTAGAGTGTTAAGTAGTTTAGAAGCCACTAAGAAATTACGAAAGAATAATTAATTATGAATAGTTTGAGAGGGGAATGTACAATGAATCAATTTCATCACATGGTGTCCGATATGATGTCTAATAAGTCTCACAGCTCCAGTGGGAGTCATCACAGATCAACCGGCTCTCACTCTTCCTCTGGAAATATGATGTCCAGCCTGCTAGGAACGCATGTCAAAGTGAACCGCGGTGGCCCTGATTCCGTAGTCGGTGTATTGGTCTCATCCCAAAATGGATTTATCGTATTAAGTTGTGTAGAAGGAATTGTGTATATTAATCGCTCTCACATAAAAAGCATTACGCAAATGGGTTCAGGAGGAAACCGAAGCGGCAGATCTCGTGGTATGGTGAAAATTATTCAGGCAGGCACGTTCAATCAGCTGCTGCAAAAAATGCGCCACAAATTTGTTCAAATCAATCGGGGAGGTCCTGAGAAGGTTGAAGGCTTCATAGCTGATATCGCTGACGATTTCGTGTTGATCGTTATTAACAGGGAGCTTGTCCGCATTCCCGTTTTCCATATCAAAACGATTAGTATTTCTGGAAGAAGCTCTAGCCACGGCGGAAATAACCAAAATAAAAGCGGTAGCAACAATAACAAAAGCAACAACAATAATAAAAGCAATAGAAACAATAGTAAAAACAAAAGTTGCGACAACAATAAAAACAACAGTAACAATAGATGCGATTGCAGAAACAGAAACTCCAGCAACAATAAAAAATCCAACAACAAAAAGCGCTAACGGTATTTTCATTTTTAGCAACAAGTCTGTGAGCTCTAATGCTTGACTCATTTGAATGGATGACATTAACCGTCCTTTTTATGACGGTTGTTTTTCTAATAGGATGTTTGCGCAATAAGAGCGAAGCCGTTCCTGCTGAGGTAGGCGCTATCATTATCATACTATGGGGTCTGGTACCCTCTACAGAGCTGAGCCATTTAGCATCTATGTTATCCGGACCATTCCTGATGATAGTATCAACCTTTATCATGGCAGCTGTTCTGGATAGCATTGGCTTTTATCGTAAAATTTACACTCAGATTCTTCACAGCTCCCAAAGCTCTGGAATCCTGCTGTATTGGTATTTATTGCTGTTCTGTTTCTTGATGACCATGCTTTTTAATCCATACAGCAGCATTTGGTTTACGACCCCCGTCATCCTGCAGCTTACAAATGCATTAAGGCTGCAGCCGCATCAACAATTCCCTTATCTCCTTTCAGGGGTGCTGATATGCATGCTTTCCGGCACCCCGATTGGGATAAGCAGTATGCAGAGCTTATGGAATCTCGATATGAATGGACTGGACTGGACGTCATACTCCATGCTGCTCGTTTCTTCCATCCTTGCTGCTAGTTGTTCCGTCCTGATGCTATTTCTTTGTTTCTACAAAGTGCTTCCAAAGCACCTTGATGTACCGATCTCTATGTCGATCTTATCCACACGTGCACCGATACGGCATGGATACTATCGCTTGAAAACAGTAGCGAGATGGATCGATGAGGAAGATGCAGCGACACAAGCACAGTTAACTCCGAATGTTGGAAATCATGATTTTCCGAATACTTGTCTGTTCCGCCTTTGTGCGGCTGTGGTCATTATTTCCAAGGCAGCAGTGCTGTTAGGAATGGAGCAGGGTATGCCCGGAGAATGGTTTGCCTTATCCGGTGCAGTATTAATAATCGTTATTGGCTGGCTCCAAACGGGAGTCGGTGGTACTTTATCCATCATGAAGCATATCCCTTGGCAGCTGATGATTATTTGCTGGAGCACTCTTTTCATCGTATATGCCTTTGAACTAAGTGGTATCACCACTGCGCTGTGGAGCTTGCTAAAAGAGCTACCATTGACCGTACAGCTGCAAATCAGCCTTGGAATGGAAGTCCACTCATCTGCTATCTCACGCATCATATCGCCTGCTTCTTTAATCTTGGTAGGGGCTCTCACCATTACAGGAACTTTTGTTAGCTGGATGCTCGCATTACGACAAAATCATACGATCATTTCATGGAAGCCATACATTAAAGTGATTTGCATTATACTGCCTGTTGGCTTGATGATAAATCTTATCTGCATCTATGTATGGATCCGCCTGATATAGTCAATGGAATTTACACCCCAACCTTTAAGAATAGGAGGTGCTTTATGACCATCTTGAACGCATTGCTTGACAAACCGGTAGAACTTTTTGTATCAGGTAAAAAAACGCCAATCCGTGGAAAACTCATCAATTTGGGCAGTGATATTATGGTACTCTACAACGGCCAGCAATTTCTATACATCCCGCT
Organism: Paenibacillus sp. UNC451MF; assembly: GCF_000686845.1. Taxonomy (GTDB): domain Bacteria; phylum Bacillota; class Bacilli; order Paenibacillales; family NBRC-103111; genus Paenibacillus_S. Next base: position 162,360 of record NZ_JMLS01000012.1, on the reverse strand, counting down.
TCTGCACTTGCAGCAATTGACATTGTACGAGGATAGCAAGGACGATGCCGAGATTACGGTCCCAACAGACCTGCCTTTTGAAGATCACAAGGATATTTCATATCGCAAAATTTTGATGAATGCCAAAGGTGTCTTTACGGAGATTTACACAAGCGGGAATCAATCGCTGCATGGTTATGTTACAAGCATAATGAATGACTATTTCGTCTTTTACTCCCCGGTGTATCACGTAGTATATATCCCAATGCAGCATATGAAATATCTCATACCTTACGATCCTAATGTGACGCCGTACTCATTGAAGCAGGAACGCTTTCCTTTAAGTCCTTCCACCATCACACTGGCAAGAACATTCGATCAACAGCTCAAAAAACTGGAAGGTCAATTCGTCGTGCTTGATATCGGAGAAAATCCTAATAAAATCGGTCAGCTTAAATCGTTGAATAACGGCCTGCTTGAACTGATTGCAGCAGGAGGAGAGACACTTTTCCTTCATATGGAGCATATTAAATCGGTTCATTTGCCATAATAAAATAAAACAAGGTCCTCCGCTTCTTATGCAGAGGACCTTGCTTCGTAAAATGCAGAATACCTTATCATGTCTAATGATTAAGCTCCCAAGTAATACGCAGTCCCTCAAGAACAAGGTCTGGATGCGTATACTGAATGGTTTTGGATTCGGGAGATATCAATTCCGACAATCCCCCGGATGCGACTACCGTGAAGGGCAGATCCATTTCTTCCCTGATTCTCGTCACAATACCGTCTACTTGCCCAGCTATTCCGTTGACAATCCCATAGGTCATGCTTGATGCCGTATCATGAGTAAGATGCCTTTGCGGGCTTGTAATACTGACGGTCGGTAATTGCGCCGTTCTTTCGTACATCGCTTCAGCGGAGATAACGCCTCCAGGAAGAATAGCTCCGCCTATAAATTCGTTATGCTCGTTGACAACGCTAATGGTTGTCGCAGTCCCTAATCCGATGACGATGACGGGAGCTTTGTAAAGATGAATTGCCGCAATAGCGCTTGCGATCCGGTCTGCCCCCACCTGCGCAGGATGGTCCGTCATAATTTTCAAACCCGTTTTAATACCGGGGCCGAGCTCAAGCGGAGTGATTCCTAGTTTACTCCGACACACTTCTCTGACAGCCGTCATGAGAGGAGGCACTACAGAGCTGATAATAATTCCGCTTAATCGCCCGAAATCAAAACCGCTCTGTACAAATAGCTGATTCCATATTATCCACAATTCTTCTACTGTCATTTCTCTTTGTGTTGTAATTCGCCAGAAATGATCCATATGGTTGTCTTTGTATACCGCTATTTTCGTATTGGTATTGCCGACATCTATTACTAATAGTCCCGATTTCATAACTTGTCCTCCAGCAACATTTCTTCCTGCGCTCGCTTTATTCATATTATATACAATCCGGACAAGAGCGCCAATCGACTCGAGATTATAAAGCCGTGCTAAAATCGACAGCTTTCATATTATTTTCTGTCGTAATGTAGTAAAATAATACTATATGTCAAATTAGATAGGAGACAGGTTAGATGAGCAAAGAACAAGACACTACTGTATTGTTAAGTAAGCTTCTGTGTGTGGGCCGTCAATTAAAGCGCTCTCTGCAAGCTATGAACACCGATCCGCACCTAAATAACTCAACATTATCCGTCATTTTTCAGCTTGAGCACCACTCCATGAAAATGAATGATATTGCTGACTACTTGTGCATTACATTAGGCGCGGCAACCAGTCTCGTTGATAAGCTGGAACGTCAGCACATTGTAGAACGGATTCGTTCCGTTGAAGACCGTCGTATTATTTACGTACAGCTCACGGAAATTGGTAAAGAGAAAGTAGTAGCTATGCGTAATCATATATTAAACGAAGCCAAAGTCATTTTTAATACTGTTTCCGATGAGGACTTACGGAATTACATCCACTTGGCAGGCAGTATGGAAGCGTTGTTAATTTCTTATAATGAGAATGTAAATAAGCAAATTTAAATCGTCTGCTTCAAATGCAACTTGATGGTACTCCTCATTGAAAACGTTATCACTACTACTCCCTCTGATTCGTATAGTCCATCGTACAGAGCATTCAAACGAATAAACCTCATTTTGGGGTACAACGAATAAAACCGCTTCAGCATCCGTTCGTACCGGAGTGAAGCGGTTCTTTATCATTTCACAGTCTGCTTTACAGCCGATAAAATCGGGACGCATTAAGGCCGAATACATCCTCCAGATCGGATACTGATAACGTGTTGGGAAGTGTAAGCTCCAGCAGCTTGTACACCTCATCGTATTCAGCCGCAATCAAACAAACGGGCCAGTCACTACCATACATCACTCTTTGAGGGCCGAATTGTGAAACCACATGATGAACATAAGGAATGAAGTGCTCTTTCTGCCAGTTCAGGTGATCGGCTTCCGTTACCATCCCGGATAGCTTGCAATAAATGTTCGGATTTTCTGAGGCAATTTGAGCTATGTATGTTTTCCATGGCTCCAACTGCTGTTCGGAAATGATAGGCTTTGCTATATGATCGATAACCCCGCGAAGATTAGGCAGCAGCTTCAGCAGCTTTGCGGTAGCCTCCAGTTGGTGGGTTTTGATCAGCAAATCAATGGGAAACTGCTCCTGCTCGAAGAATCGCAGCGCTTCCAAAACCGCAGGTCGGAATGCATATTCCATATCGATATCCTGCAGCATGATCCTAATCCCCTTGAAATATGGATTTTGCTTCAGCCTTGCATACTGCTCCTTATAGCTCTCATCCTCCAGATCAAGCCATCCTACAACCCCTGCGATCGTTTCACTCTTCTCTGCCAAGCTAAGCATGAATTCCGTCTCAGCTAAAGTAGGAGCCGCCTGCACAACTACGGTCTTGTTAATTCCGTTTGCCTTCAAGTGCTCATTCAACTGCTCAGGCAAAAAGTCTTTGTACAACACGGTTGATTCCGGTGTTAGCCAGTCATAGTCCCCACGGTCCAGCTTCCAGTAATGCTGGTGCGCATCGATTCTCAACTTGTATTCCTCCTCTTACCCTGCTTATGTTTCCGAATGATTAGCCTTACTTGTCTGATGATAATATATGTTCTTCCTTTAGACAACACCAAGCTTCAGCCCTAAGCCCATTTTCGAATAACCGATTGACAGGTAAAATCGACCGTGTTATAGTTTTGATTAATTTAGTGAACCAAAGACAGTGATGGGGAAAGTAAACAAGGCAGACCTCAAAGAGACCCGGGGATGGTGAGAACCTGGGAGTGAAGCCTGATTGAAAGCCGCCCCGGAGTCGCCCTCTGAACTTTACAGTAGGAGAAGGACGGTCTTCCGCCGTTATCGGAAAGAGTGGACATTTTATTGTCAATTAGGGTGGTACCGCGTGAGCTAAGCTCTCGTCCCTTTCCGGGGATGGGGGCTTTTTTTGTTGTCTATACACATCTCCCGGAAGCACCTGTTTCCTTTTTACTTGTTAAATGGCTTTGGATCCAGCCGTCTAGCGTTTAAAGGGTTGGCTATATTATGTCAATTAGGGTGGTATCGCGTGAGTTCAAGCTCTCGTCCCTTTCCAGGGGCGGGGGCTTTTTATTTTGAAGAAAGCTGGTGAACGTTATGAATATGAATTGGTCCAATCGCATTTCTCCAACGGTTAGGGATCTTCCCCCCTCAGGTATTCGTCGTTTTTTTGACTTAGTGGCAGAGATGAAAGGCGTCATTTCACTAGGGGTAGGCGAGCCTGATTTTGTAACACCATGGAATATTAGAGAAAACGGCATCGATTCCCTGCGCAAGGGCTACACCATGTACACTTCCAATGCAGGATTGCTTGAGCTCAGAGAGGAAATAGCCCTACACTTGCACGGAAGCCATGGGGTTACGTATGAGCCACGAAATGAGGTTCTCGTTACCGTCGGCGTCAGTGAAGCAGTGGATTTGGCATTAAGAGCCATTCTCCATCCCGGGGACGAAGTACTGATTGCGGAGCCTTGCTATGTATCGTACTCTCCCTGCACGATCATGGCAGGTGGCGTTCCGGTGCCTCTAAGCACAAGTGCAGACAATGAATTTAGAATTACCGCTGAGCAGGTTGAAGCTGCGATAACTCCTAGAACCAAGGCGCTGCTAATCAATTACCCGAATAATCCAACTGGAGCAACGATGCCAAGGGAAGAGCTTGAGAAAATTGCAAAAGTAGTGGAGAAATACGATTTAATCGTTATTTCTGATGAAGTGTATGAAAAATTGACCTATGTTGGCCAGCATACCTGCTTCGCTGAGCTGCCTGGTATGAGAGACCGTACGATCCTGTTAAACGGATTCTCCAAAGCTTACGCAATGACCGGCTGGAGACTAGGCTATGCTTGCGGACATTCGGAAGTCATTGCAGCTATGACCAAGATTCATCAATACACGATGATTTGCGCACCCATCACAACTCAGAGGGCAGCTATCGAAGCGCTTCGCAACGGCTCTCATGAGGTGAATGAAATGGTCGCTTCCTACGATCAACGCAGACGACTTATACTAAAAGGCTTTGAAGAAATCGGTCTCCCCTGCTTCGAGCCTAAGGGTGCCTTTTATGCCTTCCCTTCAATACAACATACAGGCCTGACTTCCGAGCAATTTGCCGATCAACTGCTGGAGGAGAAGAAGGTAGCTGTCGTCCCTGGCAATGTGCTAGGTTCATGCGGTGAAGGACATATTCGCTGCTCCTACGCTTCTTCAATCCAAAATATTACTGAGGCAATCGAACGAATGGGAAGCTTTGTACAGCGGTTTAAGTAAGGAGTACCCCTAATGATAAAAACAATCGCCCCAGGTATCGCAGCCTGCTTTGAGGCTGTGATACTTAAGGAGCGATTGCTTCACTCGCTAATGATGCTGACTAGCTTATTTTTTCTTCAAGCTATCCAGAAGCTTATTGGCTTCCTCTTCTGCTGTACGCATGAAGGTATTGATATCCATATCACCCGTGGATAGCTTGTTCAAGTTTTTCGTGTAAGTACCGAGGATGGCCACTTGGCTCTCTTGGATGGTTTTATCGGCAATAGCCGGGAATTTGTTATAGAAGAACGCGCCATAGTTTTTTCCTTTAAAAGCACTTTCTTGTCCCAATGCTTTTTGAATCGACTCGTTTTTCAAAGTCGTCATAATACCTTTCTTGGAATAGTCCATTTGGTATTCATCTGAAGTTAAGAACTTAATGACTTCCATCGCAGCATCTTTGTCTTTAGCCATTTTCGTTACGGCGAAATAACCCGGGTACGATTGCGGTCCTACTCCTGGAGCATCCGGCATAGTAGGCTCAGATACAACATCCCAGTTAAACTTGGACAATTCGTCCTTCATAACTTGAGGCAGTATCGGTGAGGAGATGAACATAGCCAAGGATTGATCTTTAGCAAACTGGTTCAAATCTAGAATTTTGCCTTTATTGTTGGCCATCGCTTTTTGGTACACCGGATTTTGAGTTGGCTGAAGCAGCTGCAAATCCAATATTTGCTTCCATTTTTCGTTCGAAATGTTCGAGCGCAGATCTTTATTAAGCAGCGGCAGCGAATACTGGTTGACCAGGAACAGGTGATTAACGGAAGGCGAGAATCCTGTGTAGGTCACTCCGTCCTTCTCTACGTTAAGTTTTTTGGCGATCTCATTCAGCTCGACCCAAGTCATGCCGTCTTTTGGATAAGGAACGTTCAGCTTATCGAAAATGTCCTTGTTATAAAATAACGCCATCCGTTCATTATAGACAGGGAGTCCATAAATCGCCCCATTCCCCAACTGCTTCATGGCATCGATCAAAGAAGGCTCGAAACGGCTCAAATCTATCTGATGCTTCTTTATCAGCTCCGTCATGTCATAGCTGAGCTCGAATACCATATTACTCGCAGGGAACGAACCGATAGAATCCCACTGGATATCGATTCTTTGACCGGCATTTATCAAATCCTGCAAGTCGCTGCCCGTTGCTCTTTGTATGTATTTGATCGTATAGTTCGGAAACTTTTTACGAATCGCATCACCGTAGCGATCATTAAAGCTGGCCTCGGAGTCACGGCTCATTGAATAGAACACCAGCTCCACAGGCTCCTTGTTTTCCTTTACTGTCGTATCTTTCGCATCTGGAGCACTGGCACCGTTACTTCCTCCGCCACAAGCGGTTGCAAACATACTTACTGCGGCCAATGCCGCCAAAGTACCTACTATTTTCTTTTTCATATTGCGATTCCCCTTCACATTTATTCCATATAGTGAAAAATATTACATAAAAAATTTGCACAAAAGCCCGCTCAAAAAAAGTCGAACGAGCCTTGTGCTTTATCTGTGGTGTATTCGTTATTGATGTACCGCTGCAGCTGCAGCTGCGGCTTTCTCTAAAGAGCTGCTAATTAATTCCATGCACACAATAGCATTAAGCGACCATTGGGAGATGGTGTTGGTAGCGATCCAAGGAATTTCCTTGATCGGTCTGATGTATTCCAGGGTTTCTACCGGTTTTGTAATATCCGTAAGATTGACCTGACCTACTTCATCTTTGAGCAAGATGCTCCATGCAAGCTCAGCCAACGCTTCATCCTTGTTATGGACGGAAGCATATGCCGCAATACCGGTTGAGAACATAGGCCATGCATAGCCTCCGTTACCAAGGGAACCAACCAGCTTAGCCCGTTTCTCTTCCCTAGGCAAATTGTAGAATGCTCCGATCTCGACTAACATGCTCTCCCATTCAGCATCCTTAAGCATAAGAACGAGCTCCATCCAAACCTGCGGACCGCCCATACAAATAGCCAAATGACCACCGGCATTGTTCCCCATATCGTAAAGCTTACCGGTTTTCGGATCATAGCCGTGAACAGCCAAGTTTTTCATCCGGTTTGGCATGTTTTTCAAGCTTTCTATGCCGACCAACAGCTTATCGCGATAAGTCGTATCCTCATGTCGCTCCCATCGGGTCATCCAGTTCGAGCTGAAGGCAGCCCAATCCGGACCTACACGTGCATGGGTCGGATACTCGTCTTTAGGGAAATAATAGCGCATCGGATCTAAATGAGCGGTCGTGTAATCGGAATCGGTCACTTCATCCATGATATCCCCGATTCGCTCGTCTGCCGTCAAGTAATAGAAGAACCGGTGTAACCCTGCCATACCAATCCGCGCTTCCTTGCAGCCGCAGCCCCAATGGATAACATTGTGACGGGAGCCTAGCCCGGAATATTCGCCAAAGTGGTACAAATCTACTTCACTTGTATGACGTGTCATAGCTTCAGCCAGACGGAATATATCTTCGCGCCCGGAACGAAGGAACATATACCAGAGCCACATATTCGGCACTAGCTCCGTATTTTGCCATGCGCAGCCTCCGATATCGTAACGCCAAGTATGACGCGTAGGATCATAGCCATGCATCACATCGCCGAAATCCCAAAAGCCATACCATCTGCGCTGCTCGATTTCCTCTTTGTAAAACTCGATAGCTGCATCCAGCTGATCTTCAATTTTGGTATGAACCGCAGTACTACGGTTCGGAAGGCTCCAGACGCCGAAAGCTTTGGCCTTGTGATAATATTCCGGCTCACAAACTAACAGAGATGGAGATTGGCATTCCAGTGCTGCTGCATGAAGAGTCTCGTGACTCGGCGTCTTGTCAAAGCACCAAATCGCCAATTCACTTGTGTTTGCAACACCAAATGGAGTGCTTCTCATTTCGTCGAATCCTTCGTAAGATGACTGTAAGTGCGTAGTTGTGTCGTAATGACGCAAATCCATTGGCTCTGCATCCGGAGACCAGAACCATACAGTCATCTCCGCTTCGTCCTTGGATGTGTGGTGAAGCTCAAGAGAGGACGGGTACTTCTTCCAGAAGTTACGCACTCCTACGCCTAGCCCACCGTTCTCGCCGCCCGCATACACCGTTCCGAGCGAACGCTGCCCGAATGCGGCGCGAATCCATGCGCAGCCTTCTTGAGTGCGTTTCGTTATCGTATACGAATCCGCTGTGCCTTGGACGAGTTTGAAGCTGTCCCATACCGCAGACTCTTCGATAAGTCCGATAAAACGTTCGTCTTCAATTGGGTCAAAGCTGACATTTTCACCCGCTGTCTGCCGTCTGAATATTTCTTCATATTTACCTGTTGTGCGAATTGTCATCAGGTGCTTAGGCGATTCGCTGAACAAGCCGCTATCTCCCGTAAACCGCACGTGACGATTATATAATGGTCCTTGCATAGGGACCTTGAACGTCATTCCAATTCCTTTGACAAAATCCATATGGGGATTGCCGTCATAAGCGAAGGTGTGAATCGCCTTGATGGCATACTGCCCGGCATAGAAATACAAGCGCAATGTGAACGGCATCCATTCCCTTACGCCGTTATTCAGCTTATGGTTACCTTCTATTTTCACAACCGCACGAACAGGTCCCTGCTGCTCCACGATAACCTTCGAAACACGGCTTGTGAATGTATGCTCCTTCAATGTCTTGCTTCCGTTAGTTACATGACGTTCCTCGCGAATACATTGAAGCTTACCATCCGAGCACACCAGCGATCCGTCGCGGTAAATAGAACGGATGATGGATTGTCCTTCGCGATTCAAACGGCAAATCATCGTGCCAGTGTCTACAACAATCGTTTCTTCGGTTTCCGTCACAGTAACTGCTGACGCAGGTGCCGCAGAAGCTCCTTTGCTAATATAATACGTGTCAGATCGGTCACCCTTAATGGAGGCAGCATGAGCCGACCACTTGACGCTTCCATCAGGCCAATATGCCGTTGGCCAGCTTTGAACGGGAACGTCTTCCCCAGTTGATCCGACTAATGTCAAGGATTCGCTGCGTTGAAGCTCTCCTTCTGCCCATGGAATCCCCCATGTGACACCTAATCCATCGGAGACATGTCCGCTTTTCCCCAGCCATTGCATTTGAATTCGTTCTGCTTGTGTACTCACCGTTTTACCCTCTCCTTTATCGATACAATCCAGCTTGAAAATGACTTTGGCACCATTTCAAGCTGGTTTAATAACTCTTGTCAATTCTGGACATACCTTGATCAGCTGCGACACAACAATCTTTGCCACTTCTCTAGCGCCCTGCTCATTAAAATGCGTGTTATCCCGAACACCATCCGGATAATTCGGATGCTCTTTAGGCTCAAGCCATACAAATAACCGCTTGGATGCTTCTGAGCCTAATGAACGGTAGAGTTCATCCGTCTTTGCTTCCATATCGATCAGAAGCACCGTCTGCTCCGACGCCAGCTTCTTCATAGCTGCCGGATAGTCCCCATGAGTCGGAACAAGAACGCCTTCGTCATTAAAGTTTCTGCGGGCTACCGAAGTGAATAAAACGGGCGTAGCCCCTTTTCTCCGAGCTGCCGCTATATATTGAAGCAAATGGTCCAAATAAGTAGTGAACGGCTCGGTATGACGCTCCGCATCCGGTTTCTGGTCGTTGTGCCCGAACTGGATAAACAAATAGTCACCCTGTTGAATATTATCCGCTATAGGTTTGAGCCGACCCTCGTCCATAAAGCTCTTCGAGCTTCTTCCACATGATGCCTCGTTGCACACCTCTGCATCGTCTGTCAGCAGTTCACCAATCATTTGTCCCCAGCCCGCCATCGGCGATTGCTCCGGCGGATAGTTAGCCGCTGTAGAATCACCGGCTATATAAATCCGAGTCTTTGGCTGCATAAGCTACCCTCTCTCCAATGCATACACATGTAAATTGGCATATTCCCCGATCATTGGGGCTAGTTGACGAAAGCCGATTTTCCCACCCTCGAGTCGCTTACCGAAGGTTTCTCCATCATCTTTCCATTGGAACACTATCAGGTCATTGATCATGAATACGATTTCATCTTTCCATTTTAACACTTTAATTTTATATGGCCCTGATGCGTCGCTAACCGAAGGAATCGGATCTCCTCCTTGAGCTACCAGGTGCAGACCGCGGCTTTTACGCAGGTTGCAGGTATGGAAGCTTCGCTCGTCAGCTTCTTTACGTCTGAAATACGATACATGATAGGCATTCATATCTCCATTATGATACTGGGGATAAATGCCTGTCCGCGGCGCAAGGCTTTCATCGAACAAATCCTCACCGTTTGCCCCTGTTGCCGAGAAAAAGGTCATGCAAAGTCCAGGTTCGCGAATCGGCCAAAAATCCCAAGTAATAGCAATCGAATCCGGGAAATTCTGAGGGCACCAGAATACAAAATTCGCCTGCTGTCCCAGCTGCGGATCCAGCACATTTTCCATCCGCATTCTTTGCTGCGGGAAGCTGATCGCCGCTTTCCCTTCCATAATAAATGGCTGCACATCTTGTTCACAGCTTAAAGGATTGTGATAGATGAGTTCTCCTAGTTGATATGGCAATGTTTCACTAATCGTAGTCATGTCTCTCCCCCTTAATCTAGTTCTTAATGTAACTGACATTGCATTTTACAGCCATTGGATATTCTTGTGAGGCGGCAATATTCCGCTTAGACTTTGTTGCATTGCTATCACTTCCTTGCACAACCTTGTGTTTAGCAAGAAAACAGGCTGTGTCTCAGGACACAGCCCTATAATCTTTGTTTATTTTTTTGATGCTTGATACAAATCGTTGATTTCTTTTACATAATCGTCGCCGCCGCTTTTTTTCCAAAGCTCGACAGCTGCTTTAAAGCCTGCTTCATCAATTTGTCCTACGATGAACTTGGTTCTGGCATCACTGATGATGTTATCCAATTGAGGACCTTTTTGTGCATATACGTTGGAAACAAGTGGCTCAGCAGGGTTCGCTACTACGATAGACTCGTTTGCTTTTTGTACTTCATTCGATTTAATACGAACCGGTGTTTGAACCACTTCATAGTATCTATTTTCTGGAATACCCATGAACATTTGGTTCAAGCCGCTTACTTCCTGATCCATCATAGCTGTATCCTTGATCGGCTCGATGCCGCCTTCTACTTTCTTGTAGTGCTTGCCTTCGATACCGTTGAAGCCTAGGTTTTGTGCTTCCGCTTCATTTAATTTATCCAAGAAACCAAGTACTTGGCGAAGATCCTTTTCTGTTTTCACAGTCGATTTGGAGATAACAAGCATACCTGCGTAACCGGATGTAGGAAGCGCACGGTTACCTTTTGGACCGGAAACAGAGCCTAAGATATCCATGAAGTACTTGCTCTTATCGTCTTTGCCTGCTTGCTGCAAAGCGGTATGAATTTTGTCATCGATTCTTGCCGCATTGTCCGTTACGTCAACCATAACGCCGGCTTGTCCATTTACGATAGGATCTGTCCATTTGTTAGAATCCATGACGGCAAAGTCCGCATTGATCAGCTTCTCGTCATACAGCTTCTTGAAGAATTTAAGGGCATCCATATACTCTGGAGCAAAGTGTGCAGGAATTAACTTGCCGCTTGCGTCAGTACCCCATTTATTCGGCACGCCGAACCAGGTTTGCATAATATCGAAAGGACCGGTGTATTTGGAAATAACCATGCCGTACGTATCGTTTTTGCCGTTTTTGTCCGGGTCTTGGGTTGTAAAGGCTTTCAGCATGTTGTAAAAGTCGTCGATCGTCTTCGGTTCTTTCATTCCAAGATTATCCAGCCACTCTTTGCGGTACACGATACCATTTCTTCCGAGCGGTCTTGCGCGGTATACACCGTAGACTTTGCCGTCAACGGAGATATTGTTGTTTACGATCGAATTCGCTTTACTCAGGTTCGGGTAGTCTTTCAAATACGGGCCTACTTCCCAGAATGCACCGGAACGAGCCGCATTGATGAAGCTTGCTGTTTTATCTTTAATAACCATTACGGTAGGCAATTTACCGGATGCAAGAGTAATGTTCATTTTCTCCGCATAAGAGGAGTCCGGTACCCATTCCAAATGCATTTTACTATTGGTGAACTTCTCCAATTCTGCAACTACAGGACTTCCATCCTTAGGAAACGTTGGCTTAAACGCTGGAAGCATGATACTGAGCTCAAGAGGTGCTGACGATGCAGAGGAGCCTGCGTCTTTCCCTGCTGCTGGCGCCTTGTCTCCACCCGATCCACAGCCAACTGCAGTAACTGCAATCGTCGAGATCATGACCCCACTTACTAAACGTTTCAATTTCTTTTTGGATTCCATGAATAATTGCCTCCCTTTTTATCTTCATTGAGTATAACAATTTTAGCTAAATGATTGGCTTAAAATTTATAATAATTCGCATTACCGGTTTGTATCCCCCCTTTTTTTCAGCAATGCGAAGAACTAATCAATGATTTGGATTACAACATAGCAATGGTTTAGCCTTTGATCGATCCAATCAAAACACCTTTAGCAAAATGCTTTTGCAAAAACGGATATACAAGCAAGATTGGAATGGTACCGACAACGATTACCGCCATTTTGATTGTTTGCTCTGGAGGCTGAACGAAGGTTGGGTCAAGCTGACTCATATCCCCAATGCTTCCTTGGGAGAGCATAACCAGCTGTCTAAGCATAACCTGTAGCGGCCATTTGTCCGGATCGTTAATATAAAGCAGGGCCGTGAAGAAATTGTTCCAGTGACCTACGGCATAGAAGAGGCCGAAGGTGGCAAGCACAGGCTTGGACAATGGAAGCACGATGCGCCATAGAACGCCGATTTCAGTACAGCCGTCAATTTTTGCGGCTTCTTCAAGCCCTGGAGGCAGCTCTTGGAAAAAGTTTTTCACAACAATCAGGTTAAAGGCGCTGATCGCTCCCGGCAGCATCAATGCCCAATAGGAATCGAGCAAGCCAAGGTTTTTCACAACCAGGTAAGTCGGAATCATCCCGCCGGAGAACAGCATGGAGAATAGCACCATATTCAATATGGTATTGCGTCCCATTAAATCTTTTCTTGCCAATGCATAGGCCATCGTAACGGTAAACACCAAGTTCACCAATGTCCCCATCGCCGTCACATAGATCGAAACCAGGATGCTTCGGAACAGCGTATCGGATGAGAAAATGAATTGATAACCGGACAACGAGAATGTCTTCGGAATCAGAAAGAACGCTCTTTGAGTCAATTCCGCTTCCGTGGCGAAGGAGCCCGCAATGACATAAAGGAAGGGAAGTATCGTTAAGAGTCCAAGTATTCCGAGAATCGTGTAATTTAACCCGTCGAACAAATTGCCTAGAAAGCTTCTATGATGTCTCCCCATAGTATCGAACCTCCATTATTAATAAATGCCTGATTGCCCGAATCGTTTGGCCAAATAGTTACTTGTAAAGACAAGAATGACGCCTACAATCGATTTGAACAAACCGACCGCCGTACTGTAGCTGAATGCTCCCTGCGTAATCCCCATCATATAGACATAGGTATCGAATACGTCGGCTACTTCCCTGTTCAGAGCATTGGTCATCAAGTAAATTTGTTCGAAGCCGTTCTCCAGCACATCGCCTACTCTTAGAATTAACAAAATAATGATTGTGCTTCGTACAGATGGAAGCGTAATGTGCCACATTTGGCGCCAACGGTTAGCTCCATCCACAATTGCTGCTTCGTATTGCTCGGTATCTACTCCCGCTAGAGCAGCAAGGAAAATAATCGTCCCCCAACCGCATTCCTTCCACATCGTTTGTAAAATGATCAGCGGTCTAAACCATTCCGGATTTGAGAGAAAATCAATCTTATGTCCGGTGTACTGCTCGAGCATGCTGTTGACGATACCGCCTTCGGTAGTCAAGAACACGTATGAAATACTGGCCACAATAACCATCGATATAAAATGCGGCACATAAATGAGCGTTTGAATCGTCCGTTTATAGAAGTCTTTACGAATTTCGTTCAACAGAAGCGCTATTGCAATAGGTGCCGGGAAAAAGAACACCAAATTGTATAAAGAAAGCAACAGCGTATTTCTCATCAGCCGGGCAAAATCCGGATTTTGAAAGAAGTTACGGAAATGATCGAAACCTACCCACTCACTGTTCCAAAAGCCTGTAAAGGGTTGATAGTTCTTAAAGGCAAGCAGCACGCCCCACATAGGTACATACTTAAAAATGAGAAAGTACAGCAAGCCGGGTAATAAAAGAATATACATCCATTTGTCTCTTTTTAACCGATTGAGGAATAGGTCCATGGTACTTTGTTTTTTACGTACCTTCATTTGGATGTTGTCTGTCGTTGTTGTGTGCCCCATAGTTTCACTCCTTATTCGAATATCATCTTTATCTTGTGACAAGTTTCGACCTTTAACGATACATTAAGACTTGTTTCGTCGTTCGGTTAAGTCATAGTCACATTGTGTTGTATAGGGCTTTTGTTTTCAATTAGACATTCTTGATTTGCCCTGGTTTTGCTGTTTGTACTACTTTTGCAAACCTACTCTTTTCTTGATAAAAAAGAAAAAACCCGCTCTACAAGCGGGTTTTCAGGCTATCCTTTGCGGCTCATGTCGCGATATTGACTCGGTGTAACGCCTTCGTATTTTTTGAAAATACGATTGAAATAACTATGCTGATATCCGACTCTTTCCGACACCTCATTAATCTTCAGCTCCGAATTCCTCAGCATCTCCTTTGCCTTTTCCATTCGAAGATCCGTTAAGTAATCGATGAAGTTTTTGCCTGAGACTTGCTTGAAGGTTCGGCTCATCACAAACGCATTTGTGCCGCAATGCTCAGCGCAGCTGTCCAGTGAAATATCATTCATGTAGTTAGCTTGGATATAAAGCATGGCTTGCTCGATCATTTTCTTAATTTGGAAATCCGCGCGATTTTCCATTGCTTCGATAAATGGACTGATCACTTTATTCATGAACCACAGTTCAATCTGCTCCGGTTCCCTCAGCATGGAGAGCTGTTCGAATAAATTCACTGACTTGAACAGTTGGTTCGGATTAAGACCGGATTGCATAATAGCGTGCTCAAGGGACCCAAGTAAATTCATCATCCCCTGCTGAACATCCATTTCCTTGACCCTATCTGCTGCTAGCGCATCCATGAAAGCATGTACATGCTGCCTCGCCTCATCCGCTTGTCCCATCCGCATAGCCTGAATAATGTCTCTTTCCAATGAGAACGGGTATTGAAACGGCTGATGTTCTTCCAGCTTACTCAAAGCTTCCAGATCTATGATCTGATTCTCTTTACTAAAGTTCCGATAGCTCATGGCAAGCTTAGCTTCCTCGAACAAGAACGGAATCTCCCTGATCTTGCTCGTTGCTTTACCCAGGGTAATAGTTACCTGCATCTTGAGAATTTGATTGATCGTTTTCATCAAAATATCGCTTAGCTGATACAGCTCATTCTTGAACGATTGACCTTCCGGAATATTGATCATAAGTCCGACGGTTAAATTATGAAAATTAATAACGTGGCAATGCTCGAATCGTTCGTTGACAAGCTCCTCGACCATATTGGCCGCGGCAAAGGTTATTAGCCCCTCATCTCCGTGAGAAAATCGGCCTCCGGTATCCAATTCCGTCATCCCAACTAATTGAATATATAATACGATATATTGACGTTGGTCGGTATTCCAGCCGTAATGATTCATCCGGTCCATAAGGTCAGCTTCCGAGTAAGCGGATAAATACCCTTGAATAAGCTGAAGAAGGAAGCCTTCCTTCATCTGCGGTAGCTGCTGCTCTAACTTCGTTTGCAGCTCTAGGCTTTCCCTGTTCAAATGCTGCCAATGCTTCTCAATCAGTTCAAATTCGTCACCGTGCGTCTGGTTCCCTCCGCTCAGTAAGCCTACAAGCTGATTTAACGGAGAGTAAATTCTTCGTGAAGCGAGCCAAGACAGAACGGCAGCTAGAAGCAGCCCGGCACAGCTGACAAGAACAATGGCTTGAGAAAGAAACACAATAGGCTTCTTAATAGCACTGGTAGGAGCGATAGAAACATAGATCCACTTGTTGCCGATTCTATCCAACGCTCCGGCGGATACCGAATACGTATTTTTATCCCATTTAAACAGGAACGACGTTTGATCAACATTGCGGCTGAGCACTTCCTTTTTAACCGCATCAATCAATGTGGAAGCCTGCTTGCTCTCTTCCGTTGAGATCAGAACGTCTCCATCCTCCTGCATCATGAAAGCTTCTCCTTCATCATAAGGAGCAACCGTTTTCAATAGTGCAACGACATTATCACGGTCCAGGCGTGCTACCATGAGTCCGAAGGGTTCTGATATCCCTCCTGGGATTTTATGCACAAGGGCTACATCATTTCCCGTTTGGTTTTTAGTCAAAGTAGGCAAAGTGGTCCAATATACATTGGGTCCATTTTCACCGACTCGTTTAACCTGCTTCCATTCGTCCGAATTTTTATCGATAACGCTAATCTCAGGGTTAAAATGAACCGGGAGTAGACCGTCGATATACAGATCCAATCGCTTAGCTAAAGGCATGGCGCCTTGCATCAACACAATCGTTTTGGAAATATCTCTTGTGAGTGAAAACTGTCGATAAAAATCGACTTCCTTCAAACTGTAATCAAACTTGGTATCCAATGCCCCATGTGACATAGATAGCTCCATATTTGCAAACTGCCCGTCAATATTTTCTGCTCTCTTAATAATTTGATTTTTATGCAGCTGAAGCAGCTCGTTCTCTATCCGGCCGCCGACAAACCAATAGATTAAGGCTCCGGTAATTAATCCTGGGATACTGGCAATGATCAGAATGAGGACAAGTATCTTCCGATAATGTGTGCCTTTTCCTCCATAAAAGCTGGAGCCCCAGTGACTCAAGCGCTTCTTTATCGTACCGAGCAATCCATTCACCACCAAGAAGTATTAAATGTTAGCTATCTTTTGTAAGAAAGAACCATTTGTATTCATTATATTACTAACATACCTTTATTTGTTTTTGTTTTCAACCGTTTTATTTTGAAATATTGCATGCCTATTGGTTATTTATTTGAAATCAATCTTTTAACCGAGGCCCATCAACGAGAAAACCTCTATCGTGGCCTTTTAAAAAGGGACCGCGAGTAGAGGCAGGTTGTCACGCCAAAGGCGAAATCATTTTTCGATTATTTGACGATAAAGCGTATACCTATACCGGATGGATCTTGGGTTAATAAAGCACTTTCCTGCCGCTGGACCGTAATCCCAGAGCTCGCAAGCTGCTCTTGTGTTTTTTGCAATTCGATCTCATCAGGAAGAACGATGGTGAAATATTGAATTCCGGTCCCATTCGGAGGTGGAGGGGAAGCACCGTGGCCAGCCCATAGGTTTAGGCCGATATGATGATGGTATCCTCCTGCAGAAATGAAGAGCGCCCCCATCTGTCTCATTACATCGGACGTAACGTCAAAGCCGAGCATATCACAATAAAAATGTTTGGATGAAAGAAGATCTCCGACATGAAAATGGACATGCCCCATGGTCGTACCGACTGGCAGCTTGCTCTCGGTGCTGCCTTTGACCTCGTTCAACAGGCCGTCCCAATCGATAGGATCCGTTGCCATTTTGTAATTTCCTTGCGCGTCTCGCTCCCATGTATCCCGAGGGCGATCCCGGTATATTTCAATGCCGTGATTATCTGGATCCGTAATATATAGCGCCTCACTCACCAAATGGTCCGCTTGACCGATGTGAATCCCTGATTGTATGAGCCTTTGCAGCACGATTCCCAAATCTTTACGCGTTGGGAGCAGCAATGCGAAATGATAAAGTCCACTCGCCGATCTTCTTGGGACCACGGCGGCATTCGGAATTTCTTCGAGAATGAGCAGCGTTCTTTTCCCGTCTGCAGTCAGTTCCACAATGGTGCTGCTACGTCTGAGAACCGAGAAGCCAACAACCTCCTCATAAAACTGAAGCGATCGTTTTAAATCACTTACCCTTAAGCTGACTTCACCAAGCTCCATTGCCGGATGAATCGTATATGACATAAAGAAAATCACCTCCTAAAAAAATAGAACCGTCATCTGTCGCTCCTCCGGGACAAGAATACGGTCCAATACCATTTCCTTACCATAAAAAAAGGATATCCTCCCGTAATCTCTCTCCTAAGTTAACTTATTATAACCCAAGTAAACAACTCGAAACAATGTAATATCCTATCATTTGTATTTAAATTACTATTTGTAACCGAATTCATTTCAGGGAAAAAGAAAAAACCTGCAACAACTTGCAGGTTTTTAACAAAACTACCTTATTCGGTTACTTTCCACTTGTAAGTAAGCAAGGAAGACAAGAAGACGAGTGCAAGTCCTTGCCCCCAGCCTTGGATGCGTTGATGAGCAACCCCTTTATATCCTTCGGCATCCTTCATAACGGCTGTTCCAGCAGATACGCCTGTAACCGTTCCGTTCGCGCTCACACGACCAAGCACTCCATCAATAGCCTTTTGAATTTGCTTGTTGTACAACGGCGAGCCGATAGCCTCATTGAATCGAACCAAACCTGCTGCTAGACCCGCAGAGCCGGATGTTTCCGTATAAGCTGTCGGATCATTTAATACCGTGTGCCATAAGCCATCTTCCGCTTGGAGGCGCACTACCGTGCTAAGCTGGTCTCTGAGAGAATCGTACATTTTCATATATCCGGGATGGGTGACCTCTACAATAGCCAATGCTTGCCCCATCGTATAGGCAGCCCAGCTGTTGCCTCTAGCCCAATACACAGCGGACATGTTGTTCTGCACAATATTGTCCCATCCATGGTAGTACAGGTTTGTATCCATATTTTGCAAGAATCTTTCGTGGCCGTGGTACTGAAGCAAGCCATCCTCCAGGAAATCGTTGCGGTTGAGCAGTGTCCCGATACGAATCAGGAAGTAACCTGCCATGAACATGGTATCGACCCATGCTTGCTCAGGGAAATAGTAGTTTTGAGAAACCGTATGCTGAAAAATACCGTCAGCAAACCGGACCGCATCATTTTTCAAATGCTCCGCCATTTTAATGGCCGTCTCCAAATATTCTTCTTTCTTTGTAGCTTCATACAAGCTGAGAAGCGTGTGACCAATGGAAACCGCATTGACGGTTAACGGCGGGATCCCTTCCTCCAGCTGCTCGTCTACCCATTTGGTCATAACGTTCAAATAGGCTTCGTTCTTGGTAGCCGCGTAAGCGCAGCTAATTCCGTAATAGGCAACGCCTGCAGGCCAATCCCATGTAAAATCCATATTGCTGGTTCTTTCTACGATTCGATCCAAGGTTTGTTTAATGGCTTGTTCATCAAATTGAAGGTACGGCATAGTAATCTTCCTCTCTTATAGTCAACTTGTTAGTTTATTGGTTAGTAGTTAGTTATTGACTGGTTGCAAGGTATGACTTGCATAATCAAAATATTTGCCTTCGAGCAGACCGCTCAAAGTATTAGTCACTTTAACCTCGACCTGATTTGCACCTTTTCGCAGCAGATTCGATGAGCCTGTCCAACGATAAGGTGACCATGGCCCGATCTGCTCGTCCGTCATATCTCGGTTCCAAAACCAAAACGGTTGGAAACGGAACAGTGACGGCGGCGGCTGAAACAACTTCAGGTCAAACATGAGCTTCCCCCTCCTATGTCGTTATCCGCTCTTGTTAATTAACCTTATACGATGCAGGTCTGTAACACAATTACACATTTTTGCTGTAGCCAGGAATAGCATTTGCACTATTTTGTATGCTTGAGACTTCCTTGCCAAAACGCGACAGGACAGCCTTTGCCACCTCATAAATCAGCAAGAAGCCACATATGTTAGGGATAAATCCGAATAAGGAGGTGAACCTATGGCTGTTGTTAAAGCCAGGGAACAGGATATCAATTTGTTGGCAAGATTGCTCCGGGCTGAAGCCGAAGGTGAGGGAGAGCAGGGGATGCTCCTCGTAGGAAACGTAGGTATCAACCGAATTCGTTCCAACTGCTCCGACTTTAAAGGGCTGCGGACTATTCCTCAAATGGTGTATCAGGAGCATGCCTTTGAAGCAGTACAGCACGGTTATTTCTATCAATCTCCCAGGGAAAGAGAGAGGCGTCTTGCAAGACGCTCGGTAAACGGTGAAAGATTGTGGCCGGGCAAATACAGCCTGTGGTATTTCAGACCCGCAGGAGATTGCCCGGATACTTGGTACAATCAGCCTCTGGTCGGTCGCTGGAAGTTACATTGCTTTTATCAGCCGACCGGGGAAGAGTGTGAAAACATCTATAATACGTATTAAATGTCGCCCCCTCGCAGCGGCGGAGAAGATCTTTTTCTTCGTCTGCAGCGAGGTTTTTTTCATTTCATGTGTAACCTTTTCCAGCTATCATCCGTCTTAATTAATAGAGAAAACAAAAATAATAGTTTCTGTAGTTAAATTGTAAAACTTTTTTAATGTTATTTTAATAATCGTAATATATCCTATTTACATATCCAATATTAGGTTGGTGATCATTGATGAAACTATTTATTACTGTCCAAAACAAAACCGTACCCGTATACACCGATGAGAAAACAAGTAAAAAATTTAATTTATTAAAATCCGCTTTGGAATCCAAGGTGACCAAAGGGAGAAAAGCGATTAAGAAATGTCTTGATTCGCTTATCAGTATCGAAATCGTCGGGTGCGAAGCCATTCTTCATTCTCTTAACGAACGAGATTCACTTGCGTTGTCTCTCTATTAAGAGATAACCACCGTAGAACGATTATCCAGCTTCTTATTTATTATACGGTTATTCTTCAGAGGGTCTTGGATGACCCTCTTCTTTCCATTTCTTCCCCCTCTACTCTCAATAACATCACACCACACTTGTTCGCATTTTCCTTTTTCGTATACAATGATAGGAATCCATATTTTCCGTTGATTAAGGGAAGAAGTGAACCTATGAACCTATTACCGATTGATCCCGTATTACCAAAACTTAAAGAAACGCTTCGATCCTGCTCTAACGCAGTGCTTGTAGCCCCGCCGGGGGCAGGAAAAACAACCCGTATTCCTCTTGCATTATTGGACGAGCCTTGGCTGTCAGGGCGAAAAATCCTTATGCTGGAGCCACGTCGGCTCGCTGCAAAGTCCGCAGCCCGGTTCATGGCCTCCGCTCTAGGAGAGCAGGTTGGGAATACCGTAGGCTACCGAGTGAAGCTCGATACTCAAGTCAGTGCTATAACGCGTATTGAGGTCGTAACGGAAGGTGTACTTACCCGAATGCTTCAAGCCGATCCGGCGTTGGAAGACGTGGGCATCGTCATTTTCGATGAATTTCACGAGCGAAGCTTGCATGCCGATACCGGCTTAGCCTTATGCCTTCAATCACAATCCTTGCTGCGCGACGATATACGAATATTAGTTATGTCGGCAACACTCGACGCTGAGCCTGTCACCAAGCTGCTGGGCAATGCACCGACAATTATTAGCGAAGGACGCAGCTTTCCTGTGGAAACACGTTATTGGAACCGAAGTACAGAAGGAAGGATAGAGTCCTCCGTTGTCCGTTGTATTCTTAATGCGCTAGCTAACGATCCTGGTGATCTTCTCGTCTTTCTCCCTGGTGAAGGCGAGATACGTCGCGTCGAAGCTATGCTCTCAGAACAAGCTCCAGAGACGGGGTATCCGCTGCGGATCGCCCCACTCTACGGTAGCTTGCCTCAGGACGCACAGGACTTGGCCATCGCGCCTAGCCGCCCGGATGAGCGCAAAATTGTTCTTGCTACCTCAATTGCCGAATCGAGCCTGACAGTGGAGGGCGTGCGGATCGTCATCGATGCGGGACTCATGCGGGTTCCCCGCTTCTCACCGAGAACGGGGATGACGCGTTTGGAGACGATTCCCGTCTCCCGTGCCTCAGCGGATCAGCGCCGGGGCCGTGCCGGGCGGACAGCGCCCGGCGTATGCTACCGGCTCTGGACGGAGCAGGAAGACCGTAACCTCCATTCACGAAGCGCACCGGAGATTACAGAAGCGGATCTGGCGCCGCTGGCACTTGAACTGGCGCAATGGGGCGTCTCCGATCCTTCCGAGCTGTGCTGGCTGGATCCTCCACCATCAGCAGCGTTCTCGCAAGCTCGTGAGCTGCTGATGAGCTTGCAGGCGCTCGACATAAACGGAAGCATCACCGAGCACGGCAAAAGCATGGCCGATCTCGGGCTTCATCCACGTCTCGCACATATGCTGCTCAAGGCAGTTAAGATGCAGCTCGGCGTACTCGCCTGCGAGCTGGCTGCCCTTTTGAATGACCGCGATATTCTGAGAAGTGACGGTACCGGCAGAAATGCCGATATCCGTTTACGCGTTGAGGCGCTTCGCAAGTCAGCTTCTGCTAATCGAATCCATGAGCTGTATCATGAAGGCTTTCGGATCGACACTGCTGCATGTAGAAGAATTAATGCAGAAGCAAACCAATGGAAGCGTGCGCTCAAGCTATCGCATCCCCCCACTCACGAAGATGTGGATTCATGCGGCATCCTGCTGGCGCTGGCTTATCCAGATCGGATAGGCCAGCGTAGACCGAACGGCCGTTATTTGCTGCAAAATGGTCGCGGAGCTGCGTTCAGCGACACACAGCTTCTCGCGAGCTCTGCTTATTTAGTTGCTGCAGAACTGGACGATCAGAGTGTAGAAAGCCGCATCTATTTGGCGGCACCTGTTGAACTAAGCGATATAGAGCAATATATAGGAGATCAGCTCGAAGAAGAAACTTGGGTCGGCTGGGATACCACCGTACAAGCCGTACGCGCAAGAAAACGCCAGCGTCTTGGGGCGCTGGTCGTAAAGGATGCTCAACTAACGCATCCCGATCCGGATGCAGCACTCCAAGCTCTACTCGAAGGCATCTCGCTGGAAGGCTTATCCATACTAACGTGGACCAAAGCAGCCCGGCAGCTGCAGCAGCGCATCTGCTTCATGCATCAAGTGGATGCTTCATGGCCCGATGCTTCGGAAGAAGCACTCATTTCAACACTGGGAGATTGGCTCGCCCCCCACTTGTACAGCTTGAAAAGCCGAAGTGATCTAGAGCGGCTCCACTTGGCAGATATTCTGGAAACATGGCTTTCCTGGGATCAACGGAGGGAGCTCGACACTTACGCACCGACCCATATCGTTGTTCCTAGCGGTTCCCGTATTCCTATAGATTACACAGACCCGGCATCTCCATTGCTTGCCGTTAGGCTGCAGGAAATGTTCGGACTAACGCAAACGCCCCGTATCGGCCGCGGCAGTGTTCCTCTCACGCTGCATTTGTTGTCACCTGCACACAGACCCGTGCAAGTAACTAAGGACTTGGCCAGTTTCTGGTCCAATGCCTATTTTGAGATAAAGAAGGATCTGAAAGGACGTTATCCAAAACATTACTGGCCTGACAATCCTCTCGAAGCCATGCCAACGAATCGAACTCGTCCGCGTGCCTAACCCTAAATTGTTGTGAAGCTTCATCAAGAAGACGCCAAAAGACCCGGTATGCGTAAATAGCATAGACCGGGTCTTTGTGCTGTTGTAGGAGCTGCTTAGCTTGTTGTTAAAGCAAACCTACAGTTTGCATGAAACAGGTTACTCCTGCTTGGGACCAGCGTTGCGAATTACTTCCGACACGTCCGCAAACTTCTCAAAGTTACGAATGAACCGACCTGCAAGTTCTCGCGCGTTAACATCATAAGCTGCAGGATTCTCCCATGTTTTACGGGGCTGAAGCACTTGACTAGGAACGCCTTCAACCTGATCGGGAACGCCGACGCCAAAGATCGGATCAGGAGTGAATGCAGCTTGCTCCAGACTGCCGTTCAATGCTGCCGTAACCATCGCCCTTGTATAAGTCAGATTCATCCTTTTGCCAACACCGTAGCTGCCTCCGGACCATCCCGTATTCACAAGATATACCTGTGCTTGATGCTCATCAATCTTTTTGCCGAGCATTTCCGCGTAAGCACTTGGGCGTAGCGGCAGGAACGGCGCACCAAAGCAAGAAGAGAACGTAGCTTCCGGCTCTGTAACTCCCCGCTCCGTACCTGCAAGCTTCGACGTATAGCCGGAAAGAAAATGATACATCGCCTGCTCCTTCGTCAGCTTCGAGATCGGAGGAAGCACACCGAATGCATCAGCAGTTAAAAATACGATTACTCCAGGGTGTCCTGCAGCTCCAGGGATAACGGCGTTAGCAATGTAATCAACTGGATATGCCGCACGAGTATTTTCCGTAAGCGAATTGTCCGAATAATCGGCTTCACCGGTTTGCGGGTCCAAAACTACATTTTCAAGCACAGTACCGTTTTGAATGGCTTCCCAAATTTGCGGCTCCTTCTCCTTGGTGAGTCCGATACACTTGGCATAGCAGCCTCCCTCGAAGTTAAATACACCTCTATCCGACCATCCATGCTCATCGTCACCGATCAAGCGTCGGTTGGGATCTGCTGAAAGAGTCGTTTTGCCGGTACCTGACAGACCAAAGAACAATGCTACATCCCCTTGCTCACCGACATTTGCTGAACAGTGCATAGGAAATACGTCTTTAAAAGGAAGCAGGTAATTCAATATACTGAAAATCGATTTCTTCATCTCACCGGCATACTCCGTGCCGCCAATCAGTACAACTCGACGCTCGAAAGAAACGACGATGAACGTCTCCGAGTTCGTTCCGTCTTCAGCAGGCTCTGCTTTTAAGCCGGGCATTGCGATAACCGTAAACTCAGGCTGATGAGCTGCCAGCTGCTCCTCGGTTGGTCGAATGAATAATTGGCGAACGAACAAATTATGCCACGCGCGTTCGTTAATCACCCGGATTGGAAGACGATACTCGCTATCTGCCCCTGCAAAGCCGTCGAAGACGAATAGCTCACGATCTTTCATATAATCCATCGCCTTAGCATACAGCTTTTCAAAATGAACCTGTGACATCGGCTGATTGACTGCGCCCCAAGCAACGTGTTCCATAACGGACGGTTCTTCTACAATATATTTATCCTTTGGCGAACGTCCGGTATATTTGCCAGTTGTAACTGTAAATGCGCCGCTCGAAGCAAGCTTTCCTTCCTTACGGCTTAGTGCATACTCAACCAGCTGGCTGGCTGATGCATTCATGTGAGCGTTTTCTTCTACTAACAGTGCCGGGTCAAGTGTAAGTTCATTTATTTTCATGGGGTTCCGAATCCTCTCTTGGTGAATGTGATGTATTATATCGAAGCCGCTTTGACGGACAACACTTCTTGTTTCTTGCTCTTTTCCTTGCATTGTGCATGGTCGCATTGACTATAATAAGTAACTACTTTTTCCGTATCTACAGTATCGATGATTTCTCCGCAATGTTTACAAACAATGACCCCTAACTCTAAAGAACCGCCATAGATGCTTCGCATGTTTCTCCCACCCTTTCGCCTACGGTTTGAGTTAATTCCACAACGCGGCAAGCATATGCCCATTCGTTGTCATACCATGCCAACACTTTAATTTGGTCGCCGGATGCCATAACGGATAATCCATCAATAACAGCGGATTTCGAGCAGCCGACAAAGTCAACCGATACTAGAGGTTCTTCCGAATAATCAACATAGTGTGCAAAAGCTCCATTGGCTGCGGAGCGAAAAGCTTTTCTTACCGCTTCCACCTCAGCTGGCCGTGCTACTTGAACTGTCAAATCGATCAAGGATACGTCCTGCGTTGGAACACGGACCGACAGGCCTTCAATATGCGGTGCCAGATGCGGAAGCACGTCAACCAGCGCTTTCCCTACTCCTGTTGTTGTCGGAACAATCGACTGCGTGCAAGCGCGGGCTCTTCTTAAATCTTTATGCGGATTGTCCAAATGGTTCTGATCCGACGTTGAAGAATGAATGGTCGTCAGCCAGCCGCTTTTTACTTGAAATGCATTGTCCAGTATAGCTAAAACGGGAGCTACACAGTTGGTCGTGCAGGAAGCTGCCGATAATATCTTATGCTGGGCAGGATCATAAGATGGATCATTAACCCCCATAACAACAGTAAGATCCATTTGCTTTCCAGGTGCCGTCACGATGACAGAAGATGCGCCGGCTCTCAAATGCTTTTGAGCGCCTTCACGATCATTGAATTTACCGGTAGCGTCGACAACAAGCTGAACGCCCAGCTGTGCCCATGGAATATTGTCCGGGTCACGTTCATAAACCACTTGAATCGCATGACCGTTAACAACCAATAAACCATCTTGAATAGAAATTTGCGCTCCCCATGTTCCGTGCACCGTATCATATTTCAATAAGTGCGCAACCGTTTCCACCGGATAAATGCTGTTAATAGCTTTCAAGACGATGGACTGTTCCGGGTTAGAGCAAATTCTTCTCACCAATAATCTGCCGATTCTTCCCATACCGCTAATGCCTACACCTGTTGTCATGTTCTGCCTCCCTCATTAATGTGCATTACTTATATATATGGTATAACATAATTATAATTATGACGCAATATATAATCGATAAATTGTATTATACATGTGAAAAGTTTTATTTATAGCGTCATATTATATACAAAAAACACCCTAAAACCATTAACGCTTTATGGTAAGGGTGTTTCATAAATGGTATTGTTGTATAATTATGCCTTAGAAACAGGCTGTCTTCTCTTGGCTCCTAACACATGCAGGGCATATAAAATCAAGAACAGGAGCATACTGACAGCAGAAACTCTGTACATCCCCGCATATCCAGTTCCTGTTGCAACAAAGCCGAGGCAAACGGAACCTATAGCAATGCCTAGATCGATTGAATTATAAAACATTCCTGTCGCTACTGCGCGTCTCTCCGGAGCGCTGCGCTGTATCGTCCAAGCTTGCAGTGAAGGCTGCAGCATCCCGTAGCCGATTCCGTAACAGAGTGCCGAGATGACGAGCAGCGTCATATTCGATGCGTACGATAGCAGGATCAAGCCCAAGGCCGTAAACAAGGCTCCTGGCGGCAAAACAGCCGCATGACCTTTGCGATCGAACAGTTTGCCTGAAAAAGGGCGGATAATAAGAACCATCATGGCATTAAACAAGAAAAACCAGCCTACGTTCCCGAGGGAAACTTCTTTACCGAACAATGCGATAAAAGTAATCAGACCGCCGTAGGTTACGGATAAGAGTAGATTCAAGCCGCAAGGGAATACCGCTCCTTTTTCCCATATTCCACTTTTGCCCTTTCCAGCAGAAGAAGGGTTAGTGACCGCAGGAGCTTTCGCAGGAAAACGGATAAAAGCCGCCAGCGGAAACACGACAACGGCCAGCACTGACGTCACCCCGATGAGTGTGTTGAAGCCGTAAGCATTCAACAACCACAAACCAATAACCGGAGCAATGGACATCGACAAGCTGGTCGAAAGCCCGAAATAGCCCATGCCCTCTCCCATCCGATTTTTAGGAATAATCTCAGATGCTAGTGTCCCAAACGCCGTACCTGCAATGGCGAAGCCAATTCCATACACGATTCGAAGAACAAGTAACGAACCCAAGAAGTGCATAAAGGCGTATCCTGCTGTAGAAACTGCAAATATGATGAGCCCGATAAACATCAAGCGGCGCTCTCCTAACAGTTCAAATAGTTTAGCTGCGAATAATCGGGTGGCTATTGCTGATACAGCGAACAAGCTGATAACAAAGCTGATCATCGTTCCGCTGCTTCCGAAGGTGCTCGATACATGGGCAGGCAGCGACGGAGTAATCATTTGAAGATTTAAGTACACACATAAGTTACATAAGGTCAGAAAAATAAAATTCATCGTCCAGAGTCTGGACGACGATGATGGTGGTTGATTCATTGTAATTGTAAATTCCCTTCCTGTCGTTCCATAGTTGTAGTTTTAAAAAAGTATAAGTGGGCGCCCACTATTTGCCTTGAACATGTGAATCATCATGAAGCTTCTCGGCAGTCTGGCTGATTTGAGAAAGTAATTGCTTCAATAGCTCCTGCTGAGCAAACGGAATATCACGAGCAGCATCCTTTAGCGCTTGCAGCTCAATCGGTACGAGCTTCTCCGCAAGCTCAATGCCAAGCGGTGTTGAATAGACGCAAAAAGACCTACGGTCCTCGGCATTCATCTCTCTTCGGACATATCCTTTCCGCTCCAAGACATCCAGAATACGGGTTGTGGTAGGAGGATCTTTATCCGCGCGGGAAGCTAGCTCCTTCTGGCTTATGCCGTCATTGCCCTGCAATCTGCACAGCACAGTCCACTGCTCCGGTGTAATATTAAACGGCTTGAATCTAAGCAGGAGCAGTTGCGACATTCTTCGGTATGCTTTCCCGAGCAAAAAACCGAACGATCCGTCCAAATCATAAAACTGCATTATGATTCCTCCTTTCCTTTCTAAATTAATTGTTGTAACAATAATATCATAAGCAACTAAACGATGCAATGGATTGGTTACATATAAAAAAAAACCGCACGCTTCAGACGAAGCAGTACGGGGTCACGATAAAAAGATTATACGTTAATAAGTCCTGTTTTTTGTAAATTGTTAAAGCTGATTGCAAGACTCTCGAACGGATTCCGTCCGTAGCATTGATCCTGCTCTACAGCCCCCCATTCTACTCCAATTTCATTACAAGCCTCTAGAATGCGTTTGAAATTCATATTGCCTTCTCCAACCTCGGCGAAACGCTGCTCACGGTCACCCGTAACAGCCATGTCTTTCAAATGAACGACCTTCATTCGGCCGTTCACCTTACGGATCCATTCAACCGGATCAGCTCCACCCGCTTGTACCCAATATACATCCAACTCGAAGTCAAATGCCGTCGGATCGGACTCCTCGAACAAAATATCCATGCCGGTCTTGCCGTCGAATTTGGCAAATTCAAAACTATGATTATGGTAAATGAACGTTAATCCTGCATCCTTCAGCTTTCTCCCGATTTTGGACGCTTGCTTCGCAAATGCAGCATAACCTTCACCGCTTGTCCGATATTCCTGCGGCAATCCGCCCAGTCCTACATACTGACAGCCCCAAGTCTTATGCTTTTGGATGACACTATCGAGGTTGTTCAACAAATCCGGATAACCGATATGCGTAGCACAAATCGTCAGCTGCTCACGGTCCGCCAATTCCTTCAACGCCTCATTGTCGATAGGACCTACACCAGATACTTGTACGGCATTGTAGCCGATCTGTTTAACCTTTTTCAGAGTTTCAGCAATGTCTTCCGGTGTTTTCAAAAACTCTCTCAACGTGTAGAGCTGTGCTGCAATTTTCAAAATAGGACATCTCCATTCATCATAAAATGAGGATTTAGTAGTTCAAGTTCAATTTACCATATTCATCTTCATAGTTCTACCAAAACTTCCCTATCTCATTAATTAGATTACAAGGAAGGATAGAGGATAAGGACACGCGCCGAGTGCGGAGGCATATCCGATAAGGTGAGCTGCTCCTGGTGATGTCCAAGCTCTTCACCCTTCCAGAAATCCTCAATGCGTCCTGCATGATCCAACTGGACAGTCAAAGTTGAAGCCGTCTCCTGCCAGTTAAACAAGCATAGCAGCTGACGGTCAGGTTCATTAACTCTGCCTACGCGGAAGCTGTCATCGTCAAACCTTGCCGCTTTATTACGGGTGGTCAGCGCTTTTTTCACAATATCCAAATTTTCCGAAGACATGGTAGACATGTCATCCCCAGACAGTACCATACCGCCAGACGCCACGATGTAAGCAGCGTGGAAGCTGAATTCATCCGGTGTAATGGAAGATAGGCCTCGACGCACTGTGCCATCTGGATCCACGAGCTTAATGTTGCGGTTCTCAAGCACCAAGCAATCAGGATCGTTAACCCACAGACGGTTGTGCTGCCAATTGCGGGAGAAGCCTTCGGCAGCTAACAATGCAAACACTGGCCATTTCCGCGCAATGTCTCCTGTGACCCGCATCCCGTGCACGGTTCCAAGCGAAGGCCACATTGGAGCGTTGCAGCCTAACAAGAAGCTGTCTTGACCTGCTCCTTCCAGTACTGCCTCCATACCCATTCGGTAGGCTTCTACTTTTGTGGCTTCCGGAATATAGCGCCGCCCTCCCGGGAGTGCGCCCCACATGTTTGCATCCAGCTTGAAGTAGTGGCAGCCCCACTCTTCCCGCATGGTCCGAAACACATGTCTTAAATATTCACGTGCTTCCGGGTGCGTCCCGTCCAGCATGTACCAAGGACCTTGGCGCCAGCCACCAAATGAAAATTTATTCGAGGCAAGAGGTTGTCCGTTCTCATCTTGTATGAACCAATTCGGATGCTCCTGGAACAACGCCGATTCCTGTTGAGCGATAAAAGGTGCTACCCAGATAGCAGGCTCAAAGCCTTCGGACTTAATCTGCTTGCACAGCTTCTCCATGTCGCTGAACGATTTGCCTGGAATCAGCCAATCCCCCATATAGGCTTGGTAGCCATCGTCAATTTGTATATATTTTAATTGAGGCGCTTGCTCGCCTATCGCGTGTAAATTATCAAATATATTTTGCTCGGTTACTTCGGGTCCGAAGCAATACCAGGAACACCAGCCGTTCGGTGCGCCAGGCGTTTCCAGTCTTGGGTGATGCGATTCGAGCTGCTTGCCGAACTGCTCAAGCAAAGCTTCTCTATCGCTTCCTTCGAAGATAGCGAAGCTTTCAAGCTCCCAGCTTTGTCCCGGTTCAATAACCAACTGCTCGCCGTCGAGCACAATCTCATAATGACCGCTCGCTAATCGAATTTCTCCCGTGTAGCAGTTGCAAGAGGTAAAGCCCATCAGCGTATGGCTTGAAGCATCCTGCGACAACAACACGAAGTTATAAGCGGTAAAGAAGCCTTCCGTGGCAGGAAGCTTATAATGCTTACGATCGTCAAACTTACCTATGAGACCGGGCTGACCAATCGTTCCTCCATATTGTGATAGCATGCTATAGCCTTCGCCATAAAACTTAGTTTCCGCCGCATAAGGCCATTCCCCTTTAAACAATATCATTTCTTTTACAGCGATAGGGTTACTTCCTTCATTCACAAGCTGAAACGATGCCGAGTTACCGGACCATTCCGTCACTATGCGGACATGCTCGTTAATGTTCCCATCCGCTTCTCTAACAAAAGAAGAAGCATTTTTGATAAAATCGATACGAGTTGAAATCATTGTTGTAAACACTCCAATGTTTAAATTTGTTTTTTTCTCTACTTTTATATGAACTCACTTCAAGACTTCCAGATGACGGAAGCTAGTATAAACATTATAGCAACTGAGCTTTCTATTGAATTTATCCAAATGTCTAAGATTTGCACGATTGTAGGATAAAATATTGTCATCCGTTTATTTTCTTGATAGCATTAACATGAGGTGACCTCTAATGAAGTCCAGCACTATTGCATTAACCGAGCTTCGCTCTCGGATAGTTAGCGCTAACTTTTATCCGTTCAAGCCTGGACAAATCGTCGGACCACGTCTGCCATATGTCCATATCTTCATTTATATTACAGCAGGAGCAGGAATTATGAAGATTGGAGAAGAAGCATGGCCATCTGAACAAGGAGACTTGTTTTACATTGCCCCCGGCGTACCTCATCAGTTCATCGCAAAGCAGGAAGACCCGATGGTTCATGCTTCGATTTATGTAGATCTTATATCTCCTTCCACACCCAAGTTAAAAGGAGATACACAACTAAATGTTAACGATGCTTCTCGATACGATCCTTCCCTATGCGCGACCAGAGTGGAATATAGCGAGGGCTTTGTTATACCGGTCCACACTCGACTGCCCCACAATGCCGTATGGATGGAGCCGTTTTTCTCAGTAATCGAAACTTATTTCAATCAATCGCTCGGCAACGATTTGCTGCTGCGCTCCCATTTTGAGTCTTTTCTTGTCCGATATATTCAACATACGTTGAAACCACAGAACACCTTTTACGATCCGAGGATTGTCAAAATGCTCGAGTGGCTGGAAGAGACCGATACTTCCAGCGCAAACGTGACCGAATGGGCAGAGCGATTAGGCATCAGCACCGCATATTTATACGAGCTGTTCCGTAAGCAGACAGGTACGAGTCCCCAAACCTACTTGCTTGAATGTAAGCTCGACAAAGCCAAAGCTTATTTACGAGAAACGAATATGCCTGTGACCGAAATTGCCTACAGACTTGGCTTCTCGTCGCTGCATTATTTTGCAAGACTATTCAGTAAATATGTACAGGAAACCGCTACCCAATATCGGCAGCGATTTCGGGGTTTCGGATAAAACAAGATCAAGTCGACTACAATCGATGCTCCAATATGTGCAAACATTCTCCGCAGCGTAGTATAATAACAATGAATTAGAAACTGGTTGGAGGTTGAATATGAGAGAAGAGTTTACATTTTCACTGATTGCAAGAACCAGGGATAAGCTGCTGAAGCAGGCGGAACAGTGCCCGGCAGATCAGAGAAACGTTGTTCCCGACGGCTTCAATAACAATATCCTATGGCAGATGGGCCATGTCCTTACGGTGACAGATGGATTAGTTTTTGGCATATCGGGACATCCTTCCGAATGTCCTGCCTCATACCGCTCATTCTTCGGCAATGGGACTAAACCCGCAGACTGGTCAGAAGAGCCTCCGGCCTGGGAAACCATCATGGAGCAGTTGAAGGATCAGCCTAATCGTATTCAAGCGGTTCTGTCCAGAAAACTTTCTTCAGGATTGACGAAAGAAAATTTTATGAAAGCAGAGTCGATCGACGAGCTTCTGCAATTCCATATTATGCATGAAAGCATGCATTCCGGCATGGTCAGCGGCTTGCTTAAAGCATTGAATCGTAAAGCTTAGGGTATAAACGTAACTTACAATTATTCTCATTCTCCGGTTAGCTGGAGCAGCAAAAAGTCCTCATACTTCCGCAGCGTTTGCGTAAAATAGGAGGACTTTTTTCAATATCAAGCTGATGACAACTGTACGTCTATCCTTGCTGTTCTTCCAGCTGGTTCTTGTGGCGTGCAGGTCCCGCATGAACCCACAACGTTACTATAGGATCTTCCTTACTGGAGATCAGATGGTGATCTTCACCGGGCTCGATAACAAAAATATCTCCGGTAACAACGGGATGGAAGGTTTTATCGACTTCCATTTCACCTTTCCCTTGCGCGATGATGAATACTTCGCAATCCTTGTGAACATGATAGTCTCTTCCCTCAGGGCCGTCGTTCGAATGAGTGCGATAGCCTGGTTTTTCAAATGCCAAACCGCCGGAGGATAAATATTCTCCTGGTAAAATTCCTTGTAAGAAGTGTCCTTCTTTCGTATCCTGCAGATCAGACAAACGATACTTTTTCATATCGATTCCTCCCGGTTATGATATATTATTCTGCCTTCAGGTGGTACAAGCGACTACGGAAGTCACCCTTCCACTGAGGCAGGTTAAGCCCGACATGCATCAATTCGTCTCCACCAAACAGACTCTCTTCAGCTTCCACCGCCCCATCTTCCTGCACACGATAATCCTTGTTAAGATCAAGGCCTTTTAAGCGCAGCTTAGCTAACGGCGCATTCGGCTTCGAGAGCACTTGGAAAAACGCCACTAGAGCAGACGTTCGATCCTCGGAGACGAACATCCACGCTGTCTCATTACCTTCGAACGGACTTAGCAGGCGATAAAAATCGCCGAACTGGATCAACGGTCTTAACTCCTTGTACATAGCAACCTGCTGCTTGACTACTTCTTTATCCTGATCCGTAAATTTGGTCAAATCCAGCTCATAGCCGAAGTTTCCCGACATCGCTACATGACCGCGCATTTCGATCGGGGTAATGCGGTGAACCTGATGGTTCGGCACGGCCGATACATGTGAGCCCATTGAGCTGATCGGATAGACGATACTTGTTCCATATTGGATCTTCAACCGCTCGACCGCATCCGTGTTATCGCTCGTCCAGGTTTGCGGCATGTAGTAAAGCATCCCAGGATCAAAGCGGCCTCCACCTCCGGAGCAGCTCTCGAACAAAATGTGCGGAAAGTCGGAAGTGATCCGCTCCAGCACCTCGTATAGCCCGAGCATGTAGCGGTGGGCGGTTTCCCTTTGTCTTTCCGGAGGCAGCAAAGCTGAACCGATTTCCGTCATATTGCGGTTCATATCCCATTTGACATAGCTTATCGGGCTGCTTGCCAGAATGTCGGAGACGACCTTGACAATATAATCCCGCACATCCTTGCGCGAGAAATCAAGAATGAGCTGCTGACGTGCTTCCGTGCGTCTGCGATCCGGAACATGCAGGCACCAGTCGGGATGTGCGCGGTACAGCTCACTATCCGGCGACATCATCTCCGGCTCAAACCAAAGCCCGAATTGCAGTTCAAGCTTGTTAACCCTAGAGGCTAGATCCTCCAAGCCTTGCGGAAGCTTGTTCAAATCGACGAACCAGTCACCTAGCGAGCTTTTATCATTGTCTCGTTTGCCGAACCATCCGTCATCAAGCACGAACAGCTCCAACCCGAGCTCTTGGCCAACTTTGGCAATCTCTTCAATTTTATCGGCATTGAAATTAAAATAGGTTGCTTCCCAGTTATTCACGAGCACAGGTCTAGACTTATCGCGATACTCGCCTCGGCATAGGCGTGTACGATACAGCTTATGATAAGTGCGAGACATTCCGCCTATCCCTTCAGCGGAGTAGACAAGGACTGCCTCTGGCGTTTGGAACGATTCTCCCGGCTGCAGCAGCCACGAGAAGTCAAAAGGATTGATTCCCATCACCACTCGTGTCGTACTGTACGGGTCGATCTCTGCTTGTGCCAGGAAGCTGCCACTATAGACAAGACTGAAGCCGTAAGCTTCCCCGTGATCTTCGTCTGCATCCTTTGATAGCAGTGCAACAAACGGATTGACCGAGTGACTGCTCGCACCGCGGCGGCTCTCGATGGATGATCCTCCTGTCGTCAGAGAACGACGCTCGATGTGTCGTTCCCTCGCCCAAGAGCCCGACAAATGAAGCATATCGAAATTCGGATGCGGTAAGTCAATGCCCATGCTAAGAGCCCTAAGAAGTCTGAGCTGTCCAGCGCCTTCATTATAATACCGGACAGAACGGGCAACCGCGTTGAAATCACGAAAGACGGTGTACGAAAGAACTGCCTTCAAGCCGATCAGCTTGTCTGTCAAAACAATGTCGAGCGTTTCCGCTTCTTCGTCCTGCTCAACATAAGTGGCTGGGAGTCCTTCGAGCTGCGGCTTCCCGGGATAAATCCGGTGAGATTCGTAGACCAGCTCGCTTACTGTAGTGCCATTGTCCAACTGCACTTGATATGCAGGTACTCGGAAATCGCTTCCACCATAAGCCGGCAGCTCCTGCGGCAGGGTATCCAGTGATATGCTGAGATCATTAGGATCTGTTGACGGCGAGAATGAACAGCGCTTACGGTTAGCTAGAAGCCGTCCGATATTGGTTCCCCGCACCCTGCTTCCCCAATGTACATGAGCGATATATTTCGATTTGATGATTTGTATAATGTAGCTTGCATTTTGAGCCTGTAGATGAAAGGTTTGTGTTGTTGAATCATAGCTTATGCTGCTCATGGCTACCTCCATAGTTAGATATACCCAACATTATATAACGGCGCTAAAAGCCCGAATATGGACAAAACACACTTTTATATGGAGAAATTTCTTTTATTTCAGCTTGAAAGACAAAAAAACCGAGCCTTTTTTAGGCTCGGACTGCTGCTTACGTTTAACTTCACGGGTCACCTTACTCTGACTCTGATCCCCTTATGCCCCTCTCTGCCATCATCATCTGAAGGGTCTTTTTGTTTAAAGTACCGATAACCTGCAATACAGCCGATACCAATAACCGCTCCACAAAGGGACATCATCATATCTTTCTGCGTATCCAAAACATCCCCTTGAAGACCTAAGTATTGCTCCGCTAGCTGGGGATTAGCCATAAGCCCTACTAGCATTTCCAATATCTCAAACAGGGCGCTGGCTGCCATGATCACTGAAAAGGTAATGACATATGACCAGACCCATTTGGTTTTCATTAGACGAATTATCATATCCTCTAACGGATATACCATCAACAGTCCGAACGCAAAGTGCACCAGCCTATCAGAAATGCCTCGCTCGGAATGAAATGTCCCTTTGAACCAAAAGTCTACCGGGGAATATTCATATGCATAATGCGCCCCTGTCAGATGCAGTATGAAAAAAACAGTTATCAAAATATACGAAATATTATTGAATGCAAAATGACGATAAAGAAAGGCAAGCACTGCAATAAGGATAAAGGGAAGCGCGCTTTCTAGATAAAAGTCTCTATAATCAACAGGATGAATAGCCATAGCTAACCAGTAAAGAACGAATATAGCGATCAATAGATGCAAAACCCAATTTTTGCGGAAAGCAATGTTGTGGCTTTTCAGTAATGAGGATCCAGCGTTTGGCGAAGACTCAGACAGACGAAGCATCTGAAGATTCCTCCTCGGAACAGATCGGTTAGTTCCTTTTAGATTGTCCTATGGAGTACCTAAATATGACATATGCTCTTACAGAAGTATTCATCACTAACGGAATCACTTATCTATAATCCTTCGGACTAACCCCGACGTACTTTTTAAAAATTTTCGAAAAATACGTCCTCTCCATATAGCCGAGCTTAAAAGCAATCCGTTCGATATTGTCCTGCTTGCTCTTAAGCATGTGACAGGCGATTTTCATCTTGTGTCGGTGAACGTAATCGGTGAAATTCATGCCGGTTTCCTGTTTGAAATACCTGGATAAGTAGCTTGGGTTTAGAAATAAATAGTCGGCGATATCCACAAGTGAAATATTTTCCGACAGATGCTCCGCAATAAATTGGTCAATCTGCTGCAGCTTCGGTTTTCTCTCGAATCCAGGGTCAGGGTTAGCACTCATCAATTGTTTAATCTTCTTCTCCATCAGCAGCATCGATTGATCCAATCGTCTGCATCTCACCATGCAATCGTGGAAACTTTCATCACTATGCTCATTGCTTTCAAGCTCCAGCACCCTGATCCACTGCGAACATTTGGCCATGAATTCACCGGGGTCCAGTTGATGTCTGTATGCCTTCTGCTTCATCTCACTAAGCGCTTGATTCGTCTGCTGCTCGTCCTTATCCTTGAATGACCGCACGATCCGGCTCCATTCCTCCCCTAGCACACCTGTCACATCTACTGACCACATTTTGTTTCCTAGAGCAGGCATCGGTCCAAACGTCAAATCCTCATAGTAAGCGGAGCGATCAGTTTGCTTTAACTGCTTATATTGCTGCTTGATGCCCTCAATCCCTTTAAAGGGCTGACCGTAAAAGATAGATGCATCGACCTTCAAGTACTCCTTAATTTTGGTCCGGAGTGCAGAAAGCAGCTGTTGAAATTGCTCTACCGTATTCAAGCTTAAATTCGGCTGGTAGTTGGCGACGCAGACAAAATAAGCTTCCGTATCCGTTAGTGTTGTGACCAGATTCGTATCGGCTGACAGCTCTTCAGCTATATTGCTGATCGCGTATAACAGCACAGGAACATCCTCATAGCGATATTGCTTGGGAAATGATGCATAATTCAAATATCCGATAGCAACGATAAAATGGGAATGGTTCCATTCGAAGCCAAGCCTTTTGCCGAAGCTTAGCATCTCCTCAGGGGAGGAGCCGGATAGCATTTGCGCAAAAAAACGTTCCTTCAGCACATCCTTATTCTTCATCAAATCTTGCTTGTACGTCCATTCTCCAAGCTGGGTCTGCTGATCCTTCACCTCTTGGGCGGCTTTCTTTAAACTGGCTTCCAGCTGCTCACGGGACAGCTCGTCCTTAATCAAATAGTCGTCTGCATCCAGCTGTACCGCTTTTCTGGCATAGTGGAACTCCTCATGGCATGTTAGAAACAAAATTCGGATTTCCGGCTTGATCCTCTTTAGCTCTCCAGCCAGCTCCAAGCCGTCCATCTGCGGCATCCCTATATCGGTAATAACAATATCAGGATTCGTCTCCCGGAATAGCTGGAGCGCTTTTTTCCCCGAATGGGCCGTCGCAGTGACTTCCAGCCCCTGTTCCTTCCAATGGATCAACTTTACTAAATATTTGATCATCGGCACGTCATCATCCACTAGCATCACTTTAAGCATTCGCATCCCCCTCTTTGCTGTGCTCCGCTTCTTCCGGTTTTAGAGGTATTCTCAGCAGTACGGCAACCCCTCCAGCCTCGTTTCTGGTTAAATGCATCGAGGCACCAGGGCCGTAAGTCATTTGCAACCGTTGGAGTACGTTCATAAGTCCAACCCTTTTATAAGAGCTGTGAGTCTCCGCATCCGGATGCTGCAGCCATTCGTTCATTTCCTTCAATCGCTGCTCCTCCGAACCTGCTCCATTATCTTCAATGCGGATCTGCAGCTCTCCATCAGTTAACTTAGAGCGTATTTCAATTCGCGGCCTATCCACTTCTTCTGCAAAGCCATGAACAAATGCGTTCTCTACGATAGGCTGCAGCAGAAGCTTTGGTATATCTATGCCCTCCGTGTCCTTCTCCAAATGCACTTCGAACTCCAATTGAATATCGTTTCTCATCTGCATAATGTCCACGTAAGACGCAAGCAGCTTGCACTCGCTCTGCAAGGTAGAAGGCTCACTAAATTTCATGTAGGCTCTCAGTAAACTCATTAACGAATCGATCTTGCTGCTATGGAGTTCATCGTTGTGTAGTACCAAATTGCATTTGATGGAATTAAGTGTATTGAGCAAGAAATGGGGTCGTATCTGCGAGAAAAGGGCCTGAAGCTCCATCTCCCGCTTCTGCTCCTGTTCCTGTTCGATATCTATAATCAACTGGTTGATTTGATCCAGCATCGTGTTCAACGTTTTTCCAAGATCGGCTATTTCATCCTTGCCTTCCGCTTGAAATCGAATTTTACGGTTCCCCTCACCGAACAACTTCACGCCGAGCTCCAACTGGCGAATCGGCCGATGTAATCTTTTAGCCATAACAATCGATATCAAGAAAAATATTATAAAGAACGGGACTACGAGGAAAAGCGCTATATAAAACGTCCTGGATATTTCTCCTGTGACTTCCTTCTTAGGCGTTTCATAGACGAGCTTCCAGCCAGCCTTCTCAATCATGACTTCGTTGCGTACATTTTCCAAGGGAGCTTCCGCCGCAGAATAGGCTACGTTAGAATCTCCGGCTATTCGGACACCGTTGGCGTCATAAAGAACCATGTTCCCGGACTGAAGCTGCTGGAACAATTTATCGAAATATTGGCTTGGAATAGCAATGTACAAAATACCCAACAGCCGGTTGTCCGCAGGATCGCGAAGCACTCTCGAAACATAGTAGTTGCTTTGCTCTCCGTTAGATGTGACCGCAACCGTTCCAAGCCATTGAAGCAAATTGCGTTGATCTGGGTCTACACGATCTTTGACCTTCTCCCAATGCTGCTGAATCTGCTCCGGGGACACACTCAAGCTTTCGCTAGACTGAACAATGAACCCTTCGTTATTTACAAGAAACATGAGAATGTCCGTATTCATCGTCTTAGCGACTGTCAAGCTAAAAAAATCCTTGATCTGCTGGTAGGTGGTCAGATCCGAATAATTACCGATTCGTTTGGTATCGGCAAAGCTGCGGAGCTCCTTGCGGACGTTCGTATCCTGTACAAAGAAATTGGAGGAGTAGGTCAAATCGTCGATCATTTTCGTAATGTCCTTCGCCATCACTGCGATAACCGATTCATTACTTAAACGAATTTTTTCCTTCACATTGTTTTGCGTTACCGAATAGCTGATATAAGATACAGCCACGGTTGGCAGCAGAATCAGCAGGAGAAATGAAATCTGAATTCGACGATAAAAGGTAAAATGAAAAATGTTGCTCATGTTGATCCTCCTCCTGACCTTGATTGCACAGTTCATATCCTAGCATATTCCGCTGTAGTATCCCATCTCATCCTTTAATAAATTGGATATAGGACGCCGTTGCGGGCGCCCTATTGTTTGATCCGGTTTATTTAGTGTTTTGCTTGATGATTTTATCCGCTTGCTCGACCATCCACTTCTGTGCTTCCTCCGCCGATACATTATCGAGCAAATATTTGCTAAAGCCGTCTTCCATCACTTTCTTCAGCTGAGCTCCATAAGCTACTGCAATGTCACTGGACACCGCCGTTTTAACGCGCTTATCGGTCAGTACTGAGTTAAGCGTAGTCATATCAGCCAGACTTTTGCTGCTGCCGTACAATTCCTCGATCAATG
This sequence comes from Paenibacillus sp. UNC451MF, assembly GCF_000686845.1. Taxonomy (GTDB): domain Bacteria; phylum Bacillota; class Bacilli; order Paenibacillales; family NBRC-103111; genus Paenibacillus_S. Next base: position 122,288 of record NZ_JMLS01000012.1, on the reverse strand, counting down.
CTTTGGAGTCGCCTTTCTTCCAACCGGACAATTCGAGTCTGGCATCCTGCTCTGTGGTCATGTAACGCACAAACTTGTACGCCTCTTCTTTATATTTAGAACTGTTAGCAATACCCACATAGCTTCCTCCAATGTTCGTCAATCCAGGTTCAACATTTTTGGAGGAACGCGGCAACGGAGCGAACACTGTCTTGAACGTATGCGGATATTTCTCCACATTGCCTACATCAGGTAGAATGAACGTCGCACTCATCATCATGGCGGCTTTACCGGTGAAGAACTCGTTTCGATAGTTCAGCTTGGCCCCAATAACATCCGCCAACGTCTTAGCCGATTTGTCCTCCTTCTCCATCGCGCGGCGAAGATCAAAGAAATATTTGAATGAGGCATCGTTAAAGAGCGGTTTTAAATCCTCCGTCACATAAGGGTTTTTCTTGTCGGTATACGCAATCGGATTCACGTACTCGCCCCAGTTGTGGAAGTAGGTACCGTAACGATCTCCTTTGGTCAGCTTCTTCGCATATTCACGATAATCATCCCAAGTCCAGTCAAAGCTTGGCACGGGAAGATTCGCTTCCTTCAATGCATCCTCATTCAATAGCACGAACCAATTGCTGGAAGTATGCATGGTTGCGTAATATTTTCCTTTATACTTCGGATTCACATAATATTCCTCTTCAGGCTTTACGTTATCCTTGGCATAAAAATCGTCCAGTGGAGCTAGAACGCCTTGTGCCGCTCTGGACATTGTTTCCTCAATGCTCGGAAATCTTACGATATCTACCTGTTCGCCGGAGGACATCGTAACATCCAGCTTTTTCAATGTCTCTACGGAGTTGCCCGGAACAAGAGTGATTGACTCGATTTTTACATTCGGATTTTTGCTTTGGTAGTCTTCGATCAATTTTTTCGTGGCTGGGGCATCTGTATCTGCATCGTAGTTATAATATTTCAATGTAATGCTCTGCGCTTTTCCTTGTGATGTATCATCCGCCTTTGGGCTGCCGCATCCGCTCAAAGCAGATACTGTGACGATCATACCGCTCAATACAATGGCACTGTGCTTTTTCAACTTGTATTCCCCCTACTGTTTATGACTACAACATGAATTGTACATTGCTTGTTTAGTTCTTAGTGTGCAGAATCTTGTGTATTTTGTGCACTATATTGACCTTACCCTTTAACCCCTCCGAGCGAAATCCCCTTAATGACCTGCTTTTGCAAAATGACGAAGATAATTAGCAAAGGAAGGATCGCAGCAAGAGAAGCCATCATGACTACTGAATAATTATCCGCGAAATCGTTACGGAACAATTGAAGTCCCAGCGGAATCGGGTACAGCTGCTGCTTGATCAGGAATATAAGCGGGTTCTGGTAATCGTTCCAGGTCCAGATGAACTTAATAATCCCGACGGTTGCAAGGATCGGCTTGGACAAGGGAAGCATGATTCGCGAGTAGATCGTCCAGTATCCAGCACCATCTATTTTCGCAGCTTCAATAAATTCACTATGAATTCCCATCATAAATTGTCTGAGCAGGAAAGTGAAATAAATAGAGAACATTCCCATAACGATAAGCCCTGCATGTGTATTATACAAGTGTAACCATTTAAGCAGCATATAGCGCGGCACCAAGGTCGCTTCCGAAGGAATAATCATGAACGATAAGAGCAAACCAAAAGCTACATTACGGCCACGGAACTGAATTTTTGTAAACGCGAACGCAGCCATCGATGAAAATATTAATGTGCTCAGCGTCATAATGATAGCCAGCTTCAGCGAGTTGAAATAAAACAAGGAAAACGGTACCTTGCCCAGCCATACTTCTTTAAAATTACCCACGAAATTCCATGCCGTAGGAATCCATTGAATAGGGTAAGACATGACATCCTGCTCGTATTTGGAAGCTGCCGACAGCATCCAGATCAGCGGAACCAGGAATAACACGGATAGCACGGCAAGTATCGCCGTTGTAAACAGCTTTGGAACATCTATTCTTTTAGATAGCATCTTAGGCTCTCCTTCTCTCCAGATCTATTCCGGTTTTTTCTGCAGCTTCCAAGTGATGAGCGTAATGACGCCAACCAGGATAAACAATACCCATGAAATGGCCGAAGCATAACCCATTCTGAAATTACGGAAGCCTTCCTCATAGATGCGATAAACCAGTACAGTAGAAGAATCGTTCGGCCCGCCGTTTGTCAGGAAGGCAATAAGATCAAATACTTTGAACGAGGACATCAACAAAGTAATAAACAAAAACGAGGTCGTAGGTCCAAGCAGTGGCAGCGTGATACGAAAAAACTGCTGTGTCTGCGTTGCGCCATCAATGTCAGCAGCCTCGTACAGCTCGTCCGGTATGTTGGATAAACCGGCAATGTATATAATAATCTGATAGCCAATTCCCGCCCATATTGCAATGATGATAATCGCCGCTAGAGAATAATGCGTATCCGCAAGCCATTTAGGCGGTTCGGTGATGCCGATGCTGATTAAGAAGCGATTGATCGGCCCTTGGGATGGATGATACAGCGCACTCCATACGGCTCCTAAGGCAACTATGGAAGAGATATAGGGAATAAAGAACGCAGCCTTAAAATATTCTTTTCCATATACCTTGGAATGAATAATGACTGCTAGAACAAGTGCGAGAATCATCCCGATCGGTACTGTAAACAACGTATAAATCAAATTATTTTTTAATGCCATGAAGAACTTCTCGTCTTCAAACAGCATCTTGAAATTGTCTAGACCAACAAACTTGATACTGGATAGACCGCCAACCAAATTCCAATCGCAAAAGCTTAAATATAATGAAAATACAATAGGAAATACGCCAAGCACCAGCATTCCAAGAAATTCCGGAGCTAGAAATAGCCAGCCGATCAAGGCGTCCTTTCGTCCGTTATTCCAAAATTTTCTGCGCTGGGCAAGCCTCTGCGTACCAAGCTCCATTTTGTTATCCGCCAAGCTGTTCACCTCATTTTTGTATTCGCTTGTTCCTACTATATAAGGTTCCAGCCTATTTTCACGCTGATGATTTTTACTCGTTTGTGCACTATTTTTACCTTCCGGGACATAAAGAAACGTTGCATACAAAAAAAAGCCCCGTCCTGTCTGGACGAAGCTTGCTAAGTATACGATTTCTCTCCCTTCCCTTTGCTCCTATTTTCTAAGCTAGTTGTCTCCTTAAAAGAACCCCTTAGGAAGTAGAGCTCCCTCGGTCAAACGACACGTGAACAGGCGATTGTGCTCGTGAAACGTGGTGCATTTGATGCATTTAAATGACGCATAAGCCACAGACTGCTCCGAACGAGCAGCCTGTGGCTTATTGTTCAAACTATATGGCTATACCCTATTTCTTCATCTTTGCGTCATATGCCGCTTGGTAGATTTCCAAGTAGCGCTTCAAATTCATATTTTGCAGATTCTTCAAATAACCGTCCCAATCTTTATCAAGGCTCGCATCCCCGATTACAAAACGCGCAATCATCTCCTGCACGTGATCTGTAATGGTTTTCTCCAGATCTGCGAGTTCCATGGCTTGCTCATTAGTAAAGAACATTTGCGGTAGAACCGTATTCATGCTCTGCTTGTACGGCTCGTAGTTTTGCTTCGTTTCATTGTACAGTATCGTTTCTTGCGGATTTTTCGGATCGGCAACCTGGCCGAGTCGGAAATCGTTGGTTCTGAGCGTTGGAGCGGTTTGTGACCAGCTTACGTTTTGTACGGTTGGCAGAACGACGTCGGTTTTCTTCCAAATAGCCGGCTTGCCGTTAATACCCACCTCGCCTTTATCGGCATATTTCCATTCCACATCCAAGCGGCCAATCGTTTCGCGCATCGTCATCTCTTCACTATACAGCAGATCAGCAAGTCTGAAAGCAGCGTCCGGGTTTTTGCTTGCTTTCGTAATGATATAACGTCCTTGGCCTACGCTGTTGTTAAGCGGCGTGATTTGTGTTCCCTTAGGTCCCTTGAGTGGCGGAACACTCACGACTTCAAGCCATCTTCCGCTGGGTCCGCTGAAGGTGGTGAACACGCCATTGTGCTGCGCGATTTCCGCACCCAAAATGTTGATATCCGGATTTTCCCCCATCTGTCTCGCTTGGTCCCTATCCTGGGTGAACGATTGAGGAGCAATCAAGCCCTCAGCATACAGCTTGTGTAAATAAGCCAAGCCTTCTTTCCACTCCGGTTTGTTGTAAGGAAGATCCACTTTCCCATTGTTAACAAACAAACGATTCCAGTTGTTTTGTCCGACTCCATTGGCACTGGAATCTAATATAAAGGAGTTCATAATAAACGAATCGATATTGACGTTAGGGCCTACAGCCGCTCCCGCCAAAGGAATCTCATCCGCCTTGCCGTTGCCATTAGGATCCTTGGTCTTGAAGGCTTTCAGCACTTCATACAGTTCATCGGTCGTCTTAGGCACTGCTAGTCCCAATTTATCCAGCCATGGTTTGTAGATCCACAGCTTTTGCGACATCGAGCAATGGAAGCATTCGTTCACCATAGGCAGAGCATAAATCTTGCCTCCTGGGGCGGTAATAGCCTCTTTTACACCTGGAACCTTGTCAAACATCTTCTTGGTTTCCGCTCCATATTTCTCAATATAAGGAGTAAGATCAAGGAAATCACCTTGACTTCCGTAGATCAGCTGCTGTGTAGGCGAGACACCAAAGCCCATGATGACATCAGGCAAATCGCCGCTTCCAAGCACCAGGTTCAGCTTTTCTGTCGCCGATTTCTCTGGAGCTACATCCCATTCGATATGAATGTTCGTCTTCTCTTCCAGAAACTTCGTAAACTCATTTTTCGAGAAGTCTTCTACGAACGGGCTTCCTTTAACAAGAACTTTTAGCGTCGTCTTTTCATTAGTGATAGGCAGCTGCCCCGCCGGGTTCACCGTCACTTGCTGAGATTGCCCTGAAGCTCCCTGCTGATCACCTTTATCCGCACAACCACTTAATACCGCCGTTGCTGCTAATGCCAAGCCTAAGCTTACTGGAAGCCATTTTTTCCTCTGCATCTGAAAAACCCCCTTCGAATTTTGCCCATCCATACACTTCATTGCGTTCTATCCTTTTAATGAACCGATCATAACGCCCTTCACAAAATGCTTTTGTACAAACGGATATACAGCAAGCAGCGGTAATGATGATACGACAATGAGTGAATATTTTAGCAATGACCGCAAGCCTTCACGGTTCGCTTGATCCTCCAAGCTGGATAACATGCTTACATCAACCTCATTTTGCACAAGAATCTCTCTTAGCACGAGCTGCAGCGGATACAAAGCTGGCTGCTTTAAGTAGATCAAAGCATTGAAATATTGGTTCCAATATCCGACGGCCGAATAAAGCATAATGACAGCAATGATCGGTCCGGACAACGGAATAACGATTCGCCATACGAACTTGAAATCGTTGCAGCCGTCCAATTGAGCCGCTTCCAGCAACTCATCCGGTATGGTCGTTTTAAAATAAGTACGCGCAATAATAACATTGAACACGCTCATAGCACTAGGCAAAATCATCGCCCATACCGTATTTAACATGCCTAAGTCTTTCACCAGAATATAGCTTGGAATCAATCCGCCGGAAAAAATCGTTGTAAATACAAACAAAAGCATAAAGGCATTCTTGCCGAACAAATCTCTTCGTGCCAATGGATATGCGGCCATAACCGTCAAAACGACATTAATCAATGTTCCTGCAACCGTATAAAATACGGAATTCCGAAACGAGCTCCAGATGAGCTTGTGCTTGAACACCGCAGCATAGCCTTCCAGGCTTGGTTCAACAGGCCACAGCCAGACTCGTCCTGAAGTCACTGCATTCGGACTGCTGAATGATGCGCTTACAATAAAGACTAGCGGATACAGCACTGTGATGAGAAATAGCGTAAGGATAACATAATTAATAATGTTAAACCAACGATCGGTCCTACCTTCTCTAATATTGGCGTATTCCATCTCGGCTTCCTCCTCTCTCCGGCCCTACCATAGGCTCTCCTGCTTCGTTCTTCTGGCGATGGAGTTGACCGTAACAAGCAGAATCAGACCTACAATCGATTTGAATAAATTAATTGCCGTGGAGTATGAGTAATTCATCGCCTGAGAAGCAAGTCCGACCTTGTACACGAACGTGTCTATAACTTCAGAGGTCCGTGCATTCAACGAGTTTTGCATCAGGAGCACCTTCTCGAAGCCAAGATCCAGAATATTACCTGTATTCAGGATGAGCAAAATAATCATGACTGGAATAATACTTGGAAGGTCGATATGAAGCATACGTTGAAATTTGTTGGCACCATCAATTACAGCGGCTTCGTGTTGAGCAGGGTCTACGCCAGCAAGGGCAGCTAAATAAATGATGCAGGAAAAACCAACGTTCTGCCAAATGCCGGACCAAACGTAGATTGAGCTGAAGTATTCTGGAATCGCCATGAAGTTGATAGGCTCAAAGCCTAATTGGACCAACAGCAGATTCACTAATCCCTTGCGGGGCTCCAGCAGCTCCAGAATGATCCCTACCATAACGACCACAGAAATAAAATGCGGCGCGTAAGTGATCATTTGAACTGTTTTTTTGAAAAACTGGTTTTTTACATAATTCAAAGATAAAGCCAAAATGATTGGAAACGGGATTCCCGCCAGCAAACTGTATACGCTGATAATCAACGTATTCTTCATCAGTTTTCCAAACTCATAGGAATTGAAAAAACGGATAAAATGTTTGAAGCCCACCCACTCGCTTCCCGTAATTCCCTTGGATGCAATATAATCCTTAAACGCGATCTGCGCTCCATACATCGGATAATATTTGAATACAAGGACATAGACAACCGGCAATACAAGCAATGTGTATAATTGCCAGCTTCGTCTGATTTGCTTCCAGCGGGAAAACGGCTGACTTCTTGTTTTCGTTACGCTACTGCTTTCCACCTTCGCAGGTGCAACCGCTTTCATCATGTGTTCATCTCCTTTCATGTGAATACGTTCATCATAAAAGGAACGACCTTAAAGCGTAAGAAGAAAGCGTTAAAATGTTGTGCAAAAGTTAGGATATCGCTTGTGCACTTGCTTATATTTTGTGCAAAAGTAAAGAAAAACGGCTTATTCAGCCGTTACTTTAGGTATGCAGCTTCTTATAAGCAGTAGGACTTACCCCGTGCAGACGCTTGAACGCTCTGCAAAACGTATTGGAGGAGCTGTAGCCTACATGCTCCGAAATCTCGTTAACCGTTTGTCCTGTCGATTGAAGCAGCATTTTTGCTTGCTCCATACGCAGGGTTTCCAAATAATCGGAAAAATTAATTCCGGTTTGCTCTTTGAAAAATTGCGACAAATACACTTTAGATATACGAATCTGGTCGGCTACTTTATCCAGACACAGGTCACTGTCCATATAAGAGCTTTGAAGCAAAGCAATAATGGTTTCAATCAGCTCTACATTTTGACTTTTTTTGTTTTCATTCGCGCTTTCACATACCCATTGGAAGGTAGCTCGAATCAACACGTAATTTTTGCGCATACTGTCGTACGAATCATTGCTGCTGTTCAACACGGCCATTCGACTGTATACGATCTGCTGATCGAGCTCCATCTGCGGCAGCAGCTTGACCAGACAGCCCCACATTTCAAACAGAAACAGCTTCATAACAGACATGGAAAGATGCCGGTGTTCGAAGTTTTCACGATAAAGCTCGTCCAGCATATGCTGGACCTCGATCTGGTCCCCTGCTTTGGCCAAGTGGATCAAGCGAGTCTCCACGTCCTGAGGAAAATAGTAATTGTTCATATCGGTCGGGAGCTCATCATACCACAGCCCGCCTTCCTTGTTGTTCCAAATTTGTGCGTTTAACGCCTCGCGTGCCTGCTCATAGGATCTGGATATCCCCGTGAGACTATCACACACACCGCCTATCCCATAGACAGACACCAGCTTGAGCTGGTCGTTGATTGTATCTCTCGTTCCCTTCAGCTTTTGTTCAACATGCGCCTTGTAGGAGGCAACTTGGTCTGCCTTATAAATAAACAGCACAGCGAATTGATCATCGGCTATATCATAGACAAAGCCATCATAGTCCAGCGCCCTGCGCAGCATCTCTTTTGCGAGCACCCGCTTCATATCAAGCTCCTCCAGCAGGTCACTGCTGTATCCATTGTCAAAGCCACGCAAATGGACAATAGTCACGAGGTAAGACATGCCCTGCAGATCCAGCCCGACATGCTTCAACAACACATCTGCATCACGGGCAGACACGAATTGACCGGTAAGGAGCCGTTGAAAGTACGCCGCCCTTAGCAAGGGGACCTGCTGCTCGATCTCTGATTGGAGCCGATGATTGTTCTGAAACAGCCCGCTCACCGTTTCGCCTATAAAGCCTATAGCGTCTCGCTGCTGCGAGAGCGCATCTGTTTTTTCCATGATCATATTTACAATATTCCGAAGTGGCCGACTGTTACGATAAGCTAACAAATAGGCGACGAATATACCCGCTACCAGGAACACACAGGCGAAAGTAAAAATAATTTTTTGTATATATCGAACCTTACCTAACACGACAGCCGTCGGCTGCCCTACTAAATAGGTCCAGCCGTTATAGCTGGATTTGGTATAGGTAACCATCATCTGATTGGAATCAAGCTCCTGTTCTATGACACCTTTGGAACCGGTAAGCCGTTTGATTTCAAAAGGCACATGATCCTTCTCTATTCCAGGAGACAAGGAGCTGATGATTTTCCCCTCATTATCCAATATGTAAGCCCAGCCTCCATCCGAAATGTGAAGACCTTGAAACAGCTTTTGAATCTCCTTCTGATCGATCATTACGGCGATAACCCCTTGTGGGTTACCTGGATAGCCAATCGACTGGAGATAGGTCAGCATCGAATATGGCAGCCCTTCCATCATAACGTTCTGGGCAGGCAGCATATGCCGAGTGTGGAATTGATTCGCGATTAAGGATGACCACGCTTTAGAATCCATCTGATTGAAATTGGCAACACGCTGAAAAAAATGCTCATAGGAGTAACTCGCTCCTGAGGTGAACACCATTTCACTGTTTTTGAACAGTACGTAATAATTGAATACGAAGTTGTTGGACAGCTTGTAATCATATAAGCTTTTGTTCATATCCATAATTCGGTAGGTATTGGTTCCGTTAAAAGGGTCTGTTACCGGTTGAAACTGAATGATCCGTGTATCTGCCACAAGCTGCTGTGTTATGGAAGCCAGCTCCTCCAGCCTTCGATCCAGCACATCCTTACTCTGCTCGAGCAGGTTCATATGATTCTCTGTAGCTTCTTTCTCTATCAATACGATCGTCTTCTGGTAAATGATCCAGCCGATCATCATGGCAAGCATTAGAAAGACAAGATATGGAATTAGAAGACGAGCAAAAAGACGGTGTCTTCCTTTGGAGCGCACTGCTTCGCTTTTCACCAGCAATCGTTATACCCCCAATTCAATTGGATTCCAACATGATAAAGCTGCTAAGTAGTCCTATGTGGAAGCTCATATTTGGGCTCATCTTTAAATGTAAGCGCATCCCATTTACGGTTTACAAGTCATAAGTAAGACCTGAGCCGGCTCTCACATTGTACCATATCTTCCTATATCGCATCACGACTACATTTAATTATATTAACAATTGTTTTGCAATGTTGCAGCCAACCAAAAGAAAGAGCCTCGCCTTATAAAGGGCGAAGCTCCGAAGAAAGGACTTTTTCAAATACAGAAAATGGATGCTTGCGAAAAGGATACCTGGCTTCTCCAATCTTGATGTAGCCTGCTTTCTCATACATACCGATAGCCGCGGGGTTAGCCGAGTAAGCGTCCAGCCGAATGCTGGTGTAATTTAAAGCTGCCGCCGCTTCTGCAAACAGGAGAAGTTTCTTGCCGATGCCTTGCCCCTGATAATCCGGATGTACCGCCAGTCGGTGTATTACTAACGATTTTCCAGATGGATCCTTCCAAGACAGTCCCTCGAACGCCGTATCTTGCTCTTCATTCACAGCCACTGCACCAATCCACTGTCCATCCTTCTGAATTCCATACAAGTGACCGTTATGCAGATCGTTCTGAAATACCGGCTTGGTCGGGTAATATTGGTCCCACTGGTCTATCCCCCTCATCTGCATATCTCGTGTTACCGCACCATACAATTCTGTTATAGCTTCAAGCTCTTTGTAGTCGATTTGCTCAATATTCATATCTTGACCGGTTCTCATCTTGACCCTCATCCTCCAATCATTACAATACTGACTTACTCGATTTAATTTCGAGCATACGGGCTTTGGAGCGTTTCCGGTACAGTGCGGTCCATAAGATCGTTACGCCAATGAAACCGTAAAAAACCAAGTTCGATACGGCCAAAAACTGAGCTGTAGTCAATTCGAAAACAAGCACGATACGTACCCCCGCCTCCGCAAGCAGCATTCCACCCCAAACGGCCGTCATCAGCCGAACGACAAAGCGAAAGTACGAATAATCCCAGTTAGCGGCGAAGCTCGACTTCTCATTCGTGTTGTCCTTGACCGTAAATCGCATGGCTAGATGATAGATCAAAGGTCTTCTGAACAACAGTGAAACCAAGAAAAGCAAGCCTACCGCAGCTGTAATGAACGATTCCCGAATGAGCAGCAGCTTCTCATCACCGCCCAACAGAATAAGCCCTATCCCCATCAAAAAAGTGAAAAGCATCATACCGCCAAAGACATCCAGCTTCTTATACTTAGCCAAATGAATCAGGTTATCAGCCATCGGAACGACCGTTGCAATGGATAAAGCCGCAAAGCTGGACATATACTCGGACAACCATACGTACAAGACATAAGGAACTGCACCGTTAATAAGTAAAGTAATGATAATTCCGCGAAATACACGTGACATGAGATTGTATCCTCCTCTAAAATGAATTCGAACCGACGGCTTCCGCCGATTCTGTCAATGAATAACTTCCAACTCATCACCGACCGTCAGTTTGTTTATGTCTTAATAATAAATACCGACCGTCGGTTTGTCAATCACTTTATTCCTACATTTTCCTTTAATTTTTCATTGTCGTTTCACTCTTCTCGTCTATTGCCGTCAACATAGGAAAGGACTTCTCCCGTTTGAAGGAAAAGTCCCCATTCATTTATCTCATGGTGTTATTTGGCCGCTTTCATTTCTTGTATGTACTTATCCGCCTTATCGTTAGATTCTCTTAACGCGGTGTTGATATCCTTGCCGTCATTGATCATGGATTTGATACCTTCCTTTAAAAACCCATAGGACTTCACATCATAAGCAGTTGCTTCAGGCAAAGGAGCCGGCTTTACGGCAAAAATACCCAGAAGATTTTTCCCATCATATAGCTTGGCATCCGCTGCGAATTGGTTGCGAATAGCCGGATCCTTAAGGATGGACAAGCGGCTTCCCGATTTGTTCATAGCAATTTGTGCCGAATCGCTGATCATGCTTTGAATAACGGCGTATGCTGCCTTGGGATGAGGGGTGTTAGGAGGCACCATAGCAAGATGGAAATCGATTTCCCTTCCTAGTCCTGGTTTGTCATCTATGGAAGGGAAGGCCACTACGTCCCAATTAAAATCTTTTCCAGGCTCTTTCAATTGAGGTAAACGTGCGGTCAAGGCGGATATCCAGTAAGGAAACATCGCTACCTTTTGCTCCTTCAGAAAAGCGTCAATGCCGTATGTATACTTTTTCTTGGAATCGACAATACCCGGAATTTCGTATAACTGCTGGTACAAGCCAAATATTTTTTTATAGCCATCTGAAGCAAGCACAGACTTTTCTTGCTTCTCATCCACGACTGGGAGCGAATAGGCGCGTGTTAATGTTTGGGGATCGCCCATATCCAACCCAATATATTGATTTCCTTGATCGGATCGGGTTACCTTGCGCGCTAATTCTATGATTTGGTTCCAAGTCATCCCATCCTTCGGATAAGGAACACCGTATTTATCAAATATATCTTTGTTGTACGCGAGGACGCCATAGTTCATTGCATAGGGAATGCCGAAGAGCTCGCCCTTTTTACCAAAGGTCTTCATCACGTTGACAGCCTCTGGCTCAAACCGGCTCATATCGATTCGTTGGCTCTTCACGAATTCGTTCAAATCGCTGCCAAGTCCCATCTGAAGCACATCATGCAAATAATAATTGCTAGTAGCAATTATGTCCGGTACTTCACCTGCAGCCAGCATTTTATCCAAATTCGTACCTTTTATCAGTTCAACCGTAATATTCGGATATTTGGCACGCACCGGCTTTCCAACAAGCTCCTCTAGGTCCGCATCGTTAAGAATTCCTGCATTGTGTGAATAAAATCTTAATGTAACCGGATCATTGTTGTACAACTCTTCTACGGCGGGCTTAGCTGTCTCGGTGCTTGGCTTGACATTGCTTGTGGTGCTGCATCCAGCAAGCAGAGCTCCACCCGCTAAAGCTGTTAAAGCAATTAATGAAACGGCTCTTCTTTTCCCCATATCAGCGCCTCCACGAAAATAGTGTTGTTGTTATTGTCCACTGTCATTCGTTCTTTCCGTCACTGTATGCCTAGACCCTGATGCACTCACCAATAGCTTGATTAATCTGAAACAACCCCCTCTGCGCATTTCCAAACATTTTTTGTTCGTTTATGTTTGTTTGTATTCATTTTACATAGATGTCTATTTTTGTGTCAATCCAAATAATGTTAAGATTTTCTTGACACTAGCCGTTTTTCTCCATAATCTAAAATCATGCAAATAATCTAATAAAATGTATAATGATATAAATGAACATTTTCGAAAATGGATACTGTATTGGAGGTGTAATCCTTGTTAGCAGCTGAACGTAAGTTGCGCATCATTGAACTTGTTAAGCATCAGCATGTGGCAACGGTGGCCGATTTGGCTAAAGAGTTCCAGGTGCATGAGGCAACCATACGCAGGGATCTGGCGGAAATTGAGCAGGAAGGCCTTCTTAAGAGAACCCATGGAGGAGTAATCGTTGACAAGGGTGCGAATATTGAGCCTTCATTCTCTGAACGCGTCAGCGATCAATTGGATCAAAAAGCCCGTATAGGTAAAGAGGCTGCATCCTTAATAGAAGATGGAGATCACGTTATTATCGACTCCGGAACAACAACCATTCATATCGCGCGCCACTTGGTCAGCCGAAAAGACATCACCGTCGTTACGAACGATATCAACGTAGCTGCCGAGCTCCGCGATTCACCGGGGATTAACGTCATCGTGACAGGTGGAACGCTATATCATTCCAGCTTCATGCTTAACGGAATGTATACCGATACGCTGCTGCAGAGCCTACATGTGCAAAAAGCTTTTATCGGCACTCCGGCTATTCATCCGATACACGGCTTGACCCATCCTGAATCCCAACTCGTCCCAACGAAGCAGGGCATGATCAGAGCGGCACAAGAAATCATTGTCGTGGCCGACGATACGAAGATCGGAAAAGTTTCACTACATACAGTAGCACCTATAAGCAGCATCCATACCTTTATTACTGGCTCTGAAGCTTCTGAATCTCAAATGAAGCTGTTTAGGGACTCAGGTGTACATTTGATTACGGTTTAACATTAAGCCAAAAAAAACGGCACCCCGCAATATTGCGAAGCGCCGTTTCTTTATTTTGCCGCTGCCGTTCTCTGCTTTGCACCAATGATTCTCGTTACAGGGAAAACTTGACGTATGGGTACAAGTATAATCGCAGCTAATACAGCCTTAACCGCATCTCCAGGCAAATAAGGATAACATCCCATCACCATCGCTTTTTGCAAGGATACGCCTGCTTTATGCGCAAGCCACGGCACCCCAAGCAGATAAAGAAACAGCGAGCCAAACAGCTCCAAAATCAAAAACGTGAACACAAAGGTCAGCGGACCACGCCCCTTGATACGTTTAACTAGCCATCCGATCAACAATGCAGCAAATGGATAGGCCCAAATGAATCCTCCTGTTGGTCCGAGCAGTAAAGCAAAGCCTCCGCTTCCATGCAGCAAAGGAATCCCGATGGCCGTCAGTACGACGACAAGCGCCACACTAATAAATCCATATAACGGGCCAAGGATAGCTCCCGTAAGCATCACGACCAAATTCTCCAAAGAAATAGGAATCGGGGTAAAGCCAAGGTGAATGTTCAAGTAACTCGATACGACCAGCAACGCACCAAACAATGCGCTGAAGGCAATGCCTCTTGTGGTTATAAGATTTTTCATTGCAAACGCTCCTTTTATTTGTTAACCTATGTATGACGTTTTAAGTTGACAATTGAATTCTAGCACAAACCATTCGGTTAGAAAAGAGTTAAATGAAATGAATTCATCGGTAATCTTATCCCTTCATCACTTATCCTGCACCATTCCTTTGCAAGAAACGTCCAAAATGCTTCTTCACGATATCCATTTACATATTCATTCCAAGGAATGGGTAACCATTGTGGGAACAAACGGCAGCGGTAAAAGCACGTTGGCCAAAGTCATTGCCGGTCTTCATCCGATTACTGAAGGCAGCATGACTTCATCAATTCCGGGGAATCCAGCTGCTCAGCTGGTTTTTCAGAATCCGGATACTTCTATCATCGGAGAAACGGTGTACGAGGATGTTTGCTTTGGTTTAGTCAATTATGGGGTGAGTGAGCCTGCGTTGGAACAAATAGCTATGAAAGCATTGGGCAGGGTCGGGCTTGCTTCTCTTGCTCATACACCAGCTTCATCTTTATCCGGGGGACAAAAGCAGTTACTTGCTATCGCCGGATGTCTGGCCGTAAGTCCTTCGCTTTATATTTTCGACGAAGCCACCTCCATGCTTGATCCACTGTCCCGGAAAACAATCCTTGAGCTGGCTCACCAGCTGCACGTTGAAGGCAGCACCGTAATATGGATTACTCAACTGCTGGATGAATTGACAGGTTCTGACCGTGTTATTGCACTAGAGTCCGGACGTGTCGCGTTCGACGGTTCGAGTCGGGAATTTTTTTATGGGACGGCGGCCGATTACATGGTCAACAGTTTATCCGATGCTGGTATGACCCCTTGTGAGAGTCTTGGGTTTACTCCGCCTTACGTCGTCGCAGTGGCTCAGCGTCTTATCAGACAAGGCTGCGTGCTGAAGACTAAGCCGCTTTCTCCTGAAGAACTGAGTCATGTCGTGGGGGTACTATGTCAATAAAACTGGTGGATGTCACAGTATTATCGCCGAAGGGTGATAAAAAAACACTTTTAACTAATGTAAACCATCAATTTATCAAAGGAACCGTAACACTCATCGTAGGTCAAACAGGGTCTGGAAAAACGACACTGTTAAATACATTAACAGGACTACTTTCTTTAGACTCAGGTAGCGTACATTATAATAACGAACCATTGTGGACTGGTAATAAAATAAATCGTGCCGCACTTCTCCAGACGGGACTTGTGTTCCAATACCCCGAGCGTCAGTTGTTTGCCGACAGCGTTTTGAAGGAATTTGCCTATTCACTGAGGCATTTGCGCCTTACAAGAGAGGAAGCACGGAGTAGAATACAAGAAGTGTTACAGCAATTAGAACTGCCCGAATCGATTCTGGGGGAATCTGTATTTACCCTGTCCGACGGCTGGAAAAGGAAAGCAGCTCTTGCGACCACGTTAGCTGCCAAGCCGAAGTGGCTGCTGCTCGATGAACCAACTGCAGGAATCGATCCGCAAGGTATTGAACCGCTGTTGGAAGCAATACGTAACCATCGGGATTGTAGTGATGGAGGGGTCATTGTTGTCAGCCACGATCTGGATACTTTCCTTCCAGTAGCTGATCAAGTGATCATCATGCGCCGCGGTGCCCTCGATGCGGTAATGGAGCCAAAACAGCTATATGTCAACCCTTCCTTTCTGCTTCGGGCTCATGTAGGGCTGCCAGCCTCATTACAGATTGCTAGCGAATTGGAAGCAGTGGGAATGGATATCCGTGCGGAAAGACCATTAACTGCAGAGGAAACGGCTGATGCCATATTGAAGAGCTTGCGGAAGGGGTCCGCAGAAGCAACAGCAATCCCTCCCACTAACAAGTTAAGCGAGCTTCCGGTACAACTCGATACAGACTTGGAAATGGATGAGGATCGCCTGTCTGTACCGATGGAAAAGCAACCCAGACCAGTCAGTGGGCTACATCAACTGCACCCGATAGCAAAATGGGCGTTCTACGTCGCAGTATCTACAGGAATGCTGATTCAAAACCAATGGATCGGCATACTAGCTTCACTCCTCCTTGCGCTTGGTATTGTGAAGGTCTCTCGAGTTACCTTTCGCAGCCTTTATAAAGCGGGAAAAGCTTTTGCACTCTTTATTGTTATCTCTGGTCTCATATCAGGTTTGCAAATTTCCACTGCCGAAGCGTGGTGGCAATGGCAGAATGTTTCTTTCTCATTTGTTGCCGCATCCGGTACGATTCGGCAATTGGCTGTATTCTTCCTCGTGCTGATTACTGGAGTCGCTTTTGCCTCCAGCACTAACCAATCCATGATGCAGCGTGGTTTGGAGCAAGGGTTATCATTCCTGGAACGCTTTCGAATTCCAGTGTCTGTGTTTACGTTCTCCGCTTCCTTGCTGCTGAGGTTCATTCCGCTCATAGCTAAGGAGATAGAACGGATGGCATTAATCGTTAAAGCTCGGGGCAAAACCACCACAAAGCAAGGAACCCTCCGTCTGCGAGACATCCCGGTGTTTATGATCCCACTCCTGCTTGCCATGATGAAGCATACGGAGGATCTGTCTATGGCCTTAGAAGCAAGGGGTTATAAGCTGCGGAGGCTCGAAGGCTCGACCAAGGATCCGATCAAGTTCGCTCGGAAAGATTGGGTTCTTGTATTGATTGGGTTGGGGTTGTTTGGGGTGTTGGCTGTTTTGGATAAGCTTTTATAAATTTTTTGTCCTACTACGATCTTCGCAAGTAAGGTGTTTCTTAATAAAAGATCGTTTTCCGTTGTATGGTTAAGCAATCTTTTATTAAGAATACAAAAAGTAGGAATCTACCATTATACTGTAAAATATTACATTAATCTTGCATTTTTTTCTCGAAAAAAGTTTCATATAAAACATATTTTCGTTCACTGTTCTGCATGTATCTAAACAAAAAAAGAATCGGTCCATGAAGCATACGCCTCAAGCCGATCCTTCTATTAATTATCCTGTTTTCTCCTCAAACCAGGCAAGCTTATCTCTCATTCTAACCACTTCGCCAATCAAAATAATCGCGGGATTTGGCACTTTGTGCTGTTGAACCGTTGTAGCAATCGTTGTTAAGCATCCCGTGACCGTTCTTTGCTCTGCGCTAGTTCCCCAGGATATGACGGCAACAGGTGTCTCTGGATTTTTCCCATAATGGATAAGCTCCTCACATAAATAAGCGATATTACCCATCCCCATGTAGAATGCGATCGTATCCGTGCCGGTAGCCAGCGCTTGCCATTTCTCTGGAGACAATGTATCCTCCTGACATAAATGCCCGGTTACCATGGTGAACGTTGTAGCTACTTTCCGCTGTGTAACGGAGATACCTGCATAGGCTGGTGCTGCTATGCCGGAAGTAATTCCAGGAACAATCTCGTAGGCGATACCATTCTCCACCAGAATCTCCGCCTCTTCAGCAACACGCCCGAATATGCAGGGATCTCCACCTTTTAGGCGGGTAACAAGTTTCCCCTCAAGTGCTTTTTGGGCAATAAGTTCATTGATTTGCTCCTGCGCCATCATATGATGATTCGGATGCTTCCCGCAGTAAATGAGTTCTGCATGGGGTTGAGCATATTTCAGCAATTCCGGGTTGGCTAACCGGTCATATAGAATCACATCGGAGGTTTGTATACATCTTAAGCCTTTAACTGTAATTAAATCCGGATCACCCGGGCCTGCTCCAACAAAAAACACTTTACCATTCATCGTCTCGATAAAGCAGCACCTCAAATCAGGCTATAATAGTGGAAAAAAGTCCGATGGATCACCACCCGCTTTGAGGGCGATCTCATTTCAAACGATCACGCTGCCTTAGAATGCTTTGAGTTAACACTCGCATCCTTTCGCATATGGGTAAAGTACAACAGCAATCCTGTAAACAAGATCCCACCAACAAAATTGCCTACCAGCACAGGGATTTGATTCCACAGCCACCAGCCCCCAAAGGATACATTGGCGCCATACATCATACCAGCTGGGATGACGAACATATTGACCACTGCATGCTCAAAGCCTTGTGCGAAAAAAGTGATAATCGGAAGCCACATTGCAGCGATTTTGCCTAATGTCGATTGAGAGGTCATGGCCATGACCGCGCCCAGCGTGACCATCCAGTTGCACAGTACAGCTTTGGCGAAAACAGCTACCATCCCATCGAATCCTATGCTTGAATAGGCGTTCGTTTTAGTCTCAGCCGTCTTTATAATCGTTTGGATGACGGCGTTATCTCCCACATGCCCAAAGTTCGTTACCGCCGCATAAAAGAGAGCCGCATAGGCCACCGAGCCTGCTAAATGCCCAATGATAACCCACAAAAAATTGTTCAGCATGTTCCTAACCGTAACTTTCTTATTAAGAACGGCTAATGGGATGAGAGCGAAGCTCCCAGTGACGAGCTCCAAACCTAGCAGTACGATCATCACGAAGCCTACCGGGAATACCAGGGCTCCGACGAGCCCCAGTTTCGTTTGAGCCGTAGCAGTAAAAGCAAGCGTCGTGGCAAAGGCCAATATAGCCCCACCTAAAAATCCTCGGATCAGCAAATCTTTTTTAGATAGAAGGGCCTTACTCACACCCGCTTGAACCATCTGTTCAACAACCTGCTCCGGTTTGACATAATCCATAGTTGGACAACTCCTTTAAACCTTTGGGATGATTATGAAGCGATACTATCAGGGCTGTCGACTACCAAGATGACGTTCCTTGTATCCTTATCAACTTCAATTTGATAAGCTTTTACACAGCCTTCATCTGGCGCTTGCACGATGCCGTCATTCAGATCGATTTTCCAATCGTGAAGGGGACAAAATACGTGGTGATCGCACACAATTCCTTCAGACAGCTTTCCGTGCTTATGTGGACAGAGGTTCTCGATGGCTCTAAAACCTCCATCCGATAGTTTAAATATCGCGATCTCTACCCCATCGATATGGATGACCCTTGCTCTTCTTTCCATAATTTCCGATTCGTGGGCTACTATAATTCTTTTCATGAGCTTCCTCCTATTCATCAACACACTTATTTTTCGACTGGAGCCATATCTTTGGCTTGCAGCTCTTCGAAAGTAGCTCGAAGTTTGTCTTTCTCAATAATTTCTTTCCATGGGTCGGTCGTTAGGCTGAGCGTCTTCTCGATACGCTCCACTAGAACTTCCCTATCTTCCTTCTTCTCAAGCGCCGCAGCAATGGATGCTACGCCTACACGCTGTACCCATTCGCTAGTCCGTTCGTTCCACTTGGCTTCCTCCCGATAATATTGCAAGAAGGCCCCTGCCCATTCCAGCACTTCTTCTTCGGTCTTCACCTTGCAGAGTAAATCCGTTGCTCTTACCTTCACTCCCCCGTTACCTCCTACGTGCAGCTCCCAGCCGCCATCGATAGCAATGACCCCGAAATCTTTAATGGAAGATTCGGCACAATTTCGAGGACAACCGGAAACCGCTAGCTTGACCTTGGCTGGAGTGTTCAAACGCTCGAATTTTTTCTCGAGCTGTATCCCCATTCCTATAGAATCCTGAGTTCCAAATCGACAGAAGGTCGATCCCACGCACGTCTTCACGGTTCTTAAAGCTTTTCCGTACGCATAGCCGGATGGCATGTCAAGATCCGCCCACATTTTCGGCAAATCGTCTTTTTTCACACCAAGCAGGTCGATCCGTTGTCCGCCTGTAAATTTGACCATTGGCACTTCGTACTTTTCAGCTACTTCAGCAATTCGCTTTAGCTCCTGAGGAGAAGTTACTCCCCCATATATTCTCGGTACAACGGAATAGGTGCCATCCTTTTGAATGTTGGCATGATTGCGCTCATTGACGAAGCGCGATTCTTTCTCATCTTCATGCTCCTCCGGCCAAATCATTCCTAAATAATAGTTCAACGCCGGCCGGCACTTGGAGCACCCTTCCTCCGTCTTCCATTCCAGCACATTCATAACTTCCTTCGTCGTTGTTAAATGCATGCCGCGAATCGCTTCCACCACTTCATCACGCGAGTGCTCTGTACATCCGCAAATTCCTTCTTTGACCGTCTTGACTCCATCCGCTCCCAGGGTGAGTGTCAGAAGATCTGCAACTAACGGTTTACAGCCTCCACAAGAACCGGAAGCTTTGGTGCAAGCCTTGATCTCATTAACACTAGTGCAGCCCTTCTCTTGAATCGCGCCTATGATCGTTCCTTTGGACACACCGTTGCAGCCGCAAATAATTTCACTATCCGGCAAGGAAGCCACATAATCGGTTCCGGATTTCGCACTGCCTCCGGCACTGTCTCCAAGGAGCAACTGCTTCTCTTTTCCCGTTACATCCTCCCCGTTTCGAATCATAGCGAAGAGTTTGGAGCCCTCACTCGTATCGCCGAAAAGAACGGAGCCTATCACTTTACCTTCCTTGATGACAACCTTCTTATAAACACCTTCAAAATCATCCTGAACCCGCACCGAACGCGTACCCGGCTCATCCGAGAACTGCCCTGCAGAGAAGACATTAACTCCCGATACTTTGAGCTTAGTGGACACTACTGAACCTTGATAACCCGGTGACGCGACTCCTGCCAGCCTCTTGGCCAATTCTCCACCCTGCTCATATAGAGGAGCCACTAATCCATAAGCAACACCGCGATGCTCCGCACACTCACCCACGGAATATACATGTGGCACATTCGTCTCCATGTAATCATTGACTACAATGCCCCGATTTACTTCTACTCCACTTTCCTTAGCCAAGGCGACATTCGGGCGTATGCCAACGGCCATCACGACAAGATCCGCTTCAACTTCGCTGCCGTCTTTAAACCGGACCCCGGTCACTCGTTTCTTGCCCAATATGGAGTCCGTATTTTTCTCAAGTAAAAACCGCATCCCTTGTGCTTCCAATTCCGATTGCAGCATACGTGAAGCCGTTTCATCCAATTGCCGTTCCATCAAATATTTAAAAATATGAACGACGGATACATCCATATTTAAGTTACGCAAGCCTCGAGCCGCTTCCAACCCCAGTAAACCGCCTCCTATAACAACAGCCTTCTTATAGGTTTTGGATGCTTCCAGCATAGTCTGACAATCCTGAATATCACGAAAAGCAATAACACCTTCTTTATCTGCACCAGGTAGAGGAAGCATGAAAGGAAGCGAGCCGGTTGCCAGGATCAAATCATCGTAAGCTGCCGCAATCCCGCTGACTGTTTTCACGATTTTACGCTGAGTGTCGATATGATTCACCGTCTGTCCCGCATGAAGAGTGATTCCGTTATCTTTGTACCAATTCCAGTCATTGATTACGATATCTTGTATATCTGCATCCCCAGCTAGCACGGAAGATAACAATATTCGATTGTAGTTCGGATGCGGCTCACTTCCGAATACGGTGATATCATATTCATTTGGCGCAAGCTTCAGTAGTTGTTCAATAGCGTTCACTCCCGCCATGCCATTTCCGATTAAGACTAGCTTCTTTCTCATACCTATCCGCTCCTCATTAAATGTCATGTAATCTAACTCGTTTTTTTAAAAAATCTCCAAATAATCATCTCACCATCAATTAAATGTTATGTTTTATTACATGTTAATACTTATAATTTAACCGTGGAAAACGGATAATACAATACATTTTTAAAAATAATTCCACTTTTTTTAAAAATATTTTTTAACAATACGTACATTACTTGTTCAATTTCATTAAATCGTTCGTCTTTAATCTATTGAATTCGTTTTCATTAACTACCAACTCGTTTTTCGAAAATCCACAAGATATTTTAATGTCATATAACATAACATTAATGTTATTCGTGGTATTAATTTAATCTATATCATTATCTAGTTATTGTTATTTCATCTATTTCAAAAAGGGCTTTATAATTGCCTTATTCATTACTTCATACAGTTCGAAAAAGGAGCAAATACAAATGGCAGGAAATTCATTCGGTGATGCGTTTAAAATAACGACTTTCGGAGAATCCCACGGAGAAGCAGTTGGAGTCATTATTGACGGAGTGACGCCCGGAGTGGAAATAGATGAAGCCTATATTCAAGTCCAGATGGATCGAAGGAAGCCCGGTCAATCGTCAGTCACGTCCCCTAGACGCGAATACGATCAAGTTCATATTTTATCTGGGATGTTTGAAGGTAAAACAACTGGCACCCCATTGTTTATCATTTTATATAACAAAGATATGAGACCGTCAGCTTACGACGATATCAAGCTGGCCTTTAGGCCCGGACATGCCGACTTTACTTATTTGCAGAAGTATGGGATCCGGGATCACCGGGGAAGCGGAAGAGCCTCGGGCAGAGAAACTGCCGGCAGAGTCGCCGCAGGGGCGGTAGCCCGGAAGCTTCTTGAGAGGCGAGGTATCCGTGTAGTCGCTTACACGAAGGAAATCGGAGGCATCACAAGTACCCAAATGATCGAAAGTGAAATTGAACGCAATGCCGTACGGGCAGCCGATCCTGATGCTGCAATTCGGATGATTAAGAAGATCGAAGCTTTGGCTGCTGCCGGAGACAGCTGTGGTGGTATCGTGGAATGCAGAATTCGCGGGGTATTGCCTGGAATTGGAGAGCCTGTCTTTGACAAGCTCGATGCCGATCTTGCCAAAGGAATGCTCTCCATCGGCGCTGTGAAGGGGATCGAGTTCGGAGCAGGCTTCGCCGCTGCATCCATGCTCGGCAGTGAACACAACGATGCTATGGATGCCTCCGGGTTCATAAGCAATCATGCCGGAGGCATCATTGGCGGCATCAGTACAGGAGATGAGATCGTATTCCGTGTAGCTATTAAGCCGACTTCCTCGATCTCCGTCCCTCAACGAACAGTCGGCATCAACGGAGAAGAACAAACTATCGTAACCGAAGGAAGGCACGATCCATGTATCTGCCCCAGAATTGTACCCGTCATCGAAGCAATGGCCTGTCTGGTTGTTGAGGACCATTGCAAACGGCAGACAGCACTACACAGCTAAAAATGTCATACGAAACCCAGCATTCCTTGGTAGAAATGCCGGGTTTCTTCATCAACTCTCTATTCACAGACCTCTTCATCAAACTCTAGTTTAATGACCATGACCGTATCCGACAGTTCATTTACAGGCAAATTGCGAATCCGAAGGTAAGGCTTTTCCTTCCAATACCACGGCAACAGATCCACACTAAACGGAAGCTCTTGACCATTATTCAACAACACGGCTTTGCGCGGCATAACATCCAATGGCTTTAGCACAACAGAGGCACTTTGGATATCGCGATATAAATGTATGTAGATCGTGTTTCCTTTCCGCGTCAGCAGCACATGATCCCTTTCGACCTTACGCTGTGATCCGGCCATCACAATTTCGTCATTTCCTCCCATGTCCGAAGCAGGAGTTGTCCCTTCAAACGCCTCTTTCACCAGGTTATACCAAGAGCCGATTTTACGCAGCGCCTGCACATTTTCTTCAGCGATCGTTCCGTCCGGCTTAGGCCCTACATTTAATAAATAGTTTCCGCCCATTGCCAAAATCTTGTCCACACTTTGCATAAGGAACTTATGCGAATAGTAATCTTCATCCGTGCGGAAGCCCCAGCTTTCGCGGCCTAACGACTGGCAAGCCTCTGTCGGCTTGCTGAACGATCCGCCTTCCGGCACATGCCTCTCTGGAGTATTATAGTCGCCTTTTCCAGGACCACGGTCGTTAATGAGGATGCCCGGCTGAAGCGTACGAATCCAGTCATTGATGCTCGGATCGTAATACTCCGCGACATTGACATCCCAGAATAGTTGATAGATGGTCCCGTATTTGGTGAGCAGCTCTTCCAGCTGCTTTTTGACAAAACCATAATACTTCTCAATATCCGGTTCGTCACCGCTGCGGGGACCGAACATTTCGTGATGCCGTCCTTGATTCGGATAGTTCGGATGATGCCAATCCGGGCAAGAATAGTACAAACTAAGCGGTATATTTCTCCGATGGCAGGCTTCAGCCAGCATACCCAAAATATCTTTCCCGTAGGGTGTATTCATAATATTGTATTCTGTTTGGGCTGTATCCCACATGCAAAACCCGTCATGATGCTTCGTCGTAAAACAAACGTACTGCATACCCGCTTCTTCAACCAAATCAAGCCAAGCATCCGGATCGAACTCAGTTGGATTAAATTGATGAATCAATTGCTCATATTCCTTGCGTTTCATCTTGCCACGCCACAATATTTGTTCATGCCAAGCAGGTACGGCATACAGCCCCCAATGTACAAACAGTCCGAACCGCCGTTCAAAAAATACATCTCTCGCATCATGAAATTTAGGTATCATCGCTTGTCCTCCTATACTGGATCTATCGATTGCTTCATGCTGTTTTAATTATAAGCAGACGAAGATTCTGGTTGAATATCCAATCCTGTTGCATATTTGCACAAAAATAAGAACCTATGCCTATCAACCACACATCTAATCTGGTCGAAAAAATAACGGAGGACGCTTTGATGGCGCCTACTCCGTTACTCCCTTATCATTTTCCTGAAGAAGCCTTCATTGCAGCTTCAATATCAGCATCAGCCAGCTCCGCGGCCTTGCGGAATGCGGTGTTCACATCACTTTCTCCACCGACCACTTCCTTAAACGCATTACTCACCTTACCTTCGATTTTATCATCATACGGTGTTTTCATAGCGATAGAGGCTGGCTTTTGCGGATAGAACGACTTCGTGTTCTTCCCTTTTAGCTGCTGCAGATCGGCACCAAACATCTCGATGATCTTTTGATCCTTAATTATCGGCAGTCCCGTACCATCCTTAGCGAATTTCTCCTGCATTTCGTTAGACGTCAAATATGTAAGGATCTGAAAAGCGATCTCCTTATGCTTGCTGATACTTGATACCGCTGCGTAGGTAGGATACATTTGCGGCCCTACTCCCATAGTATCGCTGAAATAAGGCAGTGAAATCGCATCGACATTCATGTTCACTGCACTGTTGATCAGCAAACTGCTATTACCCACGTACATAGCCAAATTACGATCCTTGGAGAACATATCTCCTTCTTTCCCCATCTTATCTTTAGGGAATTCAGCTCCAGGAATCCGGTAAAATCTCAAGAAATTATCTACGATCTTTTTGAATTCTTCACTGGCAACCGCCGACTTATTCGTTTTCGGATCTACATATGCGAGCGATTTTTGGTTCACACGGGCCATCGAGCTGAAAGGCGTCGAACCGGCAAAGCCGTAATACTGAACGCCGTTGTCTGACTTCGTCACTTTTTTCGCAAGCTCGTAAAGATCATCCCATGTCATTCCTTCCTTCGGGTAAGGGACACCGAATTTATCGAAGATGTCCTTGTTGTAGACCAGAGATTGAGCTGTGCTGAATATCGGCAATGCATTCATTTTTCCATTCGTGAATTTATTAATAAAATCAACCGTCGTTGGCTCCAATCGATTCAGATCGAAGTTGTTCTTTTTGATCAGCTCGGAAATATCCTGCATCAGGTTGTATTTTGGAAACTGGGCAACGAGATTGATATTCAGAATTAACATATCGATCTCAGAACCCGCCGTTAGAACTTTTTCAACATTCGTTCCTTGACCGTACGGAATGAACTTGGGCGTCACATTCGGAAATTTAGCCTTGATCGCATTGCCCATTAAATCCATGAATTGTTCTTCCGTCGTACCTGTGCTTGGACGATAAAAAGTAATAGTGACCGGATCAGTCGTTATAGCACCGTTCGTATCCTTGACTAAATCCGCCTTCGGCGTTGCAGCCTCCTTAACCCCCCGGAGCAGCCTGTGACTGCAGTTACCAGCAGTACAGCTGTCAATATAGAGGCGGTAAATTCCCTTTTTGCGTGTCTCATTCTCTTTTCTCTCCCCATTTCCGAAATGAAATTCCATCCCTAGCCTATAACAATTAAGTAAGAAGCCTCTTTTACTATACAAAGCCCTGATCAACGCTGCTATATGATTTCTTAAGTTCACATGTCATGCTTTACGTTTTGATTTCCATTTAATAGAAAAAGATCGATCCCCATTAGGAACCGATCCATTATTCCCTGCTTTATCCTTGAAATAATTGACTTAACTGTTTTCTTCTATTATTGAGTGCCTCGACGGCCACAGTACAACGTTCCGTACCCAGCCTTTTGCAAAGAAGCTCAACAAATTCAGCACTACCTACATTTTCCAACGGGACCCACACCGTCTTTTTCTCACCCTTTAAAACAAAGCACCCACCAAAAAATCTTGTGAACGATATCGTATGAACATCCGAAAAGGAAATAGATTTCTTACCATACCATCTATGCGCCGTTACGGTTTGCTCATTGACAACCGTCTTGGAAAGAGCCAACATGAACGAACACACACCTAGAAAAATACTGGCCGCTCCCAAATTAACTAGATTATAAATCCATTCATCCGAATCCTCTTCATTCATATAAAACAAAACAAATGCCATTACGGCGATTAAAAATGCTATGTATACGATCCAGTTAATCAACTTTCCTTTTGCTAGGACTATCTCACCCCTTCGATTTCTTCGAGCAGGCTGAAATGCATATCCCAACACATATTTAAAGATAAATCTTGTCAGCTCTCGCTTAAGCAAATTCCGCCCCTCCCTTGAGTACGTAGAGTCCATGTTCAACTAAGGAGTCGGTGTATTCTCTTGTTGATCTTGAGGGAGTGTTTGCACAGGCTCAGCTTTCTTTCTACCAAATAATTTTCTAATAAAACCAATAAGGACACCGAATGCCGCTATGATCACGATCCCGAATTTTTTACCCAACAGAGCGATCGTAGCAAGTAATCCTACTTTTTTCGCTACAGCTAGGCCTGCTCCCCCTAAGATTAGAGCGCTCAAGCCATACTCGGATACCTTGTCCTTAGATGCGTCGAAATCCTCATAGCGTTTACCCGCTTGCATTTCCAGCTTCGGTAGGATTTTCTCGGTCAACACTTTTTTATCAGCTTCACGATGTTCAGGATCGGAAACGAGAATTGCAGATATATAACCCTCTCTTGTCAACAGACGAACGTTATAGTTCAGCAGTTGTTCTTTATTGTCATCCTCCGCCAACATGGACCAAGTCAAATTGTGGGACTTCTCGTCATAAAAAGGCTCAACATCCCAACCTGTTACATACAGCCGTTGGCCTGGCTCCTTTTCCTTATTAGCTTCCTCAGTCCCTTTCTTATAGCTTTTCAGAATAGCTTTGGCATCTATTTTTTGCTTCTCGTCATCTTTAATGTGACCAGAGTTATCATATTCGAAAATAACTGCCCAATTCTGTTTCTCGTCAGTAGGATACACACTCCCAATTTCCTTGCCCGATGGAGTCTCATGACTCTCTTTACTCATTTTCATCGTGTTCGCTGCATCCAGGAACACAAAGGATGGATCCAGATCGAGCGTCGCAATTTGCTTCAAGTCGACCTTCTTTCCACCTTCGATCCAATTAAATTTGCTCTCCGCAGCCGATACCGCAGTACTGCATATTAAAGTTAATGCAAGTGTCATTCCTAACAAGCGTTTTTTCATTCTTTGTGATCCTCCACATTCTGTTTGTCTATTCTTTTTCTCGAAACAGTCTCGCTTTATCACCCTCGTCGTGTATATACGACCAGGTCCAAGCACCTACTCCTTTCTTTTCAATTTGTGCCTTAATCCCCATTCCATGAAGAGATCAGACTACGTTATGCTGTTGAAATCATTGTTTTTTAACCATCAAAATCGTTAAAAATGTGTATTATTTAACATAAATGGTTTACATTTACTTTTCAACGCTTTTATTATTTCGACAAAAAGCGTACTATTATTTAGACTTTAAATGTGTACAATTTGTGAATAAACAAAAAAGACAACTCTCATAAGTGATGTCAGATTGTTTTTTCATATTTATCTAAGCCCAGTAACCATAACTTGATTCAAGGAATAAACTAACTCCAGACAAATACCCAGAATGTTTGGAGGTACCTATGAACACATACCCTGTTTATCCTTATTACAGCAAAGAAACGGTTTGTACCGAGCAGCCCATCGCCTTCCCCCCTCAGCATCAGGATCAACAGCCCGGGCTTGAATACTTAATGACCCCTCGTCCTATTTTCGAAAACCCATCTTACACCGGTAGCGGTAAACTAAAAAATAAGGTTGCCATTATTACGGGAGGCGACAGCGGAATCGGTCGTGCGGCAGCCGTGGCCTTTGCAAAAGAAGGGGCCAACGTTGTCATTGTTTACTTATACGAAGTACCGGATGCCGAGGAAACCAAGAAGCGTATTGAACAGCTAGGAGGACGCTGCCTTGCCATAAAAGCAGATCTGCGCTACAAAGCCAACAGCACCCCAATCGTTGATCAAACGCTCCAGGCATTCGGAAAGCTGGATGTGCTTGTCAATAATATCGGCGTTCAGTTCCCCCAGCAGAGCTTGCTTGATATTACGGAGGAACAGCTGCTCAATACGTTCAGCACCAACATTTTTTCTTATTTTTATATGACCCAGGCGGCACTCCCTCATTTGAAGTCAGGCAGCTCGATCATTAACACTGCTTCTATTACAGCGTACAGAGGCAACAAACAGCTAATAGATTACTCGTCTACTAAAGGAGCCATTGTAACGTTTACACGCTCCCTCTCGATGTCCTTGGTCGATCAAAATATTAGAGTCAACTCGGTTGCTCCAGGTCCCATATGGACCCCCCTAACTGTATCCAGCTATCCAGCTGAGGAAGTCTCAACTTTCGGAACCGATACCGCCATGAAACGCGCAGGCCAGCCTTTTGAGCTTGCTCCTGCCTATGTGTACTTAGCTAGTGACGACTCCAGATTCGTTACCGGGGAAACGATGCATGTGAACGGCGGCCAGTTCATCACATCCTAGGAGGATGATCGCAGTCCTACAAAACACAACTCACTATGCCTCTCAACAAAAATAAAAGGCTGTTCTGCAAGCAAAACTCGCAGATACAGCCTTTATGTCTATTAAACATTCTTTTCCAAGCTTAAGGTCTCCGTTGATTTGGTATGATAGATTCGTTTGGCCAACAAGGTCTGCAGCAAGACGAACACACCGCCGATCACCCAATACAAAGGAACTGCAGCAGGGGCACTAAATGAGAATACAGCCATCATGATTGGGGAGATATACCCGACTATAGCGAACTGTTTCTGCTGTGCAGGGTCCGTACCGATCTGCGACACTTTGTATTGAAAGAAATAAATGACCGCCGCAATGAAAGGCAGAATTGGATCCGGGCGTCCTAATTGGAACCAGAGGAAAGAATGATCCGCCAATTCCGGCGTGAGCTTGATGGCATAATACAGACCAGACAAGATTGGAATTTGAATCAGCATCGGCAAGCAGCCTACTGCCAGTGGATTGACTTGATGCTTCTGATATAGCTGCATGGTTTCCTGCTGGAGCTTAGCTTTGGACTCCGTGTCGTTCTTGTCCTTATATTTCTCCTGAAGCTCCTTTAATTCGGGCTGCAGGATGTTCATCTTTTGCTTCATCATGTGCTGGCTTCGATACTGTCTCATCATAAGCGGCAGCAGCACAAGTCTGACCAACAAAGTAATAAGGATAAGCGCCATACCGTAGCTGCCGTCGAAGAACGAAGCAAAATGCTGAATTAAAAATGAAAAAGGAAATACTATATAATGATTGAAAAAACCCGGCGTGTTAGCATCAACCGTAGCGTTAGGCCCACTAACCCCGCAGCCGCTTAATAAAACCAATGCGGCAATAGCCGCGAACAAGCTATATTTTTTGAAAAAGGTGAATGCATTGTGATTGCCCATAGAAGCCCTCCTCGTTGGATGTCATTCTTAAATCCAAACGAAGGGCAACAATCATCCGAATCACCATCAGGCGCTTCCTTACGCTTTACTTTTCTTGTTAGCCAATGATGCTTTTCAACCCGGTTCCCAATGGGCTCCGGCATAGGCAGAATAGGCACCCATTCATAATGAGCGGGAAATAGTCCTTCCACGACTCCATCATGTAAATGAGCTAAATAAGCATACGTAAATGAGCAAATCAAGCTGATTGAAATCAAATAAGGTATCCACTCATGGATGACGATTTCTTGTACCTCAAACAATGCATTCACCTCCTTTTAGTAATAATCATACGGATTGGTTATACTTTTTGTATACGTGTTGCCCATCAAAGATGTTTCAACCTACTTAGTAATGTTACTTTCTTCTTTGCATTAAGTCCAGAACCATTTTGTAGATAGACTTATAATCACAACAGACCGCTGCCTCTATTCATAGAGAGACAACGGTCCATTCATTTCGACTATATGAAATATAACACCAATAATCGTTTTTTACTTCTTCTCGAGCCTGAGTCCTTGCTTACAATCCATGACCACCCGCCATGCAGCGTTGCGGGAAGACAGATTCACAGCGCTTACGTCCTCTGCTCCCTCTGACTGTAGGTTCACAGGATCACGGCTGTCACTATACACATTGATAAAAGAAGCCTTCTTGCCGATTTGCCGATGAAGCAGTCCATTCATCATGTTTAGCGGCTGATCCGCCGTACCCGGTGTTTCTGCAAGCACAATCCGTGAAGCCGGAGAAAGCAATGAAGTCAAATGGATATTGTTGTCGTTTGAGCCTGTCATTTGTAACTGGACAGCGTTACAATCAGTCTCCCCAATCCATTCAGCTACTGCTTGTATATAACTGTATGGATCAGTATCATGAAGCACACCTGCAGCCGGCTGCCATAATTCACTTTGTATTGTGGACAGCTTAGGACTGTGCATCCACCAATCCATTACATCCGCTTCTTCAAGCTCCACATCAAACCAATCCAGCAGCCAATCGGCAGTAAGCAGCAGATGCCTATTGAGCTTACTGCCTTTATAGGCTTCCGTTGAGCGAAGCCATACATAAGTCCAATTCTGCGTATCCTCATACCGGATTAGCTCGCCTTTATGAGCCGCCTGCGATCGTTGTCCAACTACGACTGTGTTGTGACTTTCGGTACAAGCGTACCAGTCTTTTCTCATCCGAGAGCCATAAGGGACCATTCCCAGCTCAGGGGCTATCCATCCTTCTTTATTGGCCAATGTCAAATGAAGCTTATCATAATGACCGTGAGAGCCCCCATGCGCTCCAAAATCAGCATAAAATGAAAGAATGCCATTCTTCCTTCTGCCTATAACGAAACCGGAGGATTCCAGCAACAAAGAAGCCTTGGCTTCTGAATCTTGATTTTGGTAATCCTCCAATTGACCTTGACCATACACTAGAGCTTCCAATCCCGCCCTCTCCGGCTTGCCGTACATTTGACGGTAAGCTTCTCTAAGGATAGGAACATAATCCCCATTGCCGTAATGGGCTAATCCAATCTCCACCGTTTCGGCAATTTCTCTTGCATAGGGAACTCTTTGATATGGCCCGTCATGAAGTGCGATGAGCTCGCCTTGATCGTTAGAAAGGGCAACCATCACATCCAGCATCCCCTCAAAGGATTGCCCCTTCTCTCCAGTGACGGAATAAAGGTCAACACCAAGCCGTGCTGCCATTTCCGCCAGGATGAAATAAGCTCTAAGGACAAATACGTGATAGTATGTGCTTCCCTCATATTCCAATTGATCCGGGTTGACCCCAATGGTCAGATGGTTCTTAAGCCCTCCAGCTCCTTCGATAAGCTTCTTCAGGCTCTCAGTATCCTTATTGCAGGCGTACAAGCAAGCTAGAGCAGCATTGAGCCATGCCGTGTAATTGTTCTCTGGCTTCTGCTGTTCATAAACCAACAGCATTCTCGACTGCGTCATGCTTTCCTCCAGCATGGAGAAAAAGTGGTCCAGTACCTTTTTTTCCTCAGCCCCGACTGCTGCTCCTCCCTCATCCTGGAGTAACAAGTAAGCACGAATCAAGGTCGTCGCCCAAATGGCCTCTGTCAACGCTTGGTGGAATGCGCGTCCCTTAAGCATCCAGCTTTCCGCCTCCGGATGGACAGGGTATCGCGGAAATTGCTCCGCATAACGCAAAAGAATGTCCATGCTCCAATTCGCGTAGCGTTCATCCCGCGTCCCTGCGTACACTGCTGCAGCCTGAAGCGCATATCGAGCGTAAGATTGATGCTTCATGACCAGCCAAGCGCCGCGATATGGCTCTCCATGCAGCTTGCAGCCATACGGGCAGTAAAACTGTCGGGCATCGGATTCCGAAGGATCGAACAGCAGCTCCGCATGATGCTCCGGACATACATATTGATGCCACCAGCCGCCAGGCTCAACCGGGATGTCCAACGCCGGAGACATTACAGGCTCCAGTTCGCCCTTCAGCTGCTGTAGTACTTCCTCCGCCCACCGGTAGGTTGAAGTCTTCTCGCTGATATTCATCGCATGAACATGCCACCGTTGATCTCGATGGTTTCCCCCGTCAAGTAATCGGACAGCGATGAAGACAAGAACAAGGCGCTGTTGGCCACATCCTCCGGTACGCCTTCACGGCCCAGTGGAATACCGTTCACCGTTGCTGTTCTTGCAGCGTCTGACGTAAAGGTGGAGTGGAACGCCGTCTGCCCGATAAATCCCGGAGATAGCACGTTGACTTGAATTCCGTGAGGTGCAGCCTCCTTCGCCAAGCCTTTAGAGTAGGCTATTACCGCCGCCTTGCTCGCTGCATAGACCGAAGCACCCGGACCGCCACCATTGTGGGCCGCCAGCGATGCCATATTGACGATTTTACCTTTTCCCTTCTCGATCATCCCAGGCAAAACCGCTTTGGACAGGAACACGGTGCTCTTAAAATTCACATCCATAATGCGTTCATATCCTTCCTCGGTCATCTCCGTATTCGGAATACGTTGGATCATATGCCCAGCATTATTGATCAGAATATCGATTCTCCCTCCGAATGCTGCCTCTACACGATCCACTAAGGACAAAATCTGTCCTACATCGGTAACATCAGCCTGGAAGCATTGCGCTTCACCACCTGCGTCTCTGATGGCCTGCACTGCTTGTTCAGCCGCTTCCTTCTTACTTAAATAATTGATCGCCACACGGGCACCTGCTTGAGCCAGTTTACTTGCTACAGCAAAGCCTATTCCCGCGTTCCCCCCTGTTACTAAAGCAATTTGTCCTGATAAATTCATCGTTATCATAATGAAGCCTCCTCATGTTGTTTGGTTTCTCGCAGTTGTTCTACCGCGAAACGCATTTTCTCCGCCAGACGTTCTCCCATTGCAATGTGACCGTAATCGGAAGGATGGGTCAAGTCGCTGGTTAGCATTGTAAAATCGGTCATAATATCACTGCCCTCCAGCAGATGAAGCTGGCTACGATTTTTAGCTAACGCGTATTCACGAAGAAATTGATTATATTTCTTGAAATTTTCGCTTGCCGTGTGACTTTGATCTTTGAAATAACTGGCCCGGTTAGGGTAAATGGTCGTCAGAAAAATCGGTTTGTCCGGATGCTTTCCTATAATAGTATCCAGCAAATAAGTGGCTCGACGTGAAAATTCCTCGACAGGGACCGATGACATCATATTGACGCCAATTTCCAGGAAAGCCAAGTCCCAATCCTCACGCTCAGCGATATGGTCAGCGACCTCCTTCTCACAATGGCAGGAGCCGCTTAACCCGAGGTTCAGCGCATCAACCTCCAGCCTTCGTGCCGCCTGTTGTATGTAGCCGTTATAATGGCTCAAGGCCCCGGCACCTTGCGTGATAGAAGAACCATACGCAACAAAGGTTAGTCTCGGTACCTCTTCCTTGGAAGGAGGGCGAACCTCATGCCCGAATGCATCGACATCATAAAACACAGCGTTGAACCGCTCGCAAAATATACGCCAAACCTTCGATGAAAATGCCCCGTTGTGCAGCC
Organism: Paenibacillus sp. UNC451MF; assembly: GCF_000686845.1. Classification (GTDB taxonomy): domain Bacteria; phylum Bacillota; class Bacilli; order Paenibacillales; family NBRC-103111; genus Paenibacillus_S. Next base: position 88,238 of record NZ_JMLS01000012.1, on the reverse strand, counting down.
GATCCGGCTCCACATCTGCGAACCGCTCAGGTATTTCCAGATGAATGGTGTGGGGGACGCCTGCTTGAAGATTGTGGGAGGAGTGAAAGAAGTCTCCCCGGAATACAAGCACACGCCCATTCGTTTCAAGGGACGCCAGCGTGACCCTCACATGCTTAGCCTCTGTAACAAATCGGAGTTCACAGCCGTTCGACTGAACAGCTTTCGTCCTTCCGTTTTCACTTAATGAATGCCGAACATGCTTTGGAAATCGCTGAAGCCGCAGGCCCGGCAGCAGCTCCTTTTGCTCCAATTCAACCACATTATGAAACCGAATGCCCTGATACTCCATTGTTCACCCTCCACCTTGATCTCTGTTATTTCTTCTCGGCCTCAATAGCTTTATTTGCCCGCTCCTCAGCTTCTCGCAAAGCGGTATTCTCATCCTTACCCGAAGCGATATCGACCAACGCAGCAAGCATTTCCTTGTCCGCGATAGCCTGATACTTCGTCTTCTCAGTCGGGTCTGCAAACTTCGCCGGAAGCAGCGATTTTACATTTTTACCTGCCAATGCAGGATCATTTGTTGCAAAGTTTTTCATGATCTGATCTTGATTTTTTAAGATAGAGGAATAGCCGTCCTTGACGATAAAATCCTGAAACTCATCCGACGTGACATAAGACATCACTTGGAATGCAGCGTCTTTATTCTTGCTGCCTTTGGATAAATAAAAGTACGTAGGGTACGATTGCGGACCGACGTTAGGCTTATCCTTATAAACCGGCAGCTGCACGATATTCCAGTTCAAAGTATCCTTGAACACTCTCGCCGTAGTGCTGAGAGCGGCGAACATCGCTACATTCTGGTCTTTGTAGAAAGGCTCCTGCTGGCTAACCAGATTATATTTGTTATCTAGGAGTCCATTGCCCGGAATTTTATAAAATCGTGTCAAGTTCCCGAATGCTTGTCGGAATGAGTCAGAAGTGAACGCAGCCTTGGACGTCTTGGAGTCAATATGCGGAGCGGAGAGCTGGTTCAGCTGCATCAAATGCTGTACAGACATGGTCATCCCTTTAATCTGCTGACCATTATCAGTGCGAGTCATCGTCTTGGCCAAATCGTTGATCTCATCCCAGGTCATACCATCACGCGGGTAGGAAACTCCGAACTTGTCGAACAAGCTTTTGTTGTAAAAAAGCGCAGCCGATGTCGTGCTAACAGGCAGTCCATATATTCCTCCGCCGGCAAGCTGTCTCTGGATATCCACTGTCGATGGCTCCAGTCGTGACAAATCAAAGTTGTACTTTTTGATGAGATCGCTGATATCATCCTGCATCTCGTAGGCGAGCAAGAAATTCGAGGTCAACCCAATCGATGTAATCAAAATATCGATGGTTTGGCCCGATGTGATAACACTCGGCAGCGTCTGAGCATCCTTCTGCGGGATAAACTTCAGCGAATAATTCGGAAACTTCTTCTTAATCTGGTTTCCGTAGGTGCTCATGAACTGCTCTTCCGTCCAACCATTGACGCATACATAGAACACAAGCTCCGTCGGCGTATCGCTTACCTTCTTGACTAAATCCTGCCCCTTGACCGTCACTTCTTCGCTCTTTCCCGTTTGTTGGCATGCTGTGAGAGATGCCGCAAGCAAGCAAAGAATAATTCCTGACAGGCGCCTTGATTTCGTCCGCATTCGTACCCCTCCTTGTATATTCTACTTACTAGCTTATACAATGAAACATTGACTCTTATCTGACTCACAAAATAACTATATACCACATTGTAAGCGCGGTCAATACTGTTATGGTATATTTATAGGTTAGATATGAGTCAGAGACAAGCTCGTTATGCGAACCATGTCTAACAAAAAAGGCACAAGCTCTGTTAAGAGCCCGCACCTCTGGTTTGCCACTACCTATGTTTATTCCATTAGGTTGACGATATCTATCCGATAAACGATTGTCCTTCTCCTTGTTCCTTGTCGACTGAAGGAAGGAGCTGTTCGAGCCTTTGGCACAGCGTCTCTCGATCCTGCAGACCGGACAGGAATTGCATCGCTTCACGCTGCATTTCTTTAAGCTGATTGTTACTAAGCCCCATCTCCGTTATAAGACGGAAAGTCGGTATGATCTCACGGTACATGAAAAAACGCGAAGGACGGTATATACTTTCCTCTCCTTGCCATTCCATTGCCGCCCGGTGAGCCGTAATATTCAAAGTTTGGTTCCGTATCTTCAGCTGCGTTTCATAAGAAGTCATGAACTGCACAAGCAGCTTGGCAGCTTCCTTGCTGCGGGAGCGGCTATTGACGGCTAATCCGTTAACAATCAGCAGCGTCTTGTTGTTCTCCAATCCAGGAAGTGGCGAGACATCGAATGAAATGCCAGCATCCTTCAATTGGTTCAAGAAGTAGTACGTTGTCATGATAACGGACACCTTTCCATCAAGGAAAAGCGCCTCCGCATCGGCATCGCTTTCGGACAACAGGACCGGAAATACATCCGTCATCTCCATCAGTTCCCTGCAAATCCCCAAGCCTTCCACCGCTTTACTCGCAGCTAAATGGTATTCGCCATTATTATCAGCTTCAAACTTTCCGCCACTTTGCAGCATGAAGATCGGCCAGCGATTGCGGGATGGAAGATAGAAATAAAATCCAAATCGCTTTCCCTTCACCGCTAGCTGCTTCCCAAACCGAAACAGATCCTGCCAAGTCCAGCTGCTGTCTGGCTCTGGAACCCTAGAATCGCGGAAATGGTCTTTGTTATAACATAGAATAACAGGAGATAAGATAAACGGCTGTACCAGCGTACTGCCTTCCTGCTCAAATGGCGAAGTTGCAAACGGATATAACTCACTGTCAACCTCCAGCGGCTCCAGCAGGCCTGTTTGCCCAGCTTCGGCAAAATCCTGAAAACTGTTGTTATTAATCATAGCAACATCCAGCATTTCTGCATCCATGTATTCGAGCAGCGTTCGGCTGTAATTCATCGATGCCAGCTCAACCGGCTGTACTTGTATATGCGGATACTTCTCATGAAAGGCCTTAAGCATTCCGTCCACCCCGGCAAGCTCACCAGTAGCCTGCACGTAGCCGAACTTGATTACGGTACCCTTCATATGAGAGGGACTTATCACTTTATTGCCTACGCGGGCAATTTTCTCAATCAAGCCTTCCGCTACAAGTGTTTCCAGCCCTTTTCGGATTGAATTATTACTTAATTGAAATCTTAATTCCAAGTCGCTCTCTGAGGGAAGATAGCTCTCAACAGGAAATTTTCCCGAGATGATTTCTTCACGCAAAGTAGCGATCATCTCATCCAATCGTGCTCGAAAATGTTTGCGGCTGTTTCTTTTCTGCATGGACCTACCCCACATCTGCCTCATATTCCTTGTCTTTACCTTTTATTAGCATACTGAAAATACGATGGGAGGACAAGTCATGCCTACATAATATTATTAAAGCGCATGTAACGTATTCATCATCCAATCGAAGGATCGTACTCCGCTGATCTCATGTTTCCCTTCAAATATATGAGAGTCAAATTTCGTACTGATCCCCAACTCTCCATAAATCTGCTCAAGAGCTTGAATAGCTTCACGGGTCGTTGCAACGGGGAATATAGGATCATCAATACCAGCTTCAATAAATAACGGTTTAGGAGCGATTAAGCCAAGCAAATCCGGCATTTCAGCATGAAGCATAATACCAGGTATATAATTGCACAGACAATGACGCACTGCCAGTATACTTCCCCTATATGTATTCGGATAAATCCCGACTACAGATGCTTTTACCCTTGGATCAAGTGCTGCAGACAGCGATGCGATGGTACCTCCGCCTGAATGTCCCATGTTTCCTATCCGGTTGGCGTCGACATATTCCAAGGTAGATAAATATTCAGCCGCACGAAGAGCCTCATAGACGCGAAGGCCGGCTGTCGTTTTGCCTGTCATAAATAGAGCTGCCGATAAGTTGTAGCATGAATTTTTCAATTCTGGGTCCTGTATCCTGTCACGCTGCAGCCTACGGTCTCCGAATCCTGCAACCTCCGGTGCCATAACAACCAACCCACGGCGCGCTAGCTCCAGGGCGATATTATCCGACAGCTTGCCCGTCTCGAGCTTGGGAGAACCATCCTCCATCAACCCAACCAGCGATCTGCTTCCATAGCCGTGACCATGCCAGAGCACAACTGCCGGCTTTTGTTCGCCGTGCTGCATATTCTTCGGTTTCACGATATATACCGGCATTCGCAGCCCGCCCAAAGTCGTAATTTCGATGCGTTCTCGAATCACTTCATCGAGCTCCACACTTTCAAGGAGCACTGGTCTAAAGTCGGCAGCCTCCCCCTCAGGCAATTCGAATTCACCGAGCGCCGGGATTAAATGTTCTATGAGATACGCCCGCTTCTGCTCCCAAGGTGCATCGAGTTGATCATCACGTTTGTTTTGTAAGGAGTCATAAATACCGTTAAGAAATGAGTCTAAATGAGACATGAACATAACCTCCATTTGTTGTTGATAGCGCTTACCTTTTCTTGTTCCATTGATTTCAATTGTTGTTAGTTTAACCATATCATAGAAATCGGACTTATTCTTCAAAAACATTGTACTTTTCTTTCAAAATAATGCTCAAATAATAAATAGGAACCGATAGCGGCAATAACGGTATATTGATTTCTTTCAGACAAATTTGACTTGTTCATGCGAACTCCGTTTTTTTTCAGAAAAATAGATGTATAATCGAAACAATTCGCTTAGACACTGGAGGAAGTCGAACAAGATGAAAACATGGGACTTACCGATAACACATAACCCGCTGCGCACAAGAGATGATTTACGCCAAGCTTTCTTGCAGCTTAGCGATCCGCTAAAGCCTTATTACACTAAAGGTTCAACCCGTTTATATATTGGTAATACCGGAACTAGCTATACGGACGATGTAGCAGGAATGGAAGGCTTTTCTAGAGTTCTCTGGGGATTAGTACCACTGCTGGCTGGCGGGGACAACTGCGATTTATGGGATATTTATGTTCAGGGTATTAAGAACGGTACAGACTCTACTCACGAGGAGTATTGGGGAGATGTCGTCGATTATGATCAACGATTAGTTGAAATGGCTGCCTACGGCTTCGCACTAGCGCTAATTCCAGAAAAAATAAAATCAAGCTTTAGTGAGCAGGAATTACAACGTCTCACGGACTGGTTAGACCAAATTAGCAGTAAAAAGCTCTGGGACTGCAATTGGCTGTTCTTCCTTGTCCTTGTCCAAATGGGATTCAAAAAAGCAGGATTGCCGTATAATCAACCGTTAATGGAACAAACGCTGGGCGACCTGGACCGCTTCTACTTAACGGAAGGCTGGTATGCGGATGGTGTTCAGGGACATAGCGACTATTATGTGCCTTTTGCTCTCCATTACTACGGTCTGCTGTATGCCAAGCTGATGGAAGCCGATGATGCCGAACGCTCCCGTTTATATAAGAGCAGAGCCTTAGAGTTTGCCCATTCCTTTATTCAATGGTTCGACGAAGATGGAGCCGCGCTTCCCTATGGGAGAAGCCTTGCTTATCGATTCTCTCAGGCTGCTTTCTGGAGTGCGCTTGTATTTGCCGGAGTGGAACCTTTCTCTTTAGGGGTCATGAAGGGGCTTATTCTTAGAAATCTGCGCTGGTGGTTCCAACAGCCGATGTTTCACCCTGACGGCACTCTGTCCATCGGATACGCTTATTCGAACCTGATCATGGCTGAAAATTATAATTCGCCCGGATCACCTTACTGGGCGCTGAAGACTTTTCTTCCTTTGGCACTGGATGAGAACCATCCGTTTTGGACAGCAGAGGAGCTTCCACTGCCAAAGCTTCCGAGACTATCAGTGCAGCAGCCTCCTCATCTAGTAATTTGCAGAGATGAAGAACATCCGCACGTGCTTGCTTTTAATCCGGGGCACATAGGAACTAATGAGCATACTCATACTTCAGCCAAATACGAGAAATTTGTTTATTCCACCTTCTTTGGCTTCAGTGTTCCGCGGGCGGAATGGGGACTTGCTCAAGGTGCCTTTGATTCTATGCTGGCTATAAGCGAAGGCGATAACCTGTACCGTGTTAAACGAAAGACAGAGGAAAGCCTGATTTCCGAGAATGGTACGATTTATACGCGATGGAAGCCGTGGTTGGACGTCGAGGTTCAGACCTGGTTGATTCCTGGAACGCCTTGGCACATAAGAGTGCACCGGATTGATTCAAGCAGAACACTGGATCTGGCTGACGGCGGCTTTGCCCTGGGTATAGATCAAGGGCGAATACAACTGGGATCGCTGCAAGTCGATCAACGGAAACATGCTATTAGAGCCTCTAACGACTTAGGCTCAGCAGGGGTGCAGCTGCTGTATGGTACAGGTACAGTTGATCTGATAACTCCGCACTCCAATACAAATTTGATGCATCCCCGTACGGTTATTCCAACAGTCAAAATGAGCATTAAGCCTGGCAGTCACTGGCTTGTTACTGCCGTTTATGGGGAACCGTTCTCCAGTTCTGCTCAAAGCCATTGGAAGGCTGCACCTTCTGCACTTGTTGCTGGTAATGAGCTCCTCATCACAATGAGCGGTTCCAGTATTCCTGTGTTTAAGCGTGCACTAGACTAATTTCATCACGCAGACAAAAAAATCGCCTTCCGTCCTTGCTAGAAACATGGATGAATGGCGATTTTTTCATTATTGGTCTCTTTGAAAATCATTAAAGCGTGTCCCTTGATAATTCAAAGTCCCTTGATCTCCTTCTACTAATAATCCATGAACAGAACCTCGCACCTGTAGTTCAATTCGTCTACGGTCTGCAAATTCAAAAGTGACATAGTAGGTCGTGCTGGAGCTCGTATCTCCGGAACCTCCGGATACTTCTATTCTTTTGGATACGATCCTGGCCTGAGTGTTAACAACATCCGCAGCATTATTGCTTACCCAGATTGATAATCCTTTTACAACGATAAAAATAAGCACTCCGACTATAAATAACGGGACAACGACAAACATAACACTGAATATGGGCGGAGGACCTGAGAAGCCAACCGACATATGTATCACCTCCTTACATAATTCCATTCATCAAACCTATCTTCCAAACCGCTTCGGCTCATGAGCCTCCAAAGAAGCTATGGGATGCTTTCATTATGTATGACGCTTTTTCACTGGAAAAAGTTTCATATCATCAGCTGCTTAAGCCAAAAGAACCGCCCGAAGGATCGGACGGTTCTTTTATTAAGGTTTAATGTACATTAGACTGTCTGATAACACCGTTATCTGGCCAAGTATAATACTCGCGTCCGAGCGTCAAGCTGATGGAATTCCGTACTAAAGGATTCGTAATTAATGACTTCATCAACTCATCGGTCATAACCAGCTCATACTCCCTGTCGCCTTTCTCCAAGAACAATCGGATTCTTCGATCCGAAACACCATCATTTTCTTGGATTAAATCGGTGAACGAAGCTTTCAACTGCTCTGGAGTTTCACCGTACTGAAGCACACGATCAACCCGGTACAACGCCTGATCATTCTCGATACGATCTACAATAAGGTCCGATACCCCTTCCTTATTCGACGACAGCTTCATCACCAGCGCCGGATGCTCATCCCGATCTAAGGGACGAGTATCTCTTATACTTGCCGTGTAGGTTTGAGGGTCCCAGTTCACTAGCAAACCAAGTTTCTCTGCGGTATCCCGAAGCGGCACATATACAACCCCGCCATAATTGAAAGGATGCGTTTCAGGCGGATATACTCTGCCATCCACTCTCGCCTGAACATCAGAATAGGTGACAGTCGCTTCAAACGGGTCAGTCCCAATCGGGATACTTGCCGAAGCGTCTTTGAATTCGGATTGAGACGGATCTCCTTGAGCCGCAATTCCAGCCCATTCGGAGCGCAACAAAATTTCATAGCGGTTACTATCCGCATTCCATACCGTAACATACCCGAGAATATCTCTAAAGAAAGTCATAGGAGTGTACAGTGTGTTATTGTAGAACAACGCTCCCGGCGTGACAGGAATGGTTTTCCCATCCAGCGTCACCGTTACATCCGAGCCTGGGTAGAGCGTAATTTGCTGCGGTCCCGGGTCAGGATAACGTACCATAGCCATGTCTTTAAGTTCATTGACCCGATTCTCCGCTTCCTGGCCTTCGAACACATCGAACGCGCTAGCTGCCGCTCTACCTAGACGGTTGTTAGCATACACCAGGTAAGTGTGTCCCAATTCAAAGGTAACACCACATTGATCGCTGTCTGGCGCTGTCAGGACGGTATTCACATACCCTCCTTTTAGGTTCGAAAACGTCGCAAATGTTGCCATTCGATAAGGTTTGCCATCATAGAACACATTTTCAACATTTGTAACTGAACCGTAAAGCACATTGCTTGCAACCGAGTAATCGGTTTCCGCTGACGTAACCTCCCCCTTGGAACACGCAAATACTTTTTGCGGGCTAGACGTTACCGCAGCAGGAATAGCGGCCAAAGTCACCATCGCAGCCGCTACACAGGTTATGATCCCTTTCTTCATACACACAACTCTCCTTTTCTTTCTACAATATACCTCTTTGTTTATTACCCTGGATTTCCGAGTTTAAAAAGGAATTTTTTATACTAATGTATTTCGAAATGGAGATTGACTTTCCGGGTAGAGGCAGACTTTTTTTATGGCAATTTGTTGAACAAATTAGCAGTGCATGTCTTGTTCTCCTTGTATGCATTTGATTTTTCCCTAAATTTTCCCATGATCTTCAAAGAATAGTTTACTACGCCGCTGTCTAATATAGAACTGCTTGAATTGAAGCTTAAACAATAAGATAGAGGGTGGAATCTTGAACACGGAAGACCGCATTATGTCAGCATTGGAAGAAGTGCTTGATCCTGAAGTTGGCGTTAACATCGTAGATCTGGGTCTGGTCTACGATATAGCAATAAATGAACCCGGAACGGCAACCATTAAGATGACTTTGACGATCCCCGAATGCCCTCTGGCTGATCAAATTGTTGCAGACGTCAAGAATGCCGCTGAAAAAGTTCAGGGAGTTAAAAAAGCGGAAGTCCAGCTCGTGTGGGAACCAAAATGGACCCCTGCCAAAATGAATGACCTGGCGAAGGAACAAATACGAGCACGCCAAACCTTAGTGTGAGTTTACATCTTCGTTAGCCGCCCATGAGGGCGGTTTTTTGCATTGCTGCGAGGCTGCCAATTCCACTCCATAACATAAGAAAGTAAGTTAGAGGATTTCTTGAGCACAGTAATCCTGCTTGTCGTTCACTGCAATAATATACTATGCTCCCGTGCAGGCCTGGATCTATAATGCAATAAACTTCCTCATCAAGGAGCATAAATCATGAATATCACATCATTTCTCATCTACTGCGTCATCGTAACGTTCACGCCGGGGCCATCCAACATCGTCATCTTGTCGGCAGCACATCATTATGGCATTAAAAACGCCATTCGATATATTGCCGGTGCTTCCATTGCATTCGCTCTATTGCTCACGGCTTCCGTTGTACTGAATCGTGCATTAACAGCTAGCGTACCGACGATTCTGACTGCAATTCGAATTACAGGAAGTATATTTATGCTGTATCTCGCTTATCAAGTATTCAGAATGGATATAACGAATTCAACTTCGAAGTAGGCTGCTTCCTTTACCTCAGGCTTCCTGACTCAATTCCTAAATCCCAAGGTTGTGTTATTCACGATGACGGTTATTCCAAGTTATGTGATGCCTTATTACACATCAGGGCTTGTGTTATCGATATTTATTGCGGTAGTATCGATCATAGGTGTCACAGCTTATATGACGTGGGCTGTATTCGGTACGATTTTCAAGAGGTTCCTCCACAAATACCAAAAGGCTGCCAACGCCATAATGGCGTTGTTTCTGGGTTATTCAGCCATATTAGTATCGGGATTCATTGAATACATAAAGGGGTGAATAAAGTTGGAGCAATTTCTGTATAAACATGCCGCCGGAGTCACCGCTTTATCTGCAAGCATTACTGATTTTAAATATAAAAAGCACTGCCATGAGGAATATGCCTTAGGAGTTACTTTGCGGGGAGTGCAGCAGTATAACCTGGATGGAAGCATGCAATCTTCGCACGAAAATGGGGTCATGCTTTTTCATCCTGAGCAGATGCATGACGGTTATTCACAGCTTAGTTCTGGTATTGATTATGTCATGCTCTATATTCACCCCGAGCTTTTTTTGGATGCCATCGGCAAAAAAGACATTGTTCGTTTTTCTTCTCCTATCCTATACAAGACCGGACTAAGGAGGAGCATTCTTCAACTATCGAACGCAATTCTTAGCGATCAGCAAGAAGCATTATGCAGTGAATTGCTACTGTCGCTCGCAGGGCATTTTTCCGAGGATACTCTGGATTCCTTAAGCAAGAGAGACAATGCATTCATACGAAAAGCGAAAGAAATGATGCACAGTAATCTGGAGCATGTGCTCAAGCTCGATGATATAAGTCAAACGTTCGAGATGTCCAAATTCCAGTTTATCAGAGCGTTTAAAGCCAATACGGGATTATCGCCATATCAATATTTTCTCAACAGTAAAGTAGAGAAGGCGAAACACGTAATAGAAAAAAGCCGCGATATTTATTCGGCTGTAACCGAATGCGGGTTTGTCGATTTAGCTCATCTAAACAGACATTTTAAAACCGTATATGGTACGACGGCATTTGAGTATAGGTCTCAGTTGTAAAATATGTAAATATGCATAGAGTCCAATTCCGAACTGGATTCTACTTTTTCAGGCCATGATAAAGCCAAACCGTTACGTTGTGTAAGGGTTTGGCTCTGATCCTATCATCGGCATAACAACTGACGCTGTTAGCTTCCTCTAGTCATGGCTGTAGCGCCCGTATACGATAGCTCGGAAATTCCATAGGGACGCAATAGTTCAATAATCGCATCCAGTTTACTTAAATCACCCACTGCTTGAATGATCATATGTTTCGGACCAACGTCAATGACCGAGGCACGGAACGTCTCGACGATGCCTAATATTTCTGGACGTATGGACGGTTCTGCCTCCAGCTTGATAAGCGCAAGCTCCCGAGAAACCATCGGTTTAGAGCTTACATCTTGAATACGGATTACATCTATCAGCTTGGAAAGCTGCTTCTCGATTTGCTCAATCGTACGATCATCTCCTGTGGTAACCACAGTCATGCGAGATAATCCTGACTCTTCCGTGCCGCCTACGCTAATACTGTCAATATTGAAACCTCTGCGACCGAATAGTCCACATACCCGCTGCAGAACTCCGGGCTGATCGTTCACCAAAATAGCTAACGTATGTTTTCTCATCATTCGAAATCCCCCAACATCATTTGATCCAATCTCGTTCCAGCAGCTACCATAGGAAACACATTCTCTTCCTTCGGAACAACAAACTCTACAAGTACAGGTCCCGGTGTTTCCAGCGCCTCCTGCCACACTTGGATGGCTTCGGCTTTCGTTGTGGCTCTCATGCCTTTAATCCCATAAGCTTGAGCTAGCTTTACAAAGTCAGGACTTCCCGCCAAATCGATATGGCTGTACCGATTATCGTGAATCAGCTGCTGCCATTGTTTCACCATCCCAAGCACCTGATTGTTAATAACAACAATTTTGACCGGAATTTGATGAATGGCGCAAATCGCCATCTCTTGCGCGCACATCTGCATACCGCCATCCCCGTTAACGGAGATGACAAGACGGTCCGGATTCGCTACTTGGGCGCCGATAGCGGACGGGAAACCAAATCCCATAGTTCCAAGTCCGCCTGAAGTAATCAGTGAGCGGGGATGCTTAAAATTGTAGAACTGACCTACCCACATTTGATGCTGGCCGACATCTGTAGTGATGATAGCTTCGCCTTCCGTCGTTTCGTTCAACATCTCAATAACGTACTGCGGCTTTAGCTGACCTGCCGAATCTTCATACTTCAATGGGTGTTTTATTTTGTTGTTATTAATCTCTTCAAGCCACTCACGAGTTCCAGCCGCCTCCGCGTTCACATTCAAATATTTCAGCGCTGCTTTGATGTCGCTCACACACGGGATATCTGTCTTGATGGTTTTGCCGATTTCAGCAGGGTCAATGTCAATATGCGCAATTTGTCGCGCCCTGGGAGCAAAACCGTCTACTCGCATCGTCACGCGGTCATCGAATCGGGAGCCTATCGAGATGATCAGATCGGCATTTTGAATAGCCATGTTCGCTGTATAAGTTCCGTGCATCCCCAGCATTCCCATGCAAAGCTCATGGGAGCTTGGAAAACCGCTCAAGCCCAATAGCGTCGTCGTTACCGGTATCCTTGTTCGATTTACGAAAGCTATCAATTCTTCGGAAGCATCGGAATACACCACGCCGCCTCCTGCCAGAATTACCGGTCTGGAGGACCCTTGAATAGCATCAAGCAGCTTATCGAGCTGCGAGTATGCCGGCTCAGGTGTCTCCTTGTAACCACGAATCGGCTTATGTTCATATGGAGTGTACGCTGTCTTATGATTGGATACGTCTTTCGGAATATCGATTAATACCGGTCCTTTGCGCCCTGTGCTGGCAATGTGGAATGCTTCGTGAATAATCCGCGGCAGTTCCCGAACATCTCGTACCAAGTAGCTGTGCTTCGTTATCGGCATTGTAATACTAACAATATCCGCCTCTTGAAAAGCATCCGTGCCCATCACAGTCGTTGGTACATTACCCGTAATGATGACCATCGGAACCGAATCCATGTAAGCTGTTGCAATGCCTGTTACCAGATTTGTCGCTCCCGGACCAGAGGTAGCAATACAAACCCCTACTTTTCCGGTGGAGCGCGCATAACCGTCTGCAGCATGTATCGCCCCTTGCTCGTGACGGGTCAAAATATGTTTAAATTCGGGGTTGCCCACCATCGCATCATAAATATACAAGACATTACCACCTGGATAACCGAATACACACTCAACCCCCTCTTGCAGCAATCCTCGCAGTAAAATCTCCGAGCCTGTGATGATATCATTGGATGGCTCCATCGTTCTCCCTTGATTTCCAATCAGCGTAGTTTGTTCCATTGGAATACCTCCCGAAAATATAAAATCCCCTCCCATCCCGAGTAAGCACTTCTATGCCATACTCAAGGGACGAAAGGGGTTATTTTTCGTGGTACCACCCTGGTTTGCCGGGAGCTTCGCAACTCCGGCCTCATGAGGTAAGGCTGGATTGCCTTACCTTCAGCACAATAACGTGTGCCATTCCGTTTGCTGCTACTCACCTGACATCTGACCGATCAAGGCTTTCGAACAAAGGCTCCGAGACGACTTCACACAAAGGGTTACGGCAAAGGTTCCAGCTTTTCCTTCGCTCTCTGGGCATAAGAGCCCTTGTGCTTTTTTCTCTTCATTGCTTTTTTCGCTATATCATCAATAAAACCCCTCTCATCCCGAGCAAGCACATCTGTGCCATGCTCAAGGGACGAAAGGGGTTATTTTTCGCGGTACCACCCTGGTTTGCCAGAAATTTCACAATTCCGGCCTCATGAGGTAAAGCTGGATCGCCTTACCTTCAGCACGATAACGTGTGCTATTCCGTTTGTTACTACTCACTTCAACCCTGCATCAGCATGGGTATCAGCTTTCGAGCAAAGGCTCCGAGATGACTTCACACAAAGGGTTACGGCAAAGGTTTCAGCTTTCCCTTCGCTCTCTGGGCATAAGAGCCCTTGTGCTTTTTTCTCTTCATCGCAATCGATATGTTCATTAATTTTCACTATAATAACATATGCAAACTTACTTTTTCAATACCCTAACGTACACATTTTTTTATACGAAGCCTCCGTTTATTCGAACGGTTTGACCCGTGATCCATCGAGCTTCTTCGCTCGCAAGGAACATTACGACATCGGCAATATCGCCGGATTCCCCCAATCTGCCGAATGCATTCATGCCGCTCAGGTGCTTAATCTGCTCCTCAGACTTACCTTGCAAGAACAGCTCGGTACCCACCGGTCCAGGAGCAACCGCATTAATATTAATGTGAAGGGGTCCGAATTCTTTGGACAACTGTCTTGTGAACTGCTCCACGGCACCTTTGGTACCAGCATATGCGCTGTATTGAGGGAACATGGCCCCAACAACCGAGGTCGAGAAATTAATGATTCTGCCATTGGCATTCATATGCCTTGCAGCTTGCTGACAAGCAAAATAGGTACCTTTCACGTTGATATCGAACATCCGGTCAAAATCTTCTTCCGTCATATTCTGAATGGGCTTAGTCACCATGACTCCCGCATTGTTAACCAGAATATCGATTTGTCCATAGGCCTCCAACGTGGTCTTGAATAGCTTATCTATTTCACTAATGCGGCTGATATCTGCTTGAACGGCCATCGCTTCTCCGCCATCATGCTTTATGCCCTCGACAACTTCCCCCGCCTGCTTCTCATTACTGCTGTAATTGACGACGACTTTAGCTCCTTGAAGAGCGAACCGTTCTGCAATCGTGCGCCCGATTCCTCTTGACGCGCCTGTGACAAGTGCTACTTTCCCTGTGAATTTCATCCTATTCTCTCCTCTTTGGGCCTGACATCTTGAATACTCCGATTCCGATATGGATAATGTACATCGGCATCCTGAACCGCACAAGAAGGCACTTTTTTACCGGATAGTTACTTTGAGGTTAGAATTAAGCATCTATGGTACTATAGAGAATAATTCAAATTGTTTTTATTAGGAGGAGCTGTCATGTCTCTTGATTTTTTAAAAGATCATCCGGGCTACAACGACGAAGATATCGATTGCTATATCCATGTCACGACAACCATGCAAGCCATCGGCGGGAAATGGAAAATGCTCATCTTATGGCATGTTCACGCTGGGAGCAAACGATACAATGAATTGCGCCGATTTCTCCCTGGCATTTCGCAGAAGGTACTTTCTCAGCATCTTCGCGAGCTGGAGCAGGACGGATTAATCGAACGCAGGGTATACCCGGAGACACCCCCACGGGTTGAATACGAAATGTCTGCTTACGGCAAAACATTGGAACCCATCTTCGACATCATGTACGATTGGGGAGTCATTCATCGTTCGCGTAGCATGGGACAGCCGGAATGATCTTACTTCCCTCCACCGACATGCTGTACGTAATCAATCCGTTGCGCCAGTGTCGGATGAGATCCGACAAAAAATTGCACGAGCGGAGGCGGATTTACATCGGATAGGCTGTTAGCAGCTAACTGTTGAAAAGCCCGAACTCCAGCATTCGGATCTTTCCGCAGCTGTATGGCGTATTCATCCGCACTATGCTCCTGCATTCGGGAAATCGCATTATCGATGGGTGATGCAGCAAAAGACAGCACAGATACGACCAGCAGCAGTACTGGCAGCCCGGCAATGTCATTCATGCCTCTCACCTGGAATGATGATCCCCAGCGGGTAATGATCCAGTTGAACAGGCGATACACAAGCCAAAAGCCGATAAAGCTTTCCACAATCCCCCATAACGTTCCCCACAGCACGTGACGCTTCACATAATGCCCCATTTCGTGAGCCATTATGAACAATATTTCGTCAGGCTTTAGTTTCTGCAATGTCGTATCCCACAAGACAATTCGGGTCGTTGAACCAATCCCGCTTACGTAAGCGTTAAGTGTATTCGTTTGTTTGGACTTATCGACCTGGTACACTTGATCTGTTGGGATATTTGCCTGCTTTGCCAGGTCTAGAATTTCCTGTTTGAGCTCCTGATTTTGAAGCGGCTTAAAGTCATTGAAGATGGGTTCCATCACGACAGGCTGAATAAAAGTAAAGAACAGCGTCAGCGGTATGGATACCGCCCACCCTAGCAGCCACCAGCGTTTAGGGCTTTTCTTTATAGCTAGATACAGCAGCCAATACATGGGTATGGAGATGACAAGATTCACTCCGAAGCTTTTGGCAATATCCAGCGCCCATGATCCAAGACTCTGATTCGTCAATCCATAAGATCGGTCCAGTTCATGTAAATAAAAGTTTAATGGGAGCTCGATGATTTCCAGTATTAACTGCAACAAGAGCAGGTAGACGGCTACTTGCAGAAGCGACCAACGGAACATCAACTCCGACCGTCTACGAAGCCAAGATGAAACGCTTAATATCAACAACAGCAATATAATAACCCACATGATCGGGGTTGAAATAAAATACGAGAGATATCCGATCGTTGATAGCTTATGGATACTTTGTATTTGCTCGTCAGTCATAAAGGTTGTCGGATCTGCCGGACCTCCGCGCAGCGCTTCAGGAACGTTCGATGCAGGCTGATGAAGGAAATAATAGCTAACTGCCACACTGTAGACGATCAGAATAAGCAAGCCGATAAGTCCACGTTTCATAAGTCCCCTACCTCTCATTAAACATCAGATAAAACAAGCTATTTGTTCATTATAGTCCATTCTTTTCCTATTTATCACATTTGGTGCTTAAGCAGCCGTACAACAATAAAGCCCCGGAAAAAGCTCCGGGGCTTACATGCTTTAATATTACCATTAAAAAGCCTAATAAAGTTCGTCTTACTTCACCGTCTTATTGTACTGCTGAATCTTGGACGTAATGTCCTTCGCCGCTGCATCCAGCGCATCCTTCGGCGATTTTTTATTATTCAGAACTTCCTCGATGGCTCCTTCTACGATCTGTCTCGCTTCCGGGAATACGCCCATGACAGCACCTTGCGTAGCCGTGCTCATTTTGGTTTGATGCAATTGATCAACCGCTGTCTGGAATTGCGGGAATTTCTTCAAATTGTCTTTCACACTTTGTTCATCGTAGGCCTTCTTCGTGATCGGGAAGTAACCTGTATTAATATGCCAATAAGCCTGCTCTTTAGGTGAAGTTAAAAATTTGATGAACTCCCATGCTGCCTTCTGCTCATCATTAGGTCGGTCATTCATAAGCCACAGGCTGGCGCCGCCAACGACAACTCCGCCTTCTTTGGCATTGGCCGGCTTAGGCAGGAAGCCTGTTCCGACCTGGAATTTGCCTTCCGCGTTATCGACCAAGCCCTTCAGTGATGCCGTCGATTCCAGGATCATTCCGACTTGACCTGCGGAGAATGCTTTCTTCGAATCGTCGGTTTTGCGGCCCAAATTGTTCGCCGCCTTCGAATCGATCATATCCTTCCACCACGTCAGCGTCTTCACGCCCGCTTCGCTGTTGACGATCGATTCAGTCGCTAAAGATGTACGTCCGTTGCCGTTATTCACATACTCTGCACCTTGGTTAGCGAAAAACTGTTCCATGAACCAACCGTAAATGGCGAAGTTAGCCCCTGTCGCTTTTCCTGTCTTCGTGATCGCATCCGCCGCCTTTTGCACCTCTTCGTAGGTTTTGGGTGGCTTCTCCGGATCGAGACCCGCTGCTTTAAATAAATCTTTATTGTAGTAAAGAATAGGATTAGAAGTATTAAACGGCATGGAATTCAACTTACCGTTTAACGTGTAGTAGCCCGTAATGTTAGGCTCAAGCTGAGTTACATCGAATTTGTCCTCATCGATGAACTTCTGTACAGGGGTAATGGTTTTGGAATCAATCATAAAGCGGCTTCCAATTTCGTACATCTGAACCAGACTTGGGCCGTCCTTGGTCCCCATGCTCGCTTTCAGCTTACTGAGCAGATCGTCATAGGTGCCCTGGAAAATAGCCTCTACCTTGATTTTATCCTGCGAAGCGTTGAAATCGGCTACGAGCTGATCTACCACTTTCGTATTCGATCCGCCCATTGCATGCCAGAACACGACCTTTTTTTGCCCGGCTGATGTGCCGCCTTTGTCCGTAGCTGCCGTTTGTTGATCTCCGCCACAGGCGGTCGTAGCCAACATCATGGCTGCAACCGTGAGACTCAGTAAACCTTTTTTGCTCATAAGCTTCATTGTTTCACGCCCCTAGTTTGAATAATATATAGAAAAACTTCAGAATCGAAGTATCTCTAAGAGGTTCATTCTTACATCTAACCTTTGATAGCCCCAGCGGTAATGCCGCGGATCAACTGTTTTACGCCGAAGGCCAGCATGATAAAAGAAGGTAAAAGCACAAGCGATACGCCGGCCAATATCAAATTCCACGACATCACCTCTTCATGCTGAAGCATGGAGACGCCGATCTGTACCGTACGCATGGTCGGTTTATTCGTAATGAGCAGCGGCCACAAATACGCATTCCAGTGGTTAATGAAAACATAGACGAATAGTGTGGCTATAGCCGGACGCGATAACGGAAGAACAATCGAGAAAAAGGTGCGCAGCTGTCCACAGCCATCGATTTTCGCCGCATCGAACAGTTCATTCGGAAGCTGGAGAAAAAACTGGCGCAGTAAGAATACTCCGAAGGCGCCGGCCATGAATGGAACGATCAAGCCCTGGTAGCTGTCCATCCAGCCAAGTGATTTAATGGTCAAGTAGTTCGGAATGACGGTCACTTCCCAAGGAATCATCATCGTGGATAAATAGAGTAGGAACATTGCGCTTTTAAGCCGAAATTTCAAAAAAGCGAATGCATAGGCCGCCATGCTGGAAGTGATGACCTGACAGATCGTAATAGCTAAGGAAACGACAAAGCTGTTCACGATAAACCGAATAATCGGCACCGTCTGAAGCGCCTTAATGAAGTTGCCGAGATAAAGCTGATGAGGGATTAATGGCGGCGGGAAGACCGCAACCTCTTTTTCCGTCATAAAGGAGGACAGTATCGTGAATAAAAGCGGATACAGCACAGCCAAAGCGAGTAGTGCCAAGAATACATACAGAATAGTCTGGGAGACTCCGCGGATGATCACTGATAATGCACCTTCTTTTCCAAAACTTTAAATTGGAAGATCGTCAGCAGCAGGATGATAAGGAATAAAATCAATGCCTGAGCGCTGCCGATACCGAATCGGAAATTGATAAATGCGTCCTGATAGATAGAGTAAACGACCACGTTGGTGCTGTTAATGGGACCGCCTTTGGTCAAAATATTAATTTGTCCGAAGGCTTGAAATGCGGAAATAACCGATACGATGAGGACAAAGAACAAGGTTGGAGATAGAAGTGGAAGCACAATCTGGATAAACGTTCGAATGGGACCTGATCCGTCAATCTTGGCGCTCTCATAGAGCTCCTCAGGTACCCCCTGCAAACCGCTTAGCAATATAATGTAAACGAAGCCCATATTCATCCATACTGTCATTAAGGAAATGGAGATTAAAGCCCATGAGGGATCAGCCAACCAAGAGATGGGAGATATGCCGATAAGTCCAATAAAGTAATTCAACATCCCAGCTGTCGGGTGGAATAGCAGCAGCCAAATAATCGAACCTGTACCGACTGATATTACAATGGGAAGAGAGAAAATGAATTGGAACACCTTCATTCCTCTTAGCTTGTTATGCGTCAGTGCCGCCAGAAATAGCGACCATACAATCGTCGTTGGAACGGTAAATAATATAAAAAGCAGTGTCACCTTCAGATTGGAATAAAACTGGCCCGAGGAAAACAGGTCCACATAATTATCCATACCGACGAAGGCGGCAACACGTCCACGGGGATCCGTTAAAGTCATGCTAAGGTAAACGGAACGAATCATCGGATAAAACAGGAAGCAAATAAAAATAATTAGCGACGGAGCCAGAAATAAATAGCCTAGAAGCTCTTCTTTTGGTTGGGATTTTTTTGCAGATGATTGCATAGATGCAGACAATGGAGAGAGCCCCCTTTCCTTTTATTATTGGACAAAAAGGTAAAGCGCTTAACTCGTGTTGCTAAAAAGATCCCTACAATCCTCGCAAACTTGCTTAATCGGAGTAAACAGGCCTGTATCTCCAAATTTGAAGTTTTTACGGGAAAATAAAAACACATAAATCGCCTTCCTAAATCGAAGCAATCTATGTGTATATCTCCGGATCTCCTACACAATGTATTAACTTGTGAATTTATTGTAAACGCTGTCATTAACAGTGTCAACCATTATTTTCCGGTTTTATTGTCCATAGGTTATTTTTCGATTTTGTAATTCCTCACAACAGAAAAGTCGAACGAAAAAATTGAGGAAGCCGACATCGAAGCCTCTTCAGGAGGGGCTAAAAGGGCTCTAACGAGGTCCTGCATCCCCCCTTTAAGATGGATTAAAAAAGGACAGGCAGATGCAGCATGCATCCGTCTGTCCATCTTGATCTTATACTTTCAATTTATCCAGAGGAATCGTCCAATCCGCTTCAGGAATCCAGGTGCTGTTAGCGAACTCCCAGCCCCTCACGACAACCCTGTCCTCATATACTTGCACATACATTCCTTGTGACTTGGTTAGAGGCTGCGGATGGCGTGTAAGTCCGACGGAGGCGTTGACGAACCAATGGAAAGTTTCTTTGGTGTAGTGATTTGAACCGTTATCGAAATCCTGATGCGTATGTCCTGAGATCACGAATACGTTAGGATACGGCTTTAATAATTCTCTGAATTTATTGGCTCGAATTAACCGGTGGGATCCCCCATCCTGTCCAATCGCAGGCAGCGGCTGATGAATGAGTATGAAGATCGGCTTACCATCCTTCGTCTCCTTCAATTTCGCTTCCAACCATTCCATCTGTGCGTCGGAGTACCAAGCTCCTTCTCCTACCTCCGGCATTTCCTGAAGGTAAGATTCCTGTGACATCAGAATGAAATGATAGCCCTTAATATCAAAATCATTATATGGTTTGGTATACCAGAACATCTTCTGGAATCTTTCTCTCGATTGTGCATCCGTTTTACCGTTCGGCATCGTTGCCGTATTGAAAGCGCCTTTCCTATCGATCCAAATATTATAATAGTCATGATTGCCCATATTAGCATACAGCTGCGGCAGCTTATAGCTATGCAAGATCGATTCCAATGATTTGTACTCAGGCTCCGTACCGTAATCCGTTAAATCGCCGCCCAGGAGCAGCCCATCGACCGGATAACTGAAATACTGGATTTGATACAGTGCATTTCTCAATTTACGAGGTGTATTACTATCATAGATAGAAACGTGCAAATCGCTTAATACAAAAAAAGACAACAGCGGCTCTGCCGAAACGACAGGCTTGACCTCTTCTACTATAGTATCCGTATTCGTACCGGTATTCGTTTCCTTATTTAAAGCCTTGTAAAGCATTTTAAACAAAGCATTGACCGATCCGTCCACTACTACACTCATGCTAAGCAGCATTTTTACAAATTCACGTCTAGTCATACGATCCCTTTCATCATTACGCACGTAACAATTTCGTTATGTAATCTAGAACCTATTCCGTCCTGTTCCTATCATAACAATAACGCTTGTCTACTTCAAATCTACAATAGTCCTATTTATAGATAGAGTGATAGAGAAGCGCAAAAAAAAGGCTAAGCCACAGCTTAGCCTAAAATGTTGAAACCCACTATTCAGAAGCTGGATGAATACGGGAGGTAGCGTATCCCTTGGAGGAGCGAAAGCGTCCAGAAGAGGATACCCCACCGGAGAATCATATACACATCTGAGTTTTCATGGGTTTCGTTATTTGAATACCTTCATCCGCTCTTCAAGTGGTTTGAATTCCTTATCACCGGCAGGTGCAGTCGGTTTTCCGAAAGGCATTTGAGCCAGCAGCTTCCATGTATCCGGCAGTTTCCAAGTTGCCTTCACCTTATCATCGATCAAAGGATTATAATGCTGCAAATTCGCACCAAGTCCTTCGCTTTCGAGGGCCGTCCATATCACCAACTGAAGCATCCCGTTCGATTGCATCGACCAAACCGGGAAGTTATCCTTATACAGCGGGAAACTGCTCTGAAGCCCATCAATGACAGACATATCTTCAAAGTATAAGACGGTCCCGTGTGCATTGCGGAATCCGTTCATTTTTTGCTCGGTAGCTTGGAAGTCGCCCTTTGCTATAGCCCGCAGCGTTTCCTTAGTGATATCCCACAATGTATTGTGCTGCTCTCCAAACAATACAACTACCCGAGCACTTTGTGAATTAAACGCCGATGGCGTATGCTTAACCGATTCCTCGACAATCTGGACAATGCGTTCATCGGAAATAGTAGACTCCTTACTAAGCCCATAAATCGTACGTCGTTCACGTATAGCCGTCAAAAAATCATTTGCAGTCCCAACAGAACCTGCCACCTGTGCATCCCTCCGAAATTTTAATTTTTATAGCAACCAAGCTAGTATTTGCTGGAATAACACCACCTATTCGATCATTAACCTCCTGCAGTGGAAAATAAAACCGGACTGCCGCGGCAGTCCGGTTGGTAGGTTTATTGTTCAATATTGTTCGTCTTCTTGTCCGAATCCTGTAATTTGACCTTTGCTTTTGTCAGCACATTGTTCTCAACCGTATACTTGTAATTGCTGGTTCCCGCATATCGAGTCGATATCCCTTCCACTTCAATATTGGAAGTAAGGGTATTCCCTCTTATGATTGCCTCTTGTACGGTTGACGGATTGCTTCGAGTCCAATAATCGCCTATCATGACCATGTAGTCCGACGGATTAACGAATTGATCCGCGTAAAGTTCATTATTTTCAAATTGTACCTTCTTAGCTTTAACCGCCTTAAAAGCATACAGTCTATCCAGCAGCTCGAAGGATGAACCGGTAATCGTAACGTCTGCTTTAGCATTATTTATCTGAAATCCTTGCTTTACTATCAGCTTACATTGGTTAAATACATATTTGCCCGCATCGTCCAGCATGATTCCCCCGCTAATTGATCCTCCTAAGGATTCAATTTCGCAATTGTTATACGTACCTAAAGGTAAGTTTAAGCCGCCGGCGTTCACAATTTTCAAATTATCAAAGATGCTGCCCTCCGCTACGCCCCCTGATATTCCCCCGCCGTTCAAAACAATATTGCTTAAATGGACCGGGCTCGCCCATAACGACAGCTCGGAGCCGTTCTTATTGTTGTTCATGGTAATATTCGACGCCGAGACGCCGAATGGCTGCTTGCTGCTGATTGCGAACTTGGAATCTGTAAAAGTCATACCGTCCAGTTGAATATTGGGGCCTTCCAAAAAGGTGTAAGAATCGTTCATTTGGTTACCTTCAAACTTCACGTCGTGATAGGCATAAATACTTGTGCCGTCAAAATGGTTATCTTTGATTAACGCCGAAGTAAATGGAGGCGATACGGCCAAGCCTATCACACCTTTTGATGCGAAATGATTTCCCTCCACCGTAGCATCATGACCGTCATATAATACAACATCATAGGCTGTATTATTGTAGAAATCATTGTTTTTGATAAAAATATTGCTGTTCATATGCCCATTCTCGCCATATCCGCCTTCAACGTCGATACCGGCTTGAGGAGCTGTTCCTTTGATGTCGTGCAGCTTGTTATCGGCGATCGTAATGCGGTCTCCTCCGGCAATCGTGATCCCTTGTCTTCGGTTAAAAGCAAATTCCGAGTTTTGGACCAAGACCTCCTTGGATACCGCGCGCTGCCAATATTCCACATAGGCTCCAGCGCTTCCTGCTTGATTGAATACGACATTGAAGCTGCTGGCTCCATCAGGAATTTGCATGATTTGGCGTATTTTTTGATCCTTCAAACTAGTTAGAAACGTTCCGTCCTGCTTGTAAAAGAAAATATCAAAAGTGCTCGGAAGCTTCTGCTTGTTAGAGAACTCGAATTCCCGTTCGGTTTGAAAAATGGGGTTATTAAAATTCAGCGAGCCCTTCAAACGAATTTTCTTAGAATCCGCTACAAGATTCCCCTTGTCATCAATGGAGCCGGACACAAAGCTAGTTTCATAGAGATCCTGGATCATCGTCCCCTTACCGCTAACGACCAAACCGTCACCGGTAAAATTCACGGCTTTTACTCCATCAATAGTAACATTGACGGCTCCTTCGGTATAAATCCCGTAACCTCCTTCATGAGTTCCTTTAGCGGAGTAATCATGCGTATCCTTATCTCCTCTATAAGTTCCTCCTTTTATGGTTACGTTATTGGCGCCATATCCTATGTGCAGTAACTGATAGCCTGCGAATCCGTTCGTTTCTTTCTGAATAACCGCCTTGTCATCAAGCTCGAATGTCATATCCGGGACCATATTGATTCGTGCCGTTGTATCCAGCCACAGCTTGGGATCCTGTTTTTTAATAAGATAAGTTCCTTCAGGAACCTTGAACGTTGTTTTTCCATTCTCATGCGCCCATTGCAGCGCGTCATTAAAGCCTTTGGTTGTTTCTACGGGATGCGTACCGTCGTTGTATATGCCCCAATCTTTTGGTACTAGAACATACACCTTATCCTTGTTCTCCTGAGCGGCCATTGAACTGTCCGCTGCCACAGCACTCCATTGAAATGATAATAATAAAATAAATAGAAAAATAAATATTTTGTTCATTTCTTCACCACTCTTCGAATTTGGTTATAAATCTATCGGTGAACCTGACCATACGACAAAATATACGCTTTCTTTGCCGCGTTATTCCTCCTTTCCTACTGTTTATTCCCTCTTACCCTAGGAAGATTTTGTCATACTATGGTAAAGGTTTCAAGAAAGACCAAAGTCTCAAAATGAAAAATAATTCCTTAATCTAATAGGTATGTTAAGATGTGACTTATAAAACCATTACATTTGAACTACAGCTCAGATAGGTCGAAGGATAGAAAAAAATCCTCACCCTCTGCTAATGGCAAAGGATGAGGATTCTCTAATGCAATAATGGCTTATGGATAGAATGTGTTGGACGGAGTCGTTGTCGGACACCAACGGGATTTCAGCAGAAAGTCGATAAGGACATTTTTGGAAGCCTCTGTGCCGATATAATGAAGCGCTTCCGCCGCGTGCCCGCGAACATAGCGGTTATCATCCTCCAGAGCACGTTCAAGTGCAGGGACAGCCTTATCTGCCGCCGCTCCCATACGGCAAAGCGATAAACCTGCTGTAAAGCGGACCTGAATGTCCTCATCTTGAAGGCAGCTGATCAAGCCGTCTACGACCTGCTCGGTCGGTGTTCCGATCATTGCAATTGCCTCGGTTACGGTTTGCCGGATAACCACGTTCGTCGATGCGTTCAATTGCCCCAGAAGCTTAGGAACCGAGGATGAAGCCAACTGACGCAGCTCGCCAAGTGCAAATACAGCATGGACGACCGTTTCTACTCTCTCATCAGCAAGAGCAGCCTCAAGACCTGCGACAGCTCCTGCACCTGCTGCTGACAAACCGTAAGCGGATGTCCGCGAAACTTTGACATTCTCGTTGCGAAGTCCTTGCAGCAGCGCCTCTATTCCTTGCGCTCCCATTGCTGCCAAACCGTACGCGGCATTAATGGCATTCGGTTCGAAAGCATCTTCAAGCTGTCCCGCAAGCTCTTCTATTTGAGCCGTATCAGCCTGTACGCTATCCGCCAAGCTGCCTACGTGACCTGAGAGCCAATTCCATGTGTCTTTCCACATTTCTTCATGCTCTACGATGTTAGTGCTGAAGGATGCCGGCTGCTTCCATTGCGGATCAAGGCAATCCCAGCTAGGAGCTGTCGGCGCTTCAGTGCGCATGAATTCGAATTTGAGCATATATCTTGGCTTTCCAAGAATATTCGGAGTTGAGCGATGCCAAATATCATAATGGATCAAAGCAAAAGTGCCTGCTTTACCGCTCGCCACTGCCTCTCCTTCAACATCATCCGGCACGAACGTGCGGCTCTCATAATTTTGCGTACCTGGCAGAACGCCAGTTGGTCCAAGCTCCACCGGAGTATCTTGAGGGAAATACATAACCATCGCCCACCAAGGATGGTGATTACGCATTTTTTTATAACCCCAATAGCTGTCTTTATGCCATCCGCCGGCTTTGGGAGAAGCATTAAAATGGCCGTGTCTATGAGTGTGCATTAAGTAATTAGGTCCAAGCACGCTCGTTAATGCACCTGTAACGATAGGGTGATCGAACACCTTTTGCAAGTCTCGCAGACGCGGCAGCAGATTGTTGCCGGGATTGCCTTCCTGCTCATATACCTGATTCAACTGCTCGGTCAGCCTTTGGTGGAACTCCTCTGGAAAGTCTGTCTTCAAGATTAAAAAACCTTCGGTAATAAACGTTCTCATTTGCTCATCGTTTAACAATACTGGAACTTCACGACCCATGACTCTACCTCCTAAGGTTGTTCTAATTAATGTGATCTTGAATCAAATTATAGTCATAGCAAGAGGAGGTTCACATACAGAATGCTAATTCAAATTTGCACAAAAGTAAGGATTATTCGAACAAACTTTGCTCATGATGATGACAGCTGTTGGATCATTTCTTGTGGCGAAGCGGTACCCGTCGTGCCGATTTTGCGGATCACGATGGAAGAAGCAATGTGAGCGAACGCCATCGCTTCAGGCCCTGTGCTCCCTGCTCCAAGCGCTGACAGCAGCGCTGAGGCGAAGGCATCCCCAGCCCCTACAATATCGATGGGCGGCTCAACCGCACGGGTGGGTACGAATATGCAGTGCTCCCTCTCCGCCCACAAGGCTCCTTCCGAGCCGAGCGTCATACAGCACACCCCGTTCACCGCATTCGACAAACGCAACGCGGTCTCAGCCCAATGCTGACTTGACTGCTCTCTTACTTCAGCAATCGGGTCGAACCACCGGCTCGCCTCTACCTCATTAGGCTTTACAATGACGCCTTGATAAGCTCCGATGTTATTACGACTATCCACCACGATCTTTTTGCCGCGATCTGCCCATACTGCAAGCCTATTGCGAATTTCCTGGCCTATAACGCCATTAGGCAGTTGATCCGTAACGGCAACGATATCTACCTGCTCCATCATTTGATCCAACCGTTCGATCAATTCGGCTTCCATTGAAGATGACATCGGCTGAAAATTTTGAAAATCAAGACGAGGGTCCTCCTGTCTAACCTGCTGCAGCCCTACCCTAATAGGCTTGCAATAAGCAGGCGTATGCCAACTGCTTGACGCTATCAGCAATGAAGTATCGATTTGCCGTTGGGCAAACTCGCTTTTTAGAAGCTCACCGCGCCAATCTTGACCTGTTACCGAGCATACGAATACCTCCCGGCAGCCTAGCTCCTTCAAGTTAGCAGCCACATTGCCTGCTGCCCCTGGGGAAAAGCGCTCTTCCACAATAGGCAGTGTATAGTGAGGCGTTTCACGGGATAATGTACTGCGCGACATATCAGCCTCCCAGTACACATCCAGACAGACATCGCCGATGACACCAGCCCGAAGGGTTGTAATATGACGAATTATTTCCTCCGCACGTTGTCGTGTCAGCCCCTCATATCGTTCTATGCACGTGGTGATTGCATGCTCCTGTTCCTGCTCCTGTTCCTCATCAGGTATCATGAGAGTGCCCCTCCATTTCTTGTTCATCGTCCAAAAGCGCCTGTCGCAATGCAGGAATCGTTTGTACATGCAGTCCTTCAAAATGAAATCCTTCTCCCCCTAAGCTGGTCGGGCGGTGAATGATGTTTTTGCGGGGACGATAGTAATAATCCCAATCCTCGTAGCCTACATTGCGGTGAAAGTCCCCAAGCTTTACAATGTCAAAATTCGCTGTGGTGATGCGATGAACCGGGTATCCCAGGTTTCTAGCGATAGAGAGTGCCTTCAGCAGCACTTCCGGTCCTGTTACCGTGGAGCCGAAGTTGGCATATACGCCTCCATTCAATCGAGTCACTGTACTTGCGTAAATCTTAAAATCAATGCCGCTTGCATCCCCCTGGACCGCAAAGTCTACATCGGGATGCTGTTGAATCGCGTCAGTGCCCAGAGTGACGTGCACGGTGCAGGGAATGCCTTGACGACTGCAGGCATACAGCAGACTGTATTGGCGATAAGGATACAGCTCTGGATGCTTGGATATGTGGGACATCAAGCTTTCACCATAGCCGTATCCTTGGGCGTAGCCTTCACGGAGCGCCCTATGCAGAAGCTCACCCGGCTCCTTCCACATACCTAGCGTTCCGTTCCTTAAGGCGTCCGTATCTATTTCTTCCGTCTGTCCAAATGCCGCCAGCTCCAGATCTTGAAACGCCCCTGCCCCATTCATGGCAAGATGCGTAATGAATCCCCGTTCGATCAATTCGCACAGATCTGGAGAAACCCGGCTTCCAATGACATTCCCGCCAAGGGACAAAAGCACTTCGCCTCCTTGACGGCGCGCTTCTTGAATACGTTTAACGAAGGTTTGGAATATTGGATCGCTTGAGCTGGGCCATGGGTGCTCGACAGTGCAGGCCTCTCTTACCTCCAGCTGCTCTACTTTCAAATCCGCAGGCCTATCTGCGACTGTAAATAGTTGTATCCGATCCGGGGACAGCTTCTCAACCCTAGAATAACCAGGAAATTCAAGTCCCCTTTCCCGCTTCAGCTCCAGCACTCTATGAAACAAGTTCGGGATGGTTACCTGATGCAAACCATGGAATAGATAGCCTTGACCGCCGATCTGGCTTAGACGATCTAGGAAATTGCGGCGCGGTCGATAATAATAATCGGACTCCGAACGTTGTGGAACTATCTCCTGAAAAACCGGCACGATATCGAAATTAGCCGCCGTGATCGACGCCATTGGCAGTCCCTGATTGCGGCACACAGTAAGTGCCTTCAAAAAAATCTCAGGACCTGAAATCGCCGAACCAAAATTAAGGAATACGCCGCCCTCCGACATTTCAGCCACCGATTGACACATGGTTCCGAAATCCCGTCCGCTTGTGCTTCCCAGCGCTTTGAAATCCACGATCGGATGCTGATGAATAATATCCGTACCGATAGATATATGACAAGTGTACGGTATATTCGAATGCTGGCATTGTACGAACACGCAATCATCATAATGAGGAAACCGTTCAGGATAACGGTTCAAGTATCGGTATAAGCTGACGCCATAGCCCACCTGCTCCGCTGTCCCCTGCTGGATCGCTTCATTCATAAACCGCCCGGTTTCCTCCCACATGCCAAAGGAACCGTCTTCTATGGCCCGTGCCACATCTTCGGAGGTCTCTCCCAGAAAGGCCAACTCAAAATCATGAATGCTAGTCGCTCCGTTACCCGCTACATGCGTTACGATCCCGTTACGCACCATTTCAATCACATATCGGGATAAACCGTTTTTGATGACATGAGCTCCCATCGACCAAATAACCGGCTTCCCGGCCATTCTTGCAATTAAGATACGCTCAACAAGCTCTTCAAACGATCGCTGCTTCTCTTTCGTTTGCCGCCACTCCCCAGGTGTATCTTCATAGGGTTTCGCCATATTCCGGATCGTCACCAGATTGGTCCGAGTATATACCGAATTGGTTTTGATGGCGTCAAACGATATTCTTGGGTGAAGCTTCATCCTGCGTCCTCCTCTCGACCACGGATATTTCCAAAAAGGATGTCAAGCTGCCTTGAGGCTCTAGGCTCAAAGCCGCTCCCTTGGCGGCAGCTTCTGCAAGCGTCCACTTGGGAGGCACATTAAACGGCTCCAGTCCGATGTTATACTCGGATGCGAAAAAAGGAGCATCCGAGTCATGGGCAAAATTTTGCCAAAACCAGACAAAAGGCCACACCTCTCGATCCCACTTGACCTCTAGCGAAATTGCTCCATTACTACTTCCATTACAAAGACGGTACACCCCATCCAGTGATTCCACAGCTAACAGCTCTCTTTGTGTACCTGCCGAAGCCATCTTGGACAAATCGGTTATTGATCCGTCATTAGAAGCGTACGGCCAATCCCAAACTTCCTGAGTTGCAGGATTCAAAACCTTGGAACCCGGTGCAAATTCAATCAAGGTTGCTGTAGTTAGGAACGGCGCACCAAAGGCCAAATGGTGCCCCCAATTAAATTCCATAGGTACTGAAGATTCATTCCATACGGTTTCCTCCATACGTATTGTTGCCGCTTCGCGGGTTAAAATGATAGTCTTCTCTATCACTAACGGCAGAGACCGTATCCGATTCGTCAGGCGGACACTCAGCCCTTCCCTATCCTCGTGCAAGACTTCGTATTCCCACGGGGTGACCGCCGACTCCCCGCGATGCACAAGCGCACCTCGATAATAGTGGGTCTCGCTTACCTCGGGAAGCATCTCCTGCCATCCTCCCAAATAAGACATTTGATAATCGGGATAAAGTGAATGAGCCGGCAGGAGCCCTGCTCTCGTATGCCATATAAGATCGGTGTCACTCGGCTTGTGGAGCCATCGAACAGGCTCTCCTCCCTTATCTAGCAGTAGTATGATTTGCAGAACTTCGTTCTCCAACATCAGGGAGCGGTAACCTTTATAAATCAAGTCCTCTGTTAGACGACATCCAAAATTACGATGCTTTCGATAGGATGGAGGCATAGCTCTACAACCCCAGCTTGGCGAGCCATTCTTCGATATTCCGGAAATCACCTGCTATCCAGTCAGCTCCCGCCGCCCGGAGCCTGCGTTCCTTAACAGGGTTTATGCCTTCACGCCGCTCTTCGTCACTCGCTAAGCCTAAGGACATCGCTCCAGCCTCTTTCCCAAGCCGAATCTCGACTTTACCGTCGCCAATAACGGCAAGCTCTTCGCCTGCAAGATGGCGGTTATGAATTAACTGCTGCAGCACCTTCTCTTTGGAGCAATCGGCCTTGCCTACGGGAGCGCCCATGATATCTTGGAAATAGTTCGCTAAACCAAGCACTCTTGCTTCATTCACGACATCGAGATGATCCGTTCCGCTGGCTACATACAGATCGATTCCACGTTGATGCAGCTCTTGAATGAATGCTGCCGCTCCGCGAATGAGAAATTGCTCAGGCGTCCATTCTCCGCTCTGTAATTTTTCAATCCTGCCATTCACGCATTCAAGAAGTCGTTTGTTATACTCCGCCTTATATTCCCATTCATCCAGCACATTGTGATTCCAACCCTGTTGACGCACGGCTTCGGCTAGCCATCGCATTTGATAGATGGTTTGAATTCCAGTGGATTGATCGATATATGCGTCAATCTCGTGCTCCAATGCTGTTTCTTGCTCAACGGTCAGCTGCATCTGACCCGCAATCGCTTCCTTCATCAATGGTCTCATAATCTCTTCCCATCCGGCACGAAGCGTCGATATAGTACCGTCAAAATCAAATAAAACCGCCTTGATGTTCCCCATGGTCCATCCCTCGTTCCAATATGATGATAAAGTCCGCCCTCCGGAAAAACTTATTTCTTATTCATTAAGTTATTTACTCATAATTAAAACTGGACTATAATTTGATTATCGATCTACGGAGGAGGAGATCTAATTAAATATATTATAGAGCGGGTATGAAATGCGGTCAAACATTTTCTTAATCATTAATTTAATTATTTTAAACTAAATTGAATAAGAGGTGTATCGGAAATGCCTAACCCCCACAACTTATCTTTTTTTAAAGGCGTCTATGCCCTGCTTCTCACCCCATTTGCCTCTGACGGTTCTATTGATTGGGATGTCTACGAGCGTTACGTCGATTGGCAGCTTGCCCAGCATCCGCATCATCTTTTTGCCGTTTGTGGCAGCTCGGAGATGCTTACACTTCACCTCGACGAACGTCTGAGGCTAGCCAAAACCGCTGTACAGCAAGCAGGATCAACCCCTGTCGTGGTAACAGCTAATTTGGAAGGATCGCTCGAAGAGCAAATAGAAGAGGTCCAGCAAATGGAGCAAACCGGTGTAACGGGCCTCGTGTTGACGACTAAAGGAATGGGTAACGATCAGGACCAACTTTTGAGCTACTTATTCGAGCTTGCAAGCCATACCTCCCTTCCTATCCTTATGTATGAATTTCCAGGCCACAAACCTCATCATATGCATCCCGAGACGTATCGGAAGCTTATCGAATCCGGCCGGTTCGTCGGGATTAAGGATACCACCTGCACGCAAGAAGGGATTCAATCCAAAATCGATGTGGCTCCGGACAGCGTTGTGCTGCAAGCCAATATCCCGTGGCTGCTCGATTCACTCCGCACTGGTGCCGGGGGTATTATGGCTACCCCTAGTACCGCTGCTGCAGGACTGCATCGTAAGCTGTGGGATGAAGCCTCTTCCGGCTCAAACGCCGCCGAAGACACGCATGCCCAACTGGTCAGTTTAAGCGCCATGATAGGCTCCTCGTTTCCGGCAACAGCCAAATACCTCGTCTCCTGCCAAGGCATACCCATGACCACCGTCACTCGTACAAAGGCAGAGCTCAGCTCAGAGCAGTACAGAGCGTTGCAGGTCTGGTATGAATGGGCTGTTCGCCAACAAATTATGAACGCTGCGAAACTCGGAATTTGAAGGTAAACGTTTGTTTCATTCTAAGCTGCTCCACAACCAAACGCTAGCCAATGATAGGAGGAAGCTTCCCTGTCAAAGGCTAGCGATTGATTGTGCCTATTCCTTTTCTACTCCTGCTGCTTCATTTGATGTAACGCTACCGATAAGCTCGCATAATCTCCTATACGCTCACCTAAACCCGCCGGCACCACCGTACACACCGAAGCACTGTACGGATGGGCATCCTTTTGTATTTTGTCCAAGACGATCGGTTCCAGAATGGACCGCTGACGACCGTAGATGCTGCCCACAATGATACGCTCAGGATTGAGCATATCTATCATCCACGAGATGCTTTCTCCCAGCCTCTCTCCAACGATGCCCATAATCTCAAGAGCTAACGGATCCCCTGCCTGTGCGGATACTCCAACCGCTTCCGCTGTGATGTCCTTCAGCTGTTCGATATTAGCGCAAAATGAAGGCGACCTCCCGGCATGAAGATGGTTAAGCACCATGGACTGGGCGAGCCGTGCAATGCCTCCACCGCTGCAGTAGCCTTCGAAGGAACCCCATTTGCCGTAGCCGTATGGACCAGTAGATGTCATCCTCATATGCCCTACTTCCCCAGCCATGTCGTTGGTGCCTGAATACAATTTGCCGTCCAGTATCAATCCAGCTCCCATTCCTGTACCGAATGTAAGGAAGATCATGTTTCGTGACCCTTTACCCGCACCCCACTGCCACTCGGCAAGTGCGCAAGCATTGGCATCGTTTTGCAAACCTACATCCGTATGAAAGTGATCGTGGAACGGCCGCGTTACATTCAGACCATGCCAATGGGGCAAATTAGGCGGTGACACAATGACTCCAGCTTTGCAATCCAGCGGTCCGCCACAGCTAATGCCTATGGCCCCGGGCGAAGCCAGGTCAAACCGGTTGAGCATCCCCTCTACTATCGTGATAAGCTGTTCGATCGCTTTCTCAGGCTCACGGGGCGTTGCTATGATGTCCTTATGGATCAGCTTGATTCCCGTTCCTTTATCGTCGGGCTTTCCCAGACTTACCGCACATTTCGTACCTCCAATATCGATTCCCGCTAGAATAGACATTAGGCAAAGAACGCCTCCTCCAGCATCGTACATAGAGAGTGATAAATCGGCAAATGCCTCTCCTGTACATCAGCCGTGGATACATACGGCACACAAATACAAACATCACACAAGCTTGCCATTCGTCCCCCCGTCTGTCCGGTCAATCCAATTGTACGCATACCAAGCGACCTGGCTACCTTTAGTGCTTGCAGCACATTTCGGGAATTGCCCGAGGTTGTAATTCCTAACAGCACATCTCCTTTTGTCCCATAGCCGTACACCTGCTGCGCAAAAACCATTTCCGCATCCACATCATTAGCATAAGCGGTCATAATACCGGATTGGGAGACAAGAGAGATAGCCGGTAGTGCTCCCTGAAGGCGGTCTGCAATACTTGGTTCTTCATCTGAGGCGATAACTTCCTGTAACCTTTCTCTCACTTGCTGTGGAACAGGCCGTCTTCGGGTGAAGCCCTTCATCAGTTCACCCACGATATGCTCACAATCGGCAGCACTCCCTCCGTTCCCGCATAATAGCATCTTGCCGCTCTGCTCATAGCAGGCTTTCAACTCCTCAAATGCAGACATCACACTCTCCTCACAGCATGACAAATCCGGATATCTAGTTATGAGCGTTTTGATAACAGAATGCATGGTATCCCTCCCCTAATGGATTTCCAATATTTAATTTAATGAATAAAATAAAATGGCATGACTTTGTTAAGAATACTTAGTATACATGATGTTTATAGTAATTTATTCATTAAGTTTAATATGCATTTTTGTATTTGTAAATGACTATTTGCACCTTCAGAACAGCCCGAAGAAGACACTTAGCAAAGTGCCTTCCCCAGACTTCCTCGTAATCATCCTTTTCCATTCATTAATTGCTCAATATTAAGCACACGGTCTGCCCACTCCAGATAAAAGTCTTGCTCATGTGAAACTAAAATGATGCTGCCTGCAAATTGCATTAAAGCTTTTTGGAGCGCAACTTTTGTTTCCGCATCCAGGTGACTGGTCGGTTCGTCCATAATCAGAACATTGTATTCGGAAAGAATCAAGCGGCATAGTTTGACTTTCGATTGCTCACCACCGCTCAATGTGCGGATGGACTGCATGACATGAGCATCCTTGATCCCGCATTGTGACAAATGCCGACGAATATCCTTCACACTCATTCTTGGATATTTCTCGGATATGATTTGTATCGGTGTCAAGTCATCGTCATCCCATTTTAAGTCCTGCTCGTAGTATCCGATTCTAATTTGCTCCGCAAACCGGAATCTACCCGATAGACTTGGCAACCTTCCAACTAACGTTTTTAGTAAAGTCGATTTCCCAATCCCGTTAAATCCTGTTATGACAACCTTCTGTGCACCTGTAACAGCGAAATTCATTTTAGGGAGCAAAGGCTTCTCATACCCTACCTCCAATTGATGGACCTCAAGCACTACTTGTGCTGTAAGCGGAACTTCACGGAAGCGGATCGACGGACCTGAGACAAAGTTCGGTGGCGCAATTCGTTCCAGCCTATCTAGCTGTTTTTGTCGTCCTCGTGCAATTCTGGAATTGACACCTGCTTTATTTTTACGGATATAGGCTTCGGTTTGTTCAATCTTCTTTTGCTGCGCGTTGAACTGACGAATATGATCCTCCCGCAAATGAGCCTTCTGCTTTAGAAATTCTGAGAATTTCCCATAATATTTCCTTATGGTCTCCCCCTCAATATCACATATGCTGGTCGCAATGGATTCAAGAAATTCATAATTGTGTGTCACTACAATAAACGCCTGCTTACTGAGAGATAAATAATCGGACAGCCAATCCACATGCTCCTTATCCAGAAAATTGGTTGGCTCATCAAGTAAAAGTACATCCGGCTTCTCCAATAGAAGCTTAGCCAGTATGACTTTGGCACGCTGCCCGCCGCTCAGTTTTTGAATAGGTCGATCTACACCTATCGCATCAATCCCCAAACCATGAACCACCTTATTGATGTTACTTTCAATGGAGAAATAATCGAGTGCATCGAGCTGCTCTTGAACCTCCGCAGCTTTCAGCAAATAGGCTTCATTTCCCGTTTTGGCGCTTTGCTCATAGAGCCGATTGATCTCTTTTTCCAGGTTAAATGCCTTAGTGAAAGCGGATTGCAGGTAATGGTACACCGTGTCATTGCCATTGATTTCTGCATACTGGTCGAGATGACCTATCTTAATGTTGGACTGCCATTTAATCGATCCACCGTCCGGAATAATCTCGCCCGTCAAGATGCTAATTAACGTACTTTTACCTGTTCCGTTTTGTCCGACAACCCCCAAATGTTCTCCCTTGTACAGCTCCAGTTGAACATGTTTATATAACGTTCTATCCCCATACGCATGCGACATGTCATAAACCTCAAGCAAACTCATCTTGTATTCCCCTTTTCTACGGTTAGTTTGAAAACAAAAAAGCAGAAAGCACAGCACCCTTTGGTGCCAGCCTTCTGCTTACCTGTACATTTCATGGATGTACAGCAATATAACTTCAGCGATGAAAACTGAAATTTATATCACAAAAAGGCTGCAGACAAAACCTTGTCTACAGCCTCTTAATCCGTAACATCGACCAATAGCACAACGAAATAAGCGTGATGAATCACACCAATTTTTAACGGCTGTCAGTCGATGAAAAAAAGCAATACGCTTTTTGATTAAGCTCCGGACAACGTTGCATCGTTTTTATCCGTTTGTACGGAGCAGCTTTTCGCAGTACGTTTAACAGTTTTCAAGCGATCCATTTGAAACCTTCCTTTCAATTGGTGACAGTTTATTATGTTAATATCTATTTGTCAAGTAATTCATGGTTCACACAAGGTCCAGAACCTTTACTGCCGCAAGCTTTGCGAACCCTCTATTACCAGCTGAGGCTGTTCTAGCACACGCCCAAAGACGAGCGCCACAGCTCCCATCAGGCTCTGCATATCACCGAAAGTAGAAGGCTCGATGAACACCCGCTCACTTGCACCATCAAATACCCGGTTGCGGACTTTAGCAACAATTTCTTCCATGTATGGGGTGAGATAAGGATACAGCTTACCGCCAAGCACAATAACATCCGGATCATAAAGGTTGAATAAGGAAGTTAGCGACATCTCTACCATCCGTATGGTCTCCTGCATGCACTGAACCGCACGGGCTTTTCCTTCCCTAACCTCTTGGATAAATTCGCTGAAGCCGCCTTCTCCCGACCATCGTTTGAGAATACCCGGTATGGAGCCGAGAGCCTCCCAGCAGCCTATATTACCGCAGTCGCACACAGGACCGTCCAGCATAAGACTCATATGTCCAATCTGGCTGTATAAGCCGTTGGCCCCCCGCAGGATACTTCCGTTCTGAATGACCCCGCCGCCAATGCCCATGCCCATGGATACGAACAGGAGGTCTTTGCCGCCTCGACCGATGCCGAACCAGCGTTCCGCCAAAGCAGAGGTTCTGGCATCGTCCTCGATCCACACCTTAATACCGTAGCGCTGCTCTAGCGTCGAACGGATGGGGTATTCGTTCCAACCTGGGAAATGCGGCGGATATCTCAGCTTCCCTGTCGATTGGTCCATCGGTCCCGGAATGCTTACACCCATCCCAATAATCGTCCTTCTTTGCGACTCTGCCGTCGCTATCAATTTACGTACGAACGGATCAATAAGTGACAGGACTGCCTCAGGATCATTAATTCCAACCGTTCCGTATTCGATTGTCCCTAATATATTCCCCATTAAATCAGTCATCACAGCACCAATGGTTGTTCTTCCTATATCCAATCCAATTATGGAATAGAGACTATTGTCAAACCGCAGATTGACTCTTTTGCGACCGACGGACTCTGAGTTCGACTCGGACTCCCGAATGATTCGCCTCTGAATAAGCTCTTGGGTCAAATTGGTAATGGTGCCGGAGGTAAGTCGGGTCATGTCGACTAACTCAATTCTTGACACAGCTTCTAATCTCCATATGTTTTGCAAAATAAGCGACATGTTCTGAAGCTTCACCTTTTGCAAGTAGATTGCTTTTGATTCCAACATGAATGGACTCTCCTCGGGAGGCGTAATAGTTAGATTTATTGTAAACCTCCACATAGGCAATTACAAGAATTGAGAACAGCTTCCCGCATGCCTTATCCGTAACAAAGCACGTCTCATTATTTCAGGACTTATCCTTTCACCGCTCCCGTAATATGGCGGATTCGCCCCTAGCGACCCGCTCCGTCTATCGTTGCAGCTTCATATAAACCGGGATCAATGGAAGCTAGCGCAGCCAAATAAATGATTGAATTCCATCCGATGCCTTGCCATATTTCTGAGCTGATAAAGCCATCAAATTGCCGACCATCGGCGCGTAATGGAATATGAGAAAATACAGAATCGGCAGTGCAAGCATCATATATAGAAACTTGCTTCGGTTCAGCTTCCTCTTCACGTCAAGCCATTTGGCAGCTTCAGCCGTAATAACAATCCCTCCTCTAACCTTTCTGTAGAAGAGGACACTAACCTCCTTATCGGACAGCACCCTCCTTAAGCTCAAGCATATTTAACGCGCGCTAAAGCAGCATTGAATATGCTCTCGATTTCCTGTGCTCCTTTATCTCTGCACTGCTTCAAGAAGCTGTCCCAATCCTTCTCCAGGGCGCCGTCTGTCATAATGAATTTATCCATCGTTTGGGTCAAATAAGCATCCAGCTGAGTTCTTAGCTGTTTAAGCTTTTCACGTTCGTATTTGGTAAATGGAGGATCATACGCCATTCTGAATGCCAGCCCGTCTTTCACATATTGATAGTTTTTCTCGGTCCATTCCAACGCTTCCTTAGGCTGAGCGGCTACATTCGGTTGATCGTCAGTATATAAAGCAAGGCCGTTATATCCAGTCCCAAGCGTTGATTTCATAGCAGCGTACGGGTCCGGCTTATCTTTAAATGGATTAAAGAACGGCTCGTTGATTTTATAGTTGCCGTTATCTATCGCATAATGTTGTCCCTCTATCCCCCAAGAGGTCAATCGGAGTCCCTCTTCTGAATACAACCAATCCATGAACTGGATCACTCTTTCAGGGTCCTTCGTCTTGGCACTAATCACATACGATTCCTGCAAATGATCGAGCTGGTATAATTGAACACGTTTGGTACCCTTGCTGCCTCCAGCAAGTATCGGAAGCATGTCGAAGCTTGCTTCCGGTTCCCTCTTCTTCAATACAGCATTGAAATTGGCGCCGAACCCTGTATTGTCCTGATAATACAATGATTTGCCGGAGCTTAATTTCTCTTGCCATATTTGCGATGTAGCGGTTGCATAATCGGGATCAAGCAGCTTTTCCTTATACAGCTTATGAAGATAACCAATGGCTTCCTTGAACTCAGGGGCAAATGGACCGAACTTATACTGCTTCAAGGCAGGATCATAGTATACCTTGGCACCTGTCGTATTCGTGTAACCGCTGCCAAATCCAAATGCAATCGGATTGATCAAATTTTCCGTTCCTGTTAAACCGTTGGCCGCCCGGCTTGTGAAAGGATAGGTGTCGGGGTAAGCTTCCTTTAATTTTTTGAATACGGAATATAACTCCTCATACGTAGTTGGAGTCGATAAATTTAACTTTTTCAACAAATCAACACGGATGACAGGTACTTGACCGGATTGCGATGCGGCATACTTTTGCGTTAATGGAAACCCAAAGAGCTTGCCGTCGATTTTGTTTTTGTTAATTTCAGGGAAATCCTGTGCCACTTTTTTGAAATTCGGCATTTTATCCAAATAAGGGGTCAGATCGAGGAAAATTCCGGTGTCGGAAAAGTTCGATATGTCATCCTGCTTCACTAGCAGAACGTCAGGTATCGTATTCGTAGCAATCAGCGTTTTCTTCTTGTCGTCATAATTGCTCTGTGGAGTGCTCTGGAGCTGCAGCTGTACATTTTTTCGTTTCAGCATTTCTTGAAGAAGGACGGGATTTTGAATAAATGGCTGTGACGGATTCTCATAACGCATCCAGGATAAGTTCAATGGCTGAGCCGCTTTACTGTCAGCAGCAAGCTGGTTCCCTTCCGCCGGCTTTGCCCCTCCTCCACTGCAGCCTGCAAGCACACCCAGCACCAACAAGGATGAACATACTATGCTGCCCTTTGTAGTCATTTGCATCCTTGCCCCCTTTAATCATGTTTTGCTCGATCATTGCACCTTCAGTATAGAAGCCAGACTTGAGTAACGCCTATGACCAAAACCTCACATTACGAACCGATAGGAGCAATTCGAGCCCATGATTCATTTTTCCATCCATGTATCCTATTTCTTCCAGCATCACCCTAAGCACTTTTCTAATATCTTGGTAACCCAATTATTTTATTCATTAAGTAAATATAATTATAGTTGAATACCCAATTAATGTATACCAAGTTCAAGAGGTATTTTGTGATTTTTATCATTACTTCATTTTTCCAATTCCTTTATGATATGAAATATTTGGGATATCTTTCACCATGCTTAGAGACAGACGAGCTTTGTTGTGTAAATTTGTCAGATGTGAGGTGGAAACTATTGAATCCCAAGGTTTGGACTGTGGATAGAACGGTGCATGTTGAATTAAAAAGGAGCCTTCGGATGACTGAGGCGACCTGGTTAAGGGAGGAACTGTTTCCTTATTTTGAACAAGCATATTGCCGGTTTAGTTTTGACTTCACAGAAATTGAATCCATCGACAGCTCCGGGTTCGGCATCCTGCTTGCCATTCGAAAGAAAGCAAAAGAGCAAGGCGGCGGTATACGCATTTATGGACTTCGGCACGAGTTTGAAGCTAGATTCGACTTCTCGTCCTTGTTTGAGGACTAGAAACATACTATCGAATGAAGGGAAACACATATGAACCGACATCATCTTCACTCCCTGGTTTTTGAAACGGCAAGTCAAGGCATTATGATTACCGATACCGCAGGCGTTATTTTAACCGTCAATCCGGCTTTTACTAAAACAACAGGCTATACGGAAAAGGAAGCTGTCGGTCAAAACCCGCGCCTTTTGCATTCCGGAAAGCAGGATTCAGCGTTCTATGCCGATATGTGGGCAAGCATTCATGAGACAGGAAGCTGGCAGGGAGAGATATGGAATCGTCGTAAAAACGGCGAAATCTACCTTGAATGGATTACTATTCACACTATCAAGGACAGGCATAACAAAATTACGCATTACATTGGCATTTTCTCGGATATTACCGAACGCAAGCAGTATGAGGACAAGCTTACTTATTTAGCGCATTATGATGTGTTAACCGGCTTACCCAATCGCGTTTTGTTCTTGGAACGGCTTCAGCAAGCTATAGAACAGGCTCAAATTAGCGATCAAACGGTTGCCCTCCTGTTCATGGATCTTGACCATTTCAAGATAATCAACGATACGCTCGGTCATATGATCGGAGATCAGCTGCTTCAGCACATTGCAATTCGGTTGCGCGAGTGCGTAGGTTCGGATGATACAATAGCACGCTTAGGAGGGGATGAGTTCACGGTCATTATCCCCTATAGACATTCATTGGAGCCTGTTATCAGCAAGCTTGAAACCATTTGCCAGCAATTAACCATTCCCTTTAAATGTAAAGACCAAGAGCTGTTTGTTACCGTTAGCATTGGAGTCAGCTTATACCCCTCTGATGGAGAAGACACGGAAACGTTAATCAAACATGCCGACATTGCTATGTATCACGCGAAAAAACAAAAAAATCATTATCAGCTGTACACCACTAACATGAACGATACGTTTCTAAGACGGATTCATCTGGAGAATGGGTTGCGCAAAGCGTTGGATCGCGAACAGCTCACGATTGTGTATCAGCCTCAAATGAACCTCTCCACAGGTCGAGTTTATGGACTAGAGGCCCTGCTGAGATGGGAGCACTCCGAACTGGGAGTAATCTCTCCTGCCGAGTTCATACCGATTGCGGAGGAAAGCGGACTCATCGTTGAAATCGGAGAATGGGTATTACGCTCGGTTTGTCTGCTCAATAAAAAGTGGCAATCCAAGGGCTACTCTCCTGTCAAAATGGCCGTAAATCTCTCCGCCCGTCAATTTCTTCAACATAATTTGGTTCAATCCGTTGCTAGCATTTTGGAAGACACGGGGCTGGACCCTCATTATCTTATTCTAGAAATCACGGAAACTGTCAGTATTCATCAAATAGAGTCTATCGTTTCGATTCTAAGTCAATTTAAGCAGCTAGGGGTCGAGGTCGCAATTGATGATTTCGGAAAAGGCTATTCTTCATTAAGCTATTTGAAACAATACCCGGTTCATATTTTAAAAATAGACAAATGCTTCGTAGATGGCATTGATGCCGATGATTCTCCGAATCGAGCTATTATTAAAGCTATTATCGACTTGGCGCACAGCTTGAATTTGCGGGTCATAGCGGAAGGAGTGGAAACACAAGATCAATTGGGCCTATTAAAGGAGCTGCAGTGCAACTATATCCAAGGATATTGGCTGTCTAAGCCTCTTCCACCCGAGATCGTAGAAAAGGAATTTATAGCAAAATAAGAGGCCCCTATCACGCAGTTGCAAGCCTGTTCGGGCGATCATGGAGGACGAATCCTCATCAAGCCGCTCCCCCGCCTCAGCAAGCGAACTCAGGTATTGCATCACTAGAAATCAGTTCGCAGCCATTCGCCGCGGTATCTTTACAAATGAAAATGATCAACTTGATGTCTGCCGAATTATCTATCCTTCGTACCGTACAGCCCCTTATTATCGAGCATATAGACAAAATTGTACAAACATTCTATGAATCCATTCTCTCAGTCGAAGAATTAGAGAACATTATTACGGACAACAGCACTCTGGATCGTCTAAGAGTCACCTTCCAGTGTCACCTTATCGAGATCTTCGACGGTCACATCGACAATGCATTTATTCAAAAAAGACTTCGTATTGCGAGATTCATCATCGTATCGGTTTGGAGCCCAAGTGGTATATGGGTGCTTTTCATAATTTACAAACCGCTATTATGGATGTCATCTATATCCACGTACAAAGTAATGAGGACTGCTTGATCATACTTAAGGCTATCAGTAAAATACTTAACTTCGAGCAGCAGCTCGTATTGGAAGCATATGAACAGAAGCATAGGGAACAAAGCCAGCTGCAGTACGAACGAGTCAAGAAGGAATTGAAGGGGAATATGCTTCTCGTCACAGAAGAGCTGGCCGCACTGACTGAACAGACGAGTGCATCCGTTCAGCAAGTACTGGCAAGCAGTCATACTGCCAACGATTCCGCAACGAACAGTGCCGATAAAGCCATTGCCTCCAAATCGCTTGCACTAACAGTCACCTCTAAGATTAAACAGCTGTCAGATCAGATGCAGTCCATCCATGAAAGCTCGCATCGCATGAGCCAAACCATCTCTCATCTTGAATTCACCTCTACGCAAATTAAGCTAATCGTTTCTATCGTCGCTCAAATTTCCAATCAGATCAAAATCCTATCGCTGAACGCAGCTATTGAAGTGCAGGAGCCGGCGTACATGGAAAAGGCTTTTCCGTAGTTGCGGACGCGATCCGAAAGCTGTCCGGGGACGCCCGGCAATCCGTAGAGCAAATTAATGAGCTAATTCAGCATACGAACCATTATACCGTTCAGGTTATCGATGCTATTCAAGGAGTCCAGCAATTGATTTCTTCCGGCCAACAAGGAGTGATAGAGACTAACGAGGTGTTTACGAGAATATTCTCCTCTCACGACAGCAGTATTACAGATATTGAAAGGGTGCTGCCTACGAATAGTCTTATGTACATTTATCAATGCAAGAAATTAATCTACTTTCTACTTCCGTGGCTATAGCTTGAAGTGAAGCTCCTTCAACCATGCCGATTAGTGCTGTTGGCTTAGGCATACCGATGTGAGTCTTACTGTTCTTTTCAAAAACTGCTATTTTACAAGGCAAAAAATAGCCAACGATGGAGTTTTCACTTAATACCCTTTTGGCTTCTACAGGATTGCATACTTCAAGAATATGATAATCGGTGTCAAACCCGACTCCTTTTTCATCTAATTTCTGTCTCATATCTAAGTGCCACAGTACGCCGAAGTTTTCTTGCTTCAAGCTATCCTCCAATGAAGTAATAGCTTCATCGACGGACTTGCTTGTTTCTACTGTATAATGAAACATACATGTCCCCCTCGTTTCTTGACCAATTTTCATAAAAACATGTTGTGTTAAATCGATTGAATTTATGTAAAAAATAAAAACATCATTAGCAATCGAATGCCAATGATGTTTTTAGGGACCTAGAAATTTAAGCTCACCTGAGCATCGAAGGCAAAATCGAGGAATGTCGCAGCGCCCCCGAGCTCTACTCCATCAATAAAATGTTCCTGCTGCAAGCCCATGACATCTATCGTCATCTGACAGCCGATAAGCCGCACACCCGACTCTTTGGCAATGTTCATCAGCTCTTGGA
Organism: Paenibacillus sp. UNC451MF; assembly: GCF_000686845.1. GTDB lineage: Bacteria > Bacillota > Bacilli > Paenibacillales > NBRC-103111 > Paenibacillus_S. The sequence continues at coordinate 44,423 of NZ_JMLS01000012.1, read as the reverse complement.
TGGAAGGTACGTTAGCACGCTTGAATCCTTCCGCCAAACCTTCGTTGCCTGGCTTGAGCTGAAGCAGCTGCTCCGAATCTTTATGAATAATCGACAAGCCTTCGAAGGTGAAGAATATCGCTACCTCCGCATCCAATGCCGCTGCCGCCGTGGCAATATTCAACACTTTATAGGCTGTCTCCAGACCGCCGGATGATGCTATAAGTGCTACTTTTTTGTTAGTCATGATGAGTTCATCTCCTTAATCTATTAGTCATTCTCTATCTCATAAGTCCACTGCGACATCCCGGGAGTTACGTTTTTCACGTTGTGGAAGCCCTTGGCCGATAGCATTTGGCATGCCGAATCACTTCGGTTGCCCGTACGGCATACGACGTAATATTCAGCGCACGGATCAAACTGATTCAGCCTTTTCTCCAAGTCACCCAGAGGGATAGAAATTGCTCCAGGAATGCGGCCAAATGCAAACTCAGCAGGTTCCCGTACATCCAAAATATGGAGCTTGTCACCCGATGCCAATTTGCTGTGAACCTCATCGTTTGTCGCTATAACCGCATGCTTCATTTCTTCTTTGGTATCGGATGCTTCCGCTTTACGAATAAAATGACGGAAGGCGCCATTTTCTTCTTTCAACCCTATATATTGATGGCCTGTTCGGCCCGACCAGCTCTTAAGATCCGCAACGGAGCCTTTATCCGTCGCAACCACTTCCAAAACCTCGCCCGCGTTCAATGCTTCCATTGCCTTCTTTGTTCGCACTACGGGTAACGGACAGGCAAGCCCTTTGCAATCCAACGTTTGATTTACAGACAGTTCTGTCATAAGTCATAGACCTCCCCTTATTATCATGGCTTTGCTTCAAGCCTTTTACACATCATGGACCGCACAGCGGTTAGGACCTATTTCCATTTCGCGTTGTTCCTCGTCCGTTGGTGTTATTTTCCCCATATTGGTTTGGCGTATTTCTTGATAAGCGTTAGGCTGAGGGGGTAAGTTTTGCGTGACGGAGTTTCTAAACTCAGCTTCATCAGCAATATTCAGCCCTGGATTTTGCTTGAACAAATCACCCAGACGGGCCGTCACTTGCCCACGATTGCCCAACTCCGTTATTTTGCCAAAGTGGGCAGGGAGCACAATTAAATCCTCTGACAATTGTTTATAGCGATCATATAAGGTGGTTCTAAGATCGCTAACCCAATCTTCAGCTTTACCGGCCAAATCAGGACGTCCAATCGAAGCAACGAATAAGATATCTCCCGACATCAGATACTGGTCATCGATGATTAAAGATGTACTGCCTATCGTATGCCCCGGTGAATACACCGGCTGAATTTGAATCGCGGTTTGACCTACAACAAGCCGATTCCCTTCCTCTAGCTTCTCATAATGAAATGTCACTTCGTTCGCATCTTTCGGCGGAAGCCAATACGATGCATCTGTTTGTTCGGCCAAATGTCGGCCTCCGGAAATATGATCCGCGTGGAGGTGAGTATCGATCGTATGCTTAATCTGCACGCGATGCTCGTCGGCAAACCTTACAAATACATCCGTCATGCGAACCGCATCTATAACCGCAGCTTCACCTTGAGAAATGACCATATAGGATAAACAGCCTTTGCCTATCCGAACAAACTGATAGATGGCACCCCCATCCTTAAGGTCTCCGATCTTGACGGGCTCCAGATGCTCGCTCCATGCTTTCATTCCACCGATTAAGTAAGAAACATTGGTTTTTCCCTGCCCGATCAATTGCTCCGCTACAAATATCGAGGAGCCTTCTTTCGCACATACGACCAGAACTTCCCGGTCATCAGGAATTTGATTTATGATAGCCTCAACTCCATCCAGCAGGTCGAAATAAGGTATGTTCATATGCTGGATTTGCTTCCCTTCGATCTTCCAATCGTTAAAATCCGTTTCATTGCGCACATCCAAAATGAACAAAGGCTCACTGGACAACAATTTTTGAGTTAATTGTGCTGATGTCATACCTTGCATTTAAGTATCCTCCATTCTCTAGCTCGTCATCATGTCTAAACTCATGGCATTTAATCCACTAAATACCCCATGGGGTATGCTTTAGGATAAAAAAAATGAGTCGGCATTTACCGATCCTCTCTTTGTTAATCCAATCTTATCGAGCATGTATTTTATAAACATCATACCCCATGGGGTATGTAAACACTATAATCCTTTCGTTTGCTTTAGTCAAGTGTTCTTATTTAACCAACATACGGCATTATTTATTATTAACGGCTTTTGCAACCAATATCAGTCCCTTATATCTCCGATCTATATTCGTTACATTAAATCCAGCTCGTTGTATGTCATCCAATGTGTTACGATTCAAATGACAACCTCCGCAGCATCTTTTCCACCAGGGCGTCAGCCAGTCCTGCAAAGTTCCCCACAAAGGATTGTTTAATCTCACATGCTCAAAAACAAAAATGCGTCCTCCCGGTTTGCATACTCTTTTGATTTCATACCACGCTGTCACTGGATCTGGTATCGTACAAAACACAAGAGTACATACGACACAATCAAACGAATCATCCTGAAAAGGAAGCTGCTCTGCACCCGCTCTTACAACTTCGATAGGTACGGTAAGCCGATCAACATGCACAAGTGATTGTCCCAGCATCATCTCATCCGGTTCGACGGCAAATACTTTATCCGCATGCTGATAATACTTGAAGTTCACCCCCGTACCCGAACCAACCTCCAATACGGTCCCATCCACCTGCTCAATGAGCTCCTTCCGAATGGAGTGGAATGCCCGGCTCTCCAAGGGACGCATTAACCTGTCATAATATTTGTTAAATAGCGAATTCATCGTTGCCTCCCCCGTTCCTGTCCAAACGCATTTGTCATACTTATTCTATCCTATTGAAAAAAGCCGTCCTTCTCCTCGTGGGCAGATAGAACGGCTTAGTTAAATACAGTGTAGGCGCTAATAGCATTAACGCCCAACCTGCCGCTGAGCGAATTCCAGCACTTTGCGCAAATGCTTCTCCCCTGTAGAATGCCCTCTGAACGGATATATATGCAGCTCTTTATCAGATTCGATCCGGTTATAAGCTGCAAACACCGTCTCTGGCATGCAGACAGGGTCTTTCAAGCTAACCGATACTAATATGGGAATCTCGATTCGATCAGCCAAGTTCATATTATCAAAATAACTGAGCGTACGCATGACCTTCTCCCAACGGTCAGGATATTGAGAGACATAATCCGCGGCCTCAGTCAACGAGCCTGTAGAATGAAAGATTCCCCAATCCATATGACACATGTTCGGTATGTCCGCAATAGCAAAGGCAGGCTTCCGGCTCAATGCGCTTACGATCATGGCAAGACCGCCCCCTTGGCTGGCGCCCGCTACGCCAATACGACTCGGATCGATTTCCGGCTGCTCCGCAGCCCAATCTACCGCCCGCAGACAATCTATCACCAGCGCTTTATAATAGCAACTATCTTTGTCATCAATGCCTTTGGTAATCCAACCCTTTGCCATGCCTCCTTCTTGAGGCAGCAAATCGCCGGTACTTCCCGTCTGCCCTCGAAGGTCGATTGCAAATACCGCTATGCCTGCCAACAACCATGGGGCATAGCTTTCCGGAAGCCCGCTGCTTCCCGCATATCCATGAAAAAGGACGACACAAGGGTACGTATTCTCCTTCCACATGCTCGGGATAAGATACCATCCGGAGACCTTCGTTTCATCATAGCCTTGATAGTTCACTTGATACGCCTGTACGCCCCGCATCGTTGTAGACACTTGCTGCCGCTCGGCTGCGACCGAACCGCGCTGAGACAATTGTTCCAGCGTCTTGCTCCAATAAAGGTGCAGATCCTCGGGAGCCGTTAGCTCCGGAGTGTACTGATATAAATCTGCTATTTTACGATCCAAATATCCCATGCAACCCATTTCCCCCTCTTAAGGCTCTAACTATGATTGCAAGCTTCTCTTGGCTGTCCTTAAATCATGAATGTATAAATAAGCTGCTGATTAGTTCGCAGCCCTGTTTACTTAAAACGCTTACGTTTTTACACTTACTGTTTCCGCTTTGTCATTGTTCGCTTGGACGATCTTTTCAAATATATTTACAAAGGTTTCAAGCTCCTCTTGGTTTAAAGGAGATAGGTACCGTTCTAATATTTGACTGTAATGCAGCAGCTCCTGCTTGAGCACGTCACTTCCATGCTGGGTTATAGAAACAAAAACTTTTCTTCGGTCATCGTTACTATATTCACGGGAGATTAATTCATCGAGAACTAGTTTGTTAATCATTGTCGATACCGTACTTGTATTGATGCCAAACTTCTTGGATAGTTGAGTAATTGTACACGGACCATCCTCGGATATTAGTTTAAGGATATAGAATTGTGCCCTTGTAAGCTCCAGCTGAAACTGACTCTGCATAATGTTAGCTATTTCCCGCTGCGTTTTATGCATAGCAATTCGTATACGAAGAGCATATGAACTTAGATCGTGCATAGCCGTGCCTCCCTTTCTATATTATTTCCTATGCCGTTCATTCCTAAAAATGAATACGTTTCTTCTATTATAACAGGTCAAGCCGTTGAATATAGCTGCTTTTTGGTATTAAAATAGCACAAAATATATTGCCTCCGAGTCTCTGGCAGTCTTGTACTTCTTCCAACGTATCGCCCCAGACATGTGGCGGTAACAGCTGCTCCCCTAGCCATTTTGCTTTCCACAGCATTAAAAACAAATATTTTCTTACGATAATCCTATCTATATCACAAAACTTTACTTCAAGATACTATATGAAATAAATATCACTACTTCCCAAAATGAAATTACTATTTATATAATATTCATGTAATTTGATACACTCTTTTCTTAACAGAGGAGATACTGCTTCCTATCCTTCTCTAAACCCATCACTCAAAATATTAGGAGGTACAACTATGCTGCAAAATCAAAAAATAGTCATTATCGGAGGCAGCTCAGGAATCGGTTTAGAAACTGCACGTCAAGTCACTGCCCTTGGAGCAGAAGTCATCATCGCAAGCCGTTCAGAAATCAAACTGCAAAAAGCAAAAGAAGAGCTCGGCAATCAAGCTATTGCTTATCAATTGGATACGACACATGAGGAGGAGGTTCAGTCCTTCTTCAGTACTATTGGCCCGTTCGATCATCTGGTCGTAAGCGCAGCGGAGACTTCTGGTGGGCCATTCCTCCAAACCGACACCGCCCAAGCCCGGCAGCTGTTCGATAATAAGTTTTGGGGCCAATATTACGCGGTAAAGTACGGAGCACCCCATATTTCGCCCGACGGATCCATTACCTTATTTTCGGGCGTCGTTGCTTTTAAATCAATGGTCGGCTCCTCTATATTAGGAGCAGCCAATGCAGCCGTTGCGAATCTCGGCCAAACCCTTGCTCTGGAACTCGCTCCCATCCGTGTTAGTATCATTTCACCCGGTATAATCGATACGCCATCACGCAGTAAAATGCCTGAGGAGGCACGCAATCAATTCTATACAGCGATAGCTAATAAACTGCCCGTGCAACGTGTTGGAAATGCTGAGGATGTTGCACAAAGCGTACTCTACCTGCTCCAAAATCAATTTGTAACCGGAACCGTTCTCCATGTGGAAGGCGGGCATATCCTAACCTAAACAAAACAAAGAAGCTGTTCTCCTCCAAAAGGATAGAACAGCTTTTTTGTTACACTATAATTATCGCGATGGAGCGTTAACGCCTTAATCACTTTACTATCCAACTTGCTTAACGACCGCTACTCCCTCAGGAACATTTAGGCTTATCAACCCATCTTTTAACTCAAACTGGACTTCCCCTGCCGGAACTCTAAAGCTTAGTCGAATCTCACGCAGTGAATCGGGCAAATGCGGCTCGAAGCTCACCTTCTCCCAGCCGGGACTTGCAGGCTTTAAGCCGACTATCTCCTCAATAAATAGCGGGATCGGCGCACTAGCCCATGGATGGCATAGACTGGTGTTCCACTTTAATTCCTTCGACCATGCCTCGTAGCAGGTGGTAGCCCCTTCCTTCACCATGTTTCCCCAGGAATGAAGGTCATCTGAAACAATCAAATCGTACAACAATTCATATTCCTTTGCAGCTGCCAGAGCTTTAAGCACAAAATAAGCCATATACACGCCGCAGCTGAAACGTTTCGTCCGGATTAGGCCTACGATGGAAGTGACCGCCTCCTCAGGCGCCAGTCCGAATAGAAGCGGCAGAACATTAGCATGAAGGGAAGCATGCTCCGAGCCCTCGGCATCTACGAACAGCTTCTGGTCCGGTCGATAAAAAGCATGACGGAATGAAGCACAGAATACCTCCAAATCGTCACGGCGAGGCATTTGCAGCTCCTCGCGGATGTCTGACATGGACTGCAAAGCTCCATAGTAAAATGCATTAATTACATTATGGCAGCCTTCAATATGCCCTTTCTTCAACGAAAAATCATAGCCATCTCTTGCATTCTCCGGCCAATCGACCAGATTCCACTTGTCATTGACTGAGTCAAGTAATCCGTCTTGACGTTTGTACCGATCAAAATAATCCATCATTTGTTCAGCAACAGGGTACATGGACTCCAAAAATTCCCGATCCCCGCTTAGTTTGTAGTACTGAAGCAGCTGCATCGGCCACTGTAGGGAGAAATCCGCTATCTCCTGCATAAAATGTCCTGGAGCAACAGCCATCAGCCCAGGACATACCCGGGAAGACAGCAGAGCGAAATCTTCAATCGCCTTGCGAATCATCCTCAGATCTCCGGACACATAAGCATGGGCATGAGTAATAACCGTGTTATCTCCAAGGTACTGACCTTTTTCGCGGGACGGGCAATCGACGTAGTTTTCCTGCGTTCCATACGTAATGCCATTTGCACAGATGGACCATATGGAGTTTAATAACGGATTCGAAGATTCAAACTGGCATGCCTTCTCATCCAGCGGATAGTGTCGCACGATTGCGGCAAATGTCTCGGGCTGTAGCGCCGACTCGTCCTCAGCGATCACCTCAACATAACGGAATGCCTTATAGTCGTAAAATTCAAGCTCATCGCGTTCGCCCGATAAAGTCCAGATTTCCTGATAGGTACAATTACATCTCATTTGATAACGAACCCTTTGATCCGGGAGCAATTCTTCTCCACACCGAACTTCTATCGTTTGTCCCGATTGTCCATGTGCCTTCATAGTGAACTGTCCGGTAATTTCATGACCAAAATCGATCAAGTACCCTTCGTCTATACGCTTAACTTGTTGTGGCTTGATCTCATATACGGACAAGGTTGGAGTCGGCTGCAACACCAGTAGATGATCATCCTCCAAGTGCTCCCAAGCGAATAACCACCCCGAATCATCAAAGCCCCTCTCTCGCCAGCCGTTCAACTGGAGTCGACTATCGATGTTTTCAAGAAACTGAGTATTGTAGCCGATAACGCTTGTTGGGCCATACTCCTCAGCTGTGGTATATTTCCAGGTTTTGTCGGTGTGTACTTGAGTTGAACCATTAACGCTCAATTCCGCAAGGAGGCCCTGCCGATAATCTCCGCTATTGTAGGAACGACTGATGAGCCCATGATAATACACATGAACTGCAATGATATTGTCACCTTGTTGGAGATATTCACTTACATCATATTTATTATAGTAATAATGATAATAATTACTTTGAGCGGGTCCTTGTCCGACAAATTGTCCGTTTACATACACCTTGTAGTAATCGTCGGCAGTTAGCTGCAGCAGTGCTTCCGATACATGCTCCTCCAGCACAAACGTCTTTCTAACCAGCGTATGCACGTTCTGAAGTGCTTCGCTATGTTCAGAAGGCTCCACATGCGCCAATTCCTTATGATATACATCAATAGGCTGCAGACCATTAAATCGCTGGTCCATAATCCACTTTGCCGACCCTAAGTTATTCAAGCGAAGCACCATACTTTCTGTAATGGAGTTGGTTAATTCATCACATCCATTATATCCCAAGAGGTTACTACATGGTCAATCTATTCCAGTCTTCACCAAGTCCCAAATCATCACGCTCAAAAAGATAACTTGTTCATCTTACGTTTTACCGATACACCTAATCAGCTTTGTTAGACGGCCGTCCGCTATCCATTCAACCACATAGACATCTCCTCTAGAGTCTACACAAATCCCATGAGGGGAGCTGAATTTATTAGGACGGAAGTAGTCCTTGGGCAGATTCGGCCAGCCCTTTTGCTTGTATGCCTGTTGGTCTTCACCCAAGTGGGTAACCAACAGATCGTTTTTGTCCAAGACGGTAACACGACTGTTTAAATCAGCAATGAAAACCTCTTCTCCGGCAAAATAAAAGCTGCAAGGTAAATCCAAGTCGTGTTCCACGAAGCGTTTGTGCTCGCCGTTTAAAGTGAACACCTGAATCCGGTGATTTCTCCTGTCGGCCACATAAAGCTCCGCCTCTTCTCCCCGAAGATTGACGGAAATTCCGTGCGGCTCAATCAGCTGCCCTTGCCCGGAGCCGCGACCACCCCATGATCTTAAATAGGTCCCTTTTGAATCATAGTGATGAATGTAATACTGTCCATAACCGTCAGAAACATAAACATCTCCGTTTGGCGCTACACAGACATCTGTCGGGACATATCGTCGATCCGAGTCATACAGGTCCGGGCGCTCTGGACGCCGCCTTTCCATCAGAACCTCTCCGTTTAAGGTTGTTTTGACAAGCAGTCCCCGTTTTGTATCCGTAATATACAAATATTCCATTCCGTCTGCATCTTTGTGCAAATAAAATCCATGGGCACCGCCCTTAAATTCCTGTCCCCAGGATGTAAGGAAGTTGCCGTCCCGATCGAAGACGATAATAGCATGCTCCCCTGTATTATGGACGTACACATTATCCTTAGAATCTACGCAGACACCATGTGTATAACCATAGGAAATACCGGATGGCAATTTCCCCCAATCAATAGCTATTTCATACGACAATACTGCATTGCCTAGAACCGTTTCTTTTGTCATATGCGCTCCCTTACTTTAAATGGATTTTGCCTGGCTGTATACAACCGGAAATTGCTCTCCGACAAGAATTTCCCCCGGCTTCACAGAAACGTATTGATGCATAACATGATTTTTTAGAGGCTCATAGCGGGTATGACCAGGCATGTAGTGAACAGCTATTGCTCTGCGTTTCAGCTGTGACCGGTTATGCGGGCTTCCATGCCAAGTTAGACAGTGATGGTATCCCACCTGACCTTTCTTTATTTCGAAAGGAACAGCTTCTACAACAGCTTCCTGGGGAAGCAGGTCAGGCTGTTTATGATATGGCTTAAAGTCGGAGGTACTTGCTAAGTACTTCTGATGATCACCCCACTTGTGACTCCCAGGCACCATCCACATGCATCCGTTTTCAATGATGGCATCGTCAAGCGCAACCCAAGCGCTAACTAGATCAGCTGGCTGTATAATCGGCCATAACGGATGATCCTGATGCCAGCCCGTTGGCCCCCCGGATACAGGTGGTTTGTACTGAACCTGATCATGCCATATACGTACCGTATCTGTTTTGCAGAGCTGTGCAATTTCTTCGCATATAACTGGGTGAGAAGCATGCTGAAAGAACGGGTCACTGGCCATCCAAATATTAACGATCTGGACCACCTTTTCGTCCACACTCATCTTCATATCATCATATAGGCCGTCTTTCTTTTTTTCATTCTTGTTATGATTTAGAACTGCCTTTCTTTCGGTCTTCCCCTCCATTACCAGATCTAGTTCCTGACGAAGCTTCTCCACTTCCTCATTACTGAGAATGACATCCCTCTTCAGAAAGCCATTCGTTTCAAACTCAAGCAATTGAGCAGCGTTTAACATGTTTCAGTCCCCCATTCAATGATATAATGATTTGGTCATGAGTTAATCTTACCTACCTTTAAATTCCGTGTATTTGGTATTTTTCAAACCTTATTTGCACTTTTTCAATCTTTTCCCGCTAAGGGAGGCGGTTTGCGTTGATTATTCACGAATTGTACAGCATGTCTCCGACGGTCAACTTTGTTACTCGTTCAAAAGGGGACACCGGAGCTGCCTGGGGTCCTAGACTTATCCCGGATTGTCAATTATTCTACGTCATTTCCGGAGAGGCTTTGTTGGAGCTTGGGCCGAATCGCTATCGTGTCTTGCCAGGAGAATGCGTTTTTTATGGAGCTAACAGTCCTCACCGGCTATCTGCAGTGAAGCTTACTGATTATATAAGCTTGCATTTTTCCTGGAACGGAACCTCTCTGCTGCCTGTACACCCCGCACACGGAATTCGTGCCGCCACACCGTCAGAGCTGGCACTTAACCCAGCGTCGTACGGACTTGTGCTGCCCGAAGGCAAAGTGCTTACCCTACCCCATCATGCTTGCATTCCTGGTATAGAAACCACCTTGCTGGAAATGGTTGTGGAATATCAGTATCAGCAACTAGCTCACCCGTATCTGCTAAGATCATTATTAATGAAAATGATCGCACTATTAGTGCGACAGCTTAGAAGCCCAAGCCATTCGCAGCATGGGCTCAAAATCCAAAACGCACTTCGCGCAATGCGGGACCATCCCGCCAAGAACTGGTCTGTTAGTGAGCTTGCCCAGCTATGTGGCTATCACTCCAGCTATTTTACAAGGCTGTTTCACGATGAGGTTGGGCAAAATCCAAAATCATACCTCATTTCAGAGCGAATCCGCCAAGCGAAGCAGGCTCTTCTAAATGGCGAAAGAATCGATTGTATCGCGGAACGGCTAGGCTATATGAGCATTCACTATTTCAGCAGAAATTTTAAAAAAGAGACGGGAGTAACGCCCAGCGAGTTCAAGCAGCAAGGTATTGTGAACTACCCTCAAATGGAAGTTACGGGATTGAATCCAAATTAGGCTCCAAAAAAATAGAAATGAGCTTGATCAGTATCAAACTCATTTCTTTTCATTGAGTAATAACTTGTATGGCAATCTATTCAATTGTTCCTCAACCATTCTGTACAATACTCTTAAATAGTTGAACCGTCTCTGCTTCCAACTCCACGCCCAGATTTCCCCTGACCTCCTGGTCCAGCTGATGGAACACTTTTATAGCTTCTTTGCGTTTATTCTCATGAACGTACAGCTTGATCAGTTCACGACCGTCTTTCTCCGAATCAGGAGACAGCGAAAGAATACGCTGCAAGCTATCGGCCGCAAGAGGCATATTACCGCTTTTAATAAAATATTTGCACATGACCCGTAGCGCATCGATATATTTTATTGTGAGCTGTTCACGCTTCCAAACTGCCCAATGGTAGTCGCAATTCTCCAAATATTTCCCTTTATGCAGAGCGTTCATCCTTTCATACTGCCGCTCATCCATGAAACCTTCCGATAATACCATTTCTACTAGACTCACAAATGCTGACACGTCGCTTTCCATTTCTTGTCCTTGCAAGACATATCCTCCCCCCACTTTATCGACGGTGATATTTACACCGTTCGCTTGAAAATTTTTCCGCAAAAATGATATACAGGTATACAAATAAGCCTTCGCTTTGTTGAGGTCAGATTCAGGCCAAATCGATTCGATAATATGATCCGGCGCAATTTCATTGCCTCCATGCTGCATCAAATATGCGCACAGCTCTTTTTCTTTGTTCGTTTTCCATGAAAGGGTTCCATGTGCGGTATGGATATAAAAGCCTCCGAAGCATTGTACGATGGTTCGTCCAGCGCCTTTTGCATCGCCGGATGTTTGAGCCGGCAAGGCTTTCTCAATGCGAGAAACGGTGTCTCTCAGCCTTCCTTTCGTAAACGGTTTTAATAAATAATCGGTCGAGCCTATTTCAAATGCCTCTACCGCATATTCAGAGGAAGAGCTAGTGAAGACGATCTGCACTTGCGGTCTCTTCGCTCTAATCTTCCTCGCCGCCCCTATCCCCCTGGTTCTCGATCTCTGAATATCTACGAAAATCACGTCTGCATCAACCGCTTCAAGAGCCTTCAATGCTTGAGACGGATTGTTATAACGTTCAATCGTTGCATCACAAAGCTCTCGCAATAAATTTGCCAAACTATCCAGCGCATTTTCTTCGTCATCAATCAACATAGCGCGTATTATTGCAATTCACTCCTCTTGAAAAAATCCTAATCATTGCCAATTGTACTAAATCATTCTCACAAGAAACTCACAATAGTTAGTACACAAACTTAATGCCCCTATATAGTTCACACTAATGAATATCCGATCTAATGATTAGTTATTATGAACAACAAACAACCACGGAATAATCTCCGTGGTTGTTATCAAAGCTATTTCTCTACAGTCGGGATTCAGTAGTAGCTGCGTCTTCGCGCTACGTCTTCACCGAAGTTCCTACGAAAATTTAGTGTGCATACCCTCCGGTTCCCGGATCGCCTGTATAAAGCTGTTTTAAGGGTACCATGGAATCACTTGGAACGTAATATTTAAACGGATTGTCGTCAATGACTCCCAGCAGCTGCTTACGGTAGGGGCTTGCGCCCTGCAGCAGCTTATCGGAAGCGGTGCGGTAATCGATCGGCCGCATCCAGATCGGGCTGTACCCAAGAAACAGCTGCCTGCGTGTATAGTTCGAACGGTTCGGCGCACCGGCATGCCACAAATTTTGCGGGAATAGGAACACGTCCCCCGGCTCCCCGCACACCTGGATTTCTCCAGGCAGCAGATCGTCTACGTTTTGATGGTCAGGCTGGAAGGGCTTGTTATGAGAACCCGGTACGATCTTGGTATTGCCCCGGTTAGGCTCGGACATATCGCTTAAGATATAGCAGCTCTTAATATAATAGGCGGAAGTAACTCCTCCCAATCGAGGAAACTGAGGGTGCGGGCCATCTTGATGCCAGTTGATAAAGCTTTGCGAGGATGTAGTCTCCCCCTGCGGATTGGGCCGGCGGATCGTCAAATGGGATATATGGAGCTGAATATTGTATCCAAGCAGCTGCACCATCAACGGCAGAATCGTCGGTTCGTCAATAAGCGATGCAATTTCTTCATGTCGTTCCACGCTGTTGTATATGTTGTAGGCCAGCGAATCGGGCTGCTCGGCTATAATGGAGTCGATAGCCGCATTCAGACGCCCCACCTTCTCCGGTAACAATATCCCCTTGAGGAGCAAATAACCGTCTTCATGAAATTGACGTACCAGCTCGGGAACAGAAGATAGATTCATGGATTGCACTCTCCTTAATGGTTATTATTTCAAATAGCCGAGATCCTTCAGCTGCTTTTGCGCAGCATCCATATAGACTTTATAATTCATAGAGCCCTCGAGTGTTTTGAGGAAGGCATCGTATTCACTGATAGGACGTTTGCCGTAAACGAATTTGGCAAGCTCCTCTTCAATGTATCGCGAAGCATCCGTTGCATTGTAGCCGTTCGGATAATCGACAAAGCCGACAAGCGATTGAATGCGCGGCTGCTGGTTGGCGAACTCAATGTAAGGCGATTGTTTGGCAAATTTCACCTGCAAATAGTCCATCTCAGGGCGACCAGTGAATTGATACAGCCAGAAATAGCCGCCCTCTTTACCCATCAAATCAGTTGGAACGACTTTGCTGCCCTCCAGATTGTAGTGCTTGCCTTTGACCCCATATTGTACAAGTAAAGAGCCATCCTTTGTAGATACATAATTCAAAAGATCGAGCACTTTTTGCAGCTTCTCCGGATTTTTCTCAAGCGCCTTCGGTATCGCATACAAGCCGGCGGTTTTTCCTATATCCCATGCGCTGGTATATTGACCGCCTGGACCTTTTAACGCACCCACCTGCACCCATTCAGCCTTAGGATTAACGGCCTTGATCTGCTCAACGAATTGATCCTTCGTCATATTCGGCCAATCGATATAAATGATCCCGGCTTGCCCTTTAATCGCTTTTTGTTGATGCTGCAAACCCGAATTAGCCATAAGCTCAGGATCGACGGCTCCAGCATCCGTCAGCTTTTTAATGAAGCTGAGCGCATCCTTCATGCCCTGATCATACAGCGAGTTAACAAGCTTCCCGTCCCGAACGTACAAGCTGGGCGCTCCTGCCTCGAATCCGACTCCATAAGCGCCGAATATCGAGCTGAAAGCATCGAGCTTTTGTCCAGTGAGGCCAAACGTATCCTTTTTCCCATTGCCATCCGGGTCCTTCTCTGCAAATGCCTTGGCTGCTTCTAACAGCTCATCCGTCGTCTTGGGTACCTGCATTCCTAATTTATCAAGCCAGTCTTTCCGGATGAAATAAGTATTGTAAGGAATAGTCGGCGATTTGGCTATGGCAAATAATTTCCCGTTCATCATCCCCTTCTTCAAGCTTTCTTCACCGATAAAATCCTTTGTCGGCTTCAGCTTATCCAAATAGGGGGTCAGATCGAGCAGCAGCCCCTGTTCCGAAAATTGCTTAAGCTGCTGCCGGTCCACTCCGAAAATATCCGGAAAGTTCGCAGAGGCCATCCGCACATTCAGCTGATTCTTGTAATCATCCCCGGAAGCGTACACGGTCAAGTTCAAATCAGTGCCCAGCGCTTTATCCAGCTCCTGCTTAATAATATCTTGATCGGGAGATGGCAGCCCATTGCCTGTTTCGATAATGTCGAGCTTCAACGGTTTGCTGTCTTTGCCCCCGGAGGCACCGTTCTTGGATGCTGCTGCCGGTTCTGTCTTGGTGCTCGAGCATCCGGCCAGGGACGAGCCTGTGAGCAATATAGCGGACATAGCGAGAACAAGCATTTTTGCTTTGGTCAATGAAATCCCCTTCTTTCTTTCATTTATGAAAGCGGATAGCCCAAGTCCGGCTGCAGTCCGTAGCAGGCTGTCCAATGTTCAACCTTTGATGGAACCGAGAAGCATACCTTTGGTGAAATGCTTTTGGATAAACGGATATATGATAATAATTGGCAAGCTTGCCATGACGACCGAAGCCATCTGCATCGTTTCCGTAGGGAGCATGTTTTCCGCGTTCTCCAGAGGCTGCTGGGTTAACATCAATATTTCGCGGATGACAACCTGCAGCGGAAATAACGTACGGTCTGTCACATACATGACGGCTTGAAAAAACTCATTCCAATGACCAACCATGTAGAACAAGCCGACCGTCAACATAGAAGGCACAGAAAGCGGAAGAACAATCTGCATTAGGATCCGGAACTCCTTGGCTCCATCCATGCGCGCGGACTCGAACAGTTCCTCAGGCAAGTTCTCAAAAAAGCTCTTCATTATGAGCACATTAAAGCTCCATATGGCATTGGGTAATATCATCGACCAGACGGAATCGATTAAGCCTAGAGATTTAACAATAAGATAAGTCGGAATGATTCCACCGTTGAACAGCATCGTAAATACCACTAGCATCAAGAAGATAGAGCGACCTGGCAGCTGCTTGCGACTGAGGGGGTAGGCCATTAAGGCAGTAAGCACCAGATTGATCAGTGTACCGATAACTGTAATGAAGACGGTGACGCTGAATGCTCTCGGGATATTGGATTGCGTGAACAGCTGATAGTACGCCGAGAACGTAACGGATCTCGGAATGAGCAGGAAACCGCCGTTTTTGAGCACCTCCGAGAATGGGGTGATCGATACCGATACGACGTACATCAACGGAAAGATCGCAGCAAGTCCGGCTAATCCCAGTATCGCGTATACAACCGAATCGATGACTCGTTCCTCCCAGCGTCTTACCATATCCCTTCACCCCACTTTTTGGACAAGTGATTCGAACCGATGACCAGCACCATGCCGATTATCGATTTGAACAGCCCGACTGCTGCGCCCATGCTGAAGTTCAACTGCTGCAGTCCTGTTCTGAATACCCAGGTGTCCAGGATATCGGCAACTTGATACACCTGAATGTTGTACAAAATATAAATCTGATCGAACCCCGCGTCCATAATGTGACCGAGCTTCAAAATCAGGAGAAGAACGATCACACTGCGGATACCCGGCAGGGTAATATGCCAGATCATCCTGACCCTGCTAGCTCCGTCAACGCGAGCCGCTTCGTAAAGGGTCGGATCAATCCCCGTCATCGCAGCCAAATAAATAATCGCTCCCCATCCGAGATCTTTCCATATTTCAGATCCGACAAGAATTGCCCGGAAGTAGTTGATCGAGGTCATGAACCCGATCGATGTCCCCCCCAGCTCTTCAATCCAGCGGTTCACCAGACCCGAGCTTTGCGAGAGCAGTGCGATCAATATGCCGTAAATAATGACCCAGGATAAAAAATGCGGCATATACGTCAGCGTCTGGATAATGGTCTTAAACCACCGATTCCGGCATTCATTCAGCAGCAGAGCCATAAGGATCGGCGGCACCGTACCGAAAATGAGCTTGTAAATGCTGATCAGAAACGTATTGACGAGCAAGGATGTAACATAAGGGGAGTTAAAAAAAACTTGAAAATGTTTGAACCAAGGGTCCGCCCAAGAACTCCCCAAAATACCGTCGAGTATATTGAAATCTTTAAACGCAATGATGACTCCGTACATAGGGATATACTTGAATATGACATAGTACAGAACTCCTGGAAGCAGCATGAAATAAAAGGCGCGAAACGCCCAGACCTTTTTCATACCTAGCTTGAACTTCATCGATTTGGACCCAGTAGTTGAGTCGATTGCGGACATCTCTTGTGTAGTCAGCTGCTGCTCCAATTGTGATCACCTCTCTTCTCGTTTGAAAGCATTAGCTTCTATATCTGTAGTATAGCAAGCGCTTACAACGGGTTCTATGCAGTGATCCTGCGAAAATGTTTCAATTATTGCGAATGTCCTTTTCTTCGTGAACATGGGCCGGAAGCTTGATCTGAATTAGCGTTCCGGTATGAGGGATGCTTGCGATCCGAAGACCGTATTTCTCCCCATAGTGTAGTTGAATCCGCTCCTGCACATTCATGATGCCAATCCCCGTAAACCTGTGCTTGCTCGGCGCTTTTCGCCTTTCTGTGAATACACCCTCCAGCTGCTTCATATCCATTCCAACCCCATTATCTCTAATATAAATAATCAAATTGCCACGGCGCAGCAGAGTACGGACACGGATATGACCTACGCTTTTTTGGGGAGCGATACCATGAAAGATCGAGTTTTCCACCAGCGGCTGCAGGGTCAGCTTGAGCATCCGGATGGACAGAGTACCCGGGTCGACATCCATATCGAGAGTAAACTTATTGCCATAACGGACCGTTTGGATATGTGCGTACATCCGCAGTCCTTCCAGCTCCTCCTCGAGAGAGACGAATTCATGGCTCTTATCGAAGCTGAACGACAACAACCCGACGAGCGAGCGGATCGTTTCGCGTACCTCCTCAATCTTCCTCTGTTTGGCCAGACTGCTGATGCAAGCAAGGGTATTATAGAGAAAATGCGGCGCAATCTGGCTTTGCAGCATTTTCAGCTCATACTGCTTCTTGCGCTGCTCCATCTCTTTCGTCTCGGTCAGCAGATGGTGGATGCGCTCCATCATCGCATTGTAGCTCTTGGCCAGCTTCCCTATCTCGTCTTCCCCCGGTACGGAAATGCTGGGCAGAACCTCCATATCGTGAACCCGGTCCATTTTGGCGACCAGCTTTCGAACCGGATAGGTCACGTAGCGGCTCATCATGAACGTGCTGATACAAAGGATCAGAATCCACACCACTGCGGCCGTTTTATAGTTGTTATATAAAATAATTAGATTCTGATAAAAGAAGCTATCCTCGATGAACGCGATAAAATACCAGCCTAGCCGGTTCATCCCGGATTTGACCGCTATCAGTTTGTCTTTGGCTCCGTCAATCTGGGTAACCCCGATGGGAAGATCGCCAATCTTCGCAACGAAATCATTCTTCAGCTCTGGAGGAAACAACGTGGTGTTATAAGGCAGCAGCGTATAATAAAATAAAGGCCAGCTGGAATCGTATGTATTGACTACGTTATTTTTATTGGTAATAATCGTGAAGGTTTGATTCTTGGAGTTCATGAATTGGGCGAGCATGTTGGTCAGCTTGACAAGATCGATCTCAATCACCGCCATCCCCTTCATCTCTCCTCCATACTTGGACGTGATGGGCAGCAGGAAAGCGACCGTCTTTCCAGACAGCGGCGAATCATAAGGCTCACTGATCATAACGCCATAGCTTTTGGAGGCCTGGGCGTACAGTTTCTCCAGATGCGGGTTGCCAATAATGTCGAGATATACCTGCGTGTTCGACATCACCTTTCCGTCCGCTCTTATCAGGTAAAGCGTTTTGTACAGCGTGCTGTTCTTCTCTGCATATTGGCGGAGAGCTTGGATTGCCTCCTCTTCATGTGCTTCATCCAGTAAATCATCTCTTGTAGACAAAAGAAGCAGAATGTTCTGAACGTTGTCCAAATACGCGTTCAAATACAGATTGGTGCGGTCTATAATGACCTGTGCATCGGAGAGCACCTGCTTGCGGAACAATTGCTCGGCATCGTGCAGGTTATTCCATGCAAGTAAAGCAAATAGCACTGATGTCCCTGTAAAAAGGAACAAAAAGTGCTTCATGGCCATGCTCCAGCTTTTGATCCAGCGAATCGTTCTTTTCACCATCGCATCTCAACCTTTCTTATAATCCGTCGGAGCCACTCCGGTACGGTTGCGAAACAATACGGAAAAATACCGATAGCTTGGAATCCCTACCCGTTCCGCCACTTCATATACCTTTAGTTGGGTTGTTCGGAGCAGCTCTATTGCTTTATCCATCCGCAGGCGCGTCACGAATTCATTGAAGGACTCCCCAGCCTCCTCCCGGAATAAACGGCTCAAATAGTAGGAGCTTAACCCCACTTCATCAGCAATTTGCGTTAAGGTAATTGGCTCTGCTAGCCGATCCGATATGATTTTCTTCGCCTGAACGACTTCTTTGCGGCATTTGGGTTGAAGACCCGCTTCAGCTTCCAGCTCACGAGACATTAAGGAGACGAACTCCATCATGGTACTTGCTCTGAGCAGCCTATTTGCAGAAGAGATGTCCGAGCCAGAATCGTCCGCTCTCAGCCACTCTTTCCTAAGTGAAAGCAGCCACCCCTTCAATTGTCCTGGTTCCGGTCGACACCCGAGAGCCCAGTCGGTCAATTCCTCACGAAAATAGCGGACCAGCTCATGCCCCGATGCTGAAGCTTGACGGATGCGCATCTGCTGTTCTTCTTTATCCACTGAGCAGAGAGGATTCACAACCTCTTCCACCATACCGTCATAGACAGTTCCGGTATTATCGTAGAACAATGCTGATTCCGGTAGACGGATGCTATTATCCAAGGCAAGCCTGTTCTCAATCATCCCGCATGGTTGACCTAATACCGCGAATAGACGAACTGGCGCCCCGATATAAGGTAAACGCTTCTCCAGTTCATCCTGCAGCTGGGCAAGCAAGCTCTCCATCTGAGCGAGTCTTTCTGTCCTGCCAACCTCCGTTCTATCGCTGATAAGCAGCAAAAAATCTCCGGTTTTTCCATAAGGCACCCATTGAGCACGCATCCATTCGTTTTTCTCAAGCTGAGTCAGTATCGCTTGAAGTTCGTGATGAACGTAAACCTCATCTTCCTCCCTCGCATCCGTGTGCAGCCTGACTATCAGCAAAGGATACTCAAGGTTCCATTGTCGTAAAAGCGTTGCAATGTCTTGACCCGCTTCTTCCGATGTATGGGGCTGGACGAGCATTCTGGAGAGCTGCCACCGCTGCCGCTGCTTCTCGCTCTGCATGTGATTGCGCTCGCGCATTATGGCGTGGCGGGCTTTGGTGATCACTTGCTCCATATCCGTATCCAGCAGTGAGACTTTGATCAAATATTCCAGCGCACCTAGCTGCAGCGCCTCACGGGCATAATCGAAATCGCTATGGCAGGTTAACAAAACGACCTGAGTAAGAGGGAATTGCTGCTTAATGCAGCGGAATAGCTCCAAACCGTTCATCACTGGCATCGTTATATCCGTGATAACCAAATCCGGATTTAGCTTCCGGCACAGCTCCAATGCTTCTTCCCCGTTCTCGGCCTCTCCTACGAGCTCAGCCTGGCAAGACTGCCATGGAAAAAGCCTGAGCTCCTCGCGCAGTGGCAGTTCGTCATCCACAATCAAAACCGATAGTGGTTCTGTATTCATCTGCATGATCCATGCCTCCTTCATCATAAGAGCGCTTTCAATATTGCTATACATCATAGCACATTGCAGGGCTGCAACCTATACATTAAACTTGTTAAAAAGTACAAAAAATGAATATCCTGCTGAAGCAGTAAGAAAAAGGCATCAACCGTCATTACGGTTGATGCCTTTTTCATCTGCACATTTTAGTCCCATCGAAATGTAAAGCTGGCAACTATGAAGGCGACAATCGTCCAGCCACCGAGCAAAGCCACCTGCGGCCACAACTCACCAAAGCTGGCACCGGTGTTCATCACTTGACGAAGTGCCGTTGACAGGTGTGAAATCGGCAGCAGCTTGACGACGGCTTGGAAAGCCTCCGGCATCGAATTGATCGGGAAAAATACTCCGCCGAGGAACATGAGCGGGAATGAGATTACGCCGGCAATCGGACCTGCGGATTCCGGGGTTTTCGCCACTCCGGCAATGATAAAGCCGATCGCCATGAAGGTGAGTGTGCCGAGCACGACAAACAAGATGAGCAGCCACCAGGAACCATTCACTTGCGTGTTAAAAAACAAGCTGGCGATCAGCATCACTAGCAGAGCTTGAATACAGTTCAGCAGCAGGCGCGCTGTAATTTGACCGGCGATGAACGTCGGCGCCCGCAGCGGCGTGCTCTGCATCCGGCGCAGTACGCCGCGCTCGCGCCAAGAGGAAATTTGACCGGCGACGCCGTTTAGATTGTTCGACATAATCATCATCGCGACGATACCGGGCACAAGAAAATCGATATATTTCAAGTTGAGCGATCTGACGCCTTTGCCTTCGATCGTGACTGCTGGCTTATACTGCGTGATTTTCTTACTTACGCCATCGACAAGCTGTCCGATCACCGCAAGGCCTACGTTCGCTCTAGCCGCGTCCGTCTCGTCGTAATAGACATCTAGCTTTCCAGCGTTCGACCCTGCGATAGCGGGTGAGGTGGAAAATGCGGCGATTTGTTCACCATAGCCTTTCGGAATGACGATGACGAACTGCTTATCACCTTTTTTAAGCAGGTCAAGGGCTTCTGTTTCGTCAGAGCTAGCCACTGCCTTCAGTGGCGATACGGATTGTTCTTCCAGCGTGGCAATCAAAGACTGCGACTGCGGCGTGCTATCCTGATCGACGATGACGGTGTCAAGGGACACACTGCCCCCTTTGCCGACGAAAGAACCAAGCATAATCATGAGAAGTAACGGGAATAGCAGGGTGAAGAACAGCATCTGACGGTTGCGGGCGAAGAGACGTAGCTGAGCGAGCGTCAGCTGGATATATGCGGCGAAATTCATTCCTCTCTCAAGCTCCTCCCTGTCATGTGGATAAACACGTCCTCAAGCGTCGCCGTCCTCGTTTGCAGTTCGGCATAAGTTAAGCCCGTCGCTCCAGCCTTGCCGATGAAATCAATAAGCGAGGCTTGTAGATTATCGGTATAAAGAATGAAAATATCTTTGTGCGTATCGACCTGCTTCACTTCAGCGACAGATTGGACAAGCTGCAATAGGCCTGCGCGTTCAGACTCCGGCAAGATTTCGTAGCTAGGCGCTCGGAATTCGATGGCGCTGTCGGAATGAAGGCTGCGCACGAGCCGCTGAGGGGTGTCGAGGGCGATCACCTTGCCTTGGTCCATAAGGCAGATGCGATCACAAAGGACATGGGCTTCATCCATATAATGCGTGCTTAACACAACCGTCTTACCTTGCTCCTTCAGCTTAAGGATAATGTCCCACAGCGTTCGACGAGCCTGTGGGTCGAGCCCGGTTGTCGGTTCGTCGAGGAACACGACCTGCGGGTCGTTGACAAGGGCGAGAGCGATCGCGAGCCGCTGCTTCTGGCCTCCGGATAAATGCTTGACACGGTCGTTCATCTTCTCCTTCAAGAGCATCGCTTCGAGCAACGATTCCACAGGAAGCGATTTTGGATAGAAGCTTGCGTACATGCGCACGATTTCCTTCAGTTTCAGTAGGTCGAACATCGACGTCGATTGCAATTGTACGCCGATCACTTCCTTAACCTTCCGTAAATCCTTCTGCGTATCGAAGCCGGCAACCTTGGCAACACCTCCATCGGGGCGTCGGAGGCCTTCAATCATCTCCATCGTCGTCGTCTTACCGGCGCCATTTGGTCCAAGCAAACCGA
The DNA here is from genome assembly GCF_000686845.1 of Paenibacillus sp. UNC451MF. Taxonomy (GTDB): domain Bacteria; phylum Bacillota; class Bacilli; order Paenibacillales; family NBRC-103111; genus Paenibacillus_S. The sequence goes on along the minus strand of NZ_JMLS01000012.1, from coordinate 22,144 downwards.
GCACTTCGCCTCGCTTGACGGTAAAGCTAACTCCGTTCACTGCGGTGTGGGCACCATACCTCTTCACAAGGCCGTCCGCAATGATGATCGCTTCTCCGGTGTCGTCAGCAACTTGTAACGATTCCATATCGCTTCTCATTAACACTCTCCTCACTTCTAATTCCAAAATTCCGACTTAAGGTAAAACTCGATCTTACCCAGCAACTCCGCAATTATTCATGTGATATATAGTCAAAGGTAAAAATTCACACCATACTATTTTAGCATGCTACAGCGTATTATGTTTCTTTTCAATTGCTTTTTTGGGAGTTTGGGAAAATCAATTAAACACATTTTCGAATGCACGTATGCATTTGCCGTCCTTAGAAGTATCCAGTACTGCGAACCTGATTTCCGAGAACAATTGTCCAAAGCCTTCGTCGTTCAATAGTTCCCGCCACCATCCGGCCACCTTCACCGGATCATTCCGAAATACGCCGCAACCGTACGCTCCCAAAACGAGGTTCTTGTCTTCCTTGTGCGCGAATATCGCCAGGGCCAAACGCATGCGGTCTTTCATCACTCGTTCCGCTCTCTGGTGGGCTTCCCCCTTTAGCAGCACCTGTCCATAGTTCACGGCGGGCAGCGTCAACACCGATGCCATGATCGGCCGTTTCATGAGGTTAAAACGCTCATCGCGGAAAAAGACTACATCAGGGGAATAAATGGTGACTTAGACAACGGATGACAGTCTCGTACCAAAGCCGCACCCTGTTCAGGAGTGATCAGGTGACTGCTATCCTCCGAATGTTTCTGCGCCGTGGCAAAATCTATCCGCTGCCCGTCGTATTCATAGTAGCCTTGCTGCTGAATCCTCAAGGTCTCCAGCGCAATTTCCTTTCTACTCATTTTAAACCCCTTCTTTCAACATTAACTCGTCTCGCACTTCCGTCAGCGCGAAACCCAGCAGGTTTTTACCCCGCCATTTCATTGGATTCTCTGCGTCTGGGTCAGCTTTGCCCATACCAATACCCCAAATTCTATCTAGCGGGCTGGCTTCTACCAGAATACGATTTTTCGTCGACCTCAGATAATCTCCGAGCTCCGGATTCTGCGAGAATTTGGCTAAAGTACCTCGCTTGACAATACCGTAGCATTGACTCTCCCAGACTTCATTGTCGAAGTTTCTCACAGCACGCCCCAAAGCCTTCATCTCTTTAGGGTGTTTGGCCTTCAAAATGGCTGACAGCATGTCGTCATCCTTGAATAGCCGTGCCTTCTCCGCCATCATATATTGTTCAGCACAGGTGTACTCCGTTCCGTCTGCAACGAATGGGCTCATCCACCACTGGCTGAAGCAGCTTTTATCCACGCTTCCGTCAGTTGGCGGCGTATGGCCCCAGAAGAACACAAACTTGAACGTTTTTCCTTTGCGGTAAGCGTTGCGTAAATCCTCTATTCCGTAAATCATCAATTTTCCTCCAGACTTCTTCGATACAAGCGGGATGGACGGTGGCCCGCATTTTCGGTATAGTGATCGGTTTCCGTTACGAGATCAACCACCTTGCGTCGGAATGCAGCTTTCAGCAGCTCTTTATCCAAAATCACCTCGTAGACCTGTTGCAATTCCGTTAAGGTAAACAACTTCGGCATCAGGTGAAGCGCAATATCGGTATAGTTAACCTTGCCCCGCAAACGCTCGAGGGCGTAGGCAATAATTTTGGCATGATCGAAAGCCAAACCGTCATTGGATTCGATGGTGTAAGACGTTGAGGTTGAAGCTAGCGTCGCTTTCACTGTCCGTTCCACTACGGCGGTCAACTCCCCGTACTCGGAACTCAGCTTGAGCTCGTACTGCAGCGTCCTTACGTATCCACCCTCGATCAGCTCCTTCCGCTCCCGCAGAAGTCGGTAGTATACCTTGAACCACGCAGCATTGGCAGCATCATCTCCCGCCTTCAACTGCACTTGGCCACTGTTGATCAATGCCATATAACAGCAGCTCATGACCCAAGTACGGGGATCACGCCCTATGTCGCTGAACGTATATAATTGCTCCAAATACACGTTCTCCACGCCAGTTTCCTCCTGCAGTTCCCTTGCAGCAGCCTGTTCCGTCGTCTCGTTCGGTCGCACGAAACCGCCCGGCAACGCCCATTTGCCAAGAAAGGGATGCCCTCCCCGTCGAATGAGCAAAATCCTCAGCTCCTTTTCCGGAAGCTTGCGGTAATTGTCCTCGTCCGCGTCCGTGACGGTGAAGATGACCATATCCGCTGCCACCGAAGGACGCTCGTAATCTTCTGCCCGGTATCGTTCCATGAATTCGCGTTCCGTAAGTCCATCGCGATCCAGCATATCCACAATGTTCGCCACCTGTTCATCTCATTTTTAGTTACTAACTTTCTCCGAAATAATTGTCATAGGGCTTGAACCTTGCCAATACCTCTTCTACTATTCCTATCCGATCCTCAAGACTCCCTCTCAGTGTTATGTAGGGAATCCGGCGCTCTTTCAAATCCGCGATAATCTGTTTATGGAAAACATGCCGCTTCTGGTCGCCGCTGCGATCCCAAGTATCGTCGTAGGGAATATCATCGTCGCATAAGAAAAACAAGTCGTATCTCTGCGCATTTTCCAGCGCAATTCGAGTTAACAGCTCCGGTGCCTGGCCGTGATAGTCTAAGGCGAACATGTAGGTGGTTATCGCATTGGTATCGACGAAAAGATACCTATTCGCTTCAAGTAAAGCCTGCTCTTCCCGCTCGAGATGCCCAACCGCTATCTCATCAAAAGCCGCCAGTCCGATTCTTCTGTCCACTTGATGCTCAGTCCAATAATCCCGTCCATACTCGCTTGCGAATGTGGTCTGATACCGTCTCGCCAAAGCTTCAGTTATGGTCGATTTGCCGGTTGACATCGCACCCACGAACACGACTTTCGTAATTAAGTCCCGGTACACGATATCACTTATAAACTCCCGATACTTATAAGGATCGCAACGGATCATCGTCGCTGAGATCGGGACAAGCTTACGATCTTCATCCACTCTCCTATCCACCGCACCTAAAGCGATGCTCATATGTTCGCCATAAAACTCGCTCGAGTAAAAATGCGTCACTTGCTCGCCTTTTAGCAATCCCAAAATATATTGCTCTTCCCGAATCTCGTGCTCCCGATCGTTAGAATATCCATCCGGGCCGTCCCAGGCTTCGATGACCCGAACCGTCGGATAAAGCTTGCGGATCCAGCTCGCCCGGATATGAAGTGGAACCGTCATGACTTTCGTCTCGTAGATGACAACAATCAGCTCATCGACCTCCTGCAGCGCTGTATCAAACATGAACTGATGTCCTTTATGCAGCGGTGCAAACTTTCCCAAAGTTAATCCCAACGTTTTCATCACATTACCTCCTTGACCCCTTTATTCCATGTGTAGTAGCCGTATAATGCATTGATCAAGTACGCGCTCCACATAACGATCATCAACACGCCGTCCGGACTCCCGTCCAGCATTCTAATCACCCACAACAGTACAGTGAAAATATTAAGCACAATATAGATCAGCCATTGTTCTTTAAACCTTCTCACCATCAAAAAGGTAGCCACAACCGATAACACAGTCGTAAGGGCATCGATATAAGGTGAATTCTGTCCCGGTATGAACGACAGTCCGAAACCGAGCAGCAGGCTGCCGAACACGCAAACCACTATAACGAGGAGGAAACTCCTCTGATCCATCTGCCGCATGGTCAACTTGCCACCATCGCGGTGCTTCTTCCACATAAAGAAGCCAATCGCATTCATAGGAACGAAGAAGAGCAGATTCAGCATGACCTCCCCAAACAACCCGTTCAAGTAAGCCAAATATGCGTAGCCTAATGTATTATACATACCGAAAACATAAGTCATTAGGTTGCCTTTGGCCGCGAGGACCACACATAACACTCCCGTAAGGAATACCGTGAATCCGAACAAAGTATCCTTCATAATAACCGTCAACACGATAGCGATTCCGGAGAATAAACCTAACCAAGCTATTTCGTATAAGTTCCATTCGCCCAAAGATTTTCTCATGCGTATCCCCTCAGCTTTCATTCAAATCTCTAGACCTTACAGCTCTAAGTCTTTCTTAGTCATTAATTGATAATATCATTTTGTTAATAACAAAATTACCAGAAAAGATTACCAATATCAAGCCTTTTTTTCCGTAATAATAAAACATGACCTGGTAGCGGCAACTTTTTCAAAAGTATCCACTCACAGGCCACCAAATTACTTTTCATTCAAGTCAATTTCTTTTTCCATAATATAATCGTCCATCACAAATCCATTTCCTATATCCGCAACCTGAGTACGTACTGTTCTGAAGCCTTTTTTCTCATAAACTGCAATAGTCGCATCATTATAGCGATTTACAGTAAGCCATATCGTACTCAATCTTCTCTTTTGGCAAATATCCACCAAAAACTCCATAGCTCGGCTTGCATAGCCCCTTCCTCTGTGTTCTTTTAATATATAAAATTTACTTAGAAACAGCTTGCCTTCTTCCTGCTTCACACCCAAATAGCCGATGTTTTTACCGCTCATGTTCATGAAATAATATTCATAGCCTTGGTTTTGAATCTGCTCAGTAATTGCATTAGTGGATTGAAATTTTTCTACCATATAGTCGATTTGTTCCTTAGATATGATACTTACAAAATATTCATACCAAATTTCTGATGCTAATTGAGCTAAATTCGCAACTTCCTCGGTCTCTACCTTTGTGAAAACCAGTTCCATGAAATTCCCCTTTCTTTTCTGCTAAAGTCCAGTTCATTCATTCATTCAGTGCGATAGACTTTTCATATATGCTGAAACCGTCTTTTTCTCCCATATAGAAATATCCATTGTGACTATAAAAGTTGTTTAGCTGCAAACTGCTGGCAATGCAGTCAAGCCGAACCACTGTCTTCCCTTCAAAACGGATACCAGAGTCACACCATTGCAGTATAGCCTTTCCTAGCCCAGTGTTTGCATATTTGCGCTTCACTGCCAGCCGGTGCAAATAAATCGCCTGATCCTCCCGGTGTGCCTTTGAACCCCACAGGTTACAATCCCAATCACTCGGCTTCTGAATCAGCATCACGCTCCCCGCTACATCCTCCTCGAACTTGCAAATAAAGACATCTCCACGTTGGATTGCATTAGCCGTATCATGTGAGTCGTAGCCTTCTAAGAGACCCTTCCATTGAGAAGAACCCTTGCTGCGCAGCCATTCTGCTATTTCCAATAGCAACGCCATGATGGCTTCAGTATCTTCTGGTCGTGCTTGACTCATAGTAAATTTTCCGTTTATTTGATCATTTTTAATGGTAACTGGTTGTTTCATTGGAAACCTCCTTTGCAGTATAAAAACACTATAGCCAGTAAAGGAATCCTCGTCAAACCACACCATTATTTTAGATCGCCTGTTCAATATTCTCTACGGGCCTCATATTTTCCAATTATGTACCATATGATTAGCTTGGAGTAATTAATAAACTGAATACTTTTGAAGGGGAGATCCTATGGAATCGAATGTGAATCAAAATCTCCAGCAACAGAATCCAATTGCGCCCATCTTGACTGTAAAAGACTGGATGTTGACGATGCTACTTTTAGCAATTCCTGTGGTTAATCTCATCATGCTATTTGTTTGGGCTTTTGGTGGCGGAGCAAATCCATCCAAGGCAAATTACGCCAAAGCCGGTCTTCTTTGGGCAGCTATCGCCATTGTTCTTTACTTTCTTGTTGCTGTTCTTTTTCTTGGAAGTATATTTGCCGGTTTAAAGACTGGCATGAATTAAAAAATAAAGAAAGTGCCCTAATCAATCTGAAGAGATTGGCTTTGGCACTTTTTTATCCATTAGGTTCACATGCGCGCTCTAACGGTTCGACTATATTCCGTTGGACTCATACCCGTCGCCTTTTTATATGCTTTGGAGAAATAATGGACGCTGCTGAATCCGAGCTCTTGGGCTATTTCGGTTATGCTGCAAGATTCCTCGCGAATTAGTTGCTTTGCTTTCTCAATTTTCATTCTGGCGAAATACCCCATGATCGAATAGCCTGTTCCTTTTTTGAAAATTTCCTTAAGCCGCGTCTTGGCAATGTGAAGAGATTCGCTAACTTCCTCCAGTGTAAGATTGCGGTCTAAATGCTTTTCCAGAAACTGAATGACTTGACTCGTCAAGTTATGATTCTCTTTTTCTCGAGAGGTTGACGACAGCACGGGCTTCATTTCATTGAAATTATTTTTGCGTAATAAATGAATTAGCAGTGTTTCAAGGTATAGCTTGATCATCTGTTCGGAGCCGATTAATGCATCACTCCGCCGGCTATTGAACAAAGGGTAAGAAAACGGGAAGTAAAATGACTCTGTTCCCTCTTTCACGATTTGTGCAAGCAGGTTCCGTTCTATATCCCCTAACGAAATCACCCGGTTCTCAAAATATTTCATGGCTTCGGACTGGCAGTCAAACGTTACAACGATCAAATTAGGTGCTTTTTCTTTATGTGCATAGAAGCTGTGAAATTCGTTGGGCTTATGAAATATTATGGTTCCTTGCCCCAGCAGGTGACGTTCATTATCCGTCAGTACCTCAACCTCGCCTTTGTCCACGTACAGGAATTCCCAAAAATCATGACGTTCTCCTGAAAAAACATAATTTTTACCAAATTCAAAATAGTACATCGTTATTAGATTTTGAATGACAATGGTTTGATTCAGATTCGTCCTTTTATAATCCTTCATGCTTCATTTGCCCCTTGAACGTTTTCTGTAACCTTCCTTATGATACAGCTTGTTTTCATCTGGGAAAAGCATGATTTTGTAAGCGTACCGGATAGTCAGCGGCGCTTCTCAGAAGCATCAAAGACTATAACTAACCGAATTGACAAAAAGTGCGGCTTCCAGGACAAAGAAATAATCAAGCCCCCCTCTTATACTGAAGTTAAGATTCAATTAAATTCATGAGGGAGGTATTATAGATGAAAATTGGAGTCATCGGATATGGCTTGCGAATTAGAGGGGTTATCCATAACGAGCTTAAAAAGCTAGATCCGAATTTTCAAATCTCAGGTCTTGTAGATATTAATCCCGCAAAACATGTGCAGGTACGGCAGGATGGATCAGAGAATGTTCGTATTTTTGAAACCCCTGAAGCTATGCTGGAAGCAGCAGATCTGGATGGGATTATGATAGGCACACGCTGCTCACTGCATACACCCATGGCACTTAAGGTGCTATCGAGCGGCTTACCGTTATTTTTGGAGAAACCTGTGGCAACCAGCATGGAGGATGCGCAGCTGCTAAAAAAAGGCTACGAGGAGTCAGGTAACCGGAAGGTTGTCGTGTCGTTTCCTTTACGTGTCACTTCCATTGTTCAATTGGCCAAAGAAATAATTGACTCTGGCAAAATCGGGAGCGTAGAGCACGTACAGGCCGTTAACAATGTACCCTATGGAAATGTTTATTTTCAGAGCTGGTACCGGGACGAGGAAGAAACAGGCGGCCTTTTCTTGCAAAAAGCGACGCATGATTTCGATTATATTAACTATGTGCTGGGAACAAAGCCTGAAACGGTGGCTGCGATGACATCCAAGCAAATTTTTAAAGGAACCAAGCCTGCCGGTCTTAAATGCATCGATTGTGATGAGAATAGGGCCTGTCCAGAAAGCACGGCATTCCGTACCGACAGCCTCAAAGAAGAATGGGCTCATTGCTGCTTCGCTAAAGATACAGGCAATGAGGATTCCAGCAGCGCACTGATTCGTTATACAAACGGTATGCACGTATCGTATTCACAGAACTTCTTTGCCCGCAATAAAGCAGCTGCGCGTGGAGCACGTTTTCTTGGCTACAAAGGAACACTCGAATTCGATTTTTACACAGGGGTAGTAAAAGTATACTTGCACCATTCGCCACGTATTGAAACGTATGAATTTACCGGAGGTAAGGGACATTTCGGGGGCGATGCAGAGCTAGCACGCTGTTTTTTGGGGCTCATGGATGGCAGCATGGAGCATTCAGTCTCTCCGCTCGAAGACGGGCTGATTAGCGCACTGCTATGCTTGAAAGCAAAGCAATCCTCGATCACGGGCACATTTCAAGAAATTGCATGGGGCTAAAAAGTCACATTCAGAAGAACGAATTGAAGGACGTACACCGCGGCGTTACTTTATCGAGAAACAAGGGCAAGCCGGTAGCGGCCTGCCCCTGTTTTATTCATGTATAAACTCTCCTATACGATACCCTGCCTTTCCTGCCAAGGTAATGAGCGCTTCCATATCTTGAATCGGAACCGTGATCAGAACATAACAGTCGCTTTCAATGTCCAAGCATCCCAAAGCGAGATCATGTTCTTGTAGAACGGATCGGGCGGTGCACAGAATCTCGTAAGTGGTTAGCCGCTCTTCTTCTATGTACTCTGACCAGTTAATCCGATAGTCCAAGAGCTTTTTGCGGTTCAACAAATTGTCGATCACATAAATGATCGTCTCGCCGTCCGTTTTCCAATCAATCTCTCTTGCCAGCTGTTCCTCAATTAAAGCATCCACCAGGGCTATCCATGCAAGCTCCTCTATCGGTTCCGTAATTCCCCGTTCATCGAGACGATCCTGCCATTTATCCACGTACATCTCAGGCTGCTGGAGTGCCTCGTTTACTTCCGCCACGATGTCGTCCATATATCCGGATAGCTTGCCGCTAAGCTCCAGCAGCGCTGCATTCCGCGCTATTTGTTCGTTTGGAAACTCGCTAATGCTCCATTGCTCTTGCTCTCCTGGTTCTTGCAGCGCTTTTTTCCTGAAAAAATCAAACAGCTTCAAGGCTGCCCTCCTTTCCGTTTCAACCAGTTATAGGATAGAACTATGTCACACATGCTCCTGACAGTAGGCTTAAGTTCTTATTATAATATATTGCAGTTCATTTGTATAAATTTACCTGGACTCTCCCCTGATACCATTCGAATATTTTATAACCCCCTCATTATATGTTCCAAAATTAATTAAAAAAAGGGCAGTCGAAGTCATTATGACTTTTGAGACTGCTCCTATTTGCATTAGCAAGTGGACTTGTAAAGGACAGAGATATATTTTGCATGGGCATAGCTACAGGCCGTTTCTTTCTAGTATCTTTCTTCATCTAATAGTAAGATAGCATGCAGCATGGGATGGTCATTGATAGATTAATATAAGTTTGCTTATGAAGCTTGATGCTGGACGCGGCCCGTAAGGAGAACAGTTCACAGAAGCAAGGACATTTCTTTTGTAGCAAATAAAATCCTTCAGCTATACAAACAAGATGCAAAGGAGATGGGAGTGTATGAGTTACGATAAAATAATGATTGTTGCCCATCCGGATGATGAAACGATTTTTGGCGGAGCCCAGTTAATACAAGAAAAGGGCTGGTTGGTTATTTGTGTTACAAATGGAGATAATCAAGAAAGGTGCAGCGAGTTTACTAAAGTAATGAAGAAGATCGACGCCCATTTTGAAATATGGAATTACAATGATGAATGGAATGGCGATTTTGATAGGTATAGTTTAAAGTGGGATTTAGCTGTAGTGCTTGCTAGATATCCCAAGTCTATAGTAAAAGTCGTCACCCACAACCTGTCAGGGGAATACGGTCACACACAGCATAAAGCTTTATCCCAAATCGTTCACAGTCTGGTATTCAAAAACTTATATGTGTTTGATACTTCGGAAGAAAAACTGGAAGAAGCATTATTAAGTAAGAAACAAGAATTGTTACAATACTATAAAACTCAAGATATTCAATGGTTGGAGAAGTATATCCAGTATGAGTGCATTACGCGAGTACGGTGAATTATCACCATTACTGAAAACCAATTATCGGATGAGGAACATACGGCTCTTCAAGCGACGCAATTTCTTCAGGTGTTAACGTAATTGAAAGAGCAGCTATCGCATCTTCAAGATGCGACATTTTCGTAGCTCCGATAATGGGTGCTGTAACCGGTATTTTCTGCAGTACCCAAGCAAGCGCAATTTGAGCGCGGGGAACACCACGTTTTTCTGCGATGGCCGCAACCCGCTCTACGACCAATCGATCGGTACTTGCTGTCGGATCGTACTGGGATTTCTGCACTGAATCGGTCTCGGAACGATGTGTCGCTTCCTCCCAGTCACGCGTTAATCTCCCTTTTGCAAGCGGGCTATACGGAATCACAGCGATTTTTTCTTCCCTACAAAGCGGCAGCATCTCCCTTTCCTCCTCACGGTACATGAGGTTGAGATGATTCTGCATCGATACAAACCGGGTCCAACCATTTTTCTCAGCTACATGTAACGCCTTCAGAAACTGCCACGCGTACATGGCAGAAGCACCAATGTATCTTACTTTCCCAGCCTTCACAACATCATGTAATGCTTCCATCGTCTCTTCGATCGGAGTATTGTAATCCCATCGGTGAATTTGGTACAAATCCACATAATCGGTTCCCAGTCTCTTAAGACTCTTATCAATTTCACTCATAATTGCCTTTCGAGAAAGGCCTGCACCATTTGGACCTTGATGCATACGCCCATGAACCTTTGTCACAAGGACAATCTCGTCCCGATTGGCATAATCCTTTAGAACCCGCCCAACAATTTCCTCACTGGTTCCGTCTGAATACACATTCGCCGTATCAAAAAAATTGATCCCTAATTCAAGTGCATTTTTAATAATAGGACGACTACGCTCCTCATTAAGTACCCATGGATGATGCCACCGCTCTGCTACGCCAAAACTCATACAGCCAATACAAAGCCTAGATACATCTAAACCGGTGTTTCCAAGTTTCACATATTCCATTTCATTGCTCCTCACTTTTTAATAGATTTGGTTTCCTTCAAATCTTTACATCACCTAATATGATATCATCGATTAATTCAACGATCTTTGGTTAGCTAAACTCTCTACGACGAGGCAATGAGAACCACAGCCCATCGAGCCATTCCAACTCCTGTTGAGTTAATTCACCCCTATCGGCAGCACGCAGGCTAGCTTCCAATTGCTCTGGATGACTCGCACCAGTGATGGCGGAGGTGATTCCTGGTTGATGGGTGACCCACCGCACAGCTGTTGTGGTCGGATCATAGTTGTGCTCTTCACACCAATATTGGTATTTTTTAACAGCATCAAAGTTCGCTTCTTGCCAATAGCGTTCCTGATACAATATACCCGCATTGTTTCCAAGTCCGAAGCGAGTCCCTTCTTCAATACTTGCGTTTTTGCTGTAGCGTCCCGTTAACAAACCAGCCGCAAGCGGGTTATAGCTGATAATACCAAGCCCTTCATCAAGTGCCATTGGAACCAAGTCGTCCTCAATCATCCGAAATAACAGATTATAGCGAGGCTGAACGCTCACGATTCGTGCGTAATTTTTTCTGTCCGCAATTCCGTTCGCCTTCGCTACTTGCCAAGCACGCCAATTGGATACACCTATGTAGCGAACTTTACCTTGTTCAATGAGATGATCAAACGCGCGCAATGTTTCATCCACGGGTGTGCTTGGGTCGAATTGATGTGCTTGATAAAGGTCTTTATAGTCCGTTCTTAAGCGGCGAAGACTATCCTCTACGGCTGTTATGATGTGCTTCCTGCTTAACCCCTTGTCATTGGCACCAGGTCCCATCACCCCAAAACACTTTGTTGCGAGAACCACTTTGTCTCGTTTCCCCTCTAACCATCCCCCAATAATCGACTCGGTTGCCCCGGCAATTTCATACGATGCCCTCCCGATCGGATATACATCTGCTGTGTCGATAAAATTGACACCAGCATCAAATGCCTTGTCAAGAATCTTGAACGAGATATTTTTGTCTGCCTGGTTACCGAAAGTCATGGTGCCAAGACACAGATTCGTTACTTTTAAGCCCGTCCTTCCAAGAGAACGAATCTCCATCATCATTTCTCCTCTCTGCAAAGTGTGAAAGCCCTGATACACCCTCGACAACTTACTTAGACACTCTGAACTATCAAGTCCAGATTAAGGTCATACTGGAACAGAACTTAGTGGCACTCACCACTTGGTCCCTATCAGGAAAGAGAGCTTCTTATCTAAGTATGCAACAATTGAAAAAGCGACCGATATCCAATTTATCGCAAATGATTGCCTAATCCTCTCACAATGACTTACACGACAGATGGATATACTTTATAATGGGACTATTAAGATGAAGGAGCAAGGAGGATGTTATGGCTGAATCCCTATATAAACAGCAGGCTGAGCTTGCCAATCTTATTGAGCGTTATTCAGTAAAGGATGGTGTTAACGCGACCGCGATACCATCTTTATTTTTTATTCGCCGCTCTAATGTTACCGGTCCAAAGCACAGTGTTTACAAGCCTTCCTTATGCATTATCGTTCAAGGTGCGAAGGAAGTATGGCTTGCACAGGAGCGCTTCAGGTACAGTCCGGCTGATTACCTTGTTTCATCGGTTGACCTTCCGGTTACCGGGCAAGTGGTAGAAGCTTCTTCCGATATTCCGTATTTGGCTCTCAATCTTGTCTTTACACCGAGTCAAATCTTAGAGGTTTTACGTGATTCTGAAATTCGAGGCGGAAAGAAAGAGAATGCTAAGCGAGCCATGTTTGTCAGCCCGATAGAGTTATCAATGCTAGATGCGGTAATCCGATTAGCTCGTTTGTTAGACAACCCGAAGGATATTCCGGTACTTGCACCTTTGTTTACGAAGGAAATTCTCTATAAGGTTCTGCAAGGGCAGCATGGGGGGACACTGGAACAAATTGCAATAGAAGGAAGCTCTACCAACCGTATCAGAGATGTTATCGAACAAATAAAGAATAACTATGATAGGTCTTTGAGGATTGAGGAGCTTGCGGAAAAAGCGAATATGAGTGTTGCTTCACTTCATAGGTACTTTAAAGAGGTAACTGCTATGAGCCCTATTCAGTTCCAAAAACAACTGAGACTACAGGAAGCCCGGCGCCTGTTATTATCTGAGCCAACAGATGCTGCTGATGTTGCATTCCATGTAGGCTATGAAAGTCCATCTCAATTCAGTCGTGAATATTCCCGAATGTTTGGTTTTCCGCCAAGGGAAGATATAAAGCGCCTGAGGGCGAAATATGACCAAACGGATTAACACATGAATTCCCTTTGAATTATCCTGCCAGTTAGCGTAACGAGGGTTACTCCCCCCGTCTATAAATTTGGTCTATTTTATTTCTATTACAAGGGTACTCAGTTACTTTAGCTAAACTGGCAAGTGGTATGAAATCAGCACAGGTCGCCCAACAATTTTTATAAAAAAATACTTCAGTTATGTTTATTGTTTAATTTGATTAAGTTATATTCAAAATTCAATTCTATAATTGTTAATATTTTCCTTATTCTTTATTCAAAGTATTTAATATCGTTATGTAAACCATCTCTTTCTTCAATGTTCAGACCTATTCTAATCTTCACTATTCAGCTTTTTATAAAGGTTTGCTAGCTGTGTCCGCTCCTGCTCGGTTAACTTTTCGAATAAATTTTTACGCAGCCTTTGCCCCTCAAGTGATGCTCTTTTAAGGACATCTGTCCCTATGTCGGTAATACCCAAATAAATAATTCGACGATCAGACTCATCCACCATTCTAACGGCAAATTTCTTCGCGACAAGTTTTTCCGATAAATAACTAAGCGTAGGAGGGGTAAGTCCTAATATTTTTGCAATGTCCGAAGGCCGGCTCTTTCCGTTTTTCTTTAGATGGCCGAGCACAAGAACATGAGAGATACCGAGGTCCTCACTGAATGTTTTGTTCCACTGGATAATCAGTTGATTAGTAAACTTATCCATATTATGTATGAGTTCGAAAAGAGTCTGTTCTTCCATAAAATCCTCCTGGGTAAAATAAACGATAGCCCTTAATTAATATTAAGGGCTATCCTATAATCTTACACTTTATTGAGCTGAGTATCCACCATCAATAACTATTTCTGAACCTGTAATGTACGAAGATTCGTCAGAAGCCAGGAACAGCGCCGCTTGAGCAATATCGATGACTTGACCTAAACGCTGCAAAGGCGTTGCCTGTATTAATCGGCCCAGCAGCTCTTTTGAAGTACTTAAAGCTTGAGTCATTGGCGTTTCAATAATCCCAGGGAATAGAGCGTTTACCCGAATGCCTTGACGGCCAAAGGTTGTAGCAGCTGCTTTAGATAATGCGCGTACCGCGCCCTTGGATGCCGAGTAGTGATTAAAGCCTTGGCCGATCAAAGCCGTGTATGAAGAAATATTGATGATGGAGCCTTTCTTTTGGGCTGCCATATAGGGAGCAACATGCTTCATCCCAGCGAATGGACCAAAGCCATTAATGGAGAGCATTTTCTGCCAATCCTCAACATTGATTTGCTCATATGGTTTTTCAGAAGAGATACCTGCGTTGTTGACAAGAATATCAATTTTACCAAAACGATCATTTACTTCCTTTGCCAGTGCCTGCCAATCCTCATCAGAGGCAACATTCAATTTCATTCCGTAAACATTATGTTTCTGACTTACTTTCTCAAGCGCTGCCTCATTAATGTCTGCGGCAATAACGATGGCGCCTTCTTGTGCAAACAGATCACCCATACTTTCACCGATACCCGATGCCCCGCCAGTAATAATGGCTACTTTATTGTCTAATCTTCCCATACTACATGCTCCTAACGTAATTTGATGTTGTTTGACCAGTTATACTTGTATTTTTCGCTTCCTATGTCAGTTGTAGTTTTCAGCTGTTATTAACGCTGTGCCATTTTCATAAATTGTTCGAAATCAGGGACGGTCGGGTTGGCAATATAATGTCCGCCCTCCACCTGTATCGTCTGTCCGGTAATAAATTTGGATTCATCTGATGCCAGGAAAAGAACGGTATGTCCGATATCGTCCGGTTCTCCGTGATAAGGCAGCGCGTTATATTTCCCGAAGATATCCAATACCTCCGAAGGCATATTATGCTTAGCGGCCGGCGTCAAAATCAATCCAGGCGCGACTGCATTACAACGAATGTTATTCTTCCCATATTGGGTAGCGATATATTTAGTAAGGTTCACGACAGCCGCTTTCGAGGCCCCGTATGCAACCCGAACAGCATCTCCAGTAAAGCCCGCCATGGAAGCTGTATTGATGATCGAGCCTCCACCAGCATTAATCATATAGGGGATAGCGAATCTGCATCCCAATAACACGCTCTTTAAATTTACATTCATGAGCCGATCCCACTCATCAAGATCAACGTTAAGAATATCCAGATCCTTCTTAAGGTTTGTCGAACCAACATTGTTGAATAGGGTCGTTATTTTACCGTATTGTTGTACCGTTAATTCAACAGCTTCCCTGATCGAATCTCCATCTCCGGCATCAAGAAATACGCCCACTGCTTCGCCGCCTTGACTTTTAATATTCTCGGCGGCTTCTATTGCCCCATCAGTATTAAAATCCGCAATGACTACTTTAGCTCCGGCTTTTGCCATTAGGTTAGCAGTGGATAAGCCTATGCCTGAAGCGCCTCCAGTGATAAGCGCCACCTTGTCTTTCATTCTCTCCATATTCGTAGGCTCCTTTCTTATAGATCATGATAGTGTAGTATGTCCACAATACTATTAAACATCTAAATATTAAATATTAAATTATTAGACGTCTAAATATTATATGCTAGATAATATCAAAATATTAATTCCAGTGCAACGGAGGAACTTGGAATATAAATTCGAAACATCCGCATACTTGTCCCTTTCCCTTTTGTAAAAGAAAGAGACCAGTCTGTCCACTTATATAAGCCGCGTCCGCATGGAGAAGGCGATGCACCTGCTCACTCACATGTACCAGAAGATCCTGAAGCAATCGGTTATCACAAGCCGTAATATTTTATCAAAAGTAGTAGTGAGAGGATTAGGCAAGCATTTGACACGAATGGGATAACGCTAGCTTTGTCATCTGGTGCATAATAAGGATGTGAAGGACAAATACATCGATTTACACATAATTATTGAATATTGGAGGATCTTATATATGGAAAAAGTAATTTTGAACAATGGTGTTGAGATGCCTATACTCGGTTTTGGTGTTTTTCAGATTACAGATGCAAATGAATGTGAACAAAGCGTTTATGACGCTATTATGGCAGGCTATCGGCTGATTGATACCGCTGCCTCTTATCTAAATGAAGAAGCAGTTGGCAGAGCGATCAAACGGAGTGGCGTGGCAAGAAAAGAATTATTTATCACTACGAAACTTTGGGTTCAGGATACTGGTTATGAGCGCACAAAAAGAGCATTTGAAAAATCACTGGAAAGATTACAATTGGATTATTTGGATTTGTATTTGATTCATCAGCCGTTTGGCGATGTGTATGGCTCTTGGCGAGCTATGGAGGAGTTGTATCGTGAAGGAAAGGTCCGTGCAATTGGTGTTAGTAACTTCCAAATGGATCGTCTGATCGATTTGATTATTCATAATGAAGTTGTTCCTGCCGTAAACCAGGTTGAAACGCACCCTTTCAATCAGCAAATCGAAAGTGCAAAATTCATGAAAGAGAACAAAGTTCAGGTTGAGTCCTGGGCGCCTTTTGCTGAAGGAAAAAATAACTTATTCCAGAATGAGATATTGGTATCCATAGCTGAAAAGTATAATAAATCCGTTGCTCAGGTGGTTTTACGTTGGTTAACACAAAGAGAAGTGGTTGTGATTCCAAAGTCTGTTCGTAAAGAAAGAATTATAGAAAACTTCAATATCTTTGACTTTGAATTAAGCCAAGAGGACATGAATTCGATTACTACGTTAGATACGAAACATAGTCTTTTCTTCTCACATCAAGATCCTGAAATGGTGAAATGGATCAGTAACCGTAAACTTGATATCTAACAATTGCTATTTAGAAAGACCAATGCAGATTCTGTTTACGCAATAGAACCGGGAAACAATTCATTAATTTAACAAATTGATGATAAAATAAGGAGCAGATGCACTTTGGCAATCTGCTCCTATTTCGTTTGCAGCGCAACGCGGCTTCCGATACATGCCTGCAGCCGTGTCTTAGTTGTTATCTAACTAACGTTATCCCTTTAGCTTAATGACCTAAGATTTTGTCTCATAAGAGAAGAAATTCTTTGCACGTCTGTATTTTTGATCTTTTCTAGCTGTTGAATAACCAATTCCTGTCGTTGTATGGAATGATTTTGGCTTAACTTCGCTTTCCCTTCTATTCTGTTAATTTTCACTTTAAAGCCTTGAACTCCTTTATTCAAACCACTTAGAAAGTCGGGGTCTATATCCTGCAACCTGTAGGAACTATTGGGGGTCTCGTACTTCAATACCATATCATTTAAGGAAATCATTAACTCATTTTCGTCATCTATAAGTTCGACTTCCCCGTATACATGAACGGTCACATAGTTCCATGTTGGAACTGCCTTATTCGTCTCATACCAAGAAGGGGAAATATAACAATGAGGACCATGAAATACAGCTAACACAATTTGATTGCTAATGTCTTTCCATTGAGGATTTGGACGAGCAAAATGCCCGTATAGATACATATGATTTTTATCGAGAATTAACGGCAAATGGGTAGCATATGGTGTCCCATCATGTTGAGAAAACAATGTAGCAAAACTATTTTCTCTAATAATCTCATAGGCAATTGATATATCCGTAATTTCAAAATGCGATGGTATATACATTTGGTATTCTCTCCCCTCATACCTTAAAAATTTATAAGTGTTTTTTGTCATAAACCAATAATAGCAAGAGAGTGGAATAGTAGAAGATCCAATTTATATAATTATTACTGTACCAATGCACCAAAATATCCTTGCTCGTTATATCAGTGTTTTGGTCATTATAAAATCAATTTGTTTTTCATCCCCCATATAAAAAGAGTGAGCTCCAGTTTGAACAAAACCCATTTTTTTATAAAAGGCAATTGCGTTCTCATTCTTTTCCCAAACGCCTAGCCAGATCATCTTTTTGTTTTGTCTAATGGCTATTTCCACCGCTTTGTTTAGCAGGTATTTTCCTAGCCCTTTTCCTTGAAATTTGTATCTAATATAAATCCTCTCAATTTCGAGTGACTCATCACCCATTTTTTCGGATTGGGCATCATTAATATTTACCTTTAAATATCCAGCAAGTTCTTCATTGTAACAGATGAAAAAGAATTCCGAAGAGATATTGGACAATTCCTTTTCCAACTGTTTAGAGTTAAATGCTTTTTCCAAGTAAGCTTTCATATTTTCAGGTGAATTCTGATCTTTAAATGTATCATTGAATGTTTCAATACTTATTTCCTGGAGGATTTGTACATCTTCACGGTTGCACTTCTTTATTTTTACAGTCATTTTAATATATAGCTCCTTTATATAAAATTAATATTCTCTCTTGTTTCCCTTTTTCACAAATTCCCAGTCAATTTCTATATTTTTTCTAACTCTTTGAAGAAGATGAAAAATGGTTTCTGCTTCTTTTTCGGAAAATCCCGCTAATGCTACACTATTCGAATGATCATGTTCTTTTTTTATAAATGGAAATACATTTTCCCCTTTTTCTGTTGGAAAGAGTTTTTTTATTTTTTTGTTATGTTCATCATCTCTCTTTTCAATAAAGCCATTAATTTCAAGGTTTTTTATTGCACGAGCTGCGGTTGTTCGGTCCACTTTAATCATTTCAGCTAACTTTTCTTGAATTATTCCTGGGTTTTCACATATTCGTACAAGGTATAAATACTGCCCTTTTGTAAGGTCATATTCTTTAAATTCAATATTGCTTATAGAATCTAATGCCCTGGCAATCATTCCAATTTCGCGTAGGATTTCCTTCATATATGCAGCTCCATCTATTTTTTATAAACCGATACTTTAAATAATAGTATAACATTTTTGTTGCATTTACAACAAAATAAGAATCTTTCTTAACAGAAAGATTTTGTTCAACTAACAAGTTCCTCGGATGGCCTGGATACGATACGTTTGAACAACAACAAAAAAGACCCTACGCTTTAGCGAAAGGTCTTTTTATGTGGGAAGCGATTAATGATTTTAAATATTACAGGGAACAGAGTTTGTTTACCGAACGGTTCAAGATTGATTTTCATCTCTAGGTCGATTGGTACTTTCTCCAGTGTACATGTAAATCAACAACCTTTCCAGATCGCATCGAATCCAATGGAATCATGTCCTACACCACCGCTGCTACTTTTCAACTATCTTGGCCCGCTAGCTGAAAGAACTTGGAATTTCATCACATTCCAGGCCACAGTCTCTCAACATTAATTAAAGAATTTTCTTTAAATTCAATCCTATATATATCTGGCATAGAAGTACTTTTCCAAAACGTAAAATCGTACTTAGGATCAAAATAGCTCATCATAATCGTCATTATGTTCCCATGGGTACCTACAGCGATCCGTTTCCCCATATATTTATTGATAACTTCATTCAATGCTTTGACTCCCCTGGACTGTGCTGTATTATTTGACTCCCCTCCTTGGAAGGCCAGATCAGGGCTTATGTATAATTCTTCAGTTGATTTTATTATATTTCTTCCCTCTTTATCAAAATATCCTTCTTCCGCCATTCTGCGCTCTCTGAGATCTTCATATAATTCAATCTTAAGTTCAATCTATTTGCTAGCTCATCTACCGTTTGTATCGCTCTTTGATATGGACTAGATACCACAACGTCGATCTCATCCTGTAGAATGTCAGCAACTATTTTTGAGTCCAAAATACCTTTATCCGTTAACCCCCGAGTCCTTTCTACCCCCGGCACATATTTTGATTCAGCATGTCGTACCATATATATTTTTGTTGTAACTTCTTCCATGATCTACTCCTTTGTGAAGTACATTTGATATGGCTTCTTGATATAGTGTAAAACTCAGTGACCTGCTCTTTGATTTGTTTTAACTAACGTTCTCCGTTAGTTGAGCGGAAAGAGTTCAATCAGTTAGAAATAAACTTTTGCTCATCTTCACCTGTTCAATCATATGTCCTATATTTCCTTCACCTGCAAATAGGGTCATGTCGAAAAAATCTTGATTCAAATCAGACCAATAAAGTTCATTTTCATCCCCAGAGACCATGACATCAAGCTTCAATTTACCGACATAAACTTCCACATAACAATCATGCAAATAATATTTGAAATCCATTACATGATGCAAAGTAACATCCTCTTTTGAAATGCTGGTTTCTTCAAATAGTTCTCTGTAAGCAGCTTCAATCCCCGTTTCTCCACTCTCGATTTTGCCGCCAACCAGATTACTTAAACCTTTATAGGGGTTCTTTAATCGTTTGCACATTAGCAGCTGATCCATATCTTTACTGTATATCATTAGAACGTTGTACCCTTGCATGAGCCGATCCCCTTTTTTTCTTTAATTTCGAGTATACAATTATTCGATAATCTTACTAAACTATCTTGCACGTTACTTCAATGACTTGTGGTACTGTTCACCATAATGTATCTGATAGAACTTCTCTTTTATTTCCTGTTTGATTAGTCATGTCACTTAACGAGGATGGAAGCATTTAGGCTAATCCATTATAGACCATTTATCTTTTTTATCATTATCAATTATTAAATCGATAATCAATGTTCCTCTGTAAACAACTAAACCTTTTTGACCTATCTTAAGGTGATGAAGCTCTGTTATAATTTATCATTGTATAATCTGTTACTACGCTCCGTATTCCAATCTTCCAGTAATAATCCGTAGGTTTTTACATCGCTATATGTACCGTTCTTCAATCGTGTATCCTTTCTTAGTGTCCCTTCTAAAATCAATCCAAGCTTTTTCATAACATGTCCAGATGCAGCATTATCCGAATGGTGCCATGCAACAATTTTATGCATGCCGAGTTCTTCAAAGGCAAATCTTATAACTTCATCAGCCGCTTCCGTAACAATACCCATATTCCACCATTTCGAACCGATATAATAACCCAAATCGCATCGGCTTGACTTATTTGATATGTCAAGCAAATGAATTGAACCTACTACCTCATTTTCATACTCAATCGCCCAGCGGTAAAATTCAGGATTCTCGTATCCTGTTATCCATCTGGTAAGCATTTCAATCGTTGTATCCAGCGATTCGTGAGTATCCCACGACAAATATTTTGTCATATGAGCATCACTTGTCATGTTATGGTATACCGTGTATTTGTCGTGCAATGTAAACTGACGTAAAACCAGTCGTTTTGTTTTTAGCGGAACAGCTCCCTTATGTATCAGCATTATATATCTCCTCTATATTTAGAGTTATCTAGCACGGGCAACCTGCAAAAAAATCTACCGTTTACTCTATATGTGATTGTTGTTATCCTCCCGTTACTTCGACGAAAAAGGAAGCAGATGCAACGGCGGTCTACTCCCTGATTATTGCGCTATTGTACCCGTTAGCTCAGTAACTTCATTAGCTGAATTGTTCCACTTTGCCATAGCTCGGTGTATTCCTTTTCAATAATAAAACCATGTTTTATATAGAAATCAACAGTTTGCTGGTACGCTGGCTTCGTGCTTGGCGGTACCGTTAATGCAACGATTTTATTAAATCCCATCTTCTTTGCGTGATCAAACAAATGAAACAATAATTCGGAACCGAATCCCTTACGATGAAGCATCGGATCAGTGCCCATTAATGATATAGAAATTGAGCCCTCTACACTTGTAAAGACTATAAAGGATGTAACTTCCATCACTCTCAGCACAGAGTAAATCTTGAAACATTAAATCTTTATATGTGTCCTCAGTAAACCAAACACCTGTCAACGAACTTATTATTTGATTGATCTTTTCCACAATAGGGTTACCAAATCTAGTTGGTCTTTCGTAAAGTTTTATTGAAATATCCATTTCTTATACCCCCCACTTATTACATTAATTTACATTATTTGAGGTATTGTAACACATTTAAGAGAATCATTGCGCTTTGCGCTCAACTGCCAGTTCGTATTATGAAATAAGCCAGTTTTTACTGGTTGACCTCTTTGCATTTAAGAGGTTTAGTAAACGGTAGCCGGGGTCGAACGTAACTGCCCGTGGGACCGTGATCTCGTAAGCTAAACTGTTCACCCCCTACTTGTAGAAACATGTTTGAGGCTGGTTGAGACTATGATCTCGAATAACAAGCGAAGCTAT